>JBCBMY010000010.1:0-230201 GCA_039822045.1 Pseudomonadota bacterium | reverse complement strand
TAACGTATGATTTCCCGACCTATTTCGGTGAACAGCAGTTCTTCGACGAGCAGGTCTTTAACTACGCCGAACACGCGTTTAACCTTAAAGCGTTGCGCGTAAACGAGCACACTGGCACTTCATCGATCGACGTTCCACCATCCGTGAAATGCAATGGCGCATCGATATGAGTGCCAGTGTGCTCGTTTACGCGCAACGCTTTAAGGTTAAACGCGTGTTCGGCGTAGTTAAAGACCTGCTCGTCGAAGAACTGCTGTTCACCGAAATAGGTCGGGAAATCATACGTTAGCGTGTGGGTCACATCGACGACCCGGCTTGGCGTTTGCGCCATGAGCGGTCTGGGCGACACGACGCTCGACGCGACAATGGCTGCGCCAGCCGCTGCCGAGCCGCGGAACAGATCGCGACGGGTAAGAGCTTTCTCCTTTATGTACTCCATGATAACCGGATGGCACATTTCTTTCTCCCTGTTTGTCGTTTTACCTTATCATTATCGGCCGAGCCGCGGCGTTCTGCCAACAGCAATCTAACTGATCCAAGCACGGACGCCTTTGTCGTCGCAGCTACGCAGGCCGGAGAGCGTCGGAGCAGGCCTGGCCCTTGATCTGGCCGGCCCCAAGGACATCGCCGACCTTCATCTTGACCATACCGCGGCCTCGCGGCGCGCTGTCGATGGCCGGATTGGAGAGTGCCGGGTCGAGATGGTTCCCGGCCAACCCAAGCCTGGACCGCGAAAACACGTTAAGGCTTGGCCGGTCGCTTCTGGTCGGCGGTTCGGCCGTTGCTCCAGGCGGAGCGAAGCGGTCGCGACCGGTAGGTTTGGTCTGTCCGAGACTGACTTTCACCGCGGCATGTCCTCGCTCAGCGAAATCCCGACTTTGAGGGACCACTAATTCACGGACCGCTGCGCTGCCTCTGAGATCCGGTCTAAGCCCAACTCGGTCCAAGCTTCAACGAAGACCGCGTCCGCTTTCTAATTCGCTCAGAAGCGCCTCAGAATGCCACGAGATCTGAGACGGCTTTGCACGCGGCCTGCGCGGATCCAGCAAGGCCGACGCGGCAGTCGTTGGAAGATCGATCCTTCATTCTCGTTACCCAGCAAGATCGCGGTGGTCATTCTCATGCTAAGCTGAACCGATACCGGCAACCCTCGTCGCATTAGGCCACTGTGTGACCTCCATTCCCGCGTGAAGCGGCGGGGAGCCATGTTCCCATTAGTGGCGTCCTTTGGATGCGCCTGTCGCAGGATCGGCGGGATGGAGGTTGATTGTCAGCGCCAAAGCGGTTGGAACGCGGGCAGCACCGCTAAGGCCATAAACCCCATTGGAGGCAGTCCGCAGCCGAATACCGTCTTGAGGTGCGCCGTCCCCGCGACTTCGGAGAAGACCATGAACCCGACGGACATACGCGTACCCCCATGATAACGCCGCAAGAGGGGACCGGTTTTGGCCTGGTCTTCGCTCACCTGAGACGCGATGTCCCTCCGGATACCAGACAAACCCGTCTTCACACTGTTTCTTCGCTACGTGCTATGGGTCACCCCTACCGCGCTTGTGCATAGAAGGAGATGCGCCGCTCGAGTGCCTCCACCAGGCCGATGATCGTAAAAGCAAGCGCAAACACGACAAGGATGAGGGCCCAGAAACGCTCCATCAGGAACATCGACAAGTAGGTGCTGAACAGCCCGCCAAATCCGATCAGCGCAATCACGATCTGCCCGACGATCACACCTTTGACGGCGCGTACCACGGCAAGACGCACACCGGTGACAATCTCCGGCAGGGCTGCGGGGATGACGATCCGAAAGATGATCTGAGCGTTGGTGCAGCCAAACACCCGACCCATCTCGACCAGAGAGGGCGACACACGCGTCACGCCAGCCTGCGCGTCGATAATGACGACCCAAATGGCAAACAGCACGACCGTAGCGATCACGGTCGCATCGCCGATGCCGAGGATCGGCATCAGCGCCGGGATCACGGCAGTGATCGGCGCGGACAGGAAGATGTTCACCCAGACCGAGAGCAGTTTGTCCGCACGCTTGCTGATCCCCATCAGAATGCCGATGGGTATCCCCACCCCGACGGAAAGCCCCAGGCCGATCAGGAACGTTCGCGCTGTCATGGCAAACGCGTCCCAGAAGGCATCCTGCGACAGCAGCTCGAGAAACGCGGACCAAATGCCCGAAAGCGGTGGCAAAAGGGTCATCCAGCCCAGTTGGCCGGCCAGTTCCCACAAGCCGGCCCAGAAGATCAGTGACCAGAACGGCGAGGTCGCGAGGAGGCGCCGCATCAGTGGCTTGCGATGGTCAGTCGACATATAGCTTCAGGCTCCCCCAGATCTCGTCGACCAGTTCGATGTAGCGAGGCTGGCGGCGAATGACATCAACCTCGCCTTCGCGGTCGATATCGGGGCGCACGATGGTCGAGATCTTTCCGGGCCTGTCGGTCAGGATCACCACCTGATCGGCAAGGTAGACAGCTTCTTCGATCGAGTGGGTGACGAAGATGACTGTCTTTTTCTCGACGCGCAGGAGCTCCAGCAAATCCTCCTGCAGCTTGCGCCGCATCTGCTCGTCAACGGCAGAGAACGGCTCGTCCATCATCAGGATGTCGGACTGGACGGACAATGCGCGGGCGAGACCCGCCCGTTGTCGCATACCGCCTGACAGCTCGTGGGGATACTTGGCCTCGAACCCCGAAAGGCCAACCTCGTTGATGTAGTGCCGGGCCGTGTCGTGCCGTTCCTTGCGCCCGACCCCCCGCGCGCGCAGGCCAAAAGAGACATTGTCCAACACCGTGGCCCACGGCAGAAGCGCAAAGTCCTGGAACACGAGAGCGCGGTCGGGACCCGGTCCCGCAATCGGTTTGCCATGCACGGATACAACGCCGCGGTTCGGTTCCACGAGGCCCGCTATGACCTTCAGAAGCGTTGTCTTCCCGCAGCCTGAAGGCCCCAGAAGCGCCGTGAGCTGTCCGGTTGGGACATCCAGCGTGACCCCATTCAGCGCCACGGTGCCGTTGTCGTATACGACGCCGATGTCTTCGGTTTGCAGGATGATATCGGCTGCGGCCGGTCCGTCGGCTGCGGGCATCGGGCTCGCCTTCATTTCTGTGCATCTCCCCCGAACAGCCGGTCCTCGATCATCTTCATTGCGCTTAGTGTGACCGCCGCGAGGACCAGGATCGAAACGATCGCCGCGAACATCTTGTCGTAGCGCGCAATTGATCGGTTGTAGGTGATCAGATCGCCAATCCCGGTCGGCGTGATCAGCAACTCGGCCAGCACGATCCCGATGAATGCGCCGGATACGCCCAGCCGGAGGCCGGCAAAGATCATCTTTCGCGCCGATGGCAAGATCACCAACAGGATCGTGTTGGCCCGCGACATCAAGAAACTCTGCGACATCTCAAGCAGGGATTTGTTCGTGGCCTGAATGCCCTTGTATGAGTTAAGCGCCACCAGGGGCAGACCCAGAATGACGATGGCGACGACCTTTGAGGTGTCGCTGATCCCGTACACGTAAGTCAGCATCGGGATGATCGCAGAGACGGGCGCCGTCTGAAAAATGATGAGAAGCGGCATCAGGAACCACTCGACGCCACGAAACAGGCCGACGGAAACACCGACAAAGACACCGCCCACAATGGTAATTGCAAGCCCCACGAGAAGCGGCGGCAGGCTATCGGCATAGGCGGTCGCGATCTCGCCAGACAAAACCATCTGCCAAAGCGCCACCGCCACTTCACTCGCGCGCGGAAACGCGATGCTGAACCCCGTCAGGCTCGCGACCTCCCAGATCGTGAAGAAGATCGCGAATGAATAAAGGCGCCATGCGGTCGTCGACGTTGCAAGCCCCACCCAATCGGGGCGAGACACGACCGCGGGGGCTTTGTACGCGTCCGCCATGGCGCTCTTGGGTGTCCTTTCCACGAAATCGCGGCGACAGGGATCCTGCCGCCGCAATCACAAGCGTCAGACGTTAGTTCGCCGCCTCAATGAACTCAAAGGTCCAGAAGTCCTCCGGCTTGAGGTCTGCTGCATCGCCGGTCAGGCCGCCCGAGCGGGTCAGGAAGTCGAAATCGCCCAGAACCGCAGGCAGCCCGCCCCCGTCTTCCGCAAAGAGACCAGCGCCCACTGCGGTCTCGTAGTAAGGGGTGATCTCGTCCACCAGCTCCTGCGGCAGATCGGGCAAGAGACCCATCTCTTCGCGCAACCGGGCCGGAAGGGTGGGATCCGCGTTGATCTCGGCCGCCGAGCGCATCAGCTCTTCGACGAGGATCTGCACATCCTCGGCGCGCTCCTCCAGGAAATCGGTGCGGGCAAAGAGCAGGCTGTCGGACCCGTCCACATCCCCCAGTTCCAGCAGGCCGAACCTTTCGGGATCCTCGGCCAGCAAGAGGCGCGTGTTGGTAATGTCGAGGAAGGTCGCATTGATCGTGCCTTGCCGCATCGCCACGGCGCGCACCTCGGAGCCGGGGACAAAGCTCATTTCAGAGAACTTGATGTCGTGGATGTATTCCATGTAGCGGGAGATCGCTTCAGTCCCTGATCCGCGCGCATGGACCGTGATGGGTTGTCCGTCGAGATCCTGCCAGGATGCAACTTCCGCCTTGGCCACGACCGGGAAGAACGCCAGCCGGCGCAGCTGATAGAAGTTGCGGACAGGCGAGTCGGCGCCCAGGGTCTGCATCGCGGCATAGGCCCCGCCAACGCCCACTTCGACCTGGCCGTTTAGGACCGATTGAAAGACCAGGTCGTCGGATTGGAGCGAGAGGACTTCGGCCTCGACACCGCGTTCGCGGGCGCGCTCGAACGCGATGAGATGGATCAGGCTTTCGCCGGTGATCGTGTCGGCCTCGGCAAAGGTAATGACATCGTCGGCCATTGCGCCGGTGGCGACGGTCAGTGCGCCTATCACTGTCGCCGCGCAGACCGTTTGTCTGAGTTCACTCCACATTAGTGTGCCCCTTGTTGGCTGAGGGTTCGCGCAGCTCGACCCGTGCTGCATCCAATTTTGTTTTCTGTGCACTCATAAAAGTGCATCTTTGCATTTTTTCACAAGCGATTTGTTCAGACTGGGGGCTGTAGCGTATCCACGCGAGCGGGCCTCTGATTGGCAAAAATCGATCCAATTATCTGTTAAAAAGGGGAAAGTATCGATCGGAGATACCGGCTTTCATTCATAGGCGAGGCATCTCGAGGTCGGCGGGCTGCACAAAAAACCAGCATAGTCGCGTAGTTTCACTGCGAGCCTGAAGTGGTGAGGTGCGCAATCTTGCGCGGGGATCGGCCGCACGCGGCTCATCTGCGGCTGGCGGTCCGGTCGCTTCTGAGGCTCGCGCCTGCTAACTCGCAGAATCAATCAGGCTTCGCTTGCTGGCACTTTCGCGACCCAGGACCGCCGTGTCCATTCCGGCCTAGTCGACTTTGTCAGGCAGCATCGCAAGCAGGTCCGTTAGGTCGTTGCCCAAGAGCTTTACATGGGCGATGGCGGCGTCTCTCGCGGCCTCGCCCTTGCCCTCTTCGATCGCCGTGAGGATCGCCTGGTGTTCCGTGATGCTCTCCCGCATGCGGCCCGGCTGATACGTTACACGCATCCGGAACGGAGCGAGCCGCCGACGGAGCCGGATCGCCTGATCGGCGAGGAACTTCGTGCGGGCGGCCGCGTAGATTCGATCATGGAACTCTATGTTTATCTTGTAAAATGTATCTGGATCCGGGGTATCAAATGACGCCACGAGTCGCTGATGTACGGAGTGCAACACGGCACGATCTTCGGCGCTGGCACGCCGGGCGGCCCTTTCCGCGCACATGCCTTCGAGCATGGCCATGAGGTCGAACATCTCAATCAACATCGACGCGGAGATCCGCGTCACCACTGCGCCCTGCCGCCCGCCAGCCTCCACGAGTCCGATGGCGACCAGCGCCCGGATAGCCTCCCGTACGGGCGTACGAGAGACGTCGAACCGCTGCGCGAGCTCGGTCTCATCGAGCCGCTCGCCCGGCAACAAGCGACCGTCGACGATCATTTCCTCCAGCGCTTCACACAGAATATCGGCGCGCGTGATACCGGCCGTGACAGTGGTCTGAACTTTCATTCTGCTCTCTTCTTCGCGTTCTACGTTTTTTGGCCAAAGCCGTCGCCGATGTCTAGCCAAACATGCATGCCATGCTAAGCTGCATACAAAAAATATCGATCTGCATAACACGGGGACTATGATGGATTTGCGGCTCTCGGGCAAAACGGCACTGATCACCGGGGCCTCTATGGGAATCGGGGCGCACGTCGCAGAAACTCTCGCTGGCGAGGGGGTCCATCTGCACCTTGTCGCGCGCTCTGCCGACAAGCTGGAGGCGGTGCGTGCCCGGATCCTCGAAACCTCGGACGTATCGGTCACGCTTCATGCGTCTGACCTCACCGAAGACGGCGTCCCCCAGGCCTTGGCGGAGGCCACCGGCCGGGTAGACGTCCTGGTCAACAATGCCGGTGCGATCCCCAGCGGCGATCTTTGGGACGTGGACGAGGCCGCGTGGCGCAAGGGTTTCGATCTCAAGGTGTTTGGATACATCAACATGTCGCGGTTGTTCTATGCCAAGATGAAGGCGCAAGGGAGCGGCGTCATCATCAACATCATCGGAAATGGCGGCGAGGTACTGGACCGCGACTACATTGCCGGCGCCACCGGCAATATCAGCCTGATGGGGTTCACGCGGGCCCTTGGGGGCTACGCGCTCGACGACAATCTCCGGGTCGTCGGCATCAATCCCGGCCCTGTGAACACCGATCGCATTTACACCATGCTGCGCAAGTGGGCGGAAAAGGATCTGGGCGATCCGGAGCGCTACATGGAGCTGGCAAAGGGGTACCCGCTCGGTCGGCCGGCCCATTGCAGCGAGATCTCAGATCTCGTTGCCTTTCTCGCCTCCGACCGTGCGGCCTACACGACCGGGACGGTTTACACCGTTGATGGTGGCATTTCGGCCCGCACGTCGATCGTTTGATGCGCCTTGGCCTCGTCATCCCGTCGTCGAATGTTGTTCTGGAGCCGCTGGCCGCGACACTGCAAGGGCACCAGCGCGACCTGACGGTTCACGTCTCGCGCCTCGGCGTGCTGGACGTCCGGCTGGATGCGGCCTCGCAGGCACAATTCGAACTCGACGCGCAGGTCGCGGCGGCCCGTTTGCTGACGGACGCCAAGGTGGAGCGGATCGTCTGGGGCGGTACATCGGCGAGCTGGCTGGGCATTGAAAGAGACGAAGCCTTTGCCGCTCGCGTGTTCGCCGAGACGGGCATCCCGACAACCACCACCGTGTTGGAGATCAACCGTCATCTCATTGCCCTGGGCGCCCGCCGCATTGGCATGGTGACACCCTACACAAATGATGTCGCCGAGCAGATCAACAGCACGTATCGCGGGCTTGGCTTTGAGATCGCGGCCTCCTGCAACGATGGCGGCGACATGAGCCTTGATTTCGCGGCCATTGCCCCGGGCACCATCGTCGAGATGATCCGCAATGTGGCCAGCGCGGCGCCTGACGCCGTTGTGATTATGTGCACCAACGTTGCCGGTGCGGCTGTCGCAGCGGATCTTGCGCCGCAGCTTGACCTGCCCATCCTCGACAGCGCTGTGTTCACCTTGCCACTGGGCGACACCATCGTCACTTAGCTACGCCGGGGAATGTGCTTTTCATACCTGTGCATTGGACTTACGGGACAGAGCCCCTGACCCGAAGGCTTTCCTCTGATTGTTTGAGAGGGCAGGTTTGGGTCAATGCACTGACACGGCTGGAAGCCGCGGACACGAAAACAGTCAATCTCTCACTTTGAGACGCAAAGCCGACATCCAAGAGATCGATATCAATGACCGTTGAGTCCCGCGATTTGATCCTTGTTGCAGGCAAGGATCAAGGTCTGGTCTAGGTCAATACGACTTGCCGTTTGAGTCGGTATTGTGTGACGCGCCTCGTTGAACGGATCCCGCAAATCCGGCGCGTAGGGTCAAAGGCTCGCGGCATTCCACACCGCCCCTGCATATTCCCGTCTCGGCTGGATCGGCCGGACCTTGTCATTTCGGGAGGACGTCCGCATCGGCCTGGCGGCGTATCATCCAACGTTGGTCGAGCTGCCACAGGCCCCAGGCCAACGGGATCGCGGCAAGGCCACCGACGACAAAGGCCAGAGGCTCATCCCCGAAACTTTCGAACATCTGGGTATAGGCGTGGATGCCCGCGAAGGTGACCGCCGTGTTAAAGAGCCCCCGGCGGGCCGTGTGGGCGGCGTAGAAGATCGCGGCGGCCAGGGCTATGGCCCAAAGGACGGAATAGACGCCTTCGGGGATATAAAGCGCGGCCTCATAGAAGGCGTCCCGCGCGGCGGCGTAAGCGTCGTAGCTTTCCCATTCCTGCCTTCTCCAGCGGTAATAGCCGGGGCCCCAGAGATACTCGCCGACGCGGTCACCCCAGAGCGAGCCCACCAACGCGGCCAGATTGGCGACGATGGCGGCCATGATGGCGAGGATGGCCCCGTGGCGGCCGATCCGTTCCGGCAGCTTGGCCGCTGCCCAGATGCCAGCGGCGGTGAGCAGTGACATTTGTAGAATGGTGAGCGTCGATTCGGGGGAATAGAACGCATAGGCCGCGTGCCAATAGGACGTGCTGGTGGACAGGACTTGGGCGAAGGGCACGATGGCGAGCGCGGTTACGGCGCGAACATTGGTGACGATGCCTGCGGCGGCCACGGCGATGGCGGCGTACAGCGACGACATGGCGAGCGGCCAGCCGGTCCAATAGTTGTGTTCGGCCAGGAAGGCCAGGCCCGACAGGTGCAGCGCCACGCCCATCAAGCAGATCGACCCGCAGGCGAAGCGCGAGGTGAGGCGCGGGCTGCGATAGGCCAGCCCGAAAAGCGTGGCGACCGCACCGCCCAGGGCCAACATGGTAGGGCCAGCGATGGCTTGGTATTTACCGACCAGTTCGAACCCTGCCCCGCCGAGTAGAAGCCCCGCGCCGATGAGCGTGGCGGCATTGCCGAAGAAGCGCAGCGTCTCGCCCCCCTTCCAGAGCGCGGCAAGCCCACCCAGAAGGCCCAGCATTCCGATCAGGGCGACGGGGAGCGGGGCAGCGAGCCAAAAGATCAGGCCCAGCGTAGCGGCGATGATGCCGCCGGTGAGCAGCGTGTTGATGCCGAGCTTCATCATGGTTTCGCGCGCTTGGGCGCGGAGCACGTCGATTTGGGTCTCGGACAAAACGCCTTCGCGCAAGAGGCGGTCGGCATCGGCGACGTAGTACATGGCTGTGGTTCCCCTCTTGAACAGTGTTCATGATCTTGATAGCAATTGAACAGCGTTCAGGGCAACGGAGTTGTGAACGATGTTCATTGTGACGTCGCGTCACGGGCGGCGCGCAAGCCGGTCCATCGGCGGGCCGCGGTGAAGCGGGACCGTCGCGCCAGTGGCGCGGCGTAAGCCCGACGAACACGATCCGAGGGCGCTTCTGGAGTACTTTATGATTGCAAGGTCAATGCTTCGTCCAAGCGACGCGCTGGTGGTGACCAAATCGCTGGGCCGTGGGGGCGGCCCGGCGATGGACCGGCGGCCTGCGGGCTTGATTCCGGTCCTGGTGTGCTGGGTAGGAATGTCAGGTTTGAGCCCCCTTCCGGTCGTCGGGCGCGGCGCAACGAGGGTCCGCTCGGACGCCTTCCGGCCTGGGTAAGAATGGACGCAAAGCGAGCATACGCTGACCAGCTTCGCTCCGGCGGCCGCCTGCTGACGGAAGCGCGGATGGATGTGGTTGCGTTCAAGTAGCTTCTCCCGCCCGCGGTGCCGATCGGCCCCAAACCCTCTGCCTTCAGCTCAGGATCGCAAGGGTTAGCATATAGGGGGGTAAGTTAGACCAGGTGCAAGCCGCGTTTGATGATCGGCCGTGAATAAAGCTTTCAAACACTACGGGATGGTCCTGTGTACAGGATTGTTGCCTTCGTTCAGTTCCGTGAGACCCTCACCGGACCGTTTCGTATATCGCACTTACTCCCAATCCTGGTGTTCTGGTGCCACCCAGGCTTCGCATAGGATCTCCGTGAAGCGCGGCGAGAGGCGCGAAGTGGTCCGTCTTTGGCGCATCGACGAGCGCATCGCGCTGAATACTTGGCCGGATCAAAGCGCGGGGCTCCGAACCAGCGCCTGCAGGGGACCGTTCGACGTTCCGCGTCAGTCGGACGCTGGAGCCGCCACACCTTCCTTTAGATGACGGTCACTTTCAACGCTCCGATCGCTTCGATCGAGGCTTCCAAGCGGTCGCCCTGTTGAACGGCGTTTACCCCCGCGGGTGTGCCGGCCATGATCACGTCTCCGGCGGTGAGTTCGAAGTAGTCGGAAAGATAGGAGATCATCTCGGGGACCTTCCAGATCATCTGGTTCAGATCTCCCTCCTGCCGCACCTCACCGTTGACGACGAGCGCGATCCGCCCTCGGTCGGGATGACCGACGTCAGCCACCGGGTGGAGAAGCCCCACAGGTCCCGAACGCTCAAAAGCCTTCCCGATCTCCCACGGACGGCCCATTTTCTTGGCCTGGCCCTGCAGATCGCGGCGTGTCATGTCGAGCGAGACGCCATAGCCCCAAACGTGGTCGAGCGCTTGGTCGAGCGGGATGTTGGTGCCACCGGATTTGAGGCCTACGAGCAGCTCGACCTCATGGTGGACATCGCTCGAATGCGGCGGGTACGGGAACTCTCCGGACGGGTCGAGGTTGTTGGGGTTCTTCTGGAAGAAGAAGGGCGGCTCTCGGTCGGGGTCGTGGCCCATCTCAACGGCGTGGGCGGCGAAGTTGCGGCCGATGCAATAGACCCGGCGCACCGGAAAGGCGCCCCCGCCACTGGTCGGGATTGTGTGCACCTCGGGCGCGGCAATGACGTGATCTGACATAGGAACCTCCTTTGCATCTTCCGGGCACGCTCCAGCCAGTCCGGCAACACGCGCCCACGGCGCGCTGCTTCCTCCGATAACGCTGCCGCGGGCTGATCAATCGCGATGTTTCCCCCCCAAATGCAAGAGTGCCGGCCCGAATGAACCTCAGCCATTCTTCGAATTGGTTGAGCGGCGTGCCCGCGGCCTGTTCAGATATCGGTGGGGACACTCTCACGCATAAGTCGACCGTAGACCGACTTCAGGTGGAGGATCATCGCGCGCGCGGCGAGGCCTTCCTCATGCCGCACGATGGCGTCGACGATAGCGTCATGTTCGGCGAAACTGCTGTAGCTTGGTTCCGGTTTGAGGGTTTCGCGGGGCTGGCCCCAGACGATGGAGCGCCGGACGGAATTGAGCGTCTCAAAGAAGTAGAGATAGAGCTGGTTGCGGGTGGCGCGGGCGATCGCGTGGTGGAGATTATTGTCCCAAGCCTCGTAGGCACGCCAGTCCTCCGCGGCGCGGCACCGCTCTGCACAGGCCTTCATTTGTTGATGATCCGAGGGGGTCGCGTGGCGTGACGCAAGGCGGCAAAGCTCCGGCTCTATGCCGAAGCGGACCGCCACGACATGCTCCGGCTTGACGAGGTCGCCAAGGTAGCTGACATCCTCCAGATTGAGCACCGGACGTGCGCCGACAAAGGTGCCGCGCCCGACATGGCGCCAGATGCGCCCTTGGGCCTCGAGTTCGGCTAGGGCGCTGCGCAGCTGGTGCCGGGTTGCCCCGAGTTTTTCGCACAGATCGCGCTCGGGCGGCACACGGTCGTTATGCCGGTATCCCGCACTTTCGATGAAATCCCGAAGTCGCTGTACGAGGTCGTTTCCGGCGGCCATCTTCGCCCAATTCCACGATTGGTTGGTTGATTGCGACGGTTCGCGAACAGATGTTGATTGAAAATAGAAAAGATGTCGCAGGGGCAACCGGCCAATGGCCGCCGGCGCAAAGGCGACAGAGCTAGGGAGGGCAGCCGGGTGCAACTGGCAACAATGTCCTTGGAGGGGCGCCCTGCATGCGTCCTAATGCTAAAGGATGGCGGCGTACTGAACATCGCGACGGCGGCTGCAGATTTGGGCGGGGCTGTCGGCACCGCTCTGCGCGCCGGGTCGATGCAACAGCTGATCGAAGGCGGAGCAGACGCGATCGACGCGCTGCGTGGCCTCATCGAGGCGGCAGATGCGGGCCAACTACCGGACGCTCGCGTTTCGGCGGACGGACCGCTGCTGGCGCCGATCCCGGAGCCGCGGAAGAACGTCTTCTGCGTCGGTCGGAACTATGCCGAACATATCGCCGAGGGGGAGCGGGCGCAGAACCAGAAGATTGGCGTGACGGAGCATCCGGTGTTCTTTACCAAGCCGCCAAGCGCCGTCGTGCCCCCTGGCGGAGACGGATTGATCTTCCCCGAGGTCTCAGAGGCCGTGGACTACGAGGTCGAGCTTGCCATCGTGATTGGCCGGGCGGGGCGCAACATCGCCAAGGCAGACGCCTACGGTCACATCTTTGGCTACACGATCCTCAACGACATCACGGCGCGGGACGTGCAGCGCCGCCATGGGGGGCAGTACTTCAAGGGTAAGGCGCTCGACGGGTCGTGCCCGATCGGGCCGTGGATCATCACCGCCGATGCCATTGGCGACCCGCATGGGCTGTCGATCGGGCTCACGGTCAACGGTGAGCAGCGTCAGAATGGCACGACCGCAGACATGATCTTTGACATCCCGACGCTGATCGCCTCGCTCTCGGCCGGGCTGACGCTCGAGCCCGGAGACATCATCGCGACGGGCACGCCCTCTGGCGTGGGCTATGCGATGGACCCGCCTCAATTCCTGAAGGACGGGGACGTCGTCTCCTGCACCATTTCCGAAATCGGCACGCTGACCAACACGATGCGGGCTGTCTGACGCGTCTCGCCGCGGAACGGCGCGGCAGCATGAGCGCACCACTCCAGGGAGGAACGACCACCATGATCACGAGAAGAACGCTCACTGCAGCAGTGCTCTCTGCCATTCCGGCGATGGGCCTGCTTGCGACGACCGGATCCGCGCAGGATCTGCGGGACATCACTTTTGTCCAGCCGAGCCCGTCGGCCATCAACTCATTCCCCGTCTTTGTCGCCATCGGGGAGGGGTACTTCGAGGAAGAGGGGCTGAATGTGACGGTTGAGGCCATCAACGGCTCCGGCGCGGTGCTGCAGGCGCTCTCCGCAGGCCAGGCGCATTTCGGGCGCCCCGGGCCGGGGCCGCTGATCGCCGCTCGCTCGCGCGGGGTGGACGCTGTCCACATCTACAACGTCGCCGCCCGCTCCAACTTCGGCATCGCCGTGCAGGAGGACGCCGAGTACCAGGAGGTCACGGATCTCAAGGGCAAGGTGATCGGCACCGGCACGGCGGATGGCGCGGAGGTGGGCTTTGCCCGTAACGTGCTGACCGGGGCGGGCATGGCCGAGGGGACAGACTTCGAGTTCCTGACCGTCGGTGATGGCGGCCCTGCAACGGCGGCCTTCCTCAACGGGGAGATCGACGCCTATTCCGCATCCACCGCTGACACCGCGATCCTGAATCAGCGCGGCATGAAAGTGCGAGACATCACGCCCGCCGAGTTTGGCCGTTTCTTCGGCAACGGCATCGCGACGATGGGCGACACGATCCGCAACGATCGCGAGCTCGTCGAGGCATGGAGCCGCGCCTTCGCCAAGGGTCACGCCTTCGCGCTCGACGACGCCAACCGCGAGGCGGTGCTGGCGCACCTGGCCGCCGGTAACCCGCAGGAGGGCGAGGACAAGGAGTTCCAGTCAGCGCTCTTTGACGCCGTGCGCTCCAAGACGATCCCCGCCGATGGCAGCGAAGGCCTTGGCTGGTACCCGGCCGAAGTGTGGGAAGAATGGCAGGAGGCCCTTGTCGCAGGCGGCGAGATCCCCGAGGCGCTGGAAGACCTGGCCGCCGGTTGGACCAACGAGTTCGCCGCGATTGGCCGCGAGGCCGCCGGCCAATGACCGCAGCCCTTGCACATGACTACTCTGGCGCGCCCTTGGGCGCGCCGGTCTATGAGTTGACCCGGGTCAGCAAGACCTACGCCCGCAATCAGGTGGTGGCGCTAGAGGATGTCAACCTCATCTTGCGCAAGGGCAGCTTTACGTCCGTTATCGGTTCAAGCGGCTGCGGGAAATCGACCCTCCTCAAGATCATGGCGGGGCTCATCCCACCCTCCAAAGGCCGCGTGATCCTGCAGGGTCAGCCGGTGAAGGGCGCACGGCGCGACATCGGAATGATGTTTCAGCAGGCCACGCTGTTTCCGTGGAAAACGGCGGTTGAGAACATCGTCCTGCCAATCGAGATCCGAGATGGCAAGGCCGCGGCCAAGCAGGCGCTCGACAAGGCCTACGAGCTGATGGAGATCGTCGGCCTCAAGGGCTTTGAAAATGTCTATCCCAACGAGCTATCCGGCGGGATGGCGCAGCGCACCTCGATCTGCCGGATGCTGATCACGGAGCCGGCCGTTCTCCTCCTCGACGAACCCTTCAGCGCGCTTGATGAGCTGTCGCGCGATATGATGAACATGGAATTGCAGCGGATCTGCCGCGAGCAGCATGCCACCGCCTTCCTCGTCACCCACTCGATCCAGGAGGCTGTTATCCTGTCAGACGAGATCGTGGTGATGAAGCCGCGTCCCGGGCGCGTGGCCGAGATCGTCGAGGTCGATCTGCCGCGCCCGCGCACGCTCGATATGATCACGACGCCGAAGTTCGGCGCCATCGTCGACCACATCCGTGGTCTTTTGGACAAGGGAGAAGACATGTGAGCGATCTGACCGCCGCTTCAACCCCCGCCAAGGACGACATGGAGGACACCGTCTGGGAACAGGAGGTCGCCTTCATCGACTCCGTCCCACGGTGGCTGGCCATGACCTTCGTGTTCGTGGTCTTCATCGGGACGTGGGATATCGTGACGCGGCTGGGTCTCGTCTCCCCGATCATCCTGCCCACGCCGTGGGAGACGATGAAGGACATGATCTTTGTCGGGCAAAACCTGGCGACCGGCGGCTATATGCTTGGCGCGCTCTGGATTACGATCAAGGAGGTGATCTACGGCTTCGCCCTGGCCATCGCGATCGGGTTCTCGCTCGGCGTGCTGGTGGGGGAGACCGCCTTTGGAGAGCGGGCCGTCATGCCATATCTCGTGGCGATCGACACGATGCCCAAGGTGGCCTTCGCGCCGCTCTTCGTGGCGTGGCTGGGTTTTGGGATCGAGTCCAAGGTGGCGCTTGCAGCCTTCATCGCGACGTTCCCGATCGTCGTCGGCACCGCCGCGGGGCTTCATTCGGCGGACGAGAACGCGCGGATGCTCTTCAAGACGATGGGCGCCTCGCGGATGCAAACGCTGATCAAGATGAAGCTACCCTCCGGCCTGCCGCAGATTTTCACCGGGCTCAAGATCGGCGCCGTTGGTGTGATGGCGGGGGCGATCACGGGCGAGTTCTTGGGCGGCGGCAAGGGGTTTGGCGAGTTGATCCGTGTGGCGGCCTCGCAGCTCAATACGCCGCGGGTGTTCTCCCTGATCCTTTATCTCAGCCTCGTGGGGCTGGCGCTCTATGCCCTTGTCACGTGGACTCAGCGGACCTTCGTGTTCTGGCACAAGGAGCGGGTCGGTGCTGGTGACGTCTGAGGCGGAGAGGATCTCGGCAGATAGGCTGGGGCGCTTCGTAGCGGACGCGTTGACCGCGCGTGGCGTGGTGCCAGGCGATGCGGCGACGGTCGCGGCCGTGATGGTCGAGGCTGACATCCAGGGCTACGGCACGCATGGCGTGTTTCGGCTGCGCCAGTACCTCGCGCGGCTTGCGGGTGGCGGGTGCAACCCGGCGGCAAAGGTTACGGTGGCGCATGAGACGGTCGCCACGGCGCTGATCGATGGCGACAACGGGCTCGGCCATCTGGCGATGTCCCGGGCCCGCGATCTGGCCATCGAGAAGGCGCGTGCGGCCGGGATCGGCTGGGTTGGCGTAAGGCGGGGCAATCATGCGGGGCCGCTTGCGCTCTATGTGCGGCCCCAGGCAGAGGCCGGTCTGCTGGGCATGGCGGCGGCGGTGGGCAGCGCCAACCACGTGCCGCCCTACGGGGGCACCGACCTCCTTTTGGGCACGAACCCGATCGCGTTCTCGGCGCCCGTGGCCGGGCGAGACCCGTTCGTCTTTGACATGGCGACGACCGTGGCCGCGATGGGCAAGATCAAGACCCTGCTGCAGCAGGGCAAGCCCATGCCCGAGGGCTGGATGGTCGGCCGCGATGGCGCGCCGCTGACCGATCCGGCCCGCAAGTCCGAGGGGTTCCTGCTGCCGATCGGCGGGCCCAAGGGATATGGGCTGTCCGTCGCCATCGGGCTCTTCGCGGGCGTTCTGAACGGCGCGGCCTTCGGGTCGGACGTGGTGGATTTCACCTCCGACACAGCGTCCTCTACCAATACCGGGCAGTTCGTGATGGCGCTTGACCCGGCTGCCTTCGGCATGGAGGCAGATTTTGCAGAGGCCGCGGCCCGGATCTTTGACGAGATGCGCGCCTCCCCGCCCCTGCCGGGGCACGACCCCGTGCGCCTGCCTGGCGACGGCAAGACCGCCGCGGCAGAGGCGCGGCGAAAGAACGGCCTCGCCCTCAATCCGGCGCTCCGGCGCGATCTGAATGCGCTCGCTGATGAATGCGGGCTCGAGCCCCTGTTCTAGCGTTCTGCCCCCGACGTTTGGTTCCGGCAGGAAGCGAAGGGGCCTTCTGCAAACTAAGGCTCTCTGGCCAAAACCGTCGAATGGCTGCCACGAGCTCTTTCGGGTCCTTCACCCGATGTCCCAAAGCCAACTAAACCTAGAACCTGACGGCGCAAGTCTAATCCAGGCCAGCTCCGTGAAGGTTCGGGGTCGCCAATTCAGATGTAGACTATTGCCGTGCGAGGTTAGAGCCGACTTTACGTCGGCCCTAGCCATTCGCCACCTAGTTAAAGACGACTTCTTCGGTATCCTGCTTGGGTTCAGCGTCAATTGGTACGATGGTGAAGTCCTCTTTGGTAAAGTCCACTTTCGTTAAATCGACGAGCCGTACCCGACTGTTGAATTGCGTCGTATAGTAATAGTTCAGCGCCTTTGAGTCACTGACAGTGGTCCACTGCGTGCTCCCGATAATGTCCATGCCCGGCACATCGGTGGCACCAATTGGAATGTCAAAGCTGTTCAAGATGCGGAAAGCCTCGGACATTGCATCTTCTCCATCGGAGAGCGGACGCGCTGTGTTTCTCAATGCCACTGCACGCACGAAGCGGGAGGGCGGCGAGAAGTCGCCGGGCAAACCCAGCATGCCTGTGCCTACCCCAAGAGGTTCTAAATTTAGATCGCCAACCTCAATTGGGTCATGTGGGGCCGCACTTAGACCAATGTAGTTGCGCAGGTTTGTCAAGTGCCATGGGAACTCTGGCGAATTTGTAAGCACACCGACAGGGTTGTCGAAAATGTGCAATTCCTTGTCATAGTATTCGACAACAACCGTATTGCCCGTCGCATCGGAGATTAGCCAATGAATCGGTGGAATGGTGTTGTCCAGCGCTGGCATAGGTCGCGGCGAGATTTGCACATTGGGGAGTTCCGCACGCACTTCATCAATGTTGGCAAAGCTCGTCAACAGCCACATCGCGAGGTCTGCGGGATCGATCGATTGTTGTGAAAGCTCAGGGTCGTAGGTCGGGAATTCGGTCGTCCCGGGTAAAAACAACACTGAGACAGTCAAACCCTGTTCGTTCAACCCATCGGCATAGTGGCGCAGATTGAAAAGATCGAGTCCAACGACACCATATTTCGAAGTCCAAGAGAGGCCCTGCGAGCCGTCGAGGGCCTTGCTTTGGAACTCCATGTCACGCGGCGTGACGAGTACATTCGAATTCAGATCAAATGCTCCCCACTCCTGAGTTCGCGCTTGGATATATGACCCATCAATGGCGCCAAGGGTAATGGCGGTACAAGCGTCGGCCTGCCGAACCGCGCCGGCGCCTATGGCGGTGACGGCGAGTGCACCCAGCATCGCGGATAGTTTCCATCGCGCTTTTCCAGATTGTCTCATATATTTTCTCCATGTTTTGGCTGCTGAAGAAGACCGCCGCCGTACCAGTTGGCTACTAGGCTACTGATTTCCACGATAACGGTCGGTGGCTTCATTTGCACGTCGCGTCCATCGGTATGCGTCAAATAGCGTTGGAAAGGCCGGCGCAACTTTGCCGGATCAAGACCAGAGCTAGGAGAGCCGGACGGTTTATTTCATTTTTATCGAACACATACAGCTTCCGCCGTCGGCAGAGCAAACCTTCAGTTGAACCCAAAGCGCAGCAGTGCGGCGAGCGGCGGCTTTGTCCCGCGTTTCCGCTCTCCGATGTTCCACAGAGCGGGAGAATACACACGCGATACGCCGGCCCGGGATCAAGCGTCAGATGCAGGAAACGAGAGTGTGTCGCGTTCAATCGACCTCATCGCGGTTCAGGTTTTGCATTCGATGCGAAGCCGAGAGGCCGCGAAACCTGAAACCGTTTGAACGCAACTTGTTCTAGCGCCGCTTGCGCTTAGGTCGGACCGTCGACCTCCGATCCGTCGCGCAGGCGGACAATGGACGACAGCTTGGACATCATGTGGTCGTGGAGCAGCCTCTTGGCGTCGTCCGCGCGCCGTTCGGTGAGAGCCTCTGAGATCTGGGCATGCTCGATCACGGCCCGCTTCCAGCGGGCGCTCTCCAGGTTGGCCTGGTAGCGCGCGCGATGCACCTGGCTCGCGAGCGTGGCATGGGTGCGTTCCAGGATGGCGTTGCGGCTCGCCGCCAGGATTGCGCTGTGGATCGACTGGTTGATGTCAAAATACTGGGGTCGGTCGGTCTCGTCGAACGCGGCCTGCAACTCCCGGGTCAAGCGGGAGATCTCTGCGAGCTCTTCGTCGGTCGCTCGTTCGGCTGCTTGTGCCCCGGCAAGGCCCTCCAGAGCGGCCAGCACCGGGAACGCGTCCATCAGATCTTCGGTCGAGCTTTGGCTGATCACGGCGCCGCGGTTCGGGATCAGTTCGATCAGGCCCTCCGACGAGAGCATCTTCATCGCCTCGCGCAGGGGCGTGCGCGACACGCCGAAGCGCTCGGTCAGCTCCTTCTCGCGGATCTTCTCACCGCCGGCGAGCTCACCTTCCAGGATCAGATCACGCAGCGAGTTCGCCACTTCGACCGCAAGGGCGGGACGTAGGAGCGTGGACTTGCCGCTGATGCCCGATGGGTTCTCCACGCCTCAATCCTCTCGCGCCGAACGATCGGCCCGGTCGAGCACCTGCGCAATGTGCAAGGCCGTCCGCCCCGTGCCGTCCTTGATTTGGTGACGGCAAGAGGTCCCGTTGGCAATGATCAATGCGTCCTCCTCGGCCTTGCGCACCGCCGGGAGGAGCGACAGCTCGCCCATCGCAAGGGAGACGTCGATGGTGTCGGCGTCATACCCGAAGGCCCCTGCCATCCCGCAACAGGAGGAGTCGATGGTCTGAGCGTCGAGACCCGGAAGCGCTCCCAGTGCGGTCTTCATGTCGGGCATCACGCCCGCGGCTTTCTGGTGGCAATGACCGTGGACATAGGCCTTGCGCGCAGAGGAACCGAGGTCGAGCGCCATGCGCCCTGCCTTCGTCTCCCGCGCGACGAATTCCTCGAAGAGGAGCGCGCTTTGGGCAAGCTCTTCTGCCTCGGGCCCGGGGAGGAGCGCCTTGAACTCATCACGCAGGGTCAACAGGCACGAGGGCTCGAGCCCCACGACCAGGCGGCCAGCCCGCACATGGGGGAGGAGCGCGTCGAGGGTGCGACGCGCCTCATCCCGCGCCTTGTCGATCATCCCGGCGGCAAGGTAGGTCCGCCCGCAGCACAGGGGTCGCCCCCGCAGCGGGCTCGCCGCATGCACGCTGTAGCCCGCCCGTTGCAGGACGCGCAGGGCCGCGCGAGGGATGTCAGGGTCCATCCACCGGTTGAACGTGTCGGCAAAGAGGACGACGCTCTTGTCGTTGGGCTCCTTGGCGTCTCCGATCTCTGCCTCGCGGAAGAAATCGCTCCGGAACCCCGGCAGGCTGCGCCGCGCCGAGATCCCGGTGATCCTCTCAGACAGGCGAGCCAGGGCCGGGACCTTGTCGCGCAAGGTAAACAGGGCGCGCAAGGCGACGGCCGTTCGGGCGTAGCGCGGCATCTCGGCGATCAACCGGTCTTTCAAGGAAAACCCCAGCTTCTGGCCGCGCTGATAGAGGACCTCCGTCTTCATCCGCGCCATGTCGACGCCCGTCGGGCATTCGCGCTGGCACGCCTTGCAGCCGACGCAGAGCTTCATTGTCTTCGCCATCTCGTCGCGGAAAAGGGCGTCCTTCCCCAGCTTGCCCGAAAGAGCCAGGCGCAGAGTGTTGGCGCGCCCGCGCGTGACGTCCCGCTCGTTCAGGGTGACACGGTAGCTGGGGCACATCACCCCGCCCGCGAGTTTCCGGCAGGCGCCGTTGTTGTTGCACATCTCGATCGCGCCCTGGAAACCGCCCGAGGCGCCGGGCCAGGCCGACCAGTCGAGCCCCGTTTTGCGGTCTTCGAACGCGTAATCGGCGGGATAGCGCAAGAGGGACCGATCATCCATCTTCGGCGGGTCGACGATCTTGCCGGGGTTCAGGCATCCCTCAGGGTCGAACGTCTCTTTCACCTCGCCGAAGGCGCCGACGATGCGGGCGCCGTACATCTTCTCGTGGAACTCAGAGCGGACAATCCCGTCGCCATGCTCGCCCGAATGAGAGCCCTTATAGGCGCGGACCATGTCGAAGGCTTCCTCGGCGATGGCGCGCATCGCCTTCACGTCCTTCTCCAGCCTGAGGTTCAGAACGGGGCGGACATGGAGGCAGCCTTCCGAGGCATGGGCATACCACGTGCCTTCCGTGCCGTGCTTGTGGAACACCTCGGTCAGCCGGTCGGTATAGTCGGCCAGATGCTCCAGCGGCACCGCCGCATCCTCGACAAACGACACCGGCTTCGCCTGATCCTTCATCGACATCATGATGTTGAGGCCGGATTTCCGCAGCTCGCCGATCTCGCCGATCAGGCCGCTGTCCCAGACCTCGACGACGCCGCCTTCCCTGGCGCCGCCCTTGCCAAAGCCATAGCCGAGGTCAGCCATCGTGTCGTGCAGGTCGCTGATCTTGGCGGTGTTGTCCTCCGGGCTGTCGGCGAACTCGACGAAGAGGAGCGCGGCCGGATCGCCCTTCACGAAGGCTTCGATTGTGGGCACGAAAACGGGGATCTCGCGAGCGAGATCCAGCATTGTCCTGTCCATCAACTCGACCTGTGTTGGCCCCAGCTTGACGAGATGCTGCGCGGCCTCCATCGCGCCCCGGAAGGTCGCGAAATGGCAAACGCCGTGGACGCGATCCTTGGGCGGCAGGGGCGACAGCTTGATCTCGATGGCGGTGGAGACCGCAAGCGTCCCCTCCGAACCGACCAGCAGATGCGCGAGGTTTACCGGCGTGTCGCCGGGGGCCAATGCGTCCAGGTTGTAGCCGCCGACCCGACGCTGCACCTTTGAGAATTGACGGGCGACTTCCTCGGCCTCGCGCGCTCCAATATCGGTCAGGCGGCGCAGCATCTCTTCCGGCACGCGGTTGCCCGCGCCGGGCCCGAAGTCGAACGCTGATCCGTCAGCCAAGAGGCCGCGGATCGAGATCACGTTGTCCCGCGTCGTGCCATAGCGCAGGGAGCGGGCGCCGCAGGAATTGTTCCCCACCATTCCGCCGATCGTGGCGCGGGAGGCTGTCGAGACATCGACAGGGCACCACAGGCCGTGCGGCTTCAGCTGGCGGTTCAATTCATCGAGCACGATCCCGGGCTGCACGATGGCGCGCCGCCCCTCGACATCGAGCTCGAGAATCGCGGTCAGCGTCTTGGAGCAATCGACGATCAGGCCGGCGTTGATCGTCTGCCCGCATTGCGAGGTGCCGCCCCCGCGCATTGTGATGGGCAGGCCCTCGGCGCGTGCAATGTCGAGCGCGCGCGCCACGTCATCCTCCGTCCGGGGCAAGGCGACGGCGGCCGGAAGTATCTGATAATGCGAGGCATCTGTCGCATATCGGCCGCGGGAGAACGCATCGGTGAGCCAGGCCCCCTCGAAGTCCGTCGGTGCGGCGTGAGCTGTTTCATCGCGCGGCATCAGCATCCTCCCCCTCGTACCTTTTGATGTCAGGCCTTGACATGCATTTTGAATTCATAATTCTTTTTGTCAACGCGAGGCCAGCTTGAACCGGCCCACCACATGTCTGGTCCGGGTGCGAGCCCGGATAGGGGAGGATAAGCCGATGCCTGCAGGCCGCCACTTCTTGCAGATCCCGGGGCCGTCGAACGTGCCCGACCGCATTCTGCGCGCGATGGACTATCCAACGATGGATCATCGCGGCCCGCACTTTGCCGATGTGGGCAAGGCGGCTTTGGAGGGGATGAAGTGGGTCTTCGGGACAGAAAACCACGTGGTGATCTACCCGTCCTCCGGCACGGGAGCTTGGGAAGCAGCGCTCGTCAACACGCTATCCCCTGGCGACGCGGTGCTGATGTATGAGACGGGGCATTTTGCGACGCTGTGGCAAAAGCTGTCCAAGCGCCTCGGCCTTGAGCCCGTATTCATCGAGGGCGACTGGCGCGGTGGGGCGGACCCGGACGCGATCGAAGCGCGCCTCCGCGAAGACGCTGGTCAGGCGATCAAGGCGGTTTGCGTCGTCCATAACGAGACGTCGACCGGCTCTGTCACCGACGTGGCGGCGGTCCGCCGAGCCATCGATGCGGCCGGGCATCCGGCGCTCTTGATGGTCGACACGATCTCCGGCCTTGCCTCGATCCCCTATGCGCATGACGCGTGGGGCGTCGACGTCACGGTGTCTGGCTCGCAAAAGGGCCTGATGCTGCCGCCGGGCCTGTCGTTCAACGCGGTGAGTGCAAAGGCGCTGGAGGCGTCAAAGACGGCGGGGCTGCAGAAGTCCTACTGGGCGTGGGACGAGATGATCGGGCCGAACGCCACCGGGTATTTTCCCTATACACCCGCGACCAACCTGCTCTACGGGCTGAACGAAGCCGTCGCAATGCTGCGCGAGGAAGGGCTCGATGCCGTCTTCGCCCGGCATCAGCGGCACGCTGCGGCAACCCGGGCGGCGGTCGAGGCTTGGGGGCTGGAGGTGCTCTGCCGCGACCCCAAGGCCTATTCCGGTGTGCTGACGGCCGTGCTGATGCCGGAGGGGCATTCGGCCGATCGCTTCCGCCGGATCACCCTCGCGCATTACGACATGTCGCTTGGAAACGGCCTCTCCAAAGTGGCCGATCGGGTGTTCCGGATCGGTCACCTTGGAGACTTCAACGACCTGATGCTCTGCGCCACCCTGGCGGGTGTCGAGATGGGGCTGCGTGATGCTGGGGTGCCGTATCGCGAAGGCGGCGTGCAGGCCGCGATGGCCGCCCTCGGGCCGTCATCCGATCGCTCTCGCGCGGCCGCGGAGTGAACCTAGGCCTCAGAAAAAAATAAGAAAAATCGGCCGAGAAGGGTGCGGCGGGTTGTCGCAATCCCTGTCGGGAACTACAACCACGACAGTCTATGGGAGGACTCACATGAAACATCTCGTTACTGCTGCGACCCTCGCGGCGGGCACCGCTATTGCGGCTCCGGCTATGGCGCAGGACATCCTTCGCTTCGGCCATGTCGGCAATCCCGGCTCGCTCTTTGAGGCCTCGGTCGACAACTTCGCCGCGTGCGTGAATGACGCCACCGATACCGTGCAAGTCGAGACCTTCGGCTCTTCGCAGCTCGGCCGCGACCAGGAGCTCCTGCAGAAGCTCAAGCTCAACCAGGTGAACTTCGCGCTGCCCTCGTCGGTCATGTCGTCGGTCGATGACGTGTTCGGGATCTTCGAGATGCCCTACATCATCAAGGACCGTGATCACATGCGCCGCGTCCAGGCCGAGATGATGGACACGTTCCAGGGCGCCGCTAACGACAATGGCTATCACATCGTGGGCCTCGCCGAGAACGGCTTCCGCAACATCACCAACAACACCCGGCCGATCAACGTGCCGGGCGACCTCGAAGGCATCAAGCTGCGCACGCCCAACGGCGCCTGGCGCGTGAAGATGTTCCAGGAATACGGCGCCAACCCGACGCCCATGTCTTTCTCCGACGTCTTCACCGCGCTGCAGACGGGCGTGATTGACGGCCAGGAAAACCCCTACGCCCAGATCGCCTCGGCCAAGTTCCAAGAGGTGCAGAAGTACCTTTCTGTCACCGGCCACGTCTACACGCCCGCCTACATCCTCACCTCCCAGCGCCAGTGGGACAGCTGGCCCGACGAGGTGAAGGCGACGCTCAGCGACTGCGCCGCGAGCACGCAAGACTTCACCTACGAGAAGGCCGCCCAGCTGGAGGAAGAGCTCCTGCAGGTCATCATCGACGCCGGGGTCGAGGTGAACGAGGCCGACAAGGACGCCTTCATCGAAGCCTCCAAGCCGATCTACGAGGCCTTCGGGTCTGAGGTTGAAGGCGGTGCCGACATGATCGACGCCGTGCTTGGCCTCGGCTCCTCCAGCTAATCTCTGACCACGCTTGGCGCGTCCGCCCGGGCGCGCCATGCGCACTTCTGGTGGCTGAGCCTTGGGCTCTGCCGCATCTCCGGCGGCGCCTCAGGCACCCGCCCCGACGGACGTAACGCATGACCCTCCTAAAACGCCTCGCGGCATTTCTCGATCTCCTGCTGGAGGCTTTTACGGTTCTGTTGATGGTGGTGCTGACGGTCATCGTCATCGTGGCCGTCCTCGTCCGCCTCGCCGGTGACAGCTTCTCCTGGTACGACGAGGTGGCAGCGATCATGCTGTCGTGGATCACCTATTACGGTTCGGCGCTGGCCGCATTGCGCCGCCGCCATATCGGCTTTGACAGCGTGCTGCTCTCCATTCCGTCGCAATTCCGCATGTGGGCCGTGGCCTTCGGCGAAGCCGTCGTGCTGACCTTCTTTGTGCTGATGGCCTATACCGGCTTTCAGGTCCTCGCGGTCCTGCAAGGCAGCTACCTGGTGTCCCTCACATGGGTGCCGGTGCAAGTCACGCAATCGGTCATCCCGATCGGCGCCATCCTCTTCATCATCTGCCAGCTTCTGAGCCTGCCGGATTACTGGCAGAAAACCAAAGCTGGCATCTCGCTCGAACATGCTGAGATCGACGAAGAGGTCGAGGCCGAGCTTGCTAAGAACGCCCCCCGGACCTGAGGCCGCGCCATGCTGATGTTTCTAATCTTCATCGCGCTCCTCGCGCTCATCTGTATCAATGTGCCGATCGCGATTGCGCTCGCCATGGCGGGCGTGATGGGCCTTTTGGCGACGGAAGGGGTCAACTCCCTCGTCTCCATCGCGCTCGACATGTATTCCGGCTCAACCAAGTTCTCGCTGATCGCGATCCCGATGTTCGTGCTCGCCGGCGCGATCATGAATGCGGGCGGCATCACCGACCGGCTGATCAACTTCGTCTCCGCCGTCATCGGCTTTGTCCGCGGCGGTCTCGCGATGGTGAATATCGGTGTGTCGTTGTTCTTTGCCGAGATCTCGGGCTCTGCCGTGGCTGACGTGGCCGCGATGGGCTCCATTCTGATCCCGCAGATGAAAAAGCGCGGCTACTCCGCGCCCTTCGCCGCGGCCGTGACGTCGTCCTCCGCCTCGCTCGCCATCATCATCCCGCCCTCAATCCCGATGATCCTCTACGCCTCGTCGTCCAACACCTCTGTCGAACAGCTTTTCGTGGCAGGCGTGGTGCCGGGACTTCTGGGGGCTGCTGGCCTGATGTTCGTGGCCTATATCTTCGCACGCCGGTACAACCTTCCGACCGAGGAAGCGTTCAACACCAAGCGCCTGCGCGAGACCTTCATCGACGCCCTCCCGGCCTTTTCCCTGCCGATCATCATCCTTGGCGGCATCTTCGGTGGCTTCGTGACCGCCACCGAGGCTGCGGGGCTCGCCGTGATCGCTGCCCTCATTGTCTCCGCCTGGTATCGCAACCTCGACCTCCGGCACCTGCGCCGCGCCATGCTCGATGGTGGCATCCAGACGGCGGTGGTGATGCTGCTGGTGGCTTCGTCGGTCCTGATGGGCGGGTTCCTGACGCGCGCGCAGGTCCCGCAGGACATCGCCAACGCGATCCTGGGCATCACCAATCAGCAGTGGGTCATCCTGCTGATCCTCAACTTCTTCTTCCTGATCGTCGGCTTCTTCCTGCACTCCGCGGCCGCAATCATCCTCGTCGTCCCCATCGTAATCCCGCTCATCACCGCTGCCGGCATCGACCCCGTCCATTTCGGCCTCGTGGTGACGCTGAACCTCGCCATCGGACAGCAGACGCCGCCGGTGGCCTCGGTCCTCATCACGTCCTGTGCGGTGGCGCGTGCCAACATCTGGGACGTGTCCAAGGTCAACATCTGGTTCATCCTGGTGCTGCTCATCGTGCTGCTCCTGTGCACCTACGTCCCCTCGGTGCCGCTCTTCCTCGTGGAGTATTTCTACCGATGACAGACGAACCTTCCGAGCTCGTCGAGGCCGTGAGCGACGGCACACTCTGGATCGGCTTCAAACGCCCCCAGGCCTGCCACGCGCTGACTTTTGCTATGTACAAACGCGCAGCCGCCCTTTGCGCCCCCGTCCCCACCGACGGCTCGCACAAGGCGGTGGTGCTCTACGGAGAGGGCGACAAGGCTTTCGCAGCAGGGACAGTTATGACCCAGTTTCGTAGCTTCTCCATTCCGCAGGATGCGCTTGACGATGAGGCCGAGATCCCCCGGCTTCTGGACGCGTCCGCGAAATGATCTTCACGTCTCGCCTTTTCGGCGCCGAGGACGCGCAGTCCTGCGGCCTTATCGCCGGAGTGCTGGAGGACACAGCGGCGCCCATGGCACGCGCTGGAGAGTTGTCCGCAGTTCTTGGTTCCATGGCTCCCCTCACACTGCGCGCCACCAGGGAGGCCATGCGGCGCAACCGGGTGGCAACCAGGGTGGACGACGCTGACCTCATCACCATGTGCTGCATGAGCGAGGATTTCCGTCATGGGATGGGGCCTTTCTCGCAAGGCAAAAGCCCACCTGGATGGGACGTGACGGCGGAGCTGCGTAGTGCTGTCAAGATGGACGCGCAGGATCAAAAGGCGGCCAATGCAGTGTCCGGTCCAAAGCCAGAGGCGTCCCCTGAGAACGACCTTTTCTGAACAACCGTGCGGCCACAAGGGATAGGCTGTCTGAGCAGGTCGGAGCGCCCATCGTCCGAAGACAACGCTGGCCTGAGCTTGCCACACGAGGCCCACCGTCGCGGTCGTTCCCCTGTCATGGAGATGCACGTGCGAGATCTTTCATCCTTCATCGACCGCTTGATCGCGGCGCATCGCGATCAAAGCACCTTCACACCGGGCCCCTCCAGGCCGTCCTCCCTTGAGGAGGTGCACCTGGTCCACGAGGCCCTGATCAAGGCGGCGGGCTCGACCGGCGGGTTCAAGATCACCCGTACGCGCGAAGGTGAGGCAGTCGTCGTTCCCATCCCCGCCACCCGATGCGTGCCAAGTGGCTCCAAGGTTCAAGCCCCGCCGACCGTCGAGGCGGAGGTTGAGGTTGGGTTCACGGTTGTGGACACGATACCCCACCCAGACGATCCGAATTTTCGGCGCAAGCTCTTCGCCTCCGTCCGTCCAGCACCAATGATCGAGCTTGTCGCTTCCAGGATCGACGGGTCGCTCGCGTTCGAACCGATGGTGAAGCTCGCTGATCTTCAGGCCTGCGAAGCGCTTGTTTTTGGTCAACCTGCTATGGGCTGGACAGGTGCAGATTTTCACCGCCCGTCGGCAGAACTGTCTATGGAAACCCGGGTTCTGGCAGAGGGTGAAGGGGTGGTTCCCGGTGGGTCTGCCTGCGCCGCGCTGGAGACAACGGTGGAGATCCTCGCGCGCCGCTTCGGCGGCCTTCGCGTTGGCCAGAAGGTGCTTTCGGGGGCCCTATTTAAGGCTGAGCCTGTGGTCGCCGGCACACGCGTCCGCGCCCGCGTCGGAGGCCTAGGGGACGTCGCCGTCGAGCTGTGACGCGTTGTAAATCAAATGCTTTGAAGGAACGGTCTCCGACCCCAAGTTGAGTGAGCCAGCCCTGGCCCGCGGCGCGCTGCGCCAACGGGTGCGGCATTGTCGAGCTATCAAGCCGCTGATCTCAGCACAGGTCACAACGCGCCTCCTATCGACTGCATACCCTGCGGAGTATCTTCGAGGGCGGACCCCTTACGCGCCACTGCCCAGTGACTGGCAGGATCGGCATGGGCGGTGCACGTGGGATTGGCCGTCGAGGCCGCTCCGAAGGCCTCATCGTCCAGAGGGTCGAGATACTCGCCTCCGCGCGTGGAGCATCATTGGGAGCGATCTCACGCGCCGCCCAGTCGTCTGGGGTGCCGTAGCTTTGGTTCTGCGCATCAGCAACGATTGGGCTTGGATCCACAGCGAAGCCCTCACCGCTGACCAACCCCTCTTCCAAGCAGCGGGTACCGGTCGCTTTCAACACATGACGCAGAAGGCAACTCTCGCGGAAACGCCCATGCCGATCTCTGGAAAAGCTTGAGTGATCCGGGATGCGATCCATTAGATCGACGCGATAAAACCAACGAAAAGCGAGGTTCAAATGCACCTTCTCGCAGAGCCGCCGCTCTGACGGAATGCAGAAACGGCAACCGACCAGCAGCATCCGGATCAGCAACCCGGGATCGATCGAAGGTCGTCCAGTATGGCTGAAGAAGTCCGCCAAATGGGGAGGTATGCTGCTAAGATCAACAAAGTGGTCAATCGACCGCAGCAGATGATCCAGTGGACGTGATCCTTCAGCGAGAACTCGTAGAACAGCGCCGCTTGGGCTTCCTGTCTCGGCCCCATCATCGCTGACCCTCCCGCCTGTCGGAAAAATTGAAGCAGCGCCGCTCAACTCGAACAAGGAAAGGGTTTTTCAAAGGAACCAGCCGAAAGCCCACTTTTATGGCCGTGAGGACGTCCCCTTCCATCCGTTCGTTGAAATCAACGATTCTGGAGTGCAGCTTTCCCGAAGCAGACGTTGGATGCTTACCGCAGACAAGATAATCTGAGATCCAAATTGAAGGCCATGCCTATTGGCCAAATGTAAGATTCGGCGAGACTGAAACCCGGGCTCAACCGTCGCCGGCGCTCGGGCGCAATCCGACAAAGCTAGTATTTTTTCGACAGTAAGAAGCAACGCTACATCCGCCCGGTGGATGAGTTTGGTGCTCGGGCCGCGTTGCACGAACGGGCTCACTTGGCACGGTGAATTCGAATGTGGAGCAGCAGTGAACCCTTGGAGTGTCTTTTCAACGATCCGGCGTAAAGGTATGGTTCTTAGACCATGAACGTCGAGAGTATTTCACGCAAAGTGCTGGGGCGACCGTCGCTCGGACGGTTGAAGGGTCGTGTCGCGTTGATCTCTGGTGGGGCGAACGGTGTGGGGGCTTCGGCGGCGCGCATGTTTGTCTCCGAAGGTGCCTCTGTCACCATCCTTGATTGGGATGCCGAAGCCGGTGAGGCCCTGTGTGCTGAACTAACGGACGCCGGCGCAAAAGCTGCGTTCATTTTTGCCGACGTGTCCGAACATGATCAGGTGGCCGAGGCGGTTGACAGTACGATCTCGCAGGAAGGAAAGATCGATATTCTCTTCAATCATGCGGGAGGTATCATTGTTAAACCGTTCCTCGATTACACCATCGAGGATTGGGACACGATGATGGATCAGAACGCCAAGAGCGCTTTCCTGGTAACTCGTGCTATCTTGCCCAGCATGCTGGAGCGGGGACACGGATCGATCATCAACACGTCTTCGACGGCTGTATCTGTGTGCTCCAAGATGGAGAGTGTATACATCGCCTCAAAGGCTGCGATGCACCAGTTGGCGCGGGCGATAGCCGTTGAGTATCGCGACAGTGGGGTACGCTGCAACACGATCTGTCCGAACTTCATTCGCACCAAGCACGGCGAGGATGAGATCGAGCAATTGCGGACGTACGGCGTTCTTGCGTCAGAAGATGACGTCAACGCGCTGCAAGGGCGGATCTGCGAACCCGAAGAGGTAGCGGCGGTCGCGCTCTTTCTGGCCTCAGACGATTCCAGTTTCGTCAATGGTGCAGAAATCTATGTAGATAATACATTTACGGCGGTTTGACCGTATGCTTTGGGGTCTTAAACCAGTGGAACAGCAAGCAGCTTACGGCCTTGCTGTGACCCATCTGAAACGACAGGTTCACATGGGGATGGTGCTTCCCGGGGAGAGGTTGCCTGCGGAGCGAAAGCTCGCCGAGCAGATCGGAATCTCGCGGGTGACACTGCGCGAGGCGCTACGGGTTTTGGAGTCCGAAGGGTATATCTCCGTCAAGCGCGGAGCATCGGGCGGGGCCTTTGTGGCGCCGGAGGATCGGCTGCGGGAGATGGCGTTGAAGCGGCTGAGCGGCGACCCAAGAGGTGTGCTGCGTATATTCGAGTATCGTGCTGCGGTGGAACCGCTGGCCGCGCAGTTATCGACGGTTCGGCGGACGCCGGGGGATTTGCGGCGATTGGATGAGGCGCTTTCTGAGATAGGCAAAGCGACCAATGCCGGGGAATTGCGGCGAGGCGAAGCGGCGTTTCATCTTGCCATCGCGCAGGCTTCGGCCAATCCTTATATCTCGTCATCTATTGAGGACGCGCTCGCCTCCCTCTTCATGCCCCTTCCTCATGGATTGCTGGCGGACCAGGTGGGGCGGAGTAGCCTTTTGCGCGGCAATGTGGTGGAGGCGATCCGGGATCGCGCACAGCAAAAAGCCGAGCAGCGCATGCAACTTGTCATCGAGTACGAACACGCCCGCGTGTCGGACAGCAAAGCCGCTTAGCCCAAAATCATCGGCAATCCGATCGGCTCTGCCCGACCAAAAATCATTGACTCACCTCTAAAAGGTATAAAACATATACCAAAGAACCAATGGGAGGGTGGTGATGAGTATTCAACCGATCAAGGCCCCCAAAACCGGCGCAAAGCGCTACGTCGGCAAATCTGTGATCGTCTCTGGTGGAGCCGCGGGGATGGGACTTGCGGCCTCGCTGGCCTTTGCCTCAGAGGGAGCTGAAGTCGCCATCCTCGACATACAAAAGGAGGCCGGAGAGGCCGCCGTGACTGCGATTGAGGCGGGCGGCAATAGGGCGACGTTCATTGAAGCTGACCTTGCGGATGCAGAGGCGGCAGAGGCGGCAACGACCGAGGCGATTTGCGCTCTGGGCAAGCTTGATACGCTCTTCAATCACGCGGGATCGATCATCGTGAAGCCGTTTCATGAAACGACCAACGCCGATTACGACCGGCTGATGGATATCAACATGCGCTCTGCCTTCACGGTCACGCGCACGGTGGTACGGCATATGAAGGACAATGGCGGCGGATCGATCGTAATCACGGCCTCGATCGGGTCAGAGAAGGCGTTCGCACTGGAATCGCTCTACTGCATGACCAAAGCAGGGACGCTGATGTTGGCTCGGGCGATTGCTGCCGAATACCGCGAGCATGGCATTCGCTGTAACGCGGTCTGTCCGGGATTTGTCAAGACAGCCCATGGTTTACGCGAAATCGATGAGCTCGATGCACATGGCCAGCAGTGGCAGGAGGCCGATCTGGCCGCCACGCAGGTGCGCATTTGCGAGCCTGATGAAGTTGCAGCAGCCGTGCTGTTTCTTGCCTCGGATGAGGCGAGTTTCGTCAACGGGGTCGGCCTCTACGTCGATCATGGTTGGCATTCCAAAGGATGAAACGAAAAGGACGAAAGGGGAGTTCACATGAATAAGTTACTAGGATGCTCAGCGGCGCTGATGATGGCCGCAAGCACCGCGCATGCGGAAGTGCCGGAATCCGATGAGACGATCAAATTCATGATTGGGGATTGGACGTCGATCGCGCTGCAAGGCGAGATCATGCAGATCATTTTGCAGACATACGGATACAACACAGAAAGCGTGGTGGCAGATGACTCAGGTCGCTATCCGGGCTTTGAGGCAGGCGATCTGCACATTGCCATGGAGACTTGGGAGACCACGCAGAAACAGAATCTGGCGAAGTCGCTTGAAACCGGCAAGGTTCTCGACATGGGCGAGACAGGTCTAAAGGGCCTCGAGGATTGGTGGTACCCAACATACATGAAGGACCAATGCCCTGGTCTGCCCAATTGGGAAGCTCTGCGAGAGTGTGGGGAGCTGTTTTCCACGGCTGATACTGCGCCGAAGGGCCGGTATGTGGGCGGCCCAGTCACGTGGGGCGGCTTGGATGAAGAACGGATTGAGGCGCTTGGCCTGCCATTTGAGGTGATACACCCGGGTACGGATGCCGCGATGTTTGCGGAACTGAAAGCAGCCTACGAGCGGCAAGCGCCGATCATGCTTTGGGTGTGGGAGCCACATTGGGCGCCGTCGCTCTACGACGGAGAATTCGTGCAGTTTCCCGCCTATGAGGATGCCTGCTACGAAGATCCTTCCTGGGGCGTGAACCCCGACAAGATCGCCGATTGCGGCAAGCCTCGCGGCTGGATCAAGAAGATGGCCTGGGCTGGCGGCGAAGAGGTCTGGCCATGTGCCTACGAGATGGTCCGCAATTACAAGATGGACAATGCAACACTGTCTGCCCTGCTGGCCGAGGTCGATCTTGAAGGGCGCGACATGACAGAAGTGGCGACCGAATGGCTGACCGAAAACCGGGCTGTCTGGGAGCCATGGACAGCCTGCGCCCAGTAAACCTGCGCTCAATTCACCCGCATTCGGCGAACATGTCCAATCACCGTAGGGGATTGCGTCCTGCCCCGGCCGTTAAATGCTAGATTGAGACCTATGGCTGATACGACAAGCGCTTCTCCCTCTGCGGGTCCTGGCATCGCTTTGATACCCGGTCTTGCGGCCCTGCTTGTCGTATCACTGGCGTTTTTTGGCCCGGAATGGCTGCGTGTGCCACCTGAGTGGTTGATCTGGCCGGTCTCGGACGTCGTGGGAGACAGCCTGACTTGGTTTGCGCGCGAAGCACAGATCTCAGGGATGGCCATTCAAGACATGACACGCGGCCTGGCGGCGATGGTGAACGCCCCGATTGAAGGTGCAGTTATTCTGCTTTCTGAGGGGCTGTTTTCAGGGCGTGGATTAGACCGTACACAATCGGTGCCGCCCTTATCTTGGCTCGCGATCCTTGGTGCAGCGGGTATTGTAGCGTACCGATTGGGGGGGCGATCACTCTGCTTGACCGCCACCATCGGCCTGGGCTTTCTAGTGGTATTCGGGCTGTGGTCGCAGGCGATGATTACGCTGGCAAGTGTGCTGGTCAGTATCGTGCTGACCTGTGCCCTGGGCCTTACGATCGGAATCTGGTCGTTTCGATCTAGCCGCGTTGAAGCGGTGGTGCGGGGCATCATGAATGTGATGCAGACGCTCCCCATTTTTGCCTATCTAATCCCAACCCTGCTGCTTTTTGGATACGGGCCCGCTGCGGCGTTGATTGCGACGGTGGCCTATGCCCTGCCACCCATGGTGCACAACACGGTGCTGGCGTTGAAGGGCGTGCCCGACGAACTGGTGGAATGCGGCCACGTATCGGGCTGCACAGACCGCCAGCTTTTGTGGCTGGTGCAATTGCCCGCGTCACTCGCAGGTATCGCGGTAGGCTTGAACCAGGCGATCATGATGACGCTGAACATGGTGATCATTGCGTCGATGATTGGTGCGGGTGGTCTGGGCTTTGAGGTGCTGACCGCGCTCCGCAAACTTGACATCGGTGCGGGTTTTGAGGCGGGCATGGGGATCGTAGCGCTTGCGGTGGTCCTCGACAGGATCAGCCAGGCTTGGGCGTGGCGGGCTGCCGAAGGGCGCAGGCGGTATCCAGGGCAACGGCCATTGTGGCTTCTGGTGCTGGGATGGCTGGTGCTGTCCACGGCGATTGCGCATTTCGTTGAGCCCGCACAGACATGGCCCGGGGAGTGGGCGATTTCGACGGCAAGCTTCTGGAACGGGATAGTAAGCTGGATAAATCGGGAGCTCTACGATGCGCTTGAGGCCTTCCGGGCGTTTGTGTTGCTCAACATCATGCGGCCCTTCCGCGATTTCCTGGCAGCGATGCCGTGGAGCGTGGGTGTCGGTTTCGTGGCGATCATTGCCTACGGGATCGGCGGGGCGCGGGTAGCTCTCTATTGCGCGGCGCTGATGATGTTCATCGTGGTGACTGGGTTCTGGGCACCGGCGACGAATTCGATTTATCTCATGACGATTGCCGTGTCTTTAGCGCTGATCATTGGATTCCCGCTGGGGTTCTGGCTGGCGAGCCGTCCGTCCCTGCGCAATCCAGCCAATCTGATGTTGGATACGCTGCAGACATTGCCGACACTGGTTTATCTGCTGCCAGCCGTGATGCTATTCCGGATCGGGGATGTGTCGGCGATCATCGCGATTTTACTCTACGCCGTCGCCCCTGCCATCCGTTACGGCATGATCGGGATTTCCCAGGTGCCCCCTGCGCGACTGGAGGCGGCGGCGATTTCGGGATGTACGCGCTGGCAGACATTCCTGTTCATCCGTCTGCCAGCGGCGGTTCCGACGCTGCTTCTTGGCATAAACCAGACGATCATGATGGCGTTTTCGATGCTGGTGATCGCGGCACTGGTGGGCACCAAGGACTTGGGTCAGCAAGTGCTGATCGCACTTAACCAGTCCCTCGTGGGACAAGGCATTGTGGCTGGGCTATGCGTGGCGGCGCTGGCCCTGGTGGCGGATGCGCTTTTGAAGGCGGCGGCCAAACGCGCGGAGTTGGATCCATGACCACCATGCTGTCCTGTCATGGCTTGTGGAAGGTCTTTGGAGCCACGAACGCGGAGTTCTCCGCCTTGACGGATGCCGAACGCGAAAGCCCAGAGGCGATTGCGGCGAAAAACTGGGTCGCTGCTGTGCGCAATGCGAGTTTCGACATCGCACGAGGCGAAGTGTTTGTGATCATGGGACTTTCAGGGTCTGGTAAGTCGACACTTGTACGGTGCCTGTCGCGCTTGATCGAACCGAGCCATGGCAGCGTGACAATCGACGGTCAGGATTTGCTCGGCGCCAATGAAAGAGACCTGATCGCGCTGCGCCGCCGGTTGATGAGCATGGTGTTTCAGCACTTTGCGCTCCTGCCCAATCGTTCCGTCCTCGGCAATGTCGCCTTCCCTCTGCAGATCCATGGAGCGGGCCGCGTGGAGCGGGAGGCGCGGGCAAGAGAGATGATTGAGCTGGTGGGGCTGCAAGGGCGTGAGGATCATTTCCCAAACGAGCTCTCGGGTGGGCAGCAGCAGCGAGTGGGCATTGCCCGGTCTCTGGCCTCTGACCCGGCCGTCTGGTTTCTGGATGAACCGTTTTCGGCGCTCGATCCGCTGATCCGTACTGATCTCCAGGATGAGTTGATGAAACTGCAGCGGCAGCTTCACAAGACAATCATTTTCATCACCCATGACCTTGATGAAGCGATCAAGATCGCAGACCGGATTGCAATTATGGAGAGTGGTGAGATCGTCCAGATCGGGAGCCCTGATGAATTGGTTCTATCTCCCGCCACGGACTATGTGGCGCGATTTGTCCGCGATGTTCCCAAAGCGAAGGTGATCCGAATGGAGCACATCATGGAACACGGACAAGGGGGCGGGGAAACCGCAGTAACCGTTGGTGCCAAAGACACGGTCGACGCCGTAGCCAAGACGGTTATCGCCGCTGATAGCCCTGTGAGTGTGGTCGATGAAGACGGCTGCGTAATAGGTCTTGTCAAACCGGACACATTGACAAAAGTGCTCGTCGGGTTGCCGCACGCTATCGAAGTGGCAAAAGAAGCCCGGTTCGCGATCTAACCTCTTCGGCCCATCAACGACATCCAGCTGCCAGAGCCGACACTGAGGTCGCAGCTTGCTTTCTCGACCTCTACTGCGGAGCGAGTGTCCCCTCGCGCGGCAATGCACACTTTGATCGTCGGGCAAGGTAACCACCACGACCGGCCCCTCCGAGTTTGCGCAAGGGGTTCGACCGCTTGGTTGCCGTCAAACTTCGTTACTTGAATGTCGGCACTTGGAGGTCATGCCATATCGGCTTGCATCTGAGGCGAATGGCTCGAAGCCGCCCGGGGTGGCATTACTGCTCATACGAAGCGTTCAAAGCGGACTTTTGGGGTCTAGAATCCGAATGGCCGCCTCGTCCGCCCTGCTGGCCTTCAGAGGAGGAGTGGGTGATGTAGGCGCGGCGAATGTCGTCAAGGAGCCAATCCTGCCAAATGCCGCTCATCAGTTTATTAACTGCGTCGGTGTCCACGAGCCTCAAGACCACCGAGAGCTCCGCGCCGAGCGTGGTTGGTATTCACTGTCAGTGAGAGCGCCCACGTTTCAGAAGAGATAGAAACCCACTCTTGGTTTTTCGGATCGGAAGATCTTCGATCCAAAGCCTTTCGAAACCTGGCGGCTCCCGAAACACCCCGTAGTCCCAAAAGTTGTAGGGACAATCAGGTTCTACGCCTTGAAACGGCATCAATTCGCTTGACGGAATGAACCAATCTGGTTTGACATGATGCTGTTCAAGGTCTTGCTCCAAGGCCCGATAAAGAAGCTGTTTTCTACCGCACTCAAAGGAAAACCGTTTCTCCTTCGTTCCAACCAATCCGGCAGCGTGTTCGAGATCCTTAGCCCCAAATGTGGACAAGTTCCAATCTGGCGGTTCGTCCTTGATGAAGACACGATCCCTCAATTGACTGCTTGAAGAGTAAAAAAGTTCAAGGACATCTGAGATGCCTTGCAGGTAATGTGCTAGAAGCGTTGATCCATCTACCTCGGAATTCTCGAAGACAGAATGAAGGTCGTATGGATCAAGATGGGCCTCTGAGCTGAGAAGAACTGCGACGTAACGAATGTCGGGCGACCCTTCCATCAGGAGCACCGGCATATTCTCATTAGATCCTTCTGCGGACACCGACACAAAGCCTAATGCATCCCGGTTATTATTTATCGCCCACCAATCGGTTGTACGGACGAAACCGTTTTGCTCGCGCGCACGCGCCTCTTCTACACGGTTTGCCTCGCGCAATTCAGGATTGTGATCGGCGCAATTGTAGTCCCAAAGAGCCATGGCGTCGTTCCCAAAAATAGACTTCGCCGCGAATGTAGGATCAGATTTGGGCCATTTTTCGGCGGATCACTCAGACCCTTAGGGTAAGGCTAGGTTGCTGTGCCTATCGTGATTGTTTGCCGGCAAGGTCAATGGCCACTCTGTCCGCAACTCAGACTTGCAACACCGGTGCGGCGAAGGACCGGCTTTGAAATGAACCAATCTGGCAGCGTTCAATGACCGCTTACAGGAATCGCGCTGCGTTGCAGCGCTCAGCTCTGCGATTTGATGAACTCGCGGCCAAGAGGTTCGCTGAGCCAGCATCAGGCGACTTTGACCACGATCCTGCCGTCAAGAGACCTGCGGCACGTTACCGGCTTGGCAATAGATGGCACCCGTTATCGCGACCGGGACTTCTTCCCGAAGCGCATCCTGTACCTGCGTTCATCGCTTGAACGTGGCATCTCGAAAATTGGCATTGAAGCATCGATCCTGCATCGGCGATATGGCGCAGCATGAAACGCCCAGTCCTGGACAATAAAAGCGCACGACGGTTGTTTCTGGATCAGCACCTGTTGCTGCGTCCGGGATCGGGCCAGGGCCGCGGCGCCGATCTGGACGATGTGCTGCACGACCTCGGTTTCGTGCAGGTCGACAGTGTCAACACGCTCGCCCGCGCACACGACCTGATCCTTTGGTCGCGCCGCGGGCAGTACCGTCCGAAGAACCTGGGGCACCTCGTCTCGCGCCATCGCACTGCATTCGAGCACTGGACTCATGACGCTGCGGTCATACCGATGCAGTTCTATCCGATGTGGCGTCTGAAATTCGCCCGGGAGGAAGCGCGGATGCGTGAGCGCTGGCCACTGGGGCGCCGCGAAGGCTGGGAGGCCGAAATCGATGCCGTACGCCGGCATATAGCCGATCACGGCCCCGCATGTTCGCTCGACGTCGGCGGCGACGAAAGGACGTCGTCGTCCGGCTGGTGGGACTGGCATCCGTCCAAAACAGCACTCGAATTCCTGTGGCGCGCCGGGCAACTGGCCATCTGCCACCGTCAGGGTTTCCGGAAGTTCTACGACCTGACCGATCGGGTCATCCCGGCAGAGCATCTGAACAGTCGGAAGGACGATCTTGAGATCGTTGACTGGGCCATGTCGGAGGCGCTGGACCGTCTTGGCTTCGGCACCAGTGGAGAACTCGCCGCCTTCTTCGAGATCGTCACGCGAGACGAAGCGAAAAGCTGGTGCGCCGAAGCCCTTGCGGAAGGTCGCATCCTGGAGGCCGACATCGAGATGGCGGATAGCTCCCTACGCCGAAGTTTCACGACCGAGGCTGCTCTCGACCGCGCCTCGACGCTGCCCAATCCGTCATCCCGCGTGCGTCTTCTGTCGCCCTTTGATCCCGCGTTGAGAGACCGGTCCCGCGCAGAACGTCTTTTCGGATTCCACTACAGAATCGAGATTTTCGTCCCCGAAGCGAAGCGGAAGTACGGGTACTATGTCTTTCCCGTGCTGCAAGGCGAGCGCATCATCGGACGACTTGACGCCAAGCGTATCGGCAGAACGCTTGCCGTTCGCGCATTCTGGCCGGAAGCCGGAGTTCGGATGGGCAAGGCGCGCTCGTCCGGCCTTTTGGCGGAACTACAACGGGTCAGGACACTCGCCGAAGTTGAGACGGTGGAGCTGTCGAGCCGGTGGTTGCACCAGTAACTGCCGGAACACACCCGTTTCGGAGAAAGGCTTCATCCTGCGCCGCGGCACCGCCGCAAGGCAGCAGTGAGCCCATTTCGACCGATGCTGCGATATCAACGAATGGCGGCCAAGCGATCTCCGCAATGCATTCTATAAAAACGAGAATGCCCACCAGACATTGACTGCGACAACCTTGTCAGCTTCGTGGCTCCCATAGATTCGGAATTCAAAGCGGTCGGGAGCCGGTCCAATACGCGCAAAAAAACCGGTTAAAGTCTGTGCCGTATCGAACACTTCTGATTTCGCCAAAGTCACGAAATGCCTTGAACTGTAAGTCATAGCCATAGGCCGGATTATGGGCGTGACGCTTGTCACGGGCAAGCGAGCGAGTTGGGTTGGACTCTATAATCCGACCAGCCCTGAAATCATTTGCCACTAACCATTGTCGTGCCTCAGCGATAGTCATTTCTGCAAATACGCCTTCAAAGCAGACCTCATACTGGGTGTCTGTTATCACTCTAGAACACTGATCTGGGCTACTCCGAGTATATAGGTAGAAGAGCAACACACCAAAGCAAGCTAAGCCGACAATTCTTCTGAAATAATTGACGATTGGATGACCAAGGCTGTCTCTTCGAAAGGCGCACGCGCCCCATATGAAACTAATAAAGAAAATTATGAGCGCTCCGAGCAATCTTAAGACGGGGCCGAGGAGTTTCGGCAAGTTCAAAGGTCACCCTGAACCACTCAGCCTTTCGCGTGAAAAACGGCCGGCCGGTACTGAAGGAGGCATCTCAGCGCGTTCCCGCCAGCTTATCTGCGGTGGTAGGTCAACGCACTCCAAATCAACTGTTCCAATTTCTCTAGCGGTAGATCATCGGGAGATAGAAAGTGAATGGCGCGGTTCCCCTCGTAAACAAACTCATCCGGATAAACGGCCTGAAATTCCGAGATGATGCTTGTTTGACAGTGCGTGTAGAGGGCAAAGCCACCGCTTTTTGGCAGGCCCAACCGTATCGTTGAGCCAGATTTGGTTTCAGGTGTCAGGTAAGCTGGCTGCCCCCATTTGAGCGTTTCATGTATGCGCCCGACACACTCGGTCCGCGCTGCGACCTCAAAGATCAGTTGGCGCAATTGAAGCAAGCCACGCCGCGCTTCACAGGGGAAACCAGCGAAGACCCGTTCGACGTTCGGATCATCGAATGTGGGTGACATTGCTCTGCCCTTCTTGCGTGCAATAAGATGGCGGTGGGGCGCATCGCATGGTCAGCGCCCATCTGACGATCGGTACCACTTGAGCGCGTCTTGCTCGGTGGCGCGAATGAACGGGGCCTTTCCCTTCACATAGTCGTCCCAAGACACCTTGTCAGATGCTGCGAGCCGCGCCTTAAGATCAGAATATTCTGCGGCCCGCTCGCTGTGCGCCCGCAGATAATCTCTGAAGGCGAGGTGGCGATCAATATGGGGAGACCCGTTTACAAAGATATGCAGGTGATGCGTCCGAATTCCGCAACCATTGATCTTGCGGAAGTACCGCCGACCGTCAATGCCGTATTCACCCATAGCCTCGTATCCCAGTTGTTCCAACACGGCTGATCTGGTGTCGATTTCTCCCAGATCATCCGCCGCGCCCAAAAGGTCGATGATCGGTTTGGCCAATATTCCTTCGATTGATGTGCTGCCGATATGGTGAAAGACGATCCCAGTCGATCTCAGGGCATCGCGCAAAGCGGCGGCCTCGCGCTCGAAGTCAAACTTCCATTGCGGGCTGTGGTCGACGACGGACTTCACCACGGAATTGGCCTCCTGTGTTGCACCGCGGTATGTCCATGTGGTGACCGTCTTATGCGGCGAGCCGGGCGGTGCATCGCCAATGTTAGGGGTGCCGAAAGGCGGTAATCGAGACGTCTCCTCCAGATGTTCATGATCGAGCCAATAATGTTTCAGTTGGTCAGCGAAGTCGGCCGGGGTCAAGCCGCCGAGAGACGAGTGTGGTCGATTTCAATTGTGGTCGGTCCTACATTCTTCGATGCCGGCGCGGGCACTGACCATCAACAAAATCCGGGAAGCGTCCAGGCACTCCTGGCGCAAGCGGCTATTGAATGTGAGAAGAGATCAGGAAGGGCCCCAGTTGGGTGTGTCCCTCAACGCAAGATGCACGCGTTGTGGCTCGGCTTTCCTCGCCTTCAGACGTCCAGCTCGACCTCGTTGAGATAGGTCCATTGATCGAACAGCCGTCCGGCGAACTCCGGTCCGTGGCACGTCGGGAAAACGCGCAGTTCTGAGGGTATGACCACCTCGCCACGACGTTTCTCGCTGCCATCGACATCTCCAAGCCATCGCCATGAGGTGCTGACCGGCATCCCGGGCACGACACACCGCCGTCGCACGACGATCACCAACACGCTGGCGGGCTTCCAGCGCCTGTCCGCGGCCCTCGCCGGCTACCACCTGCCGGAATGCGTCGGGTTCGGGCCCATGCGAGCGACGTTGCCGCATTGCGTCGAATAAGCGGTTGCTCCTAGCGAGGCTCACTCTCCTACAGCTCATCAAGCAAGGATCCCAGCGACGGCTTGCTTCCAAAATGATTTGCCTACAATCTGTTCGTCTGCTATCTATTCTGTTACGAATTAAAGGCTCTCGCACAAGCGGGATACTTCGGGAGGATAGAATGAACAGACACCTGAAACTGGCTGCGGTCGCCGCCACGGCATCCACACTTGCGCTTGCCGCTCATGCGCAGACTACTTTGATCTCGAACGATCCCGGTCCGAACCGGGGCGTGCGTGCCGAAGCGGTCAACCATCTGAGCGCCTTGATTGCTGAAGAATCCGGCGGCGCGCTGAGCGTTGAAAACAACTGGGGCGGGGCCCTCTTCAGCTCGACCGCGGCGCTCGACTCGCTCGGCACCGGGGTGGCCGATATGGGGCTGCTTGTGGGGCCCTACGTGCAGTCCGAGTTGCCGGAACTGGCCCTCGGCGGCGTTCCGATGATCAAGGCGAGCCCTTGGGTCATGATGTCTGCGATGCACGAGCTCTTTACGACCAATGAGACGATCAAGGCCCGTCTCGATGAACGCAACCTCGTCTACCTCCACTTCTACGGGCTGCCGACGGCGCTGCTTGGCTGCAACGATGGCCAGGTGAACTCGGTCGCGGATGTCGACGGGGTCAAGATCAGCCGCACGAACTCGATGAGCGATCTGTTCGAGCCGCTCGGTGGCAACATGGTTAATATGCCCATCTACGAAGTCTATCAGAGCATGCAGACGGGTTTGATCGACTGCACGGTGACCTATGGGTACTTTGCCTCGGCGACCAAACTGGATGAATTGCTAACCTCGATCACGCCGATTGAGCTGTCGTCCAGCATCGTCCTGGCGACGGTCATGAATAAGGACGTGTTTGAGAGCCTTTCAGCCGATGAGCAGGCCGCAATCATGGCTGCCAGCGCTGCCATGCATGATTATTACGGCGAGCATCTCGGCCAGGCTGAAGCAGCGGCGGTTGAGGCAATGACGAGCGGCTCGGAGGGGCTTACGCTGAAGTCCTTCAGCCAGGAAGACCATGTGACCTTGGGCAACTCTGCGCAGCCGATCGTGGACAAGTGGCTCGCGGATGCCGATGCAAGTGGGCTAGACGGGCAAGCCATCATGGACGAAATGCTGTCGCTCATCGAGAAGTGGAATGAGGTCGAAGCCTCCCAAGGCGCGCCCTGGGAACGCAGCTAAGGACTGAAGGCCCCGCAATGCATTCCTGACATTGCGGGGCCATTCCCTTGTTGCGCGACATTATTGAGAATTGGGGCAGCACCGGGAACGCCTGGTGCGGTTCTTTCTTTGGGGGTGCTGGATTTGCCGAAAAGTGCAGAGTGTCTGCAGCGATTTCGCCCCGATCCGCTCTAATTCTCAGCCAATGCGCGCGTCCAATTGGGATCGGGCAATCTCCGGCAGTGGCGTCGAATGACAGCGGCTCATTCTTCCTAGTGGAAAGCTCCCCGCTGGCTACATGGATAGGGGTATGGCGAGCGAGATCGCGGGCACTGCGACGATCAATATGAGCACCGCCAGATCGCTGACCAGAAACCGCCAGATCCCGCTGAAGATCTTCCCGATCGAGATCCGTTCCTCAATCGCCGCGGCAAGGACGAAGACGTTGAGGCCCACGGGCGGTGTAATGAGCCCGATCTCCAGAAGTTTGACGATGATCACACCAAACCAGATGAGGTTGAAGCCATAGCTTTCGACCATCGGGATCATCAGCGGCAATGTCAGAACCATGATCCCGATGGGGTCCAGGAACATGCCAAGGACGATATAGATCAAACAGACCATGGCGATGAACATCCAAGGGCCGATGTCTGCCGCACCGAGCGCGTTGACGAGATCATTGGAAAGCCCAGTGAGCGCGATGAGCGTGACAAAGACCTTTGCGCATGCGGCGATAAAGAAGATGCCGCCGGTGGTGGTCGCCACGTCGCGCAGGATGGGAAGGATATCTCGATAGCTCAGGCTGCGGCGCCCTAGGCCAAGGATAACAGCAAAGATTAAGGAGAGCGCCGCAGCCTCCGTTGCCGTAAAGATGCCGCCATAGATGCCGCCGATGATAAGAAGAAAGAGGAGGAAGGCGGGCCAGGCCTGAAGCAGGGACATCCACCTCTCTCGCGACGTGTGCTCTTTCGCGCGCATGGGCGCGATCCCGGGTGAGCTTTTGACCCAGACATAGATCACGAGGGCATAGCCCAGGAGCGAGAGGAGACCCGGGATGATGCCCGCCAGAAAGAGCTGTGCGATCGATGTTTCGGTAAAGATGGCGTAGATGATGAAGAGGATCGACGGCGGGATGAGTGAGCCGAGCGTGCCCCCCGCCGCCACGCTCGCGGTGGCGAGCCGTTCATCGTAGTTCAGCTTGAGCATCTCCGGCGTGCAGATGCGGCCCATGGTCGAAGCGCAGGCGATGGACGACCCCGAGATCGCCGAAAACCCACCGCACCCCGCCACCGAGGCGATGGCAATGCCGCCGGGCAGGCGCGACAGCCACATCCGGGCCGCGGCATAGATCTCGGTCGTGATCCCCGCGCGCTCGGCCACCGCGCCCAAGGCGATGAAGAGCGGGATCATCGAGAGATTGTAGGAATGGATCAGCTCGAACGTCGCGGAGAAGGAGATCTGCAGCGTCCGCGCCATCGCACGGTCGGGCACAAAGCTCCCGCTTCGGAAGCTGAAGACCAGGAACAGCGCGACAACAGCCACGCCGCCGATCGCCCAGGCGATGGGGACGCGAATGGCCAGCAGGACAAGCACAGTCACGCAGGCAATATAGCCGATCAGGGTTACGTCCATTCAGCCACTCACAATTCGGCAGGGGCCGGCTGGCCGGTGATGGCTGCGTGCAGATCAACGCAAAACAGCTGGATCATGCGTATCAGGACAAAGCCGAATGCGACGAAGTAGGCCGCGCGGCTGATCCATTTCGGGATCAGGAAGTCTCCCCCGTGGTGGGCCCCGTTGGCCCAGTTGTTGGTGAATTGCTGCCACCCGGCGACGACGAGCGTGGCCACGATCACAATTCCGACCAGGGCCGCAAAGGCCGCAATCCATCGGTTGAGCGCGTCGGGGAAATGGTTGGCAAAGAGATCAATGGCCACGTGGGCGCGCCGCGATGTGGCCGCCGACAGGGGGAACAGGATCGCCGGCACCATGAGTTCGCGGACGAGGATAATGGAGTCAGGAACCGCGACCGCGAAGATCTCACGTGCGAAAACGGTGGTGACGATGAGCACACAGAGCAGCGCAACGGCGATGGCGCCGAGCGTGTCGAGCAGGAATTCGATGCGTTTGAGCATGGGCGTGAGGCGCACCGGGGGGACCCGCGCTGCGCCCTATCGGTCTTAGCTGGGTGCCCAGGGAAAGCCCTCGGAGTCGAGAACTGCCTGCCACTTTTCGACGTAGCCTAGGAATTCGTCGTAGACCGCTTGGCCATCGAGCCCGGTGGCCTCTGCATCCGCAAGCCAGTCGTCAAGATTTGGCTGCATGGCGACTTGCATGGCCTTCTGCTCCTCCGCGGTAAAGCTGTGGTCCTTGACGCCGGCGGCGCGCATGGCCTCGAGCGCGGCGCCATCGGCGGCCTCCAGCTGCTCGCCGTAATAGTCCGCCATGCTGGCGGCCGCCTCCATCACGCCGGCTTGCGCTTCGGGGCTGAGATTGTCGAAGGCATCCTTGTTCATCACGGTCAGAACAACTGTTGTCGCAGGCAGATCGAGGGGCGACATCGTGGCCAGCAGCTCGTGAAGCTGGGTCGCCACCGCGAAGTATGAGAAGGTCACCGTGCAGTCGATCAAACCGGTCTGCATCGACTGGTAGACTTCGTAGATCGGCATATCGACCATGTTGCCGTCGAAGCGGCCGAAGAGCTCACTCGTCGTGCCGGTGTTGCTGATCTTGACGCCGGCCACGTCGTCCGTGGTGCTGATCAGGTCATCATTGCAGGCCAAAAGGCTCGGCGGCAGGCTGTAGGCGTTCAGATACACCAGCCCCTTCTCCGCCATACGCTCCTTGATCTGGGCGTTGTTGGCAAAGATATCGTCGAGCGCCTTCATCATCACCCAGGGGCCCGCGGGCGGCATAGGCTGGCCGCCGATGTTCAGCTCTGGCATCTCGGATTGGGCATAGGGGCCAACGACAACGCCCATATCCGCCACACCAAGGCCGATGGAATCCACCGCCGCGGTGGTTTTGAAAAGCGCGCCGCCCCAATTGTTCTCGACCCGCACAGCGCCGTTCGTTGCGGCCGCGAGTTGAGTGCTGAAGTGGTTCACCGCTTCTGCACGGACCCCGCGGTTTGGACCTGGGTCATTGGCGATCAACACCATCTCGGCATGAGCAACAACGGCAACGGCGGAGACAGATGCGGCGAGCGCTGCGCCGCAAAGCAGACGTTTCATAGCTTTCCTCCCTTGGCGTGTCCGCTTTTGGCGGGCAAGTCTTGAGAAAGATAGCGTATGAACTATTCTCTAGCAACTTATAAATACATGAACTGTATCGGCCGCTTAGTACTTCGTCATCTCGGCGCTCAGCCGCGCTTTGGCGGCCTCAAACTGTACGCTGAGCTGTTCGACCAGTTCTGCGGTCGTCATCACGCGATCAATGGCGCCGATGCCTTGGCCGGAGCCCCAGATCTCCTTCCAACTCTTCGGTTTCTTCCGGTCTTCAGAGAAGTTCATCTTGGTCGGGTCGGAGTGTTCGAGGTCGTTGGGGTCGAGGCCCGCCGCGGCAATCGAGGGCTTGAGGTAATTCCCGTGTACGCCGGTGAAGAGGTTGGAATAGACAATGTCGTCGGCCGCGCAGTCGGCGATCATCTGTTTGTAGTTGGGGACGGCGTGCGCCTCTTGCGTTGCGATGAAGGCGGAGCCGGCATAGCCGCCATCGGCCCCCATCGCGAGCGCGGCCAGGATGGAGTCGCCCCGTGCGATGGCTCCCGACAAGTAGAGCGGGCCTTCGAACCAAGCCCGGATTTCCTGGATGAGCGCCAGTGGGGAGAGCGCACCCGCATGGCCGCCCGCGCCCGCTGCCACGGCCACCAACCCGTCTGCGCCCTTTGAAATTGCTTTCTGTGCGAACCAGTTGTTGATCACGTCGTGCAGCACGATGCCGCCGCCGGAATGGGCCGCATCGTAGACGTCGGTGCGAGCGCCGAGCGATGTGATCCAAATCGGCACTTCGTGCTTGGCCGCAATCTCCACATGTTCGTCTAGCCGGTTGTTGGATTTGTGCACGATCTGATTGATGCCGTAGGGGGCGGCGGGATTGTCGGGATTGGCCTGATTGTGGCGGTCGAGCTCTTCTTTGATCTTGGTGAGCCAGGCGTCGAGGCTTTCGCCGTCCTTCTCCCGCGCGTTGAGCGCAGGAAACGTCCCCACGATCCCCGCCTTACATTGCGCGATGACCAATTCGGGGCGCGAGATAATGAAGAGTGGGGCACCGATCAGCGGCAGACGCAAGTTTTTCATTACTTCGGGGACACTCATTGCGCGTTTTCCTTTGTCTCTGCTCGCTGGGCCGCACCCGATGCGTTCAATCTGGCGATATCGTCATCACTTACGCCGATTGCGGTGAGGATCGCGTCGGTATGCGTGCCGGGTGGCACGGGTTTCGGCGGGTCGCGGCGCTCCGCGTTTGCGAAGCGTGGCGCGGGCATGGGTTGATCGGGGGCGCCAGAGCCGAAGCTCCCGCGCGCTTTGGCGTGCGCGTGGCCGGCGGCCTCGGTCGGGCTGAGGACGGGGGCGAAACACGCGTCGCTGCCTTCCAGAAGAGCGGTCCAATGCGCGCGGGTTTGGCCGAGAAAGACCTCGGCCAGGTGCGTTCTGATTTGGGGCCATCGTGTCGGGTCTGCCCGATTTCCCAAGCTAGCTTCGTCCAAGCCAAGACGCGCCAGGAGCTCTGACCAGAACCGCGGCTCGATCGCGGCGATGCTGACCCACCCGCCACAGGCGCATTGATAGACCGCGTACCAGGGTGCCCCGCCATCCAGCGTGTTGGCCGCGCGGGCATCGTGCCACCGCCCGGAGGCCCGCCGCGCGTGGATGAAGGTCATCAGGGAATGCGTGCCGTCGGTGATCGCGGCATCTACCACATCGCCTTGGCCGGTCTGGGCAGCCTTCAGGAGCCCGGCCACCATGCCGAAGGCCAGATACATCCCGCCGCCGCCGAAATCGCCGAGCATGTTGGCGGGAAATGTCGGGGGGCGACCGGCCTCACCGGTGACCCAAAGCGCACCTGTTAGGGCGATGTAGTTCAGGTCGTGCCCGGCCGCCTGCGCCAGCGGCCCGTCCTGCCCCCAGCCGGTCATGCGGCCGTAGACCAGGCGGGGGTTGGTGGCGTGGCATTTCTCGGGGCCGAGGCCCAACCGCTCCATTACACCCGGCCTGAACCCTTCAATCAGGCCGTCGGCACGGTCGGTCAGCCGCAAGGCCACGGCAACAGCATCTGGCTGTTTGAGGTCAAGCACGATGGAACGGCGGCCGCGCGCCAGAAAGTCATTGGGGTCGTACACGGCGTCGGGCCGCTCAATCCGGATCACCTCCGCGCCCATATCCGCCAGCATCATCGCGGCGAACGGGCCCGGGCCGATGCCCGCAAACTCCACGATGCGGAGCCCATTCAGAGGGGCGTGGGGCGAGGTTTGCGCGCTCATTTCATGACGGCGCTAGAGGCGCGCCAGCTCCGCTTTGAGGTTCTCTCGCATCCGACCGATCACGCGCAAGGTGATCGCAAGCTCCTCCTCGGCAATCCCCTCATTCGCAACGGCGTCGACCTGATAGACGATCTTGGTGAGCACTTTGACGAGCGCCATGCCGGCGTCTGTGGCAAAGACGCGGTTCGAGCGCCGGTCCGCCGGATCGACGCGGCGCTCGACGAAGCCATGCCCCTCCAGCCGGTCGATGAGCTTTGATGTTGTTACCGTTGCGACGTCCATCTGCGCGGCAAGCTCCGACTGGCGGAGCCCATTCTTGCGCCAGAGATGCGCCAACACCCAGGCCTGGCTGATCGTGATACCGTGCGGCTTGAGCTTTGTATCAAAGAGCGTGCTGCGGAACCGGGCCAGATCGTGAAAGACCGGCCTGTGGTCGACGGTCAGCGACGACGGGCGCGAGGGAGCGGCGGTGCTCAAATCGGGTCCCATGTGAAGACCTCGCCGGAGCGGTCCAGCGGGTAGAAGCCCGCCTCGAGCGCAGGCAGCGCGTGATTGAGGACCGTCTCGGGCGTCCAGCCCTCGCTCCGGTGGACGGACCGGATCGGGCGGGGTTGGCTCATGAGGAAGATCTCGTTGTTGCGGATGCAGAAGATCTGCCCAGTTACCTGCGAGTCAGGTTTCGCCAGAGCCACGCAGAGGGGCGCGATCTTGTCGGGCGTCATCTCCTTGATCCGGGCCACACGCGCCTTTTCGGCTTCGGTGTCCGTCTTGATCGTGCCGATCAGCCGGGACCAGGCGAAGGGCGCAATGCAGTTGGAGCGCACGTTGAAGCGCGCCATGTCCAACGCGAGTGACTTTGAGAGCCCCACGATCCCCATTTTCGCCGCGGAGTAATTCGCCTGACCGAAGTTCCCGATCAGTCCGGAGGTCGAAGTGAAGTTGAGGAAGCACCCCGAGGACTGCGCCTTGAACTGCGCGGCCACGGCATGGGCCATGTTGAACGAACCCTTCAAGTGGACGTCGATGACGGCATCCCATTCTTCCTCGGTCATGCGGTGAAAGATCGTGTCGCGCAGGATGCCTGCGTTGTTGACGACCACATCGGCCCTGCCAAACGTGTCCATGGCCTGCTCGAACATCGCCTTGGCGTCGGCTGCCTTGGCCACATTCCCGAAATTGGCGGCGGCCTCGCCACCGGCCGCTTTGATCTCGGCCACAACCTCCTCGGCGGGCGCGGCATCTGCACCTTCGCCTGAGCCGCTAGAGCCCAGATCATTGACGATCACGCGCCCTCCCTGCGCTGCCATCATGCGCGCAATGTCGCGGCCGATGCCGCGCCCCGCCCCAGTGACGATGACGACCTGTCCTTCAAGCATGGCATGTCTCCTCAACTCACCTGACTGGTAATTCGCTTGCGTATCATATGCAAGCGAATTATAAGTCGTGAAAGTTAATCACCGCGGCACGGGATGGCCAGAGTGTTTCAGCGCACCGTCTTTTCTGAAGAGCACGAGATGTTCCGCACCACAGTGCGTCGGTTCGTCGAGGCTGAGATCGTCCCACACCACGATCAATGGGAGAGGGACGGTCGCGTGAGCCGCGATGCTTGGCTGAAGGCCGGCGAACACGGCCTTCTCTGCGCGGCCATGCCAGAAGAGTATGGTGGCGCAGGCGCCGATTTCTTGGCCTCCATGGTCGTGCTTGAGGAGCTTGCGCGCGTGGGGGCGATGGGGCCCGGCTTCAGCCTGCATTCCGATGTCGTGGCACCGTATCTCCTGCATTACGGGTCAGAGGCGATCAAACAGGCCTGGCTGCCCCGCATGGCGACGGGTGAGGTCATTGGCGCGCTCGGAATGACGGAGCCCACGGCGGGATCGGATGTCCAAGGCATCAAGACCACCGCGATCCGCGACGGCGATGAGTATGTGATCAATGGCCAGAAGGTTTTCATCACCAATGGCGGCAACTGCGATCTGCTCGTCCTCGCGTGCAAGACGGATCCGTCGAAGGGCGGGCGCGGCACGTCCCTGATCCTTGTTCCGGCCGACAGCCCCGGCTTCCGAAAGGGCAACAGGCTGCTGGAGAAGGTGGGCTGGAAGGCGCAGGACACCGCCGAGCTCTTCTTCGATGACGTGCGCGTCCCAGTCGGCAATCTGTTGGGAGCGGAAGGGCGCGGTTTCGCCCAGATGATGGAGCAGCTCCCCCAGGAGCGGCTGATGCAATGCGTGCGGGCCGCGACAAGCCTGGAGGCGGCCATCGAGTGGACGGTCGACCATGTGAAGGGCCGCAAAGCCTTCGGCGGCACCATTGCCGACTTCCAGAACACCCGCTTTCGGCTGGCCGAAGCGCAGGCGGAGGCCGTCATGCTCCGCGTCTTCGTGGATCGGTGCTTGGAGGCCCATGCCGCGGGCGAGCTCGATCAGGTGGATGCTGCCATGGGCAAGATGCTCTGCTCCGAGACCCTCTGCCGGCATCTCGACGTGCTTCTCCAGCTCTTCGGCGGCTACGGGTATATGTGGGAGTATCCGATTGCTCGCGCCTGGGCCGATGCCCGCGTGACCCGTATCGCGGGCGGCACGGGCGAGATCATGCGCGAGATCATTGGTCGCTCGCTCTTGGGGCGCGCCTGATGCGGCTCTTCGACCTGATCGAAAAGCATGCGTTTCACACCCCTGACAAGCCCGCGACGGTGTTTGGGGGCCGCACCCATAGCTGGGCCCAGTTCCGCGACCGCATCGCCGGGCTGGCGGCGGCTTTGGACGGGCTGGGCGTGGCACCGGGCGATCGCGTGGGTTACCTCGGGCTCAACTCGCACTGGCTGGCGGAGACCTATTTCGCGCCTTCGCTGATTGGTGCGATCTCTGTCCCCCTGAACCACCGCCTGGCAGCGGCGGAGCTTGCCCAAATCCTCCTTGATTGCACGCCGAAGGTGCTCATTGCAGACCGCCACTTCGCGGAGACTACACAGGATCTGGCGGCATCGTCCAAGGTTGAAAGCGTCATCCTCGCCGATTGGGACCCGGCCGACGGCGCCGACCTGCACAACTACGAGACGCTGATCTCTGCACAGGGGGAGATCGCGCAAAGCGGATCCGCCGGCCAAGACACGATGGTGATTTTTTATACGTCGGGCACCACGGGCCGGCCGAAGGGCGTGATGCTGTCACACCTCAACATGCTGACCAATGCCATGGGCACATGCGCGGCCTACGCCTACACCTCCGAAGACGTGCTGCTCCTGTCCGGGCCGCTCTTTCATCTGGCCACCGGCAGCCGTGTGTTCTCTGCCATCCTCTACGGGATACCGATGGTCATTCAGCCAAAGTTCAGCGTCGACGGGTTGTTGGATCTGGTCGCCCGCCACGGCGTGACGACGACCACCCTCGTCCCAACGATGTTTCAGATGGTGCTCGACCACCCTGGCTTTGCAGCGGCCGACCTGTCCTCCCTGCGCAAGCTCAGCTACGGCGGTGCGCCCATGCCGGTTGCCCTGATGGAGCGATTGCTCGCCGCTCTGCCCGACGTCACCTTTGGCCAGGGCTATGGGATGACGGAGGTGTCCCCCGTTCTGAGCGTGCTCGCGCCCGAAGATCACATGCCGTCGAACGGGGCCTACCCCAAGCTCGCCTCCATCGGCCGGCCGATGCCCTATTGCGATGTGCGTATCGTGGATGCGGAGGATCAGCCGGTGCCGCAGGGAGAGACGGGCGAGATCACGGTGCGCGGCCCTAACGTCATGAACGGCTACTGGACCCGCCCCGACGAGACGCGCTTCGCCTTGCGCGGCGGGTTCTATCACACAGGCGACGCGGGGTATCTCGACGAAGATGGCTACATCCACCTCGCCGGGCGCACCAAGGAAATGATCGTCACCGGCGGCGAGAACGTCTATCCGATCGAGACAGAAAACTGCCTGTCGCAGCATCCCGCCGTGGCCACGGCCGCGGTGATCGGCGTGCCCGATGCGCATTGGGGAGAGCGGGTCGTTGCGGCCGTCACTCTGAAGGAGGCCGCGGCGGTTGACGATTTGATCGCCCACTGCCGCGCGCGGATCGCGGGCTACAAGGTGCCAAAGGACGTGCACATCTGGGATGGCCCCTTGCCGCTGACGCCCGCCAACAAGATCGACAAGACGGCAATCAAGAAGAAGGTGTGCGCGCCATGACCGACGCGGTAAAGCTGACCATGGACGATAGGATTGCCGTGGTCGCACTGAATGAGCCGGACCGCCGCAACGCGCTGACGGCTGAAATCAAGGCCGGCCTCCTCGAGATCTCTGAGCGCCTTGCCCACGATCGGGATTTGCGCGCTGTCGTGCTGACAGGCGCGGGTGGCGTCTTCTGTGCCGGGGGCGATCTGAAGAAGATGCTGGAGCGCCATGCCGCGGGGGAGGCCGCAGAGGCCGAAGACCAGCTCACCCGCATGGGGGATACGCATCGATGGTTCCGCAACTTCCGCGACCTGCCGGTGCCGATGATCACCGCCGTGGACGGCCCTGCTTTCGGCGCCGGCTTCGGGCTCGCTTTGCTGGGGGACATTGTGCTGGCGTCGGACCGGGCCAAATTCTCCGCCTCTTTCGCGAAAGTCGGCGTTGTGCCCGATGCGGGCCTTATGTGGTCGCTGCCCCGGATCGTCGGGCTGCAGCGCGCGCGCGAGCTCTTCTACACCGCCCGCACCCTCTCAGCGGAGGAGGCGCTGCGCCTCGGGATCGCCCTCGAAGTCCACCCGGCCGAAGCGCTCCTGCCCAGAGCCCTCGACATCGCTCGCCAGATGGCGCAAGCCTCCCCCCTTGCGTTCCGGCTCACCAAAGAGATCACAGCGCGGGCGATGGAATGCGACAGCGACACAATCCTGGCTCTGGAGGCCCAGGCCCAGGCGGTGTGCCTGACGAGCGCCTATCACCGCGACGCGCTGTCAGACTTTGCCGCTAAACAGCCGCCGAAGTTCAGTTTCGAGTGACGGCCAGGGTCGGTTAAGTATCGGGGCGAGATTCTGCACCAAGCCTGCTTTTCCTCACTCGCTGGCAGAATGACAGCTTTGAGCCCAGAAGCGGACGCACTGACGGGATGTGGCAGTGGGCTTTCCGTATGGCCTCAGTTCCATGGCGCAGGTCTGGAGCTTGAGACGCAGCAGTTCGATTTCCGGCCGATCCATCTTGTGTGACATTATGGCGTTTCGTTTTCTGGAAGTGGGCATGCACGCTGTTGCTGCAGCGGCCACTATTCACACCTAGGGTTCAGCCTATCGGAGGCATAAATGAACTACCGTCCAACTCTGGCAGCGTTCATCTTGGCTTCGCTGGGAGTGGCAAGCGCCATGGCACAGGAAACGGCCCCTACGGCCGCGGATCTTGGACTGATGCAAGGCTATTTGCGAGACGAAAGCCGTCAGGTCACCGGGTCAAACTGGAATTCAGCGCCCTATAACCGCTGGGCTTTTCGGAACGTTCGCAGGATCTTGCCCACGGTGCCGCTCCGTACAGACCCAGCTCTTACCATCCCCTTCACAGAGGCTCGACAGAACCTTGCGAACCTTCCGGTGGAGCTGCCGGACGGAAGCACGCGGACCGTCACCGACATCTTTGAGGCCTGGCAAACGGACTCGATTGTCGTCCTGCACAACGGTGTCCTGGTCTACGAGCGATACTGGAACGGGATGACAGCGAGCAGCCCGCACTGGCTCGCGTCGGTGAGCAAATCCTACATCGGGACTGTCGCGGCGATCCTGGTCGATCGCGGCGTGATCGACCGCGACGCGACTGTCGCGTCCTACGTCCCTGAATTGGCAGAATCCGGTTTCGGCGATGCAACCGTAGGTCAGATCCTCGACATGACGGCAGGGACAGCGTGGGATGAAAGCCCCGCTGCCTTCGCGGACCCTGCCTCGCCCGCGCGTCAATACTTCACGGCGGCAGGTGTGTTGCTCACGCCCGGAGAAATCAGTGTTGGCGTCGCCAACTTCTTGCCGACGCTCGTGCAGGATCGTCCGCATGGCGAGGTCTTTGTCTATAATTCACCGCAGACCGACGTTGCAGGTTGGATCGTTGCCAACGCAACCGGGCGGTCAGTGGCCGAAAACGTGCAAGACTTCATCTGGTCAAAGCTCGGGACGGAGTGCGAGGGCTATTACATGGTGGATGGAATAGGAAATGCGTTTGCGACCGGCGGCATGAACATCTGCGCCCGTGACATGGCGCGGTTCGGCCAGATGATGCTGAACGGCGGGCACTTCGGAGGTCAGAGGATCGTTCCCGACAACGTCGTCACTCAGATCACGACACTGGGCGACACCGAAGCCTTCGCCCGTGGCCCCCGCGCCGACGTTTTCCCGGGCGGGGCCTATCGCGATTTCTGGTGGATCACGAACGACGAGGATGGCGTGTACCAAGCGCGCGGCGTCCATGGACAACTGATCTCCATTAATCCGCGCCGCCAAGTGGTGATCGCGCGCCACGCGTCCGAAGTAGAGGCGTCAAACTCACAAAGAGACGCCGAAGTGGGCGCGGCGTTCGCCGCCATTGCAAGGTACTTGGACGCGCAAACCCGGTAACGCACGCCGATCATAACGACCGCAAGACGTCTCCTTTGTCCGCAAAACAGACCTTGTCCATCCCTGCGTGGGTTCTGTCTGCTTTGACCAAAAGAGCTGTCAGGCGGAGCAGGCGACCACAGCACGAGAAACCCATGGACTTGGGGTCAGACAGAGCCCCTGACTCTGATTGCCGCAGACCTTCGTTCCTAGACGGAACCGGCGCCTACCAGCGCTCTTGGGTCGTGAGTACCACCGTCGCTGCCGCCGAGAACATGCCGCCGACCCCGTGCACCATGGAGATCTGAGCGCCGTCGACCTGCGCCGGTGACACCCCGCGCATTTGCCGCACGCCTTCCTGCAGCGCGTACATGCCATACATGCCGGAATGCATGTAGCTCAGCCCGCCGCCATTGGTGTTCAGCGGCAAGCTGCCGCCCGGCCGCGTGTGGCCCTCGGCGATGAACGCGCCGGCCTCGCCCCGACCGACAAAGCCCAGATCTTCCAGCCCGTAGATCGGGAGATGGGCGAAGGCATCATAGATCATCAGGTGGTCGACATCCGCGTGTGAGATCCCGGCGCTCTCAAAGGCGAGCTTGCCTGACACACGAAAGGCTTTGGACGAGGTGAAGCTTTCCATCTGGCTGACCATGGGCCCCTCGGCGCCCTCACCGCCCGTGCCGCGCAGGTAGACCGGCTTCGTCGGGAAGTCCTTGGCCCGTGCGGCTGACGTGAGGACCAATGCGCCCCCGCCGTCGCTCACCAGGCAGCACATCAGCTTGCGGAACGGGTAGGCGATCATGCGGGAGCTCAGCACATCGTCCACGGTGATCGGGTCTCGCGCTGTCGCACGCGGGTGAAACGCGGCCCATTCGCGCTGGACTACCGCGACCATGGCAATCTGCTCTTCAGTCAGACCGTCATCCTTCATCTTGCGCAGCACCGGCAGCGTGAAGCGCATCGGCGGGAAGAGGGGGCCGTAGATCGCCTCAAACTCCTGCTGCTGCATCGATGGCATGATGGGTCGGTGCGCGCGGTGGCCCGAGCGGCCGCTTTCGCCATGCGTGATCAGGACGGTCGTGCAGAGCCCTGCATCGATGGCCGCAGCGGCATGGCGGACCAGCGCGATGAAGGAGCAGCCCCCCACCGATGTGCCGTCGTACCAAGTGGGGGAGATGCCGAGATACTGGTTGATCTCGGCCACGTCATGGCCGCCGGTCGCGATGCCATCGATATCGGCCGGTGTCAGGCCGCAATCGGCCAGCGCGTTCAGCGCAGCATCGGCATGCAGACCCACCTGGCTGAGCCCGGGGACCTTGCCGAGTTCCGTACTTTCTGCGGCGCCGACGATGGCGATGGAGGCCCGGCTCATCCCTGAACGTCCACAGGGCGAAACTGCGGGATCGCCAAGTCGCCGCGCGCCTCAAAGGTCACTTCGAGGGGCATATCGAGGGTGAGGGCCTCGGGCTCCTGTGGGCACTCCACAATGTTGGTCAGCATCTTGACCCCTTCCTCGAGCATCACGACGGCCACGACGAAGGGCGGCTCATAGCCCGGTGTCGGAAGATGCGAGATCGTGTAGGAGTAGAGCGTCCCGCGCCCCGAGGCCTCAATCACCTCGACATCGCGGCTCCCGCATGCAGGGCAGAACGGGCGGGGCGGGAAATAGGTCGTGTTACACGCCCTGCAGCGTTGCAGCAGAAGCTTCCCGGCCTTCGCCCCATCCCAGTAGTGCCGCGTTTCCGGATAGATTGTAGGGAGTGGTTTTTCGGTCATCGGGGTCTCACGTGAGGCGGGCAAGGCCGTTGTTCAGCACCACCGCGTCCCGGTCCAAGACGCGCGCGCGAAAGCTGATATCGCCGCCGTCGTCCCAGATTTCCGTGCGGATCGTCTCGCCGGGATAGACGGGCGCAGAAAACCGAAGCTGCATATGGGTGAGCGAGGTGAAGTCGCCGTTGCGCAGCACCATGGGAATGGCCCAGGCCGCGATGCCCATGGTGCAGAGACCGTGCAAGATCGGCCGCTCGAACCCCACCTTGCGGGCCATGGCGGGATCGGCGTGGAGTGGGTTCTTGTCGCCGCTGAGCCGGTAGATCAGCGCAGCGCGTGGAGAGGATTGCATGTCGAAATGCGTGTCCGGGGGCCGCTCTGGCAGGGGATGGACCGGTTTGACCGGCCCGTTTGGCCCGCCAAACCCGCCGTCCGCGCGGGCAAAGAGTGTGCTTGCCACGGTCGCCAGCGGGCGACCGTCTGTATCCGAGATCGTGCGCTCGGTGTAGATCAGCGCGCCCTTGCCCGGCCCTTTGTCGATCAGGCCGGTGAGCCGCGTCCGACCGACGATGCTGGCACGCGGCGGGAGCGGGGCGTGGAGGGTGATGGCATGCTCGCCATGCAGGATCTTTTGCCAGGTGATGCCTGTCTCGGGATCCTGGGCCCAGAACGGTGGGTTGCCCAGCACATTCACCATAGAGGGCAGCGCGGCAAAACCTTCGGCACCCTCAAACACCGCGCGCAGATGGGCCGGATCGTCCGGATCGCCCAGGCCGAGGCCCAGGGCATAGAGGATGCAATCGTCTTCGGTGTAGCACCGTTCGACGTCGGCAAAGTCGCGCGCCATGAGGGCGTCGTAGTTGATCACGGGCGCGCGCCTTTCGGTTGCGCCCGATCCGTGGCCACAGGCTGGAGTTCACTCACGGGATCAACACGGCTTTGACGACCTCGCCCGTTTCCGACGCATGGATGGCCTCTTCGATCTCGGCCAGCCTATAGGTCTTGATCAGCTTATCGAACGGAAACCGGCCCGTTTTCCATAGCGCGACAAGCTCGGGGATAAACTTGCGCGGGACGCTATCGCCTTCGATGATACCGCGGATCCCGCGGCCCGACAGCAACGTGCGCAGCTCCAGGATCAACTCTGCGCCGGGCTGGGGCACACCCAGGAGCCCGGCCATACCCGTCAATCGCAAGCACTCAACGGATTGACGCACCACGGCGGGCACACCCGTGCAATCGAGCGCGTATTGCGCACCGCCGCCTGTGATTTCGAGAATGTGCTCTACCGCGTTTCCGGACGCACCGTCGATCACATGCGTCGCCCCCATCTCGCGCGCGATCTCAAGTCGACGTTCCATCAGGTCCACCGCGATGATCTGCGTGCAGCCAACAGCGCGCGCCGCCAGCACCGCGGACAATCCGACAGAGCCCGCGCCGAAGACTGCGATCGAACTGCCAGGTCGGCAGGCCAGGGCGTTCATGACCGCCCCTGCCCCCGTTTGAATGCCGCAGCCGAGCGGCCCCATGATCTCAATGGGCACTTCCGGGTCGATCTTGATCACGCTGTCTTCGGGGGCCACGGCGTATTGGCCAAAGGAGGATTGCGCAAAGAAGTAGCCGCTCAGGTCATGGCCATGCATATCAGTGAGGGGCGTGGTTCCATCCGGACGGCGACCGCTGAAGTTTCTCGGGAAGAGCTCGTCGCAATAGGCAGGCTGGCCGTCCAGGCAATTCTTGCACGTGTTATCAAAGCCGAAAGACAGCACGACATGATCGCCCGGCGCGACGGACGTCACATCGTTGCCGACCAGTTCCACAACGCCCGCGCCTTCGTGGCCCAGCACCATTGGAAAGGGGATTGGGTAATTGCCGCCCCGCACAACCAAATCGGTGTGGCACAGGCCGACGCCCGCGATCTTGATGACAACCTCACGCGCGCGCGGAGGCTCCATTCTGATCCGTTCGATGTCAAAGCGTCCATTCTTTTGGCGCAAAACGGCGGCGTGGTAGGTCTTCATTTGTCTTCTGAACGTTATGGGCGCGACGGCTGGTCAGCGACGCGCGCCCACTCCTCCAATACCCTTGGGCCTCAGTTCATTGCGAAGATCGACTTATAGGTCTGGTAGGCGCGCATGGCCTCCGGCCCAAACTCACGCCCGATGCCGCTTTGCTTGATGCCGCCGAAGGGGGATCCCACTGAAATGACGTAGCCATTGAGCCCGATCGAGCCGGTTTCAACCCTTTCAGCCACGGCCTTGGCGTGCGCCTTGTCGGTGCTCCAAACGGACCCGCCCAGCCCGAACTCGCTGTCATTGGCAATCGCAACGGCCTGCGCTTCGCCCTCGTAGGGGATGATCGACAGAACGGGGCCGAAGATCTCTTCCCGGGCGATGGTGGCTGCGTTGTCGACATCGGCGAAAACCGTCGGCTCCACGAACCACCCGCCTTGCGATGCACCCGGCCTGCGGCCGCCAGTGACGAGACGGCCCTCGGTCTTGCCGATTTCGATGTAGCGTTCCACCCGGGCCCGATGCTCTTCCGAGGCGAGCGGGCCGACATGGGTGTCAGGGTCCATGGCATCCCCGACCTTGAGCGCGCCCACAAAGCCCGCCACGGCCTCTACAACCTCATCGTACCGGCTCTTCGGCGCGAGGATGCGCGTGCCGAGATAGCAGGTCTGGCCATTGTTCAGGAGGCAGGCGGTTGGGATGCCTTGGGTGAAGGTGTCGAGGTCTGCGTCCTCAAGCAGGATCGCGGCGGACTTGCCGCCAAGCTCCAATGTGACGGGGCGCAAGAGCTCGCCGCAGCGCGCGGCGATCTTGCGCCCGGCCGCCGTCGAGCCGGTGAACGCGACCTTATCGATGCCCGGATGCTCGATCAGGTATTGGCCAACCTCGCGGTCTGCTGGCACCCAGTTCAACACACCCGCGGGCACGCCCGCGGCAAGCGCGGCTTCCGCCATCACGTAGCTGTCGAGCACCGTGCCGGGGGATGGTTTGATGACCATCGTGCAGCCCGCGGCCATGGCTGGCCCGAGCTTCACAAGCGACAGGTTCACGGGGAAATTCCACGGAATGATCGCGGCCACGACACCCACGGGCAGACGCTGAACGAAAGTTTCGGTTCCGAACTGCGACGGGCGGACATCCTCCAGCACCATCTCGTCGGCCAGATCGGCGTAATAGTCCAGGATGTTCGGGGCCACGTCCCCTTCGAACGCACCCGAGATGGCGATCGGCATGCCGTTTTGGGTGCTTACGGCCTCTGCCGTCTGCGGCGCCCGCTTGCGCAATTCTTCGGCAAAGCGGCGCATGATGCGGGCTCGGTCTGAGGGCGCCATGCCGGACCAGGCCCCTCCGTCAAAGGCGGCGCGTGCTGCGGCCACGGCACCATCAATGTCGGTTTTTCCTGCCTCGGGGGTCGTGCCGATCGGCTCGCCGGTCGAGGCATTCTTGATCGTGAATTGGGCATCCGTGGCTGGTTTGGTCCACTCGTTTCCGATGAAGAACCGGTCATGCAGCATGTGTCTTCCTCCCTGTTGTCCGGCGGATCCTTGGGCCGGCCTCCCGAAAAATGCCTTCGCCGCAGGCACTTCGACCGAGCGCCCTTGTCTCTGCGCACACATCCACTCTTACTTCGCCAACAACTAATACGTATACGAATTAATCGCAAGATAATTTAATTGAGTGCGGTCGGATACGGCCCCGAAGTGAGTTGACGGCATTCCGTTCGCATCCTAATTATAATCGATATTTCACAGTCTCCGACGCGAGGCCATCGAAGGACATCTGATGCCAGACACCGCCCATGCATCCGCCGAGGACAGCCAGATCGAGAACGAGGCAGGGCTGGTCTTTCAGCATGTGGCGCGCCAACGGATCAAGCTGCTCGACGCGTTCCTCGCCCCCCATGGGCTCACCTCCGCGCAGGTCTACTTGCTGAACTGGCTTCTGCGTGAGGACGGCCGCACGCAGATTGAGCTCGCACGCCTCTTGGGCATCGGCACCGTTGCCGTGAGTGGCATGGTCGATCGGCTTGAGGCCGCGGATTGGGTCGAGCGCCGGCCCGACGGCAGCGACCGGCGCACCAAGCGTGTGTTCCTGAAGGCCTCCGCGATGTCGAAAAAGCATGTGCTCGGTGAGGCCGCGGCGCAGGTGAATGCGCTCTCCTTCGAACGGCTGACGGAGGCTGAGGTCGACCAGCTCTTGAGCCTGATGCGCCGTGTCCGGATGAACCTCAAAGAGGCGCTGGCCGGAGAGATGCCCGGACTGGCACGCGACTAGATCGCGCGCTTGGCCGTTTCCCAAAAGGGCGCACGCAGCTCCCGCTTTCTGACCTTCCCGGCCGCATCGCGGGGGAAGTTCCGGCGTTCTTCGATCCGGCGCGGCACCATGTAGCCGGCAAGCTTGTCCGTCAGGAAAGCCGTCAGCGCTGCGGTGTCCAAGCTCTGGCCGGCCATTGGTTCGACGATCGCGGCGACGCTTTCGCCCGCAGCGTCATCAGGAATGCCGAAGACCGCGCAATCGGCCACATCAGGGTACGACAGGATCGCCGCTTCGATCTGGGCCGGATAGATGTTCACGCCGTTGGAGATGATCATATCCGTCTTGCGATCGCTCAGGAAGAGATACCCCTCTGCGTCCAGGAACCCGACATCGCCCATTGTGACAAGATCGCCGTGTCCGGCCGCTGCCCGCGCCTCGTCGCAATTCAGGTAGGTAAAGTCCGGCAGATCGTCCCTCCGGCCATAGACCTCACCGATTTCGCCCTGCGGACATGGATTTCCGGCCTCATCGAGAATGGCCAGGCGCGCCGTTTCGACCACACGCCCCACGGTTCCGGGACGGGCGAGCGCATCCTCGCTTGAGGCAAAGGTCACGGCCCCCAATTCCGTCGAGCCGTAGTATTCGTAGATCACGGGCCCCCACCAGGCGATCATGGCGGCTTTCACCTCCGGCGCGCAGGGTGCCCCGGCCACGACCACGTGGCGCAGGCTGGACAGGTCGTAGCGGCGCCGCACGTCCTCAGTGAGGCGCAGCAACCTCTGAAACATGGCCGGAACGACGAAGCTGGTCGTAATCCGGTGGGTCTCGATATCCCGAAGCATGCCTTCGGCATCAAAGCGCACGGGCAAGACCACACTTCCGCCGGCCCGGAGCGTGCCATCCATAAATCGATGCGCCGCCGCGTGATAAAGTGGTGTGGCAAGCAGCGTCCGCGCGGTCTCGTCGAAGAACGCGTCATAGGCCACGCGAGCAGGGTGGGCCGTCCCGAGACGTTGCACCCCTTTCGGGCGCCCCGTCGTGCCGGAGGTGTAGATCAGAGGGTGCGGACGCGTCGCCACCGGGGCCGCGATCGGTGGGTGTGCGGCGACCAGTTCGGACCAAAGCTGCACGCCCTGTGGCGGCGCCATCTGTTCGGGGTCGTCGCGATAGGCCATCGCCATGGACTCGGGCGTGGGGATTAGGAGCACCTTGAGCTTGCGTTTCAGCGTCTCAGGCAGCCCCGGTGCGATTGTGTTCCAAAGATCCACATGGGCCACCAATATGGTCGCACCGCTGTCTTGCAGGATGAAGGCAATATCCGGCGCCTTGAGATGCCAGTTGAGCGGAAGCGTCGCCGCGCCGGCCTGGCGCGCCGCCTCGCTCACCGTCACAAAGGCCGCGTCATTGCGCAAAAGCAGAGCCACGATGGCGCTTGTGGCGCCTAGGGCGGCAAGGCCAGACGCGCCACGGGCCGCCTCGTCGGCCAAGGTTGCAAACGCTTGGGTTCGGTCCGCAAACACGATGTCTGGCATGGGCATCCTCCCTGCAACACCCAATAATTCGCTTGCTATCTATTTGCAAGTGCACTATCTCCTCAAGGCAGTAGGATTGCAGTGCGTTTTGCACAGGAGTTTGGAGTAGCGACCGAATGGCCATCGTCGAAACACGCGATGATTTCCGTGAACGGCTTGAGCGCTTCACCTTCCCTGATGTCGTGCACAGCTACACGACGAAAGACTGCATTCTCTATGCGCTTGGCATCGGGTTTGGCGAGAACCCGACGCATCGCGCAGAGCTTCCCTTTGTCTTCGAAGAGCCGCACTTGCGGGTTGTGCCCTCCATGGCGGCTGTCCTGGCAAGCCCTGGATTTTGGGCGCGGGACCCGGCCACCGGCATCGATTGGCGCCGCTTCCTCCATGCCGAGCAGGAAGTGATCCTGCATCGCCCGCTTGCCTCCGACGCGACCGTGCGCGCCACGACCCGTATCGCGCGCATCATCGACAAGGGCGCCGCCAAGGGGGCGCTGATCTATCTCCAGCGCGATATCCTTGATGATCTTGGTCTCCTGGCCACTGTCCGCGTCGTGAACTTCGCGCGCGGCAATGGCGGCTGCGGCGGAGACAGCGGCCCGCAACCCGCCGCCCACGTCCTGCCAAGCGGCCCGCCAGAGACCAGGTTCGAGACCCATACGGACCCGCGCTCCGCCCTATTCTACAGGCTCTCGGGGGATCCCAACCCCCTCCATGTCGATCCCGACGTTGCGGCGGCAGCCGGGTTCGACCGCCCGATCCTGCACGGCTTGTGCTCCTTTGGCATCGCGACACGGGCGATCCTGGCCACCTATTGCGACTACGATCCCGACCGTCTCCGTGCGATCAAGCTGCGCTTTTCGAAACCGGTCTATCCCGGTGAAACGATCCGCGTTGAAATGTGGCGCGAGGGCTCGGAGATTTCGTTCCGCGCCACGGTGGCCGACCGTGGTGTCGTCGCACTGGATCACGGCCGCGCCGAAATCGCCTGAACCCTGCGCCATTTGGGAGGCCGTCCATGTATTTCGACCCCAGGACCCTGCCCCGGCCCAAGGGCGTGTTCATTGGCGGCGCCCTGCGCGAGGCCAAGGGGGACGCGTTTGCCCATCCCTGCCCGTCCGATACGGCGATCCGCCTCGACTATCCGACGGCCACCGGTGCCGACGTAGACCAGGCCGTCGAGGCCGCCCGGCAAGCGCTGAAGTGCTCTGGTTGGGGAGAGCTTTCGGCAAAAGCACGGGGGCGCGTCCTCCTGCGGTGGGCCGACCTGATCACCGCGCATGCAGAGGAGCTTGCGGCCCTCGAAGCGGTATCTTCCTCGCGCCCCTACAAAGAAGCGCTTGCGCGCGACGTTCAGGTCGCGGCGTCGACCTTGCGTACCTTTGTGGCCTATGCCGAAACCCATGAAAGCGCGGTCACCGCGACCGCGGCCAGCCAGCTCTCCCTTGTCACGACGGAGCCGCACGGCATCGTTGCCGCAATCGCGCCCTGGAACTTTCCGCTGATCCTGTCGAGCTGGAAATTCGCCCCGGCCCTGGCGGCAGGAAATGCCGTCCTTCTGAAACCGTCCGAGCTCACGCCGTTCTCCGCGCTGCGCCTGGCGGAGTTGAGCGCCGAGGCCGGAGTGCCGGCCGGTCTTTTCAACGTCCTGCCGGGCGATGCCGCCATCGGCCGTGCCATGGTGACCCACCCGGGCGTCGACTACGTCACCTTTACGGGATCCTCCGCGACTGGGGCCGCCATAATGGCGGATGCCGCGCATCACGGCCTCAAACCTGTCAGCCTGGAACTGGGCGGAAAGGGCGCGCAGCTCGTCTTCGACGATGCCCAAGACCTCGACAAGGTCGCCGACCTCGTGGCGCGCGGCGTGACAATGAATGCCGGTCAGGTCTGCTTTGCCGGTGCGCGCCTCGTTGTGCACGCGGCGATCAAGGACGCCGTTCTGGACAAGGTCGGCGCTCGCATGAGGAACGTGCAAACCGGCCCAACCTGGTCGGGCGAGGTCACGTTGGCGCCGATCATCAACGCCAAACAGATCGACCGGATCGAGACCATCGTCCGGGATGCCGCGACGCAGGGCGCAACCACTCTTCTCGGCGCAGAGCGCTTGGACGCCCCGAGCCTCCATGCCTACGCCCCCACAATCCTGGACGGCGTCGGGCCCGGCAACGCGGCCTTTGAGCAAGAGATCTTCGGCCCCGTTCTGTCTGTGGACACGTTCGAGGACTTTGACGAAGGCGTCTCAAAGGCCAATCACCCAGAATACGGACTGGCCACGGCCGTCTACACAGGCAGCCTGGACCGCGCGATGCTGGCGGCCCGCAGGATCGAAAGCGGGACGGTCTGGATCAACCATTGGGGGCGCGGCGACGACATGACCAGCCCCTTTGGCGGCGTTAAACGGTCGGGAATAGGACGGGATCTTGGACGCGCGGGATATGAGAAGTACCTGAAATCCAAGTCTGTGTGGGTCGAACTGGGCGAGCCGGCATAAAGCCACCCGAAAGGAGTCTTCGAATGACCCACGATGCTGCCAGGGGTGCATTCGTGCAAAGGTAGGGTTTGCATCATCGCCAGGCATTGGCTCATAGGGGCCTCGCGGCTCTCTTCCGAGCGGGTCGGGACCGAAGCGATTTGGACCTGCGGTGCTCTCAAAAACACACCCTGATGGCATCGACGAGTCCCAAGGCCGCACATCGCTCCAAGCTCGCCGATGAAGGCTCAATGAACTTCTTGACTCATCGCAACTTTCGCACGGCAAGCGACGGCTTCGTTCCGCTGAGCAGGCTTTGGGCGGTTCTTGTTGAACAGGCTCTCCTTGGCCGACCGCTAACGTCGGACCTCGCCCTGGTGCAGGGCGGCTCACAGCCGACGTCGCAAGTCAGCTGCGCCTCATCGCCAAGTCTGACGCCCTATGCCGCCTATCGCGGCTTTGAGGACGTTCCTGCGTAGGTGATCCGCCGCAATACCCATTCAAATGGGCCCAAGGCGAACCAGACCCGCCAGATCGAAACGAACACAATGAGCAGCGCGGTCACGACAACAGCGATCACGGTCGCGGCAAGTCGATCGACTTCGTTCCAAAGGCCCAGCCCGTAGGCCGAAAAGACGGTCGACAGGATAATCGACTGACCGAGATAGACGCTCAGGCTCGATCCACCCGCTGACAGAACGCGGGACATGATCGGACCCGGCGGGCGCGACAGGGCGGCAATCAGACCAAGATATCCCAAGGTTGCGAGCGGCGCGGCGACGATCGTCAGGGCCGCACCTGCAGTTGGGAAAGCCCATTGCCCAAGGCCTGCGCCCAGAAGACCGAGCGCCACACCCGGCACAAGGCAAACACGCCGCGCGCGGCGCCAGAGGGGATGCGCGGAGTTATCGATCATGCCGGATTTGACCGACGCCAACCCGAGGCAGAACCATCCCAGAGCCGAGATGCCCTGAGCGAGCAAAAGGAATGGAAGCGTAAAAGCAAAGGCAATGCTTCGGAAGATCATCGTATCAAGAAGACCGCCCTGGGTGAGCGTCGCTTGCTCGATCTGGAGAACATCGGCGCCTGGCGCGGGGGCGGCCAGGAACAACGGCACCGCAACCAATGGCTGGATAAGCAGCAGAGCCGCGCCAACCTTGACCAGGCGCCGAACCGGCCAGTCCCTGAACAGATAAAGGATCGATCCCGTAACGGCGTAAATGACCAAGATGTCGCCGGGAAAGAACAGGCAGCCATGGGCAATGCCCAAGACAAGCAGCCCGATCATGCGATTGCGGTAAATCCGGCCGAATGGCAGGCCGCGTCGTTGCGCAGAGCGCATCAGGAAGCCGAGGCCGACCCCGAACATGAAGGAAAACAGACCGTAGGTTTTCAGGAGCGCAAGCCCATTGACGAGCCACAGGGTCACCTTGTCGGCAAGGTCTGCGCCAACTTTCTCGCCAAGGCCCTCGAGGGCCGAAAAGGCAATGAATTGCACGTTTACGACGACAATACCGAACAGCGCGATCAGCCTCAGGTAGTCCGGCAAAAGGGCGCGTTCTGCTTGCGTCACAACCTCCCATCCGATCTGTCGCAGCCGGACCGGGCCTCCTGCCGTTTGCGCTGTGTCATGAGCTTACACTCCGTGGTCCCGGTGTCGAGATTGACGGCCCCGACTGGACGGTTCACGCCAGCTTGGACGCCACCGCGCACCCGTAGACGGACAGTCATATCGACAAAAAGGCGTTCCCCCCTGTCCGCACAACCGCTGTCCATGTCAGCAGGCAGCACGAACGTGCAGCGAAGGGCATCAACCTTGGCTCCGTCCGCAGGAGCAAGAGATCGGGCTCTAAGTGGGCCAAGGGCCGAAGAAGGTGGAAAGCCGTTCCACCTCCCCGACCCGCACCGGCTGCTTCGCGCTGCGACGCGGCCGCTAGCCCGCCAATGGCATATAGATATCGGTCAACAACTCCGCAGGCGCCGTATTGGTTGGATCGTTCAAGTAATGCTCGTAGGAGGGCGCATCGCGCAGGGATTCCTGAGTTGACGAGAGCCAGGGACCGTAGAGGTACCGATAGGCTTCGCCGAGACCGGCATAGGCCCCCTTGAAGTGAAGAACTGCATATCGGCCGCCGTCCAGCTTTACCTCTTCCAGACCGTCGGGAACCGTCTCCCCGTCCCACAAAACACCGGCATGGCTGCGTAGTTCTTCGGTGGGCGTGACGTCAGGGTCGTCATAATACACGCCTGCCATACCCGAGGTCTGCGGCCAGTGGCCACCGATGGACATGATCGTCGCAACCTTCTGATAAGCATGGCTCCCTTCGGCATAGTCCCCGCGATGGGCCAAAGCGGCCAGACGTTTACTGGGGGCCGTCTCAATATCGACGCTGAACATGCTAGATCCTCCTGCGGGGCTGGAATTGGGTGTCTGGCCCGGCAAACCTGAGGCACGAAATGCACTAGGGGTTTGCCCATAGGCATCTTTGAATGCGCGGACGAAGCTGCGACCGTTCGGATAGCCTACTTGGGTCGCAATCGCGGGGATCCCAAGGTCGGTGCGCAGCAGCAGCATCGTCGCCTTATGCATCCGCACAAACCGGATGATCTGGGCAGGCGATTCTCCCATGATCGCTGTAAAGACACGGTGCCAGTGGAACCGCGACATCGCTGCCACCTCTGCGAGTTGATCCAATGAAAGATCATCCGCCGCATGGGCATGAATGTAGTCAATAACCCGCAAGATGCGGTCCATATGAGGGTGAGGCTTAGGCGTCTCGTCCGGCATGCACAGACGTTAGCAGTCCCGTGATGCACAGATCTTGCTGAGTTATGGGCCCAGTGGAATTTCTGCTCCAACTCTTGCAATGCACTCATCGCGAACGGCTGTCTTGTCGGGCCGCACCGCAGCGTCGCTTAGAGGTGTTCAAGGTCCGGAATGGGCCGACGAGCCAGTACCAGTCTTTCTCTTCCACCGGGCATCACCGCCCTTGTCCTGCTTCAGTCAAGGCCGCGGCAAGCTCCGCACGCGCGAAGGGCTTTTTGAGGTGGAGAACACCCTCAAGGGCATCTTCCCTGTCCGCTCCATCTGTCTGCGCATAACCAGTCATCAGAATAACCGGGATGTCCGGGTGGCTATGGCGGAGCTCTCGGACAAAATCCGTCCCGAGCTGTCCTCCGGGCAGAACTATGTCAGACAGGATTATGGTCGGGTCCTCTGCCGCTTGCGCCATGAGGTCTTTGGCCGCTTCGACGCTTTCCGTTGCTTCCACGGAGTAGCCCAGCGACTTCAGAAGCCGTGCTACGCTGCTACGAACCGAGGGGTTATCCTCAACCAGCAAAACGGTCTGACCCTGTCCCGTGTTGGGGCTTGTGGATCCATCACCCGTGTTCTGCTCTGGAGAAATCGCGGAGCGCGGCAGAAAGAGCGTTACCGTCGTTCCCTCATTGGGCTTGCTCTCGATCGACATCCTGCCGCCGGATTGTTCCGCAAAGCCATAGACCATCGATAAGCCCAGACCGCTCCCGGTTCCGAATTCCTTCGTCGTGAAAAATGGCTCAATCGCACGTCGCAGGGTCTCCTCATCCATGCCGGCGCCTGTGTCAGCCACAGTGAGGCGTACAAAATCCCCGGCTAGGTGCTCCTGCGTCTGATCATATGAGAGGTTTTGCAGGCTGATTGTAATCACTCCTCCCCCCGGCATCGAATCCCTCGCATTCGTCCCCAAATTGAGGATTGCGTTACTCAGAAGACTTGGATCTATCACAATGGGCCAAGTGTCCGGGTCCACGTCGAGCTTAACCTCGATATCTTCACGCAGCGTGCGGCGCATCAATGCGGCCGTCTCGCTAACGATCTCTTGCGCAAACACGGCGGTCGGCGCCATCGTCTGTTGGCGGGCGAACGCCAGGAGCCGCCGAACCAGTTCAGCGCCCCGGTCGGACGACTGCACAATTGGCTCGATCAAGTCCATCTGCGCCTTCTCGGACAATGCAAGCAACTCCGCATGGCCGCGTATCGCTGCCAGAAGATTGTTGAAATCATGCGCAATTCCGGCAGTGAGCTGTCCGATTGCTTCCAGTTTCTGAGCCTGCAAGAGCCGCGCCTCATTGCGCTTCCGTTCATCCAATGCTTCGTTGCGTGCGGCTTCGAGCATTTCACCCATTCGCTCGTTTTGGTGATCAAGCACCTTGCGCGCTTCGAACTCCGAGACGAAAACGCGCTCATGGCGCTTGATGCTCTGGTAGATGACGACCAGAAACGTTGCCGTGATGATCGCGAACACCCAAAATGTCGGCTGCTCGGCCGTACTGCTGAAGCCGATAAACGACCCGGAAATGATCATCCCGCAATATGCAAATGCCGCAACCGGTAGCGGATAGAGCGAAATAGCGCCGCCCGCGATCATTCCCGCTGCCAAAGCGATAAGAAACGCCTGCAAGAGACCATCGGCCTCTGGAAGGATGACGAGACCCGGATATGCCCAGAGCAGTCCCAAAAGCGCGGCCCGTATAACGCTGCGCCGGAACGTGCGCCGGGACAGGGTTTCTGGAAACGGCTTTCTGCGACGGGCCGCTTGTTTCACCAGGAACATGCTGGCTACCCCGATGACGACCACCGACCAAATGATCGCATCGAGACGTACCTGGTCAGTGAACCAGAGCATCAAGACAAGAGACAAAGCATTGGCGATGTTCGCCAGCATCATCGTTGGCGTCAGGCGAGAAATCGCAAAAATCCGTCGCGCCAAGATCTGACCGGTGTCAACCAACGCCTCACTTCCCGCATCAAGAGCGGGTTCGCCTGGACGGCCGGATAACTTCATGAGTGTTCCAATGTCTTCTGGCAGCTGATTGGAATGCTGCGCGTCAGCACGCTGGAATGCAACCTTATGGCGATCCACCCGACATCTGGGTCGCAACGCGTCATGCCTCAATGCCCAGCTGTCATTGACCGCATGTCACGCCGTCGGTCCTGCAAAATGTCCTCATCGCATCAAGCTGTCCTAAAGGCTTGCCAAGGACAGACCGGTTTTCTAGCCTTTCGGAAAGGTCACTATCCACAACGGGAGGGCAATAGCTGAACATGCGCATCGTTCGCCGACTTCAGCATGGTCCCCGTTTGGCCCTGCAGATCCGTTTGCAGGGCTGACCCGAGAACATCCAATCGACGGTCTGCCCATAGCCGCGTCGCGGCCCTACACCTTGTCGATCTGAGATCCCAATGACCCTGATTAACCTGAACGCCGTGGGCGTGACCCTGGGCAATCCGCTGTTTTCCAACCTCAACCTCTCTGTTGCCAAGGGCGACCGAATAGGGCTCGTCGCCCCGAACGGGCGCGGCAAATCCACTTTGTTGGCCTGTCTCGCCGGAGACCTTGATCACACGACTGGAGAGATCACGCGTGCCCGCAATCTTCGCATCGGACTTGTAAGGCAGGTCGTGCCGCCCGGAGCGCTGGCGCACTCCATTCACGATTGGGTTCTGGCGGCGCTCCCAATCGAGTTGGCCGAATACGAAAGCTGGCGCGTGGATGTCGTTCTGAACGACCTGCAGGTGCCCTACGAGCTCCAACACACACCGCTCCAAGACCTCAGCGGCGGGTGGCAACGCACAGCCATGTTGGCTGCGGTATGGATCAATGCACCCGATGTGATGTTGCTGGATGAGCCGACCAATCATCTGGACTTGAACCGGATCGCGCTTCTTGAGGCGTGGCTGGCGGCGCTGCCTCGCGATGCGTCGGTCGTCATCACCTCGCATGACCGTGCCTTTCTGGATGCCACGACCAATGGCACTTTGTTCCTGCGCCCCGAATACTCACGCATGTTTCCGCTGCCGTTCACCAGGGCCCGCGCGGCCCTCGACGAAGCGGATGCGGCCGACGCGCGCCGACATAGCAATGATCTGAACAAGGCCCGACAATTGCGACAGCAGGCGGCCAAACTAAAGAATGTCGGGGTAAACTCTGGCTCTGATCTGCTTCTCAACAAGACCAAGCAGTTGGTGCAGAGGGCCGACAGACTGGAAGCCGCCGCCAGGCCCGCGTACCGGGAGCATTCGGCGGGCGATATCAAGCTGGCCAACAGCGGCACCCATGCCAAGGCGCTGGTCAGTCTGGACGACGTTGAGGTGGAAACGCCCGAGGGGCGGCTGCTGTACAGAACTGGGCGGAAGTGGATTGCGCGCGGGGACAGGATTGTCCTGCTAGGCAAGAACGGCACCGGCAAGACCCGGCTGATCCATATGATTGAACGATCGATTGCGGGCGCGGAGGGCAAGATACGGTGCGCCGCTTCCGTCATTCTGGCCTATTCGGATCAGCATCTCAGCCAATTGGCCGACGCCGACACACCGTTTCGCATCGTCACGTCGAAATACGACCTCGGTGACCAGCGCGCTCGCGGAGTTTTGGCCGGCGCGGGAATCGACTTCCAGATGCAGGACACGCCGGTCGAAGCGTTATCCGGCGGCCAAAAAGCCCGTCTGGCGATGCTCGTGCTCCGCCTCGAGAACCCGAACTTCTACCTGCTCGACGAACCGACAAACCATCTCGATATCGAAGGACAAGAGGCCCTTGAGGCGGAATTGATCGCCCACGGCGTGTCCTGCTTGCTGGTCAGTCATGACCGTAGCTTTCTGAGAAACGTAGGTAATCGCTTCTGGTGGATCGATGGTCGCAGGCTAAAGGAGGTGGACAGTCCAGAGACGTTCTTGAAAGATGAAATGGCGCCGGCGTAGGGGGCAGGAAATGGATCGATGCATGGCAGTCGAGCTACCTTGCGTAGGAGCGCGGGCGTTGGAGTTGGCCACATCAAGCGTAGCTCTGCCGTCTCCAGCACCGCACTGATCTCGCGGGCGCAGCGAGTGGCCCGTTCGGAAAGGCTGCGCCGCGGCGTGGTGTCCCGTGACGACCTTGCCCTCTAGCGCTTCCTTCCGTTCGCTCGAATGGATCGCACCATCAAACCATGGGATCGAACACCTCGGTAGCGCCCCCATCCCCCATCGCATGTTCCATTGCCATACACTTGCATTGAAACTGTTTCTATGCAAGTGTATGGAAACCGCCTCATGGAGCGACCGATGCCCCGCCCCAAGTCCTATGATCGCCAGGATGCCCTTACCAAAGCGTGTTACGCGTTCTGGGAACACGGCTTTCAAGCTCTGGGTGTTCGGGAGCTGGAGCAGCTGACGGGGATCAATCAATTTGCCATCCGCTCAGAGTTTGGCGGGAAAGAGGGCCTCTATCTTGAGGCGCTAAGCTTCTACAGCGACGCCGCGATCACACGTGAAATGGCCCCGATGTTGACCGGCGGTATCCCAGAGGTGATCGCATTTCTACAGGGGCTCGTCACACCGGGCTCGATGACCTCAAGCGAATTCGGGTGCTTGATCGTCAACACCGGCATAGAAAACGCCCGGGTGAAGAGTCCGCGCCTGGAGAAGGCTGTCCAACATTACTGGACGGAGCTTGAACGTCATTTCAGCCGAGCACTTGAAAACGAAAAAGACAAACGCGGAGACGCTGCAGTGTTCTCGCCTCACGAATTGGCCAGGGCATTGGTTCCAGCAGTGATGGGTATTCACGCCCAGAACCGAGCGCTCGGGGATCAAACCGCGGGACGCGCCCTTGTCGATCTCATATGTTCATCGCTCTCAAACCTCGGCACTCCGTCATGAAGTCTGAATTTCTGCCTGTGCACGGTCTCGATGGGGTCTACGCTGCGCAATTTGGCAAGCTAAGCTGCGTTGCCCTGCGCCTCTTGGATGGCAGCCTCTGCCTTTACAGTCCGGTCGCTGGCCTCGAGAAAACCCTAAAGCATCAAACAAGCGAGCTCGGTACCGTGTCCGCCCTTCTCGCGCCCAACCACTATCACAACAAAGGCCTGGCGGCGCATGTTGCGACATTTCCGGACGCTGCATTGTACTGCTCTTGCGCGGCTAGGCCGCGTCTATCGAAGATCACCGGCTTGAAATTCGATCTGCTGGATCGGCTGAAAGAGGCTCTTCCGGACGGGCAGATCTTTCACGAGCCGCACGGTCTCAAGACCGGAGAGATCTGGGTGCAGATCAATTCCGTCTCTGAATGCGCCTTGATCGTAACAGACGCCTATAGCTCCGCAATTCAACCCCCCGGCACATTTGGTGGGAACGTGACCATGTTGGGCACGTTCCCACGCTACGGCGTGAAGGATGCCCGCACATATAAGAGCTGGGTCGCCGAATTGCTTTCCAATGCCGCACCGACGATGCTGATCCCTTGCCACGGGTCGCCGGTCAGATCTCCGAACCTGACCGACCAGCTCACCAGTCGACTCGACGAGGTGCTTTGAGGCGCGACCGTTGCACCAATCGCGGTTCTTGGCATCGGATCGGGCCAAACTTCTTTCTCCATGCCGGCCGGCGATGTAGGCTTCGAGGGAGAACGTTTCACCACGCACCGGTTCAGTGCCGCATGCGGAAGAGCGAACTTGATCTATCGGCGATTGAGATGCGGGACAGGTTTCCGCTCCTTGAGGATGCCGCACGCGCCTGGGCCGCACTTCAGCCTGTGGAGTCTGCCGGTGCATTTTCAGCGTCGTGGCGCATGTGGGAGCTTGATCGACTGATCGTATCGGAAGCGTCATGTTCACCCGTCCGGTTCGATCGCCCCGTTGGAAGATTTTCGCGCTACGACAACGAGTTCGTACTGATACAGCAGTACATTTCAAGCCAGAGCGATCTCTCGGTCGGCGACCATCGGCACCGTGCCACGGAAGGCCAGATCGTGCTGATCGACAAGTCGCGCCCGTTTGCAAGCGTCGGATATGGCGCGAAGACGCGGGGCGTTGTGGTCCCGCATGAGTTGATCGGCTACGATCCCTCCAAGCACCCACCGATGGTCGTTCTGCGGCCAGGGGCGCCGGGTACACGGATTCTGGGCCGCGTGCTCGAGAGTCTGCCGGCACGGCTCGAGGCCATGATCCCGAGTGAAACCGAGCGGTTGTCGGAAGAGCTGTCGGAGGTTGCGCGCGCCTTCTTTCTTGAGCGCGACCAAAAGGTGCACCGCGGCGCCGTACGCCGGGCCCGTCGGATCGCAATCGAGAACTTCATCGAACAACGGATCAGATCCTCCAAGCTTGGGGTTTCGGAGCTCTGTCGTCACTTCGGCGTATCGCGTTCCGACCTTTATCGCCACTTCCCCGATCGCGGGGGCATCACCGGGCTCATTCAGGACAGGCGGTTGAACGCAGCCTTTAAGGAGCTCAGGTCCCTGGGAAAGAGGCGGGGCGCGGTCAGCGAAGTCTCTGAGCGTTGGGGCTTCTATGACACGGCCCATTTCAACCGTGCCTTCCGCAAGTGGTCGGGCGTTTCGCCAACGCAGGCGCTCGATCTACCCATGAGGCCAGAGTACGAAACTCTCGCTCCCGGGATGCTTCTGGAAGGATTGACCGCTTCGGCATCTCGCTCGGAGGTTCCATAGGTCCCAAAGCGCCATCGAGTTCGCCGTCGACCTGCGCCGCACCCTTGCGCCTCCGACAGGCTGGCACGCCCTTCGATCCAAGCCGGATCGTCTGGTCGCTTCGCCGCCCACTATTGCGCACCGCTTGAAGGAAGTTTTCGCGCGTCAATTTTGGGACGCTCGTACATTGAAGTGCGGATATCCCCTAGGCACATTGAAAGCGGATGAAGTTAACTGCGCCGTTTTCCCGAAGATTGGGTCGGCGCGATATACGCTGACCTAACGCCCGATAGAAGTGCGTTTTCCGATCCTGAATACGGCGGAAAGCGACGGCTCGGGATATGGCCAATAGCGAGATCAAACGGGTGACTTAACACGCCGGGAGGGTCGCTAATGCGATCACCCAACTCACAGGAGCGGGTTGCTCCATACCTCCGACGTGCGGAGCCGCCATAGTTGGAAGATGCGCGAAATGACAAATTTCAAAGATTTCGCCGATATGTCGGCAAGACGGCTCGATGCAGCGGACGATCTGCTCGCATTCGACCAATTCGTCACTCTTGTTGGCGGGAATAACATCCGCGATCAAAACGTCCCTGCAATCGACGGCAAGGACGATGCACCCCGGGATGACCGCGCGGGGCGAAGCATCGCCATAGGAAGGTGCGGCGGTCAGGCTTCCGCCTCCGGCGATCTTGCACTTGACGTGACTTTGCCGCCCTCGTTCGAGGCGATAGGCGCGGCCCTAAGGGTCTCGGTTGGCGGCTCCTGCGTCGACGGCACCATGCCGACCTACGCCCCGCTCGCAGGGCCGGCCAATAGCCTTCTCGACCTCGAAGCCGATGGCGGCGCCACCTGCGCACCCACCCACACCTACACTGGCTCCGCCTCTATCCCTGATGCCTTGCGCCATCAAATCCGCGGCACCGCGATGGTGACCGCGTCTCACTCCACGCGCCCCTCAGAATCCGGAAAACAAAGACCAGCCACGCGCGTGGCGGGTCACTTCGAAAGCACCCAGAAAATCACTCAAAAGGAGAGTTGATATGTCGAATGTACTGACGCTCTATTTCGGGGGGTCCGGCCAGGGTCTGGACAAGCGCACGACCCTGCTGGAGGCCTACAAGAACACGATGGGTCCGGCGGCGTTCTTCCCGGGACCCGGTGCCGCAAACACGGAAAGCCAGCGCAAGAACCTGTTTGGCACCGACGAGGTTTCACTCGGCAAGAACAAAAAGAAGGCGCTGATGAAGAAGAACTGCGCCGCCCTGCGCAAGCTGACGGGAGACGGCTGGAACCGGACAGTTTGCCAGGCCCTCGCCTTGATCTTTGAGTTCATCCTCGATCGTGGTCCGAACAAGGTGACGATCAATGTTGCCGGGCACAGCCGCGGATCCATCACGATCATCATGCTGATGAACGACATCTTCCGCACCACGGTCGGCGCCAAGGGCGGAAACTTCTCGATCCAAAATCCGGGGGACTCCGGCAAGGTCAGTTTCGACCCGAAAAAAGAGGACTTCGACGAGAACTACAAAAAGCAACTCCAGATGGTCTTCAAGCGGCGGACCGGCTCGGCGCAGTGCGCCAAGGAGGCCGTGGAGGCGATGGAGATGATCGCCGAATACAGCAGCAGGCTGGAGGTCAACATCTTCATGTTCGATCCTGTCGCCGGGACCAAGCAGGCAGAGACCAGCCGCAAGAAAGAGCTGCCGAACCACAGTTCCATCCGCAACGTCCGCGTTCTGCGGATGGAAAGCGGCGGCGTCTTCGGCACCCTCAGCACCGGCATGCCCAAGTTCAAATCACAGGGCTTCATCTTTCTCGGCGGCGACAAGATCGTGAACCTGAACGATGTGGACAGCGGCGAGCGCTACTTGATCCCGATGGCGGGTATGCATGGCGAGTGTCTGTTGCCGGAGTTCGAGGATCACTTCTACGTCGGAAAAAGCTATGTCAGCGGCTTCCTGTCCAAATGCGGAACCAAGTTCGCCTCCGACTGGATCAAGCCGTTGTCCGAACCCAGTAGGCTCAAGAAATGCTACAAACGGATCTACGCAAAACATCTCAACATCGCGCCGGGCGGCCATTACAAGGTGGCCGGGAAAGACAATGATACGGGCAAGGAACTCCGTCAGGCCATCCATACACATCACGGGGTCGTCAACATCAAGGACAAGGACGGAAAAGATAAGGCGGTCGGCATCTACCTCGGCGATGCGGTCAACGCTCACCACAAGTATTTGCAGCGGACCGGGTCCGACTAGGCTGCACGTCGTCTCAGCCTAGACCACCGCGATCCCTGCCGGCACAAGAGCACTGTCGGCAGGCAGCAGAAGGCAGCCGCGCCCATCGGCCAGCATAGTGCTTCATCTTGCACCGCCTTTCCCGATGCTCGCGGCTGCTCGGGCAGCCAGATCTTACCCTCCGCTCGAAGCGCGCATCCTCGAAGGGCAACTGTCATCGCGGGGACAAAGCCGAATACCCCATCGGACCGTAGGCTTGCCCATGCGCTCACACCGCGCAGTGAGGTCAAGACCAATCCTCGGGCCTTGCCGTTCCAAGAAGTGTGAACCCCCCAGCGCTCGGAGTGCTCGCAACCCCCTCTCCTTCCTCAAGGTCGACACCCGCAACCTCGGCGATGTTGGAGCGATGCGAGACGATTATCCGGTTGGTCCCCGCCTCAGGTTCGGTGGTGAGTTGGTCGCGCAGATAGGCAACGCGCGCGGCACGCCCCTCAGCATCGGACAGAAGGCCGAGCAGCTCCATGCGTTCCTCAACACGACCAAAGGCGATTTCCGCCATATCGCGGCATCGCGCGAATGGGCTTGCAAGAACCTCGCCGACCGGAATGCCCTGAGCGCGGAACGCTGCTCCGATCATCCGAGATTGCGCGATCCCCCGCTCCGAGAGAAGACGCTGTCGAGACCGCGGCCATTCGATCCGGTCCACCCCCGACCACGTCGTCGCGGCATGCCGGAAATAGATCACATGTCCGCCCGTCTGGAGAGCTTGGATCATGTCGGTCGGGGCCGCCGACAACAGAGACGGCGACGCCGCGGCGCCCACGCCCATGGCCAAAAAGGCGCGGCGCCCGAGTCTTGAGTGTTCCATCAGTCAAGCCCCTCCTGGTGGCGCGATGAAGTGGCGGACAACCGGCCCCGAGGCGCGGGTGTCAAACGCGCGCAAGGCTGCCTGTCTGTCGGCGTCGTCATGGGTGACGCGCTTGTGCTGCTCTAGGTGTTCGGCCCAGCTCGGCAGATGGAAGCTTTCGATCCATGTGCCAGGCGTTTCAACGCTTTGGTGAATGTCCCACCGGGTTGCGCCATCGCGCAAACGCTCCTTCCCGAAGTCTTTCAGAGCGCGAAGAAACTCATCTGTCCGGTCCTCGGCAACCTGATACTCGACTGTGACCATGGTCGGCCGGTCGCTTTCCTGACGATCGGAAAGGACAGGGGCCTCTGGCCAGATACCGGCGGGAGAGAGATCCGACATCTCACCCTGACCCACCGAATAGCGGCGCGTCACCAGCATACCTACCGCCAGCCCAATCGCAGCGGCGAGCAGCGCTGTTTGTATGCTGGTCAGCGACGCCACCTGACCCCAGGCGACCGAGCCAAGCGACATCGATCCGAAAAAGACCATCAGGAAGACAGCAAGCCCCCGCGCCCGCACCCAATCCGGCAGAGCCGTCTGGGCAGAGACGTTGAACGAGGTCAAGACCGCGATCCAGGACAGACCGCCAAGAAAGGCGGCGATCATCAGCGCGACATTGGCGTCACTGAACGCCATGGTCAGAAGCGCGGCAATCGTGCCGCCGGTGCCGATCCGCACCGTTGTGTCAGAGGTGACGCGGGCCTGCAGCTTTGGCAGCAGCAAAGCCCCCAGAACGGCGCCAGTCCCGATCAAGGCCATGAGTGTTCCGTAAAGTTCGGACCCGCCGCCCTCGGCCCCGCGGGCAATCAGAGGGAGGAGCGCCCAATAGGCCGAAGCAAAGAGAAAGAAGGCCACGGCGCGAATGGCCGTCGCGCGCATCGCCGTATTGTAGCGCACATGACGCAGCCCGACCGCCATATCGGAAAGGATCGAGGCGTGGTGGGCTTTCGCCGGCTGGGGATCCGGGCGCCAAAGCAGCAACGCGCCGATGATCACGACATGGCTGAACGCATTGAGCGCGAATGGCGCCGCAAGACCAACGCTGGCAATCAGAAGTCCCGCAAGGGCGGGGCCAATGGCGCGGCTGATATTGATCCCCATCGAATTGAGCGCAATCGCGGGCCTCAACGCGTCGCGCGGCACCAGCTGCGGCACCACCGCCTGCCAGGCCGGCGCCATGAAGGCAGCGCCGGTGCCGATGGCCAGCGTGAACAGAATAAGCAGGAGGGCGGTCATCCTCTCCTGCCAGACCAGGACCGCCAGCACCGAGATAACGACCGCCAGCATCACGTTGATCACAATGAGCATCCGGCGCTTATCAAGCCGGTCCGCCAAAGCGCCGGCAAAGAGCGCAAAAAGGAACATCGGCAGGGTTGTCGCCGCCTGCACCAGCGTCACCACAGCAGGACTGGGGCTCAGCGTTGTCATCAGCCAGCCCGCGCCGACCTCATGCATCCACGTCCCGATGTTGGAGATAAGCGTCGCGGTCCAGAGGAGCGCGAAGGCCTGGAACCCAAACGGCGCGAAAGCGCCCGGCCGCGCGGCGACATCACCACTGGATGACATCGTTCACCTCCTCTGTGCGCTTTGAGGCATCGGATCGAAGAACCGGGCAGAGCGGCATGCGCCGCTGTCCCGTTCCCCGGGCACCTGCGATCGCGCGCTCGGCCAGCGCACCGGCAACACCCATGCCACGCAGCTCATCGGGCACGTAGGCGTGGTCGACGATCACCAACCTGTCCGACACCTTCGATGTCGTGAGTTCCGCCCCCGCGTCGAGGCCGGGAACCCGGGCTTCATGGCCGCTTTCGGTTTGGGTCTCGCTGACGGCTATCGCCAGCCTGGTGGTGTCAGACATGATGCGTCCTGGGTCGGGGCGGCGAACGACCATTGCCCTCGCGCGGGTCATTCGGCGGCGAAATTGGCTTGGCCCGGCACCGGCGCGCCGGGCGCGCCGAAGATCGGGACGGGTGACCAATCCGGCAGTTCGGGCAACGGGGCCGGGGCATGGCCCGCAAACCGCGCCTTGGCATGGACGACCCGTCCGCCGGTGAGCGTCAGATCCGCCTGGATCTCCGTGATCTCGTCGTCGGCAACGGTGAAATAGTCCCTGTCGAGCACGGCGATATCGGCCAACTGCCCGGCCTTGATCTGACCTTTCTTGCCCTGCTCGCGGCTGAACCAGGCGCCCGCGGCTGTCCAGTGGCGCAGCGCGTCGTGACGCTCGAGCCGGTTCTCAGCAGCCCAGATCTGATCGCCCCCTCGGCCTTTGCCCGTCACCGCCCAGTGGATGGCAAGCCAGGGGTTATAGGACGACACACGCGTCGCATCGGTCCCTGCGGCCAGTGGCGCGCCGGAGGCCATCATCTTCTTGACCGGCATCACGGTGCGCAGCGCATCTTCGCCGTAGCGGTCGCGGTAGGCCGTCGTCTGGAACGCGATACGGTTTTGGTAGCTGATCCCACCGCCCAGCCGCGTCACCCACTCCATGGTGGCTTCGCTGACGGTCTCGCCGTGGTCGAAGATCCAGTTCAGCTCCTCCAGACCCTTATCCCGGCCCACCTCTTCGATCAGGCTCAACAGGCGATGGGCGCTTTCCTCGTAGGTGCAGTGAAAGCGAATGGGCCAGCGGTTCTCGAACAGAAACTCCAAAACCGGGCGCAGATCGCCCTCCATCCGCTTGGGAAGCTCGGGGCGGGGATACGAGAAATCTTCAAAGTCATAGGCCGAGGCCACCAGCATCTCGCCCGCGCCAACGCACTTCAGATAGTCATTCCCTTGATCGGGTTTGACGATATCGTTCCATCGCTTGAAGTCGTCGAGCTCGAAGAGCGGGCGCTGCGCGAAAAGCTGATAGCCGATCCGCACCGTCTGCTCGCCGCGTTTGTTGAGTTCGGTGATCACGCCGTAATCGTCCGGGTAATTCAGAAAACCCCCGGCACAGTCGAGCGCGGATGTCAGCCCGAGCCCGTTCAGCGCTTTGAAATAGTGCTTGGTCGAGGTGATCTGCTGTTCGAAGTCGAGCTTCGGCGCCATGTCCAACAGCGCATAGAGCGGCTGCGCATTGGGTCGCGCCATGGCCAGTCCGGTCGGAGCGCCGGTGTCATCCCGTTCCAGACGGCCCGAGACGAATGGTTCGTAGAAGTGCTTGTCGATGCCAAGCGCCCGCAGGGCTGCCCTGTTCAGCCAGGCCCGGTCGTAAAGATGCAGAACGTAGACCGGAACATCCGGTGCAACCGCGTTGATCTCGTCGAGCGTGGGCAGGCGCTTTTCGGCGAACTGATCCACCGACCAACCGCCCACGACGCGGATCCACTGCCCCGCCGGCGTCCGCTCGGCCTGGGCTTTGAGCATGCGCAGCCCGTCGGCCAGCGACGGTACATGGTCCCAACGCAGTTCCATGGCAAAGTTGTTGCCTTGGCGAATGATGTGCGTGTGGCTGTCGATCAGGCCGGGGATCACCCGCTGCTGCGCCAGGTCGATCGTCTGCGTATCGGCCCCGGCCAAAGCAAGGATATCCTTGTCGCTGCCCACGTCCAACACCCGGTCCCCGGCGATCGCCACCGCGCTGGCGTTCGGTCGGTCGGGATCCATCGTCGTGACCTTGCCGTTGAACAGGATCGTGTCAGGGGTGGGCATGGGCAGCGTCCTTTCAAAGGGAAATAGAAGCTCCGACGGCGGCCAAACGGACGCCGGCACGGGAAGGTTCATCGATGTCCGCCCAGCCTCTGAACCTGGGGCAAAGGCCAGAGACCGGGCGGGAACGAAGTGTCAGGTCACTCGGCGGCGACGCCTCCTTCGGAGGCATGTTCGCCCAGGGCCCATTTGGAGAAGCGGACCTGGATGCCATAGGGCGTGTGCGCCTTGAGGATCTCCATCACGCCGTCATAGGTCTCGCCCCGAGCCCAATCCTGCTGCAGCTCAAAGATGAACTGGAGAGCGTTCATCGGCACCGCGCCGGCCTGGACAAGCCGGTCCATCGCCCGCTCATGCGCCTCAGGCGTCACGTCACCACAGGCATCGGCGGGGATGTAGACCTCATACCCTTCCCTCAGCAGATCGAGCGTCGGAAACATCACGCAGGCTTCGGTCCAAAGGCCGGCCAGCACGATCTTCTTGCGGCCGGTCGCTTCCACGGCGGCGCGAAAATTCCCGTCGATCCACGAGTTGATCGAGGTCCGGTCAATGACATCGTGGTCGGGAAAGAGGTCGGTGACTTCGGGCATGAAGGGCCCCGAGAAGCTGTCCTTGGCCACGGTCGAGATCACCGTGGGCAAACCAAAGAGCTTGGCGCCTTTGGCCAGGATCTGGACGTTGTTCACCACCGACAAACGGTCGTGGCTTTCGATGCCCTGGAACATGGCCGGCTGGAAATCGATCAAAACCAGCGCGGCGTTGTCGGGTGTGATCATCTCGTGCTTTGACATCGGAGTTTCCTTTCGTGGATGGGGTCAGGTATTCGGATCAAGGGTGGTGTCCTTGGTCGATGAAACGGCAAAGGACTTCGTGTGCAGGGTCTTCGCCACGACATCGGAATGCCCGCGCAGCCATTGCACGGCGGCCTCCCCCGCCAACATGCCCAGAAGGCCCAAGAGCGCGATGATTGGCGGGGCCGGCGAGCGGACGGCGAGCAGCCCGTAAAGGACGCCCACACCAAGACCGACGCCCAGTGAAACCAGATAGGGGTTGAGGCTCATGCGAAGTCTCCTTCCATCAAAGAGGCGGCGTTTCTGATCCGAAATCTGGCGAGAGGAGGCGACGGAGTGTCCCCCGCAACGGATCGTTGTGTTTCACAATCCCGCGCCGTTGCGGTGTCATACCCGTCGCCTGCGCGCCGGAAGAACCGAGCCGCGCCCGTCTCTGACGCATCCCCGCGGGGCGCTATCGTGCCTGCGCCCGAAACCAGATCCTGTGCGCGGTCGAAGACTTGATGCTCGTTGCCGCCGGTGCCGCGGATCGCGACGATCGGCGGCTTGCCCGGTGCAGGGTCTTTGACCCGGCTTTGATGAAGGTCCGTGGACATGATCTTTGCCTCACACTGCCACCAAGACGGCGTGATGCAGGCCTTGGGTTGATGGGATCATGACGCGCTCCACCGCGGAGACTTCGATCGCTGCGTCAGAAATAGAGGGCGCTCTATTGTCGTTAATAGAGATCTTGTTGCACTCACCATTACAAGAACTGCAATAATGGCGGCATGGAAGAGCTAAAGCCCATCCGCGTGTTTCTGGAGGTTGCATCGCAACGCAGCTTTGCCGGTGCCGCCCGCGCCTTGCGGATAACCCCGGCCTCTGTGACGCGGATCGTCGCGCGGCTAGAGGGGGACCTTGGTCAGCAGCTTCTCTTGCGGACCACCCGCCAAGTGTCGCTGACCAGCGCCGGTGCGCTTGTCGCCGCCCGATACAAGCCAGTGGTCGAGGATTTTGATCGGGTGACGCGCGACATCACCCGCGCCAGCCTGCCCGACCGCGGCGCGCTGAAGATCAATGCACCGATGTCCATGGGGCTTCGGCTACTGCCGCGCCTTATCGAGAGCTTTCGTCTGGCCTATCCCGAGATCGCGCTCAACATCCAAATGACCGACACGCTCATCGACATCATGAAAGAGCAATGCGACCTCTCAATCCGCATCTCGGGTCCGCCAGCGGACAAGTCCACGATCTGGCGCAAGCTCTGCGAAGTGCCGCGCCACGCCGTTGCGGCCCCGAGCCTTTTCCATCAGATCGCGCGCCCTGAAACACCGGAGGATCTGCTCCCCGATCATTGCCTGTCCTACAGCGCGGACGGACGCACCGAGGAATGGAGCTTCACCAAGGGCAGCGCACAGCGCGTGGTGCGCGCCGGTCCATGGGTGATCTCAAACAACGGAGACTTTCTTTACGAACTTGTCGTGTCCGGCGGCGGCATCGCCGTCCTCCCCGACTTCATCGTCGCGGAAGGCCTCACCACCGGATCCGTAGAGCGCCTGCTTCTCGATTGGCAGGTTGACCCGTTATGGCTGACACTCTTTTACCCCCCCTACGAGCAACTCCCCCCGCTCGTCGCCACATTCACCGACTTTTTCGAAGCGTATCTGCGCGAAACCGAAGGGATGGACTTTGTAATCGAGTAACGGATGTTCTCTCCAGTCCCGCTATCAATATTTCCTGGGGCCATTTGGGAGTTGGCCAATAGCGCGCCAAATCTCCTATCTGCCAACACGCTCTCCAGAGGTCCTTCTGGGCCTACCTCACCACACGCAGCTTTGTCGTGGTTTCTGGCGCGGCGGTCTCCGGCGAGAACCGCTGTTTCAGTCGAAGGATGACGGTCAGGGCCTCTGCCTCCTTCACCGAGATCAGGCGGCGCGCGGCTGGGTAGGCAACGGACAGATCAGCGCCCTGTAACCTCGGGCAGACCGACAAGATTGCCGACCGCGCAAATGCCCCGAGACGGCGAAGCGCCTGCGGGCCCGGGTAGAGCGTTTCGACCGGCATGTCGTTGGCGAAGATAACCTCGTGCCGGTCGGTCAGCACCGTCACATATTCAATTCTCCGCCTGCCGTGCAACGCGCGGACACGCGGCAGCGCGACCAGCCCCTTTGCAGGCGCAAGCACCTCTCTGGTCCCGAACAGCAAATCGCACGCCGCATCGCGCACCAAGACGCGGTGATCGGGAGAGATCACCAGATCCGCACTCGGCTGCGTCCGGCCAAGGCACCCTGCCTTAAGCAAAACGGGCTTGCCCGGGCCCCGATCCGCCAGATCCACCACGCGCCGCCCGATCCAAACGATGGGCGCACTGCCATGATCCGCCGTTTGGACCAGATCGCCGACACGCAAGTCCGCCACGTCAATTGGGCCCCGAGGCGTGCCGATCATCGTGCCCGGCGCGAAACAGGGGAAATCGGCGAAATCCAATTCGCCATCGTCATCGCCCCCAGGCCCCGCGACTTCGTCGGCCTGAGTGTAGGTGACCGTTTCAGGACCCGCCGGGAGGCCCGCAAGATCGATCAGGAACGGCTGATTGTTGAGCAGGAGATGCTCGTCGCCGGCGCCCAGCCCTTGCTCGATATCGGGCTGAACACCCGTCCTTGGCACAAGCACGCTTCCCGACGGATCAAGGATCGTGACGAATTGACCATTCTGGAATTCGGTGGCGCCGGCATTCACTTGCTCGACGATGACCGTGTATTCGTCGCTCGCCGCACCCACGGCCTCGACACCTTCCACTGTCACGACCCGATCGGGCCCATTTCCGGACCCGGAGAAGCTGGTATATCGGCCGATCTGGTCGCCACGCAAAAGAAGCGTCACGGTTGCCATAAGCAGTGAACCCATTGTCCAAGACAATAGATAGCCTAATGCATCGGGTGGACATGGCTACGGAAATTGCGAATTCGGGCGAAAGTTTGCCAAAGATGTCACCCTATGTCAGCCAAGACCCCTGCCCACTGCATCAGTCCCAAACGGCACCCTCCTAGTGCGAAATCATCCAGGGCCGCTGCGACGCGAAAGACTTCGACCCGTCCGAATGGACCGTCACCCGTGACCCGGCACGTCTGAGCTCTGGACCCCGAGCCGCAATGCCCGGCCCATGCGACGAGCGCTTCGGGCTGTCGGCGCTGCGTTCATTGACCTCGTGGGCACGGCGCACCGCGCTCGAGACCTTTGAGATCGTCGGGGCTTTCAACATCACCCGTGGGGACAAGGCCGCGCACTGCGGACACGCGCAGGGATCGGCATAGTTCGCAATGGGGGCCAGTGCTTCGAAGGCACCGCACTCATCGCACCAATAGTCATAAACCGGCATCATCTGCTCCGTCGTTGTCGGGGCGGCCGCTGGTCTGCGCCGCCCCTGCGTTTCGTCAAAGATCCGGCGCGACGGGCACGTCGACCGAGCCATCGACATACGTCGTGGGTCCGTCCGGGCCCGGCATCAGGTCCCCCTCGAAAATGTCGGTGGGCAGCCAGAGCGTGGCACAGGCGTTCGGATAGTCGACGATGCCGGAGACATGCCCCTGCACGGGGGCCGTCCCGAGGATCGCCAGCGCCTGCTCCCGCGAGTAGCCGAACTTCGTCATATACTCGATCGCGTTCAGACAGGCCTGGCGATAGGCTTCGGTCATGTCCACGTAGTGCTGGTTTCCGGCATCATCGACGGAGATGCCCTCGAAGATGATGTAGTCATCGTATTTCGGGGTCGTCACCGAGGGTTTAAACATCGGGTTCTTCACGCCGTACTTGGCGATCCCGTCCTTGATGACGCTGACCTTCACGTGCAGCCAGCTGGCCATTTCGATCCCGCCGCAGAAGGTGATCTCACCATCGCCCTGGCTGAAATGCGTGTCCCCCATCGAGAGGCCCCCGCCCGGCACATAGACCGGGAAGTAACAGACCGACCCGCGTGACAGGTCCTTGATATCGCAGTTGCCGCCATTCTCGCGCGGCGGCAGCGTGCGCGCGGCTTCTGCGGCGGCAGCGTCGCGGGCCTCACCCGTCATGCTGCCCATATGCGCGGCCTGGGTGTTCGGAAGCTCTGCGAGAGCGGGAACACGGGTCGGATTGGTGTCAAAGAGTGCCTTCTCCCGCGTGTTCCACGCGTCCAGCATCTTGCGGTCGGGCAAACAGCCGATCAGGCCCGGATGGATAAGCCCGGCGAAGCGCACACCGGGCACGTGCCGCGATGTCGTGAACATGCCCTTGAAATCCCAGATGGATTTCTGGGCCGTTGGAAACTGCTCCTGAAGAAACCCGCCACCGTTGTTCTTTGAGAAGACCCCGTTGAAGCCCCACTGGCTGCGGTTCAACGGGCCAACATCGAGCAACTCGACGACCAGCAAGTCTCCAGGCTCTGCGCCGCGCACCCCAATCGGGCCCGAGAGGTAGTGGACCTGCGGCAGTTCCACATCCCGCACATCCGACGCATCGTCGTTGTTGGCGATCTGGCTACCCGTCCAATCATAGGCCTCGACGATGAAGTCGTCGCCCGGATCGACCCATTCGACGATTGGGATGTCGGGATGCCAGCGGTTGTGGATCTTCTCGTTCGTATGGGGGCTTTCATCCAAGTTGACCGTGATCAACGTATCCGCGGCATACGACGCCACGGGTGTGCTGAGGGTGTCTGGCATGGAAGGATCCTCCTGTTGGGGTTGCTTAGACGGAAAGGAATTTCGCGACCTTTTCTTCGTCGATCCCCTCGCGCGGGGTGTCGTGCACAAAGGTCCCGTTCTCGATGACGATCACGCGGTCGGCGACATCGAGCGCAAAGCTCAGCACCTGCTCCGACACGACGATGGAGAGCCCCCGCTCGTTGCGGATCTTGCGCAGGGTGCGGGCCATTTCGCGGATGATCGAGGGCTGGATGCCTTCCGTCGGCTCATCCAGCAGAAGCACTTTGGGGTTCGACGCAAGCGCGCGCGCGATAGCGAGCTGCTGCTGTTGTCCGCCCGAGAGGTTGCCTCCGCGCCGGCCCTTCATCTCCAGAAGCACCGGGAAAAGCTCATAGATGTCGCCCGGGACGTCCTTTTGTCCCGTAACCGTGAGCCCGGTTTCGACGTTCTCCTCTACCGTCATCGCGCCAAAGATCATCCGCCCCTGGGGGACGTAGCCGATGCCGCTCGCCACGCGCTGATGCGCCTTCTGGCCGGTGATTTCGCTGCCGTTCAGGGTCACCGCCCCGGATTTCTCCGGAACGATCCCCATCAGCGTTTTCATGAGCGTCGTTTTGCCCATGCCGTTGCGACCCATGATGGCGACGATTTCCCCTGGATCGACCTGCAAGTCGATCCCGTGAAGGACCTCGCTCTTGCCATAGGCAGCACTGAGTTTCTGGATATCCAGCATGCGCTTGTCCTCAATGTCCGAGATAAACCTCGACGACCTTTGGGTCGTTCTTCACCCGCTCCATGGACCCCTCAGAGAGGGTCTTGCCCTGGTGCATCACCGTGACCCGGCTCGCGATGTCCTCGACGAACCCCATATCGTGCTCGATAACAATCACCGCGCGGTGGTCGACGATCCGCTTCAGAAGCTCAGCGGTCTTCTTGCGTTCGGCAACGGACATGCCCGCGACCGGCTCGTCGAGCATCAACAGCTCCGGGTCCTGGATCAGCAGCATCCCGATCTCGAGCCACTGCTTCTGCCCGTGTGAGAGAAACGCCGCCTTTTCCTCGATGAGATCCTCCAGGAAGATCATCTCCGCGATCTCTTGCACACGGTCCCGCACAACCTGGTCGCGGCGGAAGGTGAGCGCGCCGAAGACGCCGTGCCCCTTGGGATAGGAAAGCTCCAGGTTCTCAAAAACGCTGAGGTCTTCGTAGACCGACGGGGTCTGGAACTTGCGCCCGACCCCGGCCATCACGATCTGGTCCTCGCGCATGTTCAAAAGCTCTTTGCCCTTGAAGTTCACCGAGCCGCCCGTGGCCTTGGTGCGCCCGCAGATCAGATCGAGGACGGTGGTCTTTCCTGCCCCGTTGGGCCCGATGATGACGCGGCATTCATTGGGCGCGACGTAGAACGAGAGCGCGTCGACCGCCTTGAATCCGTCGAAAGACACGGTGAGGTCTTCGACCATCAGGACGAAGTTTGAGTTGCGGATTGTCATGGGTCGCTCTCCTCACTCAGCCGGGGCGCCGGCGGGCCCAGGGGTTTCGGGCCCCGACGACGTCACCTTGGCCTGCGCGTGAACAGGCGCCGCGTCAGGCGGTGCGGTGGGCGAAGCCGGAGGTGGCGGCGGCGCAGCCGGCACAGGCTCGGCCTTGGCGCCGCCAAACATCGCCTTGATCCGCGGCTCGACATAATCGGCATAGAGACCGGCCAGACCATTGGGGAACGCCATCACGACACCGATGAAGAGCGCGCCGAGACCAAGAAGCCAAAGCTCTGGGAAGCTTTCGGAAAACGTCGTCTTGGCCCAGTTCACCAAGAGCGCGCCATAGACCGCACCGAGGATCGAGAGCCGCCCGCCCACCGCGCAGAAGATCACCATCTCGATCGAGGGAATGATGCCCACAAGCGTCGGCGACATGAAGCCGACCTGGAGCGTGAACATCGCGCCGCCAACAGATGCAAAGCCCGCGCCGACGCAAAAGATGAACATCTTGAACTTGGCCACGTCGTAGCCCGAGAACCGCACGCGGTCCTCCTGATCGCGCATGGCGATAAGGATGCGGCCGAGCTTCGACTTGCGGATCACCTGCGCGAGGAACAGCACCACAAAGAGCAGGACGCCGTTGACGAAGTAGAGCGTCGTCTTGGCCTCATCTGTCCGGATGTCCCACCCCATCAGGGTGCGCAGGTCGGTGATGCCGTTGACACCCCCGGTAAAGCCCTGCTGGCCGATGATCAGGATCGTGAGGATCGCCGCGAGCGACTGGGTGATGATGGCGAAGTAGACGCCCCCTACCCTGCGGGTGAACATCGCGTAGCCAATGACGAAGGCAAAGGCCATCGGAACGGCCACCACGGCAAAGAGCGCAAAGGGCAGGCTGTAGAACGGCTCCCACCACCAGGGCAGCGCCGTAAGCTGGTTCCAGTCCATAAAGTCCGGAATGCCGGGGGTCGACTGGATCGCGGTGTTCTCGGGCGTCGACGCCTCCAGCTTGAGAAACATCGCCATGCAATAGCCGCCAAGGCCGAAGAACACCCCCTGCCCGAGAGACAGGATCCCCCCTGCTCCCCAGCACAAAACCAGCCCGACCGCGACGAAGGCGTAGGTGAGATACTTGCCAAAGAGGTTGAGCCGGAAGCTGTCCAGCACCGCCGGCAGCAGGAGGAAGATCACCGCGGCAAGGATGGCAAAGCCGATCAGCTCGCTGCGGGTGAAGAGACGGTTCGATGTCATCGCGTGGGTCCCCTTACTTGCGGAGCTTCAGGGCAAAGAGGCCCTGCGGACGCACCATCAGGATGCCGACGACCACCAGGAGCGTCAGAACCTTGGCCATCGAGCCGGAGAGGAAAAACTCCATGATCGACTGGGCTTGGCTGATCGTGAACGCGCTGGCGATGGTGCCGAGCAGGCTGCCCGCGCCGCCGAAGACCACGACGAGAAACGTGTCCACGATGTAAAGCTGGCCGGCCGTCGGCCCCGTTGAGCCAATCATCGTGAAGGCGGAGCCGGCCACCCCGGCGATCCCGCAGCCAAGGCCAAAGGTCAGCCGGTCGGTCCATTCGGTATTGATGCCCACAGCGCCGGCCATCACGCGGTTCTGGTTGATCGCCCGAACCTGTTTGCCCCAGGTCGAGCGAAACATCATGAAGTAGACAACCGCCGAGATCGACATGGCGAGGATCATCACGAAGATGCCGTTGATCGGGATCTCGATCAGGTCTGTCAGGGGGAGCGATCCCATCATCCAATCGGGGATCGAGACCCCGACCTCGCGCGCGCCAAACACCGAGCGGTAGGTCTGCTGCAGGATGAGGCTGAGGCCCCAGGTGGCCAAGAGCGTGTCGAGCGGGCGCTTGTAGAGATGGCGTATCATTCCCCATTCCACGAGCAGCCCGAGAGCGCCGGTCACGAGGAATGCAATGATCATCGCGATGAAAAAGTAGATCCCGTAAAGCGCCGGGATGAAGTCGGCAAAGATGTTCGACGTCAGATACGTCATATAGGCGCCAAGGATCATGAACTCCCCGTGCGCCATGTTGATCACGCCCATCTGGCCGAAGATGATCGCCAGCCCGAGCGCCATCAGCACGAAAACGGAAAAGAGGATCAGCCCGGCGAACCCTTGCATGGCAAAGATCGCGCCGAGTTCCCCCATCGTGTAGCCGGAAAACATCGCGTCAGGCTCCCCTGTCTGGCCTCATTGATTTTTCTTGGAAAAATCGGCCCGCCCGATGCACAGGCGGGCCGACAGGGCCTATTGATAGCCCTCGGGGAACGGGTCGGGCTCGACAAGTTCGGCGGTCTCGAACACAACCTCGTATTGGCCGTCCTGTTGGGCCTTGCCCACGCGGGTCTTGGACCAGAGGTGATGGTTTTCGTGGACCTTGACATAGCCCTCGGGCGCCGTCGTCAGCTCGATGCCGGGCGAGGCTTCGCGCACCTTGTCGATATCAAAGGAGCCAGCCCTCTCGACGGCCGCTTTCCAGAGCCAGGGGCCGAGATAAGCGGCTTGCGTCACATCGCCGATGACGATGTCGTCGCCCCACATCTCCTTGAACGCCTTCACAAAGCCAAGGTTGTTCTCGTTATCGAGCGACTGGAAGTACTTCATGCAGGCATAGGCGCCGGCAATGTTCTCGCCGCCGATGCCGCGGATCTCGTCCTCGGTCACAGAGATCGTCAGAACGATCGGGCTTTCAGCCGCAGGATCGATCCCCGCCGCAGTCAGCTGCTTGTAGAACGCCACGTTCGAGCCGCCCACAACGATGGCATAGATGACATCGGGCTTGCGCAGGCGGATCTTGTTGATCACCGAGTTAAACTGCGTGTGGCCAAGCGGGTAGTATTCCTCGCCGACGACCTCGCAATCGTCCATGAAGTTCTCGATATGCCTGCGCGCGATCTTGTTGGAGGTCCGCGGCCAGATGTAGTCCGAGCCCAGCAGATAGAAGGACTTGGCGCCCTTGGTCTGGTTGACCCAGTCGAGGCCTGCGATGATCTGCTGCGTCGCCTCCTGGCCGGTATAGATCACGTTGGGGCTCTGCTCGAGGCCCTCGTAGAATGTCGGATAATAGAGGAAGCCATTGTGCTGCTCAAAGACGGGCAGAACCGCCTTGCGCGAAGCGGATGTCCAGCAGCCCATGACCGAGGCGACCTTGTCGTTCACCAGAAGCTTGCGCGCTTTTTCGGCAAAGGTCGGCCAGTCGGATGCGCCGTCTTCCTGAATATATTCGATCTTGCGGCCGAGAATGCCGCCCTGCGCATTGATCTGCTCGATGGCGAGTTTCTCGGCCTGAACGGATCCCGTCTCCGAGATCGCCATCGTGCCGGTAATGGAATGCAGGATGCCAATGGTCACCGTATCGTCGGTCACCGACAGGCCAGTGGTATTGATCTCAGCCGTCGGGAAGTCGGCAGCCCGAAGGAATTTCGGCGCGAAAAGGGATGCGGTGAGCGCGGCGCCCCCGGCCAGTATGGCCCTGCGGCTGACGCCAGCGTCGGTCTTTGGTGTCTCTTTTTTGGACATATCGCCTCCTGTCGGATGAATGACTGGGGCCGGTTGCGGCCACGTCGTCGACAAGGGTGAGCGATTGTGCTGCGCTGCAGTATGGGGTGAATGACGTATATCCCTGCGCGTTTATCCCTCGGTAAGATGTCATCTGAAGATGGGCATGGACCCGCCGGTTCGCGCGAAGACGCCTAGTGTGCGCTTCTCAGCGGCTTTGAACGAGGGAAGGCCATGGTCGCAACGCATCGGGCATCACCCGAGCGACGGCAGTATAATCGCTGGGTCGCAAACGAAACGATGGAGGATTTTGCGCTGCGCTTCACGGCGCGGCGTGCCCGTCGCTGGACAAAAGCCCGGGTGGCCAACACGGCCATCGGGTCAATCTCGTTTTTGGCTTTGGAGGCCATTGGCGCCGCAATCACTCTGACCTATGGCTTCGATATCGCTGTTGCCGCAATCATGCTGGTGGGAGCGATCCTGTTTCTCACCGGTTTGCCCATTAGCTATTATGCAGCGCGCTACGGCGTCGACATCGACCTGCTGACGCGGGGCGCGGGCTTTGGCTATATCGGCTCCACGATCACCTCGCTGATCTACGCCTCCTTCACTTTCATCTTTTTCGCACTCGAAGCGGCAATTCTGGCGCTGGCTTTGGAGTTCTGCTTCGGCATCCCGATCTTTTGGGGCTACATCGTGTCGTCTCTCGTGGTGATCCCCCTTGTGGTCCACGGGTTTTCCAAGATCTCGACCTTCCAGACCTGGACCCAGCCCTTTTGGATCGTTCTGCACGTGCTGCCCTTCGTGCTGCTCTTCTTCGCGGGCTACGACTTCGAGCGCTGGTCAGGCTTTGTCGGGAGCGCAGAAGAAGATGGGGTGCCACGGCTGCTCCTCATGGGCGCGGCGATGGGTGTCATGTTCTCGCTTGTCGCTCAGATCGGCGAACAGGTGGACTTTCTGCGGTTTCTGCCCGAGCCCAAGACCCCGGCCGAACGCCGTGGGTGGTGGCTTGCCCTGATTGCCGCCGGCCCGGGATGGGCTGTGCTGGGCGTCGTGAAAATGATCGCCGGCTCCTATCTTGTGACGCTTGCGATTTCCGAAGGCGTGCCACGGACAGACGCGGCCGACCCGACGCAGCTCTATTTCGTTGCCTTTGACCAGGTTCTGCCCTGGGCCGGGGTCGTGATGGCGCTGACCGGCACCTTCGTGATCCTCTCTCAGCTCAAGATCAACGTCACCAACGCATATGCGGGCTCGATCGCCTGGTCGAACTTCTTCTCCCGTATGACGCATACGCATCCCGGCCGGGTGGTCTGGCTGGTCTTCAACGTCAGCATTGCCCTGATGCTCATGGAGCTGGGCGTGTTCCATGGCCTGGAAGCTGTGCTCGGCCTCTACTCCCATGTTGCGGTGGCGTGGATCGGCGCGCTGGTGGCGGATCTTATCGTCAACAAGCCGCTCGGTCTCAGCCCAAAAGGGATCGAGTTTCGCCGGGCGCATCTCTACGACATCAATCCCGTCGGGATCGGGGCCATGTTCGTGGCCGGGTTCGTGTCGATCCTGTCTTACATCGGCTTCTTCGGCCCGACGGCACAGGCGTTTTCGACCCTCGTTGCTCTGATTACCGCATTCGTTCTTGCGCCGACCATCGCCTGGCTCACCCGCGGGCGGTTCTACATCGCGCGCGCCTCCGAGACGACACCGCCGGGCCTCACGACCTGCTCGGTATGCGACTATCGCTTCGACGCAGAGGACATGACGCATTGCCCGTTTCACTCCGGCCCCATCTGCTCGCTCTGCTGCACGCTCGACAGCAACTGCCACGATTTTTGCAAGCCGCACGGCCGCCTCGACACCGCCGTCATTGGGTTCCTGTACTCGGCCCTGCCAAAGCCGGTGGCCGATGCACTGATGTCCCGCATGTCTCGGTTCCTGATCTACACGGTGATCCTGTCTGGCGGGTTTGGGGGGCTTTTGCTGATCATCCGTCACTTTAACGGATCGGCTGAGTTCGATGCGGCGCTGACGATCATCTTCGGGATGGTGCTTATCGTGATCGGCGTCGTCGTCTGGATGTTCATTCTCACGAACGAAAGCCACCACAAAGCGCGTCAGGACGCCGAACGACAGACGGAACGGCTGTTGCGAGAGGTCCGCGCCCACGAGCGCACGGACCGCGAGCTTCAAGCGGCCAAGGAGAAAGCCGAGGCTGCCAACCAAGCCAAGACCCGCTACATGACCGGTCTCAGCCATGAGCTGCGCACCCCTTTGAATGCGATCTACGGTTTCGCCCAGATCCTCGAAAAGGCGCCCGACATCCCCGAGCGCAAGCGCAGTTCCGTCACGACGATCCGCCGCTCCAGCGAACACCTCGCCGGCTTGATCGAAGGCCTCCTCGACATCAGCCGCATCGAGTCGGGCCGCCTGGAAATCCTGCGCGACCGCATCGATCTGCGAGTGTTTCTGGCACAGATTGCCTCGATCTTCGAAGCCAGTGCAGGAGACAAGCGCCTGACATTCCGCCTCGAAACCAAGGGATCGATCCCGGGATGGGTCACTTGTGACGAAAAGCGCCTCCGGCAGATCTTCATCAATCTGCTGTCGAACGCGATCCGATATACCGAAAAGGGAGAGGTCATCCTGCGGTTTCACTACCGAAACGAAGTCGCGCTGATCGAGGTAAGCGATACCGGATGCGGGATCGCGCCAGAGGATCTGGACAAGATCTGGATGCCCTTTGAGCGCGGCGCGCAGCACACCATCCCGGGAACAGGGCTCGGCCTGACGATCACCAAGCTCTTGGTCGAGATCCTCGGCGGCGAGATCGACGTCGACAGCACCCTGGGCAAAGGCAGCCTGTTCCGCGTTCGCATGATGCTGCCCTCGATCCCGCATGCCCGCCTCGGCGCCAAAGACGGGGAGGCCACCGCCGCGCTGCAGGTCGTCGGGCTCGACGGTCCCCGACGCACGCTGATGGTCGTCGACGACGATCTCAATCACCTCGCCCTGGTATCGAACTTTCTTGAACCCATCGGGTTTGCGGTTCTGACAGCCTCAAGCGCCGAACTGGCCCTCGATATGCTCAGCGACATCGCGCCCGACATCTTCATTCTCGACATCGACATGCCCGGGTCCGACGGCTGGACCCTCGCCGAGACGCTGCGAAGCGGCGATCATCGGTCGACGCCGATCATCATGATCTCCGGGCATGCGCTCGACGGCGTTCCATCGCGGCCGCGCAGCGCGCTCTTCGACGCGTTCATCGCCAAGCCCTACAACCTCGACGATTTGGCCACGCGCGTGGCCGATCTCCTCAAGATCCGGCTGATCAAACGGGCCCATCCCCTAACGCGGACCGAGAGCAACGCGCGCATGACCAGCCTGCCCGAAGACATCGCCGTCAACCTCCTGAGCTTCGCAGAAATCGGCCATGTCCGAGAACTCGAACAATGCCTCTCCAATCTCCAGGTCGACCCACTGCTCCTCGGCCGCCTCCGCAACGCCCTGGCCAACTACGACATGCCGGGCTTCACCCGAATCGTAAACGCCGCTCGTGCCAATGATGAACGCCCAGCAGCTGAATAACATTGCGCTTGTCGTCGACGACGACCCCGCCACGCTTCGAATGGTCGTCGAGGCGCTCGAAGGCAGCGGGATGACCGTGCTTGTCGCGCGAGACGGCTCGTCGGCGCTTGAACTGTCGCGTCGTGTGGGCCCTGACGTCATCCTTCTTGACGCGATGATGCCGCGTCTCGATGGGTTCGAGACCTGCCGCCAGCTCAAGGCCCCGCCCGCTTCGACATCGGCACCTGTGATCTTCATGACCGGGCTGACCGAGCCCGAAGACATTCTCAAGGGTCTCCGCTCCGGCGCTGTCGATTACATCACCAAACCGATCGACGTCGAAGAGCTGATCGCACGGCTCACCATCCATATGGTCAACTCCAAGCTGATCCAGAGCGCGCGCGAGGCCATCGAGCTGTCCGGCCCGGCTGTGATGGCCTTCAACACGTCCGGGACGTTCGCCTGGGGTTCGCCGCGTGCCACACAGATGATGCCCAATGTCGGCCAAGTCGACGCGGTCGAGGAACGTCTTGCGGCCTGGATACGGGTGGCCGCCACAACACCGATTTCGGAGGTCGTTCCAATGTCCTTCGAAGGGCATATCCTCCGTGCAATCGGGCTCAGCACGGTGGGAGAAGTCTTGATCCGTGTCGCGCCCGCACAATCGTCGAGCAATGAAAAGCAGCTCGAGATGGCCTTTGGGCTGACGGAGCGCGAGGCCGAAGTCCTCTTTTGGCTGACCTTGGGCAAGACCAACCGGGACATCGGCGACATCTTGGATCTGAGCTCAAGAACCGTGAACAAGCATCTTGAAGCAGTGTTCCAGAAGCTTGGCGTCGACAATCGCACCACGGCCGCCGTGAGAGCCGACCGGATCCTGCATTCGCAGTAAGCCCGGATGCTACATCAGCGGGCCTTCCGGGATCTGTGAAAGGCCAGCCCTTCTGTGCTGCCGCGATGTCTGAGATTTGCGCGAGCACCATGGTCTGCCCGTGATTGCGGCGACGATCTGCCAACGGGTTCACAGGTATGGAACGGGTCCGGCTTTTGTCGCCGTGCGTTCAAATTGGGGCGATCAGAGTGCTAGTCGTCTGGACTGCGTGTCAGGCAAGTCCGAGCGCCAGGCTCGTTTGCGGCTGGCCCTATGGCACCGACTGAATCGAGACGGGCCCGTTGCGTTGGTGCTCTAACGTACAAGCCGGCGGTGAGTAGACTGGACTCAAGCCGTTGTTTTTCCTGAGCTGAACAGACCTCGGACAAAGGCGATCTCGTTGTTGGCGCCAATCTCACAGCCGTGGAAGTCGCCGCGCCGGATGGCACGGAAGGTTTCGATCCCTTTGAGCGTGCCCTTGGCCGTCGACAACCCTTGGAAGCCTCGCATGGTACGGAGGCGGTGGTTGAGAACAGCGTGGTCGCCTTCGATCCGATTGTTCTCATGTCTTCGGGTTACGTGGCGAGGCGCATCTTCGGGCCCGAGCCGTGCGTTCCATTCACCAATGACCTTGGCGTAGCTGGCCGCTTTGTCCGTCACGATCGTCAGGGGCTGATAGAGGCGTACTGTCTCTCGGGCTAGGCGCATAAAGGCCCTTACTGCGCTGGCTGTCCGGCGTGCCGTTGACCTGAAGTCGATTAGGCGACCATGCGGTCCACAGCGCGCCACAGATAACACCACCGGCCGTTCACACGCAGGTAGATCTCATCGACATGCCAAGTTAACCCTCGCCAACTCCAATGCTGACCATAGGCGCGATTGCGGATCTCGGAGCCAAACTTTTGCACCCACCGGAACACGGGTCTAGCATCTACGGTAATCCCGCGTTCGACCATGAGATCACGGACATCCCGAAACGACGGCGGGTAACGACAGTACCAACGCACGGCGAGGAGAATCACCTCCTTCGGAAACCTGTGTCCCTCAAATGGGTCGCGGCGTGGCATGGCATTCTCCGGCGCTTGAAATTGTTTAACGGTATACGGCTTGTTAAACTGACGGTTGACAAACAAGAAAACATCGCATGCGTATAGATGCGCGTTCACGTGGGATAACCCACGCGCGACAAGTCGGACATATGCAGAGCTTTATTACCCCAGCAACCGAGGACGATCCGCGCATTGAATACAGCGACGTATTGTACACTATGACGTCTTCGGATACCTCCCTCGTTAATCAAGCAGATGAATTCTATGGCGATTACACGAGGATGATTGTGGAACATCTGCTTGAGAACCCGCAGCAGCTGTTCAAAATCGAATTCAGGCTGGAGTTCGTGAACAGCGCCACGCAATCGGCTATCTCCTGGATACTCAACCGGACCAGTGACGCGTGTGCCAAGGCGTCACCGGGTAAGATCGTCCAGATCCGGTGATACGCCACCGATGACAACGAGATAACGGCTGAAGATGCAGGGAAACTCCTCTTGATCGTCTCCAAGAAGCTGCCGAACCTGAACTTTGAGGTCTGCCGCTAGCCCTCTCGAGACATCGGATTTCACGACAGCGTTCGGCATCTGTCCAGACTTGGGAACGCGGAGCCTTTTTAAGCGATTGCCAAGCGCAATCGGTCTTAGAACTTCTACATGTTTGGGAAGTTAGAGTCGCTGCTCTGATCGGCAGGAAGCTCTTGCTGCATTCCCGGAAGTCCTGGTAGGTTTGTTCCAATTCCATTGCTTGAATTCGAATAAAAAGCTGTTCGTCATGACAACGCTGACCGTCCCGGGCAAATCCCAAGGCAAAACCTCCAAAGATGAAACGTCGAAGATCTTCGGTGATCTTCTGAAAGTCGAACTAACCGAAGCTGTGCAGATCGATCACCGATTGTTCGACACTCTTGCCAGGTCGGCGCGTGGCGAAGGCGAGGCGGTCGACACCGGCGAAGTCGATGTCGAAACCGGTGAGAACACCCTCGTTCAGATCGAATTCGCCAATGACATCAAGATCTGGACGACACCCGAACAGGCCCGGGTGGATTTTGCGGGCCGAGGCCAGCGCAGCGGTGAAGAGGCGTCCGATATCCCGCCTGTCCTGCATTTCGGGCCTGCCACGCGTGGAGTGGGCGCTTGGGTGCTTAAGGGGCTCAGGTTCCTCGACATTCGCCCGGATGAGGCCATTGCCAAGAAAGGCGCAACGGAGCTTGCCAAGGCACTCGAAGCGCGCATTGGTCGGGAAGAGGGCCTCTACAAGTTTGAGCGCCCAGACCAGACCGATCCGGTCCTGGTCCAGCGCGACGATATCCCAACCGACCGACCCATACTTGTGCTTATCCACGGCACTGCGTCCATGACGGGCGCTAGTTTTCTTGGCCTGACGCAGCAAAGCGAAGAGCAAAAGCGCAAAGGAGAGCCATCTACCTGGAACCAGCTGGTCAACCAGTACGGAGGGCACATCTACGGCTTCGAGCACCGCACGCTCAGCGAAAATCCCATACAAAATGCGATCAACCTGGTCGAAAGTCTGCCCAAGGACGCACGCCTGCACATGGTGGGGTACTCGCGCGGCGGCATCGTTGGCGAACTGATCGCGCGGGTCAATGGGCAGGACCTGAAGGATCAAGGGGAGCCGGTTCCCCGCACCGATCCGTTCGACAGCGTCGATGGAGACTTCTTCGCGAAATGGCGGGGGGACCCCGAATGGGAGAAAGAGAACCCCAAGGACGCCGAGGCGATCAGAGCCCGTCGACAGGCCGACAAGTCCGCCCTCGAAAAGCTCAACGGGCTTCTGAAAGACCGCCGACCAATCGTCGAGCGGTTCGTCCGCGTCGGATGCCCTGCCAACGGCACCACGCTCGCATCAGGGCGCCTCGACCTGTACCTTTCGGTGATCGTCAATCTGATCGGCAACATTCCGTTTTTGAGAGACAACCCGATCTACGAACTGACCACCGCGATCCTGCAAGCGTTTGTCTCGATGCGCACTGACCCTCGTGTTGTGCCGGGTCTCGAAGCACAGATGCCGGAATCGCCCCTGATCAACATGCTGAACCGTCGCGATATCCAGGTGACCGGGCCTCTGTGTGTGATCGCTGGGGACATCCAGCCGTCCGGGATCTTGCGGTCGTTGAAAGTACTCGCAACGGACCTTTTCTATTGGGACGAACATGATCTAGTCGTGAAGACCAATGAAATGTTGGGGGGGACTACCCGCGCAGACGGCACGCGGTACTTCTTTGACAAGGGGCCAGAGGTCAACCACTTCACGTATTTCAGCAATCCGCGCACCGCGTCGCGGATTGTCGACGCGCTGGACGGTGACGTGTCCAAATTTGCGTCTTATGAGATGCATCGCCCGCTGAAGGTCGCCGCTCGGGGCAAGGTTGAGCAGCGCGACCGCACCGAGGTTCCGACAGTCTTTGTTCTGCCGGGGACCATGGGCAGCCATCTGAAGGAGCACGATCGGCGGCTTTGGCTGAACTTCAGACGTCTCGCCTTCGGCGCCATCGAAACGCTCGCCGATCTGGAGAACGAAAGCATTGCTCCAGACGGACCGATCGAAGGCTACTACGGCGAGCTGATCGACTACGTGGCGAAGGACAATTTCGTCATTCCGTTTGCTTATGACTGGCGCAAGCCCATCGTCGAAGAGGCACAGCGCCTTGCAGAGCAAGTCGAAATTGCCATGGGGGCCTCGACCAAACCGATCCGATTCCTGGCCCATTCGATGGGCGGGCTGGTGGTGCGCGCGATGATGGCAGAGAACAACAAGACCTGGCAAAAGGTCAAGGAGCGCGGCGACACCCGCTTTGTCATGCTGGGAACACCAAACGGTGGATCGCACGCGATTGTCGCCCAGCTGGTCGGGCGAGCCGGCACCATCAACAAACTGCATTCTGTGGACGTCACACACTCCAAACGCGAAGTGCTGAATTATGTTCGCCAACTTCCGGGGATCCTGCAGTTGCTTCCACAGAAAGGCCGCGAGGATTTCTTCGATGTGCAAACATGGGAGACTTTGCACCGCGTCTATGACAAAGACTGGGGCGTACCCAAAGAAGACCAGCTGGCGGCCGCAAAGCAGATCCGGAACATCTTGGCGAAACCGGAAAGCCGGGATGACGCGCTGACCTGCTATGTCGCAGGCACGGCTCAAGAGACGCCCATCAATGTGGTCCCCGACACCACGGTCTTCGGCATGCGCCGTCTGAAGGTCCTGTCAACGCCGAAAGGCGACGGACAGGTTCCTTGGAAAACCGGTATCATCGACGAAACCCGCACATGGTACGCAAGGGTCGATCACGGGACTCTGCCCCGCAACTCGCCCGACTTCCCGGCCTATGCGGAATTGTTGGAGACCGGCAAAACAAGCCGATTGCCCAGGCAGGCGGACGCGACGCGCCGTGGCACCATGCGTGACCAGGAAATGTCCGAGACGGCCCTGGAAAACATGTCCCCCGCAGATTTCAATCTGATGCCAATGGGTGGACCCTCCAAGGAGCCCAAGTCATCCGAGGCACCCAAGGCCGTAGTGGAGATCCGCCATGCCAATTTGGCATTCTGTGGCGAGGTGATCGCCGTCGGTCACTATGAGAACGATCTGCTCATGAGCGCGGAGAAGTATATCGACAGCCGGCTTGATTACCGCCTGACAACCCGCAGGGCGCTTGGTCTGTACCCCGGCGCCCTGGATACGGCCGATGTTTTGTTCAACCTCAGCGAATACCCCGAAGACATCAAGGGTGCGCTGATCGTCGGCCTCGGCACGTACGGCCAGCTGACAATGGAGGCACTGACGCGGACGTTGGCCAACGCTTTCCTGCACTACGCACTGAAAGTATGCGAAAGGCCCGACCACGACGGCGGCAACCCGCTGACATTAGGAACCTTGTTGATCGGCCACAGCGAAAGCAGGCTGACACTGCGGCAAAGCCTGCGCGCAACGCTCCAGGCGTTGCTGCGCGCGAACACGCGGATTGAAGAGATCAACCAAGGCGGTTCGCAAACGCGGATCGACCCAATCGCGCGCCTGGTACTGGTGGAATTGTTCGAGGACACTGCGATCAAAGCAGCGTCCATTCTGATGTCCGAGAAAGACGACAGGATCTTCAGCGCGCAGCTGGACATCAATCATGAGCTGAAAGTCGAGCGGGGCGGCTTACGGCGCGCAGCCGAAGACGACAACATAGGGTATCTGCAGCGTGTGCAGATCGAGAAGTCTAAGGTGGCGGGCGAAGAGGACACCTTGGTGTTCACAAGCCACAGCGACTACGCGCTCGCAGCTCAGGATCTGCACGTCCAGGACCGCAAGCTGGTCGACCGGATGGTCGACGCCATCACCTCATCGACCACGAGGAGCGACGATCTCAGCCAGATCCTGTTCGAGTTGCTTGTGCCCCAAGGTCTGAAACAGCTCGCATCGGATCGCCGGGGTTTGCAATTCATCCTGGACGAGACAGCGGCCGCCTATCCCTGGGAACTTCTGGACAACAAGTTCAGCGGACTGGACCGGCCGATCGCCGTCAGCACCAATGTCACCCGTCAGCTGATCCAGACACGCAGCGTCGTGGGGCAGTTCTCGGCAAAGACCAGGGGCGTTCTGGTGATCGGTGATCCGCCCAGCGAAGAATTCCAAGAGCTGCCCGGTGCCCAGGAAGAAGCGCAAATCGTAGCGGGTATTTTCACGGATGCCGAGACCTGGGGAAAGGTTCCAGCGCTGATTAAGCCAGACGCCAGTCGGGTGTTCAAAGAGGTCCTGCTGGGAGCGAACAGGATCGTCCATCTGGCAGGCCATGGCGTGTATGATCACGGGCCCTCCCAGGACACCGGCATGGTTCTGGGCCATGGTGTGTTCCTGTCGCCGCAAACTATTCAGTCGCTCAGCCATCCACCCGAGTTCGTGTTCCTGAACTGTTGCTATCTTGGCAAGATCGCCCGCCCTGATGGAGAGCGAGCCTCGTGGTTGAACCGGCACAAACTGGCGGCCAATCTCGGCGTTGCTTTCATCCAGGCTGGCGCCAAGGCCGTCATCGCTGCCGGGTGGGAGGTTGAAGATGTACCTGCACGCGAGTTCGCTTCGACCTTCTATGAACAAATGATCCGGCACGGTGCAACGTTTGCCGATGCGGTCCGCATGGGCCGGGAGGCCGCCTACATGGCCAACCCTTCCAGCAACACCTGGGGCGCCTATCAATCCTATGGGGATGCCTCGTATCGGTTCAGGTCCGACACCGGGCGGAAACGGTCGAACACACAGAGAGCAAAGTTCGCCGCCAAGGCTCAGGCAATCAATGCCATCACCAACGTGTCCCAGCGCGCCGATGTGACCCGAGACGCGGCCTATATTCGTTTGTCCCAGGAACTGGACGATATCGTCAGTCAGCTGCCAGAAAAATGGAAGGCGGATGCGGAATTGAACGACGCTCTTGGGGCGGCGTACTCCAATCTTGGACGCTTCAATGACGCGATCACCGCGTATAACTGGGCCATCCAGGCAAATGACTCGTCGTATACGGTCCGCGCGGTCGAACAGCGTGCGAACCTCAGGGCCCGCGTCGCTGGATTATGGGTGATCGCGGCAGAAAAAGCGGGGACCGACGTCGAGGCGGCGATGACCGAAGCGGGCCCGCAGGTGGGCACATCGATTCATGAACTGGAAGACCTGTCCAAGGCCATCAAAGACAAGGAAACGGCCGAACGCCTCCGCTTGATCGCAAGTGCCTACAAGCGCAAATGCCTGACTCTGGCTGCTTCGAGCGTAGAGACCTTAAAGACCGTCGGCATGATGGCGGACTACTATCTGCGCGCCTTCGATGCATCCTTCAAAGAGGACAATCAGGAAGAGTATGACGCCGATCCCGCACTGAACACGCATCTCTCCCTTATCTTGCTGAAAGTATATACCGGCCGGAATAGATCCAGCAAAAAACTCCGGGAGAAGCTTGAGGCCCAGATTGCGGAAGCTGAAAGCTGCCTTCCCAGAGTCGACTCGATCCTATCGCGTCTTGCGCGCGAAACAGACGCCCACCTGTCGTTCTGGAGCCTTGCGATGATCGGAAACGCGCTCCTAACCAAGCATCTAGCAGCGATGGATCTGGCGGATGGAACGTCTGAGACCAGTCACGCTGACAGTGTGATCGCAGCGTATCAGCGCGCCTGGAAGAATGGCGGGCATAGCCGCAACCTCAGTTCGGTCATTGAAACCATCGACTTCCTGTGGGTCATGCTCCACCGGATTAGGGGGAATGACAGTGCCGTGCATCAGCTTTGCGATGCGTTGAAAGAGATTAGCCAGTCATTGGAGCGCATGGCAGAAACGCGGACATGATTCCATTTTAGGCTCCGTTGCAACCCGCGATGGCATCTTTGGCACGGCAATATTCGGACCGCCGGCACCAACCTTCAATGGCTCATGGTCGATTGCGCGCGATTCTCCTAATAAGAGCCCTTGGTCTGAGACCAGGCCCAACAGGCACTGGCACGCTGCCATGATCTATGCCGTTATCTTGCAAACAAAATCGAGGCACTTGTAAATTATGGTGCCCGATATCGCCGTGGCAAACCCATCTCTGCACCCCGCATCGAAGGTTGCGTCGACGACATCGGGAATGCACGGATGGGCAAGCGCAGGCGGATGCGTTGGTTACCACAAGGTGCCCACAATGTGGCCGTCACAAGAGCCGCTGTCCTCGACGGGCGCCTGACAGTTTCAAACGCCATGATGGCAGCATAAGACCTCCGAGTCTTGCTTACTATCCCACCAGCAGCACAAGGGCCACGACGAGGGCGCACGCGAGAGTCCTCTGTCGGTTTTTCCGTCCGTCGGCAATCTTTGTCTGTGCTTCCGCGCCTTTGCCTTGCTCTCCAGCGTTCTTGCCTTGCTCCTCAGCGATTCTATTCTGTGCTTCGAGTTAGAGCTGGCGGGCGCCCTCTTCATTGGCGCGGCGGGCCTCCTCTACCGCGCGGCAGGAAATGAGACAGGCGCGCTCGTCCGGACCAGAAAGCTTGGCAAAGTCGATCCTCCCGGAAACTCTCTCAGCCTGCTGCAGCAGGCTGACTGTAAAGTCGAACCAGGTGCTGTCCGACAATTCCGAACCAGTCTCAGCTATGGCAAGGATGCTGCCGCTTATGCTGCGCCCAGGCCATGCCATTCGACAGGAGCAACGGTTCCGTCCAGTTAAACGAGATGGCGAGATGAGGCCTCAAGCGCCGGCGTAGCGTGTTTTAGTCATGAAACTCGGTTTCCTTTACCCAGGGCAAAGTGACGTAGACCGCTCTGGTGGTGTAGCTCTCCTATAACGCTGGCGGCTCGAGCCGCGGCGATCTGATAGCCGTGGTTTTCCGCTTCGCTTTTGGCTTCGGTTAGCATCGTGCTTGCGAGACTGATCAGGTTGCGCTGCGCTTGGATCCTGCCGTAAAGCACTAATCCCGATATCTTCAGAAGGCGCATGCCGTGCCGTGTCGTGATTGCAATTGAATGGGCGGCGGATTCTGCTGCGACCACGTATTCTCCCGCAGCCTCCTTAAGCTGTGCGTCAACAAGCAAAGCCTCGGCCATAATCCGATAAAGCCCCATGCTCTCCGCGTATTGCTTGACTTGCTCGACTAGGGCCTTCGCCTTCGCCGGTTCGTCCTCAAGTATATGCAGCTTAGCACGAGCGCAGAAGGCTAGATTCTGGACATCCCGCTGCTCGGCTTGGGCTGCAGCGTTTATTGAGAGCTCGAAGTGCAATCGCGCTTGTTCGTAGTTTCGCTCCTCTTGTAGTAGGCTGCCGAGATGCCGGTTAAACAGTGCTACTCCCCGAAGTGCGCGCGTGGTGACTAGGTCGTCCAAAACTTCTTTGTAGTCCTTTCTGGCGCGTTCAAAGCTGCCGCCCAGGTGGTCACATAGGGCTAGATATCCTTTGGCATAGGCGTGTACCCGGCTTGGCGTTGAACGGGAGACACTGACGGACGACGTCTCAAGGTCGCTCAGTATTGCACGGGCCTGGGCAACATTGCCTCGCTCGATCTGGGCAATTGCCACGTTTAACTGAATTCGCCGTTCGGCCGAGTGATACGCCTTTGTATCAAGTTGGGGTTTCCGACTGTGGCTCATAATCGAAAGCGCCTGTCGGAACAACGGAATCGCATCGAATATCCGGCCTTGGATCAGTGAGGCAAGGCCACGCTCATTGTAGAGCCACGCGATCTCGTCCCTGTAGTACGGGTGCCTGAGGCGGTTGCGAGAGGTTTTCTGTAGCTTCATGAAGCCGATGGCCTTCGCCTCTAGCACAACACGGTGCATTCGCTTAGCCATTTCGAACTGCTTTAATCGACTCTCACGCTTGTTCGGAACATGGAGATTGAAAAGGCGAAGGTAGCTCGCGCAAAGATGCGGGTTGTTCTCTGCCCAGTCGATAGTTGCCTTCGACTTTTTTTCCGCGTCTTCTTTCTCCATTAGCTCAGTGACCTCTTGCACCGGGCTCTTTTTTAGGAAGTCTTCGATGTTCTCGGGAAAGATCTCTCCGGTCAGCAGCCACTGCAGTTCCTTGCGGTTTCGCTCGAGACCTGCAGCGGCATTTAGAAGTCCCCGGAGCCAGCCACGGTAGAGCTCGAACGGCTTTGCCGATCCTTGATCTGGCGTGACGCCATCGAGGCGAGACAGGGCGCCAACGGAAAAGTTGCCTCGGATTAGACTGAAAGTTCCGCGAAGCCGTTGAGATATGGCTTGCATGTGGCCGAGACCACCGGCAATCGCGCCCTCCTCTGGCTGATAGATCCTGACGGCTGCGTCGGTGTACACGCTCCCACTATCTTCCATGTCTTCCGGATCAGGGTCCCAGATCTTGCGCTTGTAAATCGTGCTTGCGTGGGAAAACCGGTAGGCGACAGAAAGTGTGCGGCGGGTCTGTTCGATCTGATTGTCTAGGAGATCTCGGATCAGCTTGAAGTGCAGAGCAGACGGCGTCGGCAGATCACGCGGTTGGTCGCAGTAGATCGAGATCTGGTGGTGGTTCTGATCGCTGTCATTAGCTGCACCAAACTCCATCTGGTGTGCGAAGTAGTCCCGGATCAGCCGATGAAGCGCAAACCGACGATGCAGGAATTCGTCATCCGAACGTTCTTCCAGCGGTTCCGTGTTCTGGGCCGACCGGACCTCCATCACAAGGCCCCGGCGTTTGAGGCGGTTCAGGGACTGCTGCAGCTTTTCAAGTGCCTCGCTGTTTCGGCACCATTCTTCCTTTGCTTCCTCTCGTTGCCCCTGCGGCCTTACCTGCCGCTTCTCAATGTGGGACTTCAAAAGACGCTCCGAGACCATCGGACATCCGATCAAAACCCAGGGTTCTATCGGCAGAGTAAATAGCGAAAGGTGCCTAAGAACCAATGTGTCGAGTTCCCAATTCCAGGCGCCTTTTACCGCTTCATCTGTGTCCCGACCAAGGTGGCTGTGTTTGCGGTAATGCCCAAGGACCGCACTAACGACACCGGGTGAACCGTCACGGGCGACAGCCTGATCCAGTTTCATGGCGAAATCCGCGAATTCCTGGTCGCGGTTGCTGACCGTGTCGCACCAGCAAGTTAACACAAGCTGGGTCAGAGCAAGACTGTCCCAAAGGGCGCGGTGGATCTGACGGGTGGAGAACGGTTCGGAGATCCTATGTCCCAAAGCGGCGCTGTCGGATTCTTCTGCCCACTTAAGGAAGGAATTCTGGGCTGACGCCAGAAGCTCATGGTCGACGAGACCTGTCCCTGGCAATGTGCCACCGGGTTGCAAGGCGACGCGTTCTTTCCAGCCGAAGCGCTTAATTTCGGGCCACCGCTTCAGGATGCGCTTAGTCTTCGATTTCCTTGAGTAGTGTTTTTCGTCCTCGGTTGTGGGTTCGACGTCTTTCGGGAGTTCTTCGCTGAGAAAACAGATTGGAGTGTCCGGACGACCCGCAATCAGCAGTAGATCAATCGGGGGATTGGGGTCGTCGTCCTTCAGGTCCGGCGCGCCGGTGAGAAGCCGAAAGAGAGCGCGGTGCATCGGGTTGTGCGCATCCCCGTTTCGGTCACAGATTCGGTCCAGGCCGCTCAGGCAGACGAAGAGCCGGTGTCCGTCCGGTGCAACGTTGGTGTAGTGGGCGAGCGTTTCCCGCAGGGTATCCAGCCGATGGGGGCGTTCGTCCTCCTTGCGAAGCTCCTTTGCATGGGGGAGTTCGGGGTGAAGCAGAAGCCTGGGTTCGTCCTCGCGACGGGCGACATATACGGCGAGTGCGAGCTCCCGAAACTCTTCGTCGGAAAGCAGGTCGCCACGCTTGAACCGGTCGGGTGCTTCTGAGAGGCTTTCTCGGCTCGCGGAGGTGAGTTCGGTGAGAAGGCGTGCGCGCTTCAAGCGAGGATTGTCTCCTATGTAGCCGCTGTCCTGCGCAGTACGATCCAAAATCTCCCGACCAGTATTGTGTCCACTGTCCAAACCATAAGGATGCTTATTGCGGAGGTCCTTTTCTGTACGCGCGAGACCTTCTTTGATGCTTGGGTTGTCGGGGTCCGTTTTCATTTGAACCTCAACCGCTTGTCGCGCCACGAAGCGAGTCAATGCGCGGGCAACTGAACTGAATTCGACGGAGAATGCGAGGTGGGCGATAAACGCGCCAGTGTGTTCCTCATTTTTATTCTGCTCCGTCAGACCGAAAACATACTGTCGGACCTTCCGGTTCATCAAGAGGCGGCTGAGAGAACCCTTTCCTGAGCCCCTTGCACCACATGCGCGCAGGATCCTGCGCCGATCTGTCTGTTTCGCTACGCCCTCGGTGGCGATCTTCTTAGCGCGGTTAGCTGCGTCATCCGTTGCATTTTCAAAGGCGGACCGAATGCTTTTGATCGGTTCCCAGTCCTCGGGGTTCTTAACCGTCACCGAGTGCTCCGGACAATGCCGGATCCAGAGACGAGACTTGAGATCGTGGGTTTCCTCGGTTTCCGCTGGCATGATCATGCGGTAGAGCGCACGACGTTCATAGGGCGGTAGTCGCCAAGCGTCCCACCAAACCTCTGCCTCATCCACCAAGCTCTCAATTTCGAGGCAGAGGGCCCGAGAGGTCATACGCCCTGCGTACTCTTCCAAAAGGGCGTGAGCTGCGATCACCCTGTTCTTGCTGAGCTTCATTCCGGCCGGAACCATGCAACGCTTAATGGTCTCGTGCTCTTCTTCGGACAAAAGCCGAAGATTGTCGTTGCCCAATGATGGGTCGCCAACCCTAAGGGCCTTTGCCATTGTCTCGTCCGATAGTGGTTCGACCGCTACCTCGATTTCCTTCTCAAGTGTTAATAACGAAATATCTTCGTCTGTCTTGTCGATGACTTTCCCGAGCGCTTCCGTGGCGGCCTCAATTCTGTGCTTCGCGACCCGGAACTTTGGGCCGCCGAAGACGACGGTAAGCACATTGTAGTTGATTCGATGCCGAAGTGAGTCTGTGTCATTTCCAGTCTTGCATTTTGGACAATCCTCGCCGATTTCACAATTCTTGCATCGCTTCGTTTCGCGAAGTAGGAAGATCTGGCGGCTGTCGTGGGGGCCGCGTCCATCCCGGGCAACGAAGCGTCGAAAAGGTCTGAGGACGTCTTCTTCTTTCATTCCGATACCAAGAAGCAAGACGTCGTTGCCGCCGAACAGGATCTCCTGCACCTCTCGGAAGACCTCGCGCGCGGGGCTCTCGTTCATGTAGACAGATAGATAGTCCGCCTGAGTGGCTACAAGATTGTCGGGGTCATCAAAGCGCCCATGCAGGTGAAGCGCCTGATACTGGTAGCGCCGCGAATAGGCTGCGAAGCTGGCGATGTCGCCCACGTTGTCATTACCGAGCGTAATAGACCGAACGCCGCGTTTCACACCACTTTCGATGCGGAAAACCTTCCTGTGTGCCGCGGGGGTTTCGTAATCCTTGCACAAATCCTCAAACTCCAACGCCTCAGGAAAACCCGCAACGTCGAGGCGGCGCAGCATTGATCTTTCTAACTGGACGTCATAATTCAATGTCAGAATGCGAGAGATTCGCGCCGTGTCCAGGATATGGGCAATAATGTCGCGTTCTCGATCAATTTCCGGACCGAAGCGATCGTTTTCCACCTTAAGGAAATCAGCTGATGGGTCCATCCGCATATTCAGATAGTCGTAGAGTTCGTCCGCAACGCGTTGTGGGTCTCTTCCACCAAGGATCTGTTTTAGAGCCTCCTCCCATACTGGAGCCTGCAACCTTGTCTGCCCTATCTTTTCCGGATCAAAGTCCGTATCGGGCTCGACAGCAAAGGCCAGTTTCACGCGTTCAAGCGCTTGCTCCACCTCGCCCAGACGAAAGGTTTGGGCAAAGGATTTTCGGGCTATGAACAATCGGGTAAGGCCCGTGTCGGCGTCGTCCGGCAGAGCTTTCAGGATCTCCTCACAAAGATCCATAACAATAGTGGCGTCGGCAAGTGATCGCAGTTTCTTACGGTCAGTCTCAATCCTATCAGAACCCTCGCTCCCGCACATCCGGTTGATCTGGCGGACGAGGCCGCCAATTTCATTTCGAAGCTCGGTTCCGCGAGCGACAGCACGTGTATCGGACCTGGGATCGTTCAGACAGTTGGTGATCTGAGTGTCGGTCTCTCGCGCAAAAAGGATGGAAAGGTCCTTCCAGTCGGGCATGCCGAACGCGCGCGTGACGCCTGACCCAGTCATAGCGATCAGTCGCCGCAAGTTTAGAGCGCGGTAAAGAGCAACCCGCGCATGCCGGGAGATTGACGCAGTCGTTAGTTCCTCTTTCAAGTAGGGCTTCAGGTGGGTCCACATGAGAACGGCTCGCTTGGTGAGAATAAGGGTCAAAGAAAACATATTGCCTTGCGGCAGAAGGGTTCATTCTGAAACGATGTTGCGGCAGGGCCGCCTATTCAGCAAGATGTCTTTCCAAAAAAGATGAAGCCGACGAGAGTATTGAAGGGATTTCGGTTCCTTAACGAAATGACCTAGCTCGCGGTCCGTGACAACGCTCGGTAGGCTATCATAGGCACTTGAGAGGTTGCTCAGTTCGTTTGAGCGAGATTGTTGTGTTATTCGAGGGAGTCTGCGTTCTGACGTCACACTCGGTCACACGAGGCGCCCGAACAGTTGGCTGATGAACGCGATCTCACCCATGACGCCAGGTTTCTTGTGATGGATATGGCCGCGTTTGATGGTCCGGATGGTCTCAAACCCGGTCAAGGTCGCCTTGGCCGTTTGCAGGGACCGAAAGCTCTGGCGGTATCCAAGCAGTCGTTTCATGGCGGCATGGTCGCTTTCGATCAGATTGTTTCGCCACTTTCGGTAGAAATGCCGGATGCTGTCGAAATGCGGGCCGTATCGATGATTGATCTCGCGGACGACGCTGCGATAGTCGTGGGCTTTGTCGGTGCAGATAGTTACAGGCCGGTGCAGCCGGACCCGTTCGATCGCCCTGCGCCGGAAGGCCCTGGCCACCTTTGCGCCGTGCCGTCAGCCGGAAGTTGACCATCTGACCATTTGCGTCGATCGCGCGCCAAAGGTAGCGCCATTTGCCGCCGACGCGGATATAGGTTTCGTCCGTTGCCCGGCAGGCGATCACGCAGTGATCTGCCGAGAGGGGACATGCCAATCGACGCTCGCCCGGCGCAGATGCTTCTCGGTTCGCTTGGCAAGTTCCAACCCAAACGTCTGCACCCAGCGATACACTGTCGATCGGTCAACAATGACGCAACGCTCTTCCAGCAGTTCAACGTCATCCTGGTACGACAGTGGATACCGAAGATACTAGCGCACGGCGCAGAGGATGATCTCACGCAGAAAGCGATGGTGCTTGAACGGCGATTTGCGCGGCATGCTCAACCTCAAAAGCCACAGACTTCCCAGGAACCCCGATTAACGCAACCTGTATAACCGCCGCTTGCGCAGGACGTAATGTCGGAGCTTTGGCAGGCGCGTCATCGGGTGCTCACATGTATCCGGCCTTTGATGCGGCGATCTACATGCCGCGGGCCCATATGGTGTTCGAAGATCAGGTCCAAATCAGTCCCGCGTGCTCTGTGGCACGTTTTGCATACTGGATGCCTAATCCTGTCTCACGACTGTTGCGCCAAACTGCTCCTTGCCCTCCTGTGCTCCGACGTTCTCGCGACCGTCGCTCGGCTTATGCCGCCGCGGCCGGAGACGGATAGACACCGCTGCGCGCCAGCAAGACCCAGACGATGCGTGCCATCTTGTTGGCCAGCGCCACGCGTACCAACATCGGTGGCTTGCGCGACAGAGGATTACCCAGCCAGGTTCCCGGCTGGGCATCCGGATGGGTGTGCCGCCTGATGATGACGCTGTTGGCGCCGATGATCAGCAGACGGCGAAGGGATCGCTCTCCCATCTTCGTTGTCGCTCCGAGGCGCTGCTTGCCACCGGTCGAATGCTGCCTTGGAACCAAACGGAGCCAGGCCGCAAAGTCTCGGGACTTGCGCAAAGTCTCGGGCCTTGCGGAACGTCTCGGGCGGCGGCGCCAAGGTCGCTATGGCCGTGGCGATCAACGGCCCAATACCGGGCACCGTCACCAGCCGTCAGCCGCGTGAACCTCAAACACAGTCTTCGCCAGATCGAGCCCGACCGTGATAATCTCCGACATGACCGCTCTCCTTTATGGATCGTCGCAAACCCACCTTGGCACACAGATGCCCTCGAGGGGCGGTCACAGCATCAGTCCCAATCAGGGCAAAAGTGGGCTTATCAGACCGTCTGAAAAACGCAGTTGCTAGCCAACGACGTGGCAGGCAACTCGCCGCCCGTCGTCGACCTCCCGCAGGCGCGGAACCTCTTGCGCGCAGCGTGCCTCCGCAAGCGGGCACCGGTCACGAAATCGGCAGCCCGAGGGCGGGTTGCGTGCATCCGGTAGACCGCCCTGGATCGGCAGCGGATCGTGGCTCTGATCGACCCGGGGCACCGGCACAGCCTGTACCAAAGCGCGCGTATAGGGGTGGAGCGGATTGCCGACGATCTCGCCCGTCGGCCCGTCTTCGACGACCGTGCCAAGATACATCGTGATCGTGCGCGCGCAGACATAGCGAACAAGCGCGAGGTCGTGGCTGATGAAGACCGCGGCAAGCCCCATCTGGTCGCGCACCTCACGCAGAACATTGAGGATTCCGGCCCGCACCGAGACATCGAGCATCGAGACCGGTTCATCTGCAACGATGAACTCGGGCCGCAGCACCAGCGCCCGGGCGAGCACCACCCGTTGCAGCTGACCACCCGAAAGCTGGTGCGGAAAGCTCTGCAGGAAATGCTCGGGCGCAGGCAGATGCACCATCTCCATCGCTTCCGCGATCCGGCCTGCATGTTCCTCCTTGGGGACTTTGGCGTTGTGCAAGGGCTCCTGAAGGCTGCGCAGGATCGTGAAATGCGGGTTGAGCGCGTCGAACGGGTTTTGGAAGACAAGCTGCGCGCGCCGGCGAAAGTCGAGCTCGGCCGCGCGGTCCATCGTCGAGATATCGACCCCGTCAAAGCGGATCGAACCATCCGACGCCGGGATCAGCTTGATCAGCATCCGGCCGAGCGTGGTCTTGCCGCAGCCGCTCTCGCCGACGATGCCGAGGGTCTCGCCACGCTTCAATGTGAACGCGACATCGGACACGGCCTGAAGCTGTGGATGACGGCCCATCAGGATGTCCGACAGAGAGCGCGAGACGTCGAAGCGCTTGGAGAGGCCCTCGACCTCGATCAGAGGCATATCGGTCATTCGGTGGTCACCCCGACCCAGGTTTCGGCCCGGCGCGCTTCGGTGCGGAGCGCCGGTGCCTCCCCTGCCCTGTGGCACAGCGCGCGGTGGCCTGCGCCCACATCGATCTCCGGCGGCTCCGTATGGCAGGCCCCGGTGGCGAAGGGGCAGCGCTGACGGAAGCGGCAGCCCTCGGGCGGGTGAAGGAGGTCCGGCGGCGAACCCTCGATGGGCGAGAGGTCGCGCTCGTCCCCCGCAAGCTCGGGGAAGGCGTTGTAGAGGCCCATCGTGTAGGGGTGGCTCGGCTCGGCCAGAACGTCCGCCACGGGCCCGGCCTCGACGACCTTGCCCGCATACATCACCACGACGTAGTCGCAGACATAGGCCACCACCGAAATGTCATGCGTGACGAGGATGACCGAGAGGTTGAGCCGCTTCTGCAGTTCGTTGAACGTGTCGAGGACCTGCCGCTGGATCACCACATCGAGCGCCGTCACCGGCTCGTCGGCGATCACCAGTTGAGGCTCGAGCGCCAGGGCCAACGCGATGGAGGCACGCTGGCGCATACCGCCCGAGAACTGGTGCGGATAATCGTGGAGGCGCTTGCCCTCCAGCCCAACCATCGCAAACAGCTCTTCCGCCCGGGCCCGCGCGGCCCTGCGGCCCATGCCGCCGCGGTCGACCAGCACCTCCTCGATCTGGTGACCGACGCGCCAAACGGGGTCGAGCGCATTCATCGCCGATTGCGGGACATAGGCGATGTCGCGCCAAAGGCGCTTCTTCATCTCTCGCTCCGAAAGGCTGACGAGGTCCGTCCCGTCCAGCGTGATCGAGCCGCCCGCGAACACCGCCGAAGCCGGCATGACCCGGGTGATCGCGCGTACAGCCGTCGTCTTGCCGCAGCCGCTCTCCCCCACCACGCCGACAACGGCACCGGCGGGCACATCAAAGCTGATCCTGTCCACGGCGCGCACACGGCCGCGCGTGGCGCGATACTCGATCACCAGATCGCGAACTTCGAGCAGCATCGCGCGTCAATCCTTGAGCTTGGGGAAAAGGATCTCCTCATAGCCCCGGCTTATGAAGAAGCCCGCAACGACGACCGCGATGATGCAGAGGCCAGGCGGGACGAACCAGTAATACTGCTCGCGACCCAAAGCCTGCGAGGCATAGGCGTCCTGCAGCATGTAGCCCCAGGTGACCGAGTCAGAGGGGCCAAAGCCGAGGAAAGAGATCGACGCCTCCGTTAGAATGGCCCAGCCCACCGCGATGGAGGCGTAGAGGAACGACAGCGACAGGACATTGGGCGCGATATGGACAAAGAGGATGCGCCAGGGGCCCGCACCCGTGACCCGCGCAGCCTCGATGAACGCGCGTTCCCGAAGCGACATGACCTGCGCCCGGATCACGCGGGCCGATTGCGGCCAAAGAAGGAGCGCGATGCCCAGCACCACGTTCCACTGGCTGGGGTTGAGGAAGGCGGCCAGCACAATGACGAAGGGCAAAAACGGCACGCCGAGCGCGATATCGGCAAGCCGCATCAGGATCGTGTCGACGATCCCACCGAAGAAACCCGCAATCAGCCCGATGATCGTGCCAATGGTGACCACGCACACCGCCGCCGTCACGCCCACAAGGAGGGCCCCGCGGGTCCCCATCACAAGTTGCGAATAGATGTCCCGGCCCGAGAAGGTCGTGCCGAGGATGTGATCACCCCCGGGCGGCAGGTTGCGCGCGAGGTCGTAGTTCTCGTCGAACAGGATCTCGCGGGGGTCATGGGTGACCAGACTTTCCGCGAAAATCGCGACAAGAATGAAGATCAGGTACAGAAGCACCCCGGCAAAGGCGAACGGGTCGCGCCTGGGAATGGCCGTGACGCCTTTGACCCAGCGAGACAGGCCGGCGGTGACCCGCGCCCCGCGGCCCGGGAGGGCTATTTCATCCGCGCGCTGCAACTCTGACCCTCGGATCCAACAGGTGATAGGTTATGTCGGCGATGAAGTTCATCACGACGAGCACGGCGGTGATCATCAAGAACGCCCCCTGCGCCAGCGGATAGTCCGACGCGGCGACGGCGTTCACCAGAAGCCGCCCGATGCCGGGCCAGGAAAACACGGTCTCGACCACCACATTGCCCCCTACGGCCCCGCCAATCCCCAACGCGAACGCCGTTGCGACCGGCAACAGCGCGTTGCGCGCGGCATGGCGGATGACAATGGCCCAGGTCGAGAGGCCCTTCATGCGGGCCATGGTGATGAATTCCTCCTGCAGGACGTTCAGCATGTTCGACCGCATCAACAGAAGCGGCAGGCCCTGGAGGTAGATCGCCAGGGTGATTGCAGGCAGCGCAAGGTGCGAAAGGAAATCCCACGACGTGATCCGCGCCCATTCGCTGGAAAACTCGGCGCCGGATGAATTGGCCCCGCCTGAGGGCAACCAGCCCAGGTGAAAGCTGAAATAGGCCAGAAACACCATGCCAAGCCAGAATTCCGGGGCCGCCCGCGTCGTCAAGACCAGCGGAATGCCGAAGCCCTCGACCCAGGAGCCGCGCCGCCAGGCCAAATAAGCGCCAGCGATAATGCCAAAGATATAGGCCACCAGCAGCGACGAGAGTGTCAGGATGACGGAGTTCGGAAACACCTCCATCACCACCTCAACAACCGGCTTTTTAAAGAAGAACGACTGCCCCAGATCGCCCTGCATGAGGTTCGTCAGGAACAGCCAGTATTGCTCGCCCAGGGACTTGTCCAAACCGAATTGCTCGATCAGCGCCTGCTGCTGCTCTTCGGTCGTGGTGTTGTCGATAAAGGCCGCAAGGGGCGTGCCCGGCATGGTCCGAAACATGAAGAACAGGATCGTCGCGACCGTCCAAAGGACAAAGATCATCTGCGCGAACCGCTTCAGGAAATAGACCATGCCGGGGGGCGCCCTCGCGTCAGCCGATCAGTTGGCGAACTGCTCGGTCTGGCCTTCGGGGTAGTGCAAACGCCCGCCATCGACCACGTAGCCCGCCTCTTCGAGGATGGACTTGGCCAGGTCGACGCCAGTGTCGAGCTCTTCCGCGATTCCGTCCTTGTGCCAGTAGCTGAGCGCCGGCGACACCACCGAATTCGCATTCACCGCGAAGCCATTATAGGCGGCCTTACGGATCAGTTCCCGATTGATCGCCGCCGACAATGCCCGGCGAAACGCCGCATCGTCGAAGGGCGGACGGCGGAGGTTGAAGGCCAGATACTGGAACCCGATGTCGACGGATTCGACGACTTCCAGATCGCCATCCGCCTCAGCGGCCTCGATCAACAGAGACGGGTCGCCGGTATAGTCGGACAGGAAGTTCAGATCACTTGAGCGCAGCATCCCAAGGGTTGCCTCGACGTTCAGCACAACGCGCAGGATCCAGCGTTCCATCTCCGGCGCAGCCCAATGCTCGGAATTGGCGTCCAGCACCACTTCCTGTTGCGTGACCCAGCGGTTGAATTTGAACGGACCAGAGCCGATGCGGGTTTCCTCAAGGATCGACTCGGCGTTCTCGCCGTCATTGAGCGCCGCGAGAAGCGGCTCCCACACATGCTTCGGCGCAAGATTGAGCTTGGCGAGCGTGGACGTCTCAAACGCGGCATTCGGCTCGGTCAGATCGAACCGCAGGGTCTTGTCGTCCAGCACCTCGATATTCGCAATCCCGTCAACGAAGGGCTTGTACATGGGCGCGAAGTCCACCGGCGCGGTGAACGAGAACACCACGTCGTCGGTCGTCACCGGCTGCCCGTCATGCCACATCATCCCGTCGCGCAGCGTAATCGTGACGCTCATCGCGTCGTCGCTCCACTCGACGGTTTCCGCCGCCCAAGGCTGGGCTAGGCCGTCCGGGCCGATGCGCATCATCCGATCCCAGATCAGCTCGGTGATCCAGCTGTCGGTCGCACCCGAAATGTAGAACGGGTTGATCGCGTTCAACTCATCCGACGAGTTCAGAACCATATCGCGCTGATCGCCAAGCGGCGCGACGTTGGTGAACGTCCAGAAGTTCTTGATGCCGAGGCCGGGCTGCTCGACCGTCGTCGATGCGTCCCAAACCGTGCTGTCGAAGGCATAGGTCTGCAGCGGATGCACGAGGAAGGCATAGACCTGATCCTCGTTGATGATGTCCTGCAGCTTGTCGATCATCACCTTGCGCTCTTCGCGGTTGGCGGTCATGCGCTGCTGCTCGGCGACCTGGTCATACTCCGCGTTGACGTAGCCGACGAAATTGTAGCCGTTCTCCACAGTCGTTGAGTGGAAGAGGTTGTAGATCAGCTCGTCGGGATCAGAGCGCTCCGGCCGGCCGGCCATCTGCCACATCGTCAGGTCCCAGGTGTCGCGGTTGTACCAAACGGCATCCGATTGCTGCGGGCGAGGCATGCCCTGAACCGTCACGTCGAGGCCCAGCTCCCGCCAGGCCTGGGCAATCAGCTCTGCCGCCTGGAATTGCTGGGGGTTGGCGGCCTGGGCGCGGCTGATCAGCGTCAGCTCGCGGATCGGATCGCCCGCTTCGGCGATCGCGGTTTGGCTGCTGGCCATGATCGCCGCAGCCGCCGCCACGGACAGGCTGGCGCGCAGCAACCCTTTGGTATTCCGTTTCATGTTCACCTCCATGTTTTTTAGTTGACCCATGCGGACCGTGCGCTCGACACGACCCACTCGGATCAGGGGCTCGGCATTTCGGCGCTCTCCTCCTGCTCCATTTGGCAGGATCAGCGGACCGCTTCTTTTTCGCCAGGCGAAACGCTGTTTTATTACTGTGCAACATGCCCCGTGTCAGGTAAACATAAATTAGCGGCACAGGGGGACCAACTCTTGGTAAACGACACGGAAAGCCGGATCCTTGCGCAAGTGGAACTTGGGACCGCCTGGGAATTGGTCGAGACGTTTTCGGGCATGCCGCGCTGGCGCCCCGACGATGTGAATGCCGCCGGAGCGCTGATCGCGGACAGGCTGTCCGCTTTGGGCGTGCCCGTGACCGTGCACCGCCCACGTGTATTCCTCAGCGTGCCCCACAGCGCCTCGGTCTCGGCGGGCGGGCAGACGTATCGCGCCAAGCCCCCCTCGTCGTCGCTCCATTGCCCCAACGGCGTCACGGGAGAGATGCTCTATGTGCCGTCTCAGAAGGCGAGCCTGCGCTCCTACACCAAGAACGCAATTGCCTTTTTTGGCGAGGCAGGGGCCGATCTCGGGGCGCGCCTCAAGGGCCGGATCCTGTTGACCGAAGGGTTCGGCAACCCCGCCCTGACAGCGCTGGCCGAAGAATGGGGGGCGCTCGGGCTTATCGCGATCAACCCAGGCATCGACATCCATTGGGGCACCTGCACGACGATCTGGGGCACACCGGATCTCGACGATCTGCCACGGAAACCCAAGATCCCAGTGGTCGCTGTGAACCAAGAGACCGGAGCGGCGTTGAAGACCGAAGCCCAAGGCGGCGGCACGGCGACGATCACGACCGTCGTGGAAGAGGGGTGGTTCGAACAGGCTGTGCCCGTGGCCGAGATCCCCGGAACGGAAGACGCCGACAAATTTGTCCTGCTCCACGGGCATTACGATTCGTGGGATGTGGGTGTCGGCGACAACGCCACGGGCGACGCCACCATGTTGGAGATCGCGCGGCTCCTCTGGGCCAATCGCAGCGCACTGCGCCGGTCGGTGCGCATCGCCTGGTGGCCGGGCCATTCGACGGGCCGCTACGCGGGCTCGACCTGGTTTGCCGACCATTTCGCGCTGGAGCTCGATCGGAATTGCATCGCCCAGGTGAATTGCGACTCGCCCGGCTGCCGATGGGCCACAAGCTATCACCAGACGACCTGCATGGCGGAGATGAAGCCCCTGGTCACAGCCGTGATCGAGGAGATCGCAGGCCAGACGCCGATCTTCAAACGCCCCAACCAGGCCGGCGATTACTCGTTCAACAATATCGGGCTGTCGAGCTTCTACATGCTGTCCTCGACGATGCCGGACGCGCTGCGCGAGGAGAAGGGGTATTACGCCGTCTCGGGATGCGGCGGCAACATCGCCTGGCACACCGAGAACGACACGCTCGAGATCGCCGACAAGGACGTGCTGTTGCGCGATATCCGGATCTACCTGCTCTCCATCCTCCGTCTCACACAGCCCGACCTGTTGCCGATGGATTGGCGGATGCTGACGGCCGAGTTCATCGAGACGCTGGACGGCTACCAAGCCGCCGCCGGCGCGGCGGTCGACTTGTCGCCGGCGAAAGAGGAGGTCACAGCGCTCGATCAGGCGCTTGCACGCCTCGACACGGAGATCGCAGCGGGACGTGTGTCCGCCGCACAGGCGAATGCCGTGCGGCAGGGGCTCGCGCGCATTCTGGTGCCGCTCAACTACACCCGCGTGCCGCGCTTCCGCCACGACCCGGCGATCACCTGTCCGCCCCTGCCGATCCTCGATGTCGCGCGCGAGATGGCGGATTTGGGGCCGGAGATGCAGGGCTTCGCCCTGACCCAGGCGACCCGGGCGCAGAACCGCGTGATCGCACGCCTGCGCGCCGCCCGCGAGATGGTGGTGTCGGCAGGCTGATCCCCTCCGACCTCAGGCGGCATCCGTCGGGGCCGCGCTGCGGCGGCGCTCCGTGGCCTCCCTGTCCACCCGTTTGCCGCATGGCGTCAGCGCAACGTCATAATCGCGCGCCGCCGCGTGCGGGGTGACGTAGCCGAGCCTGATATCGCGCTCCAGATGCGCCGTATCCCGCACGGCGGCCGGGCCGAAACCCCCGCCGCCCGGCTGGCGCAACGTCACAATGTCGCCCGCCGCCAGGTCGGCGCGATCCGGGCGGGCGAAGGGCGCCCCGTCGTTGACGCTGATCGCGCCCTTGGCCCCCGGTCCGGCGCCGTCCATCCCCGGCGCGGGTTGGTGAAACCGCCCACCCGACAAAGCCGACCGGATCGGCACGGCCGACCGCGCCTCCAGTACCGTCTCCTGCCCGAGCCCGCCGCGAAACCGCCCCGGCCCGCCGGAATCCGGGATCAGCGCCCGCCGGCGCACCAGCATTGGCGCCTCGTACTCAAAAAGCTCGACCGAGGTCGACGCGATGTTGCCCGGGAACACCACAGCCGTCACACCATCGCGGTCGTGAAACGCCCCTTGCCCGCCTTGCGCATTGAAATGCGTAACAAAATCGCGCCCGTCCCCATGCTTGCCCGCAAATTTCTGAATCCAGAGCGGATAGGTCCCGGACGGCGCCATCACCCGCTCGGGCGCGAGCTGTGCCAGCGCCCCCATGATCACCTCGACCGTGAAATAGGACAGCAGGCTCCGATACATCCCCGGCGCCGGATAGGTCGGGTTCAGCACCGTGCCCTCGGGCACCCGCACGTCAATCGGCCGGAAAGCACCCGCATTCATCGGCAGATCGGGGCAGAGCGTGGCGATAAAAGGAAAGACGCAATAGGCCCGTGTGATGTTCAAAACCGCATTGATCGGTTTGGCCACCTGGGGGGAGGTCCCCGTGAAGTCCAGCACGGCCCCTTCCCCCGACAGCTCTAGCCGAAGCGCAAGGCGCAGCCGCGCGCCCGCATCATCGGTGATCTCGTGCAAAACCTCATGGCGCACCGCGCCCGCGGGCAACGTGCCGATGGCGCGGCGGAGCGCCCCTTCCGACCGCGCACAGACCGCCTCCGACAGGTCCGTCAGCGTGTCGAGCGCGAACTCGTCCATCATCCGGCGGATGCCCACCGCGCCCACGTGGTTGGCGGAGATCTGGGCGCGCAGGTCGCCCATCACCTTCTCCGGCGTGCGCACGTTGCGGGTGATCAGCCGAAACAGCTCGTCATTCGGCACGCCCGCGCGGATAAGCTTCGAGACCGGGATGATCACCCCTTCCTCATAGACGTCGCGCGCATCCGTCGCGCCGAGCCGCCCCCCCATGTCGACATGGTGGGCACAGGTGCAGGTGAACCCCGCCAGCGCGCCCCGGTGAAAGATCGGCGTGGCGATGAAAACGTCCGGCGAATGGCCCGCACCGACCCAGGGGTCATTGCAGATCAAAACATCGCCCTCTTCCAACGCCTCGGGCGGATAGACGGCCAGCATGTCATGCATGACCGACGGCGTAGACCCCGCCTGCCCCGGCGTGCATTGCGTCGACTGGGCAAGCATGCGGCCCCGGCTGTCATAAACCGCGCAGGCATAATCGTGGTTGTCGCGCACAACGAGGGAAAAGGCCGTCTTGACCAGCGTCGTTGCGATCTCATCGGCGACCGAGATCAGCCGCGACCAGAGCACCTGAAAGCGCAATCCGTCGAGGGGGGCGGTCATAGCGGGGCCTCCAACGAAATGTCGAGCCAGCCGCCCGGGTTTCGCTCGGCACGCGCACCCCTGCTGATCAGGACCGTAGCGCCGGGCTGCGCCAGGAGCGCGGGGCCCTCGAGCGCGCCAGTGAGCGCGGCGAAGGGCAGAACGCGATGCGGGACCATCTCCCCCGACACAGGGTCCCAGGCCAGGCGGCGCGCCTGCGCAACCTCGGCCGGAGGCACGTCGCCCGCCACAGGCGCGTCGGGCTGAGCGGCCTCAGCCAAAACGCGCAGCGTCACGATCTCGGGCTCGAGATCGTCATAGGCATAGCCATAGGCGCCCCGATAGGTGTCCGAAAAGCCAGCGGCAATGTCGGCCTTCTCCAGAGAATGCAGCGCAACGCGCAGCTGATGCCCCTGCCCGACATAGCGCATCTCGGCGAAGCGGCTGAGGGTGATCGGCGCCCCCGGCGCGGCCTGGGCAATCACGGCTTCGGCCTCGGCGGCAAGCTCCGCAAACGTCTCGTCCAAGGATGCCGCAACGACATCGGCCAACCGCATCGGACGGGAGCGGGCAACCTCATAGGCAGGCGCGGCGGCCAGGAAGCCTAGGGCTGAAAAGACGCCCGCCGCCTCAGGGATAAGGATGCGCGAAGCGCCGAGCTTGCGCGCTACGCGGTGGGCATGCAGCGGCCCGCCCCCGCCAAAGGCCACCATCGCCGCGTGCTCCAGGTCGCCCCCGCGCTCGGCCACGTACATCCGCGCGGCCTGCGCCATGTTCTCGTTCACCACCTCCACGATGGCCGCGGCGGCCTCGCGCGTGCTCAGGCCGAGGGGATCGCCCACATCGCGGGCGATGGCGGCCTCGGCGGCGGCGATGTCCAACGTCATGGCGCCTGCCAGGAAATCGGCGGGGTCGAGATAGCCCAGCACCACATTGGCGTCGGTCACCGTCGCCCTCGTGCCACCGCGGCCATAGCAAGCTGGCCCCGGATCCGCCGCCGCGCTTTCGGGTCCAACCCGGATCAGGCCCAACGGATCAACGGAGGCGATGGAGCCGCCACCCGCGCCGATCTCGATCAGGTCGACCGTGGGCACCGCGATGGGCGTGCCCGAGCCCTTCTTGAAGCGGTGGACCCGGTCGACCTCATAGGCCCGCGTGACAGGCATAACGCCGTCCGCGATCAAACAAGTCTTGGCCGTCGTGCCGCCCATGTCAAAGGCGATGGCGTCCCGCTGACCTGCCGCCGCCGCAAGCGCCCGCGCCGCAAGCGCGCCCCCCACCGGGCCGCTCTCGGCGAGGCGGACCGGGGCCGCGCGCGCGGCCGGCGCCGCGATCACACCACCGCCCGATTGCATCATGAAGAGCGGCCGTGCATAGCCGCCGCCCGACAGCCCGTCTTCCAAACGCTTCAGATAGCCGTCGACCTTGGGCCGCACATAGGCATTGATCGCCGTTGTCGCCGTGCGTTCAAACTCCTGGATCTCGGGCAGCACGTCCGATGAGAGCGACAGGTCGAGCGGCAAATCGTGGTCGCGCACGAGCCGAGCAATCGCCTGCTCATGCGCCGGGTTGGCATAGGCGTGGATCAGGCACACCGCGACGGAGGTCACGCCCTCGGCCACCAGATCCCGCAGCACCCCCAGCGCCTCGGCTTCGTCGAGCGGCGTCTCGACGCTGCCATCGGCGAGGACACGCTCCGTCACCTCCCGCCGCCTGTCACGCGGCACCAGTGGCTCGGGGAAGCGCTGACGGATATCGTAGATGTCGTAGCGGATCTCACGGCGGGTCTCGAGGATATCGGGAAAGCCCCGCGTGGCGATCAGGGCGGTCTCGGCGCCCTTACGCTCGAGGATCGCGTTGATCACGAGCGTTGTGCCGTGGATCAGCGCCGTCAGATCGCTGAGGAGGTCCGGCCGCTCGGCGGCCAGCGCGGCCAGCCCCTCCAGCACGCCATCGCCCGGGGCCTCCGCCGTCGTCGGGACCTTGAGCGTCGTCACCGCGCCGGTTTCGCTGTCATGCAGCAGGAAGTCGGTGAAGGTCCCGCCCACATCGCATCCCAGCCGCAGGCTCATGTGAGACGCTCCAACAGGCCGCGCATCAGCAGGCGCCGGGGCTGCAATGACGAGATCTTCAGTTGCTCGTAGTTGGTGTGCCCGCCCTTGCCGTCTACCCCCAGCCCGTCGAGCGTGGGCGTGACCTGAGCAGTGAAATTACCATCCGACCCACCGCCGGTCTTCAGCCCCTCCAGCTCCCAGCCGATCTCGCCGGCGATCTCGTGGGCGAGATCGAAGAGCGCGTCGATCCCCGCATCCCGTTCATAGGGCGGCCGGTCGAGCCCGCCGGTGACCTCGATCCGCACGTCCGGGTCCTCGGGCGTCAAGCCGGCAAGGAACGCTTCGACCTCCGTCAGCGCATCCATATCCGCAATGCGGATATCAACGCGGATCGCACAGCGCGCCGGCACGACATTGGTGCCCGTCCCGCCCTCAATCGTGCCGACGTTACAGGTCGTGCCGCGCGCATAATCCGTCAGCGCCTCGAACTTCAGGACGGTATGGGCCATCTCCTTGATGGCGCTCCGCCCATCGGCATGCCGCGCGCCCGCATGGCTCGCCTCACCATGGGTCGTGACGGTGTAGCGGACAGCCCCTTTGCGCGCGACGACGATCTTGCCGCCTTCGCGCGCGGGTTCCGTCACCAGCACGTATCTCGCGGCTTTGGCGAGGCTCTCGATCAGCGCCCTTGAGGTCGGCGAGCCGATCTCTTCGTCGGCGACAAACAGGTGGTTGACGGGGAGGGGCGCGCCACCCGAAGCCGCCAGATCACCGACCGCGCGCATCGCGATATAGGCGCCGCCCTTCATGTCGTAGATGCCAGGCCCGAAGGCGAGATCACCCTCAACCCGAAAGGGAAACGTCTCCAGCGTGCCCCTTGGATGGACCGTGTCGATATGGCTGAGGATGAGGATGCCGGGGGCGTTCTTTTGCCCGTTCCAGGGCGCGTGGACCAGCACATGATCGCCATAGCCCGTGCCGGCGATGCGCTCCACCTCACCGCCGAGCGCTGCATAGTCGGCGGACACCTTATCGGCCATCGCCCGGACACCGTCGAGGTCGGGCGTATGGCTCTCGATCTCGACCCAGGCGCGGATGCCCTCCAACAGGTCGAGCGTCTCATCGGACAGGTCCTTCATTGCGGGCGCCCCTCTGGTTCGCCGAGGTCCCAGAACACTCCGGCCATGATCGCCAGCGCCTCCCGCGTCAGCGGCGCGAGGACGTGCTCATCCGGCCCGTGCTGGCGGCAGCCGCCATAGCTGTGCGGGATCCAGAGGATCGGGCAGCCAAGCGCCCGCCCAAACAGTTCCGACGGCAACCCGCCCGAGGAGTTGGGGACCACACTAGGCGGTGTGCCCGTGGTGCGGGCAATGCTATCGACGGTCCAGGTGACCCAAGGGTTATCCGGATCGGTACGCCATGCGGGGAAGAAGTTCTGCCTGACGGGCGTGATGTCAACTTGGGTGAAGCCGTGCTTGTTGAGATGCGCCCGGAGCGCGGGCAGGAAGCGGGTGTGATCGGCGTCCACGGTAAAGCGCAGCTGGCAGCGCGCGCGCGCATCAGGCTGCACGCCGTTCACGGGGTTCTCCGGCCGGCCCGTGATCATCGCCAGCACGATGAACGAGGTCCAGCCATACATCTTTTCCGCCACCGACAGGCCCGGCTCGCCCCAATCCTCGGGCATCACGAGCGTCGGGTCCTTAGGGTCGATGGTCAGATCCGCCAGCGCCGTGCGCACCGAAGCCGGGATCTCCTTCGGCAGCCAGTCCTCGACGAGGATACGCCCGCGCGGCGTGGTGATACACGAAATCGCTTGCGCAAGGATGACGCCCGGATCTTCCAACACCCCGCCCCAATGCCCCGAATGCCGCGAGCCTTCGCGCAGCTTCAGCGACAGATCGAACGCGATACCGCCCCGGTTGCCCAGCTTGATGTCGGCCCGGCCAGGGTCCATCCTCGGCCCGTCCGAGGCGAGCATCAGATCCGTGGGCATCGCTGCGGCATGCTCGGTCAGGAAGGCGTCGAGGCCCGGCGAGCCGATCTCCTCGCTCGTCTCGATCAGGATGCGCGAGTTGAACCCATGGTGCCCGCGCGTCGCCAGCACCGCCTCCAGCGCCGCGATGACGATGGAATGCTGGCCCTTGTTGTCGGCCGTGCCGCGCCCGTACCAGCGGTCGCCCTCGACGGTGATCTCCCATGGGTCGAGCCCGTCGCGCCATTGCTCCGGAATGCCGCGCACCACGTCGCCGTGACCGTAGGTCAGAAGGGTCGGCAACGCGGGATCTTCGATCCGCTCCGCCACCAGAAACGGCCCGCCGCCCGCGACGCTGTTCTCGGTGATCGTACAGGTATAGCCCGAGGGCGCGAGCGAGGGAGCAATCTCATCCTCGAGATAGCGCATCAGATCCGGCAGCCGCTCGCGCTCCTGGCTCTCGGTGGGGATCGCGACGCGGCGGCGGAGAGTCTCCAGGAATGCGCCGCTGTCGAACGTGTCGTGGATGCGGGCAATGGCGCCGTCGCGGCTCATGGCAAAACCGACAGCACGAGGCGCGAGGCATCGTCCAGCGCGGCCGCCACCCGGTTGGTCCCGCGCACCATTTGGGTCTGGGCAAAGCCAAGCGTCTCGGGACCGTGGCCCTTCAGTTCATCCGCCACCGCGAGCGCGGGCAAAGGCTGGACGGGCAAGGCCGGGTCGTGGCGGAAGCGCGGCTCTGTCGTGTGGTTGACCGGCACGAGGATGCGCGCAAGCCGCTGGATCACCGCATTGGCGCGCGCCTGCGGCACGTCCCCGCTGTCGACGGCGGCATAGAAGCGGTCAAGATCGGCGGCGAGCCGCCCCGCTGCCTCCGCCGCCGGGCTGAGATCCGCCAGATCCCCCGCCGCCGCCTGATAGCCTGTAATTATGTCGGAGAACTCCGCCACCTGCGCGCGCCAATCGAAGGGCAGGACGTCGGCGTTCGCCACACCGAGCACCGCCGCCAGATACACCTTCATGTCGCGCAACAGGATCTCGCGATCCGCGATCTCCATCAGGTCATGCTCGGTGTGCCAGGCAATGTTGCCGCCGCAGCCGCCGACCGCGTAGTAGTTCTTCTCCTGGCGCAACGCCTCAGGCATCGTCGAGGACAGCATGAAGAAGCTCGACAGCCCGATATTGTTGAACGCGTAATCACCCGCGCGGTGGGGCCGCTCGCCATGGCTGTCGAGCCCGGTCACCTCGCGGATCGTGCGCTGGCAATAGGCTTCGGCCTCTTTCATCCAGGACACATCGCGAAACTCGGTCGCCCAGCGGCAGCCCGGGCTGTCGCAATTGACCTGCGCCACACAATTGGCATCGAGGTCGAGCGCGAACGTGTCGGCATACCAGGTCGAGCCGGCATAGCGCCCCGTCGAATGGCCCGGCCACCAGACGACGCGCACGGAGCGCTTGAGCTGGTCGCGGTTGTGCCAAAGGACGCGCGCCACCTCCAACAGCGTCGCGTCCCCCGTCGCATTGTCGCCCACGCCCACATCCCAGCTGTCGTAATGGCCGTGAAGCAGGACGAACTTGTCGGGCTCAGCGCCTCCGGGGATCTCGACCACCGGGACGAGGGATTTGTACCAGCCCTCCTCCATCTCGGTGCGGAGGGTGACCTCTCCGCCCGCCCGCGCGATCTCCAGCAGGGCCTGGCCATCGGGGTTGTTGACGGCCGCGACCGGAATGGTGGGCTTTCTCGGCAGATCGTCGAGGTCCGGCGTCCCCCAGATCGAGGTGCAGATGCCCCAATGACTGTCTGCGCCGGGGTTGATCGCGATCACGCCCACAGCGCCCTTTTGTTCAAACTCGAGGATCTTGCCGGGGAAGGAAAAGCCCTCCGAGATCACGATCTTGCCGCGGATATTCTCTTCCGCGCTCGCCTCGGCGTCCTGGTTCTTGACGAAGAGCGTGTTGATCGAGCTGGAGAATTTCGCCGGCACATGAACGAGCGGCGCCGTCAGACCGGCGCGGCAATCCCGGGCATAGGCGGGCGGCTTGGCCTTGAATGTCTGCCCGTTCGCCGAGACCTGCGCCGTGAACGGGATCGAGAGGTGCAGATTTGCCTCCAGCAGCGTCACCGGCACATCCAGCGCGCCGAGGCGCTGCGCAATCTCCTGGGCCGCGATCTCCACATCCGAGGGCTTCCACCGCGGCATGGTCGAAAACGCCTCCACGAGGCTCCAGGGCGCGTCGAGCGTGACCTGATCGGTGAGGGCAGCGAAGGGGGAGGTCACGGGATCGGGCTCCATCGGGCGTCAGAGTGAAACAGCGTTTCATTGGATGAAAACGTGTTTCAGGCCGTTTTGCAACACCGATCGTGTCCAGCTGGCCCCCAGGGGCCCAAAGGTCAGCCAATCCGAATGTCTGCGCGCTCCCGCCAGCCCAAAAGCCGCGACAACCGGTCGGCGGCCTCCAGAACATGGCTCAAAATTTGGTCACGTATGTCATCCGACAGGCGCCCCGTCGGGCCATTGACCGCAAGCGCCGCGACAACCTCGCCCGAGGCATCGCGCACCGGCGCGGCAATCGAGAAGATGTTGGGGTCGAGCTCCCCGATCGAGATCACGTAGCCCTCCTGCCGGATCACCTCCAGCACAGAGGCGAGCGCATCGGGGTCGGTCGGCGACACCTCCGTGAACGCTTCGAGCGCCCCGGAGACCACGTCGTGCACCACCTCGTCCGGCGCATGCGCCAGAAGAATCTTCGGCCCCCCGCCCGCATGGAGCGGGCCCTTCCGGCCCACGGCCGCAAAGATCCGCAACGGATGCGGCGAGGCGCACATGGCCACACAGATATGCTGCACCCCCTCGCGCACCAGCAACAGCGCGTTCTCCTCCGTCTTGGCGGAGAGATCGGCCAAGACCGGGTCTGCCGTGGTGATCAGGCGCGATTGCTGCCGCGACTGATCGCCCAGAAGCAGCGCGGCATAGCCCAACGTGTAGGTCCGCCGCTCCGGGTCCTTCCGCACAAGCCCCCGTTGTTCGAGCGTGTAAAGGAGGCGAAAGGTGAGGCTTTTCGTGTTCTGCGTGGCCTCGGCCAGTTCCGTCACCCCGCTGTCGGGATGATCCACCAACGCGAGGAGCAATTGCATGGCGCGGTCCACCGAAGTGACGAGGTAGGACGCGCCCTCGCCACTTTTCGCTTCTTTGGAACGGGCCATATGCTAAGCTCTCTGAAACAGTGTTTCGACTGCCGAAACAGAACGGGGGTTCGACAATGGATACCGTGAGTGCCGCTCTGCGGAAAGAGATCAATATGGCTGCGCCCTGGGCCCTGATCGAAAAGTTCGCACATCAGCACCGGGAGCAGCCCGAGGACGCCAACCGTGGCGCCGAAATGATCGCCGAAGCACTTCGGGCCCTTGGCGTCCCGGTCACGATACATCGGCCGGAGCTGTTTCTGTCGCTGCCCGGCCCCGCAAGCGTCGAGGCCGAGGGCGAGACGTTCCGCGCCAAGCCGCCCGCCTTCTGCGCCTCGATGCCCGACGGCGTCGAAGCGGAGCTCCTCTACGTGGCGGAAGCAAGCGGTGGCACCCCGCTCGACCGCAACCCCGCAGGCAGTATCGCAGGGCTGCGCGGCAAGATCGCAGTGATCGAGGGCTTCGCGCTGCCAAACTTCGTGGCCGGGCTCGAAGCGGCCGGTGCGGCCGGTGTCATCGCGGTCAATCCGGGCGAAATGATCCACTGGGGCACCGTGTCGACGATCTGGGGCACGCCCGAGCCCGCCGATCTTGACCGTCTGCCCCGCATCCCCTCGGCCGCCGTCAACAACCCCGACGGCCAGAAGCTGATCGCGCTGGCCAAGCGCGGCGGGCGCGCGCGGATCCGCACGGAACTCGAAACCGGCTGGTTTCCGCAGAACCTCCCCGTGGTGGAGATCCCGGGCACGGAAGCACCCGAGGAATTCGTCCTCCTCCACGGCCACTACGACAGCTGGCGAGAGGGCGTCGGCGACAACGGGACCGGCAACGCCTGCATGCTGGAAATCGCGCGCGTTCTCTGGGAAGGGCGCGACCGGCTCAAGCGCTCGGTCCGTCTGGCCTGGTGGCCAGGGCATTCAACCGGGCGCTATGGCGGCTCGGCCTGGTTTGCCGACACCTTCGCGATCGATCTGGCCGAAAACTGCGTGGCCCACATGAACTGCGACTCGCCGGGCTGCCGCTGGGCCACCGATTATACGTCGATCTCCTGCATGTCCGAGACGGTGGACCTGGTGCGCCAAGTGGTCGCCGAGGTGACCGGGCAGGCGGCCCACCGCAAGCGCCCGCAGCGAAACTCAGACTACACGTTCAACAATATCGGGATCTCCGCATGCTTCATGGCGTCCTCGATGATGACGGACGCCAAGCGCGCCGAGGTCGGCTATTATGTCGTCGGCGGGTGCGGCGGCAACATCGCCTGGCATACTGAGGCCGACACCTTTGAGATCGCCGACAAGGATGTGCTGGAAAAGGACATCGCGCTCTATCTGGAGGCGGTGACGCGTGTCGCAAATGCCGATATCCTGCCGATCGACTGGCGCGCGACGGCCGCGGAATTCTCCGGCACCATCGCCGAATACCAGCAGGCCGCGGGCGACAGGTTCGACCTGTCTGCCGCGGCGGAGGCCTGCGCCGCGCTGACAGGCGCGCTCGACAGATTTCATGCCGCGCTCGAAGGGGGGCAGATCGCAGCTAGCGACGCGAACCGGGTGCTGAAAGGCCTTGCACGGATCCTCGTGCCCATCAATTACACACGCGGGCCCCGCTTCACCCATGACCCCGCGTTGAACGTCCCGCCGCTCCCCGCAATCGCCCCCGCCGCCGCGCTCGACGGCATCGCAGCAGACCAGATGGGCTTCGTTCAGGCGCAAGTGCTGCGCGGCCGCAACCGTGTCGTCGCCGCCCTGCGCGACGCGACACAGATGGTGGAGACCGCGCTTTGAGGCGCATGCGGGCCGTCCGCTACACGCGGACAGGCCCGGCCACCGAAGTCCTCTGCCTTGTCGAAATGCCCGTCCCGGACCCAGCGCCGGGCGAGGTCCGGGTGCGCGTCCATGCCTCGGGCGTCAACCCACATGACACCAAGCGCCGCTCGGGCTGGACCGGGGCTGCGGTGCCAGCGGGCGGTCTCACCCCCCATAGCGACGGTGCCGGCGTGATCGACGCAGTGGGGCCCGAGGTGCCGCCCTCCCGGCTTGGGCAGCGGGTCTACCTGGCCGGGGCCCACGCACAAGGCACGGCGGCCGACTATGTCACGATCCCGGGCGACAGGGCCTTCGCCCTGCCCACCGGGATCTCCTTCGCGGAAGGCGCCTGCCTCGGCGTGCCCGCCTTCACCGCTTGGCTTGCGGTCCTGGCCGACGGGCCCGTCACCGGCCAGACCCTCCTGGTGCAGGGCGGCGGCGGCGCTGTGGGCCGCGTCGTCGTGGAGCTCGCGCATCGGAGCGGGGCGCGCGTCATCGCCACCGCCGGGGCCGAGGCAAGCCGCGCCACCGCCCGCGCCAAAGGCGCCGAGATCGTCCTCGACCGCCATACCGCCGACGTGGCCGCCACCGTTCTGGAGGCAACCGGCGGGCGCGGCGCCGACCGGATCGTCGACGTCGATTTCGGGGCCAATGCCGGGATCGACATCGCCGCCCTGGCCGATCACGGCACCGTCGCCGCCTATTCCTCCTCCAGCGACCGGATGCCGGTGCTGGACTATTACGCCTTCGCCCGAAAATCCGCCCGGCTCGACTTCGTCCAGGGGAACCTGATGACGGCCGCCCAACGCGCCGGCGCCTCCGCATCTCTCGGCGCCTTTCTCGCCGCGGGCCTCCTGCGCCCCGACATCGCCGCCAATCTTCCGCTCGACCGAACGGCCGAGGCCCACGACATGGTCGAAGCCGGCGCCCCCGGCAATGTTGTTGTCAGCCCCGTCCCGGACGATACCTGATGCGCCACGCCGCACCGAGAAAGCACACCGCATGAACGAGCAGAGCCCCGCCCCCACGGCCACATGCGACCCGGTCACGCTGGAGATCGTCCGGGGCGCGATCACCGCCGCGCAGCGCGAGATGGAGGCGTTGATCGAGCGCACCGCCATTTCCGCCTTCATCCGGGAGAAGAAAGACTTCTACAGCGCCCTTTTCGATGGCCACGGCGTGATGGCTGTCGGCTCGATGGTGCCGGTCTTCGGTGACATGACGGGGCCCGTCTTCCGCCACTTCCCGCGCGAGACGATGCGCGACGGTGATCTCTACTGGTACAACGATTGCTATGGCAGCCAGGGCGCGGTCTCCCATTCCAACGATCAGGTGCTCCTCAAGCCGGTCTTCCGCGACGGGCGGCTCTGCGCCTTTGTTATGGGTTGGGCGCATTTCGCCGATATCGGCGGCTTGCGCCCCGGGTCGATCAGCCCCGACACCAAGGAGATCTTTCACGAGGGCATCATTGTCCCCCCCACCAAGCTGATCGACCAGGGCACCGTCAACGACGCCGCCCTGTCGATCTTCCACCGCAATTCCCGCTATCCCGAGCAGAGCCGCGGCGACATGAGCGCCCTGATGGCGGCGGTCGATCTGGGCGCCACCCGCGTGGCCGAGATCGTCGACCGCTTCGGCTCCGAGGTGATCGCCGACGCCCTGGCAAAGCTCCTTGACAGGACGCGCAGGCTCGTGCGCGGCAAACTGGCCGAGACCTTCGACTACGGCACGCACAGCTTCACCGACCGGATCGACAGCGACGGCCATGGCGGCGGCCCATTCCGCCTGCGCTTCTCGCTCACGCGCGAAAAGACGAGGGGAGAGGACCGGTTCATCTTCGACGCCACCGAAACCGACGATCAGGCGCCCGGCCCCGTGAACTTCCTGATGAACCCGGGCGTGCCGGGCATGGCGCTCGGGCTCTACTACCTGGGCGGCGACCCGAGCCAGGTGTGCAACGCAGGCGGGCCCATGGCGCTCGACGAGGTGCGCCTGCGCGAGGGCTCGCTGGTGCAGCCCGAGTGGCCCGCGCCGCTGGGTATGCGCGGGCTGACCATGATGCGCACGCTCTCGGCGATCAACGGGCTGGTGAACGCCGGCGGCGGCGGCGCCCCGGCGGCGCATTCCGCCTATGTCATCGCCATCATGCGGGGCACCTTCACCGGCAAAGACGGGACCGCGCATCCCTACCTTCTGGCCGACGGGATCGGCGTTGGTTACGGCGCGCGCAGCTTCGCCGACGGGATCGACGCGGTCTACTTCGTGGCGCAGGAGAATTACCCGGTCGAGTTTCTGGAGATCGGCTATCCCGTGCGCCTGCGCGAATACGGAGTGGTGACCGACAGCGGCGGCCCGGGGCGCTATCGCGGCGGCGTCGGGATCGCACGGGAATACGAGATCCTGGCCGACACTTCCGTGCTCGGCATTCGCATTGACGGTGTGGAAAATCGCCCCTGGGGCCGCGGCGGCGGCATGGGCGGCGGCGCAGGGCGGATCGTGGTGAACCCTGGCACCGACGCCGAACAGGAGCTGCACCCGCTTTCGGACGGCAACACACTTGTGAAGGGCGACATCCTGCGGATCGAGACCGGCGGCGGCGGCGGCCATGGCCATCCGCACGACAGGCCGCCCGAGGATGTCCTGCGCGACGTGCTCGGCGGCTATGTCAGCCCCGAGGCCGCGGCGCGGCACTACGGCGTCGCCATTGCGGGCCGCGCGGTCGATGATGCCGGCACAGCCCGCCTCCGCGCCAAACGGCCCGAGGTGAAGGCGTTCCATCGCAAGGACTATGTCGATGTCCTCGACTGACCTCGCCGTCGCCGTGGATATCGGCGGGACCTTCACCGATGTGGCGCTGCGCGACGGGATCACGGGCGAGGTCTGGCGCGCCAAGACGCCCAGCACCCCCGCCGACCCCTCCGAGGCGTTTCTCGACGGCATCCGCCGCGCGCTGACGCAAGCGGGGCGCGGAGCCGATGGGCTGACCGAGGTGCTGCATGGCACCACCGTCGCCACCAACATGATCCTCGAAGACAAGGGCGCCCGCGCCGCGCTGGTCACAACGCGCGGCTTCCGCCACGTGTTGGCCATCGGGCGGCAGGACATTCCGCGCAAGGCCAATCTCTACAACTGGGTCAAGCCGCGCCGCCCGGTCCCGCCCGACCGCATCGTCGAGGTGGACGAGCGCATCGCAGCGGGTGGCGCGGTGCTGGAGCCGCTCGACGAGGGCTCCGTGGCGCGGGCCGCCACGGCCCTGCGGGAGCTGGAGGTCGAGGCGGTCGCGATCTGCCTCCTGCACGCCTTTGCCAACCCCGCCCACGAGGCCCGCGTCGCCGAGATCCTGCGGGCCGCCCTGCCCGGCGTGGCCGTCACCGTCTCGACGGACGTGCTGCCGGTGGTGCGCGAATACGAGCGCACGCTCGCCTCGGTCCTGAACGCCACGGTGATGCCGGGCGTCACCACCTATGTCGGGCGGCTGGAAGAGCGGCTGGCCCGCGAGGGCGTTGCCGCGCCGCTCCTCCTCATGCAGTCCAACGGCGGTGTGGCCGGGGCCGACAAAATCCGGCGCGCGCCCGCGCTCACGGCGCTCAGCGGCCCCGCGGCGGGCGTCGTGGGCGCCCTGGCCGAAGCACGGGCCTCTGGCATCGAGAACATCGTCACCGTCGATATCGGCGGCACTAGCGCCGATATCTGCCTGATCGCGCACGGATCCATCGGGCTGACCCAGGCCGGGCAGATCGGTGATTGGCCCCTGCCCCTGCCAATGGTCGACATGGTGACGATCGGCGCCGGCGGCGGCTCGGTCGCCACGGTCGCGGCGGGCACGCTGTCGGTCGGCCCTCGAAGCGCGGGCGCGGTGCCCGGCCCCGCCGCCTATGGTCAGGGTGGCACCGAACCCACCGTCACCGACGCCCACGTCGTCCTTGGGCACCTGCCGGCAAAGCTGCTCGGCGGCCGCATGGCGCTCGACCGGGCCGCCGCCGTCGCGGCGGTGAAGCGCGGCGTGGCCGAGCCGTTGGGCCTGACGGTCGAGGAAGCCGCCAGCGGCATCCTCGCCATCGCCGACAATCACATGGTCGGCGCCGTGCGCGTCGTGTCGGTCGAACGTGGCCACGACCCGCGTGACTTCACGCTCGTCCCCTTTGGCGGCGCCGGGCCGCTCCATGGCTGCGCGCTGGCTGACCTGCTGGGCATCCGCCGGGTTCTGCTCGCGCGTGCGCCGGGCGTCCTCTGCGCCGATGGGCTGCTCGACGCCGATCTCAAGGCCGAGTTCAGCCAGGCGCTGCCAGAGCCGGGGCCGGTCGCCGGGGCCAACACCGCCCCGATCATCACCGAGCTCAAGGCGCGCGCCGCCGCCTGGTTCGCCAAGGAGGACGTCGCGCCCGCGCGCCAGCGCCTCCGCCCCGTCGCCTTGATGCGCTATCACGGTCAGGGCGGCGAACTGGCCGTGCCGATGGAGGGCCACGACCTCGCCGCAAGCTTCGCCGCCGCCCACAAGGCGCTCTATGGCTTCACCCTCAACAGCGTGGTCGAGCTTGTCACGCTCAGGGTCGAAGCCACGGGTCTGGCCGCAGAGCGAGAAACCAGGCGCCTGCCCGAAGGGGCCGTTGTCACGCCCATTGCGGAGACCGATCTGATCGGCGCCGGTGGGCCGCGCCGCGTCCCAGTGATCGACCGCGCCTCCCTCGGCGCGGGGGCGACCATCCCGGGGCCCGCGATCCTGACCCAACTCGACACCACAACCCTCGTCGCAGAGAGCTGGAACGGCACCGTCCAGCCCTCCGGCGCGCTCCTCCTGACCCGCAAGGACGACACGGCATGAGCCATTTCGGCGACCCGCTCGACGCGGTCTTCGCCCATGTGGAGGCCGAGGCCGACAGCTTCGTCCACCGGCTGATGGATTATGTCAGGCACCCCAGCATCAGCGCACAGGATATCGGTATCCGCGAGGTCTCGGCGCTCCTGGTCGAGATCCTGAACGGGCTCGGGATGGAGGCCGAGGCGGTGCCCACCGCCGGCCACCCCATGGTGCTCGGCCGGCGCGGCTCCGACCCAGCAAAGCCCACCTTGCTGCTCTATGGCCATTACGACGTCCAGCCCCCCGAGCCGCTGGAGGCCTGGCATTCGCCGCCCTTCGAGCCAGAGATCCGCGACGGTCGGATCTGGGCGCGGGGTGTGGGCGACAACAAGGGCCAGCACTTTGCCCAACTCCTCGCTATCGAAAGCCACCTGGCTGTCCACGGCACCCTGCCCTGCAACGTGATCGTCCTTCTCGAAGGCGAGGAGGAGATCGGCAGCCCCCATATCGCAGAGTTTGTGGAGACCCACCGCGCGCGGCTCGACGCCGATCTTGTGGTGACGGCGGACGGGCCGCTCCATGCGTCCGGGCGCCCGCTGATCACCTTCGGTGTGCGCGGGATGGCCGGGTTCGAGCTGCGCGCGCGCACGGCGCACAGCGACGCCCATTCCGGCAATTTCGGCGGCGTGATGCCGAACGCGATCTGGACACTCGTGCATCTCCTCTCGACGATGAAACGCACCGACGGCACGATCACCATCGACGGCTTGCACGATCCCGTCGTCCCGCCGACCGACCGCGAGGTCGCGGCCGCCGCTGCGATCCCCCTCGATCTCGACGCCTTTCTCGCCAAGACGGGCATGGCGGGGCTCGACGCACCGGCCGACCGCCCCTTCCAGCACCGCCTGATGTTCCACCCCACGCTGACGATCAACGGGCTGCACGGCGGCTATGGCGGCCCGGGCTCAAAGACCGTCCTGCCGGCGGAGGCGGTGGCGAAATGCGACATCCGGCTGGTGGAGGCCATGACGCCGGACCACGTGCTGGACTGTGTCCGCCGTCATGTCGCGCGCCACGCGCCCGATGTGGAGGTCGTGCCAATGGGCGGCATGCTGCCGTCCAAGACGCCGATGGACGATCCCTTCGCCGCGCCCGTGATCGCCGCCGTCACCCGGGGCCACGGGACGGATCCGCTCCTCTACCCGGTCGTGGGCGGCAGCCTTCCCGATTATGTCTTCACCAAGATCCTCGGCCTGCCCGCCTTCGTCACGCCCTATGCCAACGCCGACGAGGCCAACCACGCGCCCAACGAAAACATGGAGATCGCGCTCTTCCTCAAGGGTATCCGCACCGGCGCCGCGCTCCTCGCCGCCTTGGGAGACCTCCACCGCAGTTGAGCTTGGATGTCAGAGGGCACCGGAGCGTCAGCCCCCAGAACACCCGCCGCCGAAAGCCCCAGCGTCCAACGACGCTGGGAATAGATCCTTGCATCCACGGTCCGCATCGCCGTCCTCGACGCGCGCCGCAGACCTCTCACGGAAGCCGTGGAATACGTCTTTTCGGGCAAAGGGGAACCTGACTCATCCTACGATTTGTACGACAGAGGCCAGCGGGGCGCTCCACGTGGCAAGTATTGGAACTCTGCATAGCCCAACGCTCATGGCCTCCGAGCGTGAGATCAACCGGTCAAGGCTCGCCACGCGATGTCGCGCGCCCTGCCCTACCCCTCGACGTCTTCGAACGCGCCGGGGCGAACCTCCTCCCAAAAGGCGAAGATCGCCTCAGCATTCAGCGCCGACATCCAGCCATGGCGCTCAAAATCCGTGCGCGCCGCGCCATCGAGGCGGGACTGGAACAACCGTCGGTCGGCGTCCCTCTGGGTCGGGCTTCGCGCTTGCACCAAAGCGCGCACGCGGGCCAGCCGGGCGGCGCGGTCCTTCGCTTCAGGCGAGGGCGCCCCCGCCCCCTGTCCTGACACCTGCCCCGCGCCCTGCCCCGCCTCGATCTCCTCGCCAAACCCCTCGGACAGCGCCGCAGAAAGGTAGCGCACCTGGCTGCGCACCCCCTTTTGACGCCCCACAAAATCCAGCCGCTCCGCCAGCCGGTCGTCCCCGTGTTCGGCGATCCATTGCCGCGCAAGCCGGTCGCTGACGCCAAGCGCCAACAGCCGCTTGTAGACCGGGCTCGCTCGCATGCCCTCGCCATCGTCGATGTTGAGGATCGCAAGCTGCGGGTTCTCGCGGATCAGAAACCGGATGTCGCTCACCGCCCGGCCACGCTTTCGCACTTCCGGCGTCAAAACGATGTTCGAGGTCTTGTTGACCTCTGCGACCGCCGGCTTGATGACCTTCGCGTTCAGGTGCTTGTAGCTCTCGTAATAGGCCGACCCATCGACCCCCATCAGCCGACGAAACAGGTCCATCGGCCACCACCCGGTCGAGCCCGTGCGCACGAAGCGGTAGCAGTTCTCGTAGAGCGCCAGCGCATGCCCGCTGGTAAATCGCCGCTGGATGTTGAGATTGATCAGCGCGAACACCTTGGGATCGTGCAGCTTTTCCGCCAGCGCTGGGGAATAGGCGTACTCACACACACCGCCCTTTAGCTTGGCATAGCTCAAAAGGCTCGACACGCCCCATTCCTGCCGCCCGGATTCGTCGAGCATGTCCCATTCTGCAACGGTCTCGGCCAAGCCGCGCAAGCTCTGTTTGAGCGTCTCCACATCGTTGGAGTTATACGCGATCATCATACAAAGCGTGCGCGCGTCGATCTCATGCTTGGGCCGGCTGGTCAGCGTGTCATAGGCGTTCAGCAGAAGCACGTTCGACAGCTTGCGCTGCAACAGCGTCAGTTTGCCCGATACATGGATTGCTGCCACGTTCTTCTTCACCGCCGCCCGCCGCAGCGCGCCGGTGAGCCTGTCGCGGGGAATATCGTCCATCCCTGCCCTTTCCTGATCGGGCCGCTTGGCGCTCTTCCGCCCGGCCTCGTGCCTCGTCCGGGAGTTTGGGCCCCCTGCCCTGCCCTGTTCCCCAGGTCTCCGCGAGATACTACATCAAAGGTGCCCGCCCGCCAATCCACTTCGGGTGCCTTTCCGGTGGAAGCCGGGGGCGCTTAGACGTCCTGCAAACGGGTTCCTTTCGTCAAAGGACGACGTCTGCGGATGGAAAAGGCACCTGTCTACGGGATGGGGATCACCGAAGTCTGGCCTCTACGCACGCTCTGGCTGCGATATCTCGACACTTCCCGTGCCATGGTTCCCGTTGTCCCGCGAATCGGCACCCCTGCCCCCGTGTTCGGGTGCACGTCATCCCGTTCACGGGTCCCGTTCGCCCCGTGAACGGATCCCTCATAGAGGCTAAGTCTCTGTTTTTGCGATAATCTCCTGCCCCAAAGACTCAAAAGATATCAAAGACTCCTCAACTATGTCGTTGTGCCTTTTCCGTTTGATATCAGGGTTTTTCCGCGAAACCTGGGCGCCGATCGCCAGACGGGATTCACCAACCGCCCTGAATGTGCGATGGTTTGCAAAAAGACGAGCGTAACAGGCAACATCACGGATCTCGCATGACATTGGCAACCAAGGGGCCCCTGCCCCCCTATTTCAACATCGACCCCGCTCAGGCCGCCTCCCGCTTGTCGGACCCTATCGACACAGCCCGATTCGCCCAAGCGGCCGGTTTCTCCGCGAAAGGGCGGGAGGATCTCGCCCGCCGGGGCTACGCTCCTGATGGCAAGAAACGGCTCCGGCGCTTCTCCACCTGGGAGATCTGCCGCTACCTCATCCCGGTGGCGCCCGCCCATTTCCGCCGGGTGCTGAAACAGAACCCAGACCTGCCTCAGGGCACCGGCGAGGGCGGCTCGAAGTGGTTCACCCTGTCCGATGTCCTCAGGCTGAGGGACCATTTTGCAGCAGAAGGTCGGAGCGGGCGGGAATACCGCCCCTGGCGGCCGGAGGGGCTCCCGGCCAAGGTCATGGCCGTGGCCAACTTCAAAGGCGGCGTTGGCAAGACCTCCACCTGCGCCCATCTCGCCATGTCGGCCGCGCTCGACGGCTACCGCGTCCTCGTCATCGATCTCGACAGCCAGGGCTCGCTCACCTCGATCATGGGGGGCACGGTCGAGGATGAATGGCAGACCGCGTACCCCCTCATCGCCAAGGACTATGCCACCCATCTCGCGGCAGAGAACCGGGTGCGGGAGGCCGCCGGCCAGAGGCCCCTGCCCTTCGACGAGGCGCTGACAGAGGCAATGAAGGTTTCGGTGCGCGACGTCATTCAGCCGACGCACTGGCCGAACATCGACCTGATTGGCGCCCAGCTGAACCTCTACTGGGCCGAATTCCAGGTGCCCGTCTGGCGCATGCAGCTCCGGACATGGTCGCTCTGGGACGCGCTGACCGCGGTGCTCGAAGCAGAAGGCCTCCTGAACGACTACGACATCGTCCTCCTCGATACGCCCCCCGCGCTCGGCTATCTCACGATCAACGCCCTCGCGGCGGCCGATATCATCCTCGTGCCGCTTGGGGCCTCGTTTCTCGAGTTCGACTCCACGGGCCGATTCTTCGACATGCTCTACTCCACCTTCGCGTCGATCGAAGAAGGCGAGAACGCGGCGCGCCGGCGGGCAGGCCAACCTGAAATCAAGTTCGAATGGGACGCGGTCCGCACGCTCGTCACCCGGTTCGACGCGGGCCAGCAGGCGGACCTCGCCAATGTCATCCAAGCCTATTTCGGAGACTTCATGACCGCCTACCGCCAGGAATACACGGCCATGGTGGGCCAAGCGGGGGAGCAGGTCTCCGGCATCTACGAGGCCGATTACCGGGAATTCAACCGCGAGACCTATGTCCGTGGCCGCGAGACGTTTGACGGGACATGGGCGGAGGTCAAGGCGGTGCTTCTGGGGGCGTGGTGGCGCGATCTCCAGGCGCAGGAGGCGTCGCGCAGCGAAACCGGGTCGGGCGGTAAGGCCGCGGCGGCGGCAGAGGGGCAGGAGGGCTGAACATGGCACGACGCAGACGCGTGGAGGCGCCAAGCGCCGAGGATCTAAGCCGGATGGCGGCGGAAGTGGCGGAGACCGCGCCGCGTCGCGCGCCGCCCATCGCCCAGGTCGCGGGCGAGGCGGCCGCCGCCTACAGCCCAGAGACCGAGGTCGATCGCACGGAGGCCGCCCGCAACAGGGCCGATGCCGAAAGGCTGCGCCAGGCCGAAGCCGAGGGCCTCGTGATCTCGGAGATCCCGCTGGCGGAGATCGACCCCGACGATATGGTGCGCGACCGCGCCCGCGTCGACGAAGAGGACCTCCGCGAGTTGCGGGACTCGATCTTGAAGAACGGCTTGCGGCTGCCGATCGAGGTCTATGAGTTAGCCGAGCCGCGGAACGGCCGGCGCTATGGCGTCTTGTCGGGCTATCGCCGGCTGTTGGCGATGCAGCAGATCTATGACTACACCGAGCTGCCGCGCTACGGGGCGATCCGGGCGCTGGTGCGCACCCCGGCATCCGTCCCGGACGCCTTCGTCGCGATGGTCGAGGAAAACGAGATCCGCGCCAGCCTCAGCGCCTATGAGCGGGGCCGGATCGCCGTGGTCGCCACACAATCCGGGGCGTTCAATGGGGTGGAGGCGGCGGTCGACGCGCTCTTTGCCACGGCGAGCAAAGCGAAGCGGTCCAAGGTGCGCAGTTTCGCTGCGATCTTCGAGGATCTGGGCGATCTCCTGAGGTTTCCCGAAGCGTTGACCGAGCGGCAGGGTCTGAGGCTCGCCTCGGCGCTCCGGGCGGGCCACCACGAGGCGCTCCGCGATCTGCTGGACGAGCGGCGCGCAGCAACGCCAGAGGAGGAATGGGAGACCGTTCAGCCGATCATCGACGAGGTCGAGCAGGGGCCGCGGCCAGTGCGCCGGGGCGGCCGACCGCGGAGCGCCGGACGGGCCAAGCCGGTCGATGACGAGAACACGATGCGCCTGACGGGCGACGTGGTCCTGCGTCGGTCGCGGGACGGTGACGCCTGGGTGATCCGCCTGGAGGGGGCACGGCTTGACGAGGCTGCGGTCCACTCCGTGATGGTCGCGGCGCGGAACGTGCTGGATCGGTCAGGTTGAGGGTTTCGCGTGCGAAACCGAGCTGCAATATCATTTGAAAACAATGGTCTAGATGCGCTAAGGCTGGATTTACATTGAAAGGCGCTGGCATCGCTCGTCGCGGCCTGGTGCGCCTGTAGGACGGGCAGGGGAGGCGCGATCTTATTGCCGGCTGGCCGGCTGGCTGACCGATGGGATCCCCGTGCTGGCCTGGACGGCCGTCAGATCTCTGCGAAACCAAGGGAGGCGGTGCGGCGCCTATTGCTGCCAAACAAGCGTCAAGGCGCGGCGCGTTGATTGGCGCGCGCCATTGGCATATTGTGCCACCGAAGGAGGGCCGTCCGATGGTGACCCGAAACGTTGTCTTGACCGAAAGCCAGGATCAACTGCTCCAGGCCCTCGTGGCGTCCGGACGCTACCAGAACGTGAGCGAAGCGATGCGCGCGGGTCTGAGGCTGTTGGAGGAGGAGGAGGCGCTGCGCGCCGAGATTCGAAGAGGGCTTCTTGAGGGTTTGGCACAAGCGAGATCCGGCGACCTGGCGGAGGGGAGCGGCGAGGAGGTTGTACGCCGCGCCTTTGCGAAAGCGCGCGCGATGCCATGAGCCGATCCCTCCGGCTGACGCTTTGCGCGGAAGCCAGGCTGGTCGACATTGCGAGATGGACCATCGAGACATTTGGGCCGCGCCAGGCGGAGCTGTACGGGGCGGAGTTGCTCAGCCGCTGTGACGCGATCCGGTCAGGCCCATAGCCGGAGTTGCGGGATCCTTGTCGACGATGCCGAAGACCTGCGCTTCGTCAGGGCGGGGGAGCATTTCCTCGTCTTTCTGGATCTGCCCAAGGAGGCCGTCATCGTGGATATCCTGCATGCGCGCAGGGATTTGCCCCGCCACGTGGCAGCGTTGGCGGCGTTGAAGGACGACGATACCTGATCCTCTTCACAGCCCTGCGGCTTTTGTCAGGTTTATGCGGAATCGGTCTCTTCTGCGCTGGTAGCGTCGGGTCATTTCGGCGGAGGCGTGGCCGAGATGCTTTTGGACGTAGCGCTCGTCGACCTCGGCCGACGACGCCAGCCCGGCGCGCAGGGAGTGGCCGGAGAAGAGGGCGAGGCGTTCTTGTTCGGGCAGGTCGGCACGGATCCCGGATTTCAGAACCGTGGATTTGATCAGTCGGACGACATGCTTGTCGCTGAGCCGGGCCTCGAGGGCGTGTTTGCCATTGCGGGAGGTGCGGACGAAGACCGGCCCAAAGTCGATCTTCGCGTAGTGGAGCCATTGTTCCAGCGCGTGAACGGGGCAGGTTTGGTCTGACGAGCCCCGACCGATCTCAACCTCGCGCCACCCGGTCTTGGCGTTCAGTGTCAGGACGGCGCCGTCCTCGAGAATCTGGGTCCAGCCGCCGCTGTCGAGCGTGTCGTCCTTGTGGACGTCCAAGCTGACGATCTCGGAGCGCCGAAGCCCGCCGGCATAGCCCAACAGCAGGATCGCCCGGTCTCTGAGCCCCCGCAGATCGAAGGGCAGGGTGGCCACCATGGCCAGAATGTCCTCGGGCAGGATCGCGTCCTTCTGGGCCGGGGGCCGCGCGTGCTTGCGCTTGATGCCGGCAAGTATGGTGGCGATGTGGCGGTCCTTGCGATCGAGCGTGTGGCCGCGCTGCGCATAGGTCCAGGCAAGGCCGGACAGGCGCCGGTCAATGGTCGAGACGGAGAGGGCAGGGGAGGGGCCCGTCGGCGCGGCCAGATCGGCCAGGTAGAGGCCGATCATCTCCGGCGAGGGGGGCAGGGGGTCGGTGCCCTTCAGCCGGCACCACCGCGCAAAATGGTTCCAGTCCGCCGCATAGGCCTTGCCGGTGTTCTCAGCCGTCGAGGCTTGGGCATAGTCGCGGGCGGCGTCGACCAGACGGTCGAGGGAGCCCGAGCCCGCGATATGGGAGGGGAGGGCGATCTGATCGCTCTCGGGACGTTCGCTCTCGTCGCGCTGAGCATCGTTTGATCCATCCAACGGCGCTGAGCGCGATTTCTGGGCCCCGAGGGGCTCGTTTTCGGGTGTTTGGGCCATGATGTCGAGCTTATTCCGTTCGCGTCCGATAATGCAAACTTATTGGACATGGTGGAGAACCGCAAGATGCGGCGGTTTGCACATTATGTGGTGGGCAAAAGCGCCGTAAGACGCTAGTCTTGTGGCATGACGTATGCGCGACATGGCCTGAGCGACGACCCAGGAACCCTACCCCGCATGCCGCCCTGGGTCACCTCGGCGCGGCCCGAAACGCCTGAGGATGAGGCGTTTTTGGCAGGGGCGGCCCTTACTCATCTGCATCTTGTGGTGAGCCGGGAGGACGTGCCTCAGGCCCTGCTCCGGGAGCGGCTCGCGCTTCGTGCGGCGGAAGCCTGCGTCACGCATCAGGGGCGCCCCGAACGGGCCGGGGCGTTGCGCGACGCGGTCGGGTTTCTGCAACCGGGCGACAGCGCGGGCCCGGCCGGCGCCGTCTACCTGTCGTGGCGTTGGGCGGTCGCGCGACCGGTCTCGGTGGAGGCGCTGCATCGTGTTTTGCCGGAGGTGGAGGCGGACCAGATCGCGACCTGGCTGGACGCAGGGCAGGGGGCACCGATCGTGCGGGCGGCAGCCACCCTTGAGGCCGTGGTCGAGGCGCGACCCCGGGACCAACCAGCAGCGCTGCTCCTGGCCGACGCGGCGTTGGCGCAGGCCCTCAGGTGGCAACATGTCCTGCCGCTTCTGGCCATCGGTTTGAAACGAACCGATCTCCGGAAGACGGGCGCAGAGCTGCGCTCGGCCTGTCATCGGGCGGTCGTGGCGTCGGCCATGGAAGCGACGCGCCAAGCAGCCGACCTCACGCGACGCGCGGCGCGATTAAAGGAGGTCGCGCCGAAGCTCCGGGCCAAGGGGGCAGACGCGGCCGTCGCCCTGTTCCTCACAAGCGACGCGGTCGCCCCAACGGCGCTGACCTCACTTCGGTCCCATCGCGCCGCGCGCCGGTTCTGCGACCGGCTCGTCGCGCTCGGCGCCGTGCGCGAACTCACCGGGCGCGACACCTTCCGGCTCTACGGGGTGTGAGGGTGTGGGGCACATTGACGGAGTTGAGCTTAGGAGGTATCTAGCCAGCAGGCTGGACAGGTAAGGAGATGCCCTTATGATCCCTCTGCAAGACGCCAAGAATCGGTTCAGCGCGCTGGTCGAGGCGGCGCTGGCCGGGCGGCCGCAGGAAGTCTCGCGCCGCGGCAAGCCCGCGGTCGTCGTCCTGTCGGCCGAGGACTACCGACGTCTCCTGAAGGAGGCGACGGCGAACCGGGGGAGTTTCGTCGATCATCTGATGGCGTTTCCCGGCGGCGACACCGCGCCCCCGCTCCAGACGCGGCCCCAGGCGCGGCCGCGCGACGTAAAGTTTTGAGTTTCCTGCTCGACACCAACGTGATCTCGGCCGTGCGCCGGGCGGATCGCGCGCCGAAAGTGGCGGCCTGGCTGGCTGGGAAGGAGGAGGCGGACCTCTATCTCAGCGTCATTACGCTTGGTGAGATCGAGCGCGGCATCCGCCTGCAGGAGCCGAAGAACCCCGACTTCGCCAAAGATCTGCGGCGCTGGCTGGAGCGGACGGTGTCGCTCTTCGCCGACCGGCTCTGGGAGGTCTCGGCGACGGATGCGCTGGTCTGGGGCGAGCTGTCGGCGCGGCTCGGGCATCCCGGGGTCGATCTCATGATCGCGGCGCAGGCGCTGTCGCGCGACGCGGCGATTGTCACCGGCAACGGCGCGGATTTCGCGGCGACCGGCGTGCGCCTCGTCGATCCATTTTGAGCCATGGCGAAGGACGCCCGCCCACACGACCCAAACCGTGACGATCTCGATCGGGAGCTGGAGGCCCTCCCCGCCGAGCTGCGCTGGCGCGAATGGATGCGCCGGATCGAGGCGGTGCTCTTCGCCTCCGCCGCGCCGGTGCCGCGCGAAGACCTGGCGCGCGTGGTGGGGCAGGGGGCCTCGGTCGATCTGCTCATTGAAGATCTAGCGGCTGACCTGGAGGGACGATCCTTCGAAGTCGCCAAGGCCGCCGGGGGCTGGGTGCTTCGCACGCGACCGGCCTACGCGCCCGCGATCCGCGCGGCGGCCGATATCGGCGAGCAGGATCTCGATCTGCGCGAGTACGACGTCGCGGTATTGGCCGCCATCGCCTATCACCAGCCGATCACGCGCGACGGCCTGAAGAACATCTTCGGCAAAGAGATCAGCCGTGACCTCATCGGCCGCCTCCACGCCCGCGGGCTGATCGGCACCGGCCCCCGATCCCCACGCCGCGGCGCGCCCTACACCTACGTCACGACCGAGAAGTTCCTCGCAACATTCGATCTGGAGACGCTCCAGGACCTGCCAGATCGCGAGCAACTGCAGGATGCGGGGCTGGGAGCAGAAACCTAGTCGGGCGGCGCAGACGGTCGTTTGGTGATGCCTTTAGGGGTCAAATGGTGATGGCCCTATTGGACATTTCGTGAGACCTCTAGTAGGCGTCTTGTGAGATGAGTGAAATTGACGAATACCTTCCGCGACACCTGACGCCTGAACTGCGGGATGCTCTGACAACTGCACGGGTCGTCAACCTTGTCGGACCAAGGCAGGTCGGCAAGACGACGCTTGCCCGTGATCTCTTTGAACAAGGTCGTTTCGTCACGCTAGACGATGCGGCCGTCCTCGCGGCCATAGAGGCTGATCCCGAGGGGCAGCTGACAAGTCTTGCGGAAGACCAGAGCGACGTACCGGTCATCATAGACGAGGCCCAGAGATCTCCCGAGCTCGCGCTCGCCATCAAGAAGATCGTCGATCGAAACCGGCGGAAAGGACAGTTTGTCCTGACAGGGTCCTCCAACGTATTCACGACGGCAGACGTCGCGGATTCGCTGGCTGGCAGGATGCAGACGCTTAAGCTCTGGCCCTTGACGATGTCCGAAGTCAATCGGCTGCCGGTCAGCCGGTTGATCGACTGGGCGATGCAGGGCGCCCCATCGCTGACACAGATCTCTGATCCCGCGCCCCTTGAACGCAAAGACTATATCGACCTCATTCTGATGGGCGGCTACCCCGAAATCCGCGCACTGCCATTGCGGTCACGCCAGCGGCAGTATCGCGACTATATCGATGCGGTTGTGGATCGAGACGTTGCCGATGTCGTGCCGGTTCGAAAGCCCGATGCCCTTCGGTTCTTGATTGACCAGATGGCAGCCAGGACCGCGCAGGAGATCAACATATCCGAATTGGCCAAGCTCGCAAAACTCAAGCGCGAGACAGTCGATCAGTATCTCGACATTCTCATGCGCCTTTCGATGGTGACCAAGCTGAGCGCTTGGATGCCGGGAGAAAGCAAGCGGGATGTGAAGCAGCCGAAGTTTCACTTCGTGGATACTGGAATTGCAGCTGCGCTTCGCCGGCTCAACGACAGGTCGTTTGACCTGGGGAACAACCCCGAAGCATTGGGGGGCCTGTTGGAAAGCTTCGTTGTCGGCGAGCTGCAGCGCGCTCTGCCGATGCAAGATGAGGATTATCGGCTTTATCACTGGCGAAGTGCGGACCGGCGAGAGATCGATATTCTAATCGATGGCGGGCACCGGCTGATCGCGATCGAAGTCAAATCAGCGGTCACGGTTGCAGGCGATGACTTCAAACACCTCAAGTGGTTTGCGACCGATGGGCCAGGCAAAGGGCGCACGGTCACCGGCATCGTGCTCTATCTGGGACACGAGAAACTCACCTTTGGAAACGGAAACTTTGCTCTACCGCTCAGCGCGCTTTGGGCTCCGCTGGAGTTGACCTAAGCGTTCGGCTCAGTGGGACGGGCGGGAAGTGGACCCGCGCGAAGGATTGAGACGCCGCATGATTTCCGACAGGCGTGTCCAGTTTTGCAGCGTCATCGGAAGGGTCAGGGCGCCCTCAACGAAATCCCACGAATAGCTTACAATCGAGAAGATCGCGCCAGTGCTGACGGAGAGCGCCGTTGTCGCGTACCAGAGGTTGAACAGGATCGATCCCATCAGAACGATGAAGACCAGCCCGTAGAGCGCGGCTTCGGTGTCCGAGATCCTCACCTCATGGCGGCGGAGCCGCAGAAGGTGCAACAGGGCCGGGCGGGCGGAGCGCAAGTCCAAGACGCCGACCTGTCGTTCCGACTGCTGATTGAGGTCTCCGTTCAGGCGGTAGAAGCGGCGGTGAAACACTGCATAGATCGCGACGGTACCAACCGCGGCCAGACCCGCCGCCAGGGCCAGGAGCGGTGCGAATGTGAAAAGAATGATCACCGCGATGGCGAGCTGGACGATGCCCGCCATGACCATCGGCAGGGTTTCCTCGAGGAACTCCACCAATTCGCGCCCCATGCCGAGCCGGGCATTGAGGATGGAGACCGGCACGTCCTGGCCCCGGCTCACCTGTACCGTGCCGAACGCGACCCGGATGCCGGCATAGATGCGTGTATCATACACCCGGCGCAGGACACTGAGCGCGATCAGCCCGCCGGACAGGTAGGCGAGGTGCCAGAACGCGGTCAGGCTCCCAGAAAGCAACCCGTCGATGGCGAAGCCGATGAAGAGGGGGATCAGCGCCAGGAGCACCGTTTCGCCCAGCGTCATCGCCCAGGTCAGCGCGATGCGCCCGGGAAACCGCCGCAGCAGGGTGGCTATCGTCAGCTCGTCGGTCGCAAGCATCGCGGTCACTCGCTGTAATGGACGGGAATGGTGGCCCGCCCGGGACGGATGGCAGCTTCTTCGAAATCCGGCATGTCATCGGGGCCCGGCGCGCCGCTCGCGCCGACCCCCTCGAGAAGCCGGTCGCCCTGAAAACTCAGATCCTGATCGCCGTTCTCGTCATGGAAAAGGAAGACGGCGTAGGGACCCTTGGTGAGGTAGGGAAAGCTGACCTCGACATCACCGCGGCGGGCGGGGACGTCTGCATAGCCGATGGCGCGAAGGTAGTCCAAACGGTTGAAATCCCGAGCATTGTCGAAGACGAGCACGATGACCGTTCCCCGGTCGCTCCGCACGTTCTCAATCGTCAGGGTGAGCCCCTCCGAACTGGCCGCCGATCCGGCGAGCAGCGCGACGGCCAGTGCAAGGAGGGAGAGGGGGCGGTTGGTCATGAGACCTCCGGTTTTGCGGGAGGGCCCGCCGGACGGTTCCGGAACAGGCCAATGACGTCTTCGGCGATGGCGATGAGAACCGGGACCAGGAGCAGCATCAGGGCGGTGCCGAACAGCTCTCCAAAGGCCAGCGAGACTGCGGCCGGGATCAAATACTGCGCCTGTTCCGAGGTTTCGGTCAGAAGGGGCATGAGGCCGATCACGGTGGTCGCCGTCGTCAGGAAGATCGCCTGAAACCGGCTGGTCCCCGCGTCGTGGATGGCGGCCTCGACCGGCTTGCCGGCCTCGCGCGCCTGATTGTAGCGGGTGATCATGACCAGGCTGTCATTCACGATCACCCCGGTAAGCGCTAGCATCCCGAAGAAGGACAGAAGCGACAGGGACAGGCCCATGATCAGGTGGCCGACGGCCGCGGCGATGAAGCCGAACGGGACGATGGCGAGGATCACAAAGGGCTGCCAGTAGCTTTTGAGCGGAACCGCCATCAGCACGTAGATCAGCACCGCCGACAGGAGAAGGGCCCGGACAAGACCGCCCTGGATTTCACCCATCTCTTCCAGCTCGCCTGCGGCCACGACGCAGACGCCGGGATATCGTTCCACCAGATCTGGGACCAGTTGCTCGAAGACCGCCTGTCCGACCTCCTCGGGCGCGACCAAGGTCCGGTCGACCGAGGCGGACACCGTGTTCATCCGCTGACCATCCCGCCGGTCAATGGCTCCGGCGGCATAGCTGCCCTCGATTTCAGCCACTGTCACCAAAGGTACCCAGGCGCCCGAGGTGCTGCGCAAGCGGGTCTGCATCAGATCGTCGATCGTGTCGCGGGCCTGATCGGCATTCAGCACCAAGACCCGCATTTCCAACCCGTCGCGCTGAATGCGGGTGACCTCGGCGCCGCCAAAGCCGTAGCCGATCTGACTGGCCAGTGTTTCGGCGGTGAAGCCCAGATGCCGCGCTTCGGGCCTGAGGCGGAGGCGCAGTTCCGGCTGACCGCCCGCGAGGTCGTCGCGGATATTGACGACCCCTTCGAGCTCGGCAAGGAAGCCGCGCACCTCCGCGCTCGCCGCCGTCAGGCGATCCACATCGCGCGAGATGAGCCGGATCTGGAACCCTCCGGCAAGCGCCTCTGACCCCGTGAACTCCAGTTCGGTCGCGCCCTCAACCGCGCCAACGCGTTCGCGCCAGGCGCGCACGACATCGAGGATTGGCACATCCGGGCGCTCAGCGACAGGGAGCATCTCTGCATAAAGCTGGCCGCCCTCGGCATCATCGGCGATTGTGAAGAAGCTCCGGATCGGGGCGTCGTCCATGCCTGCGGCCGCGCGCAGGTCTTCGTTCAGGGCGCGACCCTCGGCCTCGATCCGGTCGATGTTGGCTCTGGTCAGGGCGAAGGGGGCACGGGCGTCCATTTCCAGGCTGACGGTAATGATCTGACCGGGCACATCCGGAAAGAAGACGGTCTGCACCTTGCCCTTCGCGATCAGCCCAATCCCCAGGGCCGCTGCCGCGACAAACAGGATAAGAACAGCATACCGGTGGCGGATCGAGGTCAGGAGGGTCGGCTGATAGATGCGGTCGCGAAACCAAAGAAGGCCCGCTTGCGCGCCGTCCTGAACCTGGCCCCAGAGCCGCGCCGCCAGGGTGCCGCGTTGCCTGTCGATCCGCGTGTAGGCGAGATGCGCGGGCAGGATGAACTTGCTCTCGATCAGTGAGAAGATCAGCGCCAGGATCACGATGCCGGAGAACCCGGCAAGCACCTTGCCCAGCGGGTTGTCTATGAGGAGCATCGGATAGAAGGCGGCGATCGTCGTCAGAACGCCGAAGACCGTGGCGACGGCCACCTTTTCGACCCCGCGTTCGGTGCGCGTGATCGGATCGCCGCCCTTGCGCCGCTCCTCAAACACGCTCTCGCCGACGACCACCGCATCATCAACGAGAATGCCGAGCGCGATGATCAGGCCAAACGTCGTGACGTCATTCAGGGAGTAGTCGACCCACCGCGACCCGGAGACCGCGATCGCCCCCATCACCGAGATCGGGATGCCCAGGGCGACCCAGAACGCAAGCCGGACGTTGAGGAAGATCGACAGCATCAGCGCGACGAGAAGAAGACCCTGCACGCCGTTGGACCGCAGAAGGGCCAGCCTGTCCGAGATATAACCTGCACTGTCGCCCCAGACCGTTGCGCTAATGGCGATGGGGAGCTGCGGCTGGAACGCATCGACCGTGCGGCGCACAACCTCGCTGATCTCCAGCAGGTTCTCTTGCTGCCCGACCAGCACCTCCATCCCGATGGTTGGCTCGCCATTGAGCCGGAAGAGATAGTCGCCCTCCAGAAATCCGTCTTCGACGGTCGCGATGTCGCCAAGCGGCACGGTGGAGCCATCGGCGCGTTCGATAATCGGCAGAGCCTCGTATTCGGGGGCATAGCGCGCGCGGTCATCGGCCCGCAGGTAGATCGTGCCGCCATCCGTGCGCAGTTCGCCTGCCTGAAACGTCAGGGAGTTGGCTCGGATCGCCGCCGTCACATCGGCGACCGTCAGGCCGTATTGGCGCAGGCGATCAGGATCGACCTCGATGCGCAGCTCGCGTGGGATAAGCCCCCAGATCCGAAGCCGCGACACCTCCGGCTGGGCCAGAAGGTCTTCGCGCAGGCGCTGCCCCAGCGTGCGCAGCGTGGCCGGATCGGCAGGGCCGTGCAGGTTGACGTAGAGCGCGGGAAAATCATAGCCGGACGCTTCGATCACGGGCCGTCTGGCCCGGCTTGGCAAGTCGGCAATGCCGTCGATCCGGATGCGCACCCGGTCCAGAACGTCCTGCAGATCTTCGCCGCCTGCGCGCCGGACCGAGACGGTGGCGAGCCCATTGACCGATTGCGAAGTGATGCTCCGGACGCCGCGCACGCCTTCGAGCGACTGCTCGATCTTCCGGGTCACCAGTTCATCGACCTGCGCGGCGGTTGCTCCGGGATACTCGACAGTGATCTCTACGCTCTCGGGGGGAACCCGCGGGAACCCCTCGATCCGGATCGAGAACAGGGTGAGCACGCCCAGAAACAGGATCAGACCCATCAGAAGGTTCGCGGCGACGGGATTTCGTATGAACCATCCGGTCAAAGCGTGCATGGCTCAGCGCTCCGCCACTTGCGGGGTCACGAGAAGGCCCGGGAGGAACGAGGCAAGCGGCGCGCTGGCGACGCGCCAGTTTCCGATGTCGGCGGGAGCGGCGATGGTGATCGTGTTTCCGGAGCGGAAGAGGATCTCGGGCTCTGTCCGCTGAAGCAGGTTGTCGTCGTCGACGAACCAGACGTGACCGGCCCTGGTCAGCGCCGTCTCCGGCAGCGTGAGCGTGCCCTCCATCAGGCGTCCGGTGAAGGCGACCCGCAGGAAATCGCCCGACAAGATCCCATCGCCGGGCTCGGGCACGTCCAGAAAGATGCGCACCTGGCGCGTCGCAGGGTCGAGAAACCCACCGCCCTGACGGATCCGCGCCTCGCCTAGCCGGCGGCCATCGCGGTGAAAGAGCGCGGCTGTGCCACCGGCGATTGGATGGTCGAGCAAAGACCAGTCTGCCTGGCTAAGTTCGACCACCATTTCGAACCGCCGGTCGTCCGCCAGGTGCATCAGCGCTTCTCCGACGGACACGGTTTGCCCGAGGCTGGCCATGCGTTCGGTCACGAAGCCTGAGAACGGGGCCGTCACCTCTGTGTCAGCCAGTTGCCGGCGGGCGGCGCTGAGTTGCGCCTCGGCGGACGTCACGCTGCGCTCGGCGATCCGCTGCTGCGGCAGGTAAAGGGCCAGGTCGTTCGGAGGATCGATGCCGTCACGCGCGAACTGGCGGCGCGCGACGGTCACTTGGTTCTGCGCCTGCAGATAGGAGAGGTGCGCGTCCTCAAGGTGCATCTCGGCTTCCGCGACCGCTGTTTCATAGGGCGTAGGTTCGATCGAAAAGAGCGGCGTACCGCCCTCGACCCGCGTTCCGGCCAAGGCCGCGTCATGCACCTCGATGATCCGACCCGAGACGGCCGCACGGATCTCGGCATTCCACCTCGGACGCAGTTCCCCAAAGACGGAGACTTCGGCACGGGCCTCGGACGCCGCAACCTCGACGAGACTCACCAGGGGCGCGGGCGGCTCGGTCTCGCGCAGGGTCACGTCTGCGGTATCGTCGATCCCCCAGAGCAGGACGAGAACGCCCACCAGAACAGCGGCCGACAGGAGCACCCACAGCAACCCGCGCCACCGTCCCGGCCGATCCCGATCGCGCGTCTCCGACATGAACTCTCCTTCCTTGGTTGGTCTTCGAATCGAGTTTGGGGCTTGCGGTGTCTGACCGTGCGACATATAAATGAACGAACGTTCGTTCAAGTCCAAAAAATGACGCGTGTCTCAAGCGATGACCAGCTCGGAAACCAAGCGCGACAAGGCGAATGCCAAACGGCGGCAGCACATATTGGAGGCGGCCGTTTTGTGCTTTCTGGAGAACGGCTATCACCAGACCGGTGTGCGCGATATCGCGAAGCGGGCCGGGATCAGCCTGGGCAATCTCTACAACCACTTTTCGGGTAAGCATGACGTGCTGGCCGAGATCGCGGCGCAGGAGCGCGCGGAACTGGCCCCGTTCCTGGACCTGCTCGCAGAGGACGGCCCCGCCGAGGACGTGCTCACCAGGTTCGTGACGGCCTATGCAGAGTACTTGGCGTCACCGGAAATCGTCATCCTCACCCTTGAGATTACCAGCGAGGCCATCCGCAAGCCCGACATTGCCGAGCTCTTTACGGGTAGCCGGACGGCGCTTGTCGAGGCCTTAACCAAACTGATCGGGCGCGGGATCAGCGAAGGCAAAATGCGCACTGTGTCAGATGTTGAGGAGACAGCGTATCTCATCCTCGAGGTCATCGAGAGCACCTCCTACCGGATCGCGATCGACGGCGCCCCGGCCAAGCGGGTTCTGGACAACCTCATGGGCTTCTTTTCCGCAGCGCTGATTGCTCGATAGCGGCATTTGGCCACCGAGGGCCCTTCAACGTATTGCAGACGCCGGTTTCTTGTCGAAAGCCCGTTCCGAAGATCGGCTCCGCTCCGCTAAGCCGAGGTGAAAAGGCGGCACGGAGACTGCCGGGTCATGCTGTAGATCTTCGCCGCCTTTGTCTTGCGCTCGAATGCGTACCGTACGAGCTTGGGTCGAGACCGGTAAATGATAGCCAGTGCTGGACGGGGCGCGTGTACTGTCGCGTCGAGCCCGGACCTTCTCCGAATACTAGTCGGTCCCAGTGAACTCTGACGCTCGTACACCTGAACGCCGGCGCTCCAATATGAGGTGAGCGCTGTTTGTTGCAGCCATTTGGCTGTCCACCTCAATGTCATACACGCGGCCTGAATGAATAATTTGGTAGTCCTGTTCAGCACTACCGATCAGACGGTCACCCCGCCTTATCGCAAGCGTGATCTTTCGAAGCGGAGAACCTTTTGCACGCTTCTTGCCGCATGCGACGCGTGCCGAAATGCAAGCGCCGGGTTACAGTATGGGTGGAGTTGGAGTTCCAAGGCAGCGCGATGGGCTTCATTCGTCTTCTCACTCATGTTGTTTTCGCTGAGTGCGTTTGGCGCTGTTTGGTTTGCTGCCTTGACCTTTGCTACAACAGTGTGAAGGGCAATGTGCGGGGCTGTCACTGTGATTGGATCAGCGTCCGCTTGCGTGGAGCAACTTAGAGTTCGACTAAACGCTCTTCGACTGGTGATGACTGAACAATTGAGGAGTTTGTCGCGCCGAAGGGGACGATCCGGTCGATCACGGCCTCCATCTCGGCTACGTCGCGGACATGTGCTCGCGCGACGAAGCAGTCCTCGCCGGACACGCGATCACAAGCGACGATCTGCGGCGTCTCTTCAATCGCTTCGATCATGTCCTTCACTTTGCCCGGTAGTGGACGCGCGCGGATAAGGATTGTCAGGCCATAGCCAAGTCGGGCCGGGTCGATACGAGCGCCATATCCGGTGATGATGCCCACGTCTTCAAGACGTCTCACACGGTCAGCAACACTTGGGGCGGACAGGCCAACGCGGCGTGACAACTCGGCACGGGGGATGCGGGCATCCGCGCAAAGCTCGCGCAGAATCGCGGCGTCGATGTTATCGAGACCGACTTCTTCGGATCGAAGGCCAGCGGCTGCTTTTTCCTTCTTTCTTGCATGTAACTCAGCTGCCGACATAGCCAGTCTCCATATCATGCTCTTGTTCTACCTTGCATAAGATATGTATGGCAGATCAAGCCCCCAAGAATTCCGCCGTCGCCAACGCCACCGGAGCCCTATCGCTCATGTCTGAGGCCGTTCCCCCTCACGCATGGTTCGCTGTGTCCGCCGTCTTCCACTATCTCGGCCCGGCTTTTGCAGTTCTGCTCTTCCCAGTCGTGGGTGTGCTTGGCGTTGCCTGGTTCCGCATTGCTTCGGCTGCTTTGGTCTTGGCGCCCCTCACGAAGCCCTGGCGCACCTTCAAGACATCCTCGCCCCGTGAGCGACTGCTTCTTCTCGCGCTTGGAGGGTGTCTCGCAGTGATGAACAGCGCATTCTACCTCGCCCTCGACCGGCTACCGATCTCGCTGGTTGCTGCCATCGAGTTCGTTGGCACCATTGGGATCGCGCTTTGGGGCCTCCGCACAGGCCGCAACTATCTGGCCTTCGCCGTCGCGATTATCGGTGTGGCTCTTTTGATCGACGTGCCGTCCCTTCTTGCGACTGACGGCCCTGCGCTGACATCCGACCTTCTGGGTCTGTTCTGGGCCGTGCTGAATGGCGCATTGTTCGTCGTTTACATCATCCTCGGCCACAAGATTTCCGAAGGTGGCGCGTCGGGCGGCGTGGAACGTCTTGGGGCAGCCATGGCGGCAGCCTGCATCTTCGTGATGCCAATCGGGTTTCTGCAGGCCCTCGATGCCTTTGGTGCACCTTTGCTGGTCCTGGCAGGGATCGGCGTCGGGATCTGCTCCTCAGTCATCCCCTATGTTTGCGATCAACTCGCAATGGCCCGTCTGCCACGCGCCAACTTCGCGTTCCTGCTCGCTCTCCTCCCCGCGACTGCGACCATCATCGGTGTGATCGTCCTGCGCCAGCTTCCGAGCGCAGTTGATGTGCTGGGCGTGGTCCTCGTGATGATCGGCGTGGCCGCTCACAAACCCGCGCCAAGGCCGTCTGCACCTGCCTACGGCGACTGAAACCGGCCATGCGTCGCCAGCTGATGAACGAACAGGTTGAACTCGGACCGGCCTTGCGGCGGCGCCGCAGGTCGGGCTTGAGCAGCGCGCCCGGAGCGGCCTTTGCCGCGGCGTTGGGTCAATGCGGACGTCACAGGAGGAGCGCTTGACCAGTTGGGCGCAGGTTGCTCGGCTCAGATAAAGTGGCTTCTGTTGGCAGAGTACTGAGCTCAACGTCTCCCAAGCACCGGTGAGACAGCGCGGAGGGCACTTGGAGCGGTCCGTCTTTGGCCGAAGCAAGCTATCTGTTCTAGCGTCCAAGCGCGAACTCGGCGGCTTTGTGTGAAGTATTTTGAAGGGCGGCCTTTCTGTTCGTCAAATTTAACGCTCTGTCACAATCGCTCCTGACCTTGGGGTGGGAGTCGCCATTCGGTTGCGACCTCATCGGGAAACAAGGGAGCTCGCAATGCATCGAACGTCCGCAGTGGTGACTCTTGCCCTCTTCATGGGCGGTGCCGCCGGCGCACAGACCAGTATCACCTGTCTCTCCATTGCCAGCCATCTCACGCGCCAGCATCAGCCGCTGGTGGAGATGTTCCATGCCATGCAGGACGAGATCGAGGTCACCTATGCTGCGCCGGTGCAGGACTATTCCGGCATCCACCTCAACATGCTGCGCGGCTCGGCCACGGACACGCTGCCCGATTGTGCCTTCGGCGGCTACAACCAGCTGCCGCCGATGGCTGAGGCGTTGAATGCGCGCGGCCAGATCGTTGACCTCGGACCCCTGATGGAGGCCGAGGGCGCGGGCTGGGTCGAGGAGAACTATACCGAGCAGATGCTCCTGCCCGGCAAGGTCGATGGCGTGCAATGGGCGATGCCCTTCAACGCCTCTTTGATCCAGTGGTACTACAACGCCGATCTGTTCCGCGCGGCCGGTCTAGACCCCGACGCCTTCCCGACCACGTGGGAGGGGGTCATTGACGCGGCCGTCAAGATCGCCGCGCTTAATGACGACACGCTGGGCCTCTCCTACGGCGCCGACACATGGGGTGACGACTGGCCCTGGCAGACCCTGATCACCAGCCAGGGCGGCCAGATGGTTAGCGCTGACCGGACCGACATCCTGTTCGACGAGGGCGATCTGCACATCAAAGGTATGCAGATCCTGCGCGACCTGGTGGAAAGCGGTGCCTATGATCCCGCCGTCGACAGCGACGCGCAGCTCTCGGCCTTCACCGAGGGAGAGATGGGCATCTTCGCCTCCTCGCCCGCGGGCGCGACCTTCTTTGCGGAGCGGGTGGGTGAGGCGTTCGAGATCAAGAGCGCACCGTTCACGATCATCGACCAGGAGAACGGCTACCTCCCCGTCGGCGGCAACGTCGCGGTGATCACCACGCAAGACCCGGAGAAGATCGCCGCCGCCTGGGAGTACATCAAGTTTGTCACCGGTGCCGAAGGTCAGAACTTCGTCGCCAAGGCCACCGGATACCTGCCGACCAATCGCCTGGCGCTCGGGCCGGACTTCATGGGCACGTTCTACGACGACAACCCCTACTTCGCCACGCCGCGCAACCAGTACGACCGTGTCGGCCCCTATGCCGGCTACAAGGGCACCCAGACCGAGAAGATCTGGCGCGACCAGCGCGCGACGATCCGTGAGGTCATGCTGGGCGATGTCTCCGTCGAGGAGGGCGCGGACCGGATGGTGACCATTGCCGAAGAGCTGATGCAGCGCTGATGCCGCACCAATCCGGCGCGCCCCGCGCCGGGCGCGCGCCCATGTCTTGTAGCCAACGGGAGACCCAAATGCACAAGCCCCTCATCCTCGCTGCCCTGGCGGTGGCCTCTGCCGCCAGCGTTGCCGAGGCCAAGATCACCGTCACTTGCCTGACGAATGCCAGCCACCTCGGCCGCCAGCACGAGCCGCTGGTGGAGAAGTTCAACGCCATGCAGGACGAGATCGAAGTCGTCTACATGGCGCCTGCGGCGAACTACGCCGATACGCACCTGCGCCTTTTCCGCGCCTCGGCGACCAACACGCTGCCCGATTGTGCGTTCACGGCGTTCAACCAGCTGCCGTCGCTGGCCCGTGCCCTTGCCGAGCGCGAGCAGATCGTCAACCTCGACAACCTGATCGATGCCGAGGGCGATGGCTGGAAAGAGGCCAACTATACCGAGCAGATGCTCGATCTGGGCCGTGTCGATGGCATCCAGTTTGGCATGCCGTTCAATGCCTCTATGATCCAATGGTACTACAACGCCGACCTGTTCGCGGAAGCCGGCCTCGATGCCGACGCTTTCCCCTCCGATTGGGACGGTCTCTTCGACGCCGCCCAGAAGATCGGTGCGCTGAGCGACGATGTTCTGCCGCTCTACATGTACCTTGATGGCGGCGACGACTGGGGCTTCCAGACGCTGATCCTCCAGCAGGGCGGCCGCATGATGTCCGACGACGGGCTGTCGGTCACCTTCGGCGAGAACGACTACCACATCGAGGCCCTCAAGATGGCCCGTCGCATCGTGACCGAGGGCGGCTATCAGGTTGAGCTTGACCGCGACACCCAGTTCTCCGCCTTCACCGAGGGCCGGATGGGCATGTGGGCCTCCTCGCCCGCCGGCGCAAAGCGCACCGAAGAGCGTGTCGGCGGCGCGTTCGACCTGCGCACCGCGCCGTTCACAGTTTGGGACGACGAAGCCGGTCTCCTGCCCACGGGCGGCAACGCGGCGGTCATCTTCGGCGATGACGACGCGCAGATCGCGGCGACCTGGGAATGGGTGAAGTATGTGACCGGCCCCGAGGGCCAGGACTTCGTGTCCAAGGCCACTGGCTATCTGCCCACCAACCAGGGCTCACTCGCCCCGGAACTCCTTGGCACCTATTACGAGGAGAACCCCTATTATGCCACGCCGTCCAACCAGTACGAGCGTGCAGGGCCCTGGTCGGGCTACCCCGGCACCCAGTCGGAAAAGATCTGGCGTGACCAGCGCTCGGTCATCCGCGCGGTGATGGAGGGCGAGATCGCGCCCGAGGAGGCCGCGCCCCAGCTCGTCGAGATCGCCGAAGAGCTGATGCAGCGCTGAGCGCATTCCAACTTCCCGGGGCGGCGGCATACGCTGCCGCCCCACCTCTTTCGCGGTGGTTTCATGGCAGAGCTTTCCCTCACAGACATTCGCAAGTCCTTCGGCGATACCGAGGTTCTGAAAGGGATCTCGCTGACCGTTGCCGATGGCGAGTTCGTTTCGCTGGTCGGCCAATCCGGCTGCGGGAAATCCACTCTCCTGCGGATCATCGCGGGGCTCGAGGCGCCGGATGCGGGCGAGATCGTTATCGACGGCCAGCCGGTCAATGATCTGCCGCCCAAAATGCGCAACATCGCGATGGTGTTCCAGGATTACGCGCTCTACCCGCATATGAGCGTCGCCGAAAATCTCGCCATGCCTCTCATCATGGCGCGCCTCCCGCTCGGCGCACGCCTGCCCCTGATGCGGCTCGTCTCGCCCAGGCACAAAGCCGAACGGCCCGGCATCATGGCGGATGTCGAGAAGGTCGCCGCGCAGCTCCGCATCGATCACCTGCTCGACCGGCGTCCAGCCCAGCTCTCCGGCGGGCAGCGCCAGCGCGTCGCCCTTGGCCGCGCCCTGGTGCGCGATCCGAAACTCTTTCTGATGGACGAGCCGCTGTCGAACCTCGACGCAAAGCTCCGCGTCCAGGTCCGCAAGGACATCGCAGAGCTCCATGACAGCTCCGGTCTGACCTTCGTCTATGTCACCCATGACCAGACCGAGGCCATGACCATGTCGACCCGCGTCGCCCTTATGCAGAGCGGCACATTCCTGCAGGTCGGCACACCGAACGCGCTCTATACCCAGCCCGAACGCCTCGATGTCGCCCGCTTCATCGGCTCGCCCGAGATCAACAACCTGCCGGGCGAGGCTATTGCCGGCCGCGTGCATCTGGCGGGGCGGCCGCTCGACCTTCAGGTGCCGGTCGACGGCCCGATCCAGATAGGCATTCGCCCCGAGGCACTGGCCGTGGCGGACGCCCCCGGCCTGATCTTCCCCGCCGAGCTTGATCGCGGACACCTTACCGAACTGCCTTTCAAGAAGCGGCTCCTGGAGGATCTCGGCCCGGAGCTTGTCCTGCACGGCTCGTTCTCGCACTTCCCGGATGTCGACATCCGCATCCGCGCGCAAAAGAGCAGCAAGTTCCGCCTCGACGGGCCGACCGCCAGCCGCACCGATCTCGACGTGCTGGTCGACCCCGACATGATCCTCGTCTTCGACGCCCAGGGCGAACGCCTGACGACCACCTCACGCATGCAACCGGTCGAGGGGGTGGCGTAATGGCATCGACCGCCGCAGAACGCGCACAGGCCCGGCTCGCCTACGGCCTCGTGGCCCCCGCCACCTTTCTGATCCTGATCATCTACATCGTCCCGATTGCGGTCGTCATCGGAATGAGCCTGACCGACTACACCCTCATCTCAGATTACTACGAGTTCACCGGGCTGGAGAACTACACCCGCATGCTCGACGAAGAGCCGTTCCGCAACGCGCTCTGGAACACCTTTGTCTACGCCGCCTTCCTGATGCCCCTGGCCTTTGGCCTCGGCCTCGTCATCGCCATCGCCATTCAGGAGCGCCAGCAATTCCGCTCGATCCTCGAGGTCCTGTACTTCCTGCCCGTCACGGCGACGCTCACGGCCATGGCGCTGGTCTGGGCCGCGCTGATGGACAGCCGGCAGGGCGTGCTGAACGGGACGCTGGAGCTCGTAGGGATCCCGGGGTTGAACTGGCTCGGCTCCGAGGCGCTGGTCCTGTTCTCGCTCGCCATTATCTCGCTTTGGGCGTTGATCGGGTTCAACATGGTCCTGTTTCTGGCCGGGCTCACGGCTATCCCGAAATCGCTTTACGATGCGGCCGCGATCGATGGCGCAGACGGGGCGATCGACAAGTTCCTGAAAGTGACCTGGCCGATGCTGGGGCCGACCGCGATGTTCGTCGCCGTCACGAACTCCATCACCGCCTTCAAGATCTTCGACACCGTCGCGGTGTTGACGCAGGGCGGGCCGAACCGGGCCTCCGAAGTCTACCTCTACCTCGCCTACCTGGAGGGTTTTGAGTATTTCAATATGGGATACTCGGCCGCGCTCTCGCTCGTGTTCCTCGCCATCATCTTCGCCTTCGCGCTTTTGCAGGCGCTCGTGATCGACCGGAAGGTGCATTACTGATGGCCGACATCCCCGCGACCTCCGCGGCTCCCGCCCCGTCCTTTGTCCTCTGGCGCAAGCGGATGTGGTTTCACGCCGGAACCGCCGCGCTGTTCCTCGGCGGATTGATCATGGTGTTTCCGTTTGTCTGGATGGTCTCATCGAGCCTGAAGCCGACCGACGAGGTCTTCGATTCCAACTTCTCGCTCATCCCCCGCACATTCGCGGGCTGGGACAACTACACCAAGGTGCTCTTCGAGCAGCCCTATCTGACCTTCCTGATGAACTCGTTCATCGTGTGCGCCGGCATCCTTGTCGTGCAGCTCCTCACCGCGGTGCCCGCAGCCTACGCCCTGGCCAAGCTCAAATTCCGGGGTTCGACGATCCTTTTTGGCGCGGTGCTGGCAGGCATCACGATCCCGATCAACGTGACCTCGATCCCGCTCTATGTGGGCATCGTGCGGGTGGGCCTCCTCGACACCTATGTCGCGATGATGTTCCCGTTCTTCATCTCGGTCTTTGCGATCTTCCTCTTCCGCCAGTTCTTCAAGACCTTCCCCGACAGCATCATCCAGGCCGCCCGCGTCGACGGCTTCACCGAGATCGAGATCATCCTGCGCCTGATCGTGCCCTCCGCCGTACCCGCGATTGCCGCCTTCAGTGTGTTTTCCTTCGTCGCCCACTGGAACGACCTCTATTGGCCGCTGATCGTTGTCCAGAGCCAGGACAAGATGACGGCGACGCTCTCGATGCTCCAATACCAATCCGCCTTCGACAACGATTATGGCGGCGCATTTGCCGGCGCGACGGTGATCACGGCACCGATGGTGATCGCGTTCCTCTTCGCGCGGCAATTGTTCATCCGGGGCATCACAATGACGGGCGTAAAGGGATAAGCAAATGCTGAAGTTCATCGTTCTGGCCGACACGCATATCGTGCCGGAAGGGAAGCTCTCGCACGAGATCGACACGTTGGTGCGGCTGCAAAGCGCAGTTGAATACGTGAATACGAACCACGCCGATGCAGACTTCGTTATCTTCGCCGGAGATTTGGCCGACCATGGCGAGGCCGCGGCCTATGAGAGGTTCCGGGACGCTGTCGCCGCCCTTACGCCCCAAGTCTATCTCACTCTCGGCAACCACGACAATCGCCCGACCTTCCTGGAGATCTTCGGGGCCGACATGGCCACCGAGACGGGCAATGTGGACCGCGTGATCGACGCCAAGGGGTATCGCGTGATCGTGCTGGACAGCTCCGACCCGGATCTGCGCGGGGGCGGGCGGCTGGAGGCGGGGCAGATCGACTGGCTCAAGGCGCGTTTGGCCGAGGCGCAGGATCGGCCCGTGGTGATCGTGCTCCACCACAACATCACCGCCTTCCACGTGCAGACCGACTTTATCATTCTGGAGGACGGGGCCGTTTTCGCCGAAGCGCTGAAGAGCCATCCGGATGTGCGCCAAGTGATCAGCGGCCACGTCCACATGACGGTGTCCGGCAGCTTCGCCGGAGTGCCGTTCTGCACCTTCGCCGGCGGGCATTACTCGATCGAGCCGACGCTTGAGAGCCGCTCGGGCGCTGTGCCCGGCCCCGTTGCCCGCCGCGAAGGACCGGGGCAGATGGCGGTTGTCCTGTGCAGCGACCACTCGGTCGTCGTGCACATGGAGAACTTCCTGGACAGTCATGCGGTCCTGCCCGCGGAGAACTTCAAGTGGGGTAGGGCCTGAGAGCTACCACGCCCGGCAGCCCAAACACGGGGTGCGCTCAGGTCCAGGCCTGGCCCGCGACGCTTTCGATTAGCCCCTGCATGCAGGCAGTGCTCGTGTGGCGGCTGACGCCAACTGGGCCTCCAAACCCTTGCCCGGCACCACTGTCCTTTTCGATACCGGCCCGGCAGGGGTCGGTTATGCTGACAAAGTCGAAGGGGTCACCATCGAACCCGCCGTTGACGGGCCCGACGGCTTTGCCAGGTTCCGGATATCGATGTAGGCTGAACTCACAAGGGGCCGCATCCCCTCGTTGCGAAGGATCAAACGCGCTCACCACGCCAGCCTAGCGCGCAACCGCCGACGGATTGCGTCGTCCGGACCTCTAGCGCCAACCGAATGAAAGTCGCGGGATGCTGCGCCGCGCCCGAGGTCTGGAATGAGCCCAGAGTGACGGATGCTGAGCTTGTCTCCAATGACGGCAAGCTGACGAAAGCAGAGGTTGTTTGGCCTTCAAGAATAACGATGCGGTAAACCTCAGTCGGATACAGGCAAAAAATCTTCCCCGGCAGAAAAAGAGGCTTCACTCATCAATTGCCTGAATGCATTTTGGTGCGTACAGCATTGTTTCAGCGTTGGTTTTTGGCGTGTAAAGCAGAACCACAGTCGGAACATTAAGATGGTCAAAGACAGCCGCTGCGAGGTGGGCTTGTGGCTTGTCTGACGTATGGAAAACACTGCAGAATGATGCATTTGCGATGTGGCATATGTCGGTTTGTCCTCCGGCGAAATCAATTCTTGCTCTCTCTCCACCCTTTCGATGCTTCGGTTCTCGCCAATAACCAAGAATGAACAAAAGCTGGGCAAGCCGATAAACATTCCCCCAATTTGGTGCGTCAAGATGCGCTTCAGCCCGCTCTGACGATATGCGGGGCGGCCCTCTAAGAGATTCCTCAATCATAATTGAGGTGCCTTCTAGGGATTTTGCTTCTTCAACAATCCGTTCAAAAGCCCTTGCTCCAGTGAAGTTATTGATGCGGGCGGGATCCAACTGTTGAAGCCGAATATCATCCTGTCGGTTTAATTGTTCCACAAGTCCGTGCTGTGCTTTGCGGGCCTCCTCCTTCAACTCTTCCGCCGCGCTTGTGACTATTGCCGCCAGTTCGGTAGGAAGCTCTGAAACATCAAGGTCAAGAAGCATCTCAATGTCTGTTAGCGCCATGTTGGAGACTTCATCAAAGGATGTGGACCCCAGTCCGCCAATGAATTTTTTGAAGCAAATCACCCAGTCCGAAGCCGCCGACCGATGAGAAATTCTTCATATCCTCGTATAATTCGCGACGCTCCTTTATGCTCTTGATGGTTATCCTGTGGCCCGTTGGCATTGCACCCATGGTGTCGGATAGTGTCTCAAGGTATCTGGCGCCGACTGCGTCAAGCTGCTGTTCTAGCTCGGCCTTTTTCTTCTCGTCGCGCACGCCAAGCAGTTCTTCGATGCTATGAATGGAATAGCAAGGAATACAAGAATCCGATCTGCCAATGACCTTTCCCAGAGACGACATCTGCCCATTGAGAAGATGGTTCCACGATGAGGTATCAAGATAGACGGTAAGTCTTACCATTTTTGTTTCTTACTTGTTTTCGTTATTGGCCGCATTTTGCGCGATGTGCGAGAGTCACGAAAGGGTTGACTTCTGCCATTGTGGCAACGTGGACGAACGGCAAGTTTGTCCGCGCTGCGGGCATCTAGCGCCCCTTCTGTGGAACGTGCGTGTCGGGACGGACGCTTGAGCCTCGCAACCGCGAAGACCGGCTCTGAGCCCATATTCCCAGACCTCCTCGCTATCCGGCGCAGTGGCGACTTTGGCGGACTGTTCCGACTTTCGGCGTATAGAGGGCGCGTCTTTAGTCGATCGCGATCGCGAGCATTCTGCCCGTATACGGAGCATCGGCGGTCTCATCGACCACTGCAACGTAGGCGGTCGTACCGTCGGGCGAGAATGCAAGGTTGGGCGCGGTCGGCGCGTCTAGCGTCAGCGTGCGCACGTGCTCGCCTTCGGCATCCACAACCACAAGTGTTCCGGTCGCAAAGCTTGCGATCCAGAGGTTGCCATCCGGCCCAGCTTTGAGGCCGTCTGGGTAAGCCCCAGCTGTTTCATCGAGGTCAGGGATGCGCACGAATAACCGGCGATCGGATAAGGTCGTCCCATCAACTTCAAATGAAATGACCCGTCCGGCTTCGCTCTCGTTCACGTAGAGGCGCTCGCCGAACACGGCGATCCCGTTGGCGTAGTGCAGATCGTCTGCGGCCTGCGTCAAGGTTCCATCGGGTGCGAGGTGATAGACCGCGCCGACGATAGGGCCCGACTCCCACGGGCCGGAGGCGGTCATCCAGAGGCCACCGTCTGCGGCCGGTGTGAAGTCGTTCGGGCCAACCAGCGCATCGCCTTCAGCATCCGTATCGTAGCGTGCAACGTCCGAGCCATCGCGCCCGATGCGGGCGACTGTGCCGTTGTCGTAGCAGGTCACGGCCAAGTCGTCGGCCAGCGGGGCCACGGCGGACGGACCGCAGCCAGGCAACTCAGCCAACGTCATGACCTGCTCGCCGTCCCAAGTCCGAATACGGTTTGACCCATACTCAGCCCAATGGAGGACGTTGTCGATCACAACGGGGCCTTCCGGAAAGCCAGCTTCGGTCGCGATCACGGTCTCGGCGACTGCCGGCGCGGCGAGCGCGAGAACCGCTGCAGTGAACACGACTTTCATGCGAAATCCTCCGAGTTCGATGTTCTAAAAACAGCTTGCACTAACCCTGCGTGAAGTCAAAGGCGGTTGCCGCGAGAGAGCGCGACCATGAAGTCTGGCTTTAGACGAGGAAATTGCTGAAACCGGGCGGTACAAAACGAACGATCTGTCCGCAACTCACGTGTCATACGTGCCTGCGGCGGACGGCCGGCAGCGATCGGCGCGGTTTGAGCCGCCATCAATACCCTCTTTTGGGAAGGCGCGCTGCGCCGTGGTGGGTCAGAACCGTCGAAGCTCACACCATCACCACGAATTGCGCTGCATCTACACAGGTCAGGTTTGTCGGCTTTTCAGACTTCCGCCACACCGAGAAGGGCGATCCTATAACGCGGCGCCGCCGCGAGTCAGCTTCGAGCCCAACTGGCCGATATTGCAAAGACGTCGAAGGTCTGCTCTTGCCGGGTTGAGGAATGGATCAACTGTGGATTGGCGGCCGGGACCTTGAGGCGGGTCCCGGCCTTTTCGACCTCAGCTCTGCACGAAGCTGAGCAGGTCTGGGTTCACCAGATCAGGGTGTGTGGCGAAGAAGCCATGTGACAGGCCCTCGTAGACTTTTAGCGTCCCGTTCGGCAGGAGCTCGATCGCCTTCTCGGCGGAATTTGCGATAGGGACGACCTGATCGTCATCGCCGTGCATCACCAGCGTTGGCGCATTCATCGCCCTCAAGTCCTCGGTTTGGTCCGTCTCTGAGAAGACCGCGATGCACTGATAGTGCGCCGAAGTGCTTCCAATGGGTCCGTTGCGTTGAGTGGGTTATGTTGCGCTTAGTGTAACAAGGAGGACTAGCCATGCCACGCCGCGATCCGTTCAAGGGACACCGCTTTCCCAGGGACGTGATCCTTCTCGCAGTGCGCTGGTATTGCCGTTTTCCGCTCTCCTATCGCGACGTGCGTGACCTTCTGGCTGAACGCCGAATCGAGGTAGATGCAGCGACGATCTACCGATGAGTTCAGAAGTTTGGGCCTGAGATACGCAAGCGCGCCTACGGTTGCCATCGCAGTTGGCGCGGTCTGCAATGGCATGTGGATGAAACCTGCATCCGCGTGAACGGGCGTTGGTGTTACCTGTGGCGTGCGATCGACCAGAGCGGTCAGCTTGTCGACTTCCGTCTGACTGCGAGGCGAACGGCCAACGCAGCAAGGGCGTTCATGCGTCAGGCATCGGGCACGGTACGGTGCTACCAACTAGTTGTCGTCGTCACGGACAAATCTCGCAGCTATGCCAGGGTCATCGAAGACTGGAACGCGCGCTCCGGCCCTGAAGATGCCATCCGACACGTGACGCGAAAGCGCCTGAACAACCGCCTTGAGGGCGACCACGCCGTCCTGAAGCATCGACTTGCGCCAATGCGCGGTCTCCAAAGTCTGCGAACCGCCAAAGCCACGCTAAAGGGCGTCGAGACCTTCCGCGCCATCCGCAATAGTCACTTCGCCGGATGCGAACGTGGTGTCGCCAACGAAATCGCCGTTGTCCGGAATCTGTTCCACAACCGGAAGGCGGCCGCATGAGGCGCTGCAGACCAACCATCCCCGGGCTTACCCAATCAACGCAACGGGCCCCACTAGCGAAAAAACCGGGAGCCGGTCTGCCCTTCATGCTGCTTTGACTGATCCGTATATTTGAACCACAGTGCCTGCATGGCGTCGCTTACTCAAATTGAAGTACTTCTCCCGGAGTTCCGGGCGTATGCGATTGCCATTTGTGCGTCTTCGGATGATGCCGAGGACCTTGTGCAGGACGCCATCGAGAGGGCACTGAGAACCGACGGCCGCCCCAATGTTCTTGATGAGTTGCGGCCTTGGATGTTTCGGGTAATCCGTAACCTGCACTACGACGAACTGAGAAGAAAACGTGTGCGCCGGGAATATTTGGCGGCTGAGAAACGTCTCTCTGATGAAGCGGGCTCATCGGACGCGGCGCGGGATATACTCATTCGCATGGCCTTCGAAAAACTGCCCCCAGACATGCGCGAAGTGCTGTGTCTTGTGGACATAATGGGATTGAAATACGCCGAAGCGGCCAAGGTGATGAATGTGGCGAACGGGACTGTGATGAGCCGGATCAGCCGTGCGAGGAAAGCGCTCCTGGCACTGGTCGACGGGACGCAGGTTCGCAGTGAACGAGAGAACAGCGGACGATGAACGAGCTGACCGAAAAGGACTGGGAACTGGTCAATGCGTATCATGACGGCGAGTTGGGCGATGACGAGCGTCAGGCGCTGGAATCGCGGCTTTTGTCAGAGCCGGCGCTTGAAGAAGCTCTGAGGGGTGTTTCGAGCGTCTCGTCAAGCCTTGGCGCCCTGCGACCCGACACACAGCAGAGGTCTTCGATCCGGCCGGACGTGCCTGCGAACCGGAACACACGGCCCGCGAGATGGCTAATTGGCGGCGCAACGGCAGCAGCGATTGCCGTGGCGTTTGTTATCGGGCCGCAATATGTCGCCGACCCTTCGGCCATCGACATCCACGCGGATTTTGCGGCACAATCCTTTGCCGCTGAGGGCGCAGACGCGCGCCCGGCCACGGCTGTGCAGAGCGCTGTGGCGCCCGATCTAGCGAGCGCGAACTTGACGCCCGTCGCGATGCAAGAGGTGAAAGATGGACATGTGACCCATTATGCTGGTCGCAATGGGTGCCGCCTGTCCTATTTCCGCGGGACCTTCGATCCAATTGAGGATGGCGCTACGCCTGAAAGGCAGGTTGCCGCCTGGTCTACGGCGAACGACATGTGGCACATGATCGTCGCCACCGGCATGGATCAAGATAAATTCAATGCCATCGCAGCATATCTGAAGCTGACGACGCGACAGCAGGCCAGCGAACAGATGATGGCATCATTGGCCGAAACGACGGCGAATGCGGATCGCTGTGTGGGCTGACTAGAGCAGAACGAACTTCAGACCTGAGATCAGGACCGCAGCGGCAAGGATAATGATAAGGGGTTTGACCGGGAGCGACCGCACGCCCAACCTGGTGCCAACCACTGACCCGGCAAAAACAATCGCAGCCCAGGGCGCAAGCTGCGCCGGGACGCCGCCCACTTTGGCAAGATTGCCGACCAGCCCGGCCAGCGAATTGAACAAAACGAACACGGCGGCGATGCCTGCGGTCTGTCGTGCACCCGCCCAACCTGCAATCACAAAGAGCGGGCTGAGCAATACACCACCGCCGATACCGGAAAGGCCTGAGAAGAGCCCTATGGTTCCCCCCGCCGAAACGCTCCCGATCATGGGCAGCTTCCGCTTGGCGCAATCGTAGAACCGAGGGGATCGGGTGACGGACCACACCATGTAGATGGCGGAAAACACAAGCAACGTGCCGAGAAGCGGCCGATAGATGTGGGCCGGCAGGTCCATACTGCCGCCGATGAACGCAAATGGCATGGATGCAAGCAGGATCGGGATGGCAGATCGCCAATCCACATAGCCAGCTTGCGAAAACCGCCAGGTCGCGAAGCCCGCGACCACGACGTTGAGTGACAAGGCAATTGGTCGAATGACGTCGGGCTGCAAGCTGAAGAGCGCCATGATCGCGATATAGCCTGACGCCCCACCATGGCCGACCGAGGAATAGAGAACGGCCGCCGCTCCGAGCAAAGTGCCGATCACGATGACGTCGAAGACCTCCATCAGTACATCTTCAGTTCCCCAGTGGCCGAGGAAAGTTCGGCCGGTCGGTGTTGTAATGTGCGGCAAGGTAGTCGAGGATCTCGGTCCGATCGGGCTCTTCGATCTCGGACATCCCTTGTTCCTCAACCATCCATTCGAACATCTCGTCCCATTCGTCTCTGGTCAGCCCCTGCTGGGCGACAATCATTTCGGAATGACAGGCGACACAGGCATAGTAGGTCGTCTCGACTCCTGGTGCATCAAAGAGGACGCCGAACTCATAGGCCTCGGCCGCCCCGTCTGTCGCAGGTGCGGCGGCCACAACCGCACCGAGGGTCAGCGGGTCGTCCGAAAAGCCGTTCAGGTAGGCGATCAGGTCAGCGCGCTCTTCTTCGCTCCTGAGCCCGGCAAAGCTCATCTTGGTGCCTTTGACCTCGGCCCTGGGTTTGGCGAGAAACGCATCGAGACGCTCAAGGGTCCAGTCACCGCCATGTTCAGTCAGGGCATCAGAATACCTGAAGCCGTCGACAGCGGCGACCGGCCCGCCCACGGTGCCAAATAGGTTCGGGCCGACCTTGTTTGAGTCGCCTTGCTCGACGGTATGACAGGCGGCGCATTTTCTGAAGACCCGCTCGCCCTTGGACGGGTCGGCTGCAGCAAGGGACGCGTCAAGATCGGCCAGGGCCGGCGAGGCAAGGCAGACACCAAGCGCAATAGATGAGAAGATTCGCAGAGTTGCGAAGCACATGAAGTCACTCCAGTCCGGAAATATTGAGGGGCGGCTCCGGGCCGCCCCGGCATTGGTCAGCTCGCCCGAACACCCACGCGGTGCATGGTGTTGTTCAGATAGCCTTTCGGGTTCCAGTCGATGGCAAAAGGCTGCATTGCGCCTTCGCTGTCGGTGGCACGAGCCCAGACCTCGTAGTAACCCGCTTTCGGGAAAGTGACGTTCGCACGCCAATTCTGCCAGGCCCCGCTGTTGACCGGCGCGTCGAGTTGGGCATCCATCCAGGTTGACCCGAAATCGGTCGAAATCTCGACTTTGCCGACGCTCCGGTCACCCGACCACGCATGGCCGCGCACCTCGGTTTCCATGCCGGTATCGGCGCCATTGGCCGGAAAGGTCACCAGCGATTTGACCGGCATCCGCTCGATGATCACGAAATCTTCCGTTGGGACGTCCTGACCCGCCGATACAGGATATCCGGGCACGCGATAGGACGTTCCCGTCATTTTCGGGCCGTCATGCACCTGATCGCGCAACTCGATGCGGGTCAGCCATTTTTGCGCGGTTGAGGCAGGCCAGCCCGGTACAACAAGACGCAGGGGCGCGCCATTCATGGGGTGCAGTGCATCGCCGTTCATCTCAAACGCGATCAGAACGTTGTCCGTCATGGCCTTCTCGATCGGCACACCGCGCGAGATTGGCAGCTTTTCGGGATCACCCGACAGGTGGCCGTCCGCCCCATAATGTGCGGTGTAAACCACGTTCGATTGGACGCCGGCCTTTTCCAGAACGTCCTTCAGGCGCACGCCGGTCCATTCCGAACAGGCCACCGCACCATAGGTCCACTGGTTGCCCTTGGCCGGCGGGTTGAAAAAGCCGCGTCCATTGCCGCCGCATTCCAGCGTCAGGGCCATGGTTACAACCTCGAACTGAGCGCGCAGGTCTGCGATGGACAGTTCCAGCGGCGTGTCGACGAAACCGTCGATGGTCAGCGTCCAGGTGGCCGGATCGACATCTTCCGGCGGAATGCCGTTGTTGCGGATGAAGTGCCGGCTGGTGGGCGTGATGGCATCATCCAGCAGTTCCGGCGGGGTTTCCGCATTGATTGGACGGTCGTTGAGCAAGGTCAGCCCGTCTTTGCCGACAAGCACGTTGTCCTGCGCCATCGCGGCGGGCACAAATCCGATCGGCATATTGCGGTGAAACGGGATCGACGTGCCAACCATCGCAGCCATCGTCGCCAAGCCGGTCCGTTTCAGAAACCCGCGCCGATCCGGGTTCGCCACCCGTCCGAAAAACGCCTTGTCTGCTTTCTCGGGATCGTCTGCGAAAAACTCCTGAACCGAGCGTTTCTTGTCCTCGTCGAGCGCCATACTTTCCTCCCTTGGTCGCTGGCGCGGTGCATCCTTGCGCACCGTCATTTGAGGGAGAGACGTGCGGCAAGGACAAATTATTCCGGGTCCTGGAAACTTTCTCTGTGCCCGTGAGGTCTTCTTTTGCCGATAGCGAGAAAGCATGATCTAGGCGCGGCTTAGGTGCTCATGCCACGCACGTCGCCGTTCCAGCACCACCGCTTTCCACGTGAGACCATCCTCTGCGCCTTACGCCGGTACCTGCGTTGTCCGCTGTCCTACCAGGATGTGGTAGATCTGCTGACGGAGCGCGGGAGTAGAGTTGACCGCTCTACTGTCTTTCGCTGAGAGCAGAAGTTCGGCCCTGAGCTGCCGAAACTCACGGAGAAGTACCTACGTCGCGCGAGCGTCGACTGGCACGTTGATGAAACCTGCATCCGCGTCGGTGGAAAGCGGCGCTACCTACGGCGCGCCATCGATGCGAACGCTCAGATGGTCGACTTCCGCCTGACGGCGCGACGGGATGCCAAGGCAGCGAGGGCCTTTCTTCGCAAAGCGATCTAGCGCGTGCGGCTGCACCGACCGGTAACGATCTCTACCGACAAGGCCCGCGCCTATGCCAACGTGCAGCTTGCCCGATCCCGAGGGCCCAGGTCGACCTTGTGCTTCGTTGCGATTACGTCCGGGAGCGAAGCTGGCGCCATTGCCGGACATCTCGCGGGCCTACCCCTAGCGATGTACCGGCATGAACCAAAGCTAGACGGGCGACCGTCCGCCGCCGAACGGTCAGCCCCTCGCAGGACTTTTTCATAGACCGCCCAGCCGGCCGCGTCGTCGGGCGCTGCCTTGGAAAACGGTTATATTCCAAGGGCTCCCCGCGAACTCAACTCACACCAAAGCGCTTCAACCAAAGGTGTATGCCACCTATGCACCGGTGATTTCACCCTCGCGCCGATAGCGCCGACCGGGCCGACGCGCATTCTGACTGCAGCCTGACGGAACGTTCCGTCGGCGCGCAATCACAGGGCGTGAGGACCATGAGACTGCTGCTCATCGAGAGTTCCGGCTTCGAGCGGACGCCGCTTGCCAGACAGCTTCGCGCTGCGGGTCTGCCCCTCGACCACGTGTGTGGGTCTTCCGAAGCCCAAGGCCATCTGGCGGCCACGCGCTATGACCTCGCGCTCGTCGATCTGTCGCTGGCGGACCGCCGGGCGCAAGCGCTCCTGGAGGAGCGGCAGGCCGGCGCGCATATCCCGATGATCGCCCTCGTCCCGAAAGACGCGCTCGCAAGGAGCGGGCCCGGCCTGGCGCTCTGTGCCGACGATTGGGTTTCCAAACCCGTCGTCCTGCCTGAACTCACGGCCCGGATCCGCGCCATTCTCGGCGCCGGAGGGGCGGCCAAGACCTACCGCGCCGGCGCGCTGATCGTGCGGCCCGATGCGGGGCACGCATGTTACGAGGGCTCCGCGCTTGACCTCTCGAAGCGCGAGCTTGCCGCCCTCACCGTCCTCGTCCGGTGCGCGCCATACACGGTCCCGCGTCCGACGCTTGAAGCCGCGACGTATGGGTCGGGCACGGACGTGACCCCCAACGCCATCGAGGCCGTCCTGTCCAGGCTGCGCCGCGCCCTGAAGCGCGCCGACAGCCCCGTGCGCATCGTGGCGCTCCGCGGCATCGGCTGGCGCCTGACCACCCCTGAACAGGAAGGAGACCAGGGGCGATGACCCCTCAAACCGCATCCCACCATCCATGCCCCAAAGCAAGATCCTGCCCAAAGCGGTGCATGGCGCGCGCTCGTCAGTTCGCCGTCAGCTTCGGGCCTATCTCGGGCTTGGAACGGCCAATGCATGTTTTTGCAACGCACTGCCCACCGGGGGCACTGCACAGCAACAAGGAGAAAGACATGAAGTACTTCAAGAGGATCCGCAGCACTGTGCCGGTTGATCCCTTCCTGACCGAAATTGCAACCGTGAGCGACGCCTGGGCCAATGCGACGGGCCGCCAGGACAAGATCGCCGTCCAGCGCGAGGCGCTCGCGATCCCCCTCAGGGGCCTGCGCAAATCCATGCTCCTGGGGCGCGCGCGCCGCGACGTACACGAAAGCCGCTGGACCACGGGGTCGATCAACTTCCCGGTCGTCCGCGCGTTTCTGGAAGACGTGGCCGCCGAGCTCGATGCCGATCTCAGCCGGGCCAAGATCGTCTGCCTGCCATCGGGCAAGCGGGTCTATCCGCATATCGACCGGGGCGAGTATTACCGCTTCCGCGGCCGGTATCACTTCGTGCTGAAGTCCTCCGCCGGGTCTTGGCTCAAGGCCGGCGACGAAGAGGTCCGCATGAAGGAAGGTGAGCTCTGGTGGTTTGACAACGACCAAATGCACGAGGCTTTCAACGACGGCGACGAAGACCGCATCCACATCATCTTCGACCTGCTTCCTGCGGAGATGCGTGACCGCGCCGCGTCCTCCACGGCCAAAGCGCACGCCAACCTCCAAGAGGCCGTGTGACCATGGCACAGATCCAATTTCGACCCGGCGTGCCTGGCGTCTTGCCGTCGGCATGGTTGATCCGGCCCAGAACAGGGAGCGCCGCCCCTCCGGTGCTGGCGATCCACGGCTTGAACCGGGAAACTGAGCTGATGGCCAGTATGCTGGAGGCACAGGCCGATAGCACCGGGCGCACCGTCGTTCTCCCGATCTTCGACCGCACCTCCTGGCCGCGCTTCCAGCGCGCGGCCTGCAAACAGCGGTCCGACTGGGCCCTCTTGGCCCTCCTGAGGGTCCTGCGCCGGGAGGGCTGGATCGGTGAGACGCCGCCCGACATCTCTGGCTTTTCGGGCGGCGCGCAGTTCGCCCATCGCTTCACCTGGCTCTACCCGGACTGCGCGGGGAAACTGTGCCTCGTGGCCCCAGGCTGGTGGACCTTCCCAGACACCCGCGGCGCGTACCCATATGGGATTGCCCCAGGTGATCCGGCGGACAGCACCTCGGTGTTCCGCATGCGTGCCAACCTCGCGCGCTTCTTGGACCGCGAGATCCACGTCATGGTCGGAGCGCTCGACGTGAAGCAGGACAAGAACTTGCGCCAAGATCCCTGCGTCATGGCACAACAAGGGCCCAACAGGGTCGAGCGCGCCCGGCGCTGGACCGCCGCCGCGATACGCGCGGCGCGGCGGTGCGGCCTGCGCCCCCGCATCAGCTTCCAGCTCATGGAAGACTGCGGACACAGCTTCGGAGATTGCATGGCGAACGGGTCGCTTGGCCCAGCCTTCGTCTCCGAAGCCACCCCAAACCCTTTGGTGCCAGCCCTGCTGGACCACCATCACCTTGAAGAGGTCGCATAATGCATATCGTGGACATGAACTCATCGGCGGCGCCGCTCCTCGCCGGCGCGAAATGGAGCTTCGTGACGCGGCGCGTCCGGCGTGGCGGGATCCGACTGCTCAACACCGATCTCACCACCGCAAAGTCAGGCGATCTCGTCCTGGCCGAGGTGCAGGCGATCGGCAACCACAAGCGTCTGCAGCTCAGCGATGGCCGGTATTCGGCGCTCTATCCGAAGGACCGCGTGGTCTTGGCCTGCGCCGACCGGTTCGCTGAGGACCAGTACGAGGGCATCGCGGCCCTCTCGCCCGAAGGCGCCGATCTGTTGGCCGGCGGCGGGGTTGTCGGGCACATGCGATCCCGCAACGGCAAGGTCAAAAACCCCACCCGACTGTCCGTAATCGGCCGTTTGGCGGATGAGGAGGAGCACGTCGTCAACATCGCCGATTATGCGCTCAAGATCGTGCCGGGGCCGCGCCCACGTCGCGTCATCGGCGTGCTCGGCACGGGGATGAACGCCGGCAAGACGGCGGCCGCGGCAGGGCTGGTCAACGGTTTCGCCCGATTGGGCGACCGTGTGGCGGCGATCAAGGCGACGGGCACCGGCTCCTTTGGGGACGTCCACAGCTACGAGGCGGCCGGGGCCGCAGAGGTTCTGGATTTCACCGATGCCGGCCTTGCGTCGACCTATAGGCAGCCCGAGGCTCGGTTGGAGGACGTCACGCGCTCACTCCTGGCCGCCACCGCGGAATGCGACATCGCCATCGTCGAGCTGGCCGACGGTGTCAGCCAGGTCGAAACCGCCGACCTCTTGCGGCGGCCGAGCTACCGCGCGCTCTTCGACGCCTTCGTGCTGGCCGCCCCCGGGGCGCTGGCGGCGCGCGGCGCCTTGCACTGGCTATCCACTGAGGCGGAGATCGCCCCCATCGCCCTGACGGGCTTGATGACGCAAGCGCCTCTCGCGGTGGCGGAGGCCGAAACGCTCGGGTTGCCGGTCTTCTCCCGCGAGCATCTTGCCGACCCCGCGACCGCCTCGTGCCTGTCTGGCATTCTGGCGCACCGCGTGCGGGAGGGCGCGGCATGAGCCAACGACCGACGGTCACCGGTGACACGCGCTGGGTTGGCCTGGTCGCGCTTGTCTGTCTCGCGCTCGGGCAGGCGGTCACCATGGGTGTGACCGCCTTCGCCACCCGCGACGTCATCGAGGCGCTGCGTCAGGGCGGCGACACCATCCCGGCGCACGCCCTCGTGGCGATTGCCATCGCGGGTCTCGCCATCTTCGCCCTGCGCTCCGCCGAAGGTGCGTTGGGCGAGCGGACGGGCCAGAGCTACGCCGCCGCGATCCGGCGCACGCTCTTTCTGCACATGACCAAGATGCCGGTCAGCGCCATGGCCGAGCGCCGTGCCGGCGCCACCGCGCTGCGGTTTGTCGGGGACTTGACGGCGTTCAAGGGCTGGGTGGCGCGCGGCCTGGCGCGGCTCATCTCCGCCTGCGTCACGATACCGGCGGCGTTCTTGATCCTCTATCTCCTGGATCCGCGGCTTGCCCTTGTGGCCGCCGGCCCCATCGGCCTCGTGATGCTTGCGATCTATTGGCTCGGTGGCCCCCTTGGCGCGGCCCATGCCGATCTGCGCAGCAAGCGCGCACGCCTCGCCGCCGCGATGGCAGAGCGGCTGCCGCAAGGCATCTCCTTGCGCCGGTCAGGACGGGTCAAGACCGAGTTGCGCGCGTTGGATTCGAAATCGCGCGAGATCGTCCAGGCGGCGGTGCGGCGCGCCTGTCTGGCGGAGACCGTGCGCGCCATGCCCGACGCCGCCTCCGGCGCCGCGGGCGCCCTCTGCCTCTGGGTCTGTTTGACGACGGGCCTCGGTGTTGCCGATGCGGTCGCAGCTCTGACGGCCTTGGCGCTCCTCTCCTGGCCACTCCGCCATTTGGCCGATGTCCGCGACCGTCAGAAGGCGTTTGGCGTCGCCTGCGGCAAGCTCGATGCGGCGCTGTCGAGCCCGCGCCTTCCCGTGATTGCCAAGGCCAAAGTCGACCCCGATGCGCCAGCAATCCAGCTCGACCGCCTGTCCCTGCCCGGCCTAGAACCGATTGACTTGACCCTGGAGCGTGGCGCTTTGCGGCGCTTGTCCGGCCCCCCAAGCAGCGGCAAAAGCCGGCTGTTGCTGACGCTTGCGGGCCTGGAAGCCGCGCCGTCCGATGGCCGGATGCTGACGCTGGGCCGTCACCCCGCAGCGCTCCCACCAGGGTCAATCCTTTATCTCGGCGCGCGCGCTCCCCTGCTCAAAGGTTCGCTGCGGCGAAACCTCATCCTCGGCACAGCCCGGACCCCTGAAGACAGCGACATCGAAGCCATCCTCGGCCGGGTCGGCCTCTCCGACATGGCCGCACGCCTCGGCGGGCTCGACGGTCAAGTGGCTGAGGGCGCGCGCAACCTCACCTCGACCGAGCGGTCTCGCCTCTTCCTAGCTCGTGGCTTGATCGCGCGCGCCCACCTGGCCCTGGTCGACGCCGATGAGATCGGACTGATCGGGGACGACATGACGCTCTTGCTCGACCACTTCCGAAACCACGGAACCGCTGCCCTTTTCGTGACGGCAAAGGATCGCGAGCACCTGTTCAAGGATCTGCCCGTGGTTCTCACGACCCTCCGCCCCTTTGGCGAGCCAGTCTTGCTGCAATCCTGCGCGTAATCACAGGCTGGGACATGCTCACGTAAACCGTCGCGATCCTGTCGCCGAGCGAATGCGTGCAAGAGCACCCTGCCCCCGCATTCCGACCGCTCAACGCCCTGCTCGGGACAAGGCGTGCACCTGCGCGCCGGGACTTATCTGTTCGACGTCTCTGTGTTCAACCCAACCGGTATGACGGTGGCGCAGGTTGCCGAAATTGGGGCTAACCTCCGCCCTGCCCTCGCAAGACATTGAGTATCAGTCCGAAGAGCTGAAACAAGGCTTGTTCCGTGCCGGCTCTGTGGATCGTGATCTCGCAATATCGATCCAAAAACGCCTGCTCAGTTATCTCGCCCTCTGACAGGGCCATCAGATCGGTGTAGCGCGTTTCCAGTGTTACATCTGGATCAACTGCCGCGCCGTAAGTCACTGCTGCCGAACCGTTCCCAGCACACAGCTCGAAGGCTTCGCCGTCAACCTCAAGGCTGGCCACAACCTCTAGATCGCCGGCGTTCACACGCTTGGCGGCCGAACTGAGTGTTACCGCAACCGTGCGCAAATTCCCTGGGCGGACAGGTTCCGCGACACTTGGAAACCGGGCTCCCAGCATGGCCAGTTCGAAGATTACGTCACCTGTTTTGTGACCTAACTCGGTCAGCTCATAGAGCGTTGAGCCGTGCGGCCCGTTGCCTTTGTTGACGAGACCATCGTCCACAAGCTTGCCCAAACGATCAGTGAGCAAATTCGCAGCAATCCCGGTGAGACCCTCCTGCAGATCCGTAAAGCGCGCAGGCCCTGCATGGAGGTCGCGCAAGATTAGGAGCGTCCATCGGTCTCCAACTTTGTCCAGCGCACGTGCAATCGGGCAAAGCAGTTTGTAGGAGCGCTGTTTGGCCATCGTGCCCTCACAGTCTTGTTACTTTAAAAAATAAAGTCGCCACTTTATTTTGCTAACTATGCAATGAAGTGGAGCCGAAGCCGTGTCAACACACCCCAAGATCTTGGTCACAAGTGCAGCCGGCAAGACCGGACTGCCTGTGGCCATCCAACTCTTACAGCGAAGGGCCGAGGTTCGGGCCTTCGTCCGTCGCCAAGACCACCGCGCAGAGCATCTCAAGAACCTCGGTGCCGAGGTGTTTGTGGGTAACCAGTATGACCTGAGCGACCTACGCAAGGCCATGAAGGGTGTGCAGCGCGCCTATCAGTGTGCGCCGACAGCCCCCAACGGATTGCACTTCAACGCCGCCTTCACTGCTGCCGCTTACGAAACAGGTCTCGAGCACGTGGTCACGCTTGGGCAGTGGCTCTCTAGCGTCGATCATCCGTCGCTTTTTACCCGCGAAGTATACATCAGTGACGTGCTGATCGGGATGCGCTCCGAGATGAGCACGACAACGATCAATCCGGGCTGGTTTGCCGACAACTACATTATGGCCATGGGCCTCGCGGCGCACTTGGGCCTTTTGGCCATGCCACTGGGAAATGGAAATGTTGCCAAGAACGCAGCGCCGTCCAACGAAGACATCGCCCGTGTCGCCGTCGCGGCGCTCTTAGACCCCGCGATGCATGCCGGGCAAACCTACCGGCCGACCGGACCTGCACTGATCTCTCCCAACGAAATCGCGGCGGCCATGGGCCAGGCGCTTGGGCGAAAGGTTCGATATCTCGACGTATCAGAACGGATGATGCTCAAGGCCCTCAAAGCTATGCCGCCCTCGAACTATTCTGAGGCGGCCGCTTCTCAGCTGGCGCTTTACTCCGAAGAATATCGCCGGGGGACCTTTGCCGTGAATGCGCCCACGGATGTTGTTGCAAGCATCGGGGGATGTGAGCCAGAGGGTTTTCTGAGCATTGCCCGACGAACAGTTGCGATGCGCCGCGATCTGCAGCGCAGCGCGTGGCGCTCAGGGAGAGCTGTCGCAGACTTTGCCAGGATGCTCCTTACGCGCCCGCCAAATCTGGCGAAGGTCGCTGAAGACCGTGACTTTGTACCTGCTTCAGCACCACGGTTCAGTCAGGACGATCCGGACTGGCGGCGCACCCATTCAACCTTGAACGCTCTCACTTCCACGGAGATTGCTTAGGCTCAGGACTCGTTCTTGCTTCTTAGCCAGAACATGACGGGTGCGGCCAACGCGATGGCTGAGAGGAAGACCTTTGGGTAGTGGTCATACCGTGTCGCGACACGTCGCCAATCCTTGAGCCTTCCGAACATGATCTCGATCGTTGCCCGGCAGGCGAATGCGAGCATTCGCTGAGAGGGGCGATTGCGACGCTTGTATCGGCGTTTGTCGTATCGCACGGCGGTCTTGCGTTTCTTGCGTTTATTGCGGCCGGGGGTGAGGGGCGTTCAGATTTGATCCAGTGGATCAAATCAGCCCTGAACGGCCCGTATCCCCTTGTCTTTCAAAGCGTCTCTGAACCAGTCGGCGCCGTATCCTCGATCTCCGAGCAGCCATTCGACGCTTGGCAGAGTGCTGAGCAGCGCCCGTGCGCCGATGTAATCGCCGACTTGTCCTGCCGTGACGAACAGGTTGAGACGACGACCTTGGTATCGCAAGTGGCGTGCAGCTTTGTGGTCATGCCGCCCTTGGTCCGGCCAATCAGGCGGCCACGCCCCCCCTTTTTGACGCCCATACTGGTCGCTGTTTGGTGAGCCTTCAGGTACGTTGCGTCGATTATCACTGTCTTGTCTTCGCCGTGCTCGGCGGCCAGGCCAGCCATCATCCGGGCAAAGATGCCCTGTTCGTGGCCTCTCTCGGACCCGTGGCGTTCAGCCACTCACCTCCACCGCTTCCAGCGGTTGTAGAGTGTCTTGTGCGGACCGTACTCCCTCAGCGCGTCCCGCCACCGCAAGCCGTTGCGGTTCAAGAAAATAACCCCGCTTAGCACCCGTCGGCCATCGACACGTGGCTTGCCATGGGACTTGGGAAAGAAGGGTTCAAGGCGCGCCATCTGGGCATCGCTCAGCCAGAAAAGACCAGACATGTTACCGCTCGTCCTTCGAACGGTGAACCACGCCGTTGTCCCTGCCCCCTAGATCTGGGCCATCGATCATCCCCTTCTCAGATCTGATACAGAATGGCCCAGTTCTAGGGGGCAGGGACACTAGTTGAGGTTATTTGCACTGGAGGCTCGTCATGCAGCGCAGATCGCCTTCCAAACGCCATCGCTTCCCGCGGGATGTGATCCTATGCGGCGTGCGTTGGTACCTGCGCTATCCATTATCGTACTGCACTGGCCCCCATTTGAACCGGACACCTCGGCCTGAGCCAGGAGACTTGGGGATATCCCTGAGCATGTGCTTATGTCCGAAGTAGAGATTATCATCGACGGCGGTCGACAGCGCCGCTGGTCCGCGGCCGAGAAGCTGCGGATCGTGGAAGAGACGCTAGATGGCCGGGAGAGCGTGTCGGCGGTCGCCAGTCGCAATGGCGTTGCCCCGAACTTGCCGTATCGTTGGCAATGGCGTCGGCCCAAGAGCCAGAGCTGGCGCATCGACGAGACTTCCATGAGAGCCCGTGGCAGGTGGGCGTACCTGTACCGTGCGGTCGACAAGTTCCGGACCACGATGACTTTTACTTCTCGACGTGGCGCATTGCGAAAGCGATGAAACGTTTCCATGGCAAGGCTCCGAAGGGATTGAAGGACTGGCAACATTCGACCGTTCTTAACAGCGACAAGGCTCCCGCCTCCGGCGAGGCCATTCGGGCGCTGCGCCACGGCTGGGCGGCGCCATTCAACATCCAATGCGGCAGTCTGGGCGAGAAGCAACTCTTCGAGCGAGCCTTTGGTCTTGGGCCATCACCGCTTGCGGAAGCTGCCGACGTGGTGAGGCGTCACTTGGAAGCGACCTGAATGCATACCTGCGGCCGTGAGAACGGGCGGCCCGGGTCGAAGTTTGCAACACAGGCCAAGCAACTGCAAAACGCACCCTCGCGCACGAAGCAGCCATTCTCTGCAGTGGCGCTCGGGAAGGTCCGGGGAGCGACGGCTCCTATCTTTCGCAGGACCCTTTGACGACGATCGGGAAGCCGAAGCGTGCATCGGGCTGAAAGTGGAGCGCCGCACAGGGCTCTGTCTGGCGCGTTGACGTGTGCTTTGGCCGTGGGATTTCTGCGATGCGTCAAGGGTCGGCATTGCGGCCAGTCCTATCAAAGGCGTCGATCCCTCAGTCGATTTCAAGGAGGCGGACGCGCGACACCTGCCGCGCTCTGAGCCAAGGGCCTGCGCTCCCCCAATTCCGCTTAGAACGGCCCACATGAAAAACCATGCGAGGGGCGTTCATGTCGCGCCTGGGGGGCGATTGGCCGCACCCTTCGTAGTGCCTCATTCTTAGGGGACAGGCCGAACCCTATGCAATGCTGGAGATAAGAGCGCCAAGGAAAGAAGGACGGGAGGCCCAAATGACCGATACAAAGACGACCAAGATGCTCGACCCAGACCCACGGGTCTGGGACTTCGAGACAGAGTACGAACTTGGGCAAGACAACATCCGACCGCTTGGTTTGGATATTCACAATCCCGTCTTCATCGTCTCAGGCGTTCTGATCTTGGGCTTTGTCATCGTGGCCCTGACCAATCAGGAAGCCGCCGCGACCTTCTTTGGGTGGCTTCGGCCCTGGCTGACCAGCACGTTCGACTGGTTCCTGGTGCTCTCGGTCAACGCGATCACCCTGTTCTGTCTGGCACTCATCGTGCTGCCCGTGGGAAAGGTGCGGATCGGCGGTAAGGACGCGAAACCAGATTACTCCTATGCGGGCTGGATCGCGATGATGTTCGCAGCCGGGATCGGCATCGGCCTGCTGTTCTTTGGGGTGATGGAGCCCGTCTACTACAACTTTGCGGAAGACGGGGGCGCACGACCTCTGAACATCGACATCGCGACGGAGGGCAATGAGTACATTGGCATCGTCGGCACGATCCACCATTGGGGGCTTGAAGGTTGGGCGGTGTACGCCGCCGTCGGCCTGGCACTGGCCATCTTCGCCTACAACCTCGATCTGCCGCTCACCCTGCGCTCCGCGTTCTTCCCCATCCTGGGCGAACGGGTGTGGGGGTTCTGGGGCCACTTGATCGATACGCTCGCGGTCTTCGCCACGCTCTTCGGCCTTACCACATCGTTGGGCCTTGGCGCGCAACAGGTGGCCGCCGGATTGAATGAGGTCTTCGGCATAGCGCCATCCCCAACGCTGACAGTGATCATCATCGTCGGCATCACCCTCGTCGCGCTTGGTTCCGTTCTTCTCGGCATGGATGCCGGAGTGAAGCGGCTGTCCGAGATCAATATGATCATGGCGGTCGGGCTCTTCATCTTCGTGGTCGCGATGACGGGGTTCGCCGCAGCGATCACGCGGTACTTCTCGGTGATGGTGGATTACGTGATGCTGCTGCCGGCGCTCTCCAACCCGTTCGGACGAGAGGACACCAGCTACTTCCACGGCTGGACGACCTTCTATTGGGCCTGGTGGATCGCGTGGTCGCCCTTCGTTGGCATGTTCATTGCCCGGATCTCGCGCGGCCGGACCGTGAGGGAATTCGTGCTGTGCGCCCTGATCGCACCGACGGCTGTCTGCGCTCTGTGGATGTCGACCTTCGGCGGCGCGGCCATCGACATGCTCAACGCCGGCGGGGCGGAAGGTGTCCGGGCCACGGTGATCGATGGCTATGCTCCAGAGGGCGCTCTCTTCGGTTTCCTCCGGGAACTGCCGCTCTATTCCATCATTGCACCGATCTCGCTGATCCTCATCGTGATCTTCTTCGTCACGTCGTCCGACTCCGGATCGCTGGTGATCGATACGATCACAGCGGGCGGCAAACTGGACGCGCCGGTGGTCCAGCGCGTCTGGTGGTGCACGTTGGAGGGCCTGGTGGCCATCGCGCTGCTCTTGGGTGGCGGGTTGAACGCGCTTCAGGGCGCCGCGGTCTCGATGGGGATCCCGTTCACCCTGGTCATTCTGATCATGTGCTACTGCCTCTGGCTGGCCCTAAGATCCGAGTACCGCAAGATCTGAGCAACACACGCTGTTGCGATCCCCCCTTTCGAGGGGGGATCACGCATCGCGCACTGGAGCGGACACGCTGTTAGCGAAGTGCCGACCAACGCGACCCTGTCGCGGGCCAGCCGGCGCACTGCCCTGCGACGCTCCCCTACCCTCGAACCACGTAGACCGAGCACTTGGCATGGGTGACAACGTGGCTCGCGGTCGTTCCCAACAGATAGTCCTTAATCCTTGGGTTGGCGGATTCCATCACGATCACATCCACGTTGCGTTCATCGGCGAGATTCACAATCTGCCGATGGACAGCGCCCGTCCGAACGCAGGTCTCAAGCTCAACCCCGTCCGGCCGATGCTCCGCCACAAAGGCGTTGAGCTTCTCCGTCCAATACTGGGCAGAATCTCGGATGTTCAGGTTGCGCTCCATCTCCGGCGCAACGGTCGCCACAAGGAGCTTCGCCCCGCGGCGCCGCGCCATCGCGACCGCCTCATCGTAGGCCCTGTAGTCAAGCGTCACATGGCGCAGGTTCACGGGGCAAAGGATCAACTTCGTGTCGCGCGTCATCACACTTCATCTTCCCGACCTCTTCGGCACTCTACGCCGCTTATGGCCGGCAAGCCAATGACGAGCTGAGAGACGCACCGCTTCACAGGGCCTCGCTCGAAACGGGGCGGCTGCGTTGGTTGGATGGGCGGTCTGAGGTTTCGGCTGGTCAATGGTGTCATCCTGCCGGGTCGAACAGGGCGGCCATGCACGCGATCTCGCCTTGGACGCCTGGTTGCGTGCGATGGATGTGGCCGCGTTTGATGGTTCGGATCATCTCAATTCCGCTCAGGGTCGGATTGTTCGAGCGTAAGGGCCGAAAGCTCTGACGATATCCGAGACGGCCCTTCGTGGTGGCGTATTTGCTCTCGATCAAGGTGGTGCACCATTTCCGGTCGATGTGTTGAACGTTGTCAAAGTGAGGCTCGTAGCGCCACTTGCCGCAGACCCGAATGTAGGTTTGATCCACATGCCAATCGACGCTGTCCGGCCGTAGGGCTTCCTCTTTGGCCTGCGGTGCGCCTCCGCTCGCTGCGGGTCGCAGGTCAGGGGTCGCGGAGGAACTCGCAATGGAGATTGGCCCGTTAGGGTTCGAGTTGACGGGGTTACGATGGGTCCCGATGGTGGAAAGCGCAACTGACCCGAGGAATCGTCCATGGTTGCCCGCCCTCACCGCAAACCGGACATGGCGTTAGAGCTATCCAATCTGCCGCGAGAGGAGCAGTACGCGCTTTTTCAGAAGATAAGCGCGCCGATTGGTGACGTTGTCTATTCCGATGAAACACATGCCGACGATACGCCGTTCGAGTCGGTGGCATGGAACCTCGGTCAATTGATGCTCACGACCACCCGTTTCCCGATGGCCACAATGATCCGCAATGAAACCCATATCGCCGCGGGCAATTGTGAGTATGTCCGGATCCGGATCTTTCGCGGCGGCGGTGGGACCTCTCTCGTTGACGACCACCAGATAGACGTCGTGCCGGACGACGTGCACTTCGTGCATGGCACATCGAAGGTGCAGATGACCGTCCGCGCCGACGACATACTCGGCCTGCTCATTCCCTACGAAGTGGTCGAGTTCGACGGCAGTGCTCCGAGCCGGTATTTCTCTATCGGCGGACGGGACATCACAGCACGCATGATCCGAGCGGCCCTCGAAACGACCCTTGCGGAAATGCCGATCACGGCGCCAGGCGAATTGCCGAAGCTGGCGGCAGCGCTGATCGGGCTCGTGCGCGGGCTCCTCGTTTACAGCGCTGAAGAATTGGCCGACGACCAATCCTTTCGGCTTCTGCAGGGGCACTCCATCCGCAGTTTCGTCGACCAGAACCTGCTCGATGAGACCCTCACGGCGGAGCGGCTGAGCGAGGAGTTTGGCGCCTCGCGTGCTTCGGTCTACCGGCATTTCGCAGAGTTTGGCGGGCTGAGGAAATACACTCTTTCCCGTCGTCTCGACCGTTGCATGTTCGATCTCGTCAATGCCGCCGAGGAGCGCGGCGCAGTGCGCAGGATTGCCGAGTGCTGGGGATTTGATGAGACCGCGCAGTTCAGCCGTCAGTTTCGCGAGCGCTTTGGCGTATCGCCAAGCGAGACCCTTGGCTTGCAGGGGAAAGCGCACGGGCAAGCGGGTGTCAGCCCTGAAATGGTCTTTCCAGACTTCGCGTTCCTCTTGAGAGATGAGGATGACGCCGTGGCCTTTTTGAACGATCTGACGGCGAAATCCTGACGCTGATCCTTTAGCGCCACCAGTGCCCTCTGGCCTTGGTGATGCCCGAGGCAACGACCGGCGGACCGCTCGGCCTGTTCGATAGGTTGAGACTCCGAGCCAACAAACATTGAGACCCAGCGCTCACGACAGTCGCAGGCTCGACTGGCACCCTCAGCACCAGTGTAACCCTAGCTGAACGGTGAACATGATGACCTTCCTCTCCTCCCTCTACAGCAGTATCTCGACCCTCTTTCCCACCATTCAGGTGCCGCTTCCGCCGCTGCCGTTCGCCCCGGTCGCAGGCGACGACGGCGCGACGACGCAGGCGGGGACTTCGGTCACGATCGATGTGCTCGCCAACGATATGAGCCTCTTCGGGCAGGCGCTCACTGTTACGTCCGTCACGGCAGGCGAGTTCGGTACGGCGTTGGTCAACACCGACGGCACCATCACCTATACCCCTAACTCCGGTACAAGCGGCACCGACACTCTCACCTACACTGTTCGGGACGTCACCGGCGCCGAGACGACCGCGACGGTCACGGTGACCGTCACGCCCGAGCCGATCTCGGTCGCACCTGCTCCGGTCCTCTTTGCGCCGTCGCCTTCGACCGGTTTCGGTATCGACATGCAGCAGGATTTCGCCCCGATCGTCGAGAACGCGCCGCAGCCCCTGCAGTACTTCGTACGGTTCGGCAATGGCATCGAGGGCGCCTCGGGCATAGCTGGCGGGCTCTTCGGTGAAGAGGGCTGGTTCAAGCTCGACGGCTTCGCCTACGGGGCACACACCGACATTCTGCCGGCAGGCACGCCGGGCATGGCGCGGACGTATTTCCAGGAGCTGATGGTCAGCTTGGAATCTGGACACCTGGCCATGGCGCGACTGAACGAGGCGATGATGACGCGCGAGACCTTCGCCAATGTCGAGTTCATGGCCGTCCGCCCCTTATCGAGCGGGGAGGTCGACCACGGCGCGATGATCGTTCAGAAGTCCACGCTCAGCAACGCACAGCTCACCTCGAGCGGTCAGAAGGGCGTGGATGGCGGCCTCGACCAAGTGCTGTCGATCGGTTTCGAAAGCGCCGAGCACCAGACGTTCACTGTCGGCCACAGTGGCAGATACGTCACCGAAAGCGTTACCTCGGTGGATATCCCGGCCTCGGGTGGCATTTTGGTCTCGGGCGGCGGCGTCAAGCTTGGGGACACGGCCTACAAGGGAAAGGCTCCGGATCTCACTTACGTGCTGCGCTTTGACAATGGCGACTGGGTCGAGGTTTCGGACTTCACCCTCCAATCGCTGATGGACTGGCAGGGCAAGGTCCAGTCCTCGCCCTTGATGGTCAGTCGTGACGGCGGCGGCGACAAGATCAGCGTCGCCTTCGCCGACGCACTGGCCAACGGCGCGACGGGTGATCTGCAGCTCGAGGTCTACATGGACGTTCAGAGCGGTCCGATCCACCGGGGCAACCTGACGTTGCTCCATGAGTACGATTTCGGCAACGCCCGCCTCGTCGACATGGACAACGTCACCGGCCAGGAGACGCTGAGCTTCACCTTTGACACCCAGCGCGAGCGCCACTTCACCCAGAGCGAGTTCGGCGGGATCGAGGCGCTCCCTCAGAACGACTTCGGTTGGAACTTTACCACCCAGCGGGCCGACACGCCGCCGGTCTCGGCAGAGACCTTCAAGACGAGTGCGGTGGACGTCGATGTGCTCGGCGGGCCTGAGGTTCAATACTTCATCAAGTTCGGCAACGGGATCGAGGGGAATTCCGGCATCTACGGCGGGCTTTTGGGCGACAACGGCTACTTCAAGGTGGATGGCTTCTCCTACGGCCGCAGCTCCGACATGCTGCCGTTGGGTTCCAGCGCAACGCCACAGACCTACTTTGACGAACTCATGGTCAGCCTCGACCTCGGCCAGGGCCTGGCGCGGCTCAACCAGGCAATGATGACGGGTGAGGGGTTCGCCAACCTCGAATTTGTCGCCATGACGGTTGGCCTCAACGGCGAGATCGACAACACCTCGATGGTGGTGCAGAAGACCAGTCTCGGCAAAGCCTACCTCACCTCGACGGGCCAGATGGGCGCCGATGGCGGCCTTGATCAGGTGCTTTCGATCGGCTTTGACACCGTGGAGCACCGCACCATCGCGTTGGACTCCAAGGGCAAGTTCATCACCGAGAGCAGCACTTGGGAGGATCTGCCGGCGTCGGGCGGCACGCTCGTCGGCGGCGGCGGCATTACCCTCGGCGACACGCAGTTCAAGGGCAGTGCACGCGATCTGACCTATGTCCTGCGGTTCGGCGAGGGCGACTGGATCGAAGTGTCCAATTTCCAAATGCAATCCCTCATCGACTGGTCCGGCAAGGCCCAGACCGCGCCGCTGACTGTCTCCCGCCCCGGGGCTGATCTCGGCGACAAGGCCAGCATCGCGCTGTCCGAGGCGCTGGTCGGCGGCGAAATTGCCGATCTGCAGCTTGAGGTCTACGCCGACCAACTCGATGGCGCGCTCTCGAAAAACGACCTCAAACTCCTGCACGAGTTCGATTTCGGTAACGCGCGCGTTCTGTCCCAAACGAACCAGAGCGGGACGGAGACGCTGGAGTTCACCTTCGACACCCAGCACGAGCGGTACTACACCGTGAGCCGATCCGGCCAGACGGAGGTGCTGCCCCAGAACGATTTCGGCTGGGACTTCGCCAACGGTCAGCCCACGACGACCCAGAGGCCCACCGAAACCTTCGAGACCAGCTCCGTGGGCGTCGAGGATCTGAGCAGCCCAACGGTTCAGTATTTCATTAGCTTCGGCAATGGGATCGAAGGCTTCTCGGGCGTCCGCGATGGGCACTTTGCGGATGGGCAATGGTTCAAGGTCGATGGCTTCGCCTTTGGCTCCAGCGCAAGCATGTTCCCCTCGAACGCGAATCCTCAGATCCCGACGGCCTTCCAAGAGCTTGCGATCAATCTCGACTTCGGCCACGGCATGACACGGTTGAACGAAGCGCTCTTGACCGGCGAGAGCCTACCGAACGTGCAGTTCGCGGCCGTGACCACCAATGGCAATGGCGATGTCGACCTCAACTCGATGCAGACGCAGCAGATCACGCTCGGCAACGCGCACATCACCTCGAGCGGTATGGGCGGCTTTTCGAGTGGCCTCGACAAGGTGCTGACGATCGGCTTCGAAAGCATCGATCGGCACTCCTTCACGGTCGATTACAAGGGGCACATGGTGGTCGAGAGCCAGTCCACTGTCGATCTACCGACGTCGGGCGGGACACTGGTCGACGGCAACGGCGTTGGTCTGGGCACTACTCAGTACAAGGGCAAAGCGTTGGATCTGACCTACATGCTGCGCTTCGGCGATGGTGACTGGGTCGAGGTGTCGAACTACGCGGTCAAGACACTTATCGACTATCAGGGCAAGGCACAGTCCTCGCCGCTTGCGGTGACCCGCGATGGGGCCGGCGACAAGATCAGCGGCGCGTTCGCCGACGCGCTCGCCAAGGGCGTGACGGGGGACCTGCAACTTGAGGTCTTCATGGACCTCAACGGCGGTCCGCTCCAGCGGGACGACCTCATCATCCTGCACGAGTACGATTTCGGCAACGCCCGTCTCGTCACCCAGTCCAACCAGGGCGGCAACGAAACGCTGGAGTTTGTCTTCGACACCCAGCGCGAGCGGTACACGACCCAGAACATGAAGGGTCAAATGGAGGTATTGCCCGAGAACGATTTCGGATGGGACTTTGTCGGCGGCCGCGCGGCCAACTTGGAGGTTCGCCAAGAGACCTTCCAAACGAGCAACGTTCCCTTCGACGAACTCACGGTTGATCAGTTCGACTTCCTGGTTTGAACCTGGCACGACACAGGCCGCGGCGGCGAGGCCGCCGCTGGCCCGCCGTCGCCCGCACATGGCAATCGCCATGCGCGGGCGTCTCTCTTCGCGTATTGCCCGGCCTTGGGGTCGACAGCATGCTCTCCGGCTCAACCATGAGACAGTAGCGAGGCCGGCGGGTGCGCCCTCTAAGTGGCGCGATAAATCCCGGCGTCCGAACGCCCACTTCGGCAATGGAATTCGGAGTTTTGCGGCCGCCGCTGTCGGAGCAATGCGCGCTGGATCTTACGCTCTCGCTTGGGTGCAGATCTTTTGCCTCAACAGAGACCGGATGACCGCTTTCATGAACGCGAGTTATACGCTCGAGTGCCAGGCAATCCGCAAGCCCAGTTGGCCCAATCGCTATGCGGCAAACCCATCGGGCATCTTCATCCCGCGGAGCGGACATCCGTGACTCGCCCCTAGAGACCGAGCCGGGCGTACTCATAACGCAGATGGTACATCACTTTGTAAGCCGCTTTGGCATCCACAATCCCTACCGACAGGACAGGCTGTTGCGGCAATCCGGTTGCGGCTGTCTTCCTGGCGGTAAGGGGTGGCCATGAAGGCGCCACGTTGATTAGTTGAATAGCAGTTGGTGATCTGGACATCGGTCCCAGAAAGGAACTCAGCCATGCCCATCCGCAAAGCTGCGGTTTCCGTCTACTTTTGCGGGAGCGGAAACAACGAGACGCACGGCGACCAATATACCGTTCCACACCTCTTCAATGCCACCGCCGGGAAGCGAAAGATCATCTTCGACGGCCCCGGTGGCTCACGGATCAAGAACACCGAAGCTGTTCTGAAGTCTCTTGAGGGCGGCAAGAACGCTTCGAAATCATGGAAGTTCTGGAGATCGAGCGACAAACGTCTCAAGCAGGGTTGGGACAACATGCTCGAGGCCGCGCACTGGAAGAACCCCCACTCGGTGACCGGTATTGGCACGCAGTCGAACATCGTCATGGCGATGCAGTGGCTCTGGCTCGAATGGTACGCGACAGGCTTTTCCGACGTGAACATTGTCGGCTTCAGCCGCGGCGGCGTTTCGGCAATCATGCTTGCTCACGCGATACAGGAATCGGGGATGACCCAGCAGGGTCAGTTCCGGGTCAATATCTTCACGTTCGATCCGGTTCCCGGCTCTACCAACGACTTCAAGGCAGGCCTATTCAACCGCATGTTCCGAAAGGACGTTTTCGCTTCGACCGGGCGCACGGGTGATCCGAAGAAGCTTGCGCCCTGCGTGACCGCCTATCGCTCGATCTTGCAGGAGAACCTCAGCACCTTCACACGCGTCACGAGCAAGGACATCCCGACGCCGCTGCCAAAGGACATGACCTTCAAGTGCGTTGCTCCACAGTACACGGGGTCGAACAAGCGACGCACGCCGCGGGAGTTTTATCAGCTGCCGGGCGGGCACGGCGACGGCGCACGCTGGTCGAACAAACTTGGCACGGGCGCGATCGGCATGCACCTCGCGCAGAGCTTTCTGATGGAGAACGGCACCCGCTTCCTGCGTGACGAAACCCTGACGGACACGCAACTTCTCGAGGCCTACGCCCTGACGCGGCTGTCCTTCTCTGCAACCCCCGGCCGGTTCGGAGCGAAGCGTAAAGCATCGTTCTTTCGCAAGGATCTCGTGGAAAATCCCTTCCGTGATCATCCGTTCTACGTCAACAGCCATCACGCCACGCTCTTGCACATGAACTTGCCGAATGTCGCCAGACTGATCGAAAGCGAAACACCGTTGCCGGAAGGCCGTGCCGCAATGGTCGCTCGGACGAATCCACAAACATTCGCGAATCTCTCGAACGCCGGCTACCTGAACTGAGTGCCCTCCGCGGTCATTCCTATAGATGTTTGATCCCACGGTTTGAGGGTGCGATCCTTTCGATGCAATGGAAGGAAGCACTATGGGACAAGTTCGTCACGGGAGCGCCACGACCACGCACGCCGTCCGAGCAGCAATGCAGCGATCGCAAGCTTCGACCGCGGAGTTGAGCAGAGAGCTCGGCAGTTAGGAGGGTCAGAAAACGATCCAGTGGATCGTTTTCCCGACGAACGCCGACGACGGTAGCGAAGTGGCGGAAGCGGCAGTCGGTCGAAGATCGAAAGACGGGTCCGACGGAGCCACGCTCGACCAGTCTCCGCGAGGAGGAAGAGGCCATGGTCGTCGCCTTCCGCCGGCACACTCTGCTTCCGCTGGACGACTGTCTCTATGCTCTGCAGCCGACGATCCCGCATCTCACGCGCTCTTCTCTGCATCGATGCCTTCAGCGGCATGGCATCTCTCGCTTGCCGGAAATGGACGGCGACAAGCCTAAGAAGCAGCGCTTCAAGCGCTACCCGATCGGTTTCTTTCATATCGACATCGCCGAGCTTCGGACGGCAGAAGGCAAGCTCTATCTCTTCGTGGCCATTGACCGAACCAGCAAGTTCGCGGTGGCTCAGCTGGTGGAGAAGGCCGACAGAAAGACGGCCTGGGAATTCCTGGAATTGCTCCTGGAGACCGTGCCCTATCAGATCCACACGATCCTAACGGACAACGGGATCCAGTTCGCCGAGGAGCCCCGCAACCGGAACACCAGCATCTCACGGCCGATGCGGTTCGATAAGATCTGCGAAGCGAACGGGATCGAGCATCGGCTGACCAAACCGAACCACCCATGGACGAATGGACAGATCGAGCGGATGAACCGGACGATCAAGGACGCGACCGTCAAGCGCTACCACTACGACAGCCACGAACAGCTCCGCAGCCACCTCGCAGACTTCCTCGATGCGTACAACTTCGCCCGCCGTCTCAAGACGCTCAGTGGCCTCACGCCCTACGAGTACATCTGCAAGAACTGGACTTCAGAGCCAGACAGATTCGTCGTCGATCCGATCCACCAGATGCCGGGACTGAACACCTAGCAAGCGCAGATCCAGTGATGGCGATGAAGCTGAAGGATATCGAATGGGTTATCGCTTCGGCGCAGAATGATGAGAAGGGTGTCGGTGGTCAAAGCCGCCGGCACTCGTTCGGCAATCACATATGACCTTAAGTTGCGCGAGATGCCGCGACGCTGCGCAATCGGATTGAGTTGGATTGGATGCCCCTCCGGCCGGTTCTTACGATGAACCGGGTGGAGACAGAAGGAACCAACGACGGCGGAGCTGCGTATCGTCGGGGTCGACCTGGCCAAGAGCGAATTCCGTGGGCACGGGGCCGATCGAGCGTCTGGATTGGTATCTGTGGGAAGCCCGCCCGAAGCCCATGGCCCTGCAGGCCCGCCGCTCCGACACCTCGAAAACGTCCTGATAATGCCGGACAACGTCGCGGCGGCGGACAGGCTTCACCGTTCGGCGTTTCTCTCGAACCAGTGGCGTTGAACGCCTCATTCTCGCAGCGCATCCTGAAGCATGCTCTTGTCCAACGTCAGATCCGCGACCAGCCGTTTTGGCGGCGGTCGGCGTCAGGCGGCACCTAGACAGTCAGGTTTCGCACCTCTGAACGGGAGCGGCACGCAAGTGCCCGGCGTGCGGAAGCCACACGATCAGATTACTCGATGAACGTGCGCGCCAGTCGGTTCCTGAGCGGCTCCGCGAGGTAACTCAGCGCAGTGCGTTCGCCCGTGTTGACGAACAGATCCGCAGGCATCCCGGGAACAAGCTCGAGCGCTGCCACCTCCTGGGACTGCGTGCGGTCGAGTTTGATCCGCGCCATGAAGTAGGGCTGGCCGGTCCGGTCATCCTCAAGACTGTCGGCTGAGATGTCGACGACCTGTCCGGTGGCTTCTGGCACCTCGCCTTGGTCGAAGGCCGACAGGCGGACGCGCGTGGGCTGCCCAACGTAGAGCTTGTCGATGTCTGCGGTGTTCACACGGGCCTCGACCAAAAGCGGCGGGTCTGCGGGAACGATGTCAAGGATCGGTTCGCCCGGGCGGACGACCCCTCCGGATGTGAACACTGTCAGCCCAACGACGCGCCCGCTCACTGGCGCGGTCACCGCCACGCGCTTCAGCCGCTCCGTCGCGCCGAGATATTGCGGCTCGAGCGCGGCGAGCTGTGCGTCCACCTGCGCGAGTTCCGTCGAGATCGCTTCCGTCCTTTGCGTCTGTCGTCCGATGCTGGCGAGGCGCAACTCGCTCATCTGGTTCCGCGCCTGCGCTTCTTGCGTGCGCAGCGATGCGTCCACGCCATTCAACCGCTCCACCTCTACACGGCGGCCATTCACCCGCGCGGCCGCCACCAGTCCTTTGGCCAACAGGGTTTCGAGATTGCCGAGCTCCTGCTTCGTGATGTCAAGCTGCCGCATGTTCGACTCGCGTTGTGCCCGCAACCCAGACACTTGATCTTCGAGGTTCGCGATGCGCTGACCCAAAAGGTTTTTCTCGGCGGCGCGCGTTCGCATCTCGGCATCGAAGAGTGACTTCTGCGTTTGGAATGGACCGCTCCAATCAAGGCTGCGCATCTCAACGCGCAGGGTCCCCGCAACATCGGCCTCAGTGAAGCTGTCGTCGCCATTCATTTGCGCAGTCAGTCGCGCACGGCGCATTGTTAGGTCAGCCAATTGGCTTTTGATCACATCCAGATCGACACCCAGCTCCGTCGGATCGAGTTCGATCAGGGTTTGCCCAGCTTCAACCAGGTCCCCATCCGCGACCAGGATCTGTTGAACTATGCCGCCGTCCAGATGTTCGACGGTCTTCCGGTTGCCTTCGACCACCAACGAGGCGGGTGCGACAACGGCGCCATCCAGTTTCGAAGACGCGGCCCAGTAGGCTGCACCGCCCACGAAACTGGCCATAACGAACATTCCGAAGAACACGAACCCCCTGATCCCTGAGCCGGACGCGCCGTCTGGAATGCGGTTGTATTCCTCCAGTCGCAGGGCAGATTGCGATGCGGGCATGGTCAAGGCTGTGGTCATTGGACCGCTCCTTTCTGAGCAGGCTGTTGCGCGCGATGTGCAGCAAGTGTTGGTCGCGCATTGGCGGCGACGGTGGTCTGTTGCTGTGGACGCAGAACGTCTTCCTTGTCGCCAAAGCCGGTTTGCGCGCCCTTGTTCAGGATCAGCACTTTGTTGACGGCCTCGAGAGTGCTGGGGCGATGGGTCATAACAAATGTTATGGCGCCACGCGCGCTGGCGCTTCGGATGGCATTGCGCAGGGCAAGTTCGCCCTGATTGTCGAGATCGGAGTTGGGCTCGTCCAAAACTAGGATGAATGGGTCATTGTAGAGGGCGCGGGCCAAGGCGATCCGTTGACGCTGCCCGCCGGAGAGATGAAACCCGTCCCCGATAGGTGTGGCATACCCATCCGGCAGGCTGCTGATCAGCCCATGCACATCCGCCGCGATTGCGGCCTCCAGCACCTTGCTGTCGTCGATCGACGTGGAAAACCGAGCAATGTTGTCTCGGATCGTACCATCGAAGAGCTGCACATCTTGCGGCAGGTACCCAACCAGTTGGCCCAGATCTTCGGGGTCCCATTTGGCCATGGGCGTGCCGTCCAAACGAATGGCGCCGCGTTGCGGTGTCCAGATCCCTGCCAGCATTTTCGCCAGCGTGGATTTGCCCGAACCGCTGTGACCGATCACGGCAAGCACGTCACCTGCTGACAATGCAAATTCGATCCCCCCTATGGTGGCGTTTTGCGCCAGAGGTGGTCCAGCTTGGGCGATGGATGTGTTGATCGAGATCTGAGGACGCGGCAGCCCCATGCGCTTGGCCTCGGCCGGGTACGCATCGTCTAGGGCCAAGAGGTTCCTGTAGGATCCCCGTGCCGCCAGGACCGTGCGCCATTGCCCGATCACCTGGTCGATTGGGGCAAGCGCGCGGGCCAAAACAATGGTCGCGGCGATCATAACGCCCGCCGTGGCCTCGCCGATGATGGCAAGCGCGGCCCCGAGCCCCAGCATGGCTGACTGCAGGCCCATGCGGATCGTCTTGGACATAACCGAGAAGCTGGCGATCCGGTCACCCACGATGGATTTCAGGCGATGGGCATCGAACTGCAGGGCCGTCCAACGTCGGGCGAGATCACCGTTCATACCCATGGCGTGAACAAGTTCAGCGTTTTGCTCAGTGGAGGTGAACAGCGCGTCCGACCTGCTGCGCGCGTGCGATGCGTCTTGCATGACTTGGGACGACCGCAGGTTGTTGATCAGCGCCATCAAAGTCAGGATGAATGCGCCTGCAAATCCGAGCGCTCCCAGATACGGATGCAGCACATACAGGACCCCAAGATAAAGCGGGACCCATGGGGCATCGAAGAACGCAACAAGCGCCGGCCCCGAGATATAGTCGCGCAGGCCTGTAATGTCGGCTGCTGGATTGTCGCCCGGGGTGGCCTTGCCCTGAACGCGCCGGCGAATGGCGGAATTGAGGATTGGCCCGCCGATCTTCAACTCAAACTGCGCCCCGAGCCGGTTGAGAATGCGCATCCGTATTAGATCGAGCAGACCGGCGACAGCAAAGACACCCCCGAGCAAAAGGCTGAGGGCGATCAGCGTGTCCATGTTCTGGCTGGTCAGCACGCGGTCATAGACCTGCAGCATGTAGAGGGGCCCGGCGAGCATGAGAAGGTTCAGCACGAGGCTGAACAGGGCGATGGCAATAAAGCCGCCTCTCAGTGAGGACCAGGCAGATTTCACGGTGGATTTAGTCCGAAGCATGGGGGTGATCCCTCTGCGGAGTGGAGGGGCGGCACACGATGTTGCCGCCCCATGTGCGCGTGATCAGGAGACGAAGTCGTCGTCGGTCAGGTCCGACTGGTTGACCCCTTCAAGTCGGACCGAGGCGTCCGCCGAGAAGGAGAGCACCACGTCATTTCCGTCCTGGGCCACCGTGAGGGCGTCGCCAAAATCCGGACCAAAATCACTGAAGTCCAAACGATCGACACCGCTTTGGAAGTCCTGGACGACGTCGGTTCCGAAATCGCCGTCGAAGACGAAGGTATCCGAGCCTTCGCCGCCGATCAGGATGTCGTTGCCACCCTCGCCATTCAGGACATCATCGCCCGCCTGGCCGTTCAGAACATTCACGCCGGAGTTGCCGGAGAGAATGTCATTGCCACCATTTGCGCTGTCTGTGTTGTTCGAACCGTTTACGTTCTCGAAGTTGAACACCTGATCCAGAGTCGCGCCGTCTGGTGCATTGACCGTGGCGACACCATTGCCGTCTTCGTCCAGGTCCAGTTCGACGCCAGCCCCCGCCGAGAACAACGCCGTGTCGATGCCCGAGCCGCCATCAATGATGTCCGCACCGCCGAAGGAGTGGATGGCATCGTTGCCCGCCCCCCCGCTGAGGATGTTGAACTCATTGTTGCCAAGGATCAGGTCATCGCCGCTCGACCCGATGACGTTCTCGAAGTCGTTGACCTCGGAGACGATCTCGCCATCCAAGGTGATGACGCCCTCCTGCGACGCGGGCCCCGGCTGCGGTGTGTTGACGTCGAGGTCAATCGTGACGCCATTGAACCCGCTCAGGTCGATCGTGTCGCTGTCATCCGAGCCGATTACCCGCTCGATCGAGCTGAGAACGTCGGTTTCGATCTGGTTGTCGATCACGTCTGCGCCGACGACACCGGTGCCGCTGGTGGCATCCACATCAAGCGTGGCGCCAGCGTCTACCAACGTGTCCTGAACCACCGGACCATTTGCACCTGCGGGGGCATTGTGGAGGTGGATCGCAGACACAACACCCGGGATCGGCGTGTTGAGGTCCGCCTCGTTCAGGCCGACAACACTCAAGTCGCTGGAGTAGCTCACGTCACCGGTGTGCAGATTCTGCACGATGACAACGGTTGCTGAACCGGTCGCCTCGCTGTCCGAGGTCGGCCCAGGCTCCTGAGCCGCATCGAGATCGCCGCTCAATGTCAGCGTGCGGATGCCGTTCTCGGTCACATCCTCATCGACGAACAGCTGGCCACGGATCTCGCCACCCGGGAAGTCGAACGTGTGGATGTTGTAGTACAGATTGCCTGCTGCAGCCTGGACCACAAAGGCAGCCCCATCGGCAATGTCGGCGCCAAACTGACCGGGGGCAGCAACGACGGCGTCGGTGACACGCACGCTGAACCCAGTGTCGCGAGTTGCCGTGCCATTCCCGTTCGGCCCGAGGTTGACCGTCACGGCAACGTCTAGATCCGAGAAGTCTGCCGTGTCGAAACCGTCGCCACCCTCGATGAAGTCGTTGCCCAGACCACCGACGATGACATTGTCGCCGTCGCCGGCGATCAGAACGTCGTCGCCTCCAGCGCCGTCGACGACACCGTTGATTTGACCGAGGTCCACAACGATGTCGTCGCCGTCACCGAGCAACACATTACCATTTACAACCCCTTCGTCGTCATTGACGAACGTCACAGAACCCGCGTCGGTGGCATCAATGGCATTCACCCGACCGGTAATCTCTCCTTCGTTGATGATGGCGCCCAGCAGGTCCAAACCGCCGTCAATGCGAATGCCAGCGGCGGCGTCGCTGTCCTCGGAGCCGGCGATCAGCCCTTCGTTTTGGACTAGCCCGGCAAAGCTGACATCTTCTGCACCGCTGAACAGGCGCAGGCCGTCGCCAACCTGGTTGCCCTCGGACGCATCGCCGCGGCCTTGGAACGTGCCTTCGTTGAAGATCGCGGCAGAGACAACGTCGCCTTGCACATCGCCGGTTTGCAGCGACACGGCGGAGCCGTTGTTGCCTTCACCTGCGTCGACCAGGCCGGTGTTGGTGAATGTGTAGTTGTCGGCGGTCGCATCGGCATAGACCGTGCCGTTGCGCTGGTCGCCCGTGCCGAGGATGGCGCCCTCGTTGATGATCTCGAGACCATCGCCATCGATGTTCAAGGCGCGGCTGTCCGAGGTGACCGTACCGTCTTCTTCGTTGACAAACGTACCGCCCAGATGGTCGCCGGTGCCAAAGTAGACGCCGTTTTGCGTGCCGGAGATCAGACCGGAGTTGGTCAGGCTGCCCTGGAAGTTAACGCTATTGACAACCCGGACACCCGCAACCGTGCCATTGGCACCTTCGGACAGGATCTCGCCCGAGTTCACGATAGTGGCGTCTGTCGTCCCCACATTGCCAACGTTGCCAACGCGTACACCGTCTCCGGCAAGGTTGCTGCCCGCGGACGCGTTGCCGCGCCCCTGGATCGTGCCGTCGTTGTTCAGGGTGAACGTGTTGGCCCCATCGTCGGCGCCACCTATCTCGGCGCCGAAGCCAGAGCCTTGATGTCCTTCACCAGCGTCGATGGTGCCGCCAGGAAGGTTGTTGACGGCAAAGTCATCGGCGGTGCCGTCGGCATAGAACGTGCCGTTGCGCTGATCATCGGTGCCGAGAATGGATCCGGCGTTGTTTACCTCAAGTCCGGAGCCATCGAGATTGAAGGCTCGGCTGCCGGAGGAGATGACGCCGCCGTCAAGGTTGTTGACGACGCCGCCCGCATGGTCGCCTTGACCAAAGTACACGCCGTTCTGTGCCCCATCGATCAGACCGGAATTGTCCAGGGTGCCTTGGTAGCTCACACCGTCGACAACACGAAGACCTGCGGTTGTGCCGTTCGAGCTTTCTGACAGGATCTCGCCGGAGTTGGTGATGGTCGCGTCCGTGGTGCCTGTGTTGCCGACATTGCCGAGCCGCACGCCGTCACCGGCAAGTGGGCTGCCTGCGCTGACGTTGCCGCGCCCCTGGATCGTACCGTCGTTGTTCAGGGTGAACGTGTTGGCCCCATCGTCGGCGCCACCTATCTCGGCGCCGAAGCCCGAACCGCGATTCCCTTCGCCGGCATCAATTGTGCCGCCCGTGAGGTTTGCGACCGAGAAGTCGTCGGCCGTTCCATCGGCGTAGACCGTGCCATTGCGCTGGTCGCCGGTTCCGAGGATGTCGCCGGCATTCAGCAGGTCAACGCCTGACCCATCAATGTTCACAGCCCGACTGTCTGAGGTGATCGCGCCGAAATTGCGCACGTCAAGATCGTGGTCGGCCTCGCCAATGTAGAGGCCGTTGCGCACGCCCTCGATCACACCGGTCGAGGTGTTCAGGACTTGACCGTCGAACGCCTGGCCATCCTGAATGCGAATGGCCGCCGCAGTGCCGCGATCGCTCTCCGACGAGATCAGACCGCTATTGACGATGTCGCTGTCAAACGTCGCATCCTCGGCGCCATTGCCCACGCGAATGCCGTCACCGGCCAGAGGTCCATTGGGGTTTGCCTGACCGCGGCCTTGGATTGTCGCGCCGAAACCGTTGAAAATATCACCGGAAACGGTTTCACCAAGCTCGTCACCAATCTCCAATGAGATTGCCGCGCCCTGATTGCCTTCGCCGGCATCGATGGTACCGCCGCCGAAATTGCTGATGGAAAAGTCCTCGGCGGACCCGTCCGTGTAGATCGTGCCGTTGCGCTGATCACCGGTGCCGACGATATCGCCAAAGTTGCGCACATCAACGCCCGTGCCCTGGATGTCGACGGCGCGGCTGTCTGAGGAAATCACGCCGCCCCGGAAGTTATCCAGCTGGCCGCTGCTGCCGGCCCCAAGAAATTGGACGCCGTTGAATTCGCCCGAGATATCTCCGAAGTTGCGGATCGTGCCGCTGCCGCTCACCTGGATGCCGGTCGCTTGCGCGTCGGGGCCGGAATTCGCGTCGATGCGACCAGAGCGGAAATTGAAGACCTGTGCGTCTTCGCCTTCGACGGAAACTGCTGCAACCGCGTTATTCGTTTCGACAAGTCCGAAGTTCAGGAAACGCGCGAAGTCATTGTCCAAGACAAAAGCCGGCGTGTTGTCAACTACGGTGCTTTGGAAGAAGCCATTTGTCAGGGTTTGCCCGTCGCGGACAGTTTCCTGGGCCAGTGTCGACGTTGTCAACAACCTGGCGCGCAGACTCGCAAGAATTTCGGAAAGCATTGGGTCGCTCCATAGCTGTGTTGTGTCCGGCAGAGATCAAACGGGCGGGCCGTCTGTCAGCCGAGATCTCAAGTGCGAGGAACGCTGGATCTTTTGAAATTCTTCCTCCGAATGGACGGCATAACCAAAGCCAATAATCACGCTTGTCGCGAGGAATGAAACAAAAAAAGTGAGAAAAATCAGTTGGTAAGATGGTCTCGGAGAATGTTGACTTTGGCGGGGTAGCACGGCCTCACAGGAAAGTCGGAGGGTGTGATCGCAAGAATGCTCGCCAAACGTCACCCGTCATCAAGCAATCCAAGAGGCATTACCGGAGCCCGACACCCCATGCCTGCGGTCGCAGCGCTGATCCCTTGCCCGGTTCTTACGAGTCTGCGGGATTGCAGACTTGCGCCACGTTCGCGTTTCGGGAAGCGACGGTGCCTTGCGGTGGGTTTCGACACACATATTTGCCCAACGCATCAATAATCTCAGGATTGGGGTATTGCGGTCTGGTCAGCGCCCCCAATTCGCGCATATTGCCCTCGTCGTCAAACGGGATGAAGGATAGACCAAAGTCATCCCGCTTGAACTGCTCCGCAGCAATTGCATTGACCATGGTGCACGCATCACTCTGGGCGACGTAGCGGCATACGGTCTCAAAGCGAGCGGTCGTCACATCAATACCCATTGCTTCGGCGACGGCATCCGAGGGCTCGGGGAGGTATCGCTCCAACTCGTACCCAAACGAGATCTTGAATCGGATGAGTTGTTCCGCGGGAACTTCATGTGCCCATATGCTGGCCCTGCGGCTCAGCGGATGACCCGACCGGACACCAAGGTACAGCGGCTCGAGCCAAAGCGAGGAAAAGTCCATGGGGCGCGTTGAGCCACGATAGATGTTGTCGAAGCTTTTCCGCGCGATGAACGCCATGTCCGCTGACCGCTCTTCGACCATCTTGGCCAAGGCGACGGGGTACTCCTCAATTATGATGATCTTCTGGTCCGGTGCCACGAGCGCGAAGAGATCGCGAAAATAGAGCGACAGATAGGCGGCCAAGGTCGGTGTCATACCAAGGCGAATGGGCGGCAATTCGTGCGTCTGATGCGCACGCGCCAGATCGCCAATGCCATCTATGATCTCGACCATCTGCCGCGCGCGTTCCACCAACTGTTCGCCGAACGGCGTCAGAAACACGCCGTCCCTGCCCCGTTCAAAGATGAGGACACCGAGTTCGGCCTCAAGCTTTTTGATTTGGTTCGACAACGCTGGCTGACTCACAGCAACGGCCTTCGCTGCACGCGTGATGTTTTGGTGTTCGGCCACCGCGATGATATACTGAAAATCGCGTAAGTTCATCGGCCCCACTTTCCAGTTGAACGGACGCCAACGACGCCTGGTGGGCTGACGGCTTCGCAAAGCGTGTCAGCGGAGCGTACCCCACGACGTTCCGCTATTTCTTTTGAGCCGGAGGTGGCAAATCACGCTGCTTCAAATCGCGGTTTCGTGACCTACTGTTAGTCTGGATTGCGATCTGATGCAACTTTGGCGGTTGTTTCTGCGGTGCAGTCGGACGCACGTTCGGTTCGCTGCGATTGCACGATGCTTGCTTGAATGAACCTACGCTCTGTGGCACGTTCCCAGCCCTTGCCTGTGGAGCTGTTGCTTACGCAGAAAGACGGCTCAATCGCGGTATGCTGCTCTTTGCACTCCGGTGAGATGCCCGCTTCCCGTCGTTCAGCTGGGCAGATGTGGCCAATACCCTAACTGATCCTTCGTTGAGCCAAGGTTCGACAAATCGATGGTTTTGGACAACCTCAGGCCGAGAGTTCGGTTGTCTGCCCCTTGATCTCTGTTGAATTCGTGGCCGATCGCTGCGGACCAGCCGCGGCCGAGATCGTATTCGACGTGCACTTGCACAGTATAATCGTCGTCGAAATCATCGCCATCTGCAACATATCTGGGCCGATATGTCCCAGACAGAATACCCATCCAACGATCTTTACGGTAAGTGACGCCTGCGCTCGCATAGACAACGTCGTCTGCGGTTCCCTCAAAGTTCTCCAACGCCGCAATTTCTCCGACAAGGGTCCAGTTCTCACCGTCGGCGGTGTCGAAGGTCTGCATCAAAGTCGCGGATATCCCGTTTTCGTCAGCCACGCCGTCTACGCCCTTGGCGCGGTGCACATAGCCGAGCTTGTAGGTAAGACCCGGGAAGCGTTCCATGGCATCGCCCTCCAGCGACAGAGCGAAGGAGTCGAAGCTTTCCGTATTGCTGGCGCCGCCGTCTTCGAGGGACGTCCGTCCGCGATTGTTTCCCAGGGATTCTGAGGTAATGCTCGTATCTTCAAAGAAGGTATTGAAGGTTAGGCTATGACGTCCGCGTTCACCTCCGCCAAAAGTATAGGTGCCTCCGAGACCAATCTGATCAATCAGTTCGATTTCTCTGTTGTAGCTGTTTCCAAACATGCCCGGAATCACGAATGAGGCAAGCGCAAACGAGGGTGTCATTTTACCGGCATGCACCGAGAAACGGTCGGTCACATCGTACTCAAGCAGCAGGATGCGAGCAAAGAGACCCTCATCCTCGAAGACGCGGCCATCCGTCGGCGGATTAATCGTCTCTATTCGCACCTCAGAGATGAACCGCAACCTTTCGGAGAAATGAAATACCGGGCTGGCGATCATGTCCAGGAATACATCTTGCGCCTCAATCAGTGGCGGATCAGATTCGTAATCGTTATTGTAGCCCAGCCTAAAAATTATGTCGCCACCCACACGGGGAAAACTCCGGGTGGTCTGTTCCTGCGCGAGCGCCGGCACGGGGACGCAACACATGGCGACGCACAGACCTCTGACAGCAGAGTTACAATCTGGCATTTCCGATACCCTTCCCTAGTGCGGCCGCACATACGGCCGCAACACACATTCGAGATTTGTGTAATTCTGCGTTGCGAAACGGCAGCGAGGCTTTGCCTTCGGATCGATACGGTCGGAGGTCGTGAACCTCAGTAGAGAGTGGGATCGATCGGATCGGTGCCTTGTTCAATTTCTATGGGGTCGGCGATGCCATCGCCGTCAGAGTCGGCCTTGTATGCGAAGGTTCCGGCCGCCAGTTCGGCCGCATTGTCCAGCCCGTCGCCGTCGATGTCGCTATCCAGGCCGTCTTCAATGCCGTCGCGATCTGTATCCGCCCAACGGCTCGGATCCTCCGGGAAGCCATCGAAATAGTCTTCGACGCCATCACTGTCTGTATCAATGGCGAGCGGGGTGAATGCGCCGTTCCATTCAGTAGCCCCGTCGGGGACTTTGCCGATATTGGATTCTGCAATCAGCAGCGAATAGAGCTGGCTCATATGGTGCGGGCGTTGCTCGCTCGGCAGACCGAGATGAGCGCCGGGTTTCCAGCCAAGAGGCCCGAGGTTCCGCAGAGCCCAGGCCATGCTGAGCTGATCGGTGACAACAACAACCGATTGCATGGAACCAGAGAGCCAGGCCGTTACCACTGGGAGCGCAATGATTTCTTGGATTTGGCGATCCGAGTAGTGGCGGCGCAATTCTTCGATATGGGCGGCCGTCACGCGCGACGGCAACCGCCCTGCGTCCCGGGCAAAACGCAGTGCCGCTTTGAATGCCGGGTCGCCATCCAATTGCGGGGACCGTTCAAAGTCCATAAGTGATTGGATATAGGCGATGAGGGGGGCTTTTTCGTCCTCCGGTATTTCCGCCCACAGATTGTCCGCTTCTGTGTAATCCCAGATGCCGAATGCGCCATGTGCCTGGCAGTGCACGCATCCCGAGGCGAGCTGGTAGACAAAGAACAACGACCAAATCTCGTCGTAGTCCATCGTGCGCTCGCGCTGCAGAAGGTATTCGTCCATCGCCAGGGTGCCAAAGGCCGCGCCGCGTTCCCAGAACGTGTCGAACATGTTGCGGTCGCTGTAGGGTACGGTCGATTCCACTTCGACGGGACCCGTGTAGTAGTCGTAGTCATAGGCGGCGACGTCAAAGGCGGGGGTGCCTTCGGGTGGCAGATTGGCGGCACGTGCGCCCTCGGCCTCCCACTCAAGGAAGGTGCCGGGGAACGCATCAAAGGGTTGTTCGATGCCGTCCTGATCCCCGTCAAAGGACACAAGCGGCACATCGTAGCCAGTGATGAATTGGAGCCAATCGGTCTCAAAGACCGGATCGACAGCGCCCAGGTCGTCGCGGGCCCAAGTGGCCTCGAGTTCCGACACGGCGCCGATTTGCGCATCCCCGACGAACGGATTTGCGCGCTGCTCCTCGGGCGAGGTTGGGGCGTTGTGTCCCACTTCCCACCCGACCGCTGACAGGTTCTCTGTCGCCCAATCCACGGTTTCCTGGTCGGTGACGATGGGCAAAACCGCGTCATGGGTCGCAGAGGCGTGGTTGATGGCGCCAAGCTGCATCAGCTCCGCGATCGCGCGATCCGTGTAGTTGGTGCGCAGCAGAGCGTGGATATCGGCGGAGGACGTGATGGGATAGCTGCCCATGACGTCGATATAGGTGAAGGCCGCTTTGAGGCGCGGATCCTCCAGGGTGTCGACGTAGGCCGGATCAAAGATCGCGTGGATCTCCTCCAGCGGCACGCCCATGAGCGAAAGCTGATAGGCACTGCGCGCGGTGTGGTGCCCGCTTTCCGACAGGATCATCTGGCGCAGTGTCAGCTTCCACTTGGTGGTGCTTTCAAAGAACGCATTGCGATGGATCATCGCGTCGGCGGTGATCAGGCCTTCGTAAAAGTCCCGCAAATTGCTGATGTCGATCAGGTGTCGATCATAGTATTGCATCGCCTGGTCGGCGGCGGGCGGTTCCGGCGCCACGTCGGCCAGAGCCAGCACAGGGACAAGGGTCGCGCATACCAGCGCGGTGCTCGAAAGGAGTGGGTGCAAACGCATTGGATCGCTTTCCTTATTCCGCGAGAAGGAACATGCCGTTCGGATTTGGGGAGTGGGACGGCACGTTCTGCAGCACGTCCCAATGCTCTTCCAGGATCCCCGTTTCCGCGTTGAAGCGGTACATATCGACGGCCGCGATCCCCAGATCGCGCGGGTCGCTATTGTCAAGATTGCGGAAGTTCACATGCGCGAAAGCATAGTTGCCTGAGACGATAATCCGGTGCACATCGATCGAAACCCTGGCCCCTTCGGCTGTGCGCTCTTCAACCGACATGCCAAAGAGTTCCGCCAGCGGTGCCCGGCCATTGGGCAGGAAAATGCTGTGCTGGATGTACTCATCCGAGATAAGAGGAGCGAGATTTTCGTTCGTAGGACCCTCGGTGAAGATCTCATAGATCCGGATCACGCGTTCCGCGATCTCTTTCTCCGCATCCGTGTTCGCGAGAATGAGTGTCTCGAAATCCGTCGGAATGGTATTGCGGTAGATCGCGCCTTGCTCCCATGCCCGCGTGGGGGGAGCGAACGGATCGTTTTCTTGCCCAGCTGCCGGCAGCATCGACGCAAAAAGCGCAAGGCCTGCCGCAGTGATGAGACGTTTCGATTTTGGACGGGTGGTTATTAAGGGCATTTGATCCTCCTGAGCGGAAAGGAAGGGGTGACTGGTCACATCGTCAGTTGGTTTTTGACCTATGCGAGACTCCTGTTCGGTTCGCCTCGGCCTTGGATTGGCCCGCTATTCCCTGACGCGGAATTGGAAGGTCGCAAACTGCGTGAAACCGTGTCTGGTTTGTCGACTTTGCCGTTTTCGAAGACCACGCAGGACAGATCGGCCAGAAGGCGTGGGGCCTCAGCATGAACGAAGTAGGTCGTAGCCCCGGTGGCCACGGGGGCATCTGGTGGCAGTTCGGCAATTGTACGCGTAGTTCGAGGCGATTGCGGTAAACTATGCGACTTGTCCAAGGAGTCTTGCCACTGGAGATATATAAGGAGGTGTTCGCACACGCCGTCTATGACAATTTGGTCTTCGCCAAAAATCTTGCCTCGATCATTTCTGATGAGATGAAAATCAGCTTCGCTCAATCTATCAAGAAGTGTGTTCAGGCTTGACGATACACCCGAATAGCCGGCGCCAATCTCAAGCCTCCTGTCCGTGTGGTTGCAATCAAAAATATGAATGGCAATCACATAGTAATCGGAGCCTAAAGGCGGCATCACCTCGGCGTTTGCCCACCATGTGTCGGGATAGGCGTGTATCATCAGGACGCCCCTACCAGACGGATCGCCCGCAGTTGCAAAATGCCAAGCAGGCCTATCTGCATCTATGACCCAATGGATATCCAAGGCCGCATGCCAGAGCAGTTGATTTCGCCGTTCTGGCTATCCCGGCGCGTCTGTGAGACGGTGTCCGGATGTCGGCCCGCATCGTTAGACATCCCTGCGAATGTGTAGGGTTCAAAGAAGAACCCCTCATAAACCGGGGCGCTATCGTCTGCGACAGCGGGCGCCGCAAAGCTAAAGCTCAACAGCGGAAACGCTGTTCTGCCAATGGGCGTACGCTTGGCCAGTCTAACTGTATCGATCATCGATATAGCCTTGCCGCGGGTTGAACACGTTCAAGTTAGCCGTACGGCCAAGTGTTGATCCAATTGATATTCGCCATATACTCTATTCGCATGAGGAATGTTCGTAACGCAGATTTGAACCTCCTGGTTGTCTTCGATGCTGTGATGGCTGAACGCAACGTGACGAATGCCGGAAAACGTATCGGTCTTGCCCAACCTTCGATGAGTAATGCACTGAACAGACTGCGCGCTCTATTCGACGACGAGCTATTTGTGCGCACCCCAAACGGCATGACGCCTACACCAGTTGCACTTAACGCGGCCGAGCATGTTCGGGCCGCAATTGTCGCCGCAGAGGAGGCCATTAATGTCGGGGTCACGTTCGACCCCCAAAACTACGAGGGCCAGATTGTCCTTCTCACCCACGACTTGATTGAGCTGACTGTCGTGCCCGGCTTGGTGCGCGCCTTACAAAACGCGGCACCGGGCCTTCATTTGAAGACACGTGCGCTGGTCGGCGAAGAGTTCGCAGAGGATTTGGACGCCGGACATGCGGACCTTGCCCTTTGCGGTGCGCGCGACGTGCCAACGCGGTTTCACTATCAGGTGCTGTGCGATGAACCATTTGCGGGCATCGCACGAATTGGTCATCCAATCTTGGAAGGGCCGGTCACGCTTGAAGCCTTTATGGCTGCGAAACACGCGCTGCTGTCGCACCGCTCGGACGGGAAAGGCATCGTTGATACTGTGCTGGCGTCAAAAGGCCTAATCCGTGACGTTGCAGTGAGTGTGTCAAACTTTGCAACGCTTCCACCCCTCGTTATCGAAACCAATCTCATCGCGGTCTTGCCACGCCGTCTGGCTGCAAAGGCCGACAAAGAACTTCCGGTCGGGATGTTTGAGCTTCCGTTCGACGTGCCGACAGTTGGTTCAAAGCTCATTTGGGGCCGAGGTGCAGACAGATCTTCCATGTCGGCTTGGTTCCGAGACATCGTGTCAAATATCGTCGCCGAGGACCAGTTCTGACCGCGTGGCGAGCTTCGGGTGTCCGCTTACGAATTCCTGGCGCCAAACAGTGAACGGCTCGGGCTGAACCAAGCCTTGCGGCCAGGCGAAAGGACAAGACGATGACCAAACCTGTTCTGATCACAGGTGCCAATTCAGGCGTTGGCTTCGAAGCCGCCCGACAATTGGCAGAGCAAGACCAACGATGGCATTGAGACGACGTTCGCAGCGTCCTTGGTTGGTCACCATATCCTCGCGACGCGCCTTGTAGACGCCGGTCTCGTCGCGCCTCGGGGCCGCATCGTAGCAGTTCGGGACATCGGTCAATGGCTGGTACCGGCCGTCCCTTTGAGGGTCAGGTGCCTTTCCCAACACAGGTCAATGCGTGTCCAGCGGAACAGAGCCCGCGATCGCCTAAGGACGCAGCCAAAAAGCTGGTCATTACTCGCTTCTCGGATGATGTGTCTGCCGCTGTGGCCCGCACTCCCATGCCGCGCAAGAGGGGTTCCCATGAGACGGTTCCAGATCACGGTCTCGTCTTTGATCGGCAGCCAGATGTTTCGTCTAGGCCAGTGGGATGGCGGAATAGACCTTATGAGATTGGTACACAGCCGATAGATTTGCGTAGGCTTCTTCTATTTGCGTCATGCGCTCCGAAAGACGCGCGTGATCCGCACTTGGCAACTTCGCAACTTCCTTGGGGATGGACCAGGATTGCCAGAACGCATTCGCGGACTTGTATCCTCCGGGGGGCACGCCAAAGACCTCTTGCAAGATCCTAAGGTCATGGGGGATCGCAAAGCTGTCGCGGCTGTCGATGTGGCTGAAGAGATAGAAGAAATTATCAAAGCCCGCCCAGGTGATCGCGGAGAGGCAGAGCGAGCAGGGTTCGTGGGTCGACAGGAAGATAAGGTCGGATGTTTCCGGACGCGTTTCGGGCGCGCGCTCGTAAAACCGCTTCAGGCAATGCATCTCGCCGTGCCAGAGCGGGTTCTCGACCTCGTTGTTGGTCTCGGCCACGACAACGGACAGGTCAGACTTGTGCAGAAGGGCCGCGCCAAACACCTTGTTGCCCCTGAGCACGCCCCTCCGGGTCGCCGGCACGATGTCGTGCTCGATGACCTCGAGCAGTCGACCAAGCAAGGTCGCATCGATGGGAGGGATCGGGTGGGTCATGCAGGTTCCTCTTTCGTCGATGGGGCGCGGGCCGCACTCTATAGGATCTCAGTGTTTGGAGGTGCGCGGCAGCGACCACGCAAAGAACACGCGTTGGATCAGGTTGATGATCTGAAACAGGGTCAGGGACAGGGCGACCAGGAGCGCGAGCCCCGCCCAGGCATCCGGCAGCCGGAACATCGAGGTCGAGAATTGAATGAAATAGCCAAGGCCCATCTCGGCGGCCACGAACTCGGCCACGACCGCGCCGATGACCGACAGCGTGATCGAAATTTTCAGGCCCGAGAAGAAGTACGGAATGGCGTAAGGGATGCGGATCTGCGTGATCTCGCGCCAGCCCGGCGCACGGAGCGAGCGCGACAGCTCGATGAGTTCCGGGGGCGTGGCCATGAGGCCGGTCGTCATCGATACGACCAGCGGGAAGAACGAAATCAGAAAGGTGATCACGACTCTGGGGGCATCGTCGGTGCCCAGAACCACCACGATGATAGGGGCAACAGCGACGACGGGCACCGATTGGATGACGACCAGAAGCGGGTAGATCGCGCGCGACATCAGCCGCGATTTCGCCAGGCCGATGGCGATTGGCAGCGAGACGATGATCGACGTTGCAAACCCCATGAGCGCCACCCTGAGCGTCGCCCAGACATGTTGGCCCCAGCGCGCGAGATCGACGCTGTCGAAGCCCTGCGCGATGCGCGAGGGCGGAGGCAGAACATAGGTCGGCACCTGAAAGGCCCGGGTGGCGCCTTCCCAGATCAGCAGGATCGCAAGGAAGGTGAGCCCGGGAAGGAGGCCCGGGGCGCGGATCAGGCGTTCAGACAGCGGCAGTGGCGCGGGGCGGGTCTTGGCGTCGCGCTTCATGGCGCCTTCGGTCTCGGAGGACATCAGGCTGCGTCCCGGTGGATCAGAAGATTGCGGACATGGGCCAGGTAATCCTGCATCTCAGGGGAGCGCAGGCTGTCTTCGTCGCGGGGCCGCCCCCGAGGCACGGGGAGATCGGCGATGATCCGGCCGGGGCGGGCCGACATCACGATGACCCGATCGGCCAGAAGCAGCGCCTCCGGGATCGAATGGGTGATATAGAGGACGGTTTTAGGGCTCGCTTGCCAGAGCTTCAGAAGCTCAAACCCCATCGCATCGCGTGTCAGCGCATCGAGGGCGGAAAATGGCTCGTCCATCAGGAGAATGTCTGGGTTGAGAAAGAGCGCGCGGGCGATGCCGACGCGCTGCTGCATCCCGCCCGACAGCTCATGCGGCAGGCGGGCCTCGAACCCCGCGAGCCCGACGCGTTCGATGATCTCGGCGGCCTGGTCGCGATCCTTCTGATCCACGCGACCCCGCTTGTGACGCGCCGGGAAGAGGACATTGTCGGTGACGCTGGCCCAGGGCAGGAGCGTGGCCTGCTGAAAGACCATGCCGACATCGTCGCGCGGCGCTGTCACGGGCGTCCGGTAGACCGAGACCTGACCCGAGCTCGGCAGGAGCAACCCAGCCGAGAGCCGCAAGAGCGTGGACTTGCCGCAGCCCGACGGCCCGAGAACCGCCACGAATTGGTGCTGCGGGATCGTGAGATTGATGTTTGTGAGCGCGGTGAGTGGCCCGGCATCGGTCACGTAGGTCTGACCGACACTGTCAAACTGGATCGCGTTAGACGCCAGCGCCATCAGGGCTTTCCGGCACTGTTGTTGAGCGCGATTTTGGCGAGGTAATGCGCCCCGACGGTCGTGGCCTCGTATTTCGGAACGGCGCCTTGGCTCAAAAGCGATGGGAAGCAGGACACCTCGGTGTCGTAGTTTGGGTTGTTGAAGTAGACGATCGACAGTCTCCGCGCGGCGGATCCCGCATCGGCGGGCGGGTTCACAACGCGGTGCAGGGTTGAGCGCCATGTGTCGTTTGTCCAGCGTTGCATCAGATCGCCGATATTGACGATGAAGGTGTTGGGCAGGGGCTGGACGTCATACCACTGGCCGTCGAGCCCCATCACCTGCAGGCCACCGGGGCGGTTTTCGGTCATCAACAGCGTCAGCGTGCCGAAATCGGTATGGGCACCGGCGCGGAGCGCGCCCGGCTCCGGCGGCTCTGTTTGCTCGGGGTAGTGATGCGCCACCAGCGTGCTTACGGGTTTGTCTGACCGGCTTTCGAACCAATTGGGCGGCATGCCGAGCGCGGTCGCGAAGATCGACAGGAGCGTATCGGCCACCTCGCGGCTGGCCGCCCGGTATTGACGCCAAACCGCTTCCATGTCCTTGGGCGAGGCAGGCCAGGGATTGGGCGCATAGAGCCGGTCCGCCCCCGGCCCGTCGTAGAACGGATCGCCCTCGACCGCTTCGGCCCCGGTGAGGAAGGTCTCTTTTTGGTCGCCGGGCGCGTCTTTGTCGCCGGACGTCCGCGCGAGTGCCTTCATGCCGACCGAGAAATACCCCCGCCCGCCCTTGCGGCCCGCGGAGGCACATTTGGCCTTCTCTTCAGCGCTTTGGTCGAAGAACGCGTAAGAGATCTCAAACATCCGCGCGATGAGCGCAGGGTCGATCCCATGCCCGCCGACGAGCAGAAAGCCCCATTCCTTACAGGCGGCATCGACGCGGTGGGCCAGCGCCGCGCGGTCTTCGGGGCTGCCGTCCTTCCAGCCGCTGATATCGATCACGGGGACGTTCTTGAGATCGAGGTCGAGCATGTCTTACTCCCTATCCTCTAGCGTTCCGAGCCACGTTGTCCCATCGCGTCCGGCCAGCGCACCAGCCGACCGGAGGGTCATGGCGCCCCGGTGTTCAGCTTTCGGCCCCGATGTCGCGGACGGTGATGGCTTCGGGGTCGATCGCATCCGGGGCGAACCCCTGGGATTGAGCGACCCACGCCCATGTCTGGGCCAGACGATCCGGGGTGAGCGCCCCAAGACCGTCCGCCTCGGTGACGTCGTTGAAGGCCAGTACGAGCATGTCTTTCACCGATCCCAGCACCGCAGGGTACTTGAGCTCCGGCACCATGGCGGTCACGGCTTCGGCGGCGCGTTCCGGGTTCTCATTGGCGAAGGCGAGGGATTCAAGGAAGGCGTCCACAAACCGCGCAGCCACGTCAGGGCGTTCTTCGAGGAAGCTATCCGAGGCGACGAGCGAGAGACCGTAGAGATCGAGACCGCCGGTCGACCACGGCATCACGTTCAGCTCTTCTCCGGCCTCTGCGGCCTGGCTCCCATAGCGGGTCACGCTGGTCATCCAGGCTATCATGACATCCGCCGAGCCGGTCATCAGCATCGGGCCGAGGGACCCCGGCTCGGATTTCACAAGCTCGACATCGTCTTCGGTCAGGCCGATCTCATCCAGAACAAGGGGCAGGAACACGTTTGAGGAACTGAAGGGCGAGGTTACCACCTTCTTGCCCGCCACCTCCTCCAGCGTATCGATGCCCGACGATTTCAGCGTGTAGAAGGCATGCGGCGCCTGGGTGAAGACCGATGCCACGATGCTGACCGGCGTCTGTTCGTTCGCGACGGCCGCCATGACCGCTTCAATCCCGGCTGTGCCGATGTCGGATTGGCCGGTGGCGAGGAAGGTGATGGCCTGCGATGAGCCCCGACCGCCGTTGATCTCGACATTGAGGCCGTGTTTCTCGCAGATGCCCTCCTGGATGCAGACATAAACGGGTGATTTGTCGCCGCCGGGCAACCAGTCGAGCTGGAAGGTGACGGTATCGAGATCTGCCGCCATGGCACCGAGCGGTAGGGCAGCGAAAGAAGCAGCGAGGGCAGTTGTGCGGAGGGTCATGTCGAACGTCCTATGGCTGGGAGTGTCGAAGATGCAGGTGCAGGCCGCGGTCAGAGCCACGGCAGGGCCTCGGCCGGGTAGCGATGCGCACGGAAGCAGGAATTGGTCGCGCCCTTGACGAATTGGTTGGCGGGGCTGGGGTATTCGGCGAAGTCGGGAATGACGTATTCCCACACGACGGCGCCGTCCGGCGTCACTTCAAAGAGCCGCCCGAAGGCGCTTTCGCAGATCAGCGTATTGCCGTTCCAGAGCCGCTGCGCGCCGCCCATGAAAGGCGAGAAGAAGGAAATCGCGCTTTGGTCGGTATAGCTCCAGGTGACGTCCATCGTGGCGGGATCGAACTGGATGACGCGGGAAAAGGGGTTCGTCACGCCCGGGCGGAGATTGCCGTTGTCAAAACAGAGGATCGATCCGTCCTCCATCTCGACCGGCGTGTGCTGCTGGGCCACAACATCCGGCCCCGCATGCCAGGCCACCGATCCGCTGGACTTGTCGACCGCGAGGATGCCCGAGGTGGTGCGCAGGCTCATCAGGATGAGCCCCGCCCGGGTTTCCCAAAGCCCGTTGATCATCGGCCAATGGGCGCGGTCAAAGATGGGCTGGATCGGCAAGTCGGCGGGGTCGATATGGTCCCAGATGCGCCATTCCCAGACGGTCTTTCCGCTCCGATCCACCTCGCGCACGATATCGGATTGGGTGATGCCATCGGGGTTCGGCGAGTGCGCGGCGCCACCAGTCAGCCGCGCCGCCTTCTCGGCGGGCAGAGGGGCTGCGATTGTGTAGAGGAGATTGCCGCTCGCAAGCCAGGCGGCGTCGTGGTGGTGGTAGACGTCCTCGTGCCGCCAGACGATCTCGCCCTCGGGCGTCGCTTCGTAGAAGTCACCACCATGCCAGACATCCCAGGCCGGGTAGAGGCCGGCGGACGTCGCGTGCGAGCCGTTATATCCCAGGTTGCCGTTTGGAAGGATTACCGCATCGCGGCCCGGGCGCACCGGCATCGACCAGCTATGCACCTTGTGCCCCTCGATATCGACGAGATCGACCACCCCGCTCCCGGTCTGGCGTGCATAGAGTGTGTAGCCGCCGGCTGAGTGATTGGAGTCATACGCCGTCAGCCCGCATCGCCTGCGGCCAACCGTGGTCTGATCGACATTGGTGGAGCGTTGATCGAGCATTGGAGACCCGCTTATTGAAACGTTTTACCAAGGACTAAGGCTGGACATCATGCTGGTAAAACGTTTTTCTGAAGCAAGGATAGGACATGAAAGACTGCGCCCAACCGGCGGGCACTTCTGCAATAGATCGACTGAATTCGGAGCAGAAAAGATATGCAGAAGCTCGTCCGCCGGAGTGCAGCGCGTGTCACGATCGTCGATGTCGCAAAGGCTGCCGGCGTCTCCCCAGCGACCGTCTCGAACGCGATTACCGGGAAAAAGAAGGTCGACGAGGCGACGCGCTCCCGCATCGAAGACGCGATCGGTGAGCTTGGCTACATCCCCAACGCCGCGGCCCGCGGGATGCGTACGGGGCGCAGTAATGCGATTGCGATCTATTCGTCTATGCCGACCGGCGTTGCGGCGGGCGCATCAAAGCTCGGGTTTTTGATGGAGGTCGCGGCCTCGGCCGCCGTCACGGCGATGGAGACCAACACGTCCCTCGTCCTTGTGCCGCCGATTTCAGACCCATCCCAGGCGGTGCGCTCGATCGCCATCGACGGCGCCCTCCTCCTGGAACCTCTGGAGAATGATCCGGTCCTGGACGCCACTCTCAGTCGCGGTATCCCGACGGTGACGATTGGCGCCCCGATCGGTCGGGAGTGCCACCATGTCGATCTCGACTACGCGCTGATGGCAGAGCTCTTGATCACCCACCTGATTGACGGGGGCGCGCGGTCCTTTCCGTTGCTGATCGGCAAGAGCCGGCGCAAGAGCAACATCGAATTCGTCAAAGCCTATGCCCGACACGCCGATGCGCTTGGCATGACGCCGCGCATCCTTGAGATCGACGAAGCGCAGGCAGAGGAGAACGCTCTGGCCGCGGTCGCGAATGAGATTGGGACGGGACCGGTACCCGACGCCATTCTCGTGCCAATCGATGCCATGGCAACGGGCGCCATGGGCGCCTTGCGCCAAGCGGGCCTGCGGGTACCCGAAGACGTGCGCGTGGCGACCAGATACGACGGTGTGCGCGCGCGATCGGAAGACCCCCAGTTGACCGCGCTTGATCTCCAACTGGAAGAGGTTGCGAAAGTCGCCACTCAGGCTCTCAGCCGACTGATCGAAGGTGAAGCTGTCGAGCCAAGGATCGCCGCGCCCAAGCCAACGTTGATCGCACGCGCTTCCAGTCGTGCACAGCCCGGCCAGTGTGAGCCCTGATGGCTGCTGAGGCGCCCCCAAACAGACCATTCGGTGCCCAGCTAATCTCCTTCTGCGTCAGTCCGAGAGGTTGCAGACATTCGTCACTCCACACTTTCTTTCTTTGGTGGTCCGCCGCCAAGCGCACCGCTGAGCCTGCGGGTAAGCGCATGAAACAGTTTGGCGTCGTCTGGGCCCAAAGCCTTTTCGACCAACTCGTCACCCTGGCGCCAAACGTCATTGACACCTTCGACAGCCGCTCGACCGCTAGAGGTCAGGTCAACAACATCCGTACGACGATCCGCGGGACACGTTTCGCGACTTACATATCCGAGGGTCTCCAGCCTCGAAATCATCGAGCTCATCGTTCCCGCTGACACGTTGAAGTGCTTGGCAAGGTGTTGTTGAGAAGATGGACCAATCTCTTGCAGGGCATCAAGCACAAGCGCTTGTCGATGCCTCACGCCGGTTGGTCCGAACAATTGTTCGAGCCTTTTTTCCAAGAGGGTCGCGGAATGCAGGAATGGGTGGATACGGGCGTACTTTCGCTTCATGCCAGCAGCCTAGGTAATCCGTTGAACCAACGGAAGCATCGGCAAAATAGTTCTAGTACAAACCATTCTGATTGAAACTAACTTGGCTTTGACCTATCAGACCGTCGTCGGAGGAACATCGCCGGAGCCACATCATGCGCTACTACGTCTTGCCGTTGATCCTGCTGGGAACCTCTGGTTATGCCCAAGCTGACGTGCCGCAGGTCCCGACAAATCCGCCTTACATTGTGCTGAGCGACAATCTCGATGAGCCTAACGGGTATGGTTTCTGCATCGATACGACCTCTCGCGGCCTTACGGATCTCGCGCAGACACATACCTGCAAGCCAGCGGATGCGAGCCGCGCGAGAGACGACCGAGACAACGACACGCGCTTTTTCTACGATCCTGACACTGGGCAGATTGCATCCTTCGCGTTTGATGGAGTGTGCTTACAAGCGCTCAGGGCAGGTCAGGTGACCGTCTTTGCATTGCTTGAGTGCAATGGCCATCCAAGGCAGACCTTCGTGTACGATGCAGTGAGTAGTACCGTCAAAATGGCCACCGAAACGGACATGTGCATAACCGTTTCAGAAGAAACAATACCCGCAGGGCCTTGGGTAAAGCGCGATCTCGTTTTGCAGTCTTGTGAAGACGTCGATGCGTCGCTGAAGCAGTGGAGTATCGTGACTGAATAAGATGCCAATGCAGGTGACACCCAATTGCACCCGCCGGCACATAGCGGGCTCTGACGTCGGAGATTACGACGGCCGCTTCGTCCGGCTCCGCGGACATTGAGCGTGCCTTCCGGCAAGTGAATGAGGACCCTGTGCCCAGAGCCCTCATTCGTCCACAGCGCAACGGCCTTTGAGTTGTGACGCTTGCGCTGACGGCCATCGCCAACTCGGGCGACTACTGAGTTGCTACTCCCGCTGCACCCGCGGCCATGGCCTCGTTCATGACGTGGAAGACCGAAGTGTTATCGATGTAGTCGCCGTCCCAATCATACTGGTCACCCCAGAGTTCTGCGGCCCGAAGATCGGTTTTGGTGAACTGGGCGAAGAGCTCAGACCCGGCACCGAGCGCCCAGAGCGGGACCAACTCGTTGGTGTGATTGCGCGACGAGAACATGTAGCCGGGCATGTTGCCGGCGCCGCGGTCCTGCACGGCGAGGTACTCGTTGAAGATGTCCTCGCTTGGATCGAAGCGCGCGGCCAGCAGGGCTTCGTCGCTCCGGTCAGCGGCAATTGGCCCGCCTTCGAGGTTGGTCCAGGTGCCTTCGCCCCAGATGCCGCCGCACTCGTGGTCGGAGGTGACAATCAGCAGCGTCTCGTCCCAGCTCGAGTTCTCCTCGACCCATTCGATGACGGCATCCACGGCGAGGTTGAAGTCGATCTGCTCCTCGATGAACCGTTCCATGTTGTTGGCATGGCCCATCCAGTCGACCGCGCCACCCTCGATCATCACGAAGAAGCCGTCCTCGTCTTGGTTGAGCACGTTCAGCGCCCCGAGGCTCATCGTCGCCAGATCGGGCACGACGGGATTATAGGCCATGCCCGAGGGCGTATCCCCATCTGGCAGACCCTCGCGGCTGGCCTGCAGGGTGGAGCCCGATTGCGCAACGCCGATCACGCGCTCTGGCAGGGCCTCACCCGCGGCCAGGGCTTCGAAATCGGCTTTGGCGTCGATGAAGCGGAAGCCGTTCAGGCCCTCATCGCTTGTCAGCGCGGCGAGGGTCTCGGACCCGCCGACGAAGCGGTAGGCCTCTTCGTCCTCGGGTTCGATCTGGTTGCCGCTATTGTCAAAGAGCGGGTGGCCGGGGCCCATGATCACGTCCAGATCGCTGGCAAACATCTCGTTGGCGATTTCGACGTAGTTGTTGCGCGAGATGTTATGGGCGATGACCGCCGCCGGCGTGGCGTGCGACAGCATCACCGAGGCCACGGCCCCGGCTGCCTTGCCCTGATCCATGGCGATCTGGGCGATGGTCGTGAAGTCCTCTTCGCCGGTCCAATCCTGGTTGACGCGGCCATTGGAGGTCTTGCGACCGGTCATCAGCGCTGTGCCAGCGGCGGCGCTGTCGGTGTAGGAGGTGTAGCGCTCGCCGATGGGGGGAAAGTCGTTGCGGATCGTGTTCTCGAACCGGTTCCACCGCGTCATCGGATCGTAGCCCTGGGCCACAGCGCCGGCGGCCAGGCGCACATCTTCGGCATTCGGCAGCACGCGGCCCAGCCCGTCTACGAGGTTGAGCGAATGGTGGTCGAGGCCATAGACGACGGGGGCTGTCCCGTCTGGGCGGGTCACCTGATAGGATTGAGTGTTGGCGAGGCCCTGGTAGTAGTCGGCGGCGAGCCAGCCGTTGAACCCGATCCCGTCTGAAATCATCAGGATCACGTTTTTGGCGCCTTGGTCTTGCGCCACAGCGGGGAGTGCGAGCGCACCGGTCAGAGCAGTCGCGAGAAGGAGTCTTGCATTGGTCATGGTTGTCACCTTCCTGTTGATCGAGCCTCCATGGTGACGCCACGTCGAAACATGAGTGTTTCAGTCGGGTAAAAGGATTGTAAAGGGGCACGCCGATCGCACCGGTTTTTGCGCGATGTGCAGCATCCGACCGAGCGGCGGACGGCTGCGCCACCAGAGATCGGGTCCTTTCTGTGCAAGGTCCATGCGGGCTAGAGCGCGGACCTGGTCATGGCCCGAAGGTCTGCTCAGATCCCTCAGGCGGCACAACCTGCGAGGGTGCGCTGATGTCCACTTGATGCGTCAGCGCAATGGACGCTGCGAACCGGGCTGAAACGCCACCCAAAGTGCCGCGCCGATAACGAGCAGTGCGCCCAGTCCGAATTCGGGTTCGGGTTGCTCATCAAAGACGAAAAGGCCCACCGCGACCGAGAGGACCAGGCTGAGGTAGCCGAGAACGGAAAGGAAGCCGGCTTCTCCGTGGTAGTGCGCACGCAAGAAGCAGAATTGGGCAACTTGCGAAAAGACGCCGATGGCCAGAAGCGGCGCCAGGTGCGACGGAGCGATGGTCTGCCAACCGAGCATAGCCAGGGGCGCGGTGCAGAGTGTCAGACCGGCAGTGTAGAACGCCATCAGCACGATGGGTGGAGCGTCGCGCAGACGGCGGGTTGCAATGATCGCCGCCGAGCCGGTCAGGACAACGAGGCCCGCTGCGGCGAGGCCCAGCGACCACGGAACCGCGCCGGGATTGGCCGCAATCAATACGCCGATCAGCGCCACCCCCGCTGCCACCCACCGCCGGGGGCCGATGGGCTCGCCCAGCAGGGTCGCCGCCATGACCATGGTCACGATAGGTCGCGTGAAGCTGATTGCGGTGAAGACGGCGAGCGGAATGCGCGAGATTGCAAAGAAGCTGGCGGTCAAAGTGATCACGGAGAGAGCGATGCGCACGAGGTGGATGTGCAGATGTTCGATCCGCCGGAACCGGGCTCGGTTGAGCCAGATCAGGGGCAGGATCAGCACGAGACCGACCAGCGCGCGCAGGAAAACGATTTGGGTGGCCGGATATCCCGCGCCCAGCCATTTCACGATGGAAAGTGCCCAGATGTTCAGCGACATGTCGGCGATCAGCCAAGCGCCGCCCTGAAGATTGTCGCGCGGAGCGACCTCCCTCATGTCCGCTTTGCGATGAAATTCGCCATGAGGCGGAAGGCGCCCGGCACCAGGTTCTCCATCTGGTGATGGAGGATCAGCGATGTGTGGATGTGACGGCCCTCGCCGATGTCAGCGACCAGCAGCGCGCCGGTCAGAGCCTCTTCGCCCGGATCGGCCATGGAGAGAAGCGGAATGTATGCCTCATCCCAGCTCTTGGCGAAGTACAGGCCGCGCTCTTTGACCCATCCCGACCAGTCCTCAGGCCCGATCGAATTGGGCGCAGAGAGGATCGGATGATCTGCGATCTGCGTGACGTTCGCCGTCTCATCTGTCACCCGCCAGCGGAGCGAGGGCTGACCGATCTCCAGCCGCTTCGGAGGGACCACATCGGGATCCCAATTGTCCCACGGCCGGTGGTAGAGCGTCACGAGCGTGCCGCCTGACCCTGTCCAGCGATGCAGAGCGGGGATCGCGTCGATCAGGCCGGCTCTGAAGCGCATGGCGAATATGCCGATCACAATGGCGTCGAAGGCGGCCAAGGCGGTGTCGCTCGCAAGGTCGGCGTCGGTCAGCGCACTGACGTCCGCGCCCATTGCCCCAAGCCAATGGCCCACCCGATCGTTTCCAGCGCCGATATAGCCGACCTTGCCCGGTGGAACCGCCACATCCATGATGCCGACGTTGATCGTTGCAGGATGCGCACGCGCCGTGGGCGCCACGTGATCATAGGCGATCTGACGAACGGTTTCGGCCGCTTCGCCATCCACGAGCACGCCAATCTGGTAGGTGCGAGCGGCGACACCTTCGGGTGTGGCCACGCGGAAGCCGCTTTCCGTTCGCTCGGCTGTCCATCCGCCGGGCAGATCTAGGGCCGTTTGCGCGTCAGCCGGCGCGACATCGGACAGCGCAAGGTCAAAGGCGCGCGAGGGACTGCTGCGGTTGAGGAGGATTGCAGACGGCGCCACGACGGCCCGTTTGGCCGGCAGGAGGACGGGAGGCGTCTCGATTGCAATTCTCACCGTAGTAGTCGCAGGTGCCAAACGCAGGGTCAGCGCCAGGCAGGGGGCCTTGGGCCGCCGCGGATCGTAGGCGTCAGGATAGGGATCATGCGGTGCAGCGCTTGCCTGGACGATCACCTGGTTTTGGTCGACGTGCCATCCGCTCGGTAGGTCCCAAGACAGGTCGACAGGGTTCGCCGCGCCCCGGTCGCACTCGACATCGACGTCAGCTGCTCTTTCCGGTTCCAGAAAGGGGGCGGAGACCCGCGCCCGCGCCTCGACACCGAGCGAAAGCCGCAAGACGTGACCAAGCTGGTCGATCTTGTCGTCGATGCGGTGCACCACCTCGTGGGCAGCCTCTGTGGGGCATTCCGCGCGCGCTTCGGTCAGGGAACCAAGGGCTTGGGCGGCTGCTGACGCCACGGCTCCGACGTCTGGGAACGCCGCGACGGCCCGATCAATGGCTGCGCCGGCGGATCGAAGCGTGTCAGCAATCGGGCCGGTGCCGGGCAGATCTGCAAGATCGGCGACCCTATGCGGAAGCCCAGACCAGAGAACGTCGTCCGGGCCGGCGCAATGGGTCTCGGCAAGGTGCAGGGGCCAGTCTTGCCCGGCATAGCCCGCGGGGATCCAACGCCCCATGCCCTGGGTCCGATGGTAGGCCCGCGACTGCTGGCCGATCCTGTCCCATGCCCAACCGGACATCGGGTCGCGCTCGGTCCCCGGAACGGTCAGCGTCGCGGGTGGTGGGGGAAGATCGTCATCATAGGCCTGCCCGGCTCCGGACCATGCAGGCAGGTACATCTTCTTGATCTGCCAGGGCGGCAGGTTCGACGGCTGCGCCACATCGGCGGCGGCGGCCATAACGGCATGGGCCGCCGCGGTCATGGCGCGGTGATGGCCATGCTGTCCGGGCACGTCGAGAAAGGTCGGACAGATGATGTCTGGCTTTTCGGTTCGAATGATCTCCACGAAGCGCAACATCGTCCGATCCCTGCCCCACCGCCCGAGCGTTTCTTCTCCACTCTTCGAGAACCCGAAATCGGTAATTGTGTCGTCGGGATGTGTGGAGTGCCAGTAGAGCCGCATTCCGAGCACGTCGCAGGCGCGCTCCATCTCTTTGGTGCGCAGCGCACCGAGATCGAGCCCCCCCTCTGTGCCGATGTCGTTCTGCCCGCCTTCGCCACGGGTTGAGCAGGCATAGGAGATGTTGATCCCATCGCGAAACGCGAGCGCCGCAAGCATGCCGGAGGTTTCATCGTCTGGATGGGCGCCCGTCTGCATGAAGCGAACGACGGATGTGAGCGGGCGGAGCGCCCACCACAGCTCCATCAGGCGAGGGCGCGCGCGGTCATCGGTGATGCGGGTCTGGTCGGACGTTTGCATTTTTTCTTCGCTGCTAGGCCGCGACCCCGATGCGTGGCGTAAAGGCCCGGTGAATGACGAGGGCCGCGGCGCCAAGCGTGGCCGTCATCCGGCCCGAGGCCCCCCGCATCAGACGCGGAACCGTGCGCGCAGGCCGACAGGCGACGGACCGATCGGAGAGCTGGGCCGCATCGATCAGATGATCGAGAATGCAATCCGGCATCGCTCCCCCAAGGATAACGGTTTCAGGGTCGAGCATGTTTTCGATAGTGGCCACGGCGGACGTCAGGGGCTCTGATGCAGCGGCAAGCCACTCCATAAGGACTGGTTCTTGGGCGTCATAGGCGCGCGCCAAACCTTCGCTGCTGTCCACGGCAATGCCTGCCGCCTGCAGGTGGCGCTGTATCGACAGACGGCTCAACACCGTCTCAAGCGGTACCACTCTGCCACCACAAGGCACTGGTATGTGCCCGATCTCGCCGGCATTTCCGAGCGCCCCGGTCATCAGTCTCCCGTTCTGAACGGCACCAAGACCGAGGCCATTGCCGAAATAGAGGAAGGCATAAGTGCGAAGACCCTGCGCTGCGCCTGACACCCGTTCTGCAATGGCGGACGCGTTGGCGTCGTTCTCGACCACAACCGGCACTCCAAGTGCGTCTTCGAACCATTCCCGGGGTGAGATGTCGTGGAAGATCGGCAACTCCGAACCCAATCCGCTCAGGCCGGTGCGGCCGAAGGGTCCAGGCATAACAATTCCAGCCCCGAAGATGCGGTCTGCGGGCACTTGGCTTTGCCGGACAACGTCGTCTCTCGCCTGCACGACCGTACGGGTGACACCTGGCAGATCGGTGGCGGAGAGATCGAAGCGGGTAGACGCAACAAGCGTGCCGCAGAGATCGAGCATGGCTGCAAAGACAGCGTCGGGCCGAACTTCGACGCCCACCGCAAAGCCGCCGCCGGGGTTCAATCCGTATTGCACCGGAGGTTGCCCCTTGGTTCCGACACGGCGCCCCTTCTCTGAAATCAGCCCATCCGCCAGAAGGTCGGCGATGATGTTGGACACAGCCTGGGTTGAGAGACCAGATCCACGGGCAATCTCGGCTCGCCCGATCCGGCCTGCCTGCCGGACCCGATCGAGCACCATTTGCCGATTATGGCTGCGCGCTCGCTCGGCATTGGCTCCGATGATGTGTTCGGCGGAGGTCATGGTCGGGGATTAACTCAACTTACTTGATGGTTCAATATCGCTGCGTTAACCATTGGATATTCACGGCGCGAAACCACAGAACAAAGGGTGAAGACCGCCGGCGTGACCACTGGGAGAAACGACATGACGTTCCACAAAATCAAGGGAATGACGATCGCCGCAGCGACAAGTGTCACAGCACTGATGGCGTCGTCGGCCAATGCCGTCGAGATTGAGTACTGGCAGTACTTCTTCGATGCGCGCGTTACTGCAATGGAAACCCTGATCGAGAATTTTCAGGAGGCCAATCCCGACATCACCGTCAAGATGACCCACTTCCCCTATGCCGATTACCGCACCAAGGTCGCGGCCGCGATCCCAGCGGGAGAGGGCCCGGATGTTGTGCAGCTCTTCTACGGCTGGCTCAATGACTACAAGGCCGCGAACCTGATCCAACCGCTTCCTGCCGATACGTTTCCAGCCGACCAGATCGACGCCGAGTTCTTCCCGATGGTCGGGGCCATGCGCGAGGGTGACAATTACTGGGCGTTGCCCACGGCCGTGCGCTCGCTCGCGCTTTTCTACAACACGCGTCTCTTCGATGAGGCCGGCATCGACGGCCCGCCAGAGACCCTGGAAGAAATGCTCGAGATCGGCGCGCAGCTGACCGAACGGGACGGCGCAGGAAACATCACCCAGGCCGGTCTTACGATGGCCATGACCGCCCAGGACCACCACTGGTTCCGGGAAGGTCTCGTGCGCCAGTTTGGCGGCGAGCCGTATCTCGATGACTATAAGACCGTGAACTACAATACGCCCGAAGGCATCGAGGCTATGGAGTTCTATGTCGGTCTTGGCGAGGACGGTGGCATCGGCGCCATCGGCTTCATGGACGAGCCGCAGGCCGCGTTTAAGGCCGGGCGCGCGGGCATGCATATCGACGGCTCGTTTCGCATTGGCTCGCTGAACGACACGCGCGGTCTGAAATGGGCGGTGACCGAGCTCCCAGCCACATCGGACGGGATGCGCTCGAACTATTCGTCCTATTGGGTGAATGCGGTCACAACGAAGGCTGAGGGCGAAAAGTACGACGCCGCCGTCAAGTTCATGCAGTACGTGACCTCCGACGAAGCCATGCAGATCTGGCTCGATACTGTGGGTGAGCTTCCCGCAAAGCCCTCGGTCGGCATGACGGAAGCCAACGCCAACGATCCAACCTTCGGGCCGTTCATTCGCGGTCTCGAATACGCGAATACAACGAAGTTCGTGAATGAAAGCGCGCAGCGCCAGCTTCTCATCGACGCTGTGGAGCGGGTGAAACTCGAAGGCATGTCGGTGGCTGAGTCAGTCGCCATCGCCGCTGAAGCGGAGCAAAAGCTCCTCGACGACTTCTACGCGTCGAACTGATTGGGGAAGGGCGCGGGAGACCGCGCCCTCCGCCCTCGCGCCCCCAGATGTATAGATCCCTCTCCATTCGCCAGAAGCAGATCGCCTGGGCCTGGGCATTTCTCGCCGTTCCGGTGCTCTTCTATGTCGTGATCCGGTTCTATCCGACCGGAAATGCCATGGTGATCTCGTTTCAGGACTGGAACCTCCTGGGCGACCGGACCTGGGCGGGTTGGGAGAATTACGTCAAGCTTTGGAATGATCCGGTCTTTTGGCAGGTGTTCCGCAATACCTTCGTTTACTTGATCCTCGGAACGCCCATCAGCCTCGTGATCTCCTTTGTCGTGGCCTACCACCTCGACAAGACCCGGTTCATGCATGGCTTCCTGCGGATGCTCTATTTCCTGCCGTTCATGACGAGTGCCGTGGCCATGGCCTGGGTCTGGCGGTGGTTCTATCAGCCGGTTCCGATCGGGCTTTTCAACAATGCGTTGGCACAGTTTGGCATACCTCAGATCGAGTTTCTGCGCTCAACCACAAACGCGTTGCCGGCGATCCTAGCGCCCGCCGTCTGGGCCGGGCTGGGGTTTCAGATCATCATCTTTATGGCGGGGCTCCGGGCCATCCCGCAGAGCTATTATGAGGCCGCTCGGATCGACGGGGTGTCGAAGACGGCCACGCTCTTCGAGATCACAATCCCACTTTTGAGACCGACGATCGTCTTTCTCGTTGTGTTTTCCTCAATCGGGTTTCTCAGGATCTTCGATCAGGTCTTCAACATGACGACTGGTGATCCCGGTGGTCCTCTAAACTCCACAAAGCCGTTGGTCCTGCAGATCTATCAAAGCGCGTTTACGGATTTTGACATGGGGTACGCGGCAGCGCAGACCGTTGTACTATTTCTGATCCTCCTCATAGTGTCGCTCTTTCAACTCTATCTTTTGCGGGATCGCTGATGGCTGCCGCCGAAGATATCCGCGCCTCGTCAGAGACGCTCTTTGAGGCCCAAGCGGCACGGCGTCGGGCAAATACCGGCCAATACATGCGTTGGGCGCTGCTCTTTGCTGGCGGCATCCTGATGGTGATGCCAATCGTCTACATGCTGTCGACCTCGCTCAAATGGCCGCATGAGATTTATGACGTCTCGCTGATCCCAGACGAACCGCACCTTGAGAACTACACTTACGTTCTTGAAGACGGGCGGTTCTACGGATGGTTCGTGAACTCGTTGATCATCGCGATGATCACAACGATCTCGAACGTGCTCTTCGACAGTCTCGTCGGCTATACGCTGTGCAAGTTCCGTTTCCCGGGCCGCTACATCGTTTTCATCGCGATCCTCTCGACCCTGATGATCCCGACAGAGATGCTGGTGATCCCATGGTATCTGATGAGCCAACAATTTGGCTGGCTCGACACCTACTGGGGCATCATGTTCCCCGGGCTCATGACGGCGTTCGGCACATTTCTCATGAAGCAGTTCTTCGAGACCGTGCCCGATGATTTCATCGAAGCCGCACGCATCGATGGGCTGAACGAGCTGCAGATTTGGTGGACGGTTGCCATGCCCCTGGTCAAACCCGCGTTGGCCGCCCTCGCAATCTTCGTGTTCTTGGGAAATTGGACAGCCTTCATCTGGCCGCTGATCGTGACCAACAGTTGGGACATGTACACGCTGCCCGTGGGGCTCTCGACCTTCGCCGACGAGGCGGATGTGCAATGGGAGTTGGTCATGACGGGCGCGGCGATCTCCACTATCCCGACGCTGATCGTTTTCCTCATCTTCCAGCGCTTCATCATCCGCGGCGTGGTCATGGCGGGCCTGAAGGGATGAGTTCGATGGTGGAGATATCGGCGCTCGATCACGTCCACCTCTACGTGGCCGACCCGGAGGCCGCGGCGGCGTGGTATGGCCGTGTGCTCGGCCTCCAGGTCCTGCCGAGCTCGCAGAGGCTCCATGGCGGGAAGTACATGGCCACTCCGCGCGGCCAGTACTGTGCCACTATCTTTCCGGGCAACCCGCCCTCGGATGGCGATCACACGACGGCGTTTCGGGTGCCGGGCCGGCTGTTCATCGCGTTCGGGGAACAGCTTCCCCATGCGGACGTTTCCGGCAGATCCGGCATGCCGCTTCGCGCGAACGAAGCGGCCGACCACGATCTGGCCTTCTCCTACTACTTCCAGGATCCCGACGGAAACCACCTGGAACTGACGACCTACGACCACGACCCGGTCCGTCGCTGGCTGAAGACCAAGGGGCGGACCCACGCATGACCGACACGTCCGTCTTCCCCGATCCGGTGTACCGCGAGACGGTCCTCGCGCCGCTCTTTGAGGGCGTGAAGGACAATTATGCCTCCGGCATGGCGGCCATCAATCGCGCACATCTCGTGATGCTATCTGAGGCAGGCATTCTCTCGGCGCCGGATACAGCAGCGATTGCTGGTGCGCTCCGCGATATTGAGCAAACGATCGACATCGCCGCGCTGACCTATACCGGTGAGCACGAAGACTATTTCTTCCTCGTCGAAGCTGAGCTGCGAAAGCGCCTTGGGGACCTCGGCGGCGCTCTCCATACGGCCAGGTCGCGCAACGACATGGACCATACATTGTTCAAAATGGCGTTGCGCGCGCGGATGACCCTGCTGATCGACGAGCTGCACAGCCTAGCAGATGCCTTACTCTCAAAGGCGCGGAGTGAGGCCGACACACTGATCGTGGCCTATACCCATGGGCAGCCAGCTCAGCCGACGACCTTTGGCCACTATCTCGGGGCGATCATCGAAGTGATCCTTCGGGACGCCGAGCGCCACGATGCCGCCGCGAGCGGGTTGGAGCATTGCCCGATGGGGGCGGCGGCCATAACGACATCGGGTTTCCCTATTGACCGCGGCAGGGTCTCCGACCTCCTGGGCTTCGACGCTCCGCTCGTGAACTCCTATGGCTGCATTGCCTCGGTCGACTACGTGACGGGGCTCTATTCGGCTATGAAGCTTGTCTTCATCCACCTTGGACGTTTGATCCAGGATCTTCAGTTCTGGTCTGCTTTCGAGGTGGGCCAGCTCTACGTCCCGAACAGTCTCGTCCAGATCAGCTCGATCATGCCGCAAAAGCGCAACCCGGTGCCGATTGAGCATTTGCGGCATCTGGCCAGCGTGACGGCCGGACGCTGCGACATGGTCGTGGGGACGATGCACAACACACCCTTCACCGACATGAACGACAGCGAAGGTGAGGTCCAACAAGCCGGATATGCCGCGTTCGAGAGCGGAAGCCGTGTGCTCAGACTGCTGACGACGCTGGTGCCGGCATGCCGGATCAACGCGGATCGCGTTGCGCGAACGACGGACGCCGCCTGCATCACCATCACCGAACTGGCCGATACGCTGGTTCGGGACGAGGGGCTCAGCTTTCGCCAAGCCCATGAGATCGCGGCGACCGTTGCCAAGGCCGTCATCCGTGAGGAGGCCCCGCTGCGCGACGGGTACGGAGCATTTGTCGCGGCCTTCGAAAGCGCGATGGGCCGTGCCCCTGCCCTGGACGACCCCGCCTTTCGGACCGCGGTCGCTCCTGAAACCTTCGTATCTCGCCGTGATCGTTTGGGCGGTCCGGCACGGGGGGCGCTGAACGAGGCCTTCGCAGCCTACGAGGCGACGCTTGCAGGGCTTGTGGCTCGGCATCGTGCCCGAAAGGTCCGCCACGCCGCAGCGACGGAGCGGCTCGACGCGGCCTTCAGCGGTCTTCTGGAGGTCTAGGGTGTGTCAAACCTCAAGCTGACAAGGCTCGTCAAAACCTATGGCAAGACCGAAGTGCTTCACAGCATCGACCTCGATATCGACGACGGCGAGTTCGTTGTTCTTGTCGGACCGTCGGGGTGCGGTAAGTCGACAACGCTCCGTTTGATTGCGGGGTTGGAAGAGGTCACCAGCGGAACGATCGAAATCGCCGGGCGCGTGGTCAACAATCTCGAGCCCAAGGAACGCGACATCGCAATGGTCTTCCAGAACTACGCCATCTATCCGCACATGACCGTCCGGAAGAACATCGGCTTCGGCCTTCGCTCGTCGAAGATGCCCCGCGCCGACAAGGAAAAGCGGATCGACGAGATTGCCGGTATCCTCGGGATGACCGACCTCTTGTCACGCAAGCCCAGCCAGTTGTCGGGCGGTCAGCGTCAGCGGGTTGCCATAGGCCGGGCCATGGTGCGCGACCCGGCGGTGTTTCTCTTCGACGAACCACTTTCAAATCTCGATGCGCAGCTGCGCACGCAAATGCGTCTGGAGATCAAGAAACTTCATCAACGCGTCGGCTCTACGATTGTTTTTGTCACGCACGACCAGGTCGAGGCGATGACCATGGCCGACCGGATCGTGATCATGAAGGACGGCCATATCCAACAGGTCGGTACGCCGTCCGAGGTGTATCATTCTCCTGCGACCACCTTTGTGGCCCGGTTCATCGGATCTCCGGCCATGAACATGATCCCGGCCAAGGCTTCGGGAGGCTCCGTGCAGATCGACGGGGGCGCCACTCTGCCGATCGATCTGGCGGGCGAGCGGTCTGTCATTCTGGGTATACGTCCCGAAGACCTCCATCCGGCAGGAGAACCGGCGCTGATCAGCGGGCAGGTCAACGTGCGAGAGCCGCTGGGTCATGAGACCCTGATCCATGTCGGCACGAGCTTGGGCGACATTGTCGCCAAGGCCGATGGGCGTACCCCGCCCGACCTTGGCGCAACGGTCCATCTTGGGGCCCTGACCGAGAACATACATGTCTTCGATCCCGAGAGCGGAGCCGCGCTTCGCTGATGCGAAATGCCGCCAAACCCGCTGTGCTTTCGGTCGGACGGCTCTATTGCGACCTGATCTTCACAGATCTTCCGCGCCTTCCGACCCTTGGAACAGAGGTCTTCGGCGCGGGCTTCAGTGTGCATCCCGGCGGTGGTGCCTTTATCACTGCGGCGCACCTGTCTGAGCTCGGCCATGCGTCGTCGCTCGCATCGATGCTTCCGTCTTCGCCATTTGCCGAGCTGGTAAGCGGGGATCTTGAGGCGTCCCGGGTCGACCTTTCGTTGAGCGGCACCCTCCCGGCGTCGTCTGGCCCGCAGATCACAGTCGCAATGGTCGAAGGCGGCGACAGGGCGTTTCTGACCCGGCGCGCCGGGCCGGCCCTTCCTAAGCTTTCAGCCGCCGAGCTGGCCAAGCACGACTTCCGGCACCTGCATATCGGCGAGTTGGCAAGCCTGCTAGCTGAGCCGGGGATCATCGCGCTCGCGCGAAAGATGGGGATGACGATTTCGGTGGATTGCAGTTGGGACGACAACCTATCACCTACTGATGTTTCCGCCTTGGCGGGCAAGATCGACGTTTTTCTGCCAAACGAGGCCGAGCATGAAGCGATCCAACGAATGCTCGTCGGTGACCGCCTTGCGCCAATTACGGTCATCAAACGGGGGGCAGCCGGCGCAGTGGCCATCACCGACGCCGGCACGCTGAGTGCGCCGACCAAGCCGCGCAACGCGGTCGACACGACCGGGGCGGGTGATGCCTTCAATGCCGGTTTTCTGTCGGTCTGGCTCGAAGGAGGCGATCTGCGCAGGTGCCTGGCCGCGGGAAATTCGCAAGGAGCCAAGGCCATACAACAGCGTGGCGGGTTCTGCCCGGCTGAAGGTCAGCCATCCGAGTTCGGAGTTGCTGGGGAATGACGGCCGGCCCAACATCGCAGATGGCACTCGAGATCGCCGAGATGCCGGACGCCGCCGCTCGCTTGGCCGCTCCCGATGCCCGCGAGAGAAGCCGCTTTGTTGCGGCGCAATTGAGAGGACTTGGGCCGCGTGCGCTTGTGACCGTGGCGCGAGGTTCATCAGATCACGCCGCGACCTACCTGAGCTATGCGGTACAGGCGACACTGAAGATCCCGGTTGCCTCGATCGGACCGTCTCTTTCGACGATCTATGGCGCTTCTCTGAACATGAAGGGCCTCGCGGCCGTGACGATCAGCCAATCCGGAGCAAGCCACGATATCGTCCGGCTCAGCCATTCCCTCAAGGACAACGGGGGATACGTCGTTGCTCTGACGAATACGATCCAAAGCCCGTTGTCTGACATCGCCTCCGACGTGATCGATATCTCGGCCGGGCCGGAGAAGGCCGTCGCGGCGACCAAGAGCTTCCTGAACTCTGTGATTGCTGGGCTGTGGCTTGTCGCGGATTGGGCAGAGGATCTGGCCCTCGCCAAGGCGCTCGAAGCCTTCCCCGACGTGCTGCGATCGGTCGAGACGCACAATGCGATGTCCGAGATCGTGGACATCCTCGGCGACGCGCGCCAGGCGGTGATTATCGGGCGTGGCGCTGGCCTTGGTCTCGCCGGGGAGTTCGCGCTCAAGCTCATCGAAACCTGCGCGATCCACACATCGCCCTATAGTGGTGCTGAGGTCCTGCACGGGCCGAGTGCAATTCTGAACGACGGATTCCCAGTGATCATTCTGAAGTCCGGAGCCGGACGCGGCCTCGAGCAGGCGCTGGAGCAAATCAGGGTGCAATCTGCGCGCGTTGTACCGATTGAGGCAGAGGCGTCCGTTGGCCACCCGCTGGTCGATCCGCTTCTCGACCTTCAGCGGCTCTACGCGCTGGCAAACGGCCTCAGTCTGAAGAGAGGATTGAACCCGGACAATCCAAGGTATCTTAAAAAAAAGACCGAAACGCTTTGAAACTCGGTTTGGACTAGGAAGGATGCTTTGTCCTTCTCGTTGTAGGTTCCAAAGCCGATTTGGCTCTTCCGTACTCTTGTTGAGACCGAGGATCCAAGGAGTTGGATCTAGAGCGTTTCAGGTTTTGTCTGAATCGAATTGGGATTCCCATCTGGGTTCGCTTGTGATTCAGACTCCATACTGGTGGAGGAGGCCAGCATGGATGACGAGACCTTACTCAGACGATCTTCGGGAACGCGTCGTTGC
>JBCBMY010000009.1:0-248051 GCA_039822045.1 Pseudomonadota bacterium | reverse complement strand
TATCGGAGGGTATTTCGGCGGCCTGTCCTCGGACTGGCACGACGGCAGTACCTCGATTATCTCGGCGCTGTCGCAGCCAAAAAAGAAAGGGATCGAATAGCGTCGCTTGCCGGTTGAGGGCGCCTTCATCGTCAATGTCGGCGATCTGATGGCGCGCTGGACCAACGACTACTTCCAGTCGACCATGCACCGCGCGATCAACACTTCCGGCAAGCGACGCTATTCGATCCCTTTCTTTTTTGGCTGCGACAGCGCCGAGATAATCGAGGTACTGCCGTCGTGCCAGTCCGAGGACAGGCCGCCGAAATACCCTCCGATAACTGCTGGCGACTACGTGCGATCGCGCTTCGACGAGACCTATGCCCACCGCACGGAAGACGGGGCCGAGGCATGAGCCTTGCGCCGCAGGTGCTGCAGGCTGCGGGGCTCGAGGCCGCGCCCATTGCGTTCTCCGACCTGCCGCTGATCGATCTCAGCCCGATGGGCGCCGCGCCGGTGGAGCGCCAGGGCGTGGCCGATGCCCTGCGAGAGGCCTGCATCGGCGTCGGGTTCTTCTATGTCACGGGTCACGGCGTGAACCCGGCCGTTCGGGCGAAGGCGTTTGAGATGGCCGAGGCATTCTTCGACCTGCCGCAAGCCGAGAAGGACAAGGTGTCCAACAAGCACTCGCCGATCTTCCGCGGCTATACCGGGCTGATGGAGGAGAACACCGACCCGGCCAACCGCGGCGACCTGCACGAAGCGTTCGACCTCTCCCTCGACCTTGGCCCCGACGATCCCGACGCACAGCGAGGCATCTATGGCTGGGGGCCAAACCTATGGCCCGCCCGGCCTGACGGGTTTCGCCACGCGATGATGGCCTACCACGCCGAGATGCTGGCCCTGAGCGCCCGGCTCTACCGCGCCTTCGCCCTCGCGCTGCACCTTCCGGAGGATTTTTTCACTTCAATGCTAACAAAGCCGGTCGGCGAACTGCGGCTCCTGCACTATCCAAATCAGCCGGCGCCCGAACCCGACGTGATCGGTATCGGCGCCCATACCGACTACGATACGTTCACAATCCTCGCGACCGACGACGTGTCGGCCCTGCAGGTGCAGAACGCCGACGGCGCTTGGGTGGCGGCACCCCCCCGACCCGACACGTTCATCGTCAATGTGGGTGACCTGCTCCAGCGCTGGACCAACGACATCTTCCGCTCGACCTTGCATCGCGCCGTCAATGTGTCCGGCCGCCGCCGCTTCTCGATGCCGTTCTTTTCCAGCGTGAATCCGCTTCAAATTGTCGAGGTCCTGCCGAGTTGCGTATCGGCAGAGCGCCCCGCCCGCTACGAGCCCGTCGCCGTTGGCGCCTACATCGAGGCGCGGATGGCGGCGGCCTACGGTACCTGACCCAAGAAGATGAGAGAGAATACGCCCATGATCCGCGCGCCCCGCATCCCCCGCCGCATTGCCCTAACTGCCGTTGCGGCCGCCGCGACGGCTCTTGCCCTGCCGGCCATCGCTCCCGCGATGGATCTCGGCGGAGAGCCGAAGGTCGCCTTCATCTATGCGGCAACAGCGCGCGACGGTGGATGGAACGAGGCGCTCGACAATGCGCGACTGGCGGTGGAAGAGGAGCTGGGCCTCTCGATCGCCACGGTCGAAAGCATTCCCGAGGAGGCCACGGCGCTTAACAACGCGGTCGACCTCTTCGTGCAGCGCGGCTTCAACGTGATCGTCGGCACCGGATACGGCTACTCCGAGGGGATTCTCGAGGCGGCGGCCAAGCATCCCGACGTGGCCTTCTTGAATGCCTCGGGCTCCACCAACGCCGCCAACCTCGAGGGCTTCTACGTCCGCACCTATGAGGCCTGGTATCTGGCCGGCATGGCCGCTGCGAGCGTCAGCGAAAGCGGCACCGTCGGCATCATCGGCGGCTACCCCGTGGGCGTGGTCAACTGGGACGTCAATGCGTTTGCGCTCGGCGCCCAATCGATCAACCCCGAGATTGAAACCATCGTCGTCTACACCAACAGCTGGTGGGACCCGGTCAAGGAAGGCGAGGTTGCCAAAGCGATGATCGATCAGGGCGCCGACGTGATCGCCAACAACCTGTCCTCGGCCGCGCCTTTCATTGCCGCCGAAGAGGCTGACGTCTATTCGATCGGCTTTCAGCTCGACATGTCGCAGCACGCGCCCAAGGGACATCTGACGTCCGTGATGTTCAATTGGGACAAGTATCTCCTTCCCACGCTTGCCGCGCTTCAGGACGGGTCGTGGGAGCCGTCCGAATGGGGCGCCTTCCCTGCGATGGCCGACGGCGTGGTCTCGCTCACGGGCTTGTCCGACGCCGTGCCAGCCGATGTGGCGGCCAAGATCGAAGAGACGAAGGCTGCGATCATGGCCGGAGAATTCTCTCCGTTCGACGGGCCGGTCCTTGCGCAAGACGGCAGTACGGTTGTGGCGGACGGCGAGCGGCTTGACGATGGCGGGCTTTGGTCGATGGAGTTCCTCGTCGAGAACACGATTGGCACGCTCAACTGACGCTCGCCGCGATGGTCGCGCCGCGAACCCAGGTTGCAGTGCCTGCGCTCGAGGCGCACGGCCTCGCCAAGCGCTTCGGTGACGCCCTCGTCCTTGACCATGTAGATTTCGCGCTTGCCCCGGGCGAGATCCACGCGCTTCTGGGCGAGAACGGGGCGGGCAAGTCGACGCTGATGAACATCCTGACCGGGCTCTACAGCCCGGAGGCCGGGCATGTGCGCGTGGGGGGCGTGGCGGCGGCGATCCGCTCGCCGGGCGAGGCGCTTGCCCTCGGCATCGGCATGGTGCACCAGCACTTTCGGCTCGCGGCCGCCTTTACCGGCCGCGAGAACGTCCGCCTCGCCACAGGCAACCTCCCCGCGCTGCGTGGGCGCGGCCGGACCGATGCCGCGCTCGATCACGCGCTCGCGCGCACGGGGCTCGAAGTCCCCCTCGATGTGCCCGTGGGCGACCTGTCGGTCGCCGACCAGCAGCGGATCGAGATCCTCAAGGCCCTAAGTCTCGGCGCGCGCATCCTGATCCTCGACGAGCCAACGGCAGTTCTGACCGATCAGGAAGGCGATCGTCTTCTGGCCATGGTGCGCCGGCTCGCCTCCTCCGGCACGTCGGTGGTCCTGATCACCCACAAGCTGCGCGAGGTCCTGGCGGCGAGCGACCGCGTGTCCGTCATGCGCGCAGGGCGAATGGTGCTGGCCGCGCGTGGCGTCGACGAGGTGTCGGCCGAGATCCTGGCCGAGGCGATGATCGGCCAGGATGCGCCGGCGACGCTCCGTTCGCCAAGCCCGCCCGGCGCGGTCCTCCTCGAGTTGGCCGGCGTGTCGGTCTTGCGGAGAGGTGCCGCGGCCGTCCGCGACGTCCATTTGTCGCTCCGCAGCGGGCAAATCATGGGAATCGCCGGCGTTGGCGGCAACGGACAGCAGGAGCTCGCCGAGGCTATCGTCGGGCTCCGACGATTGGAGACGGGGCAAGTGCGCCTCGCTGGCGCCGACATGACCGGGCGCAGCGTGGACCAGCGTCGCGGCGCCGGCATGCGCTACGTGCCGTCTGACCGCAGCACGCAAGCCCTCGCACCCGATGCCTCGGTCAACGACAACCTCGCCGCCGCTGCCGTCAGCCGCGGCAGGCTGGGCCGCCGCATGCTCTTGCCACGCTATATCAGGGCCCATGCGCGCGGTCGGATAGAGGCCTTTTCGATCGCCGGCGTCACCGCACGCGGCACGCGCCCGGTGCGCCTCTTGTCCGGAGGCAACGCGCAGAAGGTCGTGCTCGCGCGGGAACTCGATGCCGAGGCCCGTCTTATCGTCGTGCACTCCCCCACCCGGGGGCTCGACGTCGCCGCCTGTCGCTACGTCCACGACCAGCTGATCGAGGCCGCAAAGAACGGTGCAGCGGTTCTGCTGATATCCGAGGATCTCGAGGAGATCCTCGCGCTGTCCGACGACATCCGCGCGATGAGCCGAGGCCAGCTTTCCACGCCAACGTCCGAGCGCCCGTCGCGCCGCGAAATCGGCCAGATGATGCTCGGACATGCTTGAACGCATCACACTCGAACGCCGCGCAGGCGCAGGGCCCGTCCGCCAAACGGCCGCCTATACCGGCTCGCTTGTCATGGCGATCGCCCTGTCACTCGGCGTGCTCGTCGCAGCCGGTGTGCCGATCGGCGCCCTCTACCAGGAGCTTGTGGTGCAGGTTTTCCTTGCACCGACAGGGCAAGCGCAAACGCTCACTGCAGCAACTCCGATGTTGCTCGTGGGGCTCTCCGCGGCGCTCTGCTTGCGGCTGAAGTTCTGGAACATCGGGCTGGAAGGTCAGCTGCTGCTTGGCGGTATCTTCGCGACAGGGGTGGCGCTCACCGATCTCGGCGGGCCGGTGCGCTTGGCTCTGATGCTCATTGCCTCGGCCATCGGGGGCGCGCTCTGGATCGCGGCGCCCCTCCTCCTGAGGCTGCGTCTCGGCGTCAGCGAGGTGATTGTGACGCTGATGATGACCAATATCGCCTATCTGCTACTTCAGCATCTGCTCTTCGGCGCGTTCGGCGATCCGACCTACAACTTTCCCTCCTCGCCCGCCTTCGACGATGCCGAGCGCCTCCCACGCCTTGGCTTCGGATCGGTGCATCTGGGGTTGGTCATCGCGCTGGCCGCAGTGGCGGCGGTGGCGTGGATCTCCTATCGCACGCCATTTGGTTTCGCGAGCCGCTTTGCCGGCCACAATCCGGAGGCCGCGCGCACCGTCGGGTTCAACACCACGTGGATCATCGTCGTCTCCGTGCTCGCCGCCGGCGCCCTGTCCGGGCTCGCGGGCGGGATCATCGTTGCTGGCACGGAGTTTCGGCTGAGCCAGCAGATCGGGTTGCACGCCACTTTCAACGGCATCGTCATCGCCGCCCTCGCGCGCAACGAACCGCTCTGGATCGTGCCGGTGAGCCTTCTGATCGCGGGCCTGACCGTGGCCTCGGCCTCCCTCAAGGTGTTCTACGGCGTGTCAGAAGGGGTTGTCCTGATCATCCAGGGCATCATCCTGTTCTGCCTGGTCGCCGGGCAATTCCTGACGACGTATCGCGTCAGCCTGACCCCCATTGAGGCCGTGCGGTGAGCTTCGTCGAGGCCTGGCTGGCAAGCTTTCCCGGGTTCATGGCCCCGCTTCTGCTGGCCGCGCTCGGCCTGATCCTGTGCGAGCGGGCAGGCGTGCTCAATCTCGGGGCCGAGGGGATCATGGCCGTCGGCGCAATGACCGGTGCCGTTGCATCGCTCTCGGGCGTTGGGCCGCTGTCGGCCCTCGGGCTCGGAGCGGGAGCGGGCCTCCTCGTCGCCCTGCCCTTCATCCTCGCGGTCGTCGTGCTGCGCGCGGCGCAGATCCCGGCCGGGCTTGCATTGGTTGCGCTTGGGCTTGGGGCCTCGGCCGCACTGGGGCGCGACCACACGCACAAACCGTTCGACGGCCTTGGCGCAATGCCAGGTCCCGCCCTTCTGGAAGATTTGCCGCTCATCGGTGGCATGCTCTTTGCGCAAGATGCGCTCGTCTATGCCTCGCTCATGGCAGCGATGGGTCTGTGGTGGTATCTCCAGCGCACCCAGACGGGCTTGCGTCTGCGCGCGGTCGGCGAGGATACGGCCACTGCCGACGCAGCAGGTGTCGACGTCCAGTTCCAACAGCTTGCTGCGCTGGTGCCAGGCTGCCTGCTCATTGGGCTCGCCGGCGCCTATCTCAGCGTCGCCGGCAGCCAGATCTGGACCGAAGGAATGGTAGCCGGGCGAGGCTGGATCGCCGTTGCCCTGGTTGTCTTCGCCCGCTGGTCACCGCTCCGCGCCATCGTCGGGGCCACGCTCTTCGGGGCGGCCGAGGCCTTGATCCCGCGCCTGCAAACGCTGGGGCTCGATGTGCCCGTCTATATCCTGTCGATGACGCCCTATGTGCTCACCATCGCGGTGCTGGTCCTTTTTGCCCGCCCCGGGCGGCTGCGCGGCAACGAACCGGGCGCGCTTGGCCGCCCCTACATCCGCCAGGATCGATAGCTGGGCCGCAAAGACCGGCAGCCACGCGGACTGCCGGCCGTTCATTCGGTCGAGTGAGACGCGCAAACTAGATCGCGCGCGCAGAGGTCTGAACCATCCATAACAGACCAGCGAGCAGCATCGCAGCAGACGCCACGCAGGCGATCGTTCGGACCGTGTTCCACTTCGTCCAGTATGGCAGGTACGTGCCACTCCAATAGTCGCGCGTGTCCTCCGCCGACAGATCCATCCCGGCAAGCGCTTCGTTCATCGGCACATTGAAGAAGACCGTCACTGCAAAGCACCCCACTAGATAGAGAAGGCCCGCGGCGATCATCAATGAGCCCGCCGGACCGCTCACACTGACGGCACCATAGCCCACAAGCACGAGCGAGACCGCCGCCATACCCAGGAACAGGGCCATGAATACCCATCGGAACACTTCGCGATTTATGACCTGCATCGCTTCCACCCCACCGACGCCGCCTGTGATCGAGAGCGACCGCATGATGAAGTCCGAGAAGGCCAGGAAGACGCCGCCCACAAGCGCGTAGGCCACAACGGCAAACTGGACGAGCAAGAAGAAGACCAACGACATCGGCTTTCCTTTCAGGAGGCTTTGGGCGGAAGGCGGGTGCCCTCCGCCGCGTTGGTGCCGCTCAAGCGGCGCTTGTCCAAGCGTCGGCTCGGGCAGCAGACTGGGCGAACTCGTCGAAATCGCGGGCCGGCCGCCCGAGAACGCGCTCGACCCCGTCACAGAGATGGGCGTTGCGTCCATCGAGCACCTCGCGGGCAATCGCGGTGAAGACATCCGCCACGAACTCGTCGCCCGACCTGGCAACGTAGGCGTGGAACTCCTCGAACGAGATCGGAATGTGCCGCACGGTCCGCCCGATGGCGCGCGACAGAGCCTCGGCCATGTCGGCAAAGGTCATAAGCCGCGGACCGGTCACCTCATAGAGCTGGCCAGAGTGTCCCTCTTCGGTCAGGGCCGCCACGACCACGTCGGCGATATCCTCGACATCGATGATCGGCTCTTCGATCATGCCACCAGGCATCGGCAGCACGCCCGCAAGGATCGGATCGCGCAGATAGCCCTCGCTGAAGTTCTGCGCAAACCACGACGCACGAACCAGGGTGAAATCGACACCCGAGGCGCGTACGGCCTCCTCACCCAATTTGGCGTGATGCTCGCCCCGACCGGACAACAGGACCAGCCGTTCGACCCCGGCCCGCTTCGCCTCGGCGGAAAGCGCCTCAACCTTCTCCACTGCTCCGGGAAACGCGAGATCAGGGAAGTAGGTGACATAGGCGGCCGAGACACCGTCGAGCGCCGGGCCCCAGGTCTTGGGCGCCTCCCAGTCAAACGGAATGGCCGAGCGCCGCGCGCCATGGCGAACGGGCAAGCCCCGCGCCTCAAGACGCGCGGCAACGCGCGACCCCGTCTTGCCAGTGGCGCCGATCACGAGAATGGGTTGGGTTTGCATTTTTGGTAGTCCTTGGTTTGCTGTGATGACCAAGGATTAGGAAGGGCAAGCCCTCGCTGTATTGACCGCTCCCGCCACTCTATTGACCGTTCCTGCCAACGTCGGTCAGGCGTGCGCACGGTCCTTGCGATAGCTGGCAGGCGTCCGGCCGGCCCAGCGCTTGAAGGCGCGCGTAAATGAACTCTGCTCCGAAAACCCAGTCAGGAACGCCACCTCGGCCAGTGAATACCGATCATCGCGCAACAGCCCCTCCGCCAACTCGCGTCGCGTGGCGTCGGTCAGGGTCTGAAAGCTCAGCCCATGATCCGAGAGGCGTCGATGGAAGGACCGGGCACTCATGCCCAGGCTGCGCGCGACGTCGGCCATGCGCGGGAGGCCCTCGCTCAACGCGCGGGCGATTGTGTCTTTGGCCTGGGCCTCCAGCGACCGGTCCGCCCCGATCTCGCGCAGTTCCGCATCGAGATGGGACAGGAGGAACTGTGTAATTCCCTCGTCGCCGAGCTTGTTGGGCTGAGCCAGCGCCTCGGGTGAGATCAACAGCGCATCGAGTTCGGCACCAAACCGCACCGGGCATCCGAAGTATGCCTCGTGATGCTCCAGCGTCTTTGGCGCTTGGTGCTTGACGTACACTTCCAGCGGCGCAAACGGCACGGGGCAGACCTGCCGGCAGATCGACACGGCGCTGGCAAGCGTTGCCTCGTTGGAGAGACGCAATCCCAACCGGCGGACGCCTGACCGGTGCAGAATGAAGAGCGTTCCGCGGTCGGCCTCGCGCAGTTCGTATTCCACGACGCTTGTCCACAGCCGCGCATATCGCTCGACCCGCGCAAACGATCCCATAAGCGTCGGCGCGGCCTTCCAGGCAAGGCCGAGCGCGCCGTACTCGTCGCACCGCATCGTGGCACCAACCCGCAAGGGAAGCACCGTCGCGTCAGTCTGCCCGGCCATACGTTCCAGCATGTCGTAATAGGCCGTGTCGGGCACCATGACCTTGGGGTCCGATGGGCCATCCGGGTCGAGCCCGACCGACGCCAAAAGGGCGCGCGCATCCACCTCGTCTCCGGCCGAGGCAACGACCTTACGCGCGAAAAGAGACGTGATAACGCCCATTGTGATGGCCCCAGACCCAACCATCCGGAGTGCACCACGGGCCGCGCGCCCCGCGCAAGATCAATGTCGTTGGTCGATCCGGGCACGTGTCCCTTGGTTGGCGCATCGAACGCCGCTAGGCTCGGCCTGCGGATCAGCGGGGGCGGGCGCATGGCGACGGCAACTGACACGGACAGCGCACCACGCTCCCTCGAGATCGAAACCGACCGCGTTCTGGCCCGCACTCGCACGCCCTTTGGCATCGTCGACCTCGGCTCCAACTCGATCCGTCTTGTTGTCTACGACGATCTGAGCCGCGCCCCCTTTGCCCGGTTCAACGAGAAGTCAATGGTCGCTCTGGGCGACGCAATCGGCGCCGACGGCGCTTTGTCGGAGGACGCGATGGCCCAGGCGCGAAGGGCTCTACGTCGCTTCCACATGATCGCGCGGGCAGCCGGCGTGGAGCGCGTCGATGTTCTAGCAACGGAGGCCACACGCAAGGCCAGCAACGGTCGCGCATTCCTCGACGCCATTCGCGCCGAAACCGGCTTCGAGGCACGCATTCTGACGGGTGCCGAGGAGGCCCGCTTTGCCGCCATGGGCGTCCTTTCAGGCTTCTTTCAGCCCCACGGCCTGATCGGCGATATGGGTGGCGGATCGCTCGAGGTTGCCGAGGTGCACGGCGACGCTGTCGGCAACCGCAAGAAGTCTATGCCGCTAGGCGCCCTCCCGGTCCTGCGCCTTCTGCAAGCCGGCGTTGACACAGCGAAAGCTCAGGTCGACGCGGCCCTTGCCGATGGACTGCCCAAGAGCATTGAGACCTCAACATTCTATGCCGTGGGAGGCGGCTGGCGTGCCCTTGCGCGCGTCCATGCGGCCCGATGCGAGCACCGGCTCAGCGTCGTACACGGCTATGAGGTTGCGGGCGGCGACCTCTGGACTCTGGCGAAGAAAGTTGCCCGCATGTCGCGGGGCGAGATCGCCGAGTTGCCCGACGTTCCAGGCCGTCGCGTCCGCACACTGGCCGCTTCGTCGCTTGTCATGTGGCGCGTGCTCAAAACGCTCCGCCCCGATCGCGTGGTGTTCTCTGCCCTCGGCGTCCGTGAGGGCTGGCTCTACTCCCAGCTCGACGCCGAGGACCGTGCCCTCGACCCCCTTCTCGAAGGCGCTCAAACCATCGGCCTGCCTATGGCGCGCGTTCCGGCGTTCCCAGCCGCCCTCGCACGATGGACCGACACCCTCTTCGAGGACGAAACGCTGCAACAGCGCCGCCTTCGCCTGGCCGCTTGCGCCCTGACAGACATTGCATGGCGCGACGCGCAGAAGCTTCGCGCTCAAGAGACCTTCCGTCGTCTCTTGCATTTCCCCTTCATCGGCATCGGCCATGACGAGCGCGCGTTCCTGGCTCTGGCGATCCGAGCCCGCTATGGGGGCAAGCCAGACGAGGCTGCGCTGTCACAGATCGCGGGTCTCCTCTCCGACAATCATATTCGGCGGGCGTATATTCTCGGTCGCGCGCTTCTTCTCGGCCACCGGTTCTCGGCCAGCGTGCCCGGCATTCTCTCTCGCTCTCGATTACGGATCGGGCCGAAGAGCGTGGTCCTGGAGGTCGAAGACGAGGTCCCGGCGCCGGACAGCGAAGCGGTCCAAAGCCGTCTGCGCCAGCTTGCTCGAGCGGCCGGTCTGGCCAACGCTGAACTGCGAACAGTCGGGACTTCCCTACTCCTTTGAGGAGAGGGGTTCACAAACCCGTCACAAACCCGTGCTTACTCGAACGGGTTAATCGCACACTGACGGGGGGACAAAACAATGAAACGCATCACAACGAGTGCGGCGGTCACGCTGCTGGGCACAGTCTCAGCTTACGCGGCCTGCCCGGGCATCACGGTCGCCGACATGCAAGGCGTCGCGGCCGGTGCCTTTCCGCAGCAATATGAACTTGCCGAGTTCCAGGAGGCCGCTGGCTGCGAGATGGCGTTCTCAGAGAACCCCGAAATTGCGGCGCTGAACGGCGAGCTTCGGGGCAACCCCGAACTGCCGCCGCTGGCCGAGCGCCTGCCATCCGAGCCCCTTGTGGTGGTGCCCTACGATGCCGTCGGCCAGTATGGCGGCACCCTGCGCGCGCTGTCCAACGCAACGGAGGCCGGCACGTCCGATTTTTTGTCGGTCCGCCACGTAAACTTGGTCCGCTACTCCGATGATCTGCAAACGATCGTGCCGAACGTCGCTAAGTCGTGGGAATGGAATGACGACTATACGCAGCTGACCTTCGAGCTGCGCGACGGCCACAAATGGTCCGACGGCGCACCCTTCACCTCGGCCGACGTCAAGTTCTGGTACGACAATCTCTCGCTCGACCCAAAGGTCATCGAGAAACCTCAGGACTATGTGCTGGTCGCAGGCGAGCGGATGACCGTCGAAACGCCCGACGACACCACCGTGGTCTTCAACCTGCCCTCGCCCAAACCTGGCCTGCTGGCCCACTTCGCCACGTCCTATGCGCAGGCGTTCCAGCCGATGCACTTCCTCGGCCAGTTCCACCCCGACCTCTCCGACGATGCGGATGCAAAGGCGCAGGAGATGGGCTTCGATAACGGCCTCGCCGTCATCGCCGCATACTATGGCAGTTCCGACTGGACGGACACGCCAACCCCGATGCTCGCGACGCCCGATTTGGTGGGCAACCTGCCAGCGCCGACCATGCCGACCCTGGAAAGCCACATCTACATCACCGACACCACCGAGGGCCGCAAGCTCGTCGCCAACCCGTATTTCCATATGGTAGACACGACGGGTCAGCAGCTGCCGTACATCTCACGTCAGGATGAGCTCTATGCCAACGACAATGAGGTGCGCATCCTCAAGCTCGTCAATGGCGAAGCCGACTACAAGTCGCAATCCCTCACGCTGCCATCGGCCCCGCTGCTGCTCGAGAACCAGGAAAAGGGCGCCTACACGGTCGAACTCAAGCCGACGATCGCCTCGCCGACCTTCACCTTCAACGTAACGAGCGAGGATCTGGCCAAGCGCGAGGTCTTCGGCAACGTTGAGTTCCGCCGCGCGATGTCCGTCGCCATGGATCGGGAGCAGATCAACGAGGTCGCGTACTTCGGCCAGGGCGTGCCGGTCCAGTATACCGGCTTCTCGCCCCGGCCCGACTTCGTGCCGGAAGAGCTCGCCGTCGCCTACACCGAGTTCGATCCTGACAGCGCCAAGACCATGCTGGACGGCATCGGCATGCTCGACACCGATGGCGACGGCTTCCGCGAACTGCCCAATGGCGACAAGATCGTCCTGAACCTGCAATTCGCGACACAGGGCATTGCCGCTGAAGTGGTGGAGTTGGTGGCGCAAAACTGGTCCGATGTCGGCGTGCAATCCACCGTCAAGGAGGTGACGCCCGACGAGTACCGTTCGGCTCAATCCTCAAACCAGCTCGACGTTGGTATGTGGCTCAAGGGCCAGCCGGTGCCGGTGCACCTGGGCACCAACAACTACTGGGCGCCGCCGTTCGATGGCTACTTCGACCTGCGGACCGGGATGCTCTGGGCTGAGTACATCGACAGCGAGGGCACCAGCGGCGTCGAACCGCCCGCTTGGGTCGAGGAGATGACGGAAACCTCGTTCGCGTTCCAGTCCGCCCAGCCAGGCTCCGAAGAGCAGGCGGCCGCCGGTCGCAAGCTGGCCGAGATGGTCGTCGACCAGATGCTCTTCATCGGCACGGTCCAGGCGCCCGCTCCGGTCTACCACCGCAACGCGCTCGAGAATGTGCCGTCCTTCAAGACCTGGTCCTACGAGTACTACCGCACCTATCCCTATCGGGCGGCTCAGTGGTTCTTCAACGAGTGATCCGGCCGGTCTGACGGCTTGACGCGCGCCCGGGCGGTCAAGCCGCCGCCCGGGCGCCAGCGGCACCCAGACCGGGTGCCGCACCGGGTGGGGACACGATGCTGAATTTCCTGCAATTCGCCACCACGCGTGCAGCCATGGCGCTGTTCACGCTCCTGACGGTGTCGCTCATCGTATTTACGCTGATGGAGCTCGTGCCGGGCAACTGCGCCGAGCGCTATCTGGCGTTCAAGAACACGCAAGGCGCCTCCATCACGGTCGAAGATATCGAGGCCGAGGAGCGCCGTCTGGGCCTCGACCGACCGTTCCTCGTGCGCTGGGGCTCCTGGGTCGGCGACGTGTTCCTGCGGGGAGAGTTTGGCGACAGCTGCATCCTGCGGGTCGACATCAACCAGCTTCTTGGCGACAAATTCCTGATATCGCTGGCGATTTGCCTCACTGCGCTCCTGTTGGCCTATCTGATCGCGGTGCCCGTCGGCATCATTGCGTCGACCTCCAAGAATGCGTGGGTCAACGGCTCGCTGCGCTTCATCAGTTATCTCGGGCTTGCCCTGCCCAACTTCCTGCTGGCCCTCATGATCATGCTGGCCTCGACGGTCTGGTTCGGCGACTCGATGACGGGCCTCTTCTCCGCCGAGTACCGCGATGCGCCGTGGTCGTTTGAGAAATTCCTCGATTTCCTCAGTCGGGCCTGGTTGCCCGTGTTCATCCTCGGCTGGTCGGCGACGGCCTTTGCGCTGCAGACCGTGCGCGCCTTGATGCTCGACGAGAAGGACAAGCTCTATGTCACCGCCGCCCGCGCGCGCGGCCTCTACGGCCGACGTCTCCTTTGGCGCTATCCGGCCCGGCATGCGCTCGGCCCGATCATCAACTCGCTCGGGTTCGACCTGAACCGCATCTTCAACGAACTGCCCATCGTCGCTCTGATCCTGACGCTGACGGAGGCCGGCGCGCTCCTTCTGGAGGCGCTGGCGCGGTCGAACGATCAGCAACTCGCGGGAGCCATCATCTTCCTGCTCACGGCATCCATCGTGACGGTGAACTTCCTGACCGATCTCGCGCTGGCAGCGATCGACCCGCGCATCCGCAAATCCGTGGTGGGGGCCTGATCCCATGACCGACGTCACCGAAACCCCACCCCCCGCTCCGGCGCCAACGGTGAGCGACCGCAAGAAGGAGGCCTACTTCACCGCCTCCCAAAGCCAGCTCATCTGGACACGGTTCCGCCGCAACCGAACGGCGATGATCGCCGCCACCGTCCTGATCGTGATCGTGGTGATGGGGCTCTTTGCACCGGTCCTGTCGCCCTACGACCCCACCATTGCGGGGCGCAATGCCGACTATACCAACGGCGCGCCGCAAATCCCGCGCTTCTGCGATGAACAAGGCTGCTCTGCCCGCCCCTTCATCTATGGCGTGACCCGCGAGCGCTCGATCGAGACCAATTTCCGATGGGTGACGCAGGTCGACACCAGCGACCGCAAATACCTCCAGTTCTTCGTACAAGGCTGGGAGTACCGGATGCTCGGCATGTCCTTCACGACCCATCTGTTTGGCGTCGATGACGGGTTCATCCACATCTTCGGCACCGACGATACCGGCAAGGACATCTTCTCGCGCACGCTGCACGCGGTGAACACGTCGCTGGCCGTCGGCACGCTCGGGGTCTTCATCAGCTTCGTCCTCGCCCTCGTGATCGGCGGGGTGGCGGGCTACTTCGGTGGCATGATCGACAGCGCGATCCAGATGGTCACGGATGCCGTCCGCACCGTTCCGGCGATCCCACTCTTCATGGCCATTGCCGCGTTCGTGCCCGACACATGGTCAGCCGAAACGCGATTCTTCTTCATCTCGATCATCCTGGGGCTCATCGGCTGGCCCACCTTGGCCAGACGGGTACGCACGCATCTCTTGGCCGAGCGCAACCAAGAATATGTGCTCGCGGCCAAGCTCTGCGGCGCTTCTCCTGGGCACGTGATCCGCCGTCACCTGCTTCCGTCCTTCACCTCCTACATCATCGTCGATCTGGTGATCTCGTTCCCGTACATGGTGCTGTCGGAAACGGCGCTCAGCTTCATCGGGCTCGGCCTGAAGGATCCGGTCAATTCACTCGGCGTTATGCTGCAGAACACGACCTCAGCCGACGTCCTGCTGAACTACCAATGGTACTTCATACCGGTGATCTTCTTCATCACGCTGGTGATGGCTTTTGTCTTTGTCGGCGACGGCCTACGCGATGCGGCAGACCCCTACGGACAAGCCGGCAAATGACCGTCCGGCCCGCACGCCCCGAAGACATCCCGCATCTCGGCGCGATCGCCGAGGCCGCTGGCCTCTTTCCGGCGGAAATGCTCGCCGACATGATCGCGCCCGCGTTCGCAGAGGCGCCGGATCTTTGGCTCGTAGCCGACCACGAGGGCGCGCCCGCCGGGCTCGCCTTCATCCGCCCCGAAGAGATGACCGACCGCGTGTGGAACCTCCTGGCCCTCGGCGTTGCGCCCGCGGCTCAAGGCCAGGGCCTCGCCAGTCGCCTTTTGGCGGAGGTGGAGGAGCGCCTCGATGCCCGCATGATCGTGATCGAGACGACGCAGTTGCCCGAGCAGGCGGCTGCGCGCGCGCTCTATGCGCGGCATGGCTACGAGGAAGAGGGCCGCGTGCGCGACTTCTACGCCGAAGGCGAGGACAAGGTGATTTACCGGAAGGTGCTGGCATGAGCCTGATCGATGTCCGCAACCTGACGATCCGCTTCCGCACCGACGAGGGTCTCATCACCGCGGTCGAGAACGTGTCGTTCCACATTGAGGCCGGCGAGGTGCTGGGTCTTGTAGGTGAAAGCGGCTCTGGCAAGTCCGTCACCGCGAAATCGCTGATGCGCCTGAACGCCGGCAACACGGTCTTCGACCCGGCCAGCCACATTGTCCTGAACGTACCCGGCGAGGCGCCCATCGACATCCTCGCCCTCCGCCGCGAGCGCGACATGCAGCCAATCCGGGGCGGCCACATCTCGATGATCTTCCAGGAGCCGATGGCAAGCTTCGCGCCCGCAATCTCGGTCGGCGATCAGATGGTCGAGCAGCTACTGATCCACACTGACATGACCAAGAAGCAGGCCAAGGCCCACGCCGTCGAGATGCTCGACCGGGTCGGGATCATCGAGCCCGCCCGGCGGTTCAACCAGTACGCGTTTGAGTTCTCCGGCGGCATGCGCCAGCGCGCCATGATCGCAATGGCGCTCTCGACCTCGCCGAAACTCCTAATTGCCGACGAACCCACGACCGCGCTCGACGTGACGATCCAGGCCCAGGTGATCGATCTCATGAAGGATCTCGTGCGCGAGTTCGGCATGGGCATCCTTTTCATCACCCATGATCTCGGCGTCATCGCCCAGACGGCGGATCGGGTGGCGGTCATGTATCTCGGCCGCATCCTCGAGACCGGGCCGGTCCGCCCCGTTCTCCGGCGCCCGGCCCATGCCTATACCCAGGGCCTTCTCAACGCCCTGCCCAAGCTCGACCAACTCGATGCACCCCTGACACCTATTCCCGGCGACATTCCCTCACCACTCGAGCGCCCGTCGGGATGCGTCTTCCATCCGCGCAACACAACGCTCCATCCCGGGTCCCGCTATGAGCGCGAAGTGCCGCCCCTCACCGAGGTCGGCCCCGACCACTACGCCGCGCTCTTCCCCGAAGACGTGCCCGCCGCGCAAGGCGCCCCCGCATGACCCCCCCGCTCATCCGGATCGAAAACTTGACCATCGCTTTCCCGCTCGAGCGGCGCCTCTTCGGCGCGCCCAAGATGCTCAAGGCGGTCAGCAACGTCTCCCTCGACATCCCCAAGGGCAGCTTCGTGGGTCTTGTCGGCGAAAGTGGATCGGGAAAAACAACGCTCGGCCGTGCGATCCTGGGCGCCGCGCCGATCACCGAGGGCTCCATCACCTATGACGATGGCGCCGACCGGTTCGACATCGCCACGATGAGCCGCGCCGAAGACAAGCGCTACCGCAGCCACGCGCAGCTCATCTTTCAAGATCCCTACGCTGCGCTCTCTCCCCGCATGACCGTGCGCGACATCATCGCCGAACCGCTGGAGGTGATGGGGCTGACCGCGAACCGCGCCGAGACCGATGCCCGCGTTCGCGAGATCGCCGCCAAGTGCCGGCTCAACCTTGAGCATCTGCGCCGCTACCCCCACGCATTTTCCGGCGGCCAGCGCCAGCGCATCTCCATCGCGCGGACGCTCGCGGCGCGGCCCAACTTCGTGGTGGCCGACGAATGTGTCGCCGCGCTCGATGTCTCGATCCAGGCCGACATCCTCAATCTCTTGAAGGCGCTCCAGCGCGACCTCGACCTGACCTACCTCTTCATCAGTCACGACCTTTCGGTCGTGGCCCATGTCTGCGACTATGTGGCGGTGATCTATCTCGGCGAGATCGTGGAGCGGGGCCCGACGCGCGAGATCTTTGGAAATCCGCAGCATGACTACACAAAATCGCTCCTCGCCGCGATCCCGTCACTCGACCCCGACCGCAAGTCGCGGGTGATCCGGGTCGAGCGCGGACAGCTGCAATCGACCAACGAGGAGTGAGATGGACGAATACGATCTCGATCAGGCCTATGAGATCCACGGGGCCGAAGATGCCAAGAAGCTCTATGGCGACTGGGCGGCGACCTACGACACGAGCTTTGGCGAGGCCTGGGGCTATGTCGCGCCGCGCCGGATTGCCGAGATCTATCTCGCCACGCGCAAGACGGCCGACGACGCGCCCGTGCTCGACGTCGGCGCCGGCACCGGGCTGGTGGCCGAGGCGCTACCGGGGCTGACCGTCGACGGCGTGGATATCTCTCCCGAAATGTTGGCCCAGGCCGAGGCCAAGGGCCTCTATCGCGACCGCATCCTCGCCGACCTGACGGCCACCTTGCCCATGGCGGACGGCAGCTATGATGGCCTGATATCCTGCGGCACGTTCACCCACGGCCATGTCGGCCCAGAATGCCTGCCGGAGCTTCTGCGCGTCGCGCGGCCTGGCGCCCTTTTCGTCTGCGGCACGCGCCCTGCGGTCTATGACGGCATGGGCTTTGGTTCGGCCCTCGCGCTGCTGGTGGCCAGCGGAACCGTGACGCCGCTCACCTTCCACGAAATCGGGATCTATGAGGGCGCCAGCCACGACCATGCCGCCGACACCGGCCTCGTCATGGTGTTTCGCAAACTGTGACAGCAGGCCCCTTCGATCTGACCGTCGTCGGCACAGGGATCCCCGGCCTCGCCGAAGCGCTTGCCGCCGCGAGGCGCGGCCTGCGCGTGGGCGTGTTCGATGGCCATGCCCGCGCCAACGGGTCCCTGATGCGCAGTTTCGGCTTCGCAATGGACACCGGGCAAAAGCCGGGTATGTGCGGGCGCCGCGTCCGGATGAGCCGCAGCGTCTGCGACAACGTCATTGCCGCCGCCGGCATCGAGGCGCTCCATCGCAGACCGGTCGTCGCCGCACAGAGACCCGCCACTGCTCGAGACGTCCGCAGGGAGGATCGAGGCTGGGTGTCGCGCCTCCGCTGCCCTTGGCATCGGAGAACAACTCACAAGAGATCTCTACGGAGAGGGGGATGACCCATTTCAAGGCAGCCGTGTTCGATTGGGCCGGCACCACCATCGATTTCGGCTCGTTCGCGCCCATGTGCGTGTTCGTGAAAGCGTTCGCGACCTTCGGAATCACCGCCACAATCGACGAGGCCCGGGGGCCAATGGGCGCACCCAAATGGGATCACATCAAGTCGATGCTCGGCCTGCCGCGGATCTCCACCCAATGGGCCAACAAGCACGGCGCAGCCCCGACAGATGCCGATGTCGACCGCGTCTACGAAGTCTTCGTGCCGATGAACGAAGAGGTCGTCGCCGAGTTTGCCACACTGGTGCCGGGTACTGCCGAGGCCATCGCGGAGCTCCGCCGCCGCGGAATGAAGATCGGCTCCACCACCGGCTACACCCGCTCGATCATGGAGCGCGTTCTGCCGGTGGCTGCCGAGCAGGGCTATGCGCCTGACAATCTCGTCTGCGCCGACGATCTGGTCGAAGGCCGACCCGGCCCCCTTGGCATGTACCAGTGCTTCATCGATCTGGTGGTCTATCCGCCCGGCCGCGTTGTTAAAGTCGACGACACCGCCCCCGGGATCGCCGAAGGCGTTGCCGCCGGGTGCGTAACAGTGGGCGTCGCGATGTCCGGCAATTTGGTCGGCAAAACACCCGAGGAGTTGGCGGCCCTACCACCAGCAGAGGTCGACGCCCTTCGCAAGAAGGCAACCGACGCTCTAAAGACCGCCGGCGCAGACCACGTGATCGATACGGTCGCCAACCTGCCCAACCTTCTCGAAAGGATCGCACCATGAGAGCCGAGGTCGAAGCGCTCCTGGCCCGCCGCGGCGGCGAGGAATATGCCGGCGAGCCCGTCAGCCAGCTTGAGCACGCCCTCCAATGCGCCGCCCTCGCCGAGGCCGAGGGAGCCGGCCCAGCGCTTGTCGCAGCAGCGCTCCTCCACGATATCGGCCATCTCTTCGACGATGACCCTGACGCCGTTGCGGCCGCCGGCATCGACACCCGCCACGAGGATGTGGGCGAAGCCTGGCTCGCCCACTGGTTCGGCCCCGAGGTGACGGAGCCAGTGCGCCTGCATGTCGACGCCAAACGCTGGCTCTGCGCCCGCGAGCCCGGCTATCTCGACGCCCTCTCCCCAGCGTCTGTTCGGTCCCTCGCCCTGCAGGGCGGCCCTTTCTCGCCGGAGGAAGCAGACGCCTGGCTCGCCCGTCCCCACGCCGACGCGGGCCTGCGCCTCCGCCGGTGGGACGATGCAGCCAAGGACCCAGCCGCCGTCACCCAACCTTTGGCCTACTATCTCGATATCGCCGAAAGCGTCGTGCGGTGACGGCACAGCCGAACATCTTGCTCATCACGGCCGACCAGTGGCGCGGCGACTGTCTCGGCGCGGCCGGCCACCCCACCCTGCGCACCCCCAACATCGATGCGCTGGCCGCAGACGGGATGCGCTTTGTCGCCCACTATGCCGGCACGGCCCCCTGCTCCCCGGCCCGGGCCACCCTATACACCGGCCTCTATCAGATGAACCATCGCGTGGTGCAGAACGGCGCACCGCTTGACGACCGGTTCGACAATATCGCTCAGGCTGCGCGGCGGGCCGGCTATGCCCCCACTCTTTTCGGCTATTCCGATACCGGGCTCGACCCGCGCACCGTGCATCCCAATGACCCGGCCGGTCGAACCTACGAAAGCGTGCTCCCCGGCTTCATCGTCCGCCAGAGCCTGCCGGAAGACGACATGCCCTGGCTTGCCTGGCTCGCCTCGCGCGGCCACGACCCGTCTGGCTTCCGCACAATCCACGAGGCGCCGCGCGAAGAAGGTCAGCGTGTCTCCCTCGCCCCACCGAGCTACACCGCCGATGAAACGCAAACCGCCTTCCTGACCGACGCGTTCCTGCGCTGGCTGTCGGAGCAGCGCGGGCAGCCGTGGTTCGCCCATGTCTCGTTCCTTCGGCCGCACCCGCCTTTCGTCGTGCCGGCCCCCTACAACGAGATGTTTGACCCGGCCGATGGTCCTCCGTTTTGCCGCGCCGACACCGCGGCCGACGACGCCGCGCTTCACCCCATTTCCGCTGGTCTTGCCGAAACGTGCTGGGCCGGCATGTTCGTCCCCGGTCTCACGGGCCGGGTCAGCAACCTTGCCGCCGAAGATTTCGGCCGCATCCGCGCGCTCTACTACGGCATGATCTCCGAGGTTGACGCCCAGATCGGGCGCATGCTCGCCGGCCTCGCCGATGCCGGAGCCGACGGCGACACGCTGGTCATCCTCACGTCCGACCATGGCGAGATGATGGGCGACCGGTGGAGCCTTGGCAAAGGCGGCCCGTTCGCTGAAAGCTACCACATCCCTTTGATCATCCGCGGCCCTGGCGTGGCGCGCGGCACGGTCCAAGCGCCCACGTCGGCTGCCGATATCTTTCCCACCCTGCTCGAACGTCTTGATGTCGCGCCGCGCCACGTACCCGACGGGCTCACGCTGGAGCCGTTCCTTGCCGGCGGCACGCCGGACGTCTGGCGCGAGCACGCGACGTGGGAGTTCGATTGGCGGCCCCTGCGCTCTGCCATGGGACGGGGCGATCACCCGGCGCATGCGTGCGGGATGCAGATGCTGCTCGACGGGAAAACGCTCTACGCGCACAGCCCGGGCCTTCCGCCACTGCTCCTAGACGACGCCCGCGCTCTCGGGCGCCTGCGCAACGTCGCCAACGACCCCGCGCATTCAGCAACCCACCAGCGCTTGATGTCCGTCGCGCTTGATCACCGCTTGGCCCACGCCGACCGAACCCTGGCCGACCGCACCGTGTGGGACGAAGCACAGCTGCCCTGATGCCGGGGCGCGGCCCTGCCGTGCTCTTCGACGGAGGCGTCCCTACTCCGCGGCCAATCGCGCGCGCAGGAAGTCGATCGCCACCCGCACTTTGCGCGGCAGGTAGGCCCGGCTCGGATAGAGCGCCCAGGCGCCGGTGTCGAACTCTGTCGCCGTAACCGCATAGCTGGGGAACAGATCGACCAGCCTCCCACCCGCAAGGTCCCCGCGCACCAGCCAATCCGCGAGCAATGCCGGGCCGAGCCCGTCCCGCGCCGCCTGTCGCAGCGACAGCGCATTCGAAATCACGAGCCGCCCTGACACCGGCACGTCCCGCACCGGCCCATCCCCGGGGCGAAACCGCCAGCGCGTGCGGTAGTCCGGCAAGGCAAAGCGCAAACACGCCCTCTCCGACAGGGCTTCCGGCCGGTCAAACGGGCCATGCGCTGCTACATAATCTGGCGACGCGACTACCTTGTATCGGGTCCGCATCAACCGCGTGCTGACCAGATCGCCCTCCGGAGCCGCCGACAGACGGATCGCCAGATCGAGGCCCAACGCCGCGATGTCGAGATTGGCATCCGACGGCAAAAGCTCGACCGACAGATCCGGGTAAGCAGCCGAGAAGGCCCCCAAATGCGGCACGATACATTCGTGCGCAAAGGCCACCGACGCCGTCAGCCGCAGGGTGCCCGTGGGCACCTTACGCGCTCGCGCCGCATCATCGCGGGCCTCGTCCAACTCCTCCAGAAGCGGCTCGACCCGGCGCAGATACGCTTCCCCCTCTTCGGTCAGGCGCAGGCTCCGCGTCGTGCGCTGAAACAGCCGCAGCCCAAGCGCACGCTCGGTGCCCGCCACCAACCGAGACACCGAGGACGGATCGAGGTTCAGAACCCGCGCCGCGGCGGCAAAGCTGCCATGGCGCGCAACCAGGGCGACGGTCTTTAGCGCGTCTGTATCCATTCATGCACGTATCGCACGACAGTGATGTCAATCGAAGCGTTTTTGTGCGCGCTTTGCTGGCCTAGAGCAATGACACGGCCCAATGGCCCCCGCAAAAGGACAGCACAATGACCCGAACCATATTCACCATAGCCACCCTCGCACTTACCGTCGCCCCCCTCTTCCAAGCCAACGCAGATCCGGTCGAATGGACCCTCGATCTCGGCCACGTCCACCTCGGCTGGGAGGTCGACCATATGGGGCTCTCGCGCACCGTCGGCCGCTTCGACAGCTTCGATGGCACGTTCCTCATCGACGAGGACGCCCCGGAAAACAGCCGCATCACCTTCACCGTCGACGCCGCTTCGGTGAGTTCCAACCATGCCGGCCGCGACGCCCATATCCGCAATGCCGACTATCTCGATGCCGCGTCGTTCCCGACCATCACGTTCGTCTCCACCGACGTGGAACTGCTCACGCCAACCTCGGGCCACCTCCATGGCGACGTCACGATGCTGGGCGTGTCGGCTCCGCTCACCCTGAACTTCGAACTGGTGCGCGATACCACCTATCCCGACTTCATCCCCAACTATGACGAGGTGCGCGTCGTCGGGTTCGAAGCAACCGGCCGCATCGAACGGCTCGACCACGGTATGGACTTCATCGCCTTCCTCGGCTCGCCCACCGGCCTTGCCATCGATCTCGACATCCATTTCGACCTCGTCGACTGCACCGACGCGCCCGAAACGAACATCCCCTGTCACTGGGGCCGTGTCGCCGGCTTTACCGGCCCGAACGAAGGCTGAAGAGGGCAATCCAATGCAAGGCAACACAGCCATCATAACAGGGGCCAGCCGCGGGATCGGTGAGGCCACGGCCCGCCACCTCGCCGACCAAGGTGCCACTGTCATCCTCGCCGCGCGCAGCGCCAACCGGATCACCGAAATCGCAGCCGCGATCGCGGCAAGAGGCGGCCGCGCCCTGGCAATCTCTTGCGACGTGGCCTCCCCCGATCAGGTGTCAGCCCTGGTCGAGAAAGCGCTAGCGCAGACCGGACGGCTCAACCTTATGGTCAACAATGCCGGCCTGATCGATCCCATCGCGCGGCTGGCCGACAGCGACGTCGACGCCTGGAGCCGCGTGGTCGATGTGAACCTCAAGGGGGTCTATCACGGGCTGCGCTTCGCCATTCCCGCGATGCGCGCGCAAGGGGGCGGCACGATCGTCAATATCAGTTCGGGAGCCGCCACAAGCGCACTCGAAGGGTGGAGCCACTACTGCGCCACCAAGGCCGGCGTCCTGTCGCTGACGCGCGTGGCGGATCGCGAGTACCGCAGCGCCCGGATCCGTGTGATTGGCCTCAGCCCAGGCACGGTCGCCACCCAAATGCAGGACGAAATCCGCGCCTCGGGCATCAACCCGGTCAGCCGCCTGTCGCCCGACGCCCACATTCCGCCGGACTGGGTCGCACGCGCCATAGCCTGGCTCGCAACGCCCGAAGCCGATCCGCATCTCGGCACCGACTTCTCCCTCAAGACCGATGCGGGCCGCGTCGCCGTGGGTCTACCGTCCGTGGCCTGACGGCAAAGGGGCGCGGCAATCCTCCACGCCACGTTGACCGCGCCCCGCACCACCATACCTTTCCTTCTAACGCAGGGAGAGCACCATGATTGACCTGATCTTCAGCCGTCGGCGCATTCTGGCCACGCTGACCGCCGCGGCCGGCACCACGGTAGTGGGACGCGCAAGTGCCGCCCGGTCTGCGGCGGAGTTCAGCTTTCCCTCAATCGACGGTGGAGAGGTCGACCTCGCCAGTTTCTCTGGCCGGCCGGTGCTCGTTGTGAACACCGCCTCGCGCTGCGCCTTCACCCCGCAATACGATGCCCTTCAAGCCCTCTACGACCTGCATCGCGAGCGGGGCCTCGTCGTTCTTGCCGTGCCGTCCAACGATTTCCGCCAGGAGCTGGGATCCGAGGCCGAAGTAAAGGAATTCTGCGAGGTCAATTTCGGCCTCGACCTTCCGATGACCGAAATCACCCCGGTGCGCGGCCCGCGCGCGCATCCGTTCTACCGGTGGCTGGCCCAAGACCACGATTTCGTGCCCCGCTGGAACTTCAACAAGGTGTTGATCGGCCCAGATGGCGCACTCGCGGGGACATGGGGCTCGGGCGCCCGCCCGATGGGTCCCGCAATCCGCGGCGCAATCGAGGCGCTCCTTGCGGCCTGACCGCCCGGCCAAGCGGCCCTCCTCGCGCGATCCGCGCATCGCGCCCCTCCTCATTGGCCACGGGATCTATCGCCATTCGAGCTATGGCCACTGGCACCCGCTTCGCATCCCCCGGGTCTCGACCGTCCTCGACCTGACGCGCGCACTGGGCTGGCTGCCCCGCGAACAGTTCATCACCTCGCCCCGCGCCAAGCCCAAGGCCGTCGAGATCTGGCATGAACCCTCCTACGTCGCCGCGCTCCAGAGAGCCGAGGCCGAGGGTGAGGCACGTGCCGATGACCCCGAGCAGTTCGGTCTCGGCACAGTGTCCAACCCGGTCTTCCCCGAGGTCTGGCGCCGCCCGGCCACTTCGGCAGGTGCCTCGCTCCTCTGCGGGGAATTGCTCGCTGCAGGGGGCGTGATGCACCACCCGGCCGGCGGCACCCATCACGCCCTGCCCGGACGCGCCAACGGCTTTTGCTATCTCAACGATCCGGTGCTCGCGATGCTGGCCCTCAGGCGAGCAGGCGCGCGGCGCATCGCCTATGTCGATATCGATGCGCACCATCCCGATGGCGTCGAAGAGGCGTTCGCCGGAGACCCGGAGACCTTGATGATCTCGGCGCACGAAGAGCGCCGCTGGCCCTTCACCGGCGCGCTCGACGACACAGCCGGTGGCGCGGCGGTGAACCTGCCCGTGCCCAAAGGGTTCAACGATACCGAAATGGCGCTCGTTCGGGATCGGCTGATCCTGCCCCTCGTCGACGGCTTTGCGCCGGACGCGATCGTTCTGCAATGCGGGGCCGACGCGATCGAAGAAGACCCGCTTTCGCGGCTCGCCCTTTCCAACAATGCGCATTGGGCCGTGGTCGCCGGCCTTAGGCCGCTTTCGCCCCGTTTTCTGGTGCTCGGTGGTGGTGGCTATAACCCGTGGTCCGTCGGCCGCTGCTGGACCGGTGTTTGGGCCACCCTTGCAGGGCACGAGATCCCCGACCGCCTCTCCCTCGAGGCCGAGGCTGTCCTGCAGGGTTTGTCTTGGCAGGGGCACCGCCGGGGTCAGACACCGCCTAGCCACTGGTTCACCACCTTGCGCGACCCGCCCCGCGAGGGCCCGGTGCGCGACGACGTCAAAGAGCGGATTGACCGCGCTTTGGCTCTACGGCGCCGAACGGCCGGTGCCGTGGCAGCGATGTAGGCTACCAGCTCTTACGCCCGGTCGGCGTCGAGAGCCAAGGCCCGGTCAAGCGCATCGAGCAGCGGCGCAAGGTCGGGCGGCGCCAGCGCCTCCCGCGCCCGCGCGCCTTTGGCCGCCTGCGCGTCGGCATCCAACCCTTCCAATTGAGCGGCCAACGCCCGCGCGTCCTCCACTTCGATCGCCGCGTCCGCGGCCCGCAGATAGGCCATCGCCTCGACCTGATTGGACATGTCGGGCCCATGGACCAGTGCACAGCCGAACTGCGCGGGCTCATAGGGCGTATGCCCGCCCTTCGGGACGAAGGACCCACCGATAATGCAAATGCCCGACAACGCGTACCAAAGCGCCATCTCACCCATCGTATCGGCGAGATAGACAGGGGCCGTCTCGGGTCCCCCGCCGCCCGAGCGCGTTGCATAGCTCAGCCCAGCGGCCCCGATGAGGCCCTCGATCTCAGGCGCCCGACGCGGATGGCGCGGCGCGAGGATCAGCCGCAAGTTGGGCCGCACCCGACGAGCCGCGACAAAGGCATCCAGGATCAACGTGTCCTCGCCCTCATGGGTCGAGGCGGCAAGGACCGTGTCGGCCCGCGAGAAGAACGGCGCTATCCGACCCAACTCCTCGGCCGGCGGTGGTGCAAGCGCGACTGCGGCCTTCAGGCGCGCCTGTGGTCCGATCGCGGCCTCCGGCAAGCCAAGCGCCACGAGCCGCGCGGCGCTCCCATTATCTTGCGGCAAAGCCAGCGCGACCGGCGCAAGCAGAGGCCGCAGCAGCCAACCCAGCCACGCCCAGCGCCTCGCACTCCGCTCCGACACACGAGCAGCCACCAACGCCGTTGGCACGCCGCGCGCCTGCAACATCGCCAATCGATTGGGCCAGAGCTCGTTCTCCATGCTGACAAGTGCCCGCGGCCGCAGCCGGCCAAGGAAACCCAGCAGGCAAAGGGCCCGAAAATCGAGCGGAGCAAGCCGCGCCACCACCCCGGTGCTTCCCCAACCCCGGACCATGTCTCTCCCGGTCACCGAATTGGCCGTGACGAGGATCGGGAGGTCAGGATGCCTTGTCTTCAGCCCCTCGACCAGGCCACGTGCCGCCGTCAGTTCCCCGTTCGATGCGCCGTGGAGCCACAGCGCTCCCGCCGGCAACGGCTCTTCCCGCCAACCAAGCCGCTCGGTCACGTCCGCCCAGCTCTCCCGCCCCCGTAGCGCACGAAGGGCAAGATCGGCCACAATCAGCGGCGACAGCAGGGTGAGCAGGATCCGGTAAAGGAACAAGGGAAGTCTCCGGCGTTCGGTCGGGGCCTAGGCCTGCAATCCGATGCGCGCAAGGCCGCAAGGCGTGCGGCCGACCTCACGCGACCGGTGGAGGCCCGGGCTCCGATCCGCTATCCCGGCCTGCGGCCGTCTCGCGCGCGTCCTCAGGCTCCATCGCCGCGGACCTGCCGCTGTCTGTGTCCCGATCCTTTGACCCGCTGAACCCCACCGGGGCGAAGACCAGGTCCAAGTCCCATGGTGCGCCCTCCGCGTCGCCCGAGCGAAGCGCGAGCGTTCCGCCGAGTTGGCTTGCGAATGCCTCAATGAGTCGCGTCCCAAGCCCGGCCCGATAGCGCAGCTGGTCGTCGCGCAGGCGTTCGCCGCCGGAATTCGAAACCTCCAGCGCGACCTGCCCGCCCGGACGCTGCGCCAATCGGAGCCGCAGCCAGGGCGGCGTACCATCGGACGGCCGCCCCAAATGGCTGATGGCATTGCTGACCGCCTCTCCCGTCAGAAGCGCCAGTGGCACTGCCTGATCGGGGTACAGGTTCACCCGGTCCATCTTCATGTCGACCCGCAACTCAGACATCAGCCGCCCCGCATCGGCGAGTTTGCGGTTGACGATTTCACTCAGAAGCGTGTCGACGCGCAGCGTCGACAAAGATGGCGCCTGGTAGAGATGCTGGTGCACCGTCGCGAGGCTCATCACCCGGTCCTGCACGCGCCGCAACACCGACTGGCTCTCTTCCGACCGGTGCTGGCGGATCTGCATGTTCAGGATCGAGGCGATGAGCTGCAGGTTGTTTTTGACCCGGTGATGCACCTCCTTCAGCAGCACCTCCTGGTCGTGCACAGCCTTTTCCAGTCGGGTCTCGTCGCTCACGATCCGATCTGTCATCGCGTCGAACGTCTGCGCGAGTTCGCGCAACTCGTCCGGCGCGCCCTCCAACCGAAAGGGCGGCAGGGTTCGGGCACCGTCGGTAAAGCCTTGCATCCGGCCGCGCAGGCTGCCGAGCGGCCGCAGGATCATCGTATTCAGGGCGACGAAGGCCACGAGCAGGGAGAGCGCCCACATCGCCAGCGGAAGCATCACGCCCAATGTCAGGGCACTCCCCAAGGCCGGGGCAAAAACGGAATCGGGCGGCCAGCTTCCGATAGTCGTCAACTCGCCTTCAATCACGGGCACGATGGCATAGGCACGCCGGTCGCCTCCGCCGGACAGCACGGTGACCGCGTGGGCGGGCAGTCCCACCATCTCGGCCAGATCCGCGCCCTCGGGCAAGCGCCCCGTTTGCGCGGCCTCGGCCGACCCGACGACCGCGCCTGGCGGGCTCGGCGAGGACCAGAGGATTTCTCCCGCCGCGTTGAACGTCGTCAGATCGAGCGCGGCCGCTGCTTCTCCGGGAATGAGATCGGCGCTCACGAGCGCGTCCCGCGGCAATGCGAGGAGCACGACCCCGAGCCACCGGGTGTCGTTTTTGGCGGCATTTCCCGTGTCGCCCTCTTGGCTTGTGCCATCCTCGGCCTCCAGCCCGAAACCAGGAGCACTCTCCGGTGCAAGACTGAGGCTCGGCACAGGCTGAAGTACCAGCAGCGCTTCGGGAATGGGAACGATCCTCAGCCCGGCATCGTGCCGCTTCGTCTCAACCCGCGCCTTTCCCCCGAGCTTGCTCAGCGCTTCAAAGGCCGGCGTGCCCGACACATCGTGACGCGTCCCGTCGGAGGTGCAGTCCAAATGGCCCGCGACATCGAGAAACCCCGCGAACGCCACTTCGCCGACACCTGCAACGACCTGCTCCATGAGAGCACTGCACGCCGCCGGATCACCGATCACCTGTCGCAACGCCGGCAGGAGCGCCCGGGCCTGCCCCTGCGCGGTGCGAATGACCTCGCGCTGTGCGGCCGCGGCGCGAATGGTCTCGGCCAGCAGAGCGCGCTCCGACATCTCCCGCGCCTGGGTGGCCATGCCGCGGGCCTGCATGACGGCGATGACGCCCAGCGGCAGCAGCGCAACGGTCAGAAGGATAGTAAGCCGCAGCCGCGCCGACCCGCGCCGAGACGGCACGTGCTGCTCCGACCTCCCCGGACCCGCCACCGCGTCAGATCCCTTGGCGGCCCTTGCCGCTCATCACCGCGCGCGTGCCCCGGTCGGTCATTTCCATCGCCTCACCGTCAGCGAGCGACAGCATGTCTGCCAGCTTGCGCCGCCCCCGATTGGCCCGGCTCTTGATGGTGCCGGCAGGCACGCCGCACATGCGCGCGGCTTCCTCGTAGGAAAAGCCCGAGGCGCCGACGAGCGTCAGTGCCTCGCGTTGCTCATCGGGCAGTTGGGCAAAGGCAGCCGCGAAATCGCGCAACGCAAGGCGCCCGTCATGGGCCGGTTTCTCGGCGAGCCGCGCAGCCATTGCACCATCTGCATCGCCCGTTTCGCGCTTGCCCCGCCGGCGCTGTGAATAGAAATGGTTGCGCAAGATCGTGAAGAGCCAGGCGCGCAGGTTCGTCCCCGGAGTGAAGCTGTCGATGCCCGTCCACGCCTTGACCACAGTGTCCTGCACCAGATCGTCCGCCGTTGCGGGATCACGCGTAAGGGACATGGCAAATGCGCGCATGGCCGGCAGATGCGAGGCGATCTCTTCTCTGGGATTGCTGCCGGCTGCATCGCCCGGCGGCGGGCCCGACGCGGAGGAGCGGGTCATTCCGGGGCGCCCTGCTCCCGTAGTTTCCGCAATAGGTCGTGGAAGCGCTCGGGGACATCCTCCTCGAGCGTTCGCTGATAGACCTTGCGCAGGTTCTCATCGATCTGCTGATCTATCGGATCTTTCCGGTCGTCTCTCACCATTGCCGCGAACATGAAGCTTCCGAGCCGCTATTGCCAGAGGTGCCGCCCCTTGGCCATCTGGTAACGTTGACGCCCTCGATTGGTTCCACGAAACTACATGAAATGATTGAACATCGGGATACCCAACGTGCCCAATCCTTCGCAACTTGCCGATCTGGTTGGGGAAACCCTGCCCTACCTGCGCCGATACGCCCGCGCGCTGACCGGCAACCAGGACACCGGCGACACCTATGCTTCGGCGACCCTGGAGGCGCTGATCGAGGACAGTTCGATCTTCGACGCCGCGATTTCACCCAAAGCCGCCCTATTCCGCACATTCCACATTATCTGGACATCGGCCGGGTCGCCGATCGCGGATGCGGACACCGGGATGGCCCAACGCGCGCAAAAGCACATGGCGTCACTGACGCCCAACTCGCGCGAAGCGCTGCTGCTCCATACGATCGAGGATTTCCGCCTCGATGAGATTGCCGCGATCATGCAGGTCTCCGAGGCCGAGGCGGCCGATCTCATCTCGCGCGCCCGCACCGAAATGGAAGACAGCATTAAGGGCCGCGTTCTGATCATCGAGGACGAGGCGATCATCGCGATGGACATCGAGGGGATCGTCGCCTCTATGGGGCACGCTGTCACCGCGATCGCGCGCACGCGCGACCGGGCGGTCGAGTTCGGCCGGCGCGACCGGCCCGACATGATCCTGGCCGACATCCAGCTCGCCGATGACAGCTCGGGCATCGACGCCGTCAACGAGCTCCTTCAGCTCTTTCCCGAAACGCCGGTGATCTTCATCACCGCCTTTCCCGAACGGCTGCTAACGGGTGACCGGCCCGAGCCGGCCTTCCTGATCTCCAAGCCCTACACCGAAGAACAGGTGCGCAGCTCGGTCAGCCAGGCCATGTTTTTCGCCTCGACCGAGGGGCTTGGGGTCTGACCACGCGGCTCACACAAGATCGGCCAGGGAGCCGTCTGGAAGCGCGTCCTCATCGTCCTCCGCTTCCGGAGGGGTCCGCGCCTCGCGCATCAACGGCAATTCCACGTCAAAGATTGCACCGAGAAGCACGACAAAGGCGCTGAAATAGAACCACATGAGCAAAGCGATCACGGCCCCGAGCGAGCCATAGACTTTGTCGTAGTTCCCGAAGTTGGCCATGTACGTGGAGAACCCCCACGACACGAACCCCCAAAGGGCCACCGCGAGAATCGCTCCAGGCGTCACCACGCCCACGCGCCGCCAGATCGGGCGGCAGACGCACACGGAAGGCCCAAACCGGTAGAGCGCGCCAATCGCAAAAAGGACGATCGCGATCCCGAAGAGCCACCGCAGCATGTTCAGCGTCACCCCGGCGTAGGGGCCCAACGGGAGAAAGGCGATCACTACGGGCGCCACAACGACCACGCCCATCGCGATCAGCGCCGCTGCGATCAGCGACAGCGACAGTGCCAGCGCCGTGATCGCATGCATAAACCCCTTCCGCGGGCGGGACCTGTGCACCTTGTTCAATCCGCCGATCATCGCCGCCACACCCGACCGGCTCGCCCAAAGTGCGCCAAGGAGCGAAACCGCCGATGCCCAGCCCAACGTCCGGCTCGCGCCAGATGCCAGCGCGTTGATCTGTGCCTCGATTATGTTGAACGCCTCGTCGGGCACCAAGGGTTCCAACACCTGCACCTCGACCGCCACAACGTCGGGGTCGGCAAACAGGCCCCAGAGCGCGACAATCGCGGTCAGGGTCGGAAAGATTGCCAGCAGCCCGTAAAAGGCCACGCCAGCCGAGACGAGCCCGATATTGATGCGGGTCATCCGGTCCGACATCGCATTTCCCAGCGCCATGGCTGCGCGCACGGGAGCGGGCAAGATCTCGGTGATGGTCACGGAGTCACCTTTCCAGATCGCGGCAGGCGGAGCAACGGGCGTGACTGCAGGCTTTGCATGTGCCGCAAATCGCCTACGTTACAAACATGGAGAGTGCGCAATCGCAGCATCACAGCGTCTTGGCCCGCCGACACCGCAGGCCAGACGCGACACGGGCATGTCGACATGACCGATAATCGAGGTGAAGGCGCCTACGCGGCGATCACCGTGCTGGGCGCCGGCGCCTGGGGCACCGCGCTGGCCGCGGTTGCGCGCCGTGCGGGCCGCGAGGTTCGGCTCTGGGGGCGGGACAGCGACGCGCTCGCCGAAATGGGCCGGTCCAGACAGAACGCGCGCTATCTGCCCGGCATCGATCTCCCAGACGGGCTTATCTTCGAGCCCGATATCTCCGCCGCCCTAGCCGGCACCGATTGCGTCCTGATGGCGACGCCGTCGCGGACCCTTCGCGAGATGGCCCGCCGGATGGCGCCGCATCTCCCTCACGACGTTCCGGTCGTGCTCTGCGCAAAGGGGATCGAACAAGGGTCGGGCAAGCTTCTTGGCGAGGTCGTCGAAGAGGAACTGCCGGGCCATCGCATCGGCGTCCTGTCCGGCCCCACCTTCGCGCGCGAGGCTTTGCTGGGCTACCCCACCGCCGTCACCCTTGCCTTTCCGTTCGCTGCCGCCGACCGCCGCGCGCCGCACACCGCGCCGGCCTCGCGCCTCGCCCTCTCGCTCGGCTCCGAGATGTTCCGACCCTACGTCTCCGACGACATGGTGGGCGTCGAGGTCGCCGGTGCGGTCAAAAACGTCATCGCCATTGCCTGTGGGATGATGACGGGCGCCGGCTATGCCGAGAACACCCGCGCCGCTCTGATCACCTGGGGCGTCGACGAGATGAAGACGATGGCCGAGGCTCTTGGCGGCCGACGCGAAACCGTGACGGGCCTGGCCGGCACGGGCGATCTCACTCTGACAGCCTCCTCGCCCACCTCGCGCAACATGAGCCTCGGCCTCCAGCTCGGGCAGGGCATCGCGCGCGCGAGTTGCTTCGATGGCAAAAGCGTGGTGGTCGAAGGCGAGGTCAACGCGGTCTCCGTCGTCGATCTGGCCAATCAGATCGGGGTCGAAATGCCGGTCTGCCGCGCCGTCCATGCTATCCTGCACGAGGGCGCCGATCTGCGGCAGACCTTCGCGGCGCTTTGGGCACGCCCGATCACCGGCGAACCCCGCGCGCTCGACATCAAGATGAAGCATCCCGCCGCACCCGACATCGATGCCCAAACAGCGGCCGAGTAAGGACCCATGACCGATCTCAGTACCAAGACCTTCGTCCTGGCAACCGATCTCGATGGCACCTTCCTCGGTGGCAGCGACGCGGCCCGCAGCACTCTCTACGCCTGGATTGAGGCGCGCCGTGACAGCGTTGGCCTGATCTTCGTGACCGGCCGCGACCCCGAGTTCATCGTTTCGCTGACACGCGGCACTCCGGTGCCGACCCCCGATTTCGTGGTGGGTGACGTCGGCACAACGATTGCGCGCGTCGAGAATGGCGATGTCGCCCCCATCCCCGAACTTGAGACCGAGATCGCCGAGATCTGGGATGATGGCGGCACCGCAATCCGTGCCGCGCTCGACGGTGCCTCCGGTCTGACTCTTCAGCCCACATCGTTCCGCTACAGGGTCAGCTACGATCTTGTGCCCGACGCGCTCGACCCCGGCACACGCAACCGGATCGAGGCCATGGGCTATGATGTCCTGATCTCCGACAACCGGTATTTCGACGTCCTGCCCAAGGGCGTCTCAAAGGGTCCGTCCCTCCGCCGTCTCGTCACCCATCTTGGCATCCCGGAGCCCCGCGTGCTCGCAGCCGGCGATACCATGAACGACCATTCGATGCTCGCCTCCGGATTGCCCGCCGTGGCCGTCGGCAACTCGGAACCCGCGCTCCTCAGCGCTCTGCCAGAGGCGCCACACATTCATCGCGCCGCGGGCGATGGTGCGGCGGGGATCATGGAAGCCATCGCCGAGTTTCAACTTCACCCCGAAATGGAAGGCGCGCCCCATGCCGTCTGATCTCGTCATTGTCTACCACCGCCAACCGTACGAGGAGGTCGAAGGCGACGACGGCGAAATTCTCTACCGCGAGAACAAGTCTCCAAACGGCATCGTGCCCACGCTGAAGGCGCTCTTCGGCAAGGTGGACCACGGCGCCTGGGTGGCCTGGAAGGAGGCCGAAGACCCGTCGAACCCCGAGTTCGAGCGCGTCGTCGAGATCGAGGACAGCTTCGGCACCTACACCGTGTCCCGGCTTCCGCTCACGTCTGCGCAGGTCAAAAGCTTCTACCACGTCACCTCGAAGGAAGCATTCTGGCCGATTCTCCATTCCTTCAAGGAGCGCTACAACTACGATCCCGTCGACTGGCCGACCTTTCGCGAGGTCAACTGGGCCTTCGCCGAGGCCGCCGCTCGCGAAGCGGACGAGGCCGCTCTCGTCTGGGTGCACGATTACAATCTTTGGCTCGTCCCCGGATATCTGCGGCAGTTGCGCCCGGACGTCACCATCAGCTTTTTCCATCACACCCCTTTCCCGGCGGCGGACATGTTCAACGTCCTTCCGTGGCGCGAGGAGATCGTGAAGTCGCTCTTGGAATGTGACGTGGTGGGCTTCCACATCCCACGCTACGTGGCCAACTTCACCCAGGTCGCGCGCTCGCTGTTCGACCTCGAAGTGAGCCGGCGCAAGCCCGTGAAGGCCAACGAACAGCCGCTGGGATCTGCGCTCGACGAGCGGTCCCAGCCCACCGAGATCACTCTGGCCGAAGGCCGCAAGGTGACGCTGTCTGCGAGCCCTGTGGGCATCGACACGGATTTCATCGAGCAGAAGGCAACGAGCGAGACCACGATCCGCAAGCTCACCGGGATCGAAACCGAGAAGGGCGACGGCAAGCTCATCCTGTCCGTCGGCCGCACCGACTATACCAAGGGCGGCCCGGAACAGCTCCTGGCCTTCGAGCGTCTCCTTCAGCGCCGCAAGGATTTGCACGGCCAGATCCGACTGATGCACGTCTCGGTCATGGCCAATCGCAACATGACCGCCTATGCCGAGATCCAGGCCGAAGTCGAACAGCTGGCCGGCCGGATCAACGGCACCTTTGGCACGCTCGAATGGCAACCGCTGGCCTTCATCAGTCAGCCGATCCCGTTCGATGACCTCGTGGCCTATTACCGCGCCGCCGACGTTGCTTGGATCACGCCGCTGGCCGACGGCATGAACCTCGTCTGCAAGGAATACGTGGCCAGCCGGGTCGACGGCGACGGCGTTCTGGTGCTCTCGGAATTTGCCGGCGCCGCGGTCGAACTGAACGGCGCGGTCATGACCAACCCGTTCTCCAACCGCTCGATGGACACCGCCATCGACCAGGCGCTCGCCATGCCCGAAGACGAGCGGCGCGACCGTATGTCAGCGATGCGCGACACCGTGCAAACCGCCGATATCCGGGCCTGGGGCGACGCCCAACTCGCCTTCGGCAACCGCGCGGCGCGCGACAGCGCCGCCTGAGATCGCCGGCAACCGATCCTGCCAAAGCCGCCCACGGGCTCCATTCGGCGGTCTCTTGAGACCTCCCGGCCACATACGGCAACCGCCTCCCGGCCCGGGGGACGCGACCGTTGACGCATAGCGAAACCCGCTCTTTACCGTTTGGCCATAACCAGAACGGGCAGTTTAGGAGAGCGGAAGTATGGCCACCCCAGTCGAGGATATGGAACTCGTCCAGACCGGCGAGACCCGCGTAATTGCCAGCGCGGGCAATTTCACCGGCGGTCGCGCCCCCGACATCTCCCAGCTCGACGATGGTAACCTCGTTGTCGTCTGGTCTGAGACGCTCGGCAGCCCGACCGACCAGTTCACCGATACCAACGGTGCGATCTTCGGCCGGATCCTCGACGATACCGGGGCAGAGGTCGGCGACACGTTCCAGGTCAACAGCTTCGAGCCCGCCACCCAGGGCGAGGCCAAGGTCGTCAGCCTGCCCTTCGGTGGCTTCGCCGTCAGCTGGTCCAGTGTCATCAGCTACGGCTCCGACCCCACCGATTACGACGGCTTCTTCCGCTACTTCCTCGCCGATGGCGAAGGCAGCGGCCCGCGCTATGAGGTGGCCCCCGACAATGGCCCGGACACGGGCGAACTCCTCAGCATGGAAGTGCTGAACGGCACTGACTTTGCCCTCATCTTCGAGGATCAGCCGAGCTTCGTCATCTCGCCGTTCGGCGAGATCGAGGCGCTCCTGCAGATCCAGACCGAGGATATCGTGCAGCTCGCCGATGGGCGCATCCTGCAGATCGGCTTCGACCCGGGCCCCAACAACGTCGCCGACTATGGGCTTCTGCTAACGAATGAGTCGTTCGGCGCGCCGGCCGGTATCGACACCGTGAACGAGATACTGGGCTTCAATACCTCCGTCTCCAGCCTGCGTGCCGGCGACTCTGCGCTGCGCGATCTCTCCGGCGCCGCGCTGTCGCAGGGCGGAGCCGCAATCGCCGCGGTCGACGGCTTCTCCCGGTTCGCCGAGAACGAGGAAGGCGAGATTGTGCGCCTGCCCGACGATGGCTCCGTCGTCCGCGTCGACGTGATCGACCGCAATCTCCAGGTTCTCGCGCGGAATATCGTGATCGAAACTTTCGCGCCCCTCCGGTCGACCACCGATATGCTCGACATTATCGGCCTGTCGGGCGGCGGCTTCGTCATGGCCTACGCCGCCGGCGGGCTGCCCGACAATGAAGATGAGCCCACAACCCCCCACCTCGTTGTGGCTTTCCACGATGAGAATGGCGACCTGCTGAACCAGATCACCATTGGCGCCGACAACGACAATGTCCTGCTCGCGCCAAGCCTGACCGAACTCGCCGACGGCCGCGTGGCCCTGGCCTACACCGATACTGGCGCCCCCGAGCAAGACGGCGTCACAGGCAATATGCAACTCGCCTTCTTCAGCGTCGAAGGGACAATCGGCGAGTTCGAAGGAACGGCCGAGGACGATGTGCTCGTCGGCGTCGGCGGGCCGGACATTCTCCTTGGCCTCGCCGGCGACGATCATCTGCGCGGCCGTGTGGGCAACGACACGCTCCTTGGCGGTGAAGGCAACGACACAATTGCCGGGGACCGCGGCAACGACGCCCTGCGCGGAGGTGCGGGCGACGACCTCTTGCAGGGCGGCCTGGGCAACGACGGTCTCGCCGGCGGCGACGGCGCCGACACGCTCGAGGGCGGTGACGGCAACGACGTGCTTGGCGGCAACCAGGGTGCCGATGTCCTTGACGGCGGTCGCGGCCGCGACTGGCTCAAGGGCCATGGCGGCAGCGATACGCTGAGCGGCAACCAGCAAAACGACCTGGTCGAAGGCTGGGCCGGCAACGACGTTCTGTTCGGAAACCTCGGCAATGACACATTGAGCGGCGGTCGCGGCAGCGACGAACTGACCGGTGGCCCGGGCTCCGACACGTTCCTGTTCCGCTCCGGGATCGCCGGCGATGACACCATCACCGACTACGACGCTGCAGACGACGCCATCGTGATCGACGTCGACGCGCCCGACGCCACGATGCAGGGGGTCACCGTCGAGGTGTCGAATGGCGACACCCTGATCACAGTCGCCGACGGCGGGCAAACGATCACCGTCGAGAACGCGGTGCTGAGCATCGACGACCTCAACTTCGTCTGATCCGGCTTCGGCACCAGCCTTACACGGGCCGCGCACGCTGATCCGCGCGGCCCCAAAAGGCTTTTCCACCAAAGTCCGCGCAATCTAGGTCCGTTGACGCGCACTGGGTGCGCCGTCCCAGCGCCGGTCTGCCACGTGGTTCGTCCATAGCGACGGCCCCGCTCCATGTCACGCGTCCACCCGCCGTCGGCACGCGGGGGCCCACCAGCCTGCCCCGTTTCAGGGCGACCTCGCGGCAGTGCGACGCGGACTAGTCGGGTTTTGTTCGCTCTGCCCTTGCCAGATGCGACGGTTCATGTCTCGCTATGGCCACCAACCCATAAGAACAGGGAGAAATACCAATGACGATCCGTCAAAGCCTGCTCTGCGCCAGCGCCCTCGCGCTCTGCGCCGGGGCGGCCAGCGCCGAAACCCTCCGCTGGGCCCGCGCAGGCGACTCGCTCACCCTCGACCCCCACGCCCAGAACGAGGGCCCGACCTCGGCGCTCGCGCACCAGATCATGGAGCCGCTCATCATTCGTGACATGACGGGCGCCATTGTGCCGGCGCTCGCCACCGAATGGGCACCCTCCGAAGAGAACCCCAACGTGTGGGTCTTCACACTGCGCGAAGGGGTCACCTTCCATGATGGGGCCGCCTTCGACAGCGAGGATGTCGTGTTCTCGTTCGAGCGCGCGATGACCGACGATTCCGACTATAAGGAGCTTCTGGCCTCCGTGGTCGCGGTCCGCGCCGACGGTCCCTACAAGGTCGAGATCGAGACGAACGGCCCCAACCCGATCATGCCCAACAACCTCACCAACCTGTTCATGATGGACAAGGACTGGTCGGAGGCCAACGACGCCGTCAAGGTGCAGGATTATGAAGGCGGCGAAGACACGTTTGCGGCCAAGAACGCCAACGGCACGGGCCCCTTCAAGCTGATCTCGCGCGAGCCCGACGTGCGCACCGTCATGGAAATCCACGAAGACTACTGGGGCATGGGCGAGTTTCCGATGGAAATCACCCGGCTCGAATACACGCCAATCCAGAACGCGGCGACCCGCGTTGCGGCGCTCCTGTCGGGCGAGGTCGACTTCATCCAGGACGTGCCGGTACAGGATCTCGAGCGCGTCGCCTCGACCGAGGGCCTTGACGTCCGCACCGCGCCGCAGAACCGCGTGATCTTCTTCGGCATGAATTTGGGTGCCGACGATCTGGCCAACGACAATGTCGAGGGCGCCAACCCGCTTGCCGACAAGCGCGTGCGCGAGGCGATGAACATGGCGATCAACCGCGACGCCATCAAGCAGGTGGTGATGCGGGATCAGTCGGCTCCGGCCGGCATGATCGCCCCGCCCTTCGTCAATGGCTGGACCGAAGAGCTTGACGCGGCCGCCGCAACCGATGTCGACGCCGCCAAGGCGCTGATGGAGGAAGCGGGCTACGGCGACGGCTTCTCGATCCAGCTCGACTGCCCGAACGACCGCTACATCAACGATGAGGCAATCTGCCAGGCGGCGGTTGGCATGTTCGCCCAGATCGGGATCGAGGTGAACCTCGACTCCAAGCCCAAGGCCCAGCACTTCCCGCTGATCTCCAATGGCGAAACCGACTTCTACCTGCTTGGCTGGGGCGTGCCGACCTACGATTCCGAGTACGTCTTCAACTTCCTCTTCCACACCCGCGGCGACAAGTACGGCTCCTGGAACGGGACGGGCTTCTCCAACCCCGAACTCGACACCAAGATCCAAGCGTTGGCCTCCGAGACCGATCTCGACGCCCGCAATGGCATGATCGCCGAGATCTGGGAGGCGGTGCAGGCCGAAACGGTCTATCTGCCGATCCACCACCAGGTGCTGAACTGGGGCATGCGGTCGGACGTCAACACGATCGTTGCTCCGGACGACGCGGCGAAGTTCAAGTATTTCAGCTTCAACCGCTCGTAGGTGCATTCGCCTGAGAACAAGAAGGGCCCGGGACCTCCCGGGCCCTTACTTTTTGCCGATCGGCCAGCGTTGCAGCGCCGGGCACATAAGAAGCCGAGCATCAGTCTCCGCACCAGCCTCACGGTCGTCTCTGCGCAAGCGCCACGTCGACCATATCCATCGCGTGCGCCACCGCCGCCTGAGCGTCTGCGTCCGAGAACGACAAATACTGCATCGCCTCGCTTTGCAGGATGCTGGCCAGACCGTGGATTGACGACCAAACGAACATCGCATCCCGGTCCCGCTCCGCGTCGGATACATAGGGTTTCAGCGCCGACAGCCGGTGCGTCAGGATGTCGAACGCGGCCCGCGCATCCTGTGACAGGCCCGCCGTCTTCGCGTCCGCGGGCCACGGCGTCATGAACATCAGCCGGTACTCCAGCGGGAACTGCACCGCATAGGTCAGATACGCCTCTCCGAGCGCCCGCATCGCCTCGTCCGGGCCGTTTTGACCTTGGCCACTCGCCGCGAGCGCTTCCGCGAAACTCCGCAAACACCGCCGGATCACCTCGACCAACAGGCGGTCTTTCAACCCGAAATGCTTGTAGGGCGCCTGGTGGCTGACATTCAGCCGCCGAGCCACGTCGCGCAGGCTCAGCTTCTCCAGCCCGTCCTCGCGGATCACGTCGATTGCCGCGCGGACGCAGGCTTCCTTGAGGGGGAGCGCCGGCGTCGCTTTGAGGTTTTCGTCTGACATCGCCATCACTCTCCATTGACGGGTTGACGGCGTCAACCAACCTCCTACCCTTGAGGTAGACACCGTCAACCAAATCATCCGACGAGGTACTCCCGCATGCGCGTTTCCCATCTCGCCCGGCGAACGGCACCATACCCCAAGGATGGAGGCGCATGCTGATGCCCCACGCTCCCACCCAAGACGCCGCGGCACCCTCAGGCCCCTGGGCCCTCGTCACCGGCGCCAGCGACGGGATCGGCGCCGCGACGGCGCGGGCCCTGGCCGCAGAAGGGTACCACCTGATCCTCGCCGCCCGCCGGAGGTCCGCCCTCGATCACTTGGCCGATGAGATCCGGGCGCATGTCGGCGTGCATGTCGTCGTCGCCTCCGTCGATCTCGCCCGGCCCGAGGGCGTCTCCACCCTGTTCCACGCCATCTCAGAGGCGGGCGTCGGACCCGACCAGATCGAGCTCGGTGTTGTCGCGGCGGGCTTCGGCTCCTCCGGCCCCTTCATCGAGGCGGACCTTGCCAACGAGCTCAATATGCTCGCCGTCAATTGCAGCGCCGTCCTCCAGCTCGCCCATATCCTTGGCAGGGCCATGGTGGCCCGTGGCGCAGGGCAGCTTGTGCTGTTCGGCTCCCTCGTCGGCTTCCAGGGCAACGCCATGAGCGCCAATTACTCCGCAACCAAGGCCTATGTGCAGACTCTCGCCGAGGGCCTCGCAGCCGAGATGAAGTCCAAGGGCGTACACGTCCTCTCTGTCGCGCCGGGCCCTGTGACAAGCGGGTTCGCCGATCGCGCACAGATGCAGATGGGCATGGCGGACCGGCCAGAGGCCGTCGCCCGCGGCATCGTCCGCGCGCTCTCCTCCAGCGGAACGATCCGCCCCGGCTTCGTGTCAAAACTCCTCGGCTATACCATGGCGATGACCCCGCGCCCCCTGCGCATCCGCATCATGTCCGGCGTGATGTCCGGTATGGCGTCCAACGGCAAAGACCGCGACCTGCAAGACCAGAAGGGCTGAGCCCCGCGCCCCTGCGAGCGGCACGGTCGGCAGACCGCCCGGCCCTCCGCCCAACCACCTGATCACGGCGAGTTGAAGTGACCCCCCGTGCTGCTATCCTCACGGTGCGTCAGGGCGCCGCGCCATCCAATGCGAGCGCCGCGAAAAGACCGACAACGGGGAGCCATCGCCATGACACGACTGACCGCAGCCACCGCGCTCGGGCTTATCTTTGCCCTTGGCGCCCAGGCGGAAGAATTCCGCTGGGCCAGCCAGACCGATCCCCAGACGATGGACCCCCACGCCGTCTCCTCCGCCCCGGTTCTGGGCTTTCTCAACAACGTCTACGAGGGCCTCGTCCGCCGCGGCAAGGACATGGCGATCGAGCCGGCGCTGGCCACCAGCTGGGAACCAATCGGCGAGGGCGAAGGCTGGCGCTTCACACTGCGCGAAGGCGTGACGTTCCACGATGGCGCCGAGTTCAACGCCGACGACGTGGTGTTTTCCTATCAACGCGCCTCGTCCGAGCAGTCGGACGTGGCCAGCTGGTTCGCCCCGGTCAGCGACGTCGTCAAGGTCGATGACTTCACCGTCGATATCCTGACCTCCACACCTCAGCCCATCTTCCCCGACAGCATCGCCAACTGGATGATGATGGACAGCAGCTGGGCCGAGGCCAATGGCGCCGAGCTTCCCGCCAAGGACGCCGAGAACTTCGCAACGCTCAACGCCAACGGCACCGGCGCGTTCATGGTGACCGAGCGCCAGCCGGATCTCTCGACCGTGCTGGAACCCTTCGGCGGCTGGTGGGGCGAGGTCGAGCACAACATCACGCGGGCCGAGCTCACGCCGATCCAGAACCCCGCTACCGCCGTCGCCGCGCTCCTGTCGGGCGACGTCGACATGATCAATCCGGTGCCAATTCAGGATGCCGAACGGCTGTCCGGCGCCGATGGCGTCCAGGTGATCGAGGGCATCGAAGCGCGGGTCATCATGCTGGGTTTTGCCCATGACCACGAGGCCCTGAAATACGGGGCAAATGCAGGCGATCCGAACCCCTTCGCCGATGCCCGCGTCCGCACCGCCGTGGCCCAGGCCGTCAACGTGCCCGCGATCCTGCAGACGATCATGCGCGGCAATGCCGAGCCCGCATCGCAGCTCGTCTCGCCGGCGATGCGCGGCTTTTCCGCGGCCAACGCGGCCCGTCCGGAGTTCGATGTGGATGCCGCCAAGGCGCTGCTCGACGAAGCCGGCTATGCCGACGGCTTCTCCTTTGGCCTCAAATGCCCCAACGATCGTTACCTGAACGACGAAAGCGTCTGCCAGGCCGTGGTGACGATGCTCGCCCAGGTTGGGATCGAGGCTCAGCTCGATGCAATGCCCGTGTCGACCTACTGGCCCGAGCTTCGCGCCGACAATTTCGACATGTATCTGCTTGGCTGGTCCCCCGGCACGTTTGACGCCGAGCACCCGATCCGCTTCCTCGTCCACACACCGGGCGACCGCCTCGGCACGTGGAACTTCGGTGGTTATTCCAACGCACGGATCGACGAGATGCTGCCCGCCATCCAGTCCGAGATCGACGACGCGTCGCGGCAGGCCATGCTCGACGAAGCCGCCGCCATCATCCAGGGCGACATGGTCTACGTGCCGCTCTATGTGCAGCCGCTGCTCTGGGGCGCGCAGGGCAATATCGAGTTGACCCAGCGGCCAGACAACTTCTTCATCCTGCGCTGGGTGACCGTCAACTAGACGCCACACAAAGCGTAGGGGCCGAGCATGGGCAGCACCTTCAGCGCCCTGCACATCGTCAGGCGCTCGTCCGGCGGCCCGGCGTCAGAAGCGATTGTCGAAGCGGGCTACGCCCGCCTCGGCTGGGCCCCGCACCCCGGCGATCCGGACGCCGGGAACCCCTTGCGCCGCGTGGCGGTGCTCCCCAACCCACAGGGCGGGGCCACGCTTCTCGACGACGGCTGCGCAAGGTTCGACGACGGGACGCTGCGCGCGCTGGCGGTCGAACTGTCGCGCACGCCCAACGTGGCCGTCCTCGTGGCAGCCGTCGAGGACAGCGACATCTTCACCCTTTTGCTCTACGCCGACGGGCACCAGATCGACGCCCTGAGCGGCCCCGACGAGGAGGCCCTGGGCCCCGAGCTGACCCAGGCATCGCTCGGCACCCGCCCGGCGCTCTGGACCTCGGCGTGCGGCCCCGGGTCGGGCCCTTTTCCCTCGGCCCCGCTCCCAACCACTTCCTTTGCCGAAGAGGTCATGGAGGCGTGGCTCACGGCGGCGGGCATTCCGCCTGAGCATGCAAGTCTACAGTTCTCGGACGTGCCGTACGCGATGATCCGATCCTATGTGGCCGCACCATCTGCGGCGCCGGTCGACGGCCCTGCCCCTGCGCTCGAGACCTATTTCGACCCCGACGATTGCCCGCACCTGAGGCTCTATCCCGGGCCGTGGCCCTTGGCACCCGGCGAGGCCACGAGCCTCAAATGGATCGTGCTCTGCAGCGCTGGCGGTTTCGATGGGCTCGATCTCCGCCTCGATTTCTCCGAGGTCACGGGCGACATCCATCTGTCGTCTGTACGCGCCGTCGCCTACCCGTTCCACAACGGGCAGATCACCTCGCCCAATCCGGTGGCGCAGGCGGAACAGACCATCGGAAGAGATCTCTCGGACGGCCCAATCTCGATCACCCTTGGGCCGTTTCCTATGCCAGCGCTCGACCCGGCTGCGCGCCGTCGCATAGCCATTCTGCTCACACCCATCGTGACGCCCGGGCCCGGATCGGCGGCCCGCATCGGCCTGAGCCTCGGCACGTGTGCCCCCGAGACCGCCCCCTTGCCCCTTCCACCCGCGCGCCTCGTCGCAGCAGCGCCAGGTTGGGTCCCGCGCGGCGCCCATGGGCCCGACAGCGAACGCACACCCTCACTGACCGAGGCCGAAGCGGTGCGCGTCCTGGCAACGCCCTCTGTTCTGAGCGGGATCTCGATTCTGCCCGGCGCGTCCGATGCCGCACGCGCCGAGATGCAGGCCGCGGCCGAGCGCTTCGTCGTGGCCCTGCCTGGCTGCGCCGACGGATCCCTGACCCTGCGCACCCTCAAACACATGACGCCGTCTGGCTCGATCGCCAAGAAACAGATCGACATGGCACCCGGTGCGCTGCCGCCCGACAAACTCTGGCGTCGCGCCTTTCTGGCCAAGTCGGACATGCAAACGGTGGCGATCACCCTGCGTCCGCCGGGCGCGGCCCTGCCCATGGCGGGCTGCAGCCTGCAAATGGCTCTGCGGCCCGACCCGGAGGAGCCGGGCGCCGAAGACACCGACCCCGCCCCGCACCTGTCCTTCTGGATGATCGATCACCCCGAAGCCCACGCGGCGCTGGGGCTCGATCACACGGGCTTCGCCGCCCTCTTCGCGGACTGGCTCGCGCACGCGCAGCCGCTGCAGGCCTATCTGGCTCGCGCGGCTTGGATCCCCGAATTCGACCTCTACACCGACTATGCCCATACTCCATACGAGGAACTCACCGGCGTCGACTGGTTTCGCACCGGCCTCAATGGTACCATGATGCGGCGCAGCTGGTGTGCCGCGCGCCTTAGGTTTCTCAGCGCCATGATGTGGGTGTCGGACGAGGTGGCGGGGGATCGGGTGGACTTGACGGCTCTGTCGGCCGTCGCCGACGTCGAGCGCATGGGCGACCTCAATCGCATAGTGCTCAAGCCGCAGGCGCGCATGGAAGACCTCGAGGCAGTCCTGGCGCCGATCCTGCCCGGGGCGGTCGGGTGATCCGGCGCACGGGTTGACGCACGCCGCCGATGCGGCAACAACGGTGAGATCTGCGCGGCAGGGCGGTCCGCGCCGATGCTGCAGGGGGGAATGTCCACCGATGCTGGCCTACGTCATCCGACGCGTCTTCCAATCCTTGGTCGTCCTTCTGGTCGTCGGGCTCGTGGCCTTTGCGATGTTTCGCTTTGTCGGCGACCCGGTCGAGAACATGCTCGGGCAGGAACGCACGGTCGAGGATATCGAGCGGTTGCGCGAAGACCTCGGCCTCAACGACCCCTTCGTCGTTCAATATTGGAACTTCCTGAGGAACGCGGTGCAGGGCGATTTCGGCATCTCCTACCGCCAGGGCCGGCCCGTGGCCGAGATCATTTCCGACCGCCTGCCCGCCACGCTGGAGCTTGCCGCCGTCTCGGGTGTGCTTGCGATCACCTTCGGCATCGCCCTCGGCGTTCTCACCGCAATCCGACGAGGAGGGCCCATGTCGAACACGATCATGACGGTGTCCCTCATCGGCGTGTCCCTCCCCACCTTCCTGATCGGCATCCTCCTTATCTACGTCTTTTCCGTGGAGCTCGACGTATTGCCGAGCTTTGGGCGCGGGGAGGTCGTCCATTTGGGGTGGTGGTCGACGGGATTCCTCACCGAGAGCGGCCTCAAGGCGCTGATCCTGCCCTCGATTACCTTGGGGCTCTACCAGATGACCCTGATCATGCGCCTCGTTCGATCCGAGATGCTCGAGGTGCTCCGACAAGACTATATCCGCTTTGCCCGGGCGCGCGGTCTGAAAGAGCGCGCCGTTAACTTCCGCCACGCCCTGAAGAACACGCTTGTTCCGGTGATCACCGTCACGGGCCTGCAGCTCGGCTCGATCATCGCCTTCGCCATCATCACCGAGACGGTGTTCCAGTGGCCCGGCGTGGGGCTCCTCTTCATCAACGCGATCCAGTTCGTCGATATCCCGGTGATGGCGGCCTACCTGATGCTGATCTCGGTGATGTTCGTCGGCATCAACCTGATCGTCGATATGCTATACTTCGCCATCGACCCGCGGTTGCGGGCAGACAGAGCCGGAGCGCACTGACATGGCCGATATCCCCGCCAGCGGCGCCGCGCGCCCGCCCGCCAAGACACCCTCCGCCCTGTCCCGCTGGTGGGCCAGCGACTTTGCCTGGAAGTTCCGACGGTCTCCGGTGGCCGTTGTCTCGTTCACGGTGATGATGATCCTGTTTCTGGGCGCGATCCTCGCGCCGCTCCTGGCGCCTTACGACCCGTTCAGTCCTGTGACGCTCAACCTGATGAACGGGTTCACCGCGCCCATGGAGCCCAACGCCTTCACCGGCGAGACGTTCTGGCTTGGCACCGACGATCAGGGCCGCGACGTCTTCTCAACGATCCTGTTCGGCCTGCGCATCTCCCTGTTCGTGGGGTTCGCGGCCGTCCTCTTTGCCATGATCCTGGGTGTCGTACTGGGTCTTCTGGCCGGCTATGTCGGTGGCTGGACCGAGACGATCATCATGCGCGTGGCTGACGTGCAGCTCACGTTCCCCTCGATCCTCGTGGCCATGCTGATCTTCGGCATCGCAAAGGGGATAACCCCCGTGGAATATCGCGATCAGATGGCGATCTGGGTGTTGATCCTGGCGATCGGCCTATCCGATTGGGTGCAGTTCGCGCGCGTTGTCCGCGGCGCGACCCTTGTGGAAAAGAACAAGGAATACGTGGCCGCCGCCCGCCTGATCGGCCGCTCGGGCCCTGCGATCATGGTCCGTCACATCCTGCCGAACGTCCTGTCGCCCGTCTTGGTGATTGCGACGATCTCGCTGGCGCTTGCCATTATCGCCGAAGCAACGCTGTCGTTCCTCGGCGTCGGGGCACCGCCCACACAGCCCTCGCTCGGCACGCTGATCCGCATCGGCCAGGGATTCCTGTTCTCGGGCGAATGGTGGATCCTCTTCTTCCCGGCCTGCACGCTGTTGGCGCTGGCGCTGAGCGTCAACCTCCTCGGCGACTGGCTGCGCGACGCGCTGAACCCCCGGCTGCGCTAGGGGCCCGTCTATGCTGCAAGCCTTCCCCGCGGCGGGGCCCTATTCCCCGTCGTCGATCCGGGCCATCCGGTCGATCTGCGGGGCGTCGGTGCACCATTGGTCGTCGCTCGCAATCCAAACCGCATCTGCCGCATCGGCATGGATCGTGATCTGGCCCGGGGCGGTTTCGATCAGATCAAAGGCGAGGATGTTGAGAAACATCGCTAGGGCTTCGGTGGTCATACACATGGGGCAGGCTCCTGCATCGGGTCCGATCCGTGCGCCCCTCCCCGAAGGCGCGCCTGATACCCTACCCCCTGTCGCCGACGACGATGCGGCTCAGACTGCGCGGCCGACACTCTTTTCACGACCAATTGCGCGCCGCTCCGACGTGAGCTGTGCAACTGCACAAAAAACGGGCAAACACCCGATCAAGGAGGTGCAATGACCGAACCGGTCCTCTCCGTGCGCGACCTGACAGTCGAGATTCCCACCCGCCACGCCGTGCTCAAGCCGGTCGATAGCGTCAGCTACGACATTGCCCCAGGCGAGGTGGTGGGCGTTGTGGGCGAGAGCGGCGCCGGCAAGTCGATGACCGGCAGCGCGGTGATCGGCCTGCTCGACCGGCCTGCCCACATCTCGGCGGGCGAGGTCTGGCTCAATGGGCGGCGGATCAACGGGCTCCGACGCGACGAGATGCGCCGCATCCGGGGCAAGGAAATCGGCATGGTCTTTCAGGATCCGCTGACCTCGCTCAACCCGCTGATCCCCATCGGAGATCAGCTGGCCGAAACGATGCGGGCCCACCTGTCGATCTCCGAATCCGAGGCGCGCGAGCGGGCCATCGCGGCGCTGGAAGAGGTTGGGATTCCCGCGGCGCGCGAGCGGGTACAGAGCTATCCCCATGAGTTCTCAGGCGGTATGCGGCAGCGGGTGGTGATCGCACTTGCGCTTTGTGCCGAGCCGGATCTGGTCATCGCCGACGAACCCACGACGGCGCTCGACGTCTCCGTGCAGGCTCAGATCATCGCGCTGCTCAAACGGCTCTGTCGCGAGCGGGGGACGGCGGTGATGCTGATCACCCACGATATGGGCGTGATCGCCGAGGCGGCCGACCGCGTCGCGGTGATGTATGCCGGGCGCATGGCCGAGCTCGGCCCCGTGCGCGAGGTGCTGACCCGGCCCCGCCACCCCTACACCGAGGGTCTGATGGGCTCGACGCCCCTGGCCTCGGCCGGTCAGGAACGCCTGAGACAGATCGCCGGCGCGATGCCGCGCCTGTCGTCGCTGCCCGCCGGCTGCGCCTTCAATCCCCGCTGCACCCGGGCCGAGGCCCTCTGCCGGCAGGACCCGCGCCCGACACTTGAGGCCGATGCGGGGCGCGCCGCCTGCTGGTTCCCGATCGCGGCCGCCACCGAAGCGGAGACCGCCTGATGCCTCTCGAAAGCCCACAGACCAAGAGCATTCCGCAAACCGACGGCGCGGCGCTCGTGTCCATCCGGGGCCTCAGCCGGATCTTCGACGTGTCGAAGCCCTGGCTCAACCGCCTGATCGAGCGCCTGCCCCGGCGGTTCCTCACGGCCGTGTCCGATGTCACGTTCGAGATCCCGGAGCGGACGACCTATGCGCTTGTCGGCGAGTCGGGTTCAGGGAAGTCGACGATCGGCAAAATCCTTGTGGGGCTACTCGGACCGTCCGAAGGGGCCGTCGAGATCGAAGGCGTGGACCTTGCGCGGGAGACGGACCCCGCCAAGGTCGATCGCGTCCGCTCCGATATTCAGATGATTTTTCAAGACCCTTACGCCTCACTGAACCCGCGCTGGAAGGTCGGCGCGATCATTGCCGAACCCGTGGTTGCGCGGGGCGGCAAGGCCGACGGGCTGGCCGAACGCCTGCTGGAACAGGTGGGCCTAGCCGGCGAGGATGCCGATAAGTTTCCCCATGAGTTCTCTGGCGGGCAGCGGCAACGGATCTGCATCGCGCGTGCCCTTGCCTCGGAGCCCCGCTTCATCGTCTGCGACGAGCCGACCTCGGCGCTCGACGTCTCGGTACAGGCGCAGGTGCTCAACCTGATGTCGGACCTGAAGGACGATCTGGGCCTGACCTACTTGTTCATCAGCCACGACCTGACGGTCGTGCGCCACATGGCCGACCGGATCGGAGTGCTCTATCTGGGCCGGCTGGTCGAGGAGGCGGCGCCCGAAGATCTCAACACCGAGCCGCGCCACCCCTATACCCAGATGCTGTTGGAAGCGGCGCCCAAGCTCGACGGGTTCGGCCGCGAGGTGGACCCGCCGAAGGGCGAGATCCCTGACCCGATCTCGCCACCATCCGGCTGCGCCTTTCACCCGCGCTGCCCGCTTTGCACCGACCGCTGCAAGGCGGAGCGACCGCAGTTGCGCGCAGTCGGCAAGAGCCGTGTCGCCTGCCACCGGGCGGAGGAAAGCATCGCGGCCTGAAGCGCTGCGGTTTCGCGTTCGGAAACAGTTTCCGGGCGGCCGACCCGCATATGAAAACCATATGAATTCCATATGACTCGCATATGACTCCCGTATGAGAACCGTATGAGCATCATATGAGTCTGTCGCGCCGCACACTGTTTCGAGTGCGGAAACGACCGCAGGCCCGTCCACGCACGTCCCGACCGCACGGCCGCCGACCACGCGTATTTCGGCGCCAGGCGGCCTGACGGCACATCGTTCCCAGAAATTCCACAAAAATGTCACTCATTTTCCGGGCACCGCCCCGGGGGCCCGCCGTTATGAAGCCACAATTGCGGCAAATCATCGGCGAGCGGGGCCGATCGGGAGACGGTCCCGCCCGTGAGGCAGGATCATTGACGACGGCGAGAACAGCAGAGTGACGGCGGACAACCGCATAGTCGAGGAAGCGGGCGATGCCCTGCCGCCGGGGACGTCCCTTTTGCAGGGGCAGTTCCTCGTCGACGGCTTTCTCAATGCGGGCGGCTTCGGCATCACCTATCTGGCGCGGGACAGCCTGGACCGCCGGGTCGTTCTGAAGGAATGCTACCCCTCGACGATGTGCTGCCGGATCGACAGGATCGTGCAGTCTCGGTCGCGCAACACCCAGGGTGAGTTCGATGTCATCGTCCGCCTCTTCGGGCAGGAGGCGCGGCGGCTCTCGAAGCTTGAGCACCCCAACATCGTTGGCGTGCGCGACGTGTTCGAGGAGAACGGCACCGCCTATATGGCGCTCGACTTCGTTGAGGGCCGCGATCTGGCCGACATCATCGACTTCGAGCCCGAGCGGATCAGCCCGGCGCAGATCGTATCGATCACGAGGTCGCTCCTCGACGCCATCGCCCATGTCCACTCGCAGGGGATGCTTCACCGGGACATCTCGCCCGACAACATTCTGATTCAGCCCGACAATACGCCGGTGCTGATCGACTTTGGCGCGGCCCGCGACATCGCCCGCCGCAAGAGCCGCATCCTGTCGGCGCTGCACGTGGTGAAGGACGGCTACTCGCCGCAGGAATTCTATTTGCAAAACGGCGAGCAAAGCTCGGCGTCGGACCTCTATTCGCTGGGTGCCTCGCTCTATCACGCGCTGGTCGGCGAGCCGCCGGTGACGAGCCATGTCCGACTGTCCGCGATCGCCGAGCGCCAGCCTGACCCCTATGTGCCGCTCCTGACGATCGAACCGGAGGGCTATGACAAGCGCTTCCTGGCCGCGATCGACAAGGCTTTGGCGGTGTTCGCCCGCGATCGCCTTCAGAGTGCCGAAGCCTGGCTGAAGCTGATCGACGGGCGGATCAGCGTGCCGCTGGGCAAGCAGAGCCTCGCCGACGATCCCGAGATCGAGGAAAAGATCCGCGCCCTGGTGGAAAGCACCAATGTCGAGGTGCGCAAGGTGCAGGAAAAGAAGGCGCGCGAGGCGGCGGAGCAGGCCGAACGCGAGGCCGAGGAGCGGGCCGAGGCCGAGGCCGCACGCCTGCGCCGGATCGAGGAGGCGCGGGCCGAGGCCGAGGAGCTGGAGCGCGCCTATCAGGAGCAGAAAGAGCGTGAGGCCGAGGCGCGGGCCCTGGCCGTTGAGATGCGGCGCCGCGCCAAGGAAGAGGCGGAGCGCCAGCGGCGCCTGTCGGAGGAGGCCCAAGAGCCGACGGAGAAGGACGAAGCCGCCGAGGCGGCCGCCGCGCTGGTTCAGGCCCGGGCCGAGGAAGCGCGCCGGGTCAGGCTCGAGCGGATGCAGCGTGCCCAGGAGGCCGAGGAGCTCGATGAGTTCGGCCTGCCCATCGGGGCTCTCGACGAGCTGGCTCTGGGCATCGTGCCGCCGCCGCCCTCGAACCTGGCATCCACGACCGGAAAGGGCTCGGGCGGGGTGCGCCCGGTGAAGCCGGTCCCTGAATCCGGCGGCGGCGGGTCTGGCAGCGCCAAGCGGGTGTCGGAGCGGCGTGGCCTCCTCGGCAAGGTTATGGGCGGAAGTAAATCGTGAACGATTGCGATGGTAGATAGGGGTGTGAGCAGATGAAGGTCTTTCGGGTCAAAGGCGGTGGCGGTGCCGGGAGCGGCGGCGGTAGCGGCGACGGCCGAGACGACCGCGACAGCATGGGCGATGGCAAGGCGGTGTTCGTGAGCCGCCGGCCCTCGGCGGGCCGTCCGGCCACCCATGATGGTGTGGAAGCGCTCCGCCGGGCCTTTGGCGAGCCGGCGGAGCCCGTGGAACAGGCGGGAAACCCCGGGGCGATGGCCGACGACGGAGACGACAGCGCGGGCCGACATAGGCCCGACGACGGCCGCGGGCGGAGCGGCGCGCGCTGGCCAGTCCGCGACCCGGAGGCCAGCGGGAGCCGGCCGTTGTCCGGCCACTACGGTCCTCCCGATGGCGTCGACGCTGAGCGGGGCGAAGGCCAAGGCTTCGACGGCGACCGATATCCGGGGACCGGAATTGACGGCGGGCAGGCTGACGACGGGCGCCATGGCGTGCCGGAAGAACCCGGCTACGGCGGGCACGGTCGCCCGGGGTCGCGCGATGCCGGCGGGCCGGTCGGCGGCGGAAATTCATCTGGCGAAGGGGCGATGAGCCGCCCGAATTCTGGTTGGATGGACGGCCTGTCGGAGCGGACGCGCCGGCTGTCGGATCAGCTCGACGCGGCGCGGCGGATCTCGCGCCCGTCATCGGAGCTGCCCCCGGGCCATGGACCGGATGCGATGACACCGGAGGCCTATCGCGGGTCGAGCCCCAGGGACGACGGACATCCCTATCGCCACGACCCAAACGGATCTTCGGACCGCGCTTCCGCGGACCGAGACGGCGGTCGGCCCCCGAGCGCACCTCGGCGGCGCAACATCTGGGACATCGAGGCCGACCGCGCCTCACGCCCTTTGAGCGACCTGGGCCCCGCCCACGCGCCGCAGGCCGGGCCCCACGAGGGCAGGCACGAGGGCAGGGACGAGCGCGACGGGCAAGAGCGCGACGGGCAAGAGCGAGACGGGGTCAATCGAGACGGGGGGGACACGTGGATGGCCCGCGCACGGTCCGGGCACAGCCAGTTTGACCCGGGCGCGATTGGGGAGCCTGTCGGAGGGGCGACCGGCGGTCATGTGACACCGCCTGGCGCATTCCCGCCCGAGGCCGGACCCGTCTCTGGGCCTGTCACTGGACCCGTTTCTGGACCAGTCATGGGACCCGTCTCGCGACCGGCCTGGGCAGACGACGGCCCAGACTACGGCGCAGAATACGGCGCAGGGGATGGATCAGCCGACGGGGCAGCGGACGGGGCCGACGTGCCCGATGACGTGGCGCTCGCCCGGGCCCAGGTGGCGCGCATGGCCCAGTCCGGCGTCCCGCTCGGCGAAGGATCGGGCCCCGGCGCGCGGGCCAAGACGCGGCTCCTTGGCTTTCAGTCGCGTGACATGGGGCTCGAGGACCCGACGTCGCGCGCCGGGTCGACCGGCACGCAGGCCGGGCCCCGCTTTCCGGTTGGCTGGATCATCGTGACCGAAGGGCCCGGCTATGGCGCGTCGTTCACGCTGACCGACGGGGTCTCGTCGGTCGGGCGTGGGAGCGACCAGGCGATCTGCCTCGATTTCGGCGACACCACGATCTCGCGCCAGAACCACGCCTCGATCGCCTATGACGGAACCGAGAACCGGTTCTATCTGGGCCATGGCGGTAAGGCGAACCTGGTGCGACTGAACGGCAGGCCGGTCGTGTCGACCGAAGATCTGGACGACGGCGCCGTGATTCGGATCGGCGAGACAGTGATGCGCTTCTACGCCCTCTGCGGAGGGGATTTCGAGTGGCAGCGCGGCGAAGACGGCACCGACACCCCCGAGAATCCGGGCGAGGAGAACGCGCATGACCGCGGAGTCTGACGCGACGGCCCGCGCAAGCGGGAAGACCCCCAGTGGCCAGGGCGCGGGTGCCCGCGGCTCCGGCGCCCCGGGCGCGAGCAGCCGGCGCACAAGCGTGGGCCGCACCAAGCCCGCGCCAGGCGGCGCGCCGATCTTCGAGGCACGTCTGACCAACGGCGACGACGGCGCCGGGCCGAAGACCGGGACCGACGCGAAGGGCGGGCGCGCGACGGGAGATGCTGAAGTCGGCAGTGTTGGGACTGGGTCGGGCGCGTCCGAACCCAAAACGGCATCGCTGCCCTCTGAGGCCGTCGCGGCGCACGATGCGGGAACCGTGCCCGAATTCGCCCCGATCCCGGGTGCGGCCGGCGCGCGCGTGGTGCGCTACGATACCGCCACAGGGCTGTCGTTGGGCGACCGCGACACGCAGGAAGACGCGGTGCTTGCGGACGTGCCGATCGGCGGCGGCGCCGGGATCGTCGTGCTTGGCGACGGGCTGGGCGGCCACCATGCCGGAGCGCTGGCCAGCCGCCTGGCCGTGATGACCGCGATGGGCGAGATTGCGTCGGCCCGCGGCGCCGACGGCCTGCTCGACGCTGACATTCCCGAGCTGCTCCACGCCGCCGCGCGGGCGGCAAACGCGGCGATCCTTGCCGTGACCGACGCCGATCCCGAGCTTGACGGGATGGGCACGACCCTGCTGGCGGTGGTGGTCGAAGGCGACACGCTCTACTGGCTCTCGATCGGCGACAGCCCGCTCTACCTGATGCGGGAGGGCGAGTTGGACCAGCTGAACGAGGTGCACTCGCTGGCCACCCATCTCGACCTTTTGGTGCGCGTGGGCGAGATGAAGCCGGAAGAGGCCGCGCGCCATCCGGGCCGCTCGTGCCTGACATCGGCGCTTGGGTCGGACAAGATCGAGCGGATCGACTGCCCTGAGGCGCCGCTGCAGCTGGAGCCGGGCGATGTGCTGCTGCTGGCCTCCGACGGACTGCTGACGCTCGACCACGACGCCATCGCCAAGGCCCTGCTGGCCCATGGGCCCGAGGTTGGCGCGGCCGAGCTTGCAGCGCATCTGTTGGAGGACGTGGCGGCCCAGGACGCGACGGGGCAGGACAATACCTCGGTCGCGGTGCTGTGCCTGGCCGCAGGCAGCAGCGCCCGCAGCCATCGCGCCCAGCAGGAGGCGGAGGAGGCCGCGCGCGCCGCGGACACCCACGCCTCGGTGGAGGCCGCCGTGCAAGCGGTGATCGGCCTTACGGACTTGTTCGCCGAAGCCGAACCCGACTCTGCGCCCGACGCCACGGCCGGCGGCGCTTCCGCGGCGGAGCCCGAGGCAGAGCCCAAAGTGCTCGAGGAGGCGATCGCCAAAATCGCCGACGAGACCGCAGACCCCGACGACCCGAGCACGTCGTCCGTCGAACCGGCGGACGGCCACGAGCACGACGACGGGGACAACCACGGGGACGACGACGCGGACAACCTGTTCCACGAGGAGCAGACGACCTCTGGACGGGGCGCGCGGGGTGCCTCTGCCGATCCCGGTGAACCTAGGGACGCGCGCCGGGGCAAGACCGACGCGCCGGACATGGCCGAGGCTCCCTCACGCCTCTCCCTCGGCCCGTCCGCCACCGAAGACGATGGGTCGGCCGCGGACACCGAAGCCGACGGCGAGGCGGATGCCGAGATGCGCCCGGTCTTCGAGACCGCACGCAAGGGCGGCGCCGCGCGCAAGGTCGACCCACGGGCCCGCGCCCGCGCCGCACTGCGCGCCGTGTCCGACCCGTAGCCAAGGAAGGGGGCTCCATGACGGCCGAACCGCGCGCTTTCCGCGCCGCCGAGCAACTTGCCGCGATCCTCGAGGCGGCGGATCTTCCGCCTCGCGTGCGCGCCGTGGGCGAACGGGTGCGCGCACGCCTCTCGAGCCCCGTGCGGATTGCCGTCGTCGGGCAGCCCGGCGCAGGCCGTCGGCGCGTCGTCAACGGGCTGTTGGGCAGCGATGTGCTGCCGGATCTCACCGGCCTGCCGCCTTGCGAGGTGAGCCTTGGCGCGGGGCAGACGATCCGCGCCGTGATGGCCGATGGCTGGGAACAGCCGATGACGCGCGACGATCTGGGCGCGACCGACCCCTATGACCTGGCCTATCTGCGGTTCGACGCCCCCCTTGCGATCCTGGAGAAAATCTCGCTGATCCTCGTTCCGCTGGAGGGCGGGAGCGAGGACGTTGCGGCCGCGCTGGCCTGGGCGTCGGCGCGGGCGGACATGATCTTGTGGTGCACGCCGGCGCTGGACGGACCGGACGCGGGGCTTTGGCCTGGGCTGCCGGAGCGGCTGCAGGATCACGCGTTTCTTGCCGTCACGGGGCCCGATGGGCACGGCGCCGCCCGCGCGGCGCGGGACCATGCGGCCTGCTACTTCCGGGAGATGCGCAGCCTCGCACCGGGCCCCGGCGGGCTCGACCGGGTCGCGGCCTTGCGGGCGGCGCTCTTGAGCCATGTGTCCCTGGCCCTGCGCGAAGATCTCGAGGGCGCGATCCTGTTTCTCGATCAGTATGTGTCGCATGATGTCTGCGCGCGCCTGCCGGGCAGGCGGCCCCTTCCCGCGCTCGCCGCACCAGTGGTGCCGACAGTGCCGACTGCGCCGGCTGTCCGGCCGGCGGACGCCCAGACGGGGGCCGATATGGGCGCTGACACGGACCCCGAGACGGGCGCCGAAACGGGGGCTGAAGACACTGCTCAGGCGGGAGCCCGCCACGGCACGATGGCCCGTCCGGCAAAAGCGTTGCTGGGGACACGTGCGCTCCCCCGTCCGCTACTGTTGGAGAACCCGATCACCGCGACGACAGACACCGATCGCGCGGGCCCGGCTGACGCCATGTCAGCTGCGGGCTTGGCGGGCGGCGCTGACGGCCGATCAGCCAATCGCACACCTGACGGGTCCGGCCGCGGAACTGCGGATGAGATCGTGGGCCTTTTGCGGGCCCGGGCCGAAGCGCTTCTGCCGCTCTGCGAGGCGGACGGCGGAGACGGGATCGAGCGGGCGGCGCGCATGGTGCTCGACACCTGCACCGAGACGCTCGATCAGTGCACGCAGCTGGCCGAGGATGCGGGCGGGCCGCTGGCCGACATGCTGACCGAAGCATCCGAGATGATGCTTCTGATGCGGCTTGAGGGCAGCCCGACGGCGATGTCGGATTCGGTGGCGCTGATGCTGCAGGTGCGCCGCGAATGCGAGATGCGGGCCGCAGCCTGAGGCCCTGGGGGCCGGTTGGCGCCGGCCCCGGACACAAGGCTGCCTGTGGCGAGACCGGTCTCGAGACCGCGTGCTTTGCGGGCGCCTGACCCGTGGCGTGCCACCCCCTCGGCCCGGGCCCATAGAATTGGCGCCAACCGCCGCATTTCCGCCCCCATGCGGTCGCCCGACGGGCGCGTCCGGCCCCAAAATCGGGCCGTGGCAGCATGGGTTGGAGGGAACATGTCAGACGAGGCGCCCCAGGTCGAAAGAGCGGATCCGCTGGACGGCACGCCCGCGCCCGACGCGGCGCGGCCGGATGAGGCTGGGCATGTGTCGGTGGGCGAGGCGCGGGCCGTGCATGACCGCGCGGGCGGCACCGGTGGATCGGTGACGACGCTGTCGATCGGCCCGGTAGACGCGTTCGACTTTGTGCCCGCCGCTTCGAAGCGGGAGCAGACCAGGCCCGTGAGCCGGCCGCTCACCACGTTGGTCAAATCCGCGATCAGGGCGGAGGTCGCCAAGGGCAAAGCGGCCGAAGCATCGGGCAGCGCCGATGCAGACGAGGCCGTGCCGGCGCGGATGGAGGACGAGGTAGCGACGGCAAAGAGCGCCACCGAGCCGTTGGCCGAGATAGAGCCCGGCGTGCCCGAGCCAGAGCCGCAAGGCATCGACGTTCCCGCACCGGAGCCGCAGGGCAACGGGGCGCCCGCGCCAGAGCCACACCACACCGGCGAGCCTGAGGACACTGGAGAGCCTGAGGACACTGGGGAGCCAGAGCACACTGGGGAGCCAGAGGACGAGATGTCGGACGCGGACATGGCGGCCGGACCCCTGCCCGAGCCGTTCGACGGGCCCGGTGCCCTTCTCGGTCTCTGCCGCGCGGGCCTGTCGGATTACCTTGTCGAGCGCGAGGAGGTGCTGGATCTGCTCGATGAGCTCGTCGCCGGCGGGCAGGACGATGCGGCCCGCGCGGCCAGCCGCGACCGGTCGGAGCTGATGGCGTTCGAGCCGAGCGTGACGCTGATCGGGCAGGTGAAGGCGGGCAAGACCTCGCTCGTCAATGCAATGGTCGGCGCGCCGGGCCTGCTGCCGTCGGATGTGAACCCCTGGACGTCGGTCGTCACGTCGCTCCATATGGGCCCGCGCGCGGGGCAGCGCGACCATGCGGCGCGCTTCACCTTTTTCGAGCAGGAAGATTGGGACCGGCTGACGCGCCGGGGCGGCCGGATGGGCGAGCTTGCGGGCCGCTCGGGCGCCGAGGACGAGGCCGAGAAGATCCGTGCCCAGATCGCGGCGATGCGCGAGAAGACGCGGCGCCGGCTCGGCCGCCGGTTCGAGCTGCTCCTCGGCACCAGCCACGATTACGGCGGGTTCGATCCGGAGTTGATCGAGCGCTATGTGTGCCTCGGCGACGATGACGGGATCGAGGAGGCGGGTCCGTCGGACGCGCAGGGGCGGTTTGCCGACATCACCAAGGCCGCCGATCTGTGGCTTGACCGGCCAGACTGGCCCGTGAGCCTGTGCCTGCGCGACACGCCGGGCGTCAACGACACATTCATGATGCGCGAGCAGATCACCATTGGCGCGATCCGCGACAGCCGCCTGTGCGTGGTGGTTCTGTCGGCGCATCAGGCGCTGTCGAGCGTCGACATGGCGCTGATCCGGCTGATCTCGAACGTGCGCTCGCGCGAGGTGATCGTGTTCGTCAACCGGGTGGACGAGCTGTCGAACCCCTCGACGCAGATCCCCGAGATCCGCCAGAGCATCGAGGCCACGCTGGAGGAACATGCCCGCGATCTGGGGCAGGTGCCGATCCTTTTCGGCTCGGCGCGGTGGGCGACGCTGGCCCTGACCGGGCAGCTTCACGAGATGGACGACGAGGAGGCAGCGGTGCTTTTGGCCCATGCCGAGCATTCGCTGCCCGATCTGGACGAGGGGCTGGGGCCGTTCGCGCTGATCTGGGAGCTGTCGGGGCTGCCGGCGCTCTATGGCGCGATCTGGGAGCGGGTGGCCGAGGGGCCGGCGAAGGAGCGCCTTCAGGCGGCCGCGCGCGCGACGATGAACCTGGCGATCGGCCTGTCGGCGGCGGCCGAGGTCGACCCGCTGCGCGCCGCCGCGGAGGGCGGAGAGGCGGTGGATGCCGCGGCGCTGGCCAGCGATCTCGACGAGTTGGAGCGTCAGGTGCTGGAGCAGTTCGAGCAGGGCTTCAATTTCGCCTATGAGGGCGCGCTTGCGCGGCTCGAACGCTCGCAGCGGAGCTTTCTCGACCGGGCCGTGGCCGCCCTCATCAAACATCTGGAAGCCTATGGCGAGCTTGCGCCCTGGTCGTACGACCCGGCGGGCCTGCGGCTGTTGCTGCGCTCGGGCTATCAGGTGTTTGCGCGGCATCTGCGCGGCGCCGGCGAGGAGGCCGCGGACTCTGCGGCGCAGGGGGTCGCCGCAATCTATGCCCGCGCGCTCGGCGCCCAGCCGGGGAGCTTTTCGGTGCAGCCGCCCATTGTGCCACGCCTCGCCGCACCGGTCCTTTTGGGTCAGACCATCGCGCTTGACCTGCAGGGCACGTGGTGGCGACGCTGGTGGAGCCGGCGGCGCGGCTACAAGAGCTTTGCCCCGGAATTCCACGCGATGCTCGACGCCGAAACGCAGCCGATCCTCGAGGGCATGCGCGAGGGCCATCTGAAGCCCTCGGGCGCGGCGATGCGCGACGCGCTGCGCCGGTTCTTCGATGACCAGCGCGTGCTGGTCGCGGGCCTCGGCCAGCCGGGTGGCGCGGCGGAGGGCCTGCCGGACAGCGCCAGCGACGCGCGCCCGAGCCCCGAACGCCTGTCTGAAGCCGTCGACCGCCTCGGCCGCCTGGCGGCCTGACGAAGGAGAAACCGAGATGTTCCAGAGCCCCAGACCCCCGAAGCCCGAAACCAGCGAGGCGCTCGACCGCCTGACGACCTCCGAGACCGGCGCCGAGACCCGCCGCCCGCGCATCGCGATCATGGGCGAGTTCAGCGCCGGCAAGAGCACGCTGACCAACCTGCTCATGGGCGACGAGGCTCTGCCGGTGCGTGTGACGGCGACGCAGCTGCCGCCGGTCTGGCTGAGCCTCGGCGATGCCGCGCCCTATGGCGTGGGGCTCGACGGGGGGGAGTTCGGCGTCAATCTCGACCGGCCCGAAACGGTGCCTCTGGAGACGACGCGCCACATTTGCGTGGCCCGGCAGGCGGAGGTTCTGCAACTCTGCGATCTGATCGACTTCCCGGGCATCTCGGATCCGAACATGCCCGCCGAGGTGTGGGACCGCGCCGCGCCCCTGGCCGACGGCGTGTTGTGGTGCACCCATGCCACCCAGGCCTGGCGCCAAAGCGAGGCGGCGTTCTGGGAGGAGATGCCCGAGCGCCTGCGGGCCAACGCCTTCCTGCTGGTCACGCGGTTCGACAAGCTGGGGTCGGAGCGTGACCGGGCGCGGGTGCTGGCGCGGGTTCGGCGCGAGACGGACGGCCTCTTTGCCGGCGTGTTCCCGGTGTCGCTGACCCGGGCCATCGCGGCGGGCGAGGACGCGGCGGCCTTTGAGGAGAGCGGTGCGGCCGACCTGATGGAGGGCCTGTTGGACCTGGTGACGCGCGTGTCGCGCGACGTGGGGCGGGACATTCCGCTCGTCGCGCCCACGGCGCCGCCCTATCGGCCGGACGGAGACGAAGCGCCCAGCGCCATCGACCCTTTGCCGGCGGGGCCGCCGACGGGCCTGCGGGTGCTGGATTCCGACGGCGCGCGGGCGGTGATGGCGGAGCGGTCGGAGGCCGCACACGTGCCGTCGGGCCGCATCGTGCCGCGGCGGGTGCGTGCGTCGCACGGGGCCACGCGCAAACGGCGCCCGACGCTCGCTGAAGCCGAGGCGGCGCGGGCCGAGATGGCGCCGCCGTTCGCCTGACGGGCGGACGCGCCGGGGCTGGTCGGGACGGGCGCACCGGCGGCGGTGTCGCTCGGGCCTGGCCGCTTGCCCTTTGGGTCGAGCGCGGGCAACCGGTGGCGGCGCGGTAAGCCCCTCGCAAGGAATTCTTGGCATAGCTGGACGTAGATCGTGGCCGCCCTCGGGCGGCGCTGCGCCCGGGGCCTTGCCATGACCATTGCCAAGAGAATGACCGATCTGCTGGACAACGCGCCGGGGTGCCAGTGTCTGGTGGTCGGTGATGTTCTGACGGCGACGGTGCTGCGGGGCCTGGGGCGCCACGGGCAACGGCAGGAGGATTTCGACGCAATCCTCGCCGGCGCGACCCGGTGTCTTGGCCAAGCGGGCGCGGCCGCACTGGCGGCGCTCGACGGGACGGGGAGCGGGCCGGGAAACGGGCCGGGGAACGGGCCGGGACCGGAGCCGTCTGCCCCGCGCCGCGCCACTCTGTTTGTCGGAGACGCAATGCACGTCTTCGTGCGGGCCGACGACCCTGGGGGCGCGCCCGATGCTGGGCTGGATGAGGGCGATGAAGGGGGCGATGCCGACGGCACCGAGGTGATCTGTGCCGTGTGCGATGCCGACACCGACCTCGATGCGCTTGTCCCGACCCTTGCATCGCTCATCCACGACGAGGGCCCGTCGCGCGACGCGGCCCAGCGGGGGCACCATGTCTGACCAACCCGCCGCCCGCCCGCAGATGCCCGCCCCGTTTCGCGGACTGGCCGGGGTCGCCGCCCCGGCCCTGTCAGACGACGCCAGAGAGCCCGCCGGGGCCGAGCGGTCCGACCGCATCGGCGCGCCCGGAGCACGGCCGGCAGCGACGGTGGCGCGGCGGGGCGAGGACCTCTCGGGGGCAGGCGGTCATGGGGCCGAGGGGCGGGCGGAGAGCGGCCTGGAAGCGGAACTCCACAGCATGCTCACGCGGCTGGCCGAGCCGGAGGCGGAGCGCTCCGCGGGCCCGGCGGGGCGGGCCGTTGCCGCGGTGCCACCCCTCGGCCTTGTCTCGGGCGTGTTGCAGGAGATCGACGAGACGGTGATGGCGCGTCGGCTCGTGCTGACCAATCGGGCGGGCGGGGTCCTGGCGCTTGAAGTCGGCAACCGGCGGCTCTTGGAGGTCGACGGGCGGCGCATGGCGGGCCGCGGCGAGGGCGGGGCGAACGGGCATACGTCGGGACAGGCTGGTCGCGGGAGCGGACCTTCCGGCGAGGGGCCGGGTCTGGCCTCGCTGAACCTGACTTTTGCGGGCGGGCAGGACCTGGCGGATCTGCGGCAGGCGCTGGTGCGGTTCTGCGCCGAGGGCGGGGTGCGGGTGGAGCGGCACCCGTCGGCCTCAACCCGCACGCTGGAGCAAACGGGCGTCGCTGTCTCGACGCTGGCGCTCGCCTGGGCCAAGGGCACCGAGGCCGAGGAGGGCGGCGAGGGGCTGTTGCCCGCGCTGTTCGACGCGGCCAGCGGCGATGTGCGCGCGGCCGTGCTGATGTCGGGCGAGGCCGTGCTCGACACGGCCGGCCTGCCGTCGCTGGTCGAAGCGCTGTCGGCTCTCCTGGCGACGGACACGCCGCAGCGCCTGCGCAATGAGGCGGCGACCGGACCCGAGGCCATCGCGCTGAGCGGCGACCGGCGGCTCCTGTTCATGGCCTTCGACGGGGCCGACGCGGTGGCACTCGCCGCGGCGCCCGACCGAGAACCGGCCTTGCGCGCGCTCTGGCTGGCGCACCGGGCCGAGCACGGGTAGGGGCGCGCGGTGTCTGCACGGCCGGTGGGCGGCACAGGACGGTCCATGGCTTGCGAACCCATTGAACGGAGCGCCGTCGCGCTAGGCAAAGGGCGACGCGCGAAGGGCTGGGGGCTGGCGTGTGATCAGCGCAGATCGCCGAGGGCTGCTGTGCTTGAGGGACCGAGCGTGTGCGGCGGTTCCAATCGGCCGGGCATTGCGCCGATCGAGGAAGACGTGCGCTTGCAAACGTGCGGAGACCACATGTGCCCTGGGCGACCATGCGTCCGCGAGAGCCCTCTCCGGGCAGGGACAGCGCGCCCCGACACAAGGGGCATCGCTATGGGACCTGCGGGTGATCCCGACGGACGGCTGCGGCCAAACCAAGAAGGCCCGATACGCCTGACTTGATCTGCCGGAGCGGAGCGCACCCGGCGGAACTGAGGCTATCGCGCTTGATCGGGCACGGGCGGGGCGCGAGGTGGGCCACGTGCAACGCCGGACCGACAACGACATCGGCGAGGTGGAGGTGACGACCGGGGGCACGGCCACCGGCGACCCGGCGGTCGACGTGATGCCCGCGCGACTGGTCACCGGGCTGATCACCGAGCGCGGCGGGTCTGGCGAGCCGCTTCCCAGTGATGGTCTAGGCGGCGGAACGACCGACCCGCGCCGCGCGATCATCGAGGTCTGCCTTCGGAGGAACGCGGAAGGTCTCGATTTTGGCGCGTCGGGCGATGTGCCGGTCCGGGCGGGGGCGGAAATCGACGAGGCGAAGGCGGCATTCGCGATCTATCGCCAGGGGCGGGTGTGAGCGGGCCTCAGTAGCCGCGGGCCGGGTCGACCACGTTGAGGAGCGGCTCGCCTGCGCGCCAGCGGGCGAGATTTTCCAGAAAGAAGGCGAACGAGGTGGCCTCCCATTCGGCATAGTAGGCCGAGCAATGGGGAGAGATCAGCGCGTTCGGGAGCGACCAGAGCGGGCTGTCGGGTGGCAGGGGTTCGGGGTCGAACACGTCGAGCGCGGCGCCGCGCAGGCGGCCGGCGGCCAGGGCGGCGCCGAGGGCGGCATGGTCGACGATGCCGCCGCGGGAGACGTCGACCAGGATGGCGCCGTCCTTGATCGCGGCGACCTCGGTGGCGCCGATCATGCCGCGCGTCGCCGGCGTCAGTGGCGCGCAGACGGCCACGATGTCGGCCCGGGCGAGAAGCGTGGGCAGCGCGTCGGGCGGGTGGACCTCGTCGACGCCATCCATCGGACGTGGGTGCGCCCGGGTGCCGAGCACCGTGAGGCCGAAGGCGCGCACACGGGCGGCGAGCGCCTGCCCGGTATGGCCGAGCCCGACGATGAGAAGGGTTATGCCGGCCATCGGCGTGACCATTCGTGCAGCGTCCCAGTGCCTGGCAGCTTGATCGGCCATCAGGCCTGGCACGTCGAGCGTGAAATGGAGAACGCTGCCAAGGATGTACTCGGCCATCATGCCCGCGGCGGTGCCGGCGGCGTTCGTGACGGTGACGCGGGCGGGCTCCCAAGGGCCGAGATGGTCGGTCCCTGCCCCGCCGACGGCGATCCAGCGCGGGCCGTGGGCGCCGAGGAGCGCGTCGCGGGGATAGCCCTTGGTGCCGGCGAAGCGGATGCCATAGACGATGTCGGGCCGGTGCGCGGCGAGCGTGCCGGGGAGCCCCGCGTAGCTGTCGCAGGTGGCGATGGCAGCGTCGGGGTGGGCGGCGGCGAGTCGGTCGGCCAGCGGCGCGGGCGTACCGGCATGGATCAGGATGCGGGGCGCCTCAGGCAACGGGGGCCTCGGCCGGCTCGGTGATGTCGGTGTCGACGGCGGGCGTGACGAGTACAGCGAGATCGGCGAGGCGGGCCCCGGGCGCAAGGAGCCGCGCGCGCCAGGCCCAGAGCGCGTGGCGGCGGGCCGCCGGCAGAACGCCTGCGATGGTATGAAGCTTGGCCTCGACCTCTGCGAGCGACAGGGGCGCCTCGGGGCCCCCACGGGCATGGGTGTCGCCCGAGGCGAGACGGCGCCCGTCGGCAAGCTCGACGGTGACATCCGAGCGCCGTTCGGCGGGGAAGAGGGCCGAGTAATGCGCGGTCTCGTGCACGTCGATCCGCGATAGAAGCGCCGCCGTGGCGGGATCGGAGAGCGCGTCGCCCGAGATCTCGGCGGGGCCGAGTTGCCCCTTGAGAAGGAGCGCGGCGACGGCGAAGCGCATGGAATATTGCGCCTCGGACGTGGTGCGCGGCATGCCGGGGAAGAGGCGCGCGGCCTGGGCGAAGGTGTTGATCTCGATCCGGGCGACGTCGGGCGCGGTGAAGCCGTGTGTGCGTTGCAGCGCCGAGAGCGCATCGAGCGCCGCATGGGCCCAGCGGCAGATCGGATAGGGCTTGATGTAGTTCTCCTCGATCGTCCAGCGCTGGCCGAGATCGGCCCAGTGCCCGTCGGATCCGGTTGTCACGGCCGGGGCACCGGTGAAGCCCTGCTCGGTCAGAAGGACGGCCATGGTGCCGGCGAGGGCGCCCATGCCGGAGCCGTCATGGAGCATGGTGGGGTTGGCAATCTCGCGCATCATCTGGCTGCGCGGCCCATGATATTCGGCGATGCCAAGGGCGTGGCGCAGCGCGACGTCCGAGAGGCCCTGCAGGCGGGCGCCGAGGGCGACGACGCCGAGACCGTTCCAGGCGCCGGAGGTATGATAGTCGGTGACGGTGTCGTGGAGCGTCAGGCCCGCGCGCGCCGCGATCTCGTAGGCGATCACGGTGGCATCGAGCGCGGCGCGCGCGGGGAGGCCCGGCTGCGACGCGGCGAAGGCGAAGAGGGCGGGGACGACCGCGCATCCGATATGGCCCTTGGTGGCGTTCAGGCCGTCATGGGCGTCGAGATTGTCGATCGAGGTGGCGGCGGCGAAGGCAGCCCCGGGGATCGAGGCGGTGCGCCCGTCGAAGAGGATCGGCGCCGCGGCGGCGGGGGCGCCGGGGGCGAAGAACATCCCGGCATGCGCGGCGGCGAGGCGCCCGGCCGCCATCGGCGCGGCGCCTGCGCCGACGGCCAGCGTGTCGATGATGAGCGTTGCCGCCATCTGGCGCGCGCTTTCCGGGATGGCGGGACGGCCCAGGACGAAGGCGGCGAGGGGGTCGTCGGGCGAGGGGGTCATCTGGGCAGCTCCAGCAGGCGGCCGAAGCCGCGGATCGGGTCGGGCACGCCGACACGCGCCAGCGCTTCGGCCAGGAGCGCGGTGTTGGAGGTGACGACGGGCAGGCCGGTTTCGCCTTCGAGCCGCGCCGCCACCTCGGCCGCGCGCATGTCGGTGCAGGACAGCACGAGGGCCTGGGCCGTCGCAAGGTCGGCGGTGAGGGCGAGGCGCGCAACCTCGTCGGGGGTCATCGCGCCCTGCCCCTCATTGTCGAGCGTTGCCGAGACCTCGGCCCGGGCGACCGTCTCGACTCCACAATCGGAGAGAAAGGCAATGGCGGCCGCGGTGATCGCCGGCACGTAGGGCGAGGCGAAGGCGATGCGGGTGGCGCCGAGGCGGCGGAGGGCGGCGACGACGGCGCCCGCGGCGGTGACCGTGGCGGCGCCCGTTGTCTTTTCGATGCGTGCGGCGAGGGCCTGATCGAACGCGGGGCCGTGGGTGAGGGTGGCCGAGGTGCAGCCATAAATCACGATGTCGGGTCTCACGCCGGCGATGAGGCGCAAGGGCTCGTCGAGTTCGGAGAGGCCGAGGCCAGCCATCTGCGCGGCGTCGGGGATGGCCTCGGCGTCGTATCCGCCCAGACGCGCGGCGTGGAGGGTGAGGCCGGCGGGCGCCATCATGGCGAGATCGGGCTCGAGATTGGTGTTGGTGAAGGGGACGAGGACGCCGAGACGGGCGCGCGCGCGGGTGGCTGTCATGGCGTGGCCACGGCGGCGAGGTCGGTCAGGATCGTCGCGGCCCGGTCGAGCGCGTCGCCCTCGGCGATGGTCAGGCGAAGCGCGTCGGGCAGGCCGGCGCCGCCCTGGGCGCGGGGGACGAGGCCCTGAGCCTGCAGGGCGGTCTGAAGCGCGCGGGCGCGGGCCGGGCTGCCACAGGGGACGAGCACGAAGTTCGTGTGGCTGTCGGGCACCGGGTAGCCGGCGCTGCGGAGGTGGCAGACGAGCGCGTCGCGGGCGGTAACGGTGAGCCGGACGGTTTCGTCGAGATAGGTCCGGTCGGCCACGGCGGCCGTTGCAGCAGCGAGCGCGGGGCCGGAGACGCCCCCCGGGGGGAGGACCTTGCGCATCTGTTCGGCAATGGGCCGAGGAAAGACACCCCAGCCGACGCGGAGCCCCGCCAATCCGTACGCCTTTGAAAAGGTGCGCAGGATGCAAGTGTCGCCGCGCGCGGGAAGGTCAAACAGAGGCTCCTGCAGAGTGTCAGCAAACTCGCCATAGGCCTCGTCGATCACCAGGAGAGTGTGGGCGGGGAGCCCGTCGCGGAGGCGCCGCAGTTCGGCGCCCGGGACACGCGTGCCGGTCGGATTGGCCGGGTTGGCGACGAAGACGAGCCGGGTGTCGGGGCGGACGGCGTCGAGGAGGGCGTCGACGGACATGGTGAGCCCGTCTTCCGGCGCGGCGTCGCAGCGGGCGCCGACCGCCTCGGCGGCTGTGCGAAAGAAGGGATAGGCGTGGACGGCGGTCAGCACGGCGCGGTCGGGCCCGGCATAGGCGCGGGCGAGCGCGGCGATGAGATCGAGCGAGCCGGCGGCACAGAGGAGTGAACCGGGGTCGAGCCCGTGCCGCGCGGCAAGGGCGGCGCGCAGGTCGGCCCAGTTGGCGTCGGGGTAGAGATGGGCCCGGGAAAGCGCTGCGGCGGCAGCGGCCGAGGCCGCCGGGCTTGGGCCGCGCAAGCTCTCATTCTGGGCGAGGCTGGTGATGGGCACGCCTTCGGGCGCAACCAGATTGGCGATGGCGTAGGGCGACATGCGCGCGATGTGCGGGACGGGAGAGATCATTCTGCGCCTCCTGTTTGGTCTGGACGGGGTTCGCCCGGCACAAGGCCCTCGGCGATGTCGCGGGCGCGGGCCTCGGGGGCGCGGTCGGCCGGCGGGCCAAAGCCGCCGCCGCCCGGCGTTTCGAAGATCAGGGTTTCGCCGGCGGGGATGCGCACCTCGCCCTTGCCCGGCAAATCCGACCCGTCCTGGCCGAGGCGGATGCGGCCCGGGGCGCCGCTTTGGCCGCCGGCGCGGCCGCGGGCGGGGTGGCGGATGCGCTCGACCGAGAGAAAGAGCATGACGTCTTGCGCGCCGGCGGGCGTGAGCTCGATCCGCTGGCCAAGGCCGCCGCGCTGGCGCCCTGCCCCGCCGCTGCCCGGCCGCAGCTCGCGCGCGGTGATCAAGACGGGCGCGGCGGCCTCGGTTGTCTCCACCTGGCTGCCCCAGACACCCGAGGGGAAGGCTGTGGCCGAGAGCCCGTCGCGGCTGGGCCGGGCGCCGGTGCCGCCGTTGAAGACCAGCTCCAGCGCGAAGGTGGGGTCGCCGCGCCCCGGTGCCTCGGGCGCATGGCGGAGCGGCAGATCGTACATGCAGGAGGCGCCCTCGGCCGGCACCCGGCCGGGCAGCGCTTGCGAGAGGCAGCCATAGACGAGGTCGGGCACCATCTGACCGATCGTGTGGCGCATGGCGACGGGCGCGGGTGGCCCGGCATTGAGGATGCAGCCTGGCGGCGCGGTAACGCGGAACGGGGCAAGAGAGCCCGCATTGTTGGGGATCTCGGGCCCGATCAGGCAGCGCAGGGCAAAGACGGCATAGGCGGTGGCATAGTTCAGCGGCACATTGATGCCCTTGGGCGAGCAAGGGGCGGTGCCGGCGAAGTCGAGCGTCAAGTGATTACCCGCGATGGTGAGTGCGGCATGAAGGTCGATGTCGGTCTCGTAGCCGTCGACCGTGAGCCGGCTTTGCCACGTGCCTTGCGGCAGGGCGGCGATCGCGGCTTCGGTGCCACGGCGCGAGGTGTCGACGATGTGGTCGGCGAGCGTGTCGAGGCTGTCGAGCCCGAACTCGTCCATGAGGCCGGCGAGGCGCCGCGCCCCGGCCTCGCAACAGGCGATGAGGGCGTGGATGTCGCCCTCGTTCGCGATGGGCTCGCGGGAATTGGCGCGGACGATGTCGAGGAGGAGCGCGTTGGGCGTGCCTTGGTCGACGAGCTTGCAGGGCGGGATCAGGAGCCCTTCGTCGTAGATGTCGGAGCCTTCGGGGCCCATGCCGCATCCGCCGAGATCGATCAGGTGCGAGGTGCAGGCGGTGAAGCCGATGACGCGGCCGCGGTGGAAGACGGGCTGCATCAGCAGGAAATCGTTGAGGTGACCCGAGGCGATCCAGGGATCGTTGGTCATGTAGATGTCGCCCGGGCGCATGGCTTCGCGCGGGAACCGGTCGGCCAGGGTGCGGACGGCTTCGGCCATCGTGTTGATATGCCCGGGCGTGCCGGTGACGGCCTGGGCGAGCATGCGGGCGCGGGCGTCGAAGATGCCGGCGGAGATGTCGCCGCATTCGCGCACGATGGGAGAGAAGGCGGCGCGGATGAGCGCCTGGCCCTGTTCCTCGACGATGGCAAGGAGGCGGTTCCAGAGGACCTGAAGGCGCGGATCGGTCATCGGGCGGGCTCCTGCGGTTCGTGGCGGGTCAGGACGAGGTTGCCGGCACCGTCGATCTCGGCCCGAAAGTCGGCGGAGACGAGCGTGGTGGTTTGCGGCTCGACGATCAGCGCGGGGCCGGTGAGGCGGTCGCCGGGGCGGAGCGATGCGCGGTCGTGGAGCGCGGCGTCGACCCAGGCGCCGGTGACGTCGCACAGGATCCGGCGGGTTTCAGAGGGCCCGACGGCTCGTGCGCTGGGCGTGGGCGGAACCGGGGGCGCGTCGGGAACGGGGGCGGAGAGCGAGAGCTCCCAGTTGAGGATCTCGATCTCCATCGACGGGATGGCGCGCGAAAACTGCCGCGCATATTCGGTCTCGAACGCGGTGCGGAGGGCGGGCCTGTCGGTCTCGGTCAGGGGGCGAGAGGGAAGGCCAACCGCGATTTCGTGGCCCTGCCCGCGATAGCGCATATGGGCGCAGCGTGTTTCGGCGAGCGGGCCGTCTGGCGCGCCGGCTCGGACGACCGCATGCGCCTCGGCCCGCATCTCGGCGAAGAGCCCGTCGATGGCGCAGGGGTCGAGCCTGTCGAGGAACGTGTGGCGCGAGCGGACGATGTCGAACGACACGGCCGCCCGGAGAAAGCCGAGGGCCGAGCCGACGCCGGGCCCTTCAGGCACCAGGATGCGGGAGACGCCGGCGCGGCGGGCGACGCGGGTGGCGTGCAGGGGGCCGTTGCCGCCGAAGGCGATCATGGTGCGGGTGCCGAGGTCTTTGCCCGACTCGACGGCGTGCATGCGGCCGGCGCTCGCCATGCTTTCATCGACGATCTCGGAAACACCGCGCGCGGCCGTGTCAGTGTCGGCGCCGAGGGGCCGGGCGATATCTTGGGTGAGTGCGGCGCGCGCTGCGGCTTCATCAACGGCAAGTCGGCCTTCGGCAAAGCGGGCGGGGTCAATGAGGCCTTGGGCGATGTCGGCGTCGGTGACGGTGGCGCGTGTGCCGCCCCGGCCGAACGCGGCGGGCCCAGGCTCGGAGCCGGCGCTTTCGGGGCCCACATGGAGCCGGCCCAGCCCGTCGACCGCGGCGATGCTGCCACCGCCGGCGCCGATCTCGATCATCTCGACCACGGGGATGCGCACGGGCATGCCCGAGCCCCTGAGGAAGCGCTTGGCGCGGGCAATCTCGAACGTGCGGGCGGTTTGGGGGCGGCCCCCGTCGATCAGGCAGAGCTTGGCCGTGGTGCCGCCCATATCGAACGACAGGACCTTGTCGAGCCCGGCGCCTTGCGCGATGCGGGCCGCCAGGATCGCACCGCCAGCGGGCCCGCTTTCGACAAGGCGGATGGGCAGGCGGCGGGCGGTTTCGATCCGGGTCATGCCGCCCCCGGCCGTCATCATCAGGATCGGGCATGTGAGGCCCGCCGCAGCGAAACGCTCGGCGAAGGTGGCGAGGTAGCTGTCCATCAGCGGCTGGATCGAGGCGTTGGCGACGGTGGTGCAAAGCCGGTCGAACTCGCGCGCTTCGGGACTGACCTCGTGGGAGAGCGAGACCGAGAGACCTGGCATATGGGCGGCGAGCCAGTCGGCCACCGCACGCTCATGCGCCGGGTTGGCATACGCGTGGAGGAGGCAGATAGCGACCGCCCTGGCCCCGGCGGCGGCAAGGGCGGCGCTGAGGGCGGGCAGCGCGGCGGTGTCGAGCGGCATGCGCGCGCGCCCCGCGACATCGATACGGCCGCCGATGGTGAAGGCACGGGCGCGCGGCACCAGCAGATCGGGCTTTTCCAGGTCGATATCGTACTGGTCGTAGCGGCGCTCATAGCCGATGTCGAGGATGTCGCGGAAGCCGGTATTGGTGATTGTGGCGACGCGCGCCCCGCGCCGCTCGATCAGCGCGTTCGTGGCGAGCGTGGTGCCATGGACGAAGCCGGAGATGTCGGGCCACCCCGCCCCGGCGGCGTCGAGCACATCGTGCGCACCCGCAAGCGCCCCCTCGGCCGGGTTGCATGGCGTGGTGGGCGTTTTGGCGGTAGCGAGCGGCTGACCGGCCTCGGTGGCCAGAACCGTGTCGGTGAAGGTCCCGCCGATATCGATGGCAAGGCGCAGGTCGGGCATGGTGTGGATCGCGGCTGGAAACGGCGAGGGGGCGGCGGAGCGGCGCGGCCGCCCGGTTACACCACGAGGTCGCAGCCGGTGGCCCGCCGCCCGGCGGGGCGGGGCGCTGGCAGGCGGGAAAGATGCGCGCGCGTGGCCATGGGCGAACGCTGCCTTGACCGATGACGCGCTGTCAAAGGGTTTTGGAGGGCAGGCCACGGCCATGCCCGACACGCTGAGGGCGCGGCGTTGAAATTACGATTACAATTCAAGCAGAAAGCCCGAAACATTGCCCAGCTTCCGTCACATGGGGGAAACCCCCAATGGGGCAAAGAGGACGGGATAGATCACTCTGAGGATCGTGAGGAGAACCATGACGCGCTTCATTCCCGTTCACGCGCTCATTGCCGCGATGCTGGTGCTGGGCACACTGGCCCCGTCGGCCGGCTTCGCCGACGAAAAGGCCAGCATCAGCGCCGAACTTCAGGCCGCGATGCAGCGCCATATCGCACGCAGTTCGATCGAGGGCGCGATCCTCGATCTCGACACCGAGACGGGCGAGATGCGACGCCTTTATCCGACAAAGGCGCATCCGATGATCATGGTGGGCGAGGGCTACTTCGTGCTCTGCGCCGACCTTTTGACCGAGGATGGCCAGAGCTTCGAGGTGGATTACTTCGTCGCTCAGACGGATCGCGGCTTCCAGATCTTCCGCACCGAGATCGATAACCGAGCCGTGCTGCACGGCCTGCGCGCGGCCGGCCAGGTGCGCGCCTTCTGAGCGGTCGGATGGGGGGCCGTCCAACGCCGCCCGGCCTTGTCGCGCTCTACCTGCGCCTGTCGGCCTGGCTGGTTCCGACGTTTCTGGTGCTCGCCGTGATCGGGCTCACGGCGCTGTCGCGCCATGTCGTGACGAATGTCGAACGAGGCGTGACGGCCCGGGTGGGCAACCTGTCGGCCCGGGTGGCCAGCGGGCTGGAGCTGATGGGCGACCAGTTCTGGCAGGATGGCGCGGTGGCGCGGGCGACCGGACAGCAGCTTATCCTGACGCTGATGTCGGACCCGGCGATCGAGTGCGCCGAGTTGGCGCCACCGGGCGGCACGCCGATCCTGCGCGCGCCCCAGGGCCTGGGGTGCCATGCGCGGGTCGAGGGCGAGACGCTGACGCTGCCGGTCTATTTCGAAGGCGACACCGACCTGCGCATCGTGTGGAAGCTCGACGAGGTCGCCCTGGCGCGCACCCGGCAGCGCGAGCTGTCGATGGTGATCCTGCTGTTCGGGCTGATGGTGGCGCTTCTGACCAACTGGCTGGCCTTTCGCGTGATCATCGGCCGGCCGCTGCACGATCTGGTGTCACGGGTCGAGCGGGCGCGGGTGGAGGCCGAGCACAGCGCGCTGCATGACGCGCTGACCGGTCTGCCGAACCGCCGCTATCTGGATGAAACGCTGACGGCTCGATGCGCGGGGGATGCCGAGGTGACCGTTCTGCATCTCGACCTCGACGGGTTCAAGCCGATCAACGATACCCTCGGCCACGCGGCCGGAGACCGGGTGCTGCGCCATGTCGCCGACAGCCTGAGGAAGCTTGCAGCGGGCGGCGAGATGGTGGCGCGGACGGGCGGCGACGAGTTCGTCATACTGGCCGCGCCGGGCCAGGGGATCGCCGAGGCCGCACGCCTGGCCGACCGGCTGATCGCGCGGTTGTCGCACCCGATCGAGTTCGAGGAGGAGCATTGCCGGGTGGGCGCGAGCGTCGGCATCGCTTCAACCGGCGCGGACGCGGATCGTGGTGCGCTGTCCGGCGGGCGGCGAACGCTCACGGCGGACGAGCTGTTGTCGAACGCCGATATCGCCCTTTACAAGGCCAAGGCCCAGGGTCGCGGCCGATGGGTGGCGTTCGGACCCGAGATGCGGTCGGAAGCGGAAGCGCGCCGCCGGATTGCCGACGAGCTCTATGAGGCACTCGACCGGTGCGAGTTCGTCGCCCATTACCAGCCCCAGTACGATCCTGGCGGCACGCGGATTGTGGGACTTGAGGCGCTGGCGCGCTGGCAGCACCCACGCCGGGGCCTGTTGCTGCCCGCGGACTTCATCGAGATTGCCGAAGAAGTGGCATTGGTCGATCAGATCGACCAGCAGATCCTGCGCCGCGCGATCGCCGATATTGCCGTGTGGCAGGCCGCCGGCCACACGGTGCCGACGGTGGCCGTCAACGTGTCGGCCAAGCGCCTGAACAGCCCCGGGCTGATGCAGGACCTGCACTGTATGAAGATCCCCCATGGCCAGATCGCCTTTGAGGTGCTCGAGACCGCCTATCTCGACCGCGCCGCCGGCACGGTGCTGTGGAACCTCGATGGTCTAGCGGACATGGGGATCGAGATCGAGATCGACGATTTCGGAACCGGGCGGGCCTCGATCGCCTCGGTTCTGGCCCTGCGGCCCGCGCGGCTGAAGGTGGCCCGCGAGATCGTGCAGGCCTTTGCCGACGAGGGCGCGAACCGCGCGCTTCTGAGCGCGATCGTGGGGATGGGCAATTCCCTGGGCGTGGGCCTGGTGGCCGAAGGCGTGGAGACGGACGCGCAGTTCCGGATGCTGGCCGGCATGGGGTTCGAGAAGCTGCAGGGCTTCGCCTTCTCGCCGGCCCGCCCGAGCGACGACATCGCCGCGATGCTCGCTGCCAGCGCCGAGGCGCAACGCGCGTCGGGCTAGATGTTGGGCGCCGATGGCGAGGTCGGGCGCCAGTGAGCCCGATTGCGACGGGTCCGATCCAGAGCGCGTCGATGACCCGGGACCTGCTCCTTCATGACATGTAGATCGTTGTCCGGATCGCCCGAACCGAAGTGGGCGGCCAATCGGATCGGCAAGAATGAGGCCGATAGCCCCAAAACCGGAGCAACCGGATCAGGGGCCAGCTGATGCCCTCTTTCGTCACTGAAGCTGCTGGCGACCCCGCGAGGACTCGAACCCCGGACCTGATGATTAGAAGTCACCTGCTCTATCCAGCTGAGCTACGGGGCCGCGCGGGCAGAGACCTACGCCTGGGTGGCGGCACTGGCAAGTCTGGCAAGCCGATCGCGGTTGCTCAGAGTTCAGTGGGTCCAGGCGCCCCGCCGGTTGGTTGCAAAGTTCTCGCCATAGCCGCGGGGGCGGACATTGGGCTTGCGCGTCTTCGGCTCGATCACATCGGCCTCGATCCCGTTCGCGCGGGCATAGTCGAGCGCCTGTTCCTTGGTCTCGAACCGCAGGCGCACCTGCTGGTTCATGTCGCCCGACGACGTCCAGCCCATCAGCGGGTCAACCGCGCGGGCCGCGGCGGGGGCGTAATCGAGCACCCAGAGATGCGTCTTGGCGGTTCCCGATTGCATGGCCGTCTTGGCGGGTCGGTAGATTCGCGCGCGCATGGGCTGCCCTCGTCTGCTGCTGGCCGCCGTTATCCGCGAGCGTATGGTCCGGCGCAAGGCGCCATTCGGTCGCCGCCCCGGGCAGGCCGTGGACCCGTCAGCGTGTTGGGCTGGGCATGCGCTTGACCCAATCGGCCTCGGCGCGCGCGTTGCGTCCGGAAAGCTGCAGAGCCAGGATCATGACGGTTGCTCCGGCCAGGGCCAGGCCATAGGCCGCCGGCAAGAGTACGACGAAGAGGCTTGCGGCACCGGTCTTGAGCAGAGCCGAGGCGCCGAGCGCCAGGGCCAGGAGCCAACTCGTTGTGGACACTGCGGCGGCCCAGCCGCCCACCAGCATCTCGGACCACGGCAGATCCACGGGCCGCATGCCCCGGTTCCGCTCGAGCATGGGCAAGATCACCCGGCCGAGCACGAGGGCATTGAGCGACAAGATCGACACAACGGCCAGCTTGCTCCAGAGCTTGGGGGTGACCGCCGCCGGATCGAGCCCGGTGCGGATCGCCACCAGGACGAGGCCGGTCACCCACATCGCGATCAGTCCGGTGCGCACCGTCAGGTGCAGCTCGCGCAGCCGCGCCGTCAGGCCGCCGGTGACCGGCGTGCCGAGGTTCCGGGCAATGGTGAGGTCCGCCATAACCGCGCCGCCGAGGCCCACGGCCACGGCCAGAAGATGCGCGTATCGTACAAGATCGGTCACAAGCACAATGAGGGTGGGGTCAGTCATTCGGGCAGCTCCTCAATTCCGGACCCGGCCCTCCGCCCTCCCCGGCGCCGGGCCCTTAATCTCTCCGTTAATGAGCCGCCGGAATTGGGCGACACCATGTCGACACCGCAGCGCGCCCGCGTTATCGGGTCGAACCGCGCCGGAAAATGGCGAACAATCGGGCCCGATTGTCGCCCAATCATGGCAGGTCGCGGCAGAGCGGCGCACCCCCGCCCTGTGCAGCTGCCAGTTCCTGCCACACCGCTGTCAGGACGCCGCCTTGCATTGCCGCCGTGAAAGCGCACATTCGTCCCCTGACACGAGGCCGCCAGACGCACCGCCCGACGCAAGGATCTCGCCCCATGCACAACAACTCGCCCGAGCAGATGCCAGAGATATTGCACGCCGCCGCCCCGCCGCCGCGCGAGCGGGAGAAGCTCGAAGGCGGACGGCAGTTCTTGATGCATACCGAATTCGCGCCGGCGGGCGACCAGCCCACGGCAATCGAGGAGCTCGCTCAGGGCGTTCGCGAGGGCGAGCGCGATCAGGTGCTGCTGGGCGCCACGGGCACCGGCAAGACCTTCACCATGGCCAAGGTGATCGAGGAGACGCAGCGCCCCGCCATTATCCTTGCGCCGAACAAGACGCTTGCCGCGCAGCTCTATGGCGAGTTCAAGGGATTCTTCCCCGAGAATGCGGTCGAGTACTTCGTGAGCTACTACGATTACTACCAGCCCGAGGCCTATGTCCCGCGGTCGGACACCTATATCGAGAAGGAATCCCAGATCAACGAACAGATCGACCGGATGCGCCATTCGGCGACCCGGGCCCTTCTGGAGCGCGACGACGTCATCATCGTCGCGTCGGTGTCCTGCATCTATGGTATCGGCTCGGTCGAGACCTATGGGGCCATGACGCAGGATCTGCATGCAGGCCGCAGCTATGACCAGCGCAAGGTCATGGCCGATCTGATCGCCCAGCAATACCGCCGCAACGACCAGGCATTTCAGCGGGGCGCGTTCCGTGTGCGCGGCGACGTGCTCGAGATCTGGCCCGCGCACCTGGAGGACCGCGCCTGGCGGCTTTCGTTCTTCGGCGAGGAGCTGGAGACCATCACCGAGTTCGACCCCCTGACCGGCGAGAAGACCGACACGTTCGACCGCGTCCGGATCTACGCCAATTCGCACTATGTGACGCCGCGGCCCACGCTTCAGCAGGCCACGCGCCTGATCAAGAAGGAGCTCGGCGAGCGCCTGAAACAGCTCGAAGGCGACGGCAAGCTCCTTGAGGCCCAGCGCCTGGAGCAGCGGACCAATTTCGACCTTGAGATGCTTGAGGCCACGGGCTCGTGCAACGGGATCGAGAACTATTCTCGCTATCTGACCGGCCGCGCGCCCGGCGAGCCGCCCCCCACCCTCTTTGAGTTCATCCCCGACCATGCGATCGTTTTTGCCGACGAGAGCCACGTCTCGGTGCCGCAGATCGGAGGCATGTATCGGGGCGACTATCGGCGGAAGTTCACGCTGGCCGAGCACGGCTTCCGCCTGCCGTCCTGCATGGACAACCGCCCGCTGAAATTCGAGGAATGGGACGCGATGCGCCCCCAATCCGTCTACGTCTCCGCGACGCCTGGCGGCTGGGAACTGGAGCAGACCGGCGGGGTGTTCACCGAACAGGTGATCCGGCCCACCGGGCTTCTCGACCCGCAGGTCGAGATCCGCCCCGTCGAGATGCAGGTCGACGACCTATTGGACGAGGTCCGCCGGGTGTCTGCCGCCGGCTACCGCACGCTTGCCACGACGCTCACCAAGCGGATGGCCGAGGACCTGACGGAATATATGCATGAGCAGGGCATCCGCGTTCGCTATATGCATTCCGACATCGACACGATCGAGCGGATCGAGATCCTGCGGGACCTGCGCCTTGGGGCCTTCGACGTGCTGGTGGGGATCAACCTGCTGCGCGAGGGGCTCGACATCCCCGAATGCGGTCTCGTGGCCATTCTGGACGCCGACAAGGAGGGGTTCCTGCGCTCCGAGACATCCCTCATCCAGACGATTGGGCGGGCGGCGCGAAACGCCGATGGCCGCGTCATCATGTATGCGGATTCCGTGACCGGCTCGATGGAGCGTGCCCTGCGCGAAACCGAGCGCCGGCGCGACAAGCAGATCACCTATAACGAAGAGCACGGCATCACGCCCGCGACCGTGAAGAAGAACGTCGAGGACATTCTGGCCGGCCTCTATCAGGGCGACGTCGACATGAACCGCGTGACGGCCAAGGTCGACAAGCCGTTGCATGGCGCGAACTTGGAGGCGCACCTGAACGGCCTCCGCGACGACATGCGCAAGGCCGCCGAGAACCTGGAGTTCGAAGAAGCCGCGAGACTGAGGGACGAAATCAAGCGCCTCGAAGCCGTCGACCTCGCCATAGCCGACGACCCCCTCGCACGGCAGAGCGTGGTCGACCAGGCCGTGGAAGACGCACAGAAGGCGTCGGGCCGGTCCACGGCCGGGCGGGCTGGGCAGCGTGGTGGGAACAAGCGGCGGAAGGGTCGGTGAGATTAGACTTCAAGATAGCCGATAGGGCAGATTTGGGGCTGTAGATTGTGACATTCCTTGAGTTGAACGAGTTTTCTGATGTAGCTGCATCGTTGAAACTTCTTCGCGTCTCCCTGCAAGATTCAGTGCACAGCACAATTTATTGGAAACCCTGTATTTTACATTCCCACTCGGCATTGCAAGGTGCCTGCGTCTGCATATTGACGAATACAGATGGCACTGGCGCACTGGCGAAGAGCAGTGAAAAAGAGCTAATGAACAAGCTTTACGGAGAGAGTGGCGCGGGGCGAAACCTCGATGACGGTGCTTTGGAGTGGCCAGAGGATTTTATCGCATCACTGCCTGAACTCTTGAAGAGATTGCCTAATGGACTTCAGGTACGCCTACCTGAAAAGAAAGAGAGACCCTACCCCCTGAATACAGAAGGAGATCTTCGAAGGCTTCACGAATTCAGGAACATGCTTGTGCATTTTCCGCCAGGAAGTTGGAACCTCAAATTATCTAGATTACCAAGAATTATTTCCGAGAGCGTAAGTGCCATTGAGAGAATTGTCACCAGCCCAGACTATCCTAGGCGTAACCGGTTTCCTGAGACACGAGCGCAGGAAGAGTTAATCTGCATTCAAACTCTTCTTCGAACCATGGAAACCAAATAAGCTGCACGCGTTTCACGAATGGAGATCTCGCCAACGACGGGCCGCGGCGCGGCGGTCTGGAGGGTGGTGCGAAGCGCTATAACTCTCACCCCAGCAAGCCGCTCAACCGAAGCACCTGGCCCAACCCAATCGCCCGGCCGTCTCGCCCAAGGCGAGCCGAGTTTCAGCTGCGCGCCTCCGGCGCGACAGGGCGACCCGGAGATGGCGCGGTAGCCTCCGGCCTTGGCTGCGCGCCGTGGCCCAGAGCTTGAGTAAAGAATGGACGAGTGGGCTCGGGCCTCAGCCCTCTACAGCCGCACAGCGATCCCTGCGGCAATATCGAATTGACCGGGAGCGGGGCGGGGCGGCCTCATGGGAGCCCCGCAATTGAGGTGCCGCCATGTCTCTGCTCGTCCACTACACGCTCACATCCGCCGACGACCACGCCCACCAGATCGCCGCCATGGAGGCTCTTGTCGTCGGGCTGAAGGAGGAGGGGATCACGGGTGCCGACGGCCTGCACTATTCCTGCTTTGCAACCGAGGATCGCACCCGCTTTGTCGGCCTGCTTGAGTTTGACAATGACGCCGGCAAGCGGGCCTTTCTCGACAGCGAGGCCTTTGCCGCCTACCGCGCGAAGGTCGGCCCGACCTTTGCCAATCCGCCGGACGCGAGCACCCTGACGGCCATTGCCTCGACGCACGGCTGACCTTGGGTCGGCACGACATACCTGCCGCCCTCCGTGACGGCCCCGTGAAACCGCAAGCCGAAGCGGCGCCCCCGTCACGAGGACGTCGATTTGGTGGTAGGGTGATCGGTGGAGGGCCACCCAATGTTCCAGATCACACTCGGCTACGGCTACAGCTTCCTGACCGCCATCATCGTCATACTCGGCGACGTCGTCATCAAACACGCGGCCGACACCGTGGACGGCCAGCGCCAGGCGGCCATGGCGCTGATCCTGGGGGGCTGCGCGCTCTACGCCGTCTCGGCGCTGATGTGGTATGGCGCGATGCGGAACGTCACGCTGGCCCAGGCCGGCGTTGCCTATGCGATGCTGTCGCTCATCGCGCTCTGCCTGCTCGGCGCGATCCTGTTTGGCGAGCGGATTGGCGGGCGCGAGATGGCCGGCATTGCCTGCGCCCTTGCCGCGATGGTCCTGATGGTGCGGGTCGAGGCCTAGGGGCGGGCGCCCCCATCCGCGGCCATCTCGGGCGGCGCCCGGAGGCCGGGTGGGGACACGATCGCGGCACGCCCGAGCCGGCTGGACGACCGGGCGCCGGCGCCTACCTGCTGGCGATGCGCGCCCTGGCCCTCCTCCTTGCAACGACCCTTCCCGCTGCCGCGTGGGAGGTGGTGCCGGCGGACATCTGCACGGTGGAACATGTGGGCGAGAGCGCACAGGTCACCCTGACCTACGATCATCGGAGCCGCGAATACGCCATAGAGATCGAGCGCCTGAACGGCGCCTGGCCCGCCGCCCCGGCCTTCTCCATCCGGTTCGACGGAGCCGGAGCGCTTGTCATCTCGACGCCCCGCCACACGCTGTCGCCCGACGGACGCACGATTACGGCGCGCGACACGGGCTTTGGCAACGTCCTGAACGGGCTGGAGTTCAACGACACCGCCACGGCCTTTACCGGGCAGGCCGCCGAAACGCTCGACCTCAGGGGAGACAAGCCTGCCGCCCCGGCCATCGCCGCCTTCCGGGCCTGCACCGAGCCGGGGATCGCTTGACGCAAAGGGGGCGGGCGAGCCCCGCCCCCATCATCTTGACAAAAAATACTCCCGCCGGAGGCGTACCCCTCACTCGGCCACAGAGATCCGCCCGTCGGTGTAGGGCTGATAGGGCCCTGATGCCAAAAGGTAATCCGCAAGCACCTGCTCCAGCCCGGGACCGTAATCATAGGCGTTGATGGCGCCGGACCGGAACATGGAGTAGCCGTCACCGCCATTGCGCATGAAGTTGTTGGACACCACCCCGTAGACCGTATCGGGATCGAGCGGCACCGGACCCTCCGCATCGATCACCATGGCTTCGACGATGCGGCTTCCGGGTTCGGCCGCCGGATCCCACACATAGGTCAGCCCGGCCACCTGCGGGAAGCGCCCGGCGCCCTCCTCGACCTGGCTCACGCCGTTCTCCAGCGCCGCCAGCACATCGGCGCCCGTCAGTTGGAAGGTCGCAAGCGTGTTCTGGAAGGGCAGGACCGTCAGGACTTCGCCCATTGTGATCTCGCCTGCATCGATCGAGGCGCGCAGACCGCCGCCATTCTGGATGGCGATCTGGATGCCCTGATCCCGCACCCGGTCGAGCATGGCGTCGGCAACGAGAACGCCCATCTCGCACTCGACGGCGCGGCAGCTTTCGCGCGCGCCATCGATGGGCGCCGCGGTCTCGGCCACGATTTCCGATTTCATCTCCTCGATCGGGCCGGCGAGTTCGGCGACGCGTGAGGCAAGGGTTTCGTCCGGCGCGATCTCGGGGCCGACAAGGATCGTGTCGCCCTCGGCGTAGGTCAGTCCGCCATCGTCATCGAAGGTCAGCACGAGGTGGCCGAGATATTTGGAATAGGCAAAAGCCTGCACCACGGGCACCAGCGTGCCGTCCGCCTGGCTGGCATAGGTCGGATAGGCGCCGGCGCGGTCAGGATCCGACGCCGACAGGTAGGTGTGGGAATGGCCCCCGACCACGGCGTCGAGCCCCGGAACAGCGGACGCGATCTCCAGATCGCGCGGCAGGCCGACATGGGTCAGCCCGATGATCTTGTTGACGCCCTCGGCCTCGAGGGCTTCGACCTGTGCCGCCACGGCGTCGGCTTCGTCCTGAAAGATCACGTTGGGGCCGGGGCTCGACGTCTCTACCGTGTCGCTCGCCAATGCCGAGACGATGCCGATCCGCTCACCGCCGACCTCGAGGACGAGGCTGCGCCCGACCCGGTCGCGCAAGAGATCCGACTGCGACAGATCGAGATTGCCCGAGATCACCGGGAAGGACACCGCATCGATGAAGTCTGCAAGCTTCTCGGGGCCGTCGTCGAACTCGTGGTTGCCCACGGCCATGGCGTCAAAACCGATGGCCTCGGCAAACTCGGCCTCGGCGGCGCCCTTGTAGGTGGTGTACATCAGCGAGCCCTGGAACTGATCGCCTGCGTCCAGAACGAGCAGGTTCTGACCGTCCAGCTCGGCGCGCTTGGCATCGATCAGGGCCTTCAAACGCGCGACACCGCCGAAGCATTCCCCGGCCGCATCGTCTTCGGGGGGGCAGGTGGAATTGAACCGGTTGATCGGCTCGAGCCGGCTGTGCACATCGTTCACATGCAGGATGTGCAGTGTGTATTCGGCCTGCGCGGCGCCGGCGCAGATTGCAAGCGCGGCGGCGGAGGCGAGGAAACGGGCGGTCATGGCTCTCTCCTGTTGTTGGGCGCCGGCAGGTGAGCGCCGGCATCCGGACGATGCTGCGGCGAAGCGGCGCCATGGTCAACGCCGGGGCGGCTTGACCCCACCCCGCCTGCGGTGCATCCCGTTGCGCATGCTGGTGTTCAAGATCTTCCGACGCTCCGAATGGGATGCGCTGCGCGCTGCTGGCGAAACCGATGGCGCGCCTGTGGACATCGCAGACGGCTATATTCACCTGTCGACGGCCGAGCAGATCACCACGACCGCCGCCAAGCATTTTGCCGGCGAGAGCGATCTTGTGCTCGTCGCCGTCGAGGCCGACCGCCTGAGCGCCGACCTGAAGTGGGAAGTGTCGCGCGGCGGCGCTCTCTTTCCTCATCTCTATCGCCGGCTCAGGATGGCGGATGTGGTGTGGGACAAGTCTCTGCCCCTCGGAGCCACAGGGCACATCTTTCCCGAAGGCGTGGTGTGAGCGCGATCGAGCGTGCGGGGCTTGCCGCTCTGCGCCTGACCGATCCCGAAACAGCGCACGGCCTGGCGCTTCGCGCCCTCTCGGCCGGCGCCCTGCCCCTGCCCGGCCCGGTGACGTCGGCGCGGCTGGCGACGGAGCTTGCGGGCCTCAGGATGCCCAATCCGGTGGGCCTGGCGGCGGGCTTTGACAAGGACGGCACCGCGATCGCCCCTCTGACGCGCGCGGGCTTTGGCTTCATCGAGATCGGCGCCGTCACACCGCGCGCGCAGGACGGCAACCCGAGGCCCCGGCTCTGGCGCCTGCCGCTCGATGCGGGCGCGATCAACCGCTTCGGGTTCAACAATGCGGGAATGGAGGCGATGGCGGCCCGGCTGGCCAAGCGCCCCGGCGACACCGTGATCGGCCTGAACCTGGGCGCCAACAAGGACAGCCCCGACCGCGCCGCGGACTACGCCACCGTGCTGGCGCGCCTCGGGCCGATGGTGGATTTCGCCACCGTCAACGTTTCGTCCCCCAACACCGAAGCCTTGCGCGACCTGCAGGGGCCCGCCGCATTGCGCGCGCTCCTTGACGGTGTGCTTGCCGCGCGGGCGGAGTTGAGCCGTCCGATCCCGGTTTTCCTCAAGATCGCGCCGGACTTGTCGGAGGCCGACATTGCGCAGATTGCCTTGACGGCTCTCGATGCGGGGATCCAGGGGATCGTGGCCACCAACACCACCCTGTCGCGCGAGGGGCTGAAGAGCCCTTGGAAGCGCCAGACCGGCGGGCTGTCGGGCCAGCCGTTATTTGCGCGCTCGACGCAGGTTTTGCATCGGCTCTATGCCGAAACCGGCGGTGCGCTCCCGCTGATCGGTGTGGGCGGGGTCGCGACCGCTGAGCAGGCACTGGCCAAGCTTGAGGCGGGAGCGACGGCGGTGCAACTCTACACCGCGCTGGCCTATGACGGGATCGGGCTGGCGGCCCGTCTGCCCAAGGCGCTCGATGCCCTGCTGGCCGCGCGCGGCTATGCCCGTGCCGCCGACGCCACAGGGGCGGCGCATAGGCATTGAGCCCGGACAAGGCACTGGCCAGACCTTGCGTGTTCTGGTCATCTGCGCCCGGATCGAGCCGCACTGGGGGATTGCATGGAGCTCACGACCGCCGCCGCTCTGTATTTCGAGTTCGACTCGCCGGATCTGACCGTTCTGGAAACGGTGTCGCTGCTCTTCGTGATCCTGCCCATTTCCGCCATGCTGGGCTGGTGGACGGGCAACCGCGGCCGGAGAAGTGTGCTAGCCGCCGGGCGCGAGATCGACATGGTTGCGGGCGAGGCCACGTTCGGATCGATCACCGCCATTCTGGGCCTTCTGCTGGCCTTTACCTTTGGCCATGGCCTTGCCGTGATGGAAAAGCGCAAGAGCGCGCTCAATGCCGAGGCCAACGCCATCGGCACGGCCTTTCTGCGCACCGACTATCTGGCCGAGCCCGGGCGCACCGAATTGCGCGACGCGTTGCTGCGCTATGCCGAGACGCGGCTGCCCGGCAGCGAGACCAACATTTCGGGCGAGCATGTGGTGGCGCAGTTCATGGAGCGCACCCTGCGGGTTCAGGGTGAGCTTTGGCCGATCACGGTGGCGGCGACGGCAGATCCGCTGCCTGCGCCGCTGAAGGCCTTCGTGGCCGGCGCTGTGAACGACGTGATCGACGCCCATGGCGAGCGCGCCTCGACGATCAACACGCCGATCTCGAGTTTTGCCTACATCGTGCTGCTGGCTGCTGCGATCACCGCGCTCTTTCTGTTGGGCAATCGCGCCGGCCTTTTGGGGCGAAGGCTCACGTGGCGCACCTTCGTGCTGTCGCTGTTCCTGATGCTTGTGATGATCACGATCACCGATATGCAGCGCCCCTATGATGGCGTGATCACGGCCGATGAGACCCTGATGCGCGCGACGATCTTCGACATGCGCGCGGCGCTTGAGAGCGGCTAGCGGCCCTCGGCCGCCCGTTCGAGCGCGGGATAGCGGACGCCGAGCGTGGCTCCGCGCGCAATGAAGGAAATCAGGAGCGCAGCCCAGAGGCCGTCATTGCCGAGCGTCGGCAGCAGAATGGCCACTGCGGCGGCATAGAGGATGGCCGAGACAATCATCATGTTGCGCATGTCGGCCGAGCGGGTGGCGCCGATGAATATCCCGTCGAACATCCAGCCCGGCGCGCCCGCGATCGGCGCAGCGACCATCCACCAGAGATAGCGCCGGGCCTCCTCGCGCACGTCGGGCGAGGTGGCCATCACGTCGATCAGCGCACCGCCCGCCAGAGCGAAGGTCAAAGACAGGACCACGCAGATCGCCATCCCCCAGATGCTGGTCAGCGCCGAGGCGCGCCGCACCCGCGCCCGGTCGCGCCGGCCAAACGCGCGGGCCACCAGCGTCTCGGCGGCAAAGGCAAAGCCGTCCAGCGCGTGGGCGACTATGAAGAGAAAGTTCACCAGGACGGTGTTGGCGGCGAGCGGCACCTCTCCCAGCCGGGCGGCCAGCACGGTGAACGAGGTGAAGATCGCCATCAAGAGCGCCGAGCGGATTAGGATGTCGCCGTTCAGCACCATCATCGTGACGATCTTCTCGTGCGCGAACACCCGCGCGGCATCCTTCCAATCCGGTCGGGCGAACGCAGCGCGGCAGAGCCAGAGCCCATAGAGGCCGCCCACCACCTCGGCGATGACCGTGGCCGCGGCAACGCCTTCCACGCCCCAGCCGAAGCCCAGGACGAAGACGACGTCGAGGATGATGTTGAGCCCGTTGATGACGACCTGGATCAGAAACACCGCCCCAGTCCGCTCCATCGCCACCAGCCATCCGGTGAAGGCATAGGTCGCGATGGCAAAGGGGGCCGACCAGATGCGGATCGACAGATAGTCTTGCGTGAGCGTGGCCACCTCGTCGCCCGGGTCGGAAATCAGAAGCGCGCCCGAGATGATCGGCAGCTGCAGGGCGATGATGGCGAGGCCGCCCGCGCCGGCGATCAGAAGCGCGCGGGACAGAATGGCCGAGACCTCGGCCGCGTCGCCCCGCCCCTCGGCCTGCCCGACAAGGCCCACGGTGCCCATCCGCAGAAAGCCAAAGATCCAGTAGACCGTCGACAGGATCACCGCGCCGAGGCCGACCGCGCCGATCGGGGCCGCCTCGCCCAGCTGGCCGACCACGCCGGTATCGACCGCACCCAGGATCGGCACGGTCACGTTCGACAGCACGATCGGCAGGGCAACCGACATCACACGCCGATGCGTGATGGGCTTTGGCGCGGCCAGGGGCGCCGCGATGCCTGCTTCGGACGTGGACGCCATCGGGGCTCAGCCGTCCCTCGGCATCAGGAAGTGCCCTGTGGCGGAGGCAAAGAGCTTGGCCCGGTGGTCTTGCCAGGCCTCGACATGGACCGAGCCATAGCGCCGCCCGGCCCGGTTGACGCGCGCCCGTGCATAGGCGTCACGCGGCAGGCCGGAGCGCAGATAGTCGACCGTGAAGTCGATCGTCTTGGGCAGCGGCGGCAGCTCCTCGTCTTCCTTCGAGAGCCGGCCGGCTTCCATCTCGTCCCAGAGCCATGTCCAGCTGAGTTCCGTGAGCGCCGCGACCTCGAGGAACGACGCGATGGCGCCGCCGTGGAGCGCGGGCAGGATGGGATTGCCGATCAGGTGATCGCCGAACTTGAGGACGGCTGTGAGCTCATCGCCATTCCGCTGGAAGCTGATCCCGAGCAGTTGCACATAAGGCACCGCACCGACCAGACGCTCGAGCGCCTGGTCCCGACGCTCCTTGACGACCTTGACCGGTTCGGGCGGCGACCGCCGGCTCACGGCGTCCCCTCCGGACCGGAGGCCGTGCCGCCGTCTGTGTCGGCGGACGCCGTCTTGCGGGGGACTCGGGTGTCGCGCTCGAAGGTGAAGACACCGGTGGCCGTTGCCACCGGGCCCGCCCCGGCATCTTCGTCGGTCGCCTGGGCACGCACGAAGGCCACGCTGCGGGTCACATGGTGGCAGATGGCCTCGGCCGTGATGCGGTGCCCGGTTCGCGCCGCGCGCATGTAGTCGATGCGCAGATCGATGGTCGCCGTGGCGCTCGCCCCTTCGGGATGTGCCATCACCGCGGCGCCCGAGCAGGTGTCCATAAGAGCGGTAACCGCGCCCCCGTGCACCACCCCGCTGCGTGGATCCCCGACGATCCGCGCGTCCCAGGGCATGACGATCACGGCCCGGCCCTCGCCGATCTCGGTCAGCTCCATCCCCAGAGCCTTGGAGAACGGGATGGCGCCGATGAACTGCGCGGCGATCTTCGCCTTGTGTGCGGAATGCTGATCCATGGCGCCCTCTCCTGCCCGCTTATCGGCGGGCCCAGGCGCGGGAGCAAGGGCCCATCGCGCGCGCCGCGCGACGCGGTGGGCGACGCCCGGCTGCGGGGATCTTGGCGAGCCGCCGGCGCGCCCGATGTTGCCGGTTTCCACCCTAGCGCCTAATCTTGACGCAAAGGGAGGGAGGGGTCGATGTCTGAGGACAAGATCAGCTTCAAGGAGATGTGCGCGCGCTTCGATGTGACGCCCCGCACACTCCGCTATTATGAGTATATCGAACTTCTGGCCCCCGAGCGCGACGGACGAGCCCGCTGGTACGGGCCGCGAGAGTCGGCGCGGATGACGCTGATCCTGAGGGGCCGGCGATGGGGCTTCTCGCTTGAGGAAATCCGGCAATGGCTGGACCTCTACGAGAAGGCCGGAACGGCGCCGCAGCTGAAGGCCTTCATCGACCTCGCCGACCGCAAGCTGGCCGAGCTGGCCGACGAGCGTGACGAGATCGAAACCGCGATTCTGGACCTGCGCTCGGTGCGCGATACGGTTGCCGGCGACCTGGGCTAGCCCTGGACCCCACCGCGCGCAAAGCCCCGCAGCAGGCGGACAGCACGACGCGAATCTCGTGCGGAATGACCCGAAAATGCGGCTCCAAAGCGGTTTGGGACCCTAATAAAGTTTCTCTTTCCGTTGCGTCATCGGAATCTTCATTCGCTCGCAATCCTGTGACGCAGCGTTTCGTTTACGTTCGCGTCACCCCACTTGTAAGGTGATCGGCGAGAGGGCATTTCCGGCGTCCGATTTTGTGACAAGGAGATGACACACGATGACGGAGCAGCTGATGACCATCCGCCAGATGTGCGATGCGTTCGATGTAACGCCGCGGACTCTGCGGTTCTATGAGCAAAAGGAGCTCCTCGCTCCGATCCGCGAGGGCACCAAACGCCTCTTTACCCGGCGCGACCGCGCACGCCTCACGCTGATCCTGCAGGGCAAGCGGTTTGGCTTCTCGCTCGAGGAGATCCGCCAGCTTCTCGATCTCTACTATGTCGGTGATCAGCAGGTGACCCAGCTGACCAAGACGCATGAGATTGCGCGCGCCCATCTTGCTCTCATGGAGCAGCAGCGCGCCGAACTCGACGCTGCGATCTCCGACCTGAAGGAACAGCTTGGCTGGGTGGAAGACCGCCTTGCCGATCTCACCGCAGACAAGGCCGCCCAATAAAGCGGCCCATCCAAACGCCCCAAGAGGCCCAAGAGGAAGAGCCCCATGCCCCATTACACCGCACCTGTGAAGGATATCCAGTTCGTGCTGCACGACGTCCTCGGCGTCGAGACCGCAGACATTCCCGGCTATGACGAATTGGAAAGAGACTTCACCACCGCGGTGCTGGAAGAGGCGGGCAAGGTGGCCGAGCAAGTGCTGGCGCCCCTGAACGTGGTGGGCGATGAGCAGGGCTGCACCCTCGAAAACGGCGTGGTGCGCACGCCGGAGGGCTTTAAGGGCGCCTATGATCAGGTGGCCGAAGGCGGCTGGATCGGCCTGTCGGCCGACCCCGAATTCGGCGGCCAGGGCATGCCCTATATGCTGCACACGGCGGTAGGCGAGATGTTCGTCTCCGCCAACATGGCGCTGAACATGTTCTGGGGCCTGACCCAGGGTGCGACGGCGGCGATCCACGAGCACGGGTCGGAGGATCAGAAGGCCACCTATCTGCCCAACATGATCTCGGGCAAGTGGGGCGGCACCATGAACCTGACCGAACCCCATTGCGGCACGGATCTGGGCCTCATCCGCACCAAGGCCGAACCGCAGGACGACGGCACCTATAAGATCTCGGGCCAGAAGATCTGGATCTCGGCCGGCGAGCACGACATGGTCGACAACATCGTCCACCTTGTCCTGGCCAAGATCCCTGGCGGCCCCGACGGCGTGAAGGGCATCTCGCTCTTCATCGTGCCGAAGTTCCTGGTGAACGACGACGGCTCGTTGGGCGAGCGCAACGCGCTCTCCTGCGGCGGGCTCGAAAAGAAGATGGGCATCCATGGCAACGCGACCTGCGTCATGAACTATGACGGCGCGACCGGCTATCTCATCGGCGAGATGCACAAGGGGATGCGCGCAATGTTCGTGATGATGAACGAGGCCCGCATCGGCGTGGGTCTGCAGGGCTACTCTCAGGCCTCTGTGGCCTACCAAAACGCCCTCGGCTTCGCGCAGGAACGCCTGCAGGGTCGCGACGTGACGGGCACGAAGAACCCCGACGGGCCGGCCGACCCGATCATCGTTCACCCCGATGTGCGGCGGAACCTGATGCAGCAGAAGAGCTTCGTCGAGGGGGCCCGTGCCTTCGCCCTTTGGGGCGCCGAGTTTATCGACCGTGCCACGCGGGCCGGCGATAAGGACGCCGAAGAGATGATCTCGCTCCTCACGCCGGTGATCAAAGGCTTTTTGACCGACAAGGGCTTTGAGACGACCGTGCTCGCCCAGCAAACCCTCGGCGGCTCGGGCTTCACCAAGGAATGGGGCCTTGAGCAGTTCGTCCGCGATGCCCGGATCACGATGATCTATGAAGGCACCAACGGCATCCAGTCGCTTGACCTGGTGGGCCGCAAGCTGCCCGCGAACGGGGGCAAGGCTATCATGGCGTTCTTCGAGCTCGTGAAGACGTTCCTGAAGGAGAACGCCGAGGACGAGGTGCTGAAGGACGGCTTCCTCGAACCCCTGAAAGCCGCCTCGAAGGATCTGCAGGCCGCCGGCATGTACTTCATGCAGAACGGCATGAAGAACCCCAACAATGCGCTGTCGGGCAGCTACGACTTCATGCACCTCTTCGGCCAGGTCTGCCTTGGCCTGATGTGGGCGCGGATGGCCAAGGCGGCCGGCGCAGCCCTGGCGGCCGGCGAGGGCGATGCCGAGTTCATGCAGGCCAAGATTGCGACCGGCCGCTACTACATGGCGCGGCAATTGCCGGCCACGAAGCTCCACCTCGCTCGGATCGAAAGCGGCGCCGAGCCGGTGATGGCGCTGGACGCCGCCAGCTTCTGAGCGCAAGCCAGACGGAGGGCGGGCCAACCGCCCCCGACACCCTATCCGTCGATCGCGGGAATGCGCGCGTAGGCGTCATAGACGGCCTGGATCGCGGGCAATGCCATCATGGCATCGCGGTCGAACGGCGCGCGAGTGGAGGGAGAGACATTCTTTCGCGGCAGAGATATCTCGGCACCGATCCGGTCTTCGAGCCAGGCCACCAGCCGGTCGAGCCGGTCGTAGCGCCAGTGCATCGCCGGGGCGACCTTGCCATCGGGAGAGATGCAGAACTTGGCCGAGGTGCCGGCACGGGCGCGCGGCGTGCTGCCGGCGGCCCATTCGTCGACAAACTGCTCGAAACTGATGGCGCCGGTGTAGAGGCTGTGCTTGCGGCCGCGCGGGTTCTTGAGCGCATCGCGCTGCCGATATCGGTACCAGCTATGCAGCGTGTCGATCGGATCGCGGATGACCGTGACGTAGTCGCATCCCGCCCGGTCGAAGAGATCGCCGAACCGGTCCCTCACGCCGAAATAGGTCAGGTGCTTCCACTGCGGGGTCTTGCCGACATGCACCTCGCAATGGCGTTGCAGCGCCGCCTCGAGCGCCGTCGTTCCCGTCTTCGGATTGCTCAGCAGAACGAAGCGGTGATCGAAGGTGGCGAGCATGGGCGGGATCCGGGGAGCGGTCAGACGAACGGGCGCACCCTAGGGGCCGCGCGACGCGCAGTTCAAGGGCAATCGCGGCGCACCCGGCGGTGCCGCCACACGGCCATCAACGGGGGGAGAGCAGGCCGATGATCAAGCTCTATTGCTTTGGAGAAAGCGGCAACGCCTATAAGGCTGCCTTGCCGCTGGAGCTGTCGGGGCTCGACTGGGAGCCTGTCTTCGTCGATTTCTTCAACGGCGAGGCCCGCCGGCCCGACTACCGCGCCATCAACCCGATGGGCGAAGTGCCGACGATGGTGGATGGCGATCTGACGCTGACGCAATCGGGCATCATCCAGGACTATGTCACCGAAAAGACGGGTAAATTCGGCGGGCACGACGCCACCGAGCGGCGCGAGATCTGGCGCTGGGTGCTGTGGGACAATCACAAGCTTTCGGGGATGGCCGGGCCGCTGCGCTTCCTCATGAACTTTCTCGCGCCCGAAAAACGCTCGGCCGATGTGATTGCGTTCCACCAGGGCCGGCTCAAGGCCAGCTATGGTGTGCTCGATGCGCACCTCGCCGGTCGCACCTGGATCGTGGGCGACGGGCCCACGCATGCCGACTTTTCGGCCTGCGGATACCTGTTCTATTCCGAGCCGTTCGGCTTCGACCGGGCCGAATGGCCAAACATCGACGCTTGGCTCGGCCGCATCGCGGCCCTGCCCGGCTGGAAGCACCCCTACGACCTGATGCCGGGCTCTCCTGCCGACCGCGCATGAGCCCCACATACCGATCAAGAAGGAAGGATCCCATGACCGACGCCTTTATCTATGACGCGATCCGCTCGCCCCGCGGCAAGGGCCGCAAGGATGGTGCGCTGCACGAAGTGACCGCCGCGCGCCTTTCGGCCCAGATGCTCAACTCCATGAAGGCCCGCAACAATCTCGAAGGCCACGCCGTGGAAGACGTGATCTGGGGCAACGTCACCCAGGTGGGCGAGCAGGGCGGCTGCCTGGCACGGACGGCCGTGCTTGCCTCTGACCTCGACGAGCGCATTCCGGGCCTGTCGATCAACCGCTTTTGCGCATCGGGGCTCGAAGCCGTGAACCTTGCCGCCAACCAGGTGCGGGCCGGCGCCGGCTCGGGCTATATCGCGGGCGGGGTCGAGATGATGGGACGCGTGGCCATGGGCTCGGACGGGGCCGCCATCGCCGTCGATCCCTCGATCGCCATGGACACCTATTTCGTGCCGCAGGGCATCGCGGCCGACATTATTGCCACCGAGTATGGCTTTAGCCGTGACGATGCGGACGCCTTCGCGGTGGAAAGCCAGAAGCGGGCCAAGACCGCGTGGGACGAGAACCGCTTCAACGGCTCGGTCGTCGCGGTGGAAGACCGCAACGGCCTGACGATCCTTGACCATGACGAATACATGCGCCCGGGCACCGACATGCAGGCCCTCGGCGCGCTTGGCGCGAGCTTTCAGCAGATGGGCGAGGTGATGCCGGGCTTCGACAAGATTGCCCTGATGAAGTACCCCCATCTTGAGCGGATCAATCACATCCACCACGCCGGCAACTCGTCGGGCATCGTGGATGGCTCCGCCGCCATTTTGATCGGCGATCAGTCCTTCGGCGAGACCCATGGCCTGACGCCCCGTGCCCGCATCAAGGCGACGGCCAAGATCGGCACCGACCCGACGATCATGCTGACCGGCCCTGTGCCCGTGACCGAGAAGATCCTGGCCGACACGGGCATGGAGATCGGCGACATCGATCTCTTTGAGGTCAACGAGGCGTTTTCGTCGGTTGTTCTGCGCTTCCTGCAAGCCTTCGGCGTCGATCACCACAAGCTTAACGTCAATGGCGGCGCCATTGCGATGGGGCACCCGCTGGGGGCCACGGGCGCGATGATCCTCGGCACGCTGCTCGACGAGATGGAGCGGTCTGACAGAGAGACGGGCCTTGCCACCCTCTGCGTCGCCTCAGGCATGGGCGCGGCGACGATCCTCGAGCGCGTCTGATGCCGCGTTTGCCACGCGACATCCCCTGGGAGGAAGGCGTGAGCGTCGATGACCCGATCACGGGGCCTGGCATTGGCGCCTACGCTTTGCGCGCCATGGGCGACGCTGGCGGCCTCACCCAATTCGGCGCGAACATTGAACGTGTGCGCCCAGGCGGTCGCACCTCGAACCGTCATTGGCACAGCTCAGAAGACGAGTTCGCCTATGTCCTCGAAGGCAACCTCACTCTTCACGAGAATGACGGAGAGCATGCGCTTGGCCCAGGCGACGCGGTTGCCTGGCCCGCCGGTGTCGAGAACGCCCACACCCTCGAAAACCGCTCGGAGCGCGACGCCTACGTCCTCCTCGTGGGAACGCGCGCCGAGCGGGACGCAGTCACTTACCCGGATATCGATCGGGTTCAGATCATCGACGGCGACCAAAGCCACTTTACGCGGCTCGATGGAACGCCACTTGAGAAGGAGTAAAGACATGACGGATTTCGCCATGGAGAAAGACGCCGACGGCGTCGCCATCATCACCTGGGACGTTGCCGACAAGTCGATGAACGTGCTCAGCCTCGAGGGGTGGGACGAGCTCGATGCCCTCGTGACGGATGCCTTGGCCGACAAGGCGGTCAAAGGCATCGTCATTACGTCCGGCAAGGACAGCTTTGCCGCAGGGATGGACCTCAACATCATCGCCCGGATGAAGGCCTCGGCGGGCGAGGACCCGGCGAAAGGCCTGTTTGAGGGGCTGATGGAGAAGCACGCCATCCTGCGCAAGATCGAACGCGCGGGCATGGACCCAAAGACTCTGAAGGGCGGCAAGCCGATCGCGGCGGCGCTTCCCGGCACCGCGCTCGGCATCGGGCTGGAGATCCCGCTCGCCTGCCACCGCGTGTTCTGCGCCGACAACCCCAAAGCCAAGATCGGCCTGCCGGAGATTATGGTCGGCATCTTCCCGGGCATGGGTGGCACCACGCGCCTTGTGCGGAAGATGGGCGCCATGGGCGCCTCGCCCTTCCTCCTGGAGGGCAAAACTGTCGATCCCAAGGCCGCCAAGAACGGGGGCCTGATTGACGAGGTCGCGGAGGATCCGCTCGCCGCCGCAAAGGCCTGGGTGCTGGAGGCGAAGGACGCCGACATCGTCAAGCCTTGGGACGCCAAGGGCTATAAGATGCCCGGCGGCGCCCCCTACCACCCGGCTGGGTTCATGACCTTCGTCGGCGCCTCGGCGATGGTCAACGGCAAGACGCAAGGGGTGTATCCCGCGGCAAAGGCGCTCCTTTCGGCGGTCTATGAGGGTGCGCTCGTGCCGTTCGACACCGCGATCAAGATCGAGGCGCGCTGGTTCACCCAGGTTCTGATGAACCCCTCGTCGGAGGCGATGATCCGGTCGCTCTTCATCAACAAGGAAGCGCTGGAGAAGGGCGCGAACCGCCCTGCCGTCGACGACCAGAAGGTGTCGAAGGTTGGCGTTTTGGGCGCGGGCATGATGGGGGCCGGAATCGCGCTTGTCTCGGCCCAGGCCGGGATCGATGTGGTGCTGCTGGACCAGACGATGGAGGCCGCCGAGAAGGGCAAGGCCTATACCGCCGACTATGCCGAGAAGGGCGTGAAGCGCGGCAAGTCCACGCCTGAGAAGGCTGCGTCCCTCGTGGAGCGGATCACGGCGACGGATGACGTGGCTGCGCTGGCGGGGTGCGACCTGATCGTTGAGGCCGTGTTCGAGGATATCGGCGTCAAGGCGGAGATGACGAAGAAGGTCGAGGCCGTCGTCGGCCCCGATTGCATCTTTGCCACCAACACCTCGACCCTGCCGATCACGGAACTCGCCAAGGCGAGCGTCCGGCCCGAGCAGTTCATCGGCATCCACTTCTTCTCGCCGGTCGAGAAGATGCTCCTGGTCGAGATCATCAAGGGGGCCAACACCGGGGATCGCGCGGTGGCCAAGTCGCTCGACTTTGTCCGCCAGATCCGCAAGACGCCCATCGTCGTCATCGATGCGCGCTTCTTCTATGCCAACCGCTGCATCATTCCCTACATCAACGAGGGGCTACGAATGGTGCAGGAGGGCGTCGCGCCGGCGCTGGTGGAGAATGCCGCCAAACTTGTGGGCATGCCCCTGGGGCCGCTGCAACTGACCGACGAGACCTCGATCGATCTCGGCGTAAAGATCGCAAAAGCCACGAAGGCCGCCATGGGCGAGGCCTATGACGATGCGGTGGACCCGATCCTTTTTTGGATGGCCGACGAAGGCCGCCTTGGCCGCAAGGCGAATGCGGGCTTCTATGCCTACGACGACAAGGGCAAGCGGCAGGGCCTGTGGCACGGTCTCGGCGACAAGTATGCGATCGCCGACGAGCAGCCCGACCTTCTGGAGGTGCAGCAACGGCTTCTTTTCGCACAAGTGCTCGAGGCCGTCCGCGCGCTCGAGGAAGGCGTGCTGATGGACATCCGCGAGGGTGACGTGGGCGCAATTCTTGGCTGGGGCTTCGCGCCCTGGTCCGGCGGCCCGTTCTCTTGGCTCGACATCATCGGCGCGCCCTATGCGGCCGAACGGTGCGATGCGCTGGCCGCCACCTTTGGCGAGCGGTTCGCCACGCCGGCGCTTCTGCGCGAGATGGCAGACAAGGGTCAGAGCTTTTACGGTCGCTTCGGAACCGGGGTTGACGCGAAAGCGGCCTAGGCGGCGGCCGCACCCGAACTCCGACGAATGGAGAAGGGGCGCTCCCGGGTGGGAGCGCCCCTTTCTGCCTCAACATCCTTTGGACTTCACTGCTCGATCTGTGTCGTGCCCTTTGCTGGTGCTTTCATTTTCGCGTGCTCAACTTGCACGTGCTGCACCAACGCTCTGGATCATGTCTGCCGCCAGCAGGCGTGCTTCGGCGCCGTCGAGCATCCGATACGAGCCCTCGGTGCCAATAACGGCTTGTTGGAGATCTGCCGGGTCGATCGCGCCGTCGCCGTAGCAGTGGATCAGGGATTGCCCGTCCGCAAAGACGATCTCGTCGCGATCGAAGCTGAGCGTCACGGCAACGATCGCCACATCGGGCATCATTTGCTCGACGCCCGGCAGATCGGCGAGCCCTTCCGCGGTGATCAGGGCAAACGGGTCGCCGTAGGTGACCTCGGCCAAGTCGCTCTCGACGATCACGCCCTGACCGGGCATCAGCATCATCGGGCGATCATTGCCCAGGAGCCCCGCTGGCACCCGCACAAGGGGCTTGGCCGATGCGTCCCGACGGCCTGGGTATAGACGTCTTGAGATCGAGCGAAGTTCCTGCACGTCATGGTCGAACGTGATGACCTCGTCGCCGGCGTTCAGCTCTTCAACGGGCGTCCAGCCGCGTGGCGTCGCCACACGAGTGCCAGAAAGAAGCCCTGCCGCCGCCGGACGACCCTGGGCCTCGACCCCCTCACTATTGCGCTCCACGATCCAGTCGAACATGGCCATGCCCTCTCGATGTCCTTCTGACGCTGTCAGTGTTCTGTCCGCTTTCCTGACGTTAACCTTGTCTGGTGGAGATCGGCCCGCAATTCGAACGAGATGGGGCGGTTTCAGGGCAATGTTCTGCGAGCATCGACAATCTTGGGGTTCGAACCTCGGATTGTGCACCATTCAGAGGGGGCGACGGCCCAGGATTGTCCACGCCGGGTCAGAGAATCGCCGCGACCGAGCGCCGAGAAAGGCCATTGTTCACGAGATCGCGATTGGAGCACGCGTCAGTTGAAGCGGTACCCGAAGCGCGCAACGTCTGCGGAACAAGCCCGCGCGACGAGGTCGGCGCTGGCCGAGGAATAGTAGCTTCGCCAGTCGCTGTTTCGAGAGGACGCGTTGATTCGCATTTTGGGCAGGGCAATGGGGCAACCCAGATGCGCAGCCAGCGGTTGAATGTCGTCGTCGAACCGCTCCAGCCGGACAAAGGCGTCGCAGCGCAGAGACCCGTCGGGCAAGCGGACTTGGGCGTCGGCCGGGTTGGCCGCGAAGGAGGCCAGTGTTTGCGGCGCGGTCACGAACCCCTCGAAGGTGCGCGCGCGCGCCAGGGCGACGGCCGGGTGTTTGAAGCTCTGCTCCCGAAGCCAGTGGTAATAGCTCACCGCCCGGTCCCACGGGTTGCGCACGAGCGTGAAGACGAACGCCCCGTCGAGCGCCTTTGGCCCGATGAGCTGCACCAGATCCGCCAGGCGACCGTGTTTCCCGATCTGCCGAACGGCATGCGGCAGAGTTCGGCGCGCGGCCTTTGCGGCCGGCGTATCGCCGATCAGCCAGTCGTCGCTGTCTGCCTCTTCCTCGAGCACTGTGGCCAGCGCCGTGCCCCCGGTCTTGGGGATATGGACGAACACGAAGCGACGCGCCGGACTATAGATCATAGCGCCGCCCCCGACGCCGGAGCCTGCCATATCTGGGAACTCGTCCGATTTGGCCAGTTGTCTCCGCGCAAGGGCACAGGGGTCGTGTCGGCTGATATGCGAAGTCCTCGCCCATGTGCCAGCCTGACATGGGGGCCGAAAAGTTGGAAGCGTCGCACGTGGCGGCCGCGCTGGCCGCTTCGGCCCGGTCAGACCAAAGGGCGGAAGAGGGCGTTGCCACACGGCGCTGGCGCTCCATCCATCGGTCTCGCACCGGCAACGCGCCCCTTGCCCAAGGCCGCGCCCTCCCGGCAGAGTAGGGCGCGCTGAATTGGGGGGATGCGATGGGCTGGCTCGACGACGAAACAGGGCTGGAGAAGAATGCGGCCAACTATACGACGTTGACGCCTCTGTCGCATCTGCATCGGGCGGCCGAGGTGTTCGCCCATCGCGAGGCGCTCGTCTATGGCGCCACCCGGTTCACCTATGTCGAGTTTCACGCCCATGTCTCGCGCTTGGCCTCAGGCCTTGCGGCGTTGGGCGTGCGGCCGGGCGACGTGGTGGCGACGCTGATGCCCAACGTTCCCGCGCAAGTCGCCGCCCATTTTGGCGTGCCGGCCTGCGGCGCGGTGCTGAACGCGATCAACGTGCGCCTCGATGTCGACACCGTGGCCTACATCCTTGGCCATGGCGGCGCGAAAGTGGTCGTGTGCGATGCGCAATTCGTGACGCTTGCCGAGGCCGCCATCGCGAAGCTGGAGGGGGCCGCGCCGCGGCTCGTCGAGGTGCCGGACGAGGCGGCAGGCCATCCGGCGTCGGGCCGCCATGAGACGTGGGACGCGCTTCTCGCCCGAGGAGACCCGGCCTATCCCTGGATCCTGCCCGAGGACGAATGGGAGAGCATTGCCCTGAACTACACCTCCGGCACGACGGGCCGGCCGAAGGGCGTGGTCTATCACCATCGCGGGGCCTATCTCTCGACTTTGGCACAGCCGATCTCGTGGCGCATGGTGCTCTATCCGCGCTATCTGACGATCGTGCCGCTGTTTCATTGCAACGGCTGGTGCCACGCCTGGATGGTGCCGGCGCTTGGCGGAACCACCGTGTGCTGCCGTGAGATCACGGCGGCGGCGATCTATGCCGCGGTGGCCGAGGAGGGCATCACCCATTTCGGCGGTGCGCCCATCGTTCTGAATATGATCGTCAACGCCAGAGATGCCGAGCGCCGCCCCTTCGACCATACCGTGGAGGTGTTCACCGCAGGGGCTCCGCCGGCCGCGGCGACGCTCGAGGCCGTCGAAAAGCTCGGCTTTCACGTCACCCAGGTCTATGGGCTGACCGAAGTCTACGGACCTGCGATCGAGAGCCTGTGGAACCCCGAATGGGACGGGCTGCCCCCCGCCGCGCGCGCCGCCAAGAAGGCGCGACAGGGTGTCATCATGCCGATGATGGAGGGGCAGATCGTGGTCGACCCGGCCTCCGGTGCGCCCGTGTCGCGCGATGGCGCGGCGCAGGGCGAGATCTGGATGCGCGGCAATGCGGTGATGAAGGGCTACTACAAGAACCCCAAGGCGACGGCCGAGGCCTTTGCCGATGGCTGGTTCCGCACCGGCGATCTGGCCGTTCACCATGATGACGCCCATGTCCAGATCGCGGATCGGGCCAAGGACATCATCATCTCGGGCGGCGAGAATGTCAGCTCGGTGGAGGTGGAGGGTGTGCTGATGCATCATCCGGCGATCCTCTTGGCCGCAGTGGTGGCCAAGCCCGACGCAAAATGGGGCGAGGTGCCCTGCGCCGTGGTCGAACTGAAGCCCGGCGCAGAGGTCACCGAGGACGAACTCATCGCCTTCTGCCGCGCGCGCCTGGCCGGGTTCAAGACGCCGAAGTCGGTCCGCTTTGAGGAGTTGCCAAAGACCTCGACGGGGAAGATCCAGAAGTTCGAGCTCAGAAAGCGGGTGGCCGCGGCTGGCCCGTGAGACCGCCAGTCGTTGAAGGATTTGTCCGCTCGCCGTGCTTGAGTTAGGCTGCCACCCAACGACGAGAGGCGGAGCAGGCCCCGTGACAGCGCTGACCCAATATGCCCGGCTTGAATGCCCGGGCCTTTGGCGCCCCGACCCGACCGCGCAGCGGATCGAGGTGGTGGTGTCGTTCGGGGATGCCTCGCTTGTGATCTCCGACAAGGCCGGGCGCGCGCTGACCCATTGGTCGCTTGCCGCCGTGGCGCGGATCAACCCCGAGGAGCGGCCTGCGCTCTACACGCCTTCGGCCGAGGCGCTCGAAGTCCTTGAGATTGCCGACGACACGATGGTCGATGCGGTGGAGACCGTTCGGCGCGCCGTCATCCGGGCCCGGCCGCGGTCGGGGCGCGTGCGCGGTCTGGGGGTGGCGGCGGTGGCTATGGCGCTGCTTGTCGTGTCGGTGTGGTGGCTGCCGGGGGCGCTTGTCCGGCATGCGGCGACCGTCCTGCCGGCGCCCACGCGCGCGGCGCTCGACGCAGGCCTCTATGCCGCCATCGCGCGTGTGGCAGGTCAGCCTTGCTCCAGCCCCAGGGGTGAACTCGCGCTCGACCGGCTGGCGGCGCGGCTCGGCCTCTCCGACGGGGCCGGTGCGCTCGACGTGATGCCTCAGGGCGTTGGCGGGGTGATCGCCCTGCCCGGCGGCCACGTGCTCGTCGGCCGGACCCTGGTGGAGGATCACGAGACCCCGGAGGTGCTCGCCGGGTTTGTGATTGCCGAGCGGGTGCGCACGCCCGACCCTCTCGTGGCCTTTCTGAGCGATGCAGGCCTTCGGGTTACCGTGCGCGTGCTGACCACCGGCCGCATTCCGCAGGACGCCGTGATGCGCTGGGCGGAACGGCGGGTGGCGGCGACGCCGGTTCCGCCGCCAGCCGAAATACTGTTGCCCGCCTTCGCGAGCGCCGAAATCCCGTCGTCGCCCTACGCCTATGCAAGGGACATGACCGGCGAAACGGTGCTGCCCCTGATCGAGGGCGACCCGATGCGCGGCCAGACCGTGTCGGCGCTCCTCCCCGATGGCGACTGGGTGGCGCTGCAGAACATCTGCGAGGGCTGAACGGCGCGCGGGCTATTTCGTGCCGAACATGCGGTCGCCTGCGTCGCCGAGCCCGGGCACGATATAGCCCTTCTCATTCAGGTGACTGTCGAGCGCCGCCGTCACGATGGGCACGTCGGGATGAGCCTCCTTCATCCGGGCCACGCCCTCGGGCGCAGCGAGCAGGCACAGAAACCGGATGTCGTTGGCTCCGGCATCCTTGAGGAGCCCGACGGCCGCGGCCGAGGAATTGCCGGTGGCGAGCATCGGGTCGACGGCGATGACCAGCCTGTCTTCGAGGCTTTCGGGCACCTTGAAGTAGTACTGCACGGGCTGCAGCGTTTCGGGGTCGCGGTAGAGGCCGACAAAGCCCACGCGCGCCGCCGGCACCAGTTCCAGGATCCCGTCCAAAAGACCGTTGCCGGCCCGCAGGATCGAGATCAGGGCCATCTTTTTGCCCGCGAGCGTCGGCGCCTCCATGTCGGTCAGGGGCGTCTCGATCGGCTTCCTGGTCATCGGAAGTTCGCGCGTCACCTCATAGGCCAGGAGTTGGCTGATCTCGCGCAAGAGCTGGCGAAACGACTTGGTGGAGGTGTCCTTCTCCCGCATGATCGTCAGCTTGTGCTGCACCAGCGGGTGGTCGACGATGGTCAGGTGGTCGCGTCCGATGCTCATTCGGCCTCCTTGAGATTGGACAGCAATGCCGCGCGCTCCGCGTCCGAGCAGAAGGCCGCGCGGGCGGCGGTTCGGGCGAGTTCGAGGAAGTCGCCACGCTCCCAGCCGAATGCGTCGGCAAGGCGATCGTATTCCTCGGTCATCGAGGTATGGAAGAAGGGCGGATCGTCGGTCGACACGGTGACCGGCACCTCGCGCGCCCTGAGCCGTTCGATCGGATGGGCGTGCCAATCCTTATAGAGACCAAGCGCGACGTTCGATCCGGGGCAGACCTCCAGCACGATCCCGCGCTCGGACAGATCGTCGACGAGCCGCAGATCCTCGATGGCCCGCACGCCGTGGCCGATGCGCTCCACCGCCAGGTCCTCGACCGCCGCGCGCACGCTCTCGGGGCCACGCCACTCGCCGGCATGGGCCGTCAGGCGCAACCCCGCTTCACGCGCGCAATCGAAGGCCCAGAGGTAGTCGCGCGGCTCAAGCACGGTCTCGTCGCCGCCGATGCCGAAGCCGACCAGGAAGTCGCCCGCCGTTTCGGCCGCGCAGATCGCCGGGGCCTTGGCCCGGTCGGGCCCGAAATGGCGGATGCAGGTGACGATGCCCTTCAGGATTGGCCCCCCCTCGGCGCGCACCGCTTCGCCCGCTTCGTCGATGGCCGCGAGATAGTCGCGCCAGGCGGCGACGTCGCCGCCGCCGCAGAAATTGGGAGACAGGAACGTCTCGGCATAGATCACGCCGTTCTCCGCCAGCGCCTCACAGACGGTGCGAGTCAGATGGGCATAGTCTTCGGGCGTTGTCAGGACCGAGGTCGCCGCTTCGTAGACGCGCAGGAAGTCGGGGAAATCCCGGTAGGCATAGGCGCCGTCGGCATCGAAGATGCCCGACAGGTCGACGCCCTTGCGCGCCGCGATATCCCGGATCAGGGCGGGCGGGGCCGCGCCCTCGAGGTGCAGGTGAAGCTCGATCTTGGGAAGGTCACGCACGGGACGGGCTCCGAGGGGGTCGGCGCCTGATTAGTGGAGCGGTGCCCGGGAGACCACCCCCGCCGGCGCGTGGCGGCGGCCATTTCCACCTTACGGTCGGTGCGCTGGCCCCATGGTGGCTCCGTTTTAGTCTACGTGACGGGTTCCACACCAAGGTGGCGCGCGATCAGACCGGCGACGTTGCGAAACCCGATGAGCCCCAGTTCCCCTGCGCCCTGCCCCGCGACGAGCACGGGCACGCGTTCGCGCGTATGGTCGGTGCCAACCCATGTCGGATCATTGCCGTGATCCGCCGTCAGCACCATGAGATCGCCGGGGCGGAGTGCCTCCAGAACCGCGCCTATGGCCACGTCGAACCATTCCAGCGCGCGGGCATACCCCGCGACGTCGCGCCGATGGCCATAGAGACTGTCGAACTCGACGAAATTAGCGAAGGTCAAGCTGCCCTCCTCGGCCGCTTCCACGGTGCGGGTGAGATGGCCCATCAGCTCTGCATCGCTGCCTTTCAGGACGTCGGTGATGCCCTGCATCGAGAAGATATCGCCGATTTTGCCGATGGCGTGGACGGGCCGGCCCGCGCGCTGAACCCAGTCGCATAAGGTGGGCGCGGGCGGGGCGACGGCAAAGTCCTTCCTGTTGACCGTGCGCTGGAACGCGCCGGGCTCGCCAACGAAGGGCCGGGCGATCACCCGGCCCACGCGCATGTCGTGCAGCATCGGCGCGACGGCGCGGCAGAGCGCGAGGAGCCGGTCGAGGCCGAACGCGTCCTCGTGGGCGGCAATCTGGAACACGCTGTCGGCCGAGGTGTAGCAGATCGGCCAACCGCTTTGCAGATGCGCCTCCCCCAGCCGGGCGATGATCTCGGTTCCGCTGGCATGGCAGTCGCCGAGGATGCCCTCGGTCCCCGCCGCGGCGCACACGGCACGGGTGACGGGCGCGGGAAAGGTAGGCTCGGTGATCGGGAAATAGTGCCAGTCCCACGGCACCGGCACACCGGCAAGTTCCCAGTGGCCAGAGGGCGTGTCCTTGCCCTTAGACACCTCTTGGGCCGCTCCCCAGAGCCCGTGGGGCTCGGCACCGAGGCCCGGCGCATCCGCGCCGCTGGCGAGGCGCACCGCCGCGCCCAGCCCAAGCCCGTCGAGCACGGGCAGCTCAAGCGGCCCGGTGCGGCCCTCTTCAGCGCGGCCCGCCGCGCAGGCCTCGGCGATGTGGGCGATCGTGTTGGCCCCGGCGTCGGGCACGCCGGCGTTGAAATAGGCATTGGCGTCGGGCGCACCGCCGATGCCCACCGAATCCATGACGACCAGAAAGGCGCGGGTCATCGCCCGACCCGCACGTGGCATTCAGCCGGCACCATGGGCTTCGAGGGTCGACCGGGCCTTGGGCGTCGTTGGCGCTTTCGTCGCTTGACCACGGGTGCATCCGGGAGGCGCGTCACGGCGCTATCCGGTCGAGGATGAGGGGGGGCGGGTCGGCGGCCTCGGCACCCAGGGAAAAGGCGGCGCGGACCTCGGCCTCGGCCCGTTCAGCGTCGGCCTCGGTCCGGGCATGGATCACGGCAAGCGGCCGCCCGGCGCCGACCTCTTCGCCGAGACCCGCGATACGAGACAGGCCGACAGCGGGGTCGACCGTATCGCCATCGCGCAGACGCCCCCCACCGAGGCGGACAACGGCGAGGCCCACCGTTTCGGTGGCGATGGCGGCCACGAAGCCCGGATGCGCTGGCTCGACGACCCGGGTGATGGGCGCGGCGGGCAACCGGTCGCGCCAGCGCTCCACAAAGTCCGACGGCCCTCCGAGCGCAGCGACCATGGCGCCGAACCGCTCCGCCGCGCGGCCCGACCATAGCGCGTCGTGCACCGCCTCGCGGCCCGCTGCGATGTCTGGCGCAATGCCCGTGAGCACCAGGGCCTCGGCGCCGAGTGACACCGTAATCTCCCACAAAGGCGACGTGACATAGGTGCGGGTCAGCGTCTCCATCACCTCCACCACCTCCAGCGCGTTGCCGGCCGCGGTGATCAAAGGCTGGTCCATCGCGGTGATCAGCGCCATGGTCTGGCACCCCGCGCCGTTGGCGGTGGTCACGAGGCTTTCGGCCAAAGCACGCGCCTCATCACGCCCCTTCATGAAGGCGCCCGAGCCGCATTTGACGTCGAGAACCAGCGCCTCGAGGCCAGCGGCGAGCTTCTTTGACAGGATCGACGCCGTGATCAGGTCGATCGACTCCACGGTGCCGGTGACATCGCGGATGGCGTAGAGCCGCTTGTCGGCGGGCGCCAGGCGGGGGGACGCGCCGACGATGGCGCAGCCCACCTCGGCGGTCACCGAGCGAAAGGTCGCCTCGTCCACTTCGGCGCGATAGCCGGGGATGGCCTCGAGCTTGTCGAGCGTGCCGCCGGTATGGCCAAGACCGCGGCCCGAAATCATCGGCACGTAGAGCCCGCAGGCCGCCAGCGCCGGCGCCAGGGCCAGCGACACGCAATCGCCGACGCCACCGGTTGAATGCTTGTCGGCGACGGGACCGGGCAGGTCCCACGACAAAACGTCACCGGAATCGCGCATCGCTTCGGTCAGCGCCACGCGCGCGTCGCGCGACAAAGGCGCCCCGCAGACGCCCATGGCGAAGGCACCCACCTGCGCGTCGGTGACGGTGCCGGCGCCGATGGCTTGGCCGAACCACCGTGCCGCATCCGGCCCCAACGCTTCTTTCCGGCGCAGGGCGGCCAGCACGGCGCGCGCGTCGGGCTCGATGACCGCGCCGTCCGGCGCCACGTTCTCTGCCATCGATCTCACGCCTGCATGAGGGACGCATCGACGGCACTGGGCAACGGCTTGGCCATCGTCGTGGTCAGCGTCTGTCCGTCGGGCGTGGCCATTGTCACGCGCACGTCGTGGCCGGCGAACTCTGCGATGCACGGCAGGAGCACGCCGGAGGGCGGCACCGGACCGGGCGCTGTGGCAATGACGGCGACCTTCGCAGTCTCGACCTCGCCAGCCGCCGCCGTTGCCGCGATGGCGCTCGTTTCGGCCCAGGAGCGTTCAGGGTCGGAGCGTTCGGGGTCGGAGCGTTCGGGGTCGGAGCGTTCGGGGTCGGAGACACCCTCGACATTGCGTCCCGCATAGATCGCGCTGGACGCACGCCTGACTGCAGCCCGAACACGAAAGCCCGAATGCGGCGCATAGGCGCGCCTCTGCACCGCGCGGGCTGCGTCGAGGAGATCGTCGGACATGGGAGCCTCATTCTATTGCCGGATCGGAGCTTGCGACGTTGGTGCCGTCCGCGCAAGCGGCCCCGGTCGGTGCGCGGTATGCGCGGGCGAGGGATCGGGAGCCGTGCAAAACCCGGTGCGCCCCGCTACGCTTGCGGCCATGTGTGGACGGTTCGTTATCACGACACCCGACGAGGCGCTGGCCCGGCTGTTCGACGCGCGCCCGGCCAACGATCTGCCGGAGGGGCCACGTTATAATGTCTGCCCCACCCAGCCGGTGGCCACCGTCCGCTCGGAGGGGGGCGCTCGGCTGCTGGCGCCGATGCGCTGGGGGTTCCTTCCGGTCTGGTACAAAAGCCCGACCGACGGGCCGCTTCTGATCAATGCGCGGTCAGAGACGATTGCCGAAAAGCCCGCCTTCCGCGCGGCCGCCCGGGACCGGCGCGCGCTGGTGCCGGCGACCGGGTTCTACGAATGGACGAAGGACGCAGATGGCAAGCGCCTGCCGTGGTATATCACACGGTCCGACGGCAGCGATCTGGCGTTCGCGGCTGTCTGGCAGGACTGGGAGCGGGACGGTGTTGCGCATCGGACCGTGGCCATCGTCACCTCGGCGGCTGGCCCCGACATGGCCGATACGCTCCATCATCGTGTGCCCGTGGTCCTGGAACCCGAGAGCTGGGCGAAGTGGCTCGGCGAGGAGGGGCATGGCGCGGCCACGCTGATGCGCGCCCCCGCGCCTGGCCTCCTGCGCTGGCATCGTGTCGACCCGGCGGTGAACTCCAACCGCGCAGAAGGCGCGGATCTGATTGAACCGATCGCCGGCTAACCACGACCTTCAATTAGAGAGCGCTCGCAAGACGGCCTTAATTCTGGCCGTTTACGGTGCAAGCGTGCCGAGGAAAGGAGCAGGCCATGGGTTCGTGGACGCGCTGGATCAAAGTGGCCACGACCTCGGCGCTGCTCATTGCTGGAGGGTCTGCGATGGCGTTGGGCAAACGCGTTGTGCTTGCATCCGAGATCGAGGGCCAGGTGGTTGCCGACGCGAGCGGCGCCCCGGTGGCCGGAGCCACCGTGACCCGCCGCTGGACCTGGGGCCTGAATGACCGCACCGGCACGGAACAGACGACGACAGATGCCGAGGGGCGCTTTCGCTTCCCGCCCGTCGAAGCCCGCAGCCTCGGCGCGGCCCTTCTGCCCCATGAGCCGGGCATCCGTACCGAGATCCTGCTGGATCGCCCGGGCACCGAAGCGCTTTTGCTCCTGAGCCTCCAGAAGAAGAACTATGACCCTGACGGTGAACTCGGCGGGCGCAAGCTGAGTGTCCGCTGCCGCACCGATATCGAGCCGGGCGCGAACGGCCTCTTCTGGGGCACGTGCGAGCTTGTCGAATGACCTTGCGCGAATTCGTTGCGTTCCGGCGCGTCCGCTTTCCGACCGACCCACCAACCCTCCCCCACGAAACGATTAGCAGGTTCCCCCATGTGTGCCCAACACGCGATCTCACCCACCATCGCCGCCAGCCTCGCCGACGGGGTCTACGGCGTCCGTGAAGTATCAAACATCTCGCAGGCCGTGGCCGAACGCCTGGGCAGCGTGACGCCGGGCGTGGAGGCCGGCCCCCAGCCGATGGGCGTGTCGGAACTGTTCGACGCATTCGAGGTTCAGGGCACCGCGGTGACGGGCGTGTCCGGCGCGCCCATGCTGACCAAGTCCACGGGCTTTGGCATGGTCTTGAAGGGCAAGGGCCGCTTTGCGGGCGACCTTGCCGTGGTCTGTCGCGGCACCGCCACCTGGCGGGACTGGCTGACCGACTTCAATGCCGGTCTCGCCCCGGGGCCGGGCAACTACCCCGTCCATACCGGCTTTGCGCGCACCTATAACCGGATGCGGCCGGGCATGAATGACGGCATCCGCAAGCTGAGCCCGAACCCCACCAACATTCACGTTGTGGGCCACTCCCTTGGCGGGGCGCTCGCGACCCTTTTCGCCGGCCAGTTCGTGCTTGAGAAGCGGGCAAACGTGCACCTTTATACCTTTGGCTCGCCGCGGGCCGGCACGATGCCCTTCACCAGCATGCTGGAAGAAGGGCTGACGGGCGGGCGGATGAAGCGGGTCTATGCGCTGGCCGACGTGGTGCCCATGGTGCCCATCTTCCCGTTTTCCCACACGGCGGGCGGCCTACGCACCAATCGCGGCGGGCAGTTCCTGTCGATCAACTCGCATCTCATGACGAACTACATGCCTGCGGTGTTTGGGCGGAGCTGGTCGGCTCTGTCGGTTGAAGATCGCGGGATGATGGACTTCAAGAGCATCGATTCCTGGCTCGACTATGCGATCGACTTCGACGGGCGGCCGTTTTCGTCGACCATGCTCTGGGCGCTCGGCAAGGCGCTTAAGGGCATCCTTGCGATCATCAAGGCCGCCCTCGGCACGGCCCTCACGGCAACGATCACCATCATCGACGGAATTGCGATGGCATTGGCGAAGGGTGTTCGCTTCCTGGGGGATCAGATCAGCTCGATGGTGCGCCGCCTGGTGCAGGGTGTGATGCGGTTCATGAACCGCGCCTGGCACACGGTGGGCGATATCACCGAGCGCTTCCTGCGCTACATGCTGGAGCTTCTGTTTGACTCGATGGCGCAGATCGCGCGGGGCGCCATGGCCGTCGTCCATCGCTGACGACCAAGTTTGCCGCGACATCCGGCGGGACACGGGTCTCGCCGGATCATTCCGACCATAAGGGCCGGACGTGCCGCTTCAGGCTGCGTCCTGCCAGGTCCAGGGCCGGGTGTAGGCCCCGAGCGTGGTGCCGAGGGCGTCCTCGTCCACATCGCCCGTCTTCTCGAGCCGCGCGACCAGGCCGAGCTTGCGGTCTTCCTCGACGGTTGCGACCTTGGCCGCGATCCCGGCCTGCGCCAGCGCATCGTCATAGACGCGGCGGATCGCATCCTTGCGGAGGTCGGGCTTGAAGATCTTGCCGACGGCCGTCTTCGGAAGCTCCTCCATCACCGTGATGCGCTTGGGCAGGGCGGCGCGCTCGCCGATCCGGTCTTTGATGAACTCCAGCAGTTCGTCACCCGTTGCCTGCCCGCCCGAGACAAGCTCGACATAGGCGACGGGCAGCTCGCCCGAATGGGCGTCGGGCTGGCCGATCGCCCCGGCAAAGGCCACCGCGTCGTGGCCAAGGAGCGCCTCCTCGATCAGCGCGGGGTCGATATTGTGGCCGCCCCGAATGATCATGTCCTTCGCGCGCCCCGTGATCCAGAGATAGCCGTCGCCGTCGATCCGGCCGAGATCGCCGGTGCGCAGATAGGAATCGTAATGGAAGAGATCATGGTTGCGGTCTGCCTCGGTATAGGTGCCACCGGGGATCACCCCGGGATTGGCAACGCAGATCTCGCCGACCTGATCCACCGCACATTCGACCGGACCACCTTCGCCACCATGTCCTGTGTGAATGAGGATCTTCACGTCGGTATGGGGGAACGGGATGCCAACCGACCCGATCTTTTTCTGACCGCTGGGCGGGTTACAGCTGACCAGGCAGGTGCATTCGGTCAGCCCGTAGCCCTCGATGATGTTGACCCCGCAGGCCTGCTCGAACCGCTTGTAGAGCTCCACAGGCAGCGGGGCGGAGCCCGAAAACGCACTCTTCAGGCTCGACAGATCCGCGTTAACTGGACGCTGCATCAGCGCCGACAGGGCGGTGGGCACGCCGATCATGAAAGTCACCTGCCAGCGCTCGATCAGCTTCCAGAAATTGTCGAACACGCCTTCGCCGCGATAGCCCTGCGGCGTGGGGAAGACCACGTGCGCGCCCGAGGCGATCATCGACATCAGGATCGGATGGCAGGCAAAGACGTGGAAAAGCGGGAGCGGGCACAGGATGACGTCGGTCTCCTGAAAGAGCAGGCGCTTGCCCAGCCAGCCGTTGTAGATCATCCCCGAATACATGTGCTGGGCGACCTTCGGGGTGCCCGTGGTGCCGCCGGTATGAAAATACGCCCCGACGCGATCGGTCGACCCGTCGGCAAACGCCAGCTTCGTGCCGTCGCGCTTGCCCACTTCGGCATAGAAATCGAGCACCTTGGCCTTGTGCGTCACCTCGTTCTTGGGGCGCAGAAGCGGCACAATCAGCCGCTTGAGGCCGGTGAGGTAGCGCAGGAGATCGACCTCGAGGACATGGGTCACATTCGGCGCCATCGCCACGGCCTGCGCCGCCTTCTGGGCGACGTCGGTCTTGGGGAAGGCCTTGAGCGTCACCAGAACCTTGGCCCCGGTCTCGCGGAGAATGCCCGCGATCTGCTCGGGCTCCAGGAGGGGGTTGATCGGGTTGACGATGCCCGCCGTGGCGCCCCCAAGGAGCGCCCAGACCGTTTCCGACGCATTGGGCAGCAGGTAGGCGACCGTGTCGTTCTCGCCGACGCCGAGCTCACGAAAGAGGTTGGCGGCCTGCGTCGCCTTGTGGTGGAGCTCGGTCCACGTCAAGGTTTCGGCCTTCGATTGCGGGTCGGAGAAGAGCTGGAAGGTGACGGCCGGGCGGCTGCCGTGGTCGGCCTTTGTCCGCGACAGGAACTCGTAGAGGGTCGTGGGGACGCCCCGCTCGGCCCACTGCATTTCGTTCTCGATCGCGTCGCGGTCCGCGACCCCGGCGAATGTGGTCATCTAGATCCTCCCGTTCTCCCCGGGCGCTCCCGAGGACTTTGCGTGAAAATGGACAGTAGGGGCCGCAAGCGCAACTGTGACGCCGCGGCGAAATGCGCTATCGGCCGCTACTCCGCCGCAACACCGTCGGTGAATTGCAGCCGCGCCAGTCGGGCATAGAGCCCCCCTTGGGCCACGAGTTGGTCATGCCGGCCCTCGGCCACGATCTGCCCCTGCTCGAAGACCAGGATCCGGTCGGCCTGTTTCACCGTGGCCAGCCGGTGCGCCACAATCAGCGTGGTCCGTCCCTCTGAGAGCGATGCCACGGCCTGTTGGACGAGGCGCTCGCTTTCGGCATCGAGCGCGCTTGTCGCCTCGTCGAGCAGGAGCACCGGCGCATCCCGCAGGATCGCCCGCGCAATGGCGATGCGCTGCTTCTGGCCGCCCGACAGCATCACGCCGCGCTCGCCGACATAGGTTTCATACCCGTCGGGAAGGGCCGCGATGAACGTGTGCGCTGCGGCGGCCTCGGCGGCCGCTTCGACCTCGGCATCGCTCGCCTCCGGCCGGCCAAAGCGGATATTCTCGCGTGCCGTGGTGGCAAAGATCACCGGGTCTTGGGGCACCAGCGCCAGTGCGCGACGGAACTCGGCCCGCGCCATCTCATCGAGCGGGATGCCATCGAGCGTCACGCTGCCGCTCCGCGGATCATAGAACCTCTGGATGAGCTGCAGAACCGTTGTTTTGCCAGCGCCGGACGGCCCGACCAGCGCGACCGTTTCCCCCGGCTCGACCCGGAACGACACGCCTTCGAGAGCCGCCGTCCCCGGGCGCGACGGATAGGAGAAGCGCACATCGTCAAACGCAATCTCGCCCCGTGCCGGGCTTGGCAGGGCGCGCGCGCTCTTGGGATCGGTGACGCTGTCGTCGGCATGGATGAGCTCGACAAGGCGCTCGGTTGCGCCGGCGGCCCGCTGCAGCTCTCCCCAGATCTCGGACAGGGCGGCCACCGACCCGGCCATGATCCCGGCGTAGATCAGGAACTGCACCAGTTCGCCCGGCGTGGACGCACCGACCTGGACGTCGCGCGCCCCGATCCAGAGGACGCCGAGGATGCCGGAGAACACCACGAAGATGATCAGCATCGTCATCAGGGCCCGCACTGCGATCCGCGCCTTGGCCGAGCCATAGCTGTTCTCGGTCACCTCGCCAAAGGTCGCCCGGCTCGCCGCCTCGTGGGTGAAGGCCTGGACGGTCTGCGCCGCCAGAAGCGCCTCCGACGCGTTGCCCGATGACAGCGCGATCCAGTCCTGGTTCTCGCGCGACAGCCGCCGCAGCCGCCGCCCGAGCGCAAGGATCGGCACAACCACAAGCGGGATGAGGAGCAGGACAAGCCCGGTCAGCTTGGGCGACGTGACAAGCATCATCGCGAGCCCGCCGATAAACAGCAGGATATTGCGTAAAAACCAACTGACCGACGACGAGACAACCGACAGGATCAGCGTGGTGTCGGTCGTGATCCGGCTGATCACCTCGCCGGTCAGGAGCCGCTCGTAATAGGCCGGGCTCATTCCGATCATCCGGTCGAAGACCGCGCGCCGGATATCGGCCACCACCCGTTCGCCAATGCGGGTGACGAGGTAGTAGCGGAGCGCCGTGCCCACCGCGAACACGGCCGCTATGCCGATCGCGGCCAGAAAGTAGCGGTCGAGCAGGTCGAAATTGTCTTCCGCGAACCCATCGACCACGCGCCGGGCCGCAATCGGAAGCACCAGCGAAACCGCAGCCGTCAGGACGAGGGCGGCGGCAGCCAGTGCCACATAGAGCTTGTACGGCGCGAAGAACGGCACAAGGGCGGCCAATGCGCCGATCCGCTTGGACCCTTCCCGCTCGCCGCTTGCCGGTGCGGTTGTCGTGTTCGCCGGCCCGCTCTGCTGATCAGCCATATCGCCGTGCTCTCCCGCTGGGTCCGCAGGCAGATATCGCTCAAGCCCCCCTGCGGCAAGCGCAAGCGCTGCGACAATTGACTGCCCTCAACGGGGCATCGGCCCGCGTCGCACCGATCGTCACGCAAGGGGGCACACGCAATGCCCGACCGGGACGGGACCGGGCTGGGACCGGGCCGGGGATCAGGGCCGCGCCAGCATCTCCGACACCCAGGCCGGCACCGCGTCGGTCGCCTTGCCCTGCCTCTGATCGTCGAAGGCCGCGGCCACGTCTGACGGCTCGAGGTTGATCTCAAGCGTCGCGCAGCCACGCGCCCGGACCTCGGCCACAAAGCCCGCGGCGGGATACACCGTGCCCGAGGTCCCGATCGCCACAAAGAGGTCGGCCTCTTCGAGATGGGTGAAGATTTCATCCATCTGGTAGGGGATCTCGCCGAACCACACCACGTCGGGCCGGGCGGCCACAGCCCCGCAGGCTGGACATTCCGTAAGGGTCGACATCTCGCGCGGGGCCTCCCAGCGGTGGCCGCAGGCGCCACAGAGGGCTTGCAAGAGTTCGCCATGCATGTGGATCACGGCGTGGCTGCCCGCCCGTTCATGCAGATCGTCGACATTCTGCGTGATCGTCACGACCTCGCCGGCCCAGCGCGCCTCAAGCTCGGCCAGCGCGGCATGGGCGGCATTGGGCGCGGCATCCATGCACAGGCCCCGGCGCAGGTTATAGAAGTCATGCACGCGGGTGGGGTTGGCGGCGAAGCCCTCGGGCGTGGCCACCTCCTCCAGCGGGAACTTGTCCCAGAGCCCGCCCTTGTCGCGAAAGGTGCCAAGACCGCTTTCGGCCGACAGGCCGGCCCCTGTGAGGATCACGATTTTGTCGGCCATCCGCGCACCCCCTGCCCGTTTCCCCCCGGACCTTAGCGCGGGGCGCGCGTGGGGAGAAAGCGACGGCGGGCCGCGGCCCGCCGGGCTCTGTCACTTGCTGACCGGCACAGTCACCTGGCGGGTCACGGGGGTGGGTGGTGCCGGCTGAGACGTGGTGAAGGCGCCCTCGGGGGGAAACTGCGAGGGCACACGCGGGACGCCGAACTGGGCCAGCGCCGGCAAAGCGGCCAGGGCAACGCCCATGGCGAGCGCGAGCATCGGGGTCAATCTGGGGCGAATCATCGAAGAAGCCTCCTGTTGCGATGTCTGACCCAACATCGCGACGACGCCCCGTTCGGTTCATCCTCCCGTCGAACATCGAGCCGACATGTTCGAGATCAGCCGGTGCTTTTCGGTTCCGACCCTTCCGCGGTGGACGCGCATGCGGCCCCCCCGGCCAGCGCAGCGCGCCGGTACTCCCGCGGGCTCTGGCCGACCATGGCGCGGAAGGCCTTGTTAAAGGGCCCGAGCGAGGCGAAGCCCGAGGCAAAGGCGATCTCTAGGACGGCCTCGCCCGCGCGCTCGGGATCGGCCAGCGCTTCCCGTGCAGCGGCCACCCGATAGCCGTTAACGAAGGTCGAGAAGTTGCGATAGCCGAGCCGCTGGTTGATCACGCGGCGAAGCTTGTGCTCGGCCACGCCCAGATCGGCGGCCAGCGCGCCGATGGTCAGGCCTTCGCGGGCCCAGGCGCCGTGGTCCATGGCGCCTGCAAGCGCGCGGGCGATGCGCGTGTCTTCGGCGGCGGCCTCGGGGCTTTGACCGGGCGCAGACCCGTGCCCCTCGGCAAGACCCGACATCGCAGCGGGTGCGTCGGACGCGGTTGCATGTGGGTGCCTGTCGGCCGGCTGCCCCGCCCACAGATCACCATGCGGACCAAGCGACCAGAGCGCGAAGGCCAATGCCAGAACGGCAAGCGCCGCACCGGTGGCGAGAGTAAAGCTCACGGGCACCGCATCCTGCCCGACCCAGAGCTCCATCGCCGTGGTGACCGCGCCAAGCCCACCCATGGCGAGTGCAATGCCCGGCCGCGCCGCCCGTCGGCACTCCAGAAGATCGTCCTGCGCAGTGCGCAGTGTCACCCCTATGAGGCCCAGACAAAGCGTCAGAACCATCGCCGCGCGCACGGTTTCCGCCGCCGGCCAATCGACGGCGAGGAGGCTCACGGGAATGGTTGCGGCGGCAACGCCAAACCACGGCCGCCGGTCCCCCGGGTCATCGAGAAAGATGCACAGGATCAGCCAGGTCAGCGCCGCCGGCACGCACGCCGCCCCGAAACACAGCAGGGGCACGGCCGCGTCCGGGATCGTCTGCGCGCCGAGCCCCGTCATGATGGCGTAGCACCCGCCGGTGATGCCGAGGGCCGCCGGGGCCGCAGCGCGCATCCTGCTGCGCTGTCGCAAAGCAAGCACGAGTGAGGCAGCCAGCATGATGCCCAACGCCATGCCGCGCAGGAGCGTGTCGATCAGAATGAGTTGGTCCATGGCGGCCACGGAAGACCCCTAGCGCGTGTCGTCGGTCGGAAGAGGATACCCCGGGGACGGCCGTCCGTCTCTTCGATTTCTCAACCATTGGAAATCGAGGAGTTTGGACACGCACACCCGGCCTCTCGGATCAGCTTGACCGAAATACTCCCGCCGGAGGCATCCCCCCACAGCCGCTGAGATCAGCCGCCCGGCCTGGGCGCGGTCAGCTACACTTGGAGTAGCCGCAATTGCGACAGGTCATGCAGCCTTCCTGCATCCCGATCTCGTGCGAGCCGCAATTGGGGCAGGCTGGCACCGCCGCGTGCACCCCAACGACTGCGCGCTTGGCCTCGGGATCGGTCTTGAGGCCCAGACCTTCGCCGCCGATAAAGCCGATCGAGACCAGATGACGCTCGATCACACCCCCGATGGCCGCGAGAATCGAGGGCACATACTTGCCTCCCATCCACGCCCCGCCGCGCGGGTCGAACACGGCCTTCAGTTCCTCGACCACGAACGACACATCGCCGCCCCGCCGGAACACAGCCGAGATCATCCGCGTCAGCGCGACGGTCCACGCGTAGTGCTCCATGTTCTTGGAGTTGATGAAGATCTCGAACGGGATGCGCCGCCCGTTCACGTCGATATCGTTCAGTGTGATGTAGATCGCGTGCGGGCTGTCCGGCCATTGCAGCTTGTAGGTATGGCCCTCGAGGCTCTCGGGCCGATCGAGCGGGTTCGACAGATAGACAACGTCACCCGCCGGCGCGGGCACCACGGCTGCCGGCTCCATGGCCGTCTCCGGCTGCGGCTCGGCCGCGGGCGCCTCCTCCGCCACGCTCAGCACGCTGCCCGTCACCGCGTTCGGGCGATAGGTGGTGCAGCCTTTGCAGCCCTCGTCCCACGCCAGCATATACACGTCCTTGAACGCCTCGAACGAGATGTCGGCCGGCACGTTGATCGTTTTCGATATCGAGGAGTCGATGTAGGTCTGCGCCGCCGCCTGCATCCGCACGTGCTCCTCGGGCGCCAGCGTCTGGGCATCCACGAAATGGTCGGGATAGGGTGCGTCTCCCATCTTCTCGCGCCAGAGGAGCACAGCGTAATCCACCACCTCTTCCTCGGTCTTCGTCCCGTCGCGCTGCAGCACCTTGCGGGTATAGGCGTGGGCAAAGACCGGCTCGATGCCCGACGAGACGTTGCCGGCATAGAGCGAGATCGTCCCGGTGGGCGCGATCGAGGTCAGAAGCGCGTTGCGAATGCCGTGCTCTGCGATGTCGGCGCGCAGATCCTCGGGCAGCCACGCAAGCCCGGGGCTCGCGAGGTATTTCTCGGCGTCGAAGAGCGGAAACGGCCCCTTCTCGCGGGCAAGCTCCATCGACGCGCGATAGGCGGCCTCGGCAATCACCCGCAGCCAGTCGCCGGTGCGCGCCGCAGCCTCGGCTGAGCCATAGCGCAGCCCCACCATCATCAGCGCATCCGCGAGGCCGGTCACCCCAAGGCCGATCCGCCGCTTGGCCTGCGCCTCGGCCTCCTGCTGCGGCAGGGGAAAGCGCGAGACGTCGACGACATTGTCCATCATACGCACGGCCGTGGCGACCAGGCCGCCCAATTCTGCCGCATCGATCCCCGCGTCGGGCTCAAACGGGCGGCTGACCAGGGCGGCGAGGTTGATTGAACCAAGCAAGCACGCACCATAGGGCGGCAGGGGCTGCTCACCGCACGGGTTCGTCGCCGCGATGGTCTCGACATAGGAGAGGTTGTTCAGCGCGTTGATCCGGTCGATGAAGATCACGCCGGGCTCAGCATAGTCATAGGTGGCGCGCATGATCGCGTCCCACAGATCGCGCGCGCGGACCGTCCGATAGACGGTGCCCTCGAACACCAGATCCCAGGCCGCATCCTCTTTCACCGCAGCCATGAACGGGTCGGTCACCAGCACCGACATGTTGAACATGCGCAGGCGCGCCGGGTCGCCCTTGGCCGCGATGAACGCCTCGATGTCGGGATGGTCGCAGCGCATCGTGGCCATCATCGCGCCCCGGCGCGACCCGGCCGACATGATCGTGCGGCACATCGCGTCCCACACATCCATAAAGCTCAATGGCCCCGACGCGTCGGCCGCCACGCCCGCCACCGGCGCGCCACTGGGCCGGATGGTCGAGAAGTCATAGCCGATCCCGCCGCCCTGCTGCATCGTCAGCGCTGCTTCCTTCAGCGCATCGAATATGCCGGCCATCGTGTCAGGCACGGTGCCCATGACGAAGCAGTTGAAGAGCGTCACGGTGCGCGCCGTGCCCGCCCCCGCGACGATCCGGCCCGCCGGCAGAAAGCGAAAATCCTCGAGCGCGGCGCGAAACTCGGGCGCCCAGGCCGCCGGGTCGGCCTCGTTGGCGGCAAGCGCACCTGCGATCCGCTCCCACGTGTCCTCGACCGTTTGGTCGATGGCCGCGCCATCGGCCGACTTCAGGCGGTATTTCATGTCCCAGATGGTTTCCGAGATCGGGGCAGCAAAGCGGCTCATCTGGCAGAATCCTCTCGGCAGCGGGAAGGGACGCAGACTAGCCTCCTCCCTTGAGAATCGCAACGGGTTGGATATTGTCATGACAATATAACAACACTTGGGGTGGACGGGCATGAGTGCGCATATCAACCTGATAAAGCTGTGCGTCGGCGCCGAGACCGTCGACGACCTGATCGATTGGCAGGCATCGCCGCGCGCAAAGGGGCCCGATGGCCTGCCGCGGCATGTCACCCGGATGTGGCCCAAGCGGGGCGACGAGATCCTCGCTGGCGGCTCGATCTACTGGGTGTTCAAGGGCGCGGTGCTCGCGCGCCAGCATGTCCGACGGCTCGACGAGGTGATCGGCGAGGATGGGATCGTGCGCTGTGCCATTGTGCTCGACCCCGAGGTCCATCGTACCGAAGCCCAACCGCGCCGCCCATTCCAGGGCTGGCGCTACCTGTCCGCCGCCGATGCCCCTCGAGATCTGCCGCGGGGGCGCAGGGCAGAGGCCGCTTTGCCGCCCAAGCTGCAGGTCGCGCTCGCCGAAATCGGGGTTCTTTGAGCGCTGCGGCCAGTCGGGCCTCAGTCGCCCGGGCTCAGCCCGAGCTTGCCGGCCAGCGCGTCGAACGCGGCACGCTCCGCTGGGCCCCAATCCGCGCCCCGCGCCCGAAAGAGGGTCGCCTGACTGCGGTGGATCGGGGGGCTCGACAGCGGGCGCAGATGGTTGGCCCGCAGCGTCTCGCCCGATGAGGTGATGTCGGCGATCGCCTCGGCCGTGCCTTGGGCCACCGTGCCCTCGGTCGCGCCCTGACTGTCGACCAGCGCATAGTCCGCGACGCCCTCGCCCCGCAGATAGTCACGCACCATGCGGTGATATTTGGTGGCGATCCGCAGCCGGTGGCCGTGCACCGCGCGAAAGGCCGCCGCGGCCGCATCCAGATCGCCCGGGCTCTCGACATCGACCCAGGCCCGCGGGACAGCGATCACCAGATCGGCATGGCCAAATCCCATCGCGGCCAAGTCCTCGACCCGGGCGTCCCATCCCGGGATCCGCTCGCGGACGAGATCGGTTCCGGTCACGCCAAGATGGATCCGGCCGGCCGCAAGCTCGCGGGGGATTTCGCCGGCCGACAGCATCACCAGCGCCACGCCGTCGACGCCGGTCACCGCACCGGCATATTCCCGGTCCGATCCCGTTCGCGCGATATCGACGCCGCGCGACGCAAACCAGTCGAAGCACTTCTCCATCAGCCGGCCCTTCGAGGGCACACCAAGCTTCAGCATCAGGCCGCCCCTCCGAGGTCGAGGACCAGTCCGGGCCGGATCACGCCGCCGACAGCGGGGATCTCGCGCCCCTGGCCCAGCCGCCGGGTCAGCGCGTCATACCGCCCGCCCGAGGCCACGGGCGGCAGGTCGGGCCGGCGCGCGGCATAGAGGCCAAAGACCATCCCGTCGTAATATTCGAGGGTCGTGCGGCCATAGCTCGCCTCGAACTCAAGCTGTGCCAGGTCCACCCCTTGCGCCGCCAGCGCGCGGAAGCGGGCATCGAGCCGGTCGACCGCCGGCTCCAGCGCAGGCAGATCGACCGTCAGGTCATGCAACCGCTCCAGGGCATCGGGCGGCGCGGCGCGCACGGCGAGCAGATCGTCGATCAGGTCGAGCTCGCGCGCGGGCAACGGGGGCTCTTCGGCGTCCTCGGCGAGGGCCCGCAGACGCGCGGCCACCTCGGCGGCCGTGCGCTTGCCCTGAAGCGGCCCGGCCTCGGCAACCGCCGCCTCCGGCCCTTCCGCCGCCACCCGTTCCAGGAGCGCAGCGCGGGCGGCCGAAACCGGGCGTTGGCCGGCAAACCGCGTCAGCAGAGCGCGAAACCGGTGCGGGCGCCAAAGATGACGCATCAGTGCGGCCCGGCGGCGGTCTGACAGGCTGAGGCCGCCGACGGCCGCAGACAGCAGGCCAATGTCGCCCATCGCCGCCCGCAGGCCCAGGGGCGCGAGCGCGGTGTGGATCGCCACGAACACGTCGGCATCCCGCGCCGCGGGATCGGTGCCATCGAATACCTCGAGGCCCACCTGCACGAACTCGGCCGGGCGCCCGGGCTCGGGCACTTCCTGACGGCGAAAAACCTCGCCGGCATAGGCATAGCGCGCGGGCTCGGCCCCGTTGGCCATGTGCATCTGAACGATCGGCACGGTGAAGTCGGGCCGGAGCATCTGCTCGCCGCGTACGGGGTCGGCGGTGGTGTAGGCCCGGGCGCGAATGTCCTCGCCGTAGAGGTCCAGAAGCGTCCCGGCCGGCTGCAGGATGTCCGTTTCGACGGGCACCGCCGCCGCGCCGATCCGGGCCAGAAGGCGCTGGGCCTCGGCCTTGATCTCAGCCTTCGTGGGCATCAGAGGGCCGCTCGCCGCACGGAGCCGGGTACGGCCCGGCCCATTACGCCTGCCCCGACAGCATGGCCCGGACTTCGGCGACCAGATCGGCCCGTGCGACCTCGCGCTGGGCAGGCTGCGATTTCCATTCCTCGAGGCTTGCATCCGCCGCGATCCGTGCACCGAGAACCAGGTCTTTCAGCTGCACCACACCCTGCGCCGCTTCGTCCTCGCCTTGGATCACGGCGACGGGGCTTTGCCGTTTGTCTGCATATTTCAACTGGTTGCCGAAGTTCTTGGGGTTGCCGAGATAGACTTCGGCCCGGATGCCGGCCGCGCGCAATTCGCCCACCATCGCCTGGTAGTCGGCCATGCGCGCCCGGTCCATGACGGTCACGACGACCGGCCCCGCCTCGGCCCGCTCGACGCGCCCGGTTTCGCGCAGTGCGGCCAGCAGCCGGTCGACCCCAATCGAGATGCCGGTGGCCGGCACGGACTGGCCGGTGAAGCGCTTGACCAGATCGTCGTAGCGCCCGCCCCCGGCGACCGAGCCGAACTGCCTCGGCCGCCCCTTCTCGTCGGTGATCTCGAAGGTGAGTTCGGCCTCGAACACGGGTCCGGTATAGTAACCGAGGCCCCGCACGACGGACGGGTCGATCCTTATCTGATCAAGGTCGTAATCCATTGAATCACAATATTCGGCTATTGCGTCCAGCTCACCGATGCCCTGCTGCCCCACTTCCGAGTCCGCGACGAGATCAGAGAGTTGACCGAGCACGTTCTTGGACTGAGAACGAATACTCGAACGGTTGCTTGGGCTTGCACTCTCAATCATCCCAATCTCGAGAAACTTCATTATTTGCGCAGCTGCGGCTTCGGTCAGGTTCGCGCCTGATGTGTAGTCTCCAGATTGATCTTCGCGACCCTCACCGAGCAATGCGCGGACGCCGCTCAGTCCAAGTCTGTCGAGCTTGTCGATGGCGCGCAGGACAATGCCGCGCTTGGCTTCGAACCGTGTCGGGTCCGCTGGATCGAGGATGCCCGCAACCTCCATCACCCCGTTCAGAACCTTTCGGTTGTTGATCCGGATGATGTAGTCGCCGCGCGGGATGCCAACGGCCTCCAGTACATCGGCAAGCATCGCGACGACTTCGGCGTCGGCCGCGACCGAGGCCGTGCCCACGGTGTCGGCATCGCATTGATAAAACTGGCGGAACCGCCCCGGCCCAGGCTTTTCGTTGCGCCAGACCGGCCCCATCGCGTAGCGGCGATAGGGCGTCGGCAGGTCGTTGCGGAACTGGGCGGCCACGCGGGCAAGCGGCGCGGTCAGGTCGTAGCGCAGCGCCAGCCAGTCGCTCTCCTCCTCCCAGGCAAAGACCCCTTCGTTGGGACGGTCGACATCGGGAAGAAACTTGCCCAGCGCCTCGACGGTCTCGACGGCCGACGTCTCCAGCGGATCGAAGCCATAGAGGTGATAGACCTCGCCGATCTTGCTCAGCATGGCATTGCGCTCGACAATGTCAGCGCCGAAATAGTCGCGAAAGCCCTTGGGCGTTTCGGCCCGGGGCCGCCTTTGCTTTTTGTCCTTGGCCATCGGCCGCATGTCCCCCGGGGCTTGCAGATCGCGGGCGCGGGATAGCCCAAGGCCCGGACAGGCGCAACGGGAGGGAAGATGAGCCAGACGACCGAGGAACACCTCGCCCATCTGGAGCGGAGCGTGGAGGAGATGAGCGCCGAACTGGCCCGGCAGGGGCGTGAGATCGAGCGGCTGACGCGGCGGGTGAGCCTGCTGCTGGAGCGCGCGGCCGAGCAGGAGGCCGATGAGACCGGCGGTGTGGTGCTGGGGGACGAGACGCCGCCGCACTACTGACAGGCGCGCCCATCAGCCATGCCGCGTTCGCAGAACGGGCCCCGGCATCACACGGCGAACACCCGCTTACCCATGCGGTGCAGGCCCGCCACGGCCACAAAACTGTGCGCGGCATGGCGCCACCTCCCCCTTTCCTTGGGTCACGATCCGGGCGAAACCACTGGAAAAACACCCGAGCATTCCCGGAGCCGCCGATGCGTCCGCTGTTGACTGTGCTGATTCTCGCTGTTGCGCTGCTTGTGGCAGCCGGGCCGGGCCCTGCCCGTGCCCAAGACACGGCCTGGGTCCAGATCGAGAGCCTGCCGACCCTTGCCGCGGCCCAGGAGCGCGCCCGCGCCTATGCCAATGCTTTCGACAATGTGGGCGGCTTTCGCCTTGGCCGATGGTACGCCATCGCGCTCGGACCCTATACGCCCGAGGCCGCCCAGTCGGAGCTTTTCGCGCTCCGCGGTGAGGGCCTCATTCCTTCCGACAGCTACATCACGCGAACCGCTATCTACGGCCCGCAGTTCTGGCCCGTGGGCGTGGATATCCGAACCGCGCTGCCGCAACGGCCCAACACCGCGCTCACCGCCCCGAGCATCACTGACAGCCTGTCGGTGGCGCGGCCCGACCCGGAGCCAGAGCCGGAGCCCGAACCCCTGCCCCTGGTCGCCGATGAGACCCCGGCGGAGGCCCGGCGCTCCGAGCGTCTGCTGACCTCGGTGGAGCGGCAGGAGTTGCAGGAGGCGCTGAAATGGTTCGGCCACTATACCTCTGCGATCGACGGCGCGTTCGGGCGCGGCACCCGTGCGGCCATGGCCAGCTGGCAGCGCGCCGAGGGCTATGAGGGCACCGGAGTGCTGACGACCGGGCAGCGTTTCGAGCTGGTATCCGCCTTTCGCGCGCCGTTCGACGCAATGGGGCTGGCCCCCGTCACCGACAGCGACGCGGGCATTTCCATCGCCATGCCCCGGGCGCGCGTCGCGTACAGCCGGGCCGAGGCCCCGTTTGTGCATTATGACGCCACCGATGGGTCGGACCTGCGGGTCTTGCTGATCTCGCAATCGGGTGACGAGGCCACCCTGTTTGGCCTTTACGACATCATGCAGACGCTCGAGATCGTGCCCCGCACCGGCCCGCGCCAGCGGCAGGCCCGCCAGTTCACGCTGCGGGGCGAGAGCCCGACGCTGAAGAGTTTTACCTTTGCCCGCCTCGGGGCCGGCGCGGTGAAGGGCTTCACTCTGGTTTGGGGACCCGACGAGGATGACCGGGTCATCGAGCGGGTGCTGGAGGAGATGCGCTCATCTTTTTCGCCGCTGCCCGAGGTTCTGCCCGACACAGCCCGCGATGGCGACGTGGATGCCCAGAGCATCGACCTTTTGGCGGGGCTCGAGATCCGCCGACCGGTCCGCACCCGCACCGGATTTTACGTCGATGGCACCGGCGCGGTTCTGACCACCGGTGGCGCAGTGGCCGGTTGCGCGCGGATCACCCTTGCCGAGACGATTGACGCGGAGGTGGCCGCCACCGATGCGGAGACCGGCCTAGCCCTGTTGCGCCCGACGGCGACCCTTGCCCCGATGGCTGTGGCTGCGTTTCGCCCCGGTGTCCCGCGCCTGCGCGCCGAGATCGCGGTGGCCGGATTTTCCTATGGCGACATCCTCGATCTGCCGCTGATGACCTATGGCACGCTGGCCGACCTGCGGGGGCTCAATGGCGAGGTGGCGCTGAACCGGCTCGACCTTGCGGCGCTGCCCGGCGACGCCGGCGGGCCGGTCTTCGACACAACGGGCGCCGTTCTGGGCATCCTCGCCCCGCCCGAAGCCGAGGGTGGCCGGCGCCTGCCCAAGGGGGTGTCGCTTGCGGTCCATGTGCCCGCTTTGGCCGAGTTCCTCACGCGGGCCGGCGTTGAGCCGCGCGTTGCTGAGACGGCGACCGCCCTCGCCCCGCAAACGCTCGCCGACCGCGCCGCCGAGATGACCGTCGCTGTCGGCTGCTGGGACGAGTAGGGCGCTTTCGCCTCAGCCCCGCCAGAAGCGGGCGGTGAAGAGCGCATAAACCACCAAGAGCTCCAGCCGGCCGAGAAGCATTCCGACGATGAGGAGCCATTTCGCGGTGTCGTTCAGGCCGCCGAAGTTGCCCGACGGCCCGATCTCGGGGCCAAGCCCTGGCCCGATATTGCCCAGCGCCGCCGCCGCGCCCGACACCGAGGTGGTGAAATCGAGGCCCGTCATCCCAAGAAGGACCGTCAGCGCCCCGAGCGTCACGATGAAGACCACGAAGAACGCCATGACCGAGTTCAGCACGTCCTGCCCGACGGCGCGCCCCTCATAGCGGGGCGGGAACAGCCCGCGCGGGGAGTGGATGCCGCGCACCTGCGACTTGATCGATGCGAACAGGAGTTGATACCGGAACACTTTGATCGAGCAGGAGGTCGAGCCGGCGCACCCTCCGATCAGCCCGGCGAAGAAAATCACGGTCATCGCGAACCCGCCCCAGAGCTGATAGTCGGTCGAGGCGTATCCGGTGCCCGAAATGATTGAGGTGGCGTTGAACAGCGCCTCGCGGATCGCAGGCTCGGTCGCCCGCCCCGCGCCGATCACCTGGTAGAGGGTGAGAGCCGCCACGATGACCGCAATCGTTGCGAGGTAGGCATGGATCTGCCCGTCGGTCCAAAGCGGCCTGGCCGTGCCGGCAAGCAGCTGGATGTAGCGCACGAAGGGCAGGCTCGCGAGGAGCATGACCATTGTGCACACATATTCCGGGGCGCCCTTGAAGGCCCCGAACGAGGCGTCGGTCGTCGAAAACCCGCCGGTCGACACCGAGGTGAGTGCATGCGCGAGCGCGTCGAAGGCCCCCATGCCCACCATGGTGAAGCCGAGAAAGGCGGCCCCCGTGAGCGCCACATAGATCCAGAAGATCTGGGCGGCGATCTCGGCCGCCCGCGGCAGGATCTTGCCCAGCGTGTCGAAGGATTCCGAGCGGAAGATCTGCATGCCGCCCACGCGCAGTTCGGGCAGAAAGACCATCGCGAACACCACGATGCCGATGCCGCCGAACCACTGCATCAGCCCCCGCCAGAGCAACAGGCCGGCGGGCATATCGTCGAGCCCGGAAAACACGGTTGAGCCTGTGGTCGTGAGGCCCGACATCGCCTCGAACACGGCGTCGACCACCCGCGCCTCGGTGGCACCCAGCACGAACGGGATCGCCCCGAAGACCGGCAGCGCGAACCAGACCGCCGAAGTGAGAAGGAACGTCTGGCGCAGCGTCAGCCCCGCACCAACCCCATTGGCGCAGGCCAATGCGATGAGGCCGCCCGCAAGCGTTGTGACCAGCGCTGATTCAAAGAAAACCGGCCAGTGCTCGTTGCCCTCGACCATATCGGCGATCATCGGCAGCAGCATGGAGACGCCGAGCACCGCCACCAGAAGGCCGATCACATATCCAACGGGGCGGATGTCGAACATGGTCGGAGGGATGGCGCTGGGGTAGCCGGCTGTCAAGCGCAGGCGCGGTGGGCAACCCTTGCCGAGGGGTCACCGGCGGTTGCGATAGGGGCTCGGATCGTCGCTCTCGAGGGCCGCGAGAACCTCTGACACGCGCGCCATCCGCGTCTCCTCGCGCTTGGCGCTGTCGACCCGGTGGGCCCAGCCGCGACGGGCCCCGGGCGACAGCCCTTCCCCGACCGCGGCCAGATCGGGCGCTTCGCTCAGCGCCTCGGCCAAAGGCACGGGCACCAGCACCTCGTCGGGATCGGTCAGGGCCAGGGCCACGGCGGCGCGGGTCCCTACGCCCGCACCGATCGCCTTCAGAAACCGGGCCGAGAGGATGAGGAAGAAGCGCCCCTGGCCCGCGGCAACCAGCCCGCCCTGCCACGACCGCCCGGCGATCTCGCCGGCAAGGCGTGCGCCGCGGGGCAGATCCGCGGCAACGGCATCCGGCAGATAGATGCAGGCGTATTTGATCCGCCCGTAATCGTGCTCGGCCACAACCGCCTCAAAGCGGATCGGCGCGGGGCCGAGCTCCAACGGCTCAGCCTCGATGGACCAGCGAGGCGAAGAGATGGGGCTCGAGCGCGCCGACGCCGGCAAAGGTCTCGCCCTCGCTCAAGACGCTGACCGCGTCGTGGCTGTGCAGGCTTTCCTGGTGGCTCGCTGCCACGCGGATGTCACCCACACCCGGCAGGGTCGTGAGCGCGCCCGCAAAGAGCCGTGCGGCATCCTCCACGAAGATCGGGTTGGCCGCGTTCAGTTCGGCGAAGGCCTGCTCGTCTTCGCGCTTTACCATCACCTGCGTTTCGGTCGGCACTGCGGCGCGTGCGGCCGCCACAACATCCTCGACGCTGAGCGCGGCCCCGGGCTTGAGCACCACCGAAAGGCGCGCCACTGACCGTTGGGAATGGGGCGTGGCCAGCTGGCCCCGCGTGCGCCGCGCGTGCTCCGACAGCTCCAGCGAGCACGGGCATGTCGAGCTGTAGACATAGTCGACATGGAGGATGCGGGTGCGAACGCCGGCCGCCTCGGCGACCTCGAGCGCGACGTCGTAATACTGCCAGCCCGAGAGGCCCGAGCGCAGCGACGGCACCTCCATCGGGTAGGAAAAGCGCAGCATCAGGCGGGCATCGAAGCTCCCCAGATCGCGCTTGTAGCCGTCGAGCACCGCGTCGGCCACATCGAGCCCGCCGCGCCCTGCCGCTTCGGCATAGAAGCTGCGCATGATGCGGGACATGTTGATGCCCTTCTTGTCGGCCTCAAGCGACACCGTCCCCGTGACCGACGCCTCCGCGGTCAGCTCGGTCCCGTCCGGGCGCGCGAGCCTCAGGGGCAGGCGGAAGTTCGAGATGCCCACATGCTGGATCCGGGCGCGCTTGCCACGGATCAGGCTCTCGGGCCCGTTCTGAAGGTCGGGAAGGGTCGCGCGATAGGCGGCGTCGACGGAGAAGCCCGCATCGTAGTCGCGCGCAAAGCTCGGGTAGCCGTCCAGCAGGAGCGCGAGGTCGGGATCGAGATCGGCATGCACCGCCTCGGCGGGCTGAGCGGAGGCCCAAGCGCGCAACGTGTCGAGTGCGGCAGCAGCATCCTCTTGGGTCGGAGTGCGTGCGGAGAGGTCGGGAGTATGGATGGTCATGGCAAGTTCCTTCGTGCTGGAAGGCTGGTCCATTGAACCGACTGTCGCGGGTCTCGCGGCGGCCGGGCGGGCCCCTCGCGGGCCGACCACGCCAAATGGGGTGCCAGCGCAAAAGGTCCAGCCCCAACCGTCCTCACGGCCTCGTGAGCGACGTCACGCGCGGTAGCGACGCACGAAATTCGTAAGGATCTTCGGCGCATGGCTGGCATCGGCGCGCGCAACGTCGGCTGTCAGGGCGTCGGCCGTCTCGGGCGGGAAATAGCCGCGATGCTTATAGATCTCGATGCGTCGCGCAAACACGGCAGCGTCGGCCTCGGGGTGGAACTGCGTGGCGTAGACGTTTTGCCCAACCCGGATCATCTGCACCGGGCAGGCCGTGCCCTCGACCAGCAGCTCAGCGCCTTCGGGCATCGACTGCGCCGCTTCCTTGTGGCCAACGAGCACATCGAACGCGTCCGGCAGCCCGTCGAGCAGCGGGTCGGCGCGCCCGGCCCCCGTCAGCCGCACCGGGGCCGGCCCGACCGGCTCGCCGTAGCGCGCTTTCGAGACCTCGCCGCCCAGCGCGTCCGCCAGCAGGCCCATCCCATAGCAACAGCCGAGAAAGGGCACGTCGTGCGTAATCACGTCGGGCAAGAGCGCGCGGCACGCCGCCTCGCAGCGCGCCTCGTCGGGCGTCTTGTCCTCGGGTGCGTCCGAGATACAGCCCGGACCACCGCCCACGATCACGCCCGACACAGTGCTCAGATCCAGCCCGTCGGGCACCGGCTCGGCCTCCAGCCGCACCCGTATGGTCTCCTCCGGTGCAAGGCCGCCTTTCTCGAGGAAGGCCGCATACTCGTCGTCGGCCGCCTCGGTCTCGGGGCGAAGCTGCAGGATTAGGAAGGGCTTGGGCATGGATTTGGCTCCGGACATCCGCCCGAAGGCTTGGCCCGGCGGGGCCCCAAGCGCTACTGGGCAAGCAGCCGCAGGCCCTGGGTCACGTCGCTCCGCACCGCGAGCTTCAGCGAGGGTTCATCGCCCGCCCGCAAGGCCGCGATCATCAGACGGTGCCCCCGTGGCGCTTCGGTCCGCCCCAGCCGCCCGTAGAGCGCGCGCATTGTCGGGCCGAGCTGGAGCCAGACGGTTTCGGCCATGGCCAGCATCGCCGGCGCTTGCGCCCGCAGATAGAGGGCTCGGTGGAACTCCAGATTGGTCCGGATATAGGCGACCGCATCGCGATGGGCGACAGCCTCGGCCACCGTGCGGTTGATTGCCTCGAGCCGCTCGATCAGGGCCATATGGGCCCTTGGCAGGGCCCGCGCGGCCAGTTCGGGCTCCAGCAGCGCCCGAAGCGCGGCGAGTTCTTCCAGCCGTTCGGCCCCGAGCGAGGGCGTCGAGATGCGCCCCGAGGCCGACAGGGTTAGCGCGCCTTCGGCTGCCAGGCGGCGCACCGACTCGCGCGCCGGCGTCATCGACACGGAAAACTCTCGCCCGAGCCCGCGGAGCGTCAGCGGCTCGCCAGGCCCGATCTCGCCATGCATGATCCGGGCCCGCAGCGCCCGATAGAGCCTGTCATGGGCGGCGGAACTCGGCCCCGAACCGGAGCCGGCCATGTCGGTGGGACGTGCGCTCAGAAGCATGACGGCATGCTGCGCGCCCCGCACCGGCCCGTCAAGCAAGCGGCCTTGCGCCGCGCCTAGGCCCCCTCGAAGCGCCAGCGATGCAGGGTCTCGCCCTGGTCTCGCAGCCATCGGCGCTCGGCCGCGTGGCCGGGGTACAGGCGCGCGACTTCGGCCCAGAAGCGTGGTCCGTGGTTCATCTCCGCCAGATGCGCCACCTCGTGCGCGGCCACGTACTCAAGCACCTCCGGCGGCGCCAGGATCAGCCGCCACGAATACATCAGCACACCCTCCGACGAGCACGATCCCCAGCGCGACCGCGTGTCCCGCAGCACGAGCCGGGTATATCGGCGCCCAAGGGACGCCGCGTACCGGTCTGAGGCCTGGGCGAGCCGCTCGCGCGCCACCGCCTTCAGGACACCGGCCACAGCGGGCCCCACCGCGCGCACGCGCCGGCTGACCGTGATCTGACCCGCGTCAGGGCGGTAGGCGGTGCGCACGTCGGAAACGACGCCCACCTCGCGCCCTTCCACTGGCAAAAGGGTGCCGAGTTCCACCCCCTCGCGACCCGGCAGGCCCGCAAGCTGGGCGCGGATCCAGGCCGCTTTCTCGGTCGCGAAGGCCCTGGCCGGGTGCAGCCGAATGCCCCGCGGGACGGTCAGCGTCACCCGGCCGTCCAGGCGTGACACGCGCAAGCTCATCCGCCGGGCCCGCGCGCTCTGACGCACGTGGACCCGCACCGGCGGCGCTCCGTCGAGGTCGATATGCTCCATGCCCTGCCCGTTTTTCCGCGTTCGACCGGACGTCGAACGACGCGCTTCTACGTGGTTGGCCTGCCCCCGTGCCCATCGCGCCCGCCCCGCTGCCGGGACTATATCGGATCAGCCCGCGACGGAATGGCAAGACCCACGGCCACCCCCCGACACAAGGCCGCATATTCCGGTTTGACAGGCCCGCGCCCCTGTGGCATCCGCGCGGCTTCTGAAATTCGCTCAATCGCGAGGATCGCCTCGATGCCCAAGGAAGAATGGGGAGTCAAGCGGGTCTGCCCGACAACCGGCAAGCGCTTCTACGACCTCGGCCGCAGCCCGGTCGTCAGCCCCTATACCGGCGAGATCGTGTCGCTCGAAACCGGCGGCAAAACCCGTGTCGCCATTAAGGATGAAAAGGTCGCCGCAAAGCCCGCGCCGGCCGAGACCGAAGCTCTGGAAGAGGAGGACGTGCTCGAGGACGACGACACCGAGGTCGATCTCGGCGACGATGTGCTCGAAGAGGACGACGACGACAACGTGTCGCTCGACGACATCGCCGATGTCGGCTCGGAAGAAGACGAGTCCTGATGCACGGCTGACCACCCGGACCCGGGCGTTGCGCAGACGCCTGGGACCGGGCCCAGGCTGGATAGGGCAGTGCGTTTTTCGCTTGATCTCCCCCTGCCCTGCCCCTAACACCCGCGGCTACGGGGCCATAGCTCAGTTGGGAGAGCGCTTGCATGGCATGCAAGAGGTCAGGGGTTCGACTCCCCTTGGCTCCACCATACCGCCAAATGCAACAGAACATCTCCTAAGCGCTTGAATAGTAGTGTCGTTTCTGCGGACCGGAACGCGGCATCGCGAGCATCCGGTAGATGTTTTGCAGATTCTGGGCTGGGCAAAGCGCGACGTACATCCAGGCGCATCATTTCCCATGTTTTACTTTGACTTAGCGGGAACTTCATGGCGTGTTGCCGCGCCTCGACGCTGTGCGAAGCTTTTGCCGAGTTCGACCGTCTTTCCTCGCCCAACGGCATCTGAAGCCAGAGTTTTCTGAGCGCGGCTTCGCAAGCAAGGCCCCCCAACTGCCTCGGCCAGTCGATCCATCCGTCTGTCGATCCTGGATGAGATGACAACGACGCCGGACATGCGGACCTTGCCCTTTGCGGTGCGCGCGACGTGCCAACGCGGTTTCACTATCAGGTGCTGTGCGATGAACCATTTGCGGGCATCGCACGAATTGGTCATCCAATCTCGGAAGGACCGGTCACGCTTGACGCCTTTATGGCTGCGAAACACGCGCTGCTGTCGCACCGCTCAGACGGGAAAGGCATCGTTGATACTGTGCTGGCGTCAAAAGGCCTGGTTGGCCCACTATTCATCGCCAAGAAAAGGAAACGGCTCGGCAGGCTCAAACTTCGAAGAGACTTCGCCTGCGAGCAAGGGCTTCTCGCCAAGCTCCAACTTTAGCGTTGGCGCGTCCTGGGATAGATTGAGGTTCTCGATATCCACCCAGAACAAAGTGGGGCTAAACACGCTCTCATAGTAGTAACGACCAAGCTCGTGATCCGCGACGGTGCGCCATGTCGTCGAGGCGATGTTGGGGCGTTCGGGGTCGGTCACGCCGAAGGGCACGGAGATCGTCCGAGCCAATGAAAAGACGGCGGACGTCGCATCGTTTCGGTCTTCAAAGCTGGGGGTCGCGTTGAGGTTCCAGCTTAGCCGCGCGAAACGGTCGGAGGAGCGATGCGTGCCGGGAAGGAAGGACAATCCATTGACTTCGCCCCAGTACGTCGTGATCGCCAACTGCTCTTCAAACGTCGGTGAGTTGGTCATGACGGTGTGCGCGCGATCGTGATGGATGACCAGCTCGCCGCCGAGATACTCGAAGATTGCGCTGTCGCCGGAAACGTCTGATATCGCCACATGCCCGCCGGCCTCATGCCCGCTCGGCAGAAGTGGGGCCACGATGACAAACGGATCCTGCTCCATTGCGGCGACCGCCTCTTCCACGGTCGCGAAGTTGTCGAGGAAGTACTGTAGCCATCCCCCGACGGAGAGCGTTGGTTTGTCGCCCTCCGTCGCAGACCCGTAGTCGGCCTCGGCAAGGTAGAGAGCGTTGCCAACAAGGCCCGCTTCATTCATCCCATCGACCGTCGCGCTGTCGTAGATCGTTGCAACGACGGAGCCGTAGATGGACGTCCACTCGATGGAGTTGTCGCCCGCGCCTCCGCTCCTCTCCATACCGCCAGGGAAAGCCCAAAGATCCGTCGAGGTGTCTTCGAACCAATCAAGAGTGCGGGCGGTTATGAATGTGCCCTCACCGGTTTCATAGAGGATGCGTGAGCACGCAAATGCCGATGTGGTGGCCAACGCTAAAGAGATTGCGGATGCGAGTATCGCCTTGATCGTCATTGCCGCTACTCCGGTCGGGTATTGCAAATGGCGAATTGGGTTCAGGAGGCATCTTCGGGTAGTGCGCCACCCTGACACAACCACAAGGCTACTCAACGCGCCCCGATTCTCGAAGGGAAAAGCCACGCGCCGGCACGATCTGTCACAGCGCCATCGGTCGCTGCAACCAAACGGCGGCTTCGTCTGCAGAGCAGGCATCGGTGCGGTGCGGTGCGGTGCGGTGCGGAGAGAATGACGGCATCTAGCCCAAGCCTCGGAGATGCTGATTTTGCGCCAAGGTCAGACTTGCGGGTCGTTTGTTGACGGAGCTTTCAGGAAATCCACGAGCAATCTTGGGCATTCGACCCGCCGGTTCTGCTCTGGATAGTAGATGTAGAATGGCGGCAAGTCCTTGGCATGAGGGTCAAGCACGGTGTGGAGGTCGCCGGTCTTCAGGAGGTCTTCCATCGTCGCTCTCATAGACCAGCCGATGCCGTGTCCCTCTCGCGCGGCTTGAATGACGCCTGCGGCAGAGTCGAAGATGAGCCGGGCGGGCGGATCAATCTGCTTGTCTTGCCCATCTTCGATAACCCACCACTCCCTTAGCGCGCCGGATGTCGGGTGCCGGTGCCGAATACATCTGTGATCCAGCAAGTCGCGTGGGGCGGTCGGGGTACCATGGGCCGCAAGGTAACACGGTGCCGCGAAGAATGCAGACGGGATCGGCCCTGTGATGCGGACGGCCATCATGTCCTGGGCCAGCATATCGCCCATGCGGATACCGGCGTGGAACCCCTCCCGGATGATGTCCACCAGTTCTTCATTCCAAGAAATGTCGAGGTTGATGCCGGGGTTCTTGGCCAAGAAGGCATCTAGAACCGGCGCCAGTGCGGCGATGTACGCGCCACGGGACATGCTGAGCCGCAAGGTCCCCGTCGTGGACCGAGCCATCTCCCTCGTCTTCTTGATCGCATCGACCAGATCGCGGTGCGCAGGCGCAGCGGCGTCGAACAGAACCTTTCCGGCGTCGGTCAGCTCAAGGCTGCGGGTCGTGCGGAAGAACAGCTCGATCCCCAGCCGCTCTTCGAGCGCCTTCAATTGCAGCGTGACAGCGGAAGCCCCGACGCCAAGGACATCGGCGGCGGCCCGCATCGAGCCCTCGCGCACTATGGCCAGAAAGACTTCGATGCCGTGTGACGGGATCCGCTCCATTATTGGGAAATATCAAACAATCCCTTCAGTCTTCAATAGATACTCAAATGGAACCGACTGTCGTAGGGCTTGGAAACTGGGATCATTCAGTGGGAGTCGTGGGTTGAACGGCAGTTCAGCAGTCAGACGGGAGAACCTCCCGCACGGCGTGGCGCTGATCGTTGCGGCTGCGCTCACGATCTCGATTCAGGATGTCGTCTTCAAACTTTTCAGCCGCGACCTGACGCTCTGGCAGATCTTTGCGCTGCGCGGCGTCCTCGCGCTTCCGATGCTGCTGGTGTTGCTGTGGCTTCGAGGTGCGCATCGGGGGGTCTTGCGCATCGCGCTTGGCATATGGCCGCTTTTGCGGGCCGTGTTCATCACGACGACGTTCTTGGCATTCTATGCGGCAATCCCGTTTCTTAGCCTTTCAACCGTTGGCGCAGCAAACTACATCGCGCCGATCTTCGTGGCCCTGCTGTCTGCGTACGCGATCCGAGAGCCGGTCGGACCGCGCGGATGGCTGGGTGTTTTCCTTGGCTTCGCGGGCGTTATCGTGCTGTTGCGACCCGGAACGGATGCCTTCTCGCTCTGGGCGCTCCTGCCGATCATAGGAGCCGCGTTCTACGCTCTGGCTCACATCACAACACGCGTGAAATGCCAGGACACGTCGCTTGCCGCCCTATCCCTATCGCAAAACTTCGTCATGATGTCTGCGGGGGTCATCGTCAGCGTGCTTTTGTTCTGGCTTAGGCCCCAGGGAAACCTGATCGACGACTATCCTTACATCTTTGGCATGTGGTCGGATGTGGGAATGGCGGACGCCTTGGTCCTTTTGGTTCTCGCCGGGTTCACGATCCTGATCAGTGTTTTGTTGGCCGGAGCCTATCAGGCCGCGCCGCCCGCGGTCATTTCGACATTCGAGTATAGCTATCTGGTCTTCGTCGCGATCTGGGACATTTTGGTTTTTGGTGTAGCGCCCACCGTGTCGTCCGTTACCGGCATGGTCCTGATTGTGACCGCGGGCCTCCTCGTATTGCGGGGAACAAAGGCAAAGACCGTAGAACTCCGCCGATGAACCCCAAGACGACCATACGTAAAGCCAACGCGACGGCAGCAAAGTCCGCATCGGAGGCGCTGCGACGAAGCGCAGCGAACGGTCGGTTTAGAGTCTTTGAGCTGGCGAAGCCTCAGTGACCGCTTCGGCGATCCGCGCCTGGACGCGGTACCAGGTTTTCTGCGGCCGCGAGCGCTGGTCTGGCGAGGCGCGACCGTCCGAGATGCTGCGGTGCTACCGAAGACAACTGCGAGCCATTCTATCTGACCGTAGAAGCGTAGCATTCTACCGGCTCACGTGGGCCGCCGCGTGAGTTCTTCCCAGAGCTGACATTTCGGAGAGTAGCGCGGCATCAAAACGCGCAAGACATCAGAATTTCCGACCTAGGTCTGTGCGACGAGCGGGCGTCCGTTCACCTGGCGCAAAAAATGGGCGAAGTTTTGGACGAAGGTCCGCTTCTGATCTGAACGGTGTCGGAGGGCGTCATGAGTGAGACAGCGAAACTGCCGGGCCTAACGCAGGTCGAGGAACGTGTCACCTTCACGCCAACACGGGAGGCCGGACTGGCCCGGCTCGACCGGTTCGTTGCACGCGCCGGGCGCCACTATGCGGGGCAGCGCAATTATGATCTCGGTCCGGACCGACGGAGCAATGTCTCCGCGCTCTCGCCGTGGATTCGGCATCGGCTGATCACCGAGCACGAGGTGTTGCGCGCCACCCTTGCCCGTCACGCGCCCTCAACGGCGGAGAAGTTCATCCAAGAGGTGTTCTGGCGCACCTATTTCAAGGGCTGGTTGGAACAGCGTCCAAGTGTGTGGGTATCCTATCAGCAAGGACTGCTGCGGTCATTGGAGGCCCTGGAGCACGACCCAACGCTGGCGCAGGATTATGATGCCGCAATAGGCGGGTCGACCGGCATTGACGGGTTTGACCCGTGGGCGCGGGAGTTGGTCGAGACCGGCTATCTCCACAACCATGCCCGCATGTGGTTTGCGTCGATCTGGATTTTCACGCTTCGCCTCCCTTGGGAATTGGGCGCTGATTTCTTCCTGCGTCATCTTTTGGACGGCGATCCGGCGTCCAATACGCTCAGTTGGCGCTGGGTGGCGGGACTGCATACAAAAGGAAAGACATACCGGGCGCGTGTTTCAAATATCTCGAAATACACTGAGGGGCGGTTTCGGCCGGAGTACAAGCTCTCCAACATTGCGGAGCCACTGGTTGAGACAACCCAACATCCCAAGGTTCCGATCCGGCGGGCCGATCAGATACCTGACGGTGAGTTTCTGTTGCTGGTGACGGAGGAAGAGGGTCAGTTTGCTGACGTCTTGAAGGGGTCGCCTGCCGGAACACTGGGCCTCCTGGCAACTGACGGGCGCTCTCCCTTGGCAATAGGTCAGCGTGCTCGGGCCTTTGCACAGGGAGCCGTTCAAGACGGCGTGTCACGCAATGGCGGAGGAGATGTCCTATCGGTCGACGACTGGGCTGAGCCGATCATCGCCAAGACAGAGCAGCTTGGTGTGACGTCCGTGGTCACAGCCTACGCGCCAGTAGGCCCAGTGGCGGACCGTCTGGCAGATGCACTCGGCGCCCTGGAACAAGCCGGTCTGGCGCTTCACCAAATTCGCCGGACGTATGATGACCTCGCCTGGCCGCACGCGACGAAGGGGTTTTTCGAGCTGAAACGGAATGTCCCGCAGGTGCTTCGTGGGCTTGGTCTCGGCAGCTAGAGCTTGCCCAGGATAACGCGCGCGCTCTCCAGATAAGCCGCTTTCTTGTCGTCCTCCATCTTGTCCCAGGTCCTGTAGACCTGACCAAGCCTTGGGTTGCCACGGAGCTTGCTCTCGTTCCGGATCAGGAAATCCCAATAAAGAGGATTGAAAGGACAGGCGTCGGGCCCGGTCTTTTGCTTCACGTCGTAGCGACATCCCCGGCAATAGTCCGACATTTTGTTGATGTAGTTGCCGCTGGCCGCATAGGGCTTGGACCCGAGGAGCCCGCCATCGGCGAACTGACTCATGCCGATGACGTTCGGCGCTTCGACCCATTCATATGCATCGGCATAAACCGCGAGGTACCATTCGTGAACGGCGTGCGGGTCTATCCCGGCCAACATCGCGAAGTTGCCTGTCACCATCAGACGCTGAATGTGGTGGGCATAGGCCTCGTCCTTCGTCTGGCCGATCGCGGCGGCCATGCACGCCATGTTGGTCTTCCCAGTCCAGTAGAAGTCTGGCAGCTCGCGGGCGGCGCCAAAGACGTTTTCGTGCGTATAGCCTGGCATTCTTAACCAGTAGATCCCGCGCATATATTCCCGCCAACCGATTATCTGGCGGATATAGCCTTCGACCGCATTGAGCGGCGCAAGGCCGTCGTAATAGGCCCGCTCGACCCGTCGGCACACTTCAAGGGGCCCCAGCAGCCCGCAATTCATGTATTGTGCAAGGACGGAGTGATAGAGAAACGGCTCGCCGTCGAGCATCGCGTCTTGGTAGGTGCCGAAGCGCGGAAGGGCCTCTTGTACGAAGTGGTCCAGAGCCTCTAGTGCGCGCTCTCGGGTCACGCCGAACCAGAAAGGGCGCAGCGATCCGAAATGATCTGGGAACTGGGCCTCCACCAGGTCTAAGACTTCCTCTGTCACCGGATCGGGTGGCGTCTGGAGCGGGCGAGGCATGAAGAGGTCGCCTTTGGCGGGTTTTCGGTTCTCACTGTCGAAGTTCCACTTGCCGCCTTCTGGCTCGTCTCCAGACATCAAGAGCCCGGTTTTTCGCCGCATCTCGCGATAGAAATACTCCATCCGGAGCTGCTTGCGCCCGTGCGCCCAGGTCTCGAACGCGGTGTGGGTGGCAACGAAGCGATCGTCCTCGAGCATCTCGACGTCGACGCCCTGGCGATCGCCCCATTCCGCCAACGCCACCTTAAGTCGGTATTCTCCGGGCTCCGTCACGATAACGGCCGTGACGGATAGATCTGCGCAGGCGCGGTCCAATTCCGAAGTCAGGGAACCCGCATTCGACGGATTGTCGAAGCGCACGTAGCGCACTGTCCATCCGCATGTTTCGAGCTCTTGCGCGAAGTGGCGCATCGCGGAGAATAGAAATGCAATCTTCTTCTTGTGATGCGGAACGTATTTTGCTTCTTCTGATACCTCTGCAAGAAGGACTGTGTCCGTGGCAGGGTTCCCCGCCTTTAACGAGCTCATCTCCTTGGAAAGTTGGTCTCCAAGAAGCAGAATAACCTTTGGGTTTGGGGCGCCTGCGGCGTTTTCCATCCTGGGGGACCTAGCCGCAACAGGATGGAAGCCCAGCGTGCTGCTCGGTTTTCGATTGGTGCCCCATCTGCCGGGATTGGATTGCGTCGCGAGACCCCATCGGCCGGTTGCCTTGAGCGGATGCGCTTTGTGGATCTGGTGTGCAGCCCCGGCATCTGGAGGACCGGATCGGCGATGGACCGATCTGGTTCTGAGGTCCAGACTTCGCAGATCTATGCGTACAGTATGACCCCGTTGAGGGTCGTCAGCCGGCGGGCGACGTTGTGCGCATTGAGGACGTCAGCGAGATGGCTGCGAAGCTGTTCGTGACTGTCATACTGATCGCGATTGACAGTGGCGTCCTTGATCGTCCGATGCATCCGCTCGACCCCTGCCCGACTGGCGATTGCAAGCAATCGCTGTGAGGCGGGCCGTTGGTCGATGAGTGATTTGGCTTGGTGGGCCGGTGCTGGATCCTGTTCGCCTCGCAGAACATGTCAAACTGCATCAGGCGAGAGATGGCGATGTTTCGGTTGAACGGCTGTTCCTGACGCGCCCTGCGAGGCCTCTCGCTGACCTGAACGGTGGACTTGAAGGAAGCAGGAAATCGATCGAACCCAAGCATCTGTGGTCGGGCGTGCTAGGCACAGGCCGGAGAGACGAGGGGCCACCGATTTGAACGCTGCCAAGGACCGTCGTTGCCGAGATGATCGGAAATGCGATGACCGCCAGCGTGGGGCCGACTTGGGTGCCAGTTTGCTTGCGCCCAAGCCGTGCAATGTCCTAGCTGGCTTTTGCCCTGGTGTGCGGCCAGATCCAGTTAGCCATGTATTTGTGACCCGGGACGATATGGCCGAACGGGAAGTTGGCCTGGAATTTATGCCCGGGCACGATATGGCCGAATGGGAAGTTGGCCATGTGCTTGTGCCCCGGCACAATGTGGGCGAACGGGAATTTCGCCATGTACTTGTGCCCGGGCACGATATGGGCGAACGGGAATCTCGCCATGAACCTGTGGCCCGGTACGATATGGGCGAAGGGAAACTTGGCCATGTACTTTTGGCCCGGCACCAGCGAGTTCGTACGCTGCGTCCCGTTGATGAGAAGCGGGAAAGGCCAGTTTGCCATCCGGCGACCACCAGGGACCAGATGTCCAAACGGAAACTTCGCCATGAATTTGTGGCCTGGCACGATATGGGCGAAGGGGAACTTCGCCATGTACTTGTGCCCGGGCACGATATGGCCGAACGGGAACTTGGCCATGAACTTGTGGCCCGGCACAATATGGGCGAAGGGAAACTTGGCCATGTACTTTTGGCCGGGGATCAGAAGATCGAAGGGAAATCGACCGTAGCGAATGCTCCCAGGCAACAATAGGCCAATCGGCCAGTTGGCCATTCGGGCATGCGGCGGGAAAACCGAGCCGATATATGGCCCGCGTTTGCGGATCAAGGGAATCGGCCAATTCGCCATGTAGTAATTCGTACTCGACGGATCGCGCCGCCGTGTCATCATCAAAGGACCGCCAGGCAGCACACCGCGTAGGATCCCTGCCCGCGTCCCCGGTACAAACGCGACCTTAGCTTCCTCTGGAAGGTAGCCGAAATCTACTGCTCCGGACGCGGAAAGGGTTTCGCGCGTGATACGCTTGACGCCAAGCGGTGTGTAGTCTGCACGGACCAGCAATACAGCGCCACCTTGACCCATGCGGTCGCGGTATGCCTCGGCCGTTTGTGGTTTGACGCCGGCAGACGTCAGGGCCTCGACCAGACCATCAGGGTCATCGTAGGTGCGCACAATATGTGGCGGCAGCATCCTGTTGTGAATTAGCTCCCTCTGGGCCGAGTTAAGCTCGGCCAGATCGTCGAAAAACCGAGTGATGACTGTCGTCATGGGACCTCCGCGGAGCTGGTTGAGGGAGCGGCAGTGAAGTGCCGTTCTCGTTGTAGACCGCGCTGTCCGATAAGTGGAATGGCCACCGCGGCGGCAATAGCAAGAAACGCGATCTCTATTGCGAACACAGTATTGTAGGGCACATGAGCTTGTAGGCTCGCAATTGACGGAAGGCCCACAAGGATGTCTCGTGTAACGCCTGCGAGCGCCACACCGATACCTGCGCAGGTCGCTTGAACGGCACCCCACGCGCCGAGCGACAGACCAATTTGGTTGGCGGGCGCCCTGCGGATCGTAGCGGTAAGAGTTCCGTGACCAAAGAGACCCGCGCCAACGCCTGTCGCTAGAGTGCCGGCGACAAAGAGCACAGGTCCAACCACGCTTGCCGATACGACAATGGCAATGAATCCCGGCACTCCTATCAGAGCCCCGAGGACGGCAAGACAGCTTGGATCTCGTCCTCTGCTCAGGGTGCGCGATGCAATTCCAAAGCCGACCAAGGTCCCGCCCGCGAGCAAAGCCGTAAGTGTTGTTGTCTCTGCAACTGTGAGGCCAAGAGCCTGAGCACCGTAGGGCTCCAGCAGTACGTCAGCCATTCCAAATCCAAAGGTGCCAAGGCCAATCACAAGGAGGAGCCGCATGGTGCCGGATCGAGAAAGAAGCGAAAGACTTGCTTCTTTGAAACTTGGATGGCGGGCCAATCTCATCTCTCGCGCGCGGTCGCGGTCACGAGTTTCTTGCTTCCAGAGTGCGGCGAGATTGAGGGCCGCGCTCACAACGGCTGTGCCTTGAATGATCTGAATCAGACGGCCGGGGCTGTAATTTTCAAGCAAGGCGCCGTAGACGAGTGCGCTGAGAACCATGCCGACGAGAAGCATCACATACATGAGGCCCACGACATTTGGGTGGTCCTTCTCCTCAACAAGATCGGTCGCAAGCGCCAGGCCAACGGTTTGGACCATATGGACGCCTGTACCAACGAGTAGGAACGCAAGGGCGGCTGAGCACAGCCCGAGCCAGCGTGGAGCATCAATCGCCTCGCCGTAGCCGGAGAGCACCAGCAGCGCGAACGGCATAACGGCAAACCCCCCGAACTGATAGAGGGTGCCCTTCCAGATGTAGGGCACGCGTCGCCAGCCAAGGGCCGAGCGATGCGTGTCTGATCGAAATCCAATGAGGGTTCGAAAGGGAGCGGCCAAAAGTGGGAGTGCTAGCATTCCAGCGACTATGGTTGCCGGAACCTCAAGCTCGACAATCATGACGCGGTTTAGCGTTCCAACGAGTAGAACAAGCGCCATTCCAACGGATACCTGAAACAGGGATAGTCGCAGAAGACGCGAGAGCGGGACGTCCTCGGTCGCGACATCCGCGAAGGGCAAATACTTCGGCGCTATTGACGACAGCTTACGTAAAGCGAGGGCGCGTACGTCTATCATTTCTTTGCTTCGTTTGCCTGGATACTCGGCCGCTCTGTTTGCAGCGCGGCCGGAGCATTCGGAGGAAACGCTCGTTTGTGCGGGAGGCCCGCCTAGTCGGATGGGATAGTTGGCGGTGCTCCCGCTGATGCGAGAACATCATTTGGATGTAGGATCGCCCTTGCCGTTGTGCCGTCCGGAAGGATCACCGTTAGCTCACGCGTGGCGCCGTCCAAGTCGTAGGCATATGACGCCTTGGCAGTGCCAGTTTCAGGTGTGAGCGCTGCCATCTCGTCGCCCGTCCCTAGCGGCTGGCCAGACAAGAAGTCCGAAACCCACGAGGTGTTGCTCAGCACAGCGACATGGACCGCGAACGAGCCCACAGCAACTGCACCAAGAAAGATTGGGACCCCTACCGCAGGAGGGACCACGAGCCACATCTTTGCATTGTTCATGACCTAGCGCTCCCTAGCCGAGCCACGGCGTGGATGCCGCCACGAGGATGTGGGCGAGAAGGGCAAGGGCTCCGAATACACGGGTCCCATCGATGAGGTAACTATGTACCTCCTCAGCCTCCTCCAGAGTTAGGCCAGTTGGCCATTTCTTTTCTGGATCGTCGGACATTTCCGATCTCCTAGTCAGTTTCTTCTCAGAATGCGGAGGGTGGCCCAAACGGAGTAGAAAAAGTCACCCTCGCGCATTCACGACCGCCCAAGAAGCCAACAGTCGCACGCAAAGAGTGTCACGCAAAGCTTACAAAAACAACTGTCAAGTTTGATTGACACTATGCAGCTTGGCATTGGCGCTGGCCCTCCGTTAGCTGTAGGGCACCAGAGTTGCCTTTTTCTTCATCTGGTTAGCTGCCACAGCGAACAAACCTTTCTGCGGGATAATCATTTGCAGAAGACCGCAAGAACCGTCCACCTGAGCTCATTTTGAGAATCATGCCCTAAATCGAGCATCTCAGACGGACCGGTTTTGTGGGTCAGGACCCGTGCAAGAGTACGTCCTCCGGGCAGGCGCCGCAGAAACTCTAGCCGAGCGCGGCTGCGAGGCACCGCCCTTCACGGACACTGAGGGACCGGTAGGACAGGTCTTGCGACGGGCATTCGGCGCCCATCTCGGCAAGCTCCTGCTCGAACGTCGTGCCCAGGATCGTGCGCGATATCTCGGCGACGAGCAACGATTCACAGAATACCCCGTCTGCGATCAGGGCCGCATGTTCGGGAAGCAGAACGTGGTAATAGCGCACGTGGCGGCGCTCAATTGCGCGTATCCCCTCAATGCCCGTCAGCGCTTTTGCCGGAACAAAGACGGACGCTTGGCCGAAATAGAGTTCGGCGAATGGACCACTTATCAGGACGCGATGATTTGGCGAGAGCCAGACTTCCCGATCGTTTCCGAGGACGCCCCTGGCAATGGAAATTGGCGCACTGGGCCCGGTTCCCACGGCAGAATGGTTGGTCTTCCACAGAATGGGCTGGATGCCGTGGTCGAGCGTGTGCACTTCTTGGCCGACGCGGAGAGATTCTACCGGCATCGGGCCGCGTGTGGTGGAAATCTGGGTGCCGTGCGCAAAACAAACCAGCTTGTGATTGCCTGCCTCTTGGTCGGTCGTATAGAAGCCCGGCGTTTTGCCATCCGAATAGTGGTCCCAATACCATTGTTCCACATCAAAGCCCGGCGACCAAACGACTTGGGCCAGGTCGCCGTTTTCGTCCAAGCCTTCAAAGAGGATGGCCCCATGGTCTGACTCCAGGGTGTCTGACCGCAAGACTACGGCGTTCTCGATATAGGCGCCTCCGCCAGGCCCGCCCTGCCACTCCACCGTATAGGTCTCGCCCACTTCGAACAGCCCAGCGTCCGTGTCCCCCGCCTGCGACGTGATTGTCAGGTTGGTGGTCGCGCCCGGAGGATGGTCAAACTGACTCGTCCCGGCGCCATGGAGTGCATTGTTGACATTGCTGCCTGTCGCGGCGGCAAACTCGTTGTCGGCAGCATAGAACGTGGTCATCCCGCACCCAAAAGTAGCACATTGCAACTCTTGGAATGGCAAGGTTAAGTTTCATGACCCTTCCTTTAAGTCAGTCGTTCATTTGTCAGATCAATCATTTCGCAATTTCATTCAAACTCGATTGCAAATTCTTCGCTACGGCCGACGGCGAATGGGCAAGATGAACCGCATCTATGGCACGGTATGCATGCCGCCAGTTGTGGTCTGACCGCTTCGGACCGGCACGCTGGAGCGCGTGCAGACAGGCGTCTTCCGTCGGCTCCTCTGAGGCGGAGGGAAATCTCGCGCCCCAGTGTTTCTCCCCTCCCCTACTCCTCGCCAGATGACGATCGGGGTGCGCAACGCCGGGGCCGCTGCGGTCTTCGGTGTTGGTTTGGTGTCCAGCGCATCCTTAAGTTGGACGCTGCGGGCTACGCAAAGGGGGGCAACACCGCTGGGCGCAGTTGTGGCCTGGGGCGAAGGCATTTGGGAGGCCGGATGCGGCGAAGTTGCAAGCGGGGCCGGCCGGCCTCGACGGTGCGGGCGCTTTGGACCATGCTGCACGTATGTGGCGCGCTTTCACGTCCCTTCTGGCCTTGGTGCTTCTGGCCGCGGCGGTCTTGGCCGACGCGCGGCCTGAGGGGTTGCTTTGGAACCGCTCCGGCCTTGCGGCGACGCTTCCCTTGCAGATCAAGACAGACGCACATGCCGACTATCTGCTGCAGCTTCGCGACATCGAGACGGAGCAGGTCGTGCTCGCCGCCTATGTGCGCGGTGGTGCGTACTTCCGGGTGCTGGTGCCTCCAGGACAGTTCGATGTGATGTTCTCCTATGGGACGACCTGGCAGGGCGAAGAGGCGCTGTTCGGACCAGAGACGCAGAGCTTCGTGCTCGATCAACCGTTGAGCTTCGGCGCCACCGTTCGGCACAAGCATGGCCATCTCATCGACTTGAGGGGCGAGACCGACATCGTGGTTCGAGATTTTGCGTTCTGTCAGAGGCTTGCGCTTGATCTCGACAGCCTGCGCCGTCGTGATGTTCCGGTCGGCAAGCCCCGCGGATATCCGCCATATTCGAACAGCAGACTGCTCGGGCATGCACGCTATTCGGACGGCAGGTTGCTCGGGCCTCCGCGTCGAACAGCCGGACTTCTGAGGAATCGTGCTCCGTACCCGGTTGGATTGCCGACAAGGGATCCGCGGGATCCCATTGGCCGACTGCACACGCGGCCTCACCCAGACCGCTTTCGACCGCCCGAGTTCGTGACGCCGCGCTACGATCTGCGGTCGCGGGTCTGCGACTGATCTCGGGACGGCTCTGCGTCTGCTCCTAGCGGACCGGCGGGCTCACGGCGTCGCATCGCTTGGGTCTTGGGGCGGCGGAGGATTGGTTTCCTCGCGTCTGCACAAAACCTGCACCACACCTGCACCGCCTCCGCACTCTCCCCTGTCAGGCAGACGGCATGGAGAGAATACAGACGTACGCATCCACGGTTTCGCTGGCCATCGCGTCGATCATCCTAGCGGTCGAGCCATTTCGATGGCTGGTGCGCAGTTGGCAGGAGCCGGCCTACCAATCCTATGGCCATTGGTATGCGGCGGCCCTCGTCGGGCTGATCCTGGCCTCCCTGCGCAGCGGACCGGCACGCGCTGTCGCGCGGAGCGATGGGCTGATCCTGATCTTTCTCGGGGCGGCGCTTCTGAGGCTCTTGGGGCAGGTCTTTGCCGTCAACATCCTGGCCGCGCTTGCGCTTGCGGTGGATGTCTATGCCATCGCGCGCTGGCTGCGTCTGGACCTGCGCCCCCTCGCGCTGTCTCCACTGTGGCTCGCAGCCTTCTTCCTGTTTGCCTTGCCGCTGGCGCCGATCCTGGAGCGGGTGATGGGGTTTCCCCTGCAGATGGTGTCGGCCGAACTGAGTTGCGCCATGCTCGGCCCCTTCTTTTCCAATCTGGAATGCGAGGGGGTGCGGCTCAAGATCGATACGGTCGACGTAATGGTGGACCTGCCCTGTTCCGGTGCGACCGGGCTTCTGCTGATGCTGACATTGTGGACCGTGATGAATGCGCGGCTGAGGCCGTCGATCTGGTGCGCGGCGCGCGGACTGGTCTACGTGATCGTGGCCGCACTCGTCGGCAACGGTCTGCGGATCAGCCTGCTGGCGGCGGGGTTGGCCCACGGCATCGACACGATGGCGCCGCTGCTGCACGACGCGATTGGGCTGGTGTCGTTGACGGCTGCTGCGGGACCGGTTCTGCTGCTCTACCGACCGGCGACGCGACCCGCGCGAGGGCCGGCCTTCCGCGTCACCCTGCCGACGCGGGTGAAGTTGCCCCTCGCCATTCTGGCGGTCGGCGCCGCCCTGATGATCGTCTCTGCGCCCAAGGACCCGATCGATCGGTCCGGCCAGGTCGCTCGCGTGGACTTGCCGGCGCAGCTTCTCGGGTTCGGGCAGACGCCAGAGCCCCTTACTGAGTTCGAGCAAGCCTATTTCGTGGCCTATGGCGGTGCGGCGCAGAAAGCTAGCTATGGCGCGCTCGGGCTCAACATCGTGCAGACCGGCTCGCCGCTGCGGCACCTGCATTCGCCGGCGACCTGCCTTCTTGGCATGGGGTATGATGTCGTCTTTCTGGGCACGAGGTTCGACCCCGTTCCCACCTCAGTTTACCGCGCCACGAGCCCCGACGGAGCGGTTTGGATGGTGTCGGTGAGTTTCGTCTCCGATGCCGGCCACCGCACTGCGAGCGTCGGCGAGGCCGTCTGGTCGTGGCTCAGCGGCCGCTCGTCGACCTGGATGTCGGTTCAGCGGATCACTCCCTATTCCCTCCCCCCCGAGGCCAGGGCGGCCTTCGAGCATGCCGCCCTGGCCGCATTGGATCTCTAGAAAGGACCTGCTCATGCGTTTGATCTTTGTTGCAGTTGGCGTTTTCCTCGTGTCGATCGGGCCTGCGCGGGCAACGCAGGACCCGGACGACCTCGCCGGTCGTCTGGTGGCCGAGCTCGACGGCCGCCAGATCGAACTGCCGCTTCTTGAGAGCCATATCGCGGTGAATATCGAGGGCGATATGGCCACCGTCGAGGTGACGCAGAGCTTCGAGAACCCTGCGCAGGTGCCCCTGAATGCGGACTATCTCTTTCCCTTGAACCAGCATGCCGCCGTCTATGGCATGGAGATGCGGGTGGGCGACGAGATCACGCAGGCGGTGATCCGCGAGAAAGCGCAGGCGCAGGCGGAGTTCGACGCGGCGCGGGAGGCGGGCAAGTCGGCGGCGCTGCTGTCGCAGCACCGGCCCAACATGTTCACCCAGAGCCTTGCCAACCTGATGCCGGGCCAGCCCATCGAGGTGAGGCTGCGGTATGTGCAGACGGTGCCCAGGATCGAGGGAGACTATGAGCTTGTGATCCCGCTCATCGTCGGGCCGCGCTATATTGGCGCGGATCCCGACGCTGAGGCCATGGTCAGTCTGGACGACACCGCGCCGGCGGCCCCCAACACCTGGAAGATCGCGCCGCCGCCGGCTCATCCATTCGTGGCGGGGCTCAACCTGCCCGAGACGATTGTGGGAGAGCGCGTTTCGCTTGACCTCACCATGGTGGCAGGCACGAGCCTGGGGGCCTTCGGGAGTGCGACGCATCCCCTTTCGATTGACCGGGATGGCAATGCCCTCAGCGCGCGCTTTGCGGATGGCAAGGTGTTGGACAACCGGGACCTGATCATCACCTACGGCCTGGGCGGCGACGCGGTGGAGGCCGCCGCCCTCTCGCATACCGACGCGCGCGGCGGCTTTCTTTCCGTCATGATCGAGCCCCCGAGCGTGCCCGACGAGGCCAGCGTGACAGCACGCGAGGTTATTTTCGTTCTCGACTCGTCGGGATCGATGGACGGTGATCCGATGACGGCCAGCAAGCGCTTCATGCGGGCCGCGCTCGACGGCTTGCGGCCACAGGATTACTTTCGGATCATTCCCTTCGCCAACTCCGCGCGGCACATGTCGACGTCCGCCTTGCCGGCCTCGCCAGGCAACATCCGCACGGCCAAGCAGTTTGTGCGCCACCTGTCGGCCGGTGGCGGGACCGAGATCGACACCGCCATTCAGGCGGCCTTTGCGACGGCCCAACCCGCCAACACGATGCGGATCGTCGTGTTTCTGAGCGATGGGTATATCGGTGACGAGCAGACCGTGCTGCAGACCATCCGGCGGCAGATCGGCGATGCCCGGATCTATGCGTTTGGTGTGGGATCGTCGGTCAATCGGTACCTTCTGGACGGGATGGCGGACGAAGGCCGCGGCTATGCGCGCTACGTCGGTCTGGACGAAGACGCGCTGGAGGTGGCCGAGACCCTGGCGCGCGATCTCAAGTCGCCCCTGCTGACGGACATCGAGATCGACTGGGGCGATCTGGCGGTCGTAGATGTCAGCCCCTCGAAGGTGCCGGATCTCTTTGCCGGACAGTCCGTTCGGGTCTATGCGCGCCACACGGCGTTGGGCCCGGCGGCGATCGAGATCACCGGCCAAGTCGACGGGCGCGCCGCGGCGATGCAAGTGCCGCTGCAACTGACGGATGACGCGTCCGAGCCGGCCCTGCCGCTGGTCTGGGCGCGAAACCGGATTTCGGATCTGGAGCGCAATGTCGTTCTTGGCGAAGACCCGGTGACGAGCGATGCCGAGATCACGCGACTTGGCCTGGCGTTCTCGCTGCAAACAAAGAACACGTCCTTTGTTGCGGTGTCGGAGCGCGTGGCGAACGACACCGGCCTTCTGGCCCAAACGGTGAGCGTGCCCGTGCCGATGGCGCATCGCGTCCCGCCGAGCGCCTATCCTTCGGGGTTCTCGGGCGCCTCGACCCCGGAGCCCCAGGCGATCCTGGGCATGCTGCTGCTGGCCGCACTTTCCCTCTTGGGCCTCCGCAGGAAGTTGGTGCAATGATCGGCCGGTGCAGCGGAGCAGACCTCAGCCATGAGCCACGATCCCAGGATCCTGATTGTCGATGACGATCCGCATATCCGCGAGGTGATCCGGATTGCGCTGGGATCGCAGGGGATGGAGAGCGTTGAGGCAGCGAACGGGTCGGCCGCGATGACCGAGTTGGCCCGCACGCGTGTTGACCTGATCGTGCTCGATATCGGGATGCCGAAGATGGACGGCTTCGAGGTGTGCAAGGCCGTTCGGACGAAGTCGGACGTGCCCATCCTGTTCCTGACCGCGCGGGATGAAGAGGTTGACCGGATCCTTGGCTTCGAGTTCGGCGCCGACGACTTTGTTGGCAAGCCCTTCAGCCCGCGCGAGGTTGTCCTGCGGATCAAGGCGATCCTCGCGCGGGGCAAGCCCTCGCCGTCTGAGGCACGGACGCATGGCGATCTGGTGATGGATCCGGAAAGCCATGAGGTGCGGATCAAGGAGCACGCGCTGCACCTTACGGCGACCGAGTTTTCGCTGCTCGCGGCGCTGCTGCGCCACCAGGGCCACGTTTTTGACCGCAATCGTCTGATCTCCGCGGCCTACGGGCGAAATGCGCATCTGTCCGGCCGCACCGTCGACAGCCACATAAGGAACATTCGCGCGAAGGCGGCGGACCTGGGGTGCACCAACATTATCGAGACGGTGCATGGCGTTGGCGTCAGGCTGGGGCGCTGCACCTTGTGACAGGCATCGTCGACAAGTGGCGCCCGTCGATGGCGGTGGTGGTGGGTTTGGTGTGCCTGGTGCTGGTCTCGGCGCCGGTTCTTGCGTTTCTGTCGATGCGGCTGACCTCAAATCAGTTTGTTCGCGAGACCGAGCAATCCTTGATCCACCAGGCGGCGATCTATGCCGAGGTCTATTCCGAGCTGTTCGCCCTTGAGGGCGGGTCATCGATCGGGTCGGAGCTGTCGGCTCCGCAGTCTGAGTTCTGGGCTGCGCCGCTGCATCCGTCGCGACCGTCGCTCAATTTGCGAAGGTCGGCGATATTGCCCCCGCTGCCAGAGCTGGAAGAGCCATCGCGCGAGCGCATCGCGGCCCCGGACCCGGACCCGATCTATCAGACGATTGCGCCGGAGCTGCTGGAGCTTGCACGCGCCGCGCGGCGGACCACGCTTGCGGGCGCGATCTTTCTTGACCATCGCGGCATCAACCTCCGAAGCGACCAACGTATTGACTTGAGCGCGGAACCGGAGGTTCGCGCGGCGCTCACTGGCCGCGTCGGCACCGCCCTTAGGGACCGAGGAGACGCCTACGAGCGCCATCCCCTGACCTCGATCAGCCGGGACACATGGTACCGCGTGTTCGTGGCGTACCCCGCTCTGCTGGAGAACCGCGTGATTGGGGTGGTTTACCTGTCGCGCACACCGTCGGACGTTAGCAAGTTCGTGGTCACCGAGTGGCGCGCGCTTGCCGGGATGCTGGCGGCAACCTTGCTGTCTGCGGTCGTGGTTGGCGCATTGTTGCTGAGGCTGATCCTGCGGCCTGTGCGCGCGCTCGGCGCGCAAAGCCAGAAGATCGCGCATGGCGGGTCCGCGGGAACCGAGCCTCTGCAGCATTATGGCATTCGCGAACTGGCGGAGTTGGGTCAGAGCGTGATGCGCATGTCCAAAACACTGACCGACAGGTCTCGGCAAATCTCAACCTATACCGATCACGTCACGCACGAATTGAAGTCGCCGGTGACGGCGATTGTGGGTGCGGCTGAGCTGTTGAACGGCGACGACTTGCGCCCCGAGGACCGACGCACTCTTCAAGACAATATCGAGGCCCAAGGGCGGCGCATGAACCTGTTGCTGGAGAAGCTCCGCGAGATGACCCGGCTGCGCGATATGCCGACGACAGGGTCGGGGCCCATCCGGGATGTGCTGCCGGACATCCCAGGGCTGGACGTTGTCGTGGATCGCGAGAGCGCCGACGTCATTCCGATGCTCCCCGAGCATGCCCGCATCGTGCTGCATCAGCTTGCGCAGAATGCGCGCGAGGCCGGCGCGACCGAGCTGTTCATTTCGTTCAGAAACAAGACGATGACCGTAAGGGACGACGGTCGCGGCATCGACCCGGTGGACCTCGACAGCGTCGCCTTGCCGTTCTTCACAATGCGCCGCGACGAAGGAGGAACGGGCCTCGGCCTCGCGATCGCAAATGCGATTCTGCAGAACTACGGGGCGACCTTGACATTTGAACCTGTGGAGACTGGCGCCCTGGTGCGTATTGTCTTTGCGGCGCTATAGCTCCCAGCACGCCCTCGACCGCTCATGTCAGATTGCGCGCGATGTCCTTGGTTTGTTCGTAGAGCCGGCGGAAGAGGGCGTAGTTCTGGGTCAGGGCGGGCGCGTCGCGCGGGTCGATCCGGCACTCGACCGGGTTCCAGTGCGCGATATCCTCCAGGCTGACGTCGCCGATCGCCAACCGGGCGAGGAACGCGTCGCCGTAGCTTGCTCCGAGGGTGATCTTGCAGATGTCCTGGGGCAGTCCGCTGACGTCTGAGGTGGATTGCAGCCAGATCGGGTTCTGCACGCCGCCGCCGACGGCGAGCATGCGAGACGGCCGGGCGCCGGCCTCGGCGTAGGTCTCGATGACGTGCCCGGTGCCGAGCGCGATCCCCTCAAGAAGCGCGCGGAACATGTGGCCCCGGCTATGGGTGAGGTTCAGGCCGAAGAACGCACCTTTGGCGTGCGGGTCGTGGATCGGCGTGCGCTCGCCCGAGAAATAGGGAAGGAACAGAAGCCTGCCCGCCCCTTCAGGCACTTGGGCGGCCTCATCGGTGAGTGTCGAAAAGGCCGTCGCGCGTGGCAGCTCGCGCGCGAACTGATCTCGAAACCAATGGGTTAGGGTGCCACTGGTGGCGAGCCCGGCCATCGAGGCGTGCTGGCCCTCGAAGAGCCATGGCGCATACCACAAGCGCGGGTCGCGCAGCCGGTCCTCAGTGAGCGTGATGATGAAGATCGTGGAGCCGTACATCATCATCATATCGCCCGGCGCACGCACTCCGACGCTCAGCGCTTCGGCCGCCGCGTCGATCGTTCCAGCGGTGACCGGCGTTCCGGGGGCGAGCCCAGTGGCTTCCGACGCCTCTCGCGTGATCATACCGGCAATCTCCGACGACCAGAGAAGGCGCGGGAGTTGGGCGCGATCGGCGATGTCGGCGGCCAGATCGAAGCACCAGTCCTGCGCGCCGACGTCGTAGATCGGCGAGAAGTTGGCGGCCGTGTAGTGGTCAATGACGTACTCGCCCGTCAGGCGATGGACGAGGAAACTGGTCGACGTGAGGAGTCTCGCCGTCTGCGCAAAGATCTCGGGGCGGTTGCGGCGGAGCCAGAGGATTTTGGGCCCCACGGATTGCGAGGTCAGGGCATTGCCGCACCGCTCAAGGATTGTCTCTTCGCCGATGCGCCCTGTCAGCTCCTCGACCTCGTCCATGGCGCGGGTGTCGACGCCATAGAGCACGCCGTTCATCAGCGGCGTGCCGTTGGCATCGACCGGCAGCATACACGGCCCAATGGCCGAAACCGCCACGGCTGCGATCTGGGCGGCCTCAACGCCGGGCTCGGCCAGGAGCGCGCGGGTGACTGTCACGACATCACCCCACCAATCCTCTTCGGCTCGGTGTTCGGCCCAACCGGGCTCCGGCACGATCATCTCGTGAGGGGTGCGGGCCTGGGCCACGACCCGGCCCCCCTCATCGACCAGAACGCCCTTGGTCTCGTAGGTGCCGATATCGACGCCGAGGGTGAGGCTCATCCGGTTCGACCCAAGGCAAAGTCCGGTCCGATCCGGGACAGCATCGCGTCGAGAAGCTGCACCAGGCCGGCGAGATCACGCAGGTCGCACACTTCCAGCGCCGAATGGGAGTATCGCAGGGGAAAGCCAAGATCGAGCGCCGCGATGCCCGGCCCGACATGCTGGACGTAGGACAGGTCTGTCAGGATGCCGGTTTGGGCCGACCGCTGCAGGGTCAGGCCTTCAGCGGCGGCGGCGTCATCGGCCAGGCGCACCAATCCTGGATGCGGGATCACCCCGTTCAGCGTGCCGCGGCCGTGGAAGGAATAGACGCTCATGCCGGGGCCGCCCCCGAGGGCCATCTCGCCCAGTTCGCGCGCGTCGGGCGTGTCGGACGCCAGCGTCAGGTCGATCTGAATTGCGATCGCTGGCGCGAGGCGATTGGCAAGCGGCAGAGCGCCGCGAAGGTTGAACTCTTCCTGCGTGGTGAATGCGAGGTGGACGGTCGGGCCGCTGGCGCGTGCTGCGAGGCGCGCTGCAAACTCGATCAGCACCGCGCAGCCTGCGCGATCATCGACCGAGGTGCCCGCAATGCGGTGCTGCCCCAGTGACAGCACCCGCGGCGCATAGACCACGGGCGTTCCAATCTCGATGCCCGCGCTTCGGGCGTCGGCGGTGGAGGAGAACCCAGCGTCGACATAGAGATCGCGGTAGCGCACAACGTGGTACTTCTCGTCGGGCGAGGTTGCATGGTGGCTCTTGTTCGCGATCACGCCGGGCAGATCCCCGTGTGCCGCGCAGATCGTCACGGCTTGGGCCGGCAGCGCGCGTTCGGGCACCCCGCCCACGCGTTCAAGCCGCAGAAACCCGTCTGGTTCGATCCGGCGCACGATGAAGCCCAACTGGTCCATATGCGTGAAGAGCATGACCGATGGGACGTCGGGGTCGCCGGTGAACGTGGTCCAGAGATTGCCCATCACGTCGGATTGTGGCTCGGCTCCGGGATGTTCCTTCAGCTGCTCGGCGATCGATTGCGCGACGCGGCCCTCATGGCCCGACAGGCCGGGCACCTTCATCAGGGTGCAGAGGACGTCGCGCAGCGCGTCGCTCATCGTGCTGCCCTGGCGCGGTCCATGAAATCGCGCGCGCGGGCCGGATCGACCGGGTTCCAAGTGTCTCCGTCGACCTTGAGGGCCGAGCCGATGACACAGCCATCGGCCACCGCGAACACGTCGGCCACGGTTTCGTGCCTGACGCCGGTATTGGCCAGAACGGGCGTGTCAGGCAGCGCGGCCTTCACAGCCTCCAGATCCTCCATCCGCGCCGCTTCCCCGGTGATCTGGCCCGACACCAGAACGGCATCCGGCAGCGAACTGAACACGGCCGAGCGCGCCCGGTCGGCCAGGGGGCGGGGATCGAGCGAGCCGGCGAACTCGGCGCTGACATTGTAGAGCGTCAGGAGATCGCGCCGACCCAGCCGGTTGCGGTAGCGGATGGCCTTGCCCGCATCGGGAGACCAGAGGCCCATATCGCTGGCATAGAGCCCGGTGAAGATCTCGCGGGCAAAGGCGGCTCCGGTAGCCGCGGCCAAGGCCATCGTCGCTTGAGGATCCCACAGGACGTTCACACCGAAGGGAACGGTGGTTTGCTCTGCCAGTCGGCCGATCACATAGGCCATTGTCGCCGTCGTGGCCACGTCGACCTCAAGCTCGTAGGGACGGTCATTCTCGTTGCCGAACATGACCGCATCGACGCCGGCCGCCTGGAGCGCATCGAGATCGGAGGAGGCGGCGGACACGAGGCCCTCGAGCCCTGCTTCTTCATCGTAGAGCGGTGCGCCCGGCAGCGCACCCAGATGCACCATGGCGATCACCGGTTTGGCGACGCCGAACACGTGCTGAAACCGCTCCATTCCACCCTCCTGCCCTGGACATTCGCCCATTCGAGGGATGCAGTCCACCGCATTTCATTCTAGCATGTCAGTGCGAGGGAGGGCGCCGATGGATATCAAGACGAGACACTGGGATCGACACGGAACCGGCGGACTGCGCTTTACCGAACTGGGGTTCGGCTCTGCGCCGCTCGGCAATCTCTATCGGGCCATTTCCGACGAGACGGCGGACGAAATTCTGGACGGCGCCTGGGCTTCGGGAGTGCGCTACTATGATACCGCCCCCCTCTATGGCCTCGGGCTGTCGGAGACGCGGTTCAATCGCTTCCTGCGAGGGAAGCCGCGCGACGACTATGTTCTGTCGACCAAAATCGGGCGGCTCCTGAAGGTGGCGACCGAGGCGACGCGGGACGGGCATGGCAAATGGTTCGACGTGCCCGCGCGCACCGAGGTGTACGATTACAGCTATGACGGCGTGATGCGCTCGGTCGAATTCAGCCTGGAGCGGTTGGGCATCGACCGGATCGACATCCTTTATGCCCACGATCTGGATGCCTTCAACCATGGCAGCCAGGAGGCGCTTGAGGTGCGGCTGAACGAGCTAATGGATGGCGGCTATAGCGCGCTTCTGAAGCTGCGCGAGGAGGGTGTGATCGCGGCGTTCGGCGCGGGCGTGAACGAATGGCAGCCCTGCCAATGGCTGACGGAGCGTGGCGACTTCGACCTGTTCCTCCTGGCCGGCCGCTACACGCTGTTGGAACAGGAGGCGCTGGAGAGCTTTCTGCCCCTGGCCGAGGCGCGGGGCATCGGGATCGTCGTGGGCGGGCCCTACAATTCCGGGATCCTCGCCACCGGCCCCAGGGAGGGCGCGTTCTATAACTACGATCCCGCCCCAAAGGAGATCCTCGAGCGGGTCGGGCGGATCGAGGCGATATGCCGAGATCACGGCGTGCGCTTGGTCGACGCCGCCTTTCAGTTTCCGCTTCGCCATCCGTCGGTTGTCTCCGTCATCCCTGGTGGGCAGGGCCCGGACGAGATGGAGAGCAACCTTGCCGCGGCGCAGGCCGAGATCCCCGCCGGGTTGTGGATGGCGCTGAAGTCGGAGGGGCTGATGCGCGCCGACGCACCGGTGGAGGGGTAACGTGACGATGATCGACGCCCACCAGCACTACTGGCACCCGGCGCGCGGCGACTACGACTGGATGCCGATGGACAATGCCATCCTCGCGCGGCCCTATCACCCCGTCGATCTTGCGCCCATGCTGGCGGACCACGGCATCGAGCAGACGGTGCTGATGCAGGCGGCGGCGACCGTCGAGGAAACGGAGTACATGCTCGGGATCGCCGATGCGACGCCATCGGTTGCGGCGGTTGTGGGCTGGGTGGATTTTGAAGACCCAGGTCACCGCGGCCAGCTGGAACGCCTCGCGCAGCATCCCAAATTCGTTGGCGTTCGGCCGATGATCCAGGACATCGTCGACGACAACTGGATGCTGCGCGCCGACATCGCCTGGGCGTTCGAGGCGGTGACCGAGCTTGACCTGACCTTCGATGCGCTTGGCTTTCCGCGGCATCTGAAGAACTTCCACACGATCCTGACGCGCTACCCGGACATGCGCGTGGTGATCGACCATTGTATGAAGCCGCAGATCCGCGCCCACGCGAGCGAGACCTTTGCTGCCTGGGCCGAGGGCATGCGGGCGCTTGCGAAGGACACCGGGGCCTTTTGCAAGTTCTCCGGCCTGGTGACCGAAATCGATGGCTGGTCGGTGGACAAGCTCGCGCCCTATGCCGCGCAAGTCCTTGACGTCTTTGGCCCGACCCGGGTGATGTGGGGATCGGACTGGCCGGTCTGCCAGCTGGAGGCAAGCTATGGCGAGTGGCGCGCGGCCGCCGAACGCCTGACGGCTGGTCTGGGCGCTGACGACCGGGCCGCGATCTTTGGCGGGACGGCGAAGGCGTTCTATCGGATTTGAGCCACGTGGGTTGCCGCGGCATCCTGGGCAGCGGCCACGGCGTCAGGGAAAGATCGGCCCGCGATCTCGGCCGCGGCAAGAGTTCCGACAAAGACGTCGCCCGCCCCGTGGGTAGAGATCACCTGGACCGGACGGGCCGGTGCAGATCTGACGGCGCCGGTTCCATCGGTGAAGGCGACACCATCGCCGCCGAGGGTGAGGACGATCCGTGCGCCGGGCGCGATGGTTCGCAGTCTTTCCACAGCGGTCGGTGGGTCCATCGCGTCGGGCGGTGTACCCAAAAGGTCCGCCGCTTCGACCCGGTTGGCGATGAGGACGTCGACGTGGTCGAGCTGCTCAGGGCCAAGGCCGGTGGCTGGGGCCGCATTCAGCCACAGAGCGGCCCCCGCGGTGTGCGCCTTCGCCGCCATGGCGGGCAGAAGGTGTGGCGATACTTCGTTTTGCAGAAGCACGATGCGGCATCCGGGCGGGAGATCGACTTGGTGCGGGTCGATCTTGAGGTTCTCGCCGGATACGATCGCGGCGCCGTAGCTCCCATCGTGGGTGGTGATCGCAACGCTCATTCCCGAGGCGCCGCTCCCCTGTTGCAGACGCGAGACGTCGACGCCCGCCTGTTCGAGAGCGGTGCGCATGGTGCGACCTGGGGTGTCAGACCCGATGCGCCCGGCAAAGGCGACATCCGCCCCAGCGCGACGGGCGGCCAGGGCCTGATTGCCGCCCTTGCCACCCAAACGGTAGTCGACGGTGTCGCCCTTCAGCGTTTCGTCGAGCCGGGGAAGGCGCGCAGCCCTCACGACCACGTCCCAATGCAGGGCTCCGACGACGAGAAGGCTCATCCCGTACCGTAGAGCGCCGTTGCCACGATGCGCGAGGATGCTGCTGCGTCCTGCTGCGCAATCGCCTCGGCCAGCGATGCGTCCGCTGCCAACACCTCTGCCACCTTGCGCAGCCGCTCGATCAGAATGACGTTGGTCGCAGCCTCGGCGCGCGGGTCAAGCCCGCCCTGGTCGGGGAAGGTGTCGAAGTAGATCACGCCGTCATAGCCCTGGCGGAGGATTTCGACCAACAGCTCGACGGTCTGCACCGGGTGCACCGAGCCCGCCATCAAACCGTCGTCGCGCTTGCCGTAGCCATCGTTCAGGTGCAGCCCCAGGAGCCGCGAATGCCGTGTGATCAGGGCCGCGGAATGCGCTGGCATTTCATCGGCGTAGAGCACGTGGGCGAAATCCAGAGTGACGCCAAGGTTGGGCCGGTCAACCTCGCGGCAGGCCAGGAGCGTGGTGCCGACATCGGGCATGAGGGCGAAGGCGCGCGGCTCGTTCGGTTTGTACTCGATGGCGATGTCGACGCTCGGGACATGGTCGCAGACCTCGGCGATCGCAGCGACCGTATCGTCCCAGGCACGGCCGTAGTCCATCTGGAACGCGTAGTCGAAGCCATCCTGCCCCATCCACAGCGTCATCAGGGCGCCGCCCATCTCGAGACCCGCATCGATGCCGCGCTTGGTGAGATCGATGGCGGCCCGGCGGATTGCCGGGTCGGGATGGGTGAAGGCCCCGAGCTTGAAGCCCGGGTCGGTGTAGTAGCGCATCGCCAGCCCGTTGAGGGCAAGGCCGGCGTCGCCCAGATGGCGCGACAGGTCTGCCGGGGATGTGCCCTCGACGTGATCGGGATAGTTGAGATCGGCGGCATCGAGCCCGGCGACACTGCCCGCGGCGGCAATAAGGTCGGACGTGGAGGCGCGACCGGGCACCAGCGGCTTGAACGCATTGAGCCGGGCAGCGTAGCGGGGGCGATTGGGCCGCGTCATTTGCCCTGGAAGAGCTCGGGGTGGGCCCGCTCCAGCGGCTCCAGGTAGCGGATCAACTGGCGCAGGTGGGATCGCGTTGCAGCGCGCGCCGCCGCTGGGTCCCGCGCCTCGAGGGCGGCCACGATGCGCTGGTGCTCCTCCAACGTCTCGATCACCCGGTCGTGGTTGGGCAAGACCAGTTGGCGCGCGCGATTGACCTGCAGCCAGCTTGTTTCGGCCATCTGCGCGAGGCGGCGAAAGCCGGTATAGGACATGATCAGTTCGTGCATCTCGGCGTCGAGCTTGTAGAAGCCGGCGAAATCCCGGTCGGCCACGAGGACTTCCTGCACCTTTAGGTTACGGTGCAGTTCGGTCAGTTGCGCATCGGTGATGGTTTCGGCCACCTGTTCGACAGCTTGCAGTTCCAGCGCTTCGCGCAGAAAGGCGCCCTCGCGGATCTCCTGCATCGAGAATCGCGACACGAAGGTGCCGGCCTGCGGCACGACGTCGACGAGGCCCTCTGCCGCGAGCCGGGTGACCGCCTCTGACACCGGGCTGCGCGAGATGTTGAGCTGGCCGCAGATCTCGCCCTTGCGCAGGGTCTCTCCAGGCTGGACGGCGAGCGACAGGATCGCGTCCTTCAGGCTCTGATAGACCTTGCTGGCCAGCGATCCCGAGAACTCGTCGAGCGGTCGAAGCCGTGCCGCACCGCTTTGGCCTTGCGCCGGGCTGGAGGGGCTAGATAACATGCTAGCATGTTAGCTTTTGCATCCGTGGGGAGCAATGGCGTGCCGGAGGAATTGCAACGATGCGACTGAGGGGCAAGCGCGCGCTCGTTACCGCGGCCGGGGCCGGGATCGGGCAGGCGACCGCTCTGGCCTTTGCGGCCGAGGGGGCAGACGTGGTCGCGACCGACATCAATCCCGACGCGCTCGGGCCATGTGCTGACGCGGGGTGTAACACCCGGCAACTGGATGTCACTGACGCTGCCGCAATTGCAGCGCTTGTCGATGCCGTCGGCACTCGGAGCATCCTGTTAAACTGCGCGGGGTTTGTTCATCACGGTTCGATCCTCGATTGTGCGCCCGAAGATTTCGACTTCAGCCTGAACCTGAATGTTCGGGCGATGTATCAAGTCACGCGCGCCGTTTTGCCCGGGATGCTTGCCACGGGGGGCGGTGCAATCGTCAACATGGCTTCGGCTGTATCGTCGACGATCGCAGCGCCGAACCGGTTCGTCTATGGTGCCACCAAAGCGGCCGTGATCGGGATGACCAAGTCGGTGGCAGCGGACTTCGTCACGCAAGGAATACGGGCCAACGCGATCTGCCCGGGTACGGTCGAGAGCCCGTCATGGCATGCACGGGTGCGCGCCCAGGGCGAAGCGATTGGCGACGTCGACAAAGCCCGCGCGGATTTCATCGCGCGACAGCCGATGGGCCGCGTCGGCCAGCCCGACGAGGTGGCGGCGCTGGCGGTGTATCTGGCGTCCGACGAAAGCGGATTTGTCACCGGTCAGGCCATCGCGATCGATGGCGGCTGGAGCAACACCTGAGGAGGAAAGCCGTTGAAGCTTGTGCGCTACGGACCGCCGGGGGCTGAGAAGCCGGGCCTGCTCGATGCACACGGGGGGCTCCGTGACCTGTCTGGCGAGATCACGGACATCGATGGAGCGGCACTGGCGCCCGACACTCTGTCTCGCCTTGCGGGCCTTGATCCCGCGGGCCTTCCGCAAGTCGAGGGCAACCCGCGGATCGGGCCCTGCGTGGGGGCTGTGCCCAAGTTCATCTGTATCGGGCTGAACTATGCCGATCACGCCGCCGAGTCTGGGATGGATGTGCCGCCGGAGCCCGTTCTTTTCTTTAAGGCCACCAGCGCGATCTGCGGGCCGAACGACGATGTCCGGATCCCGCGCGGCTCTACGAAGTCAGACTGGGAGGTCGAGCTTGGCGTCGTCATCGGCACGCACGCCGCCTATGTCGATGAGGCGCAGGCGATGGAGCATGTCGCGGGATACTGCGTTGTGAACGACCTGTCGGAGCGAGACTTCCAGCTTCAGCGCGCCGGGCAATGGGTGAAGGGCAAGTCGGCCGACACGTTTGGCCCGATCGGCCCATGGCTGGTCACCCGTGACGAGGTGGCCGACCCGCAGGACCTTGCGATGTGGCTGGAGGTGGACGGACACCGCTTTCAGGACGGCTCGACCCGCACGATGGTGTATGGGGTGGCCCATCTCGTTAGCTATATCAGCCAGTTCATGAGCCTGCATCCGGGAGACATCATCTCGACCGGAACGCCGCCCGGCGTCGGCATGGGACAGAACCCGCAGGTCTTTCTGCGCCCGGGCCAGGAGATGGTGCTGGGTATCGAGGGGCTCGGGACGCAGCGCCAGCGCACCGTCGCTTGGGACGCCTAGCGCGTCAGACGCCGGCCCATTCCGGCCCGTCGGGGTAACGGAAGCGCGCCAGGCTCTCGGGCTTCATCTCGACCGAAAATCCCGGCGCTTGCGGCGGCACGTACCGACCGTTGAGGGTGCGAACGGGGTCGACGAAGTGCTCGTGCAGGTGATCGACATATTCCAGAACGCGGTTCTCCAGGCTGGCCGACACCGCGACGTAGTCGACGAAGCTCATATGCTGGATCAGTTCGCAGAGGCCGACGCCGCCGGCATGGGGGCAGACGGGCAGGTCGAATTTCTCGGCCAGGAGCATGACGCCCAGGATCTCGTTCGGCCCCGCCAGGCGGCAGCTGTCGACCTGCACGAAGCCGAGCGCGTCGGCCTGCATGAACTGTTTGAACATCACCGCGTTGTGGCAATGCTCGCCCGTGGCCACAGTGACCGGGGCGATCTCCTTCGCAATGCGGGCATGGCCCAAAACATCGTCGGGGCTGGTCGGCTCCTCGATCCACCAGGGGCCGAACTCGGCAAGGCGGTGCATGTTGGCAATCGCCTCCTCGACACCCCAGACTTGGTTGGCGTCCATCATCAGGAAGCGGTCCGGGCCGATCTCTGACCGGATCAGCCGGGCGCGGCGCATATCGTCTTCGATATTGGCCCCGACCTTCATCTTGAAGTGGGTCCAGCCTTCGGCGAGGGCCGCGCGCATCAGGGTGCGGATCTTGTCGTCGGAATAGCCGAGCCAGCCGGCGGACGTCGTGTAGGCCGGGTAGCCGGTGCGCTCCATCTCGACGATGCGGTCGGCCTTGCCATCGGCCTTGTCCTGCAAGCGTTCGCGTGCCTCCTCGGGCGGGAGGGCATCGGCCAGGTAGCGCCAGTCGACCAGCGCCACCTGTTCGGCCGGGCTCATCTCGGCAATCAGCCGCCACACGGGCTTGCCCGCGCGCTTGCCGTACATGTCCCACAGCGCGTTGATCACGGCGGCGGCGGCCAGATGGATCACCCCCTTTTCGGGGCCCGTCCAGCGCAATTGGCTGTCGCCGGTGATGGTGCGCCAGGTCGTGCCCATGTCGGCGAACAGGCCGTCGAGATCGCGCCCGACGATCAGTCGGGACACGGCCTCGATCGCGGCGCAGCAGATTTCGTTGCCGCGTCCGATGGTAAACGTCATGCCGTGACCGTCGTAGCCATCCTCGGCATGCAGAACCACATAGGCCGCGGAGTAGTCCGGCGTTGGGTTCATGGCGTCGGAGCCGTCGAGCATCCGGCTTGTGGGAAATCGGATGTCATGGGTCGTCGCGCCGGTGATCTTCGCAACCATGACCGCAATCCCTCCCAAGGCCCGGCCACGCCGGGGGTAATCATACTAGCATGTTAGCACGTGATACACTGTGCGCAAATGTCTTGCCCCGGGCCCGGAGCGCTAGAGGCGTTCAAGCAGAGCGTCGATCTCGGCGCGGGTGGGCATCGAGGGTGCTGTGCCCGGGCGGGTAACCGAGATGGCCGCGGTGGCATTGGCGAAGCGCACCGCGTCACCCGGGCTCTTGCCCTCGGCCAACGCGACGGCGAAGCCGCCATTGAACGCGTCGCCCGCACCGGTTGTCTCGGCGACGTCGCCGGCCCGGATCGAGGGCACATGGAGCGGCGTGTTGCCGTCGTGGAACAAGGCGCCATTGTCGCCGAGCGTGATGATCACCTGGCCGACGCCCCGGGCCATGAGCGCCTCGGCGGCGCGCGCCGCGTCCTCCGGGCTGGCCACCGGCAGCCCGGTCAGCGCTTCTGCCTCGCTTTCGTTCGGCGTGGCGTAGTCGCTCAGCGCGAGGAGGTCGTCGGGCAGATTGGCGGCCGGGGCGGGATTGAGAATGGTGGTTGCACCGCCTGCGCGCGCAAGCTCCATCGCACGATGGGCCGCCTCGATCGGCTGCTCGAGTTGGGTGACGAAGACCCGCGCGCTCTGGATCAGGTCGGCCCGAGCGTCGATATCGCCGACCGAGATCGTCGCCGCGGCTCCCGGGCTGATGATGATGGCGTTGTTGCCGGTGGCCGCCTCGATGAAGATATAGGCCGCGCCGGTATAGCTCTCGGCGTCGCGGGTGACGAACGGCGATACGCCGGCCCCCTGCCAGGTGGACATCGCCATGTCGGCGAACGGGTCGTCGCCCAGCTTGGAGACAAATGCGACGTCGCCCCCTGCTCGGGCGGCCGCGACCGACTGGTTCGATCCCTTGCCGCCCGGCCCGAGAGCGAAGGACTGGCCCAGTACGGTTTCCCCCATCCTGGGCTGCCGATCCGCGCGATAGGCTGTGTCGGCGACAAAGACGCCAAGAATGACGATGTCATGGGCCATGGCGAGCGGCTCCTGCTAGGCGTCGGGCGGAACTACGCCCTTTCGGAAATAGAAACATCCGTAGAAGCGCCGCTCGCCGGTTTGGATGACGGCGTACGCTTCACGGGCGCGATCGTAGAAGTCGAAGCGCTCGACGCTGACCATCGGCCAGGATCGACCCTCCGCAGCATCGATTTCGGCCTGGACCTCTTGCTGCACGGGTGGGATCTCGGTGGGCACGTCGACCACCTCCATCCGCGCGGCGTGATCCTCGACGAACGTATCGAGGGGGTAGACGGACAGGATGGCGTTGGCCGCCTGGGCGCTTGTCAGGTTGTCCATCCTGAGGAGGCCGCCCCAAACGGTGTGTCGCGCGACCTGGTCCGAGGGGAAATTGGTGTCGGCGATGACCAGCGCATCGCCGTGCCCCATGGCGCGCAGGGCGTGCAGAACTTCGGCATTCAGCCGGGGATCGATGCCTTTGAGCATAGTGCCTCCCGTCTCGGCCGCCAAGCGTGCGGCCCGTTGTAAGCCCCGCCCGATTTGTGGCGTGGGCCGTGTCCAGGATCGCCCGGCTAGTCCAAGCGATCCCCGCTTTCGCCGGCGAAGAGGTGCACGTGTCCCTCTGCCAGCTGCAGATGAACCCGGTCGCCCGGGCGGAATTGGTGCCGCTCTCGGAACGCCGCGGTGATCTCGCGCTTCTCATGTTCGAAGACCACATGGGTCTCGGAGCCGGTCGGCTCGACCACGCGCACCGTGGCCGGCAAACCGGTCTCCGCGAGTTCGAGATGTTCGGGGCGGATGCCAACGGTGATCGACCGTCCGTCGGCCAGAGCATCGGGGGCCGCAAGACTGACCTCGGTCGCGCCAATCCGGACTTGCGCGCGTCCATCGGTCAATTGGGTCACACGGCCGTCGAGGAGATTCATCGAGGGCGATCCGATGAAGCTTGCGACAAAGCGGTTGCGGGGCCGGTCATACAGTTCGAGCGGGCTGCCGATCTGTTCCACATGGCCGGCATTCAAGACGACGATCTTGTCGGCCATCGTCATCGCCTCGATCTGGTCATGGGTCACATAGACGGTGGTCGTCTGCAGGCGCTGGTGCAGTTCGCGGATCTCGGTGCGCATCTGGACGCGGAGCTTAGCGTCGAGGTTCGACAGCGGCTCGTCGAACAGAAAGACCTGCGGGTCGCGCACGATCGCCCGGCCCATCGCAACGCGCTGACGCTGACCTCCCGACAGGGCCCGTGGATAGCGGTCGAGATATGGGGTGAGCCCGAGGATCTCTGCGGCATCGGCCACGCGGCGCTTCACTTCGGCCCGGTCCATCCTTTTCAGCTTCAGCGAGAAGCCCATATTCGCCTCGACCGTCTTGTGCGGATAGAGCGCGTAGGACTGGAACACCATCGCGATGTCGCGTTCGTTCGGGCTGAGATGGTTGACACGGTTCGGGCCGATCAGGATGTCGCCGGATGTGACCTCCTCAAGCCCGGCGATCATGCGCAGGAGCGTGGACTTTCCGCATCCCGAAGGGCCGACCAGCACCAGAAACTCACCGTCAGAGGTGTCGATATCGATGCCGTGAATGACCTCGACGGCGCCGTAGGATTTGCGCACGTCCCTGACGATAACTTCGGCCATTCCCCTCCCCGATCGCGTGACCGCTAGGCTCATGGGTAGATCAAGGCCCTGCCCCTGTCCACATCTGACCTGACTAGCATGTTAGATGGTTGACAGGATGCGGAGCCGGTGAGACGCTTTCCTGGCAAGGTCCATTGCAGCGGACGCATGTCGCCCGCACCGGTGCGTGGTTGCTTTCAAAGAACGCCGCTCAGGGCGCACGGGCAACCGGATCCAACGCGAGTACCAGGGAGGGAATTCAATGAAAGTAGACCATTATCGCCGGCTTATGGCGATGCAGATGAACCGCCGACGGATGCTGCAGGGGGCGGCGAGCCTTGGCGCGCTCTCCGCCGCTTCGGGCGCGATGCCGGGCTTTGGCGCCCGCACGGCGCGGGCGGGGTCCCATGGCAATGTCCGCGCCGAAATCCTTCAGATCCCAGGTGTCGGGCGCGGCAGCCCGACGGACGCCGATTGGCAGCGTGTCGGCGAGATGTGCCTTGGCACGACGCGGGCGCGTTTTGAAGAGGGGGCGTTCGATGGGGTTGAACTGACCTTCATGGGGCTCAACAACCAGAACCTGCACAACTTCCTGTTCCGCGGCTTTCTGCGGGCGTGGGAGGAGTATACCGGCGCGACGATCAACTGGATCGACTTGGCCCAGGCCGACTATAACGCCCGCCTTCAGCAGTCCATTGCAACGGGCACGGTGGACTTCGATGTTCTGGCGATGGGGGCCCCGTTCGAGGGGGACACCGCCGGCCGTGGCCTGCTGGACCCGATGCCGGACTGGGTAGCTCAAGATATTGATATGGACGACTATGTCGACTATCTCAAAGCGCCTGTGGGCACGTGGGATGGCCAGACCTATCGCGTGTCGATCGACGGCGACGCCCATACCTTTGCGTTCCGGAAGGACTATTACGAGAGCGAAGAGTTCGCGGCCGCCTGGGCCGAGGAAGGCGACGGGAGCGCGTGGGAGGCGCCCACGACCTGGGAGATGGTGAACGCGCATTCCAAGTTCCTGGCCGGCCGTACCGACCCGCTGACAGGCCTGCCCGCGCACGGGTTCCTCGACCCGCTCCGCTACACCTGGGGTGGGTTTGGGTTCTATTTCCTTGCAGACCGGGCGGCCTCGTACGCCAAGCATCCCGACGATCCGGCATGGCTGTTTGACCCCGAGGATATGAGCCCGCGGGTCAACAACCCGGCCTGGGTTCAGGCCATCCAGGACGTGATGGATCTGATGGCGGTCGAGGGGGCGTATCCGCCCGATCAGCTGAACGCCGATCCGAACACGACGGCCTTCCAGCAATTCCTGGCCGGAACCGGCGCCGCGCTGACCTGGTGGGGCGATGTGGGCTCGAACGCGCGCACGTCTGACACGTCGGTCGTGGGCGACGTCATCGGCTTCTCGATCAATCCCGGCGCGACGCGCGTCTATAACAGCCAGTCGGGCGCATGGGAGGACACGCCGAACGAGGCGCCGAACAATGCGTATATCGGGTGGGGCGTCTACGTCACCAGCCGCGTCTCGGACGACGACCTGCGGCGCCAGGCGGCCTGGTCGGCGGCCTCGCATCTGGGCGGGAAGGATCTGAGCCTTTGGTGCTCGGCTTATCCGTCGGGGTTCCAGCCCTACCGCAACTCCCACTTCAACTACGATGAATGGGAGACCGCGGGCTATGATCGGGACTTCGTGGAGGACTACCTGTCGTCAAACGCCGACAGCTACAACCACCCCAACGCCGCCATCGAGCCCCGCATTCCGGGCATTTTCCAGTACTACTCGATCGCCGAGGATGAGCTGGTGCGGGGCCTGGCCGGCGAATATGGCAGCGCCCAGGAAACGGCTGATGCCATTGCGGCGGCGTGGGAAGGCATCACCGATCAGATCGGCCGCGACAGCCAGGTGGCGCTCTATCGGGCCTCGCTGGGGCTGAGCTAGCGCGAGAGGCACCACGTTTGTGAAAGGGCGTCGGGCTTTGGCCGGCGCCCTTTCTTCTGTTGTGCCAGACATCCGCTGGGCCCTTTGGCACCCGGTCGAGCAGGCGGCGGGCCTGCGTGGGTTCAGTCCACTGGCCCCGCTGCGAGCGGATGGTGGCAGGCAACGGAATGCGCGTCCGCGACCGGATCGAGGCGCGGAACGGCCTGCGCGCAGTGATCGGAAGCAAATGCGCATCGGGCCCTGAAAGCGCAGCCCGCGGGCGGGTTCAACGGATCGGGCAACTCGCTGTCGCGCGCCTCCGGTGCGCGCAAGGGGCGGCCGACCACAGGGGCGCTTTCGGCCAGAAGCTTGGTATAGGGGTGCCTGGGTGATCGAAATACATCAGCGGCTGAGCCGAGTTCCACCATCGATCCGAAATATAGGACGGCGATCCTGTCGGACACCGCCTCGACCACGGCGAGGTCGTGGGAGATGAAGAGATAGGTCAGACCGAACTTGTCCTGGAGATCGGCCAGCAGGTTGAGGACCTGGGCCTGCACCGAAACGTCAAGCGCGGAGACCGGCTCGTCGAGGATCAGGATCCGTGCCTCGGCGGCAAGCGCCCGGGCGATGCCGATCCGCTGCGCCTGCCCGCCCGAAAACTCGTGCGGGTAGCGGTCGAGAAACTCGGGCCTGAGGGCGACGGTGTCGAAGATCTCGGCGATCCGCGCGGACCGCTCCGGCGCGTTCATCCCGTGCAGGCGCTTGAGGGGAACCTCTATGATCTGACGGATCGTCTTGCGCGGATTGAGGCTCGAGATCGGGTCCTGGAACACGTACTGGATGCGCTTGCCGAAAGCGGCCGGGTTGGCCTTGTCGGGCGCCGCGCCCTCGATCTCGATGGTCCCGGTTGTGGGCTCCAGGAGGCCCACGAGCATCCGGGCGAGGGTGGATTTGCCACAGCCGGACTCGCCGACGATGCCCAGCGTCTCGCCCGGGGCGACGTCGAGCGTGACCGGGTGCACCGCGCGCACGCCGGCCCGCTCTCGGCCCAGGAGCTTGCGTCCCAGGGGAAAGGTCTTGGAGAGATTGGTCAGCCGGAGCGCCGGTGTCATTCTGCGGCCACCTCGTGGCCGACCGGGTGGAGGCACCGCAGGCCCCGATCCCCGCTGCGCATCAGGCCGATCTCGCCTGTCCGGCACGCGTCGGTCGCCCGGTCGCAGCGAGGCGCAAAGGCGCAACCGGGCGGCAGGGCGTTGACGGCGGGCGGCAGGCCCGGGATCGCCTCGAGCTTGCGCCGCCCGCCGCCGAGCTCGGGCACGCAGGCCATCAGCCGGGCCGTGTAGGGATGGCGCGGCGTGGCGAGAATCGCATGGGTCTGCCCCTCCTCGACAATCCGACCGGCGTACATGACCGCCACACGGTCACAGAGTTGGGCCACGACACCGAAATCGTGGGTGATGAAGACGATCGCCAGCCCGCGTTCTCGCCGAAGATCGTCGAGGAGCGACAGGATCTGGGCCTGAACGGTGACATCGAGCGCCGTCGTGGGCTCGTCGGCAATGATCACCTCGGGATCGTTGGCCAGCGCCATGGCGATGCCGACACGCTGGCGCATCCCGCCCGACATCTCGTGCGGGTAGTCGTTGATACGTGCCGCGGCGTTCGGGATTCGGACGGCTTTGAGAAGATCGATGGCCGTTCGCCGACCCTCTGCGCGGCCGACGGGCCGGTGGGCGGCGATCGCCTCGATCAGCTGGTCGCCGACACGGTAGAGCGGGTGCAGGGTCGCAAGCGGATCCTGAAAGATGTAGGCCACCTTGCTGCCCCGGAGCGCGCGCAGACGGCGGTAGGGGGCACCCACAAGATCCTCACCACGGTAATGCACCGAGCCCCCCGTCACCAGCCCCGGCGGAGAGGCGACAAGGCCCATCATGCTGAGGGCGGTCACGGATTTGCCGGAGCCGGATTCGCCAATGATGCCCAGGCATTCCCCTGGGGCGACCGCGAGGCTGACGCCGCCGACGGCGCGATACACGCGGTCTTTGACACGGAACTGCGTCTGCAGCTCGTCGATTGTCAGAATACCCTGTTGCGCGGACGTGGCGGCGACACGGTCCTTCGCCACCAGAGTTGCGGGCAGCGGCCTGTTGAGGGCGCCCGACTTCAGTCGCGGGTCAAGCGCGTCGCGGATGCCGTCGCCCAAGAGGTTCACCGCCATGACGATGATAAGGATCATCACCCCAGGCACGACGGATGTATGCGGATTGGTGATGAGCGCGGACCGCGCTTCGCCGAGCATCGAGCCGAGATCGGCCACGGGGGGCTGCGATCCGAGACCCAGAAACGAGAGCCCTGCGGTTTCGAGGATCATCCAGCCGACGGTTGTCGACATGGCGATGACGATCACCGGAAGCACGTTGGGCAGGATCTCGGTGAGGATGATCTGCGCATCCGACAGTCCTGAGAGGCGTGCTGCGTCGACGAACTCCTTGTTGGCGATGCCCACCGTGATGCCGCGGATGTTCCGGGCGAAGAAGGGCACATTGACCGCGGCGACCGCGATCAGCGCGTTCATCAGACCCGGCCCCAGCGCGGCGACAATCGCCAGCGCGAGCAGGATGTAGGGGAAGGCCATCAGCATATCGACGCCACGCATGATGACGTTGTCGGTGCGACCGCCGTAGTAGCCCGCGAAGATGCCGATGGCCGCTCCGATGGTCGCGGCCGCGAGCGCCGCGGTGAACCCGACGGCGAGGCTGAGCCGCGTTCCCCACATCAGGCGCGAGAGCAGGTCGCGGCCCAGATGGTCGGTCCCGAGCGGCGCCCCCTCGGAGAAGGGCGGCAGGAACCGATTTGCGGTGTCGGTGGTATTGGGCGGCGCCAGCGGCAGGATCGGGGTGAGGAACGCCAACAGAACGACCAGCCCCATTACGATCAGCCCAGCCAGCGCGAGGCGGTTGCGCGCCAGAAGCGCGAAGAAGCTCACGTCTTGATCCTCGGGTCGAGGAGGGATTGCGCGACGTCGACCACGATGTTGAATAGCACGTAGCACGCGGCCACCACGACAACGCCGCCCTGAACAAGCAAGATGTCGCGCCGCAGGATCGCGTCGACGAGCATGCGACCGATGCCCGGCCACTGGAACACGACCTCGATGTAGACTGCGCCGGACAGGACGAAGCCCGCCTGGATGCCGAGAACGGGGATGATCGAGACCATTGCAGCGCGAAGCGCGTGTCGCCAGACCACACCGCGCTCGCGGATCCCTTTCGCGCGGGCGGTGCGGATGAAATCCTGTCGGAGCACTTCCAACATGGCCGAGCGCGACAACCGCGCCACCACCCCCGTGGCCACCACGGACAGGGCCAGCGCTGGCATCGCGAGGTGATCGATCAGAGCCCAGATGTCTCTGTCGCCGAAGATCGGCCACATGCCGGATGCGGGGAACCAGCGCAGGTTCACCGCGAAGGTGAGGATCATCATCATTCCGAGGAAGAATGAGGGGATGGAGATCCCGAGGAGGACGACAAACGTGATCAGCCTGTCGGCCCAGCCGTATTGATTGGCCGCCGAGACCACGCCCGCGACGATCCCAAGGACCGAGCACAGGACGAAGCTCGTGCCGGCGAGGATCAGCGTCGCGCTGAACCGTTCCAGCACCTCATCAAGGACCGGACGGTTTAGCGCGAAGGACCGCCCGAAATCGCCCTGCAGCATATTGCCCAGCCAGATGAAATACCGCTGCACCAACGGCTTATCGAGGCCAAGATCGGCGTTAAGGGCCGCCACGTTTTCGGGTGTCGCGAAGCTGCCGAGGATCGCGGTTGCCGGGTCGCCTGGGATCAGCGCCATGATGGCGAACACAATCACCGAGATCCCCAGAAGGACCGGGATTGCAGAAAGGAGGCGGCGGAGAATGTATCGGGTCATTGGCGCCGTTTCGGGACGTGCAGGGCGGGATAGGCCGACGCGTAAGCCATGCCTTCTCTGCCCTGCTCCGATTGTCCGCCGACCTGGGTGGGCGAGGGCCTTGGCCCCCGCCACGGTCGACCGATCAGTTCTTCACAACATCATCTAGAAGCAGGAAGAACGAGGGCTCCAGCGCAAAGTTTTCGACCACGTCCGACGTGACGGCATTCTGGACCCAGTTCGCGACGAAAACCCACGGCGCGTCTTCCTGCACGATGGTCTGCATCTCCCTATAGAGCTCGGCGCGGCGTGCCTGGTCGGTGGAGGTGCGGGCCTCTTCAAGGAGCGCGTCGACCTCGGGGTTAGAATAGTAGCCCGAGTTGAAACCGCCGTTTTCGGGCCAAGCCTCGGTGCGCAGGGCGAGATAGGGCAGCGTATCTGGATCGTTGGTCATCCAGGCCATTTGGGCGGCGTCGGCGGCGCCCTCGAGCCCCGGATTCACCCTGCCAAGGAAGGTGTTCCACTCGTAGGTCTCGATGGTGACATCGAACCCGACGGCCTCAAGATCCGCCTGGATCGCGGTGCCCATGGCCACAGGGTCGAGCATGCCCGAGCCCCCTTCCGTCACATAGAACGTGATTTCGGGGGCTTCGACGCCGGCTTCGGCCAGGAGATCACGCGCTTTGTCGGGGTCGTAGGGATAGGGCTCAAGCTCTTCGTTGTAGGCCCACGCGAAGGCGGGCGGTGTGGGGCCAGCCGCGACCTCGGCCGTGCCTTCGAGAACGTCATCGACCAGGGCGGTCTTGTTGATCGCGTAGTTGGCCGCCTGGCGCACGGCCTGCTCGGTGAACGGGCCCTCGCGCATGTTGAGGATCAGGAACCACACGTGGGGCCCTGCCTGCTCGACGATCCGGTAGCCGTCGCCGGTGAATTCCGACAGGGAGACAGGCGGCACTTCGACCATCATGTCGATCCCGCCCGACAGCATCTCGGCCACACGGGTGTTGGCATCGGTGATCGGGCGGAAGACCACGGCCTGCAGCGCGGGCGCTCCATCCCAATACTCGGCGTTGCCTTCGATCACGACGGCCTCGTTCGAGCGCCACTCGGTGAAGGTGAACGGCCCCGTGCCCGACGGGTTGCGGCCAAACTCGGCCCCGTGCTCCATCACCGCGGCGGGCGAGACGATCAGGCCCGTCGGGTAGGCGAGGTTCGACAGAAAGGGCGCGTAGGGCGAGTCGAGCGTGAAGCGGACCGTCAGATCGTCGACGGCCTCTACCGACTGGATCGCCGAGAAGAAGAACGAGAGCGGGAACGGCCCGGTGTCGTGGTACGGGTGATCCTCGTTCAGCATCCGCTCAAAGTTGAACACCACCGCCTCGGCGTTGAAGGGCGCGCCGTCATGGAAGCTGATCCCGTCGCGCAGGGCGAAGGTGTAGACCGTTCCGTCGTCGGAGATGTCCCACGAGGTTGCGAGCGCGGGCTCGACCTCGAGCGTGCCGGAGGCGTAGCGCACCAGGCCGTCATACACATTCATCAGGATGCGGAAGTCGTTGACGGCGGTCACGGCATGGGGATCGAGGGCCTGCGGCTCGGCCACCTGCCCGACCACCAGAACGCCCGGCGGGGTCTGTGCAACGGTGGGCAGGCCAACACCAAGCGCCAAGGTGAGTGCGGTGCCGCTGGCCAGAGCCACCCGGCGCGTCCAGGACATGAGTGCCATGTGTCGTACCTTTCCTGTCGGTATTGCCTTGGCGACAATTGTTCATGATAAATGGCAGCAGGCCAAATTATCATGATAAATGCAAGGCCCACCCCTCGGAGTTCGGCATCGTGACCATCTCGATCCTCGCACGCGATGAAGAATCAAGCGCTCTGGGCGGCATCGCCGCAACCGGCAGCCTGTGTGTGGGCGGCTGGGTCCTGCGCGGGACGGCAGTGGCAGGCTTGTCGGCGAGCCAGGGGACGGCTCCCTCGACGCTTTGGGGGGAGGCGGTGGTCGCGGCGATGGGCAACGGGGCGGACGCGCGCACAGCAGTGGCGCGGGTCACCGAGCCCGACACGGGCCGGGCACATCGGCAACTCGCCGCGCTCGACCGGACCGGGGCCACCGGTGCGTTCACCGGAGCCCAGAGTATAGCGTTCGCGGCGACCCATGAGGCGCCGGGCCTTGTCATTGCGGGCAACATGCTGACCGGGCCGAACGTGATCGAGGCCGCCGTAGAGGGATTTGGCCAAGGGGCGACGCTGCCTTTCGCCGAGCGGCTGTTGGCGGCCATGCACGCCGCGGCCGCGGCGGGGGGCGATGCCAGAGGTTTGAAGTCGGCCGCTCTGCTGGTCGTCGCGCGGGACCGGGCGCCGCTGACGTTGCGCATCGACCATGCGGCCGATCCTCTGGGCGCTCTATCGGGTCTGTATCACGCGTCCCAGAGCGAGCCCTATCTCAGTTGGACGAAGGTCGTCCCGGTGGAGGACGATCCCCATCGCGCCCCTGCCCCGGATGACAAGGCGGCGCGGCCTGAACCGATGATCGATAGCGGTCCGCTGGTGCGTCGTTGATGCCTCTCATTCGGCGATGAAGCGGCGCAGGACCTGGGCTTCCTGGGCGTGCATCAGAGCCTCGGCTGTCTCCATATGGGCCCGCATGATGGATCGCGCGGCGTCGGCCCGTCCGTCCCGCAGGGCGCCGATCAGTTCGACTTGATAGGCAATGCCCTTTGCGTGCAGCTCTCGATTGGGCGGATCGTAGAGCCTTCGATATACGGTCAGGTCCGTCAGGATGCGCGCCATGAAGCTGACGACAAAGGCGAGCAGTGCGTTGCCCGAGAACGTCGCTAGTGTCCGGTGGAATTCCAGCGATGCCACATGCTGATCGCGTTCCTCATCTGCAGTGAGAGCGGGTTCAGGATATTGCGCGACCACGGATTCGAGTGTGGTGAGTTGCGCCTCGCTCAATCGACCCGACAATGAGGCCGCAAGCTCGGGCTCGAGGACCTTTCGCAGCTGGTAGATGTCGGCGAGCGAAAGGTCTTGGAAAAAGAAATAGTTGGCCAAGAGCGCCTTTGCTCTGTCTGCGGTCACCTCGCCCACGAAGCTGCCGCCCCCGGGGCCGGTTCGGGTTTCGACAAGGCCCTGTGCCTCGAGGATGCGCATGGCCTCGCGGATCGTGCCTTTAGCCATGCCGAACCGCGCCATCAGGTCGGCCTCGCCGGGCAGACGGTCGCCCTTTTGCATGTTGCCTTCGACGACCCATTCCTTGATCGCGTCCGCCACCCGCACCGGCCTCGATCGGCGACCGGCTGTGTCTGTGCCAGCTGGGGCGCGGTTGGAAGCTTTGTCCAACGAAGATGTCTCCCCTCTCGATCAAGTCGGTACGCGGTCCTGCGGCCCGCGCATCAAGGTGATCGGGATAGCGCCAACGTGCAACCGGAAGACGGGGCCTAGCGCCCGGGCTCCGACCCAGCGCTGCCATGTATCTCGCTGCAAATTCCTCTTCCCGATCCCGGCGCTGCCACCTAACGTGCTAGCATGTCAGAGCCTGTCGACCGCCTCTACGTCGTCACCAATGATCAGATCAGCCCGGCCCGGGCGCAGTTCGGGCGAGTGCTGGTATGGGTGGCCGGAGCGGTGCTCTTTGCTGTTGCGCTGGGGCAGATCCTGGCGCGCTCGGGCGAAGGCGCGGCCTCGTTCGAAGCTTTTGCCGAGGATTGGCGGCTAACGCTCTATGCCTATTGCCTGTTCATCACGGCCTATTGCGCAAGCTTGGTGATCCGCTTCGGCGAGCAGGGCAAGCGGCAGCTGTTCATCGTGCCGGCCACGCTTTTCATCGCATCGATGGTGATCTTTCCGCTGATCTTTGCGCTGACTATCGCGTTCTCGGACTGGAACCTGTCTGCCATCGACGGGCAGCAGTTCAACGGCTTCGACAATATTCGCCAGATGTGGGCCGACGACTTCTATTGGAACGCGCTTGGCAACATGGTGTTCTACACGGCCGCAATTCTGGTGGAATACGTGATCGCCTTTGGTCTGGCGCTTCTGCTGAACAGCCAGATCAGGGCGCGCAAGTTCTTCCGCGTGGCGTTTCTGCTGCCGCTGATGCTGTCGCCCGTCGCGGTGTCATGGATGATCGGCAAGTCCATGTTCGAGGCGCGGTTCGGCCCTATCGCCCGGCTCGCGCGGTCGCTGGGCTGGGACAATCCGAGCTTCTTCGGCGACCCCGATCTCGCGCCCTATCTGATGGCGGCGATGGATGCCTGGACGTTTATTCCGTTCATGATGATCATGCTGCTTGCCGGGCTGCAGGCCATTCCGAAGGACCTGCAGGAAGCCGCTCAGGTCGATGGCGCGAGCCCCTGGCAAAGCTTCTGGGAAGTCACGTTTCCCCTGATGCTGCCCGTGTCGCTAACGGCGATCATGATCCGCATCATCTTTAAGCTGAAGCTTGCCGACATTGTCATCAATGTGACTTCGGGCGGCCCGGGCGGCGCAACCGACAGCGTCACCAGCTTCATTTTTCGGGAGTATCGCGACCGGTCGAATGTCGGCTACGGCACGATGCTGGCCGTCGCGTATCTGGTTCTGATCGTCATTGCATTTACGATCTTCATCAAGCTCGTGTCCCGCTGGATGCGGCCACAATACTGAGGGCGGCGTGATGGCGAGCGAGACCCAGATCTTCCATGACAGCGCGGCGGACCGCAGTTTCCGGGCCAAATGGTACCTCGGCCGGACAGCGGTTTATGCTGTTCTGGTCTTCTGGGCGTTCATCTGCCTTTTTCCGATTTTCTGGACCGTTACGACCTCGTTCAAGATGGCGCCCGACGTGATGCAGGGCAATCTGGTGCCTTGGGTGGATTACACGCCGCAATGGCTTGGCTGGCGGTCCCTGGGGCTGAGCCCCGACACGATCGGCGCGGCATCGACGGTGCGGGAACAGTTCCTGCTGCGATTGTGGAATTCCACGATCGTGGCGTTCTCCGCCTCATTCCTGGCGCTGGTCCTCGGCTCCCTTGCCGCTTATGGGCTGAGCCGGTTCGAGTACAGGTTCGGGCCAATGAAGAATGACGATATCAGCTTCTTCTTTCTCAGTCAGTTGATCCTGCCGCCGGTCGTTCTGGCGCTCCCCTTCCTTGTGCTCTACCGCGAGGTCGATCTTCTGGACACACGATTGGGCCTCATTCTGCTCTATGCCCTGACGGTGATGCCCATCGTCATCTGGATCATGCGCGATCAGTTCGGCTCGATCCCGACGGAGTTGGAAGAGGCGGCGCTGGTCGATGGCCTGTCGATCTGGGGCGCTTTCCTGACGATTATCCTGCCCATCGCGCTTCCAGGCATGGTGGCTGCTTTCATTCTGTGCCTCGTATTGACCTGGAACGAATACTTCTTCGCCGCGCTTCTCACCTCGACGGACGCCGTTACGCTCCCGGTGATGGTGGCAAGCCAGACCGGCAGCCAGGGCATCAATTGGTGGTCGATGGCGGCGCTTTCGACGGCCGCGATCCTGCCCCTGGTGGTGATCGGCATCGTGCTGGAGCGGTACATCATCAAGGGCATGGCCGCGGGGGCCGTTAAGTAGCGGGGCCAGCGGACGCCCGCTGGAGAAGGCACCGGGGGCGTTCTGCCTCGCCGGTCAGGACCGTTGCCACTTGACGAGGATCGTGCGCTCGCTCAACGTCAAGCCGATGGTTCTTGGCGGCGCTATGCCAAAGAGATGAAAAGGGAACGCAGTGCGGGCTTCGGCCCAAGGCTGCGACTGCCCCCGCAACTGTGAGCGGTGAGCGACCCCGACGATACCACTGGGCTGGCCCCTGCGCCTGTGCCCGGGAAGGATCGGGCTAGCAGTGACCCGCAAGTCAGGAGACCTGCCATCACGGGCACCTCGGTGTCCGACCTGCAACCAACTCGGGCGGGGTGTCCGGGAGGAAGGTCCAAGATGGCACAACCGGGTACGCCCGCGCACATAATAGACCCTTTCGCCCCCGCATGTTTGCGGAGGGCGTTATGCCTGATGTCACTTCCAGGGGTCTAACAAGCCATTCGCCTTCGTCTTGGGTCGCATCGTCGGGCCATGCACGAGGAGGCGCGGCGCGCCGTAGTATCGGCTCTTCGTATGGCCAGCGACCATGCTGAGCCCGGCGGCAGCCCTGACGGTCGATACGGCAAGTTGGGTGCCTCGACGCGGCGCCGCGGCCATTCTCGAGACGACAAGTTTCGCACTCGCCCCCGGCCGCGTGCTTGGCGTGCTCGGCCCGAACGGCGCCGGCAAGTCAACGCTCCTGCGCCTGCTCTACCGCTTCCAACGGCCAAGCACCGGGACGATCCAGATTGACGGTGCCGATCTCTGGCACCTCTCTGCCCGGCAGGCCGCGCGACAGGTTGCAGCGGTCTTGCAGGAACACCCGTCGGACTTCGCGCTCACCGTGCGCGAGATCGTGGCGTTGGGCCGGACGCCGCACCGGACAGGTTGGGGCGGCGGGCTGGGCGCGCGCGAAGCCGATGTCGTGGCCCAGGCGCTGGACCGGATGGAACTGCTCGGTTTCGCCGATCGCGCGCTCGGCACGCTGTCGGGCGGCGAACGTCAGCGTGTCATGATGGCCCGCGCGCTCGCTCAGGAGCCGCGCCTTTTGATCCTGGACGAGCCGACCAATCACCTCGACATCCGGCACCAGCTTGAGGTGCTTGCGCTCGTGCGCCACCTGCCGCTGACGATCGTCACGTCGCTCCACGATCTCAATATGGCGGCGGCCATTTGCGATGACGTGCTGCTTCTGGCGGGAGGGCGGACGCTCGGCTTCGGCCCACCGGGGCAGGTTCTGACCGAGGCGGCGGTGTCTGCGGCCTTCCGCGTGAACGCCCGGCACAATCGCCTTGAGCCGAGCGGCTCCACCCACATGACGTTTCACCTTCCAACTGAGAGGACCCTTCAATGAAGACACGCACTGCCTGTGCATTTGTGCTCGCCATCGCGTCCGCCCCTGCCGTCGCAGGCGTGACAGTCGAGAGCTGCGACCGCGACGTGACGTTTGATGCGCCCCCTAAACGCGCGGTGTCGAACGACGTCAACCTGACCGAAATGATGCTGGTTCTGGGGCTGACGGATCGGATGGTCGGCTATACCGGGATCACCGGCTGGAACAAGCTCGACGAGACCATGCGCGAAGGTCTGGTGGAGCTGCCTCAACTGTCGGAGCTCTACCCGTCGAAGGAGGTTCTGATCGGGGCGGGAGCCGATTTCTTCTTTGCCGGCTGGAACTATGGCATGCGGGTGGGCGGAGAGGTGACGCCCGACACGCTCGCGCCCTTCGGTATCGAGGTGTACGAGCTCTCCGAGAGCTGCATCCACATCATGGAGAAGGGCAAGGCGAGCCTCGAGGACATGTATGCCGACCTGTTGAACCTGGGCCGGATCTTCGATGTCGAAGACCGCGCCGAGCGCTTGGTTGAGGGCTATCGCGCAGACCTCGACACGTTCGTCAGCGGGCTGGAGACGGGCTCCGAGCCCGTGCGGGCTTTCGTCTATGACAGCGGTGAGGATGCCCCCTTTACCGCGGGACGCTTCGCCATGCCGACGGCGCTGATCGAGGCTGCAGGCGGGCAGAATGTGATGGACGATTTCGAGAAGAGCTGGGCGACGGTGAACTGGGAAGAGGTGGTCGCCAAGAACCCCGAGATCATCGTGATCGTCAACTACGGCGAGGTCACGGCTGAGCAGAAGCGGGACTTCATGATGTCGAATCCCGCCTTCGCCGGGATCGACGCCGTCAAGAACGACCGGTTCGTGACGCTCCAATATGTCGAGGCGACGCCGGGGCCGCGCAACATCGCGGCGGTCAAGACGCTCGCCGAAGCCTTCTGGGGCGATTGAGGCGATGAGCGAGACCGCACTGCCCCAAACCCATGCCCGTGCAGTACGCCGGCCCGGCCGGATGGCGCTGGTCTATCTGGGTGGGGTGGTGGCGCTTCTGGTCTCGCTGTCGATTGCCGTGTCGGTGGGCGCCGTGCACGTGCCCACCGCCACCGTCTGGGGCGTTCTGCTCGCGAAGGTCGCACCCTGGGCGATCGATGCGTCCTGGTCGGTCGGCCAAGCCGCCATTGTCTGGGAAATCCGTTTGCCCCGTGCGCTGCTGGCCATGATGGTGGGCGCCGGCCTTGCGATGGTGGGCGCGAGCCTTCAGGCGGTGACGCGCAATCCGCTGTCCGACCCGCATTTGCTTGGCATCTCTGCAGGAGGCGCCTTCGGCGCGATTCTCGCGCTGCTCCACACGGGCATGTTTCTGGGGCTGTTGACGGTGCCACTCTTGGCCTTTCTGGGTGCGCTTGTGGCGACCGCGGTGGTCCTCGGTGTCGCTCGAATGGCTGATGCCACGAGCGCCGACCGGCTCGTTCTGGCGGGCGTGGCCGTCTCCTTTATCGTCATGGCACTGGCCAACATGCTGATCTTTCTGGGAGATCCACGTGCGTCTCACACGGTGGTCTTTTGGATGCTCGGCGGGCTCGGCCTGGCGCAGTGGGGTCAGCTGATCTACCCACTGATTGTGCTGGCGCTTTGCGGGGCGTGGCTCATGGCGCGCCGCACTGCGCTGAACGCGATGACAGTGGGCGACGAGACGGCGGCGACGCTGGGCATTCCCGTGTCCCGGTTCCGGCTGGCGACTTTTGTGGTGGGCGCGCTGATCACGGGGGTAATGGTGGCCTTTTCCGGGATGATCGGGTTCGTCGGCCTCATGGTGCCGCACATTGTGCGCTTAGGCCTCGGCGGCGACTATGCTCGCGTCCTGCCCGCGTCGGCCCTGCTTGGAGCCATCCTGCTTCTTTGGGCCGACATCGCGGCGCGGACGATCATGGCGCCCGAGGACATGCCTATCGGGATTGTTACGGGCCTTGTCGGGGGGGCGTTCTTCGTGTGGTTGCTGGGCCGTTGGCGTCAGTAGTGCCGCTGCGTCTCGGCGGTCGACGGCCCGGCTTCCAGGCCGGGCGCGCCCCTCAGGGTCGGGGATCGGACGCTCGCGCCAAGATGTATGTATCCATGATCCAGCCATGTCGCTCACGCGCGGCAGCCCTGTCAGCCACGATCTGATCCGAGACGTCGGCCAGCCTGCCATGGTGCAGGATCTGCTCCGGCATCCCGAGAAAGGCGCCCCACCAGATCGTAGCATTTGGCGCGTCCAGAGCGGCGAAGGCGCAGCCTCCGTCGAGCATGACCGCGAGCCGGTCGACGCCGGCGGGCCAACCGGCCGCGCGCAGCCTCCGGCCGGTGGTGATCAGGACCGGAGCGCCGACGTCGTTCAGCGGGATGGCATGGGCGGCAGTCAGCGCCTGGAGTGCCGTAATGCCGGGCACGACACGGAGGATCGGCCGCGGGGAGAGGCGGGCCGCAATCCGGAGCGAACTGTCATAGAGCGACGGATCTCCCCAGATCAGGAGCGCCACGTGGGACGGATTTGGTCGGGCCGCGGCGATGGCTGCCGCCCAGACCTCGGCGATGGCATCGTGCCACGCTTCGACGGCCTCGAAATAGGGCACATCCGCCGCGCGGGTCGGCAGGTCGAAGGCCGCCACGGGAGCGTTGTCGCCACGCACGTGAACCACGATCTGGCGGCGCAGATCCGCCAGGTCGCGCTTCTCCTCGCCTTTCTGCGGCAGCAGGATCAGATCGGCCCCGCGGATTGCCCGTACGCCTTCTGCCGTGACGTGATCGGGATTGCCGGTGCCGATCCCAATCAGGGTCAGCTGCATTCGCCATCCTCCGCCAGAGGGCCATAGAGGATGAGGGCCGGCGCCGTGCCGATCTCGACGCGGAGCCGGTCGGCAAGCGCGGCGATCGTCGTACGGAGGAGATGCTGGTCTGGCGTTGTGACGGCGGCGGCGAGAAGCGCCGGCGTGTCGGGCGACATTCCACGGCCCACGAGGGCCTCGACGAGGCGTGGAAACGTGCGCTTGCCCATATAGACGACGGTGGTTGCCGACGGGTCGGCCAGCGCCCGCAGATCAAGATCGGGGGGCAACTCGCCCGCGGTATCGTGGCCCGTCACAAACTGGACGCGGCGCGCCGTGAGGCGCCGGGTCAGCGGGATGCCCGCGGCGGCGGCGGCGGCACAGGCCGACGGCACGCCCGGCACGATTTCAAAGGGGATGCCCTCGGCACGCAGTGCGACGAGTTCCTCCTCCAATCGCCCGAAAAGACCGCCGTCCCCCGACTTCAGACGCACCACGCGCGCACCGTCCCGCGCGTAGTCCACCAAAAGGCGACTGACGTGGTGTTGCTTCGGAGATGGCCGCCCGGCCCGCTTGCCGACACCCACGAGATCGGCGCCCTTGCGGGCATGTGCAAGGATCGGACCGGCCGAAAGATCGTCGAAAAGGACAGCGTCGGCATGCTTGAGCCTGTCGACGGCCTTCAAGGTGAGAAGCTCTGGGTCGCCGGGGCCCGACCCGACGAAAGAAACGAAGGCACTCACGTGGCGGCCTCGGCGATCAGGTGGAAGAACGTTCCCGTGACATGCCCCCGGATCGAGCCGGTCTCTGGCACCTCCGCGCCCTCGGCGTCCGTTACCCGCGCGAGGGGCGCGTCGGGCTGCTCCAGGATCGTCGTGTAGTGGAACTCGTGCCCACGGAGCGTGGTTCCCATGGGATGGCCGGCCATGGGCGCGCGCAGCTCCGCCCGACGATAGCCCAGGTGGAATTTCCGTTTCTCAAAACTTGCGACCAAGCCCAGAAGACCCGCCATCTCGTGCCGCGTGCCCTCTGCGTCGACCAACGCCTGCCCGAGCGCCATGTACCCCCCGCATTCGCCATGGATTGGGCGCGTCTCGGCATGCGCCCGCAGCCCGGCGCGAAACCGTGTCGCGGCCGCAATCCGGCCGGCATGCAACTCGGGATAGCCGCCCGGCAGCCAAACCAGATCCGCATCGGGCGCGGGCGGCTCGTCTGCCAATGGAGAGAACGGCAGGATTTCGGCGCCCGCCTCCCGCCAGCCTTCGACAAGATGAGGATAGGCGAAGGAGAACGCGGAATCCTGAGCCAAGGCGATCCGCTGCGCCGGCGGAATCGGCAAGCGGCCTGCCGGCGGCTGGATCGCGGCTGCCGATGCGGCGCGCAAGGCCGCCAGATCCACATGGTCGCGCAGGAACGCAGCATACTTGGCAATGGCGGCCTCGAGATCGGGGTGCTCGACGGCCTGCACGAGTCCCAGATGCCGCTCAGGTAGCGCCAGATCGCCTTTGCGCGGGAGACAGCCGAGGACCGTCAGGCCGGCACGCTCCATCCCCAGCCGCGCGAGCCGCTCGTGCCGAGGGCTGGCGACGCGGTTGAGGATCACGCCGGCGAAGGGCAGATCGGGCTGGTAGGCCTGAAACCCAAGGGCAGTTGCCGCCGCAGATTGCGCCTGGCCCCCAACGTCGAGAACCAGAACGACGGGCCAGCCCATGCGCGCGGCCGTCTCCGCCGAGGCGCCGCGTCCCAATTCGCCCGGCTTTGCCACACCGTCGTAGAGGCCCATCGACCCTTCGGCGACAACGATGTCCGCGCCAGCCGACCGTGCCGCGATTGCGCCAAAGAGCCCCTCGGCCATGGCCCAGGTGTCGAGGTTGAACGAGGCCCGACCCGCGGCGGCTCGGTGGAAGGCCGGATCGATGTAATCTGGGCCGGATTTGAAGGGCTGAACGTTCAGGCCGTCGTCAGCAAAGGCCCGCAGAAGCCCGAGCATGACGGTGGTCTTGCCGGTGCCGGAAGCGGGCGCCGAAACGAGGAGGCCGGGCACCATCGCTCAAGCCTCTGCCCGACCGGGGCGGAACCGGCGGTCGTAATCGGGGGAATAAAGACGGCTGTCGTCAAATTCGTCGGACGCAAGTGCGGGACCGACGAGGATCAGCGCCGTGCGCTCGATCCCGTCGGGCATGGCGCCGGCGATGGTGGAGAGGGTGGCACGCGTGACCGTCTCGTCGGGCCAGCTTGCCCGGTAGACGACGGCGACGGGGCAGTCGGGGCCGTAATCCGGGGTGAGATCGGCCACGACCTGATCGAGGTTCTGGATCGAGAGGTGGATCGCCAGTGTCGCGCCCGTTGCGGCAAAGGCCGCGAGGCGCTCCCCGTCGGGCATTGCGGACGCACGCCCTGGGGTGCGGGTGAGGACGACCGACTGCGCAACTCCGGGAAGCGTGAGCTCCACCCCGAGCGTGGCGGCGGCGGCAGAAAAGCTCGGCACGCCGGGGGTGACAGTCGTGGGAATTCCCTCAACCTTCAGGCGGCGGAGTTGCTCGCCCATGGCTGACCAGACGGAGAGATCGCCGGAATGGAGGCGCGCGACGTCGTGACCGTTTGCATGGGCGGTGCGGCACTCGGCGATGATGGCGTCGAGATCCATCGGTGCCGTATTCACGATCCGCGCGCCGGACGGACAATGTGCCAGCACGCCCTCGGGCACCAGCGATCCGGCATAGAGGCAGATGGGGCAGGCTGCGATCAGGTCTCGCCCGCGCAGGGTCAGAAGGTCCGGCGCACCCGGCCCGGCACCGATGAAATGGACGGTCATTGGGGCACCTCCAGTCGCGCGGCGAAAGACGCTTTCGCGTCCGATCGGCAAGGTTGATGGTCGGCGCGCTTCATGGGTTCTCCGCCAACGCACATGTCGCGCAGCCATCTGGCGAGACGGACCGCGGCCCGCGAAGGCGCGCGCCGCGTCCGGCCGCGGCGAGGGCGGCGGCTTCGGCCACAGATCCTTTTCCGTATCGCCTCGCATTCGGGCCTGCGGGCGTGAGCGTGCTCTGGGCCTCCAGGGACGCCGGCGCAACGCCATGGATCGGCACGTCGAGCGCGGCGGCCAGGGCCGAAAGCGGGGCGGCGTGCACCTTGTCCTTAGGCGCAGCCAGTGCGTCAACCCGGCCCCCCCCGGCGGCAGCCAGCGCGCCGCGCAGGCTCTCAAGAGTGGCCGCGGCGCGAAATCCAAACCCCGCGACGGTCACAGCGTCACACTCCACTGAACAATCGGGCGCGCACTGTCCCATCCGCGCTTTGAGCCTAGGGGCTCGAGGTGGGAGAGTGCGAACCGAACGACGTCGCCGCCAAGCCGGGAGGACGCCTCCAGCAGAAGCGCCTCGGACTCGACGGTCACTGCATTGGCGACGAGCCGGGTCCCGGTGGGAAGGCGTGCCTCGAGATCGGCGAGAAGCGACGCATCCAGCCCACCCCCCACAAACACGGCCTGCGGCGGGTCGAGCCCGTCGAGGGCCGCCGGCGCCGCGCCGGCGACGACGTGAAGGCGGTCGGCCCCCAACCGGGCCGCGTTCGCCCTGATCCGCTCCGCGCGATCCTCGCGCGGTTCGACCGCCGTTGCCCGGGCGGTGGGGGTCGACAGCAGCCACTCGATGGAGATCGAGCCGGATCCGGCGCCGATATCCCACAGATGCTCCCCCGGCAGCGGTGCGAGAGCTGAGAGCGTCAGTGCGCGCACCGGGCGCTTGGTGATCTGCCCGTCGTGATCGAACCAGGTGTCGGCCAAGCCGGAGGTGCGCGGCATCGTGAGGCCGCCGGCCACCTCAAGGGCGACCGCGACGGGATGGATGACGTCGTCGGGCGCGCCAGTGACCGCGCGAACCGCTCTGATGCGCTCACGCGGTCCGCCAAGCGCCTCCAAGATGTGGACCTGGGTTGCGCCGAACCCCTCGGCAGTGAGCCAACGCGCAAGGTCGGCAACCGTCGCGCCGTCGCGCATTGTGGCGATGATCCGTGCGCCCTGTGCAAGATCGGGTCGCAGACGGGCAACCGGAGCAGCATGGAGCCCGCGACACGCTGTGGATTGAAGCGGCCAGCCGAGGCGCGAGGCCGCCAGTGAAAAGCACGAACGCGCCGGCACGCAGCTCCACTCGCCGCGATCCAGATGCTGAGCCAGGATTGCGCCCGCCCCGAAGAAGAAGGGATCGCCTGAGGCGAGCGCAACGGTCTGGCGCCCTCGCTGTGCCAAAAGGATCGGCACCCCGTCGGCATAGGGCACCGGCCATTCGATGTGTTCGGCATTGAGCGCCGGAAGCAGCCCCAGGTGCCGCGGCGGGCCGACGATGACCTCTGCCGCGCCGAGCGCGCGGCGGGCTTCCGGAGCCAGCCCGTCTGGCCCATCTTCGCCGATTCCGACAATGGTTAGCCAGGGCGTGTCAGCCATCCCGTCGCCCCATCCTGAACGACCGGCTTGCAGCGGCGGCCGCGTCCGTTACATGGTCATCACCGCCCTTGGTCCACCGCTGGAGCGTGTCAGCCATGCCGAACCTCCTGATCCTCGGCGGCACGACCGAGGCCAGCGCGCTTGCCGAGGTGGTCGCGACCGAAGGCATTCCAGCGACCTTGTCCTATGCCGGTCGGGTCGAGCGCCCCCGCCCGCAACCGATCCCGCGTCGGATCGGGGGCTTTGGCGGGGCCGATGGTTTGGCGCACTGGCTGGTGGAAAAGGGCATCACCCATCTGGTGGACGCCACGCACCCGTTCGCCTCTCAGATGAGCCGCAATGCCGTCGACGCCGCCACGCGCACGGGCGTGCCTCTGGCCGCTCTCACGCGCCCGCCATGGGCGCCCTGCCCCGGAGATACCTGGCAACGGGTGCCAGACATTGCGGGCGCCGTTGCCGCGCTGGCCGGGCCGCCGCGTCGAGTGATGCTGGCCGTCGGCCGCATGCATTTGGCGGAGTTCGCTCCGCAGCCGCAGCACACCTACCTTTTGCGCCTCGTCGATCCGCCTCAAGGCGCGCTTCCGCTGCCAAATGCTCAGGTCGTGGTCGATCGCGGCCCGTTCGCCGAAGCGGGAGACCGTGCCCTGATGGAGCAGCACGACATCGACGTCGTTGTGTCGAAGAATTCTGGAGGCACCGCGGCCCGGGCCAAGATCGACGCGGCCCGCGGCCTGGGCTTGCCGGTCATCATGATCGACCGGCCGGACATGCCGGCCCGCACGGAATTCGCCACCCCGGCTGAGGTGCTGGACTGGGTGGCCCGCACGGCTCAACATGCGCCCTCGGGCACTGAGCGGGGGGTGTAGACCCAGGGGCGACGGCCCTCGGCTCGCGGCACGACCCGGGTGCGGCTGGAGCCCACGATCACCAAGGTGCGCATATCGGCCATCTCGGGGGTCGCTGCACCCAGAGTAGTGACCGCGAGAGATTCTTCCGGCGTCGTGATCGCGCGGGCGAAGATCACGATCCTGTCTGGGCCACACGCACCGCGCAGAATTTCGAGCGCGTGCTCGAACCCCGCAGGCCGAGCCTTCGAGCGGGGATTGTAGAAGGCCATCGCGAAGTCGGCCTCGGCGGCGAGCCGAAGGCGCCGATCGATCAGGGTCTGGGGTTTGAGATTGTCGCTCAGATTGATTGCGCAGAAGTCGTGACCGAGAGGAGCGCCGATACGTGCCGCCGCCGCGAGCATGGCCGTGATCCCGGGCTGCACATCGACCTCGAGCCTGCGCCATTCCGCGGGGCCAGCCTCAAGCGCCTCAAAGAGCGCGGCGGCCATGGCGAAGACGCCGGGATCGCCGGAGGACACGATCACCACCTCCCGCCCCTCCACGGCCAAGCCCAGCGCGTGGCGCGCACGGTCAAGCTCCTCGCGGTTGTCGCTCGCGTGGACAGTTTGGTCTGTTCGAGGCTGCACCCGGGCCACGTAGGGCCCGTAGCCCAGAATGTCGGAGGCCGCGGCGAGAGCCGCCGCCGCATCGGGCGTCACCAGCCCTTCTGCGCCGGGGCCGAGCCCGAGCACGCAGACACGGCCCGTCATGGCCGTCGCCCCTGTCCGTGCACCACGACAAGCGAGAAGTAGGGGCCACTCTCGCCTGCCTCGGACAATCGCGTCACGCGCTCGCCCTCCATCGTTGCGTGCTCGACAAGCCATGACGCCTCGAGCCGCCCGGCGGCGGTCAGCGCGCGGCGCACTTTGCCGAGATTGCGCCCGAGTTTCATGACCACCAGCGCATCGGCGTCCTTGGCGCGCTCGGTCAGCACGTCCTCGGGCAGCGTGCCGGTCAGAACGGTCAGAATATCGTCGCCCCAGGTGACCGGCTGACCGGTCGCCGTCCATGCCCCGGACATGCCCGTGATCGCTGGGACAACCGACACCGGGATCCGGCCCACGAGGCGCGCGTGGAGATGCATGAACGAGCCGTAGAAGAACGGGTCGCCCTCGCAGAGGACGACGACGTCTTTGCCACTCGCCGCGAGCGCCGCAAGGCGGTCTGCGCATGCGGTGTAGAACGGCGAAAGGCAGGCATTGTAGCGCGGATCGGCAACGGGGATCTCGGTTGTGACGGGATACTCCATCGGAATCTCTTCGGCTGTGTCCGAAAGCATCCCGTCAACCAACCGGCGCGCCTGGCCCGGCCGGCCTGCCTTGCGGAAGAAGGCGACGTGACGCGCACCACGCACCAGACGGTCGGCCCGGACGCTCATCAGTTCGGGGTCGCCGGGGCCAAGGCCGACGCCGTGCACGGTTCCCATGCCTGACCGGTCTTCGCTCATTCTGCCCGACTTGCCAATGCATTGACCGCTGCCACGGTGACGGCGGAGCCGCCGAGCCGCCCCTCGACGATCAGGCAGGGCGCCGGTTGCGCCGCCCAAAGCGCCTCTTTGCTCTCCGCCGCGCCGACAAACCCCACGGGGCAGCCGACGATGAGCGCGGGACGCGGGCACCCCGGGTCCTCGAGCATCTCGAGCAGGTGAAAGAGCGCGGTCGGCGCATTGCCGATCGCCACGACCGCCCCGCCGAGCATTGGCCGCCAGAGCTCGAGCGCTGCGGCTGAACGCGTGGTCGCGAGGCGCGCCGCCAGATCGGGCACCTCTGGCGCCTGGAGCGTGCACACAACCTCGTTCGACGCGGGCAGCCGCGCCCGAGTGACCCCCTCCGATACCATTCGGGCATCGCACAGGATCGGGGCGCCTGCGGCGAGCGCCGCCCGCCCCGCCGCGGCCGCACCGGGTGAGAACCGGATGTGCCTGGCCAGCCCCACCATCCCGGCGGCGTGAATCATGCGAACGGCCACTTGCTCTTCATCCGCGTCAAAGCCGGCAAGGTCGGACTCTGCCCGGATCGTCGCAAACGACTCAGCATAGATTGCGGCGCCGTCTTTTTCGTAAGCATAGGGCATCAGGGGAAGATCCGCTCTTCGATGTCCGCGGCGGCCAGGCCCCGCGCCTGGGGCTCTTCCCACGGGGCGCCGTGGACGACAAGATCGAAGGTGCCATCGCACCCCGTGAGCGTGACGTCGGCGGGTCTGGGATGCGCACAGCCTTTGGCGCAGCCCGACACGTGCAGGTGCTTCCCTTGCGGCACGCGCGTGGCCAGCTTCTGGGCGAGGGCACGGGTTGCTACGGTGGCTTGCGGGCATCCCGGCGCCCCCGTGCAGGCCGAGACCCGAAGGCGCGGATCGCCGGCGCGCGTGACGAGGTCGGGCGCACTGGCCCATGCCTGCGGGTCCGCGTGCTCGAGGGCAAGCATGCGCCATGGTGTGACACGGATCGGGGCATCGGTCGCCTCGGCGAGAAGCCGGAGCGTGTTTGCTGACATCTGGCCGAAAGCCGCGCCAACAAGATGGAGACCGCCGAACCGGCCCGGCGACAGCGCCATATGCGCCGGAAACGGCCGGACCCGTCCCGCCAGATGAGGAGGCATGTCGGCTTGGGTGAGATGGCGGGCCATCCGGCCCCGCCCGTCGGGCCCGATACCGCCTGATGCCGCGAACCAATGTGCCAGCGTGAGGGCTGTGGCAACCGCCTCGCCTGCGTCGCCGACGGGGCTTCCGCTGGGGGCACCGTCTGCGCGCACGATCAGGCCATGCGCCGAGCGCTCTATCCGAATGTCGGCACTGGTGTCTGCAAGGTATCGCTGCGGCCCGGTATCGATGGCAAAACCGAACTTGCCTGGCAGGGACAGAACGCTCTCGGAGGCAAGAGCCTCGATCAAGGCGAAAGCGAGGGCGCACGGGTCGTCAGACTGGTCCCGCACAGGCGACAGGATCACGTTGCGCCGTGCCTCCTGGGCAGGGTCTGCGTCGAGAAGCCCAAGCCGGCGTAGCCCTTCGGACAGATCGATTATGGCCTGGTCAGAGACGCCGCGCAGCTGAAGATTTGCCCGCGCAGTCAATTCGATGACGCCATTTCCATGGGCCTCTGCCAAGCTGGCTATTCCAATGGCCTGGGCCGGTGAGATCTCGGACGCGAAGGGTCGTATACGCACGACCAGCCCGTCCCCGGACGCCATCGGGCGGAGTGCGCCGGGGCACCAGCCGCGGATTTCAGGGCGGACTGACGCGCTCATGTCGCTGGCTCGGTCGAAGCTGTCGCGAGGTCCGCGGCGATGGAATTGCGTCGGGTCTGCCAGAGGCCGGCGGCGGCGAGTGCCTCGAACCTGCTGCGCATGGCCGCGAGCGCTTCGGGATTTTCTTGGGTCATGAAGGACACAACGCCCGCGTCGTCCAACGTGGCTTGCCAATAGAGGTCGAAGAGATGCGGCGGTACGGCCCTGGTGAGCTGGGCAAACGCCGCCAGGTGATCGAGGGTCGCCGCAATCTCGGCCGCTCCTCGGAACCCGTGGCGCCGCATTCCGGCGATCCATCCCGGATGCGCCGCGCGGGCCCGAACGACGCGTGCGATCTCTTCGGTCAGCGTCCGCGCGCGGGGACGGGAGGGATCGGTGTTGTCGAGGTGGTAGAGGATGGCGTTTCCACCCACGGCGGCTTGGGCCGCGGCAAAACCGGCCTCGTGCGCGGCGTAATCGGCGGCCAGGAGCAGGTCGGTCTCCGGCAGGTCCTGGGCATGCACGAACAGGTCGGCGCCTTGAACGCGCGCCTGCAGCCCGTCGCGGTCGCGCGCTGCGCGCTCGCCATCGAACGCCCATTCCGACGCAGAAAGCCACGCGTTTCCGGCCTCCTCTCGCGCGGCTTCTGTCACGTCATCGGACAAGTCGCCCATACCGAGACCAAAGGATCCGGGCCGCGGGCCGTAGACCCGACCGCCGGGATGAGTGCCGACATAGGGGTTCCAGTCAGACGCCTCGTCGCGAGCCGCCAGCGCGCGCACGGCCTGGTTGAAGAGCGCGGTCAGCGTGGGAAACACATCCCGGAAGAGACCGGAGATGCGAAGCGTCACATCGATCCTTGGGCGGTCGAGCTCTGCAATGGGCACCACTTCGACGCCGGAGACGCGTTCGGAGCCTTCGTCCCAGACGGGGCGCACGCCGAGAAGACGCAGGGCCATGGCGAACTCCTCACCCGCGGTTCGCATGGTGGCCGATCCCCAGAGGTCGACGATCAGCCCCGTCGGCCAATCGCCCTCGTCCTGCAGGTGGCGCCGGATCAATTCATCGGCGAGGCGGGTGCCTTGGGCATAGGCCGCTCTGGTCGGCACAGCCCGCGGATCGGTGGTGTAGAGGTTGCGCCCGGTCGGAAGGACATCGTGTCGGCCCCGGAAGGGCGATCCCGAAGGGCCTGGCGCAACCCACTTTCCAGACAGCGCCGCCGCCAAGCCGGCACGCTCGGCCGCCGCGCTTTCGGCGCTGTCGAACGCATCCTGAGATAATTGGGGCCGCCCGAAGATGTGGAGTCCGTCACCGAACTGGCTCTCTTTGACATCACACACGAACCGGTCGATCCGCGTGATGGCTTCGGCCGCGCAAGACGCACCGGAGATACCCAAATCCTCCTCGACACCAAGGGCTTGCGCCTCGCCGCGGATGTCCTCCTGTAGTCGATCGCGGCGCCGAGGGTCGAGACCGTCGGCATTGGAGAACTCGTCGAGCAGGACCTCGAGCCGAGCGAGACGTTCGGTTGTGCCGGAGGTGCGCAAGGGGGGCGGCACGTGTCCGATCGTCACCGCGCCCAGGCGCCGCTTGGCTTGCGCAGCTTCGCCGGGATCGTTGACGATGAACGGGTAGATCACGGGCAGATCTCCGGTCAGCGCCTCGGGCCAGCACGTATCCGACAGCGCGACGGCCTTGCCTGGCAGCCATTCCAGCGTGCCGTGGGCACCGATATGGATCAGCGCGTCCGCCTGCTGCCGGAGCCACAAGTAGAACGCGACATAGGCGTGGCGCGGGACACGGCTCAGATCGTGATAGTCATCCTCGCGGTCCCGGCGCAGCCCGCGTTCGGGCTGGAGGGCGATGAGGGCCGCACCTCGCTGGACGGCGGCGAATTGGATCGCGTCGCCCGACACGTCAGGATCGTCTTCCGGATCGCCCCAGGCCGCAGCGAGATCGTCGAGGAGCGTCCTTGGCAGTGCGGCCAGCGCAGCGCGGTATTCAGCAATCGGCCAGGCCATCCGAGCGCAGACGAGATGCTCCGCCAGCCGGGCACCGCGCGCGACCGGGAGCCCCTCGCCCGTGAGGTCCTCAAGGATGGCCTCGGCCGAGGCAAGCGCGTCGAGGCCGACGGCGTGCGCCATGTTCCACGACTTTCCAGGGTACGTCGACAGGACGAGGGCGGGCCGACGCAGGCTTTTGCGCGTTCTTGCGAGCCCAATCCAAGCCGTGACCCGATCGGCAACGGCCTCTATCCGCTTGTTCGCCGGGGCGTGGGCATAGCGCGAGAACTCCAGGTCGGGATCGCGAACGCCCGGCTCTTTGAACGAGGCGACGCCGACAAAGATGCGCCCGTCGACTTCGGGCAGAACCACATGCATGGCGAGATCGGCCGGCGACAGGCCCCGCTCGGCGGCCTCCCAGGCGTCGCGGGTCGACGTGGAAAGGGCCACCTGGAAAACCGGCACGCCGGCAGCGTCGAGCGGCGATGCCCCGCCCCCGCTGCGGCCGGAGAACGACGTGGCGTTCACAATGGCCGCGGGCTTGAGCGCTGCCACTTGTCGCTTGAGCCACCCGGACGCATCGGGCGCCTTCAGGGAGGGGGCGAAGAGGCCCATGACCCGGCAGCCCCGCTCTCGAAACGCGGCACACAGCGCCTCAATCGGCGCCAGATCGGCCGACACGAGATAGGACCGGTAGAAGACCAAGAGCACGAGCGGTTGCTGCTCGTCTGCCGCGCCAAGCGTCGTCAGAGGGCAGCAGACACCGTGCTCAGGCAGCCAGGCTCCGACAGCGGGCAGCGTCTTGGCACCCGCGACAGGCCCTGCGTAGAGCCCAGCCGCAAGGGCCATCTGCGCCAAAGCTGCCTGCGCCGCGACCGCTCCGCCCGCATCGCACAGATGTGCCAGGCGTTGGAGTGTGGAAGCCGGCACGGTGGAGACCGCATCGAGACGGGGATCCGCCCTGCCGTCGGCCGGTAGGACGGCCAAAGCGATGCCTCTCTCCCGCGCCAGGGTTTCCACTTGCTGAAGGCCATAAGGCCAATAGGGCACCCCGCCGATGAGGCGGATCAGGATGCCTTTTGCCTGCGACAACGTCTGTTCGAGATACGTATCGACAGACAGTGGATGCTTCAGCGCGGCGAGGTTTGCCAGTCTGAGGTTTGGCATACGCCCCGATCGCCCACCACCGCGTGTCCAGCCTGCCGCAAACGCCCCAAGGTCGCTGTCGGAGAAGGACAGCACCACAAGATCCGCCGGGCTTTGCCCGAGATCTGTGGGCGTTTCCGTCTCCTCGAGCCCGTGACTTTCGCGGAAGATGACGTGCATGCAGGCCGAACGCCCCTACTCGGCCGCTTCGGCCGCGCCGGCCAGGGCGGCATAGATTTCGGCGGCATCAATCCGATCGTGCTCGGCGATGACAACCAGCCGCCCGACGCGCGCCTCGCCAGGGCGCCAAGGCCGGTCAAACTGGTGGCGGACCCGCGCGCCGACAGCCTGAACCAGCAGCCGCATCGGCTTGCCCCCCACGGCCGCATAGCCCTTGACCCGCAGGATGTCGCGGCTTCGGGCCAGGGCCTCGATCCGGGCGACGAGGGCTTCCGGGCTATCCTGCTCCGGGATCTCGATAACGACGCTGTCGAAATCCTCATGGTCGTGGTCATGGGCACCGTCATGGTGCGAGGGCCGCGCGTCCAGGTCGTTCTCGGCCGCAGCTTCGAGCCCGAGGATCACGCGCGGATCGATCTGCCCCTCGGCGCACTCGACCACCGGCAGGGGCCGCGGGGCTTCGGCCTCGATGACGGCGCGCGCCCGTGCAACGCCGCCTGGACCCGCCAGGTCGGGCTTGGTCAGAAGGACGATGTCGGCGCATGAAATCTGATCTTCGAACACCTCCGACAGCGGCGTGTCGTGATCGAGGCTGTCATCGGCCTCGCGCTGGGCCTCCACGGCCGCGATGTTTGGTGCGAACCGACCCGCCGCCACGGCCTCGGCATCGGCAAGCGCGATCACCCCATCCACGGTGATCTTCGACCGGATATCGGGCCAGTCGAACGCCTTGAGAAGCGGCTTGGGCAGGGCAAGACCCGATGTTTCGATCAGGATGTGCTCGGGGCGTGGCTCCATGTCCAAGAGCGCCTCGATCGTGGGAATGAAGTCGTCAGCCACCGTGCAGCAGATGCAGCCATTGGCCAGTTCGACGATGTTCTCGGCGGGGCAATCGGGGATCGCGCAGGATTTCAGGATCTCTCCATCGACTCCGACATCGCCGAACTCGTTGACCACGACGGCGAGACGCTTGCCGCCCGGGTTTTGCATCAGCGCGCTGATCAGCGTTGTTTTACCCGATCCGAGAAACCCGGTGACAACGGTGACGGGGAGTTTGGTCAATTCAGACATCGGACACCTCAAGTGGGGGGATTCGGGCGACGCAGTTCCGTCGGAAATGCTCAGGGCGCTCGCGCCAGGGGACGAACCCGTCGGCACTCGCGGCGTATTTCGCGGTGCCCTCGAGGATCGTCTCGACATCCGCCTCAGGGTCGAAGCCGCCGTAAACATAGGACCAGCGATCGGGCGCGCGCAGTACGATGGTGCAGCCGGCAGAGCAATTCGACAGGCACTCGACCTCGCGCAGGCGCACTCCAGCCGGCAAGGAGCGGGTCGACAGGGCATGAGCCAAAATCGACCCTGGGCGCGGTGCCTCGCTTTCGGCCGGTTCGCCGCGGCGACACCGGGTGCACACCAGAAGATCGATGATCGCCGGTTGCGCGGGCTTCTCCATGCTCACTCCTATCGCCCAACGCGGGCGTTCTGCGGCCGGCGACGGTACGGGAGCGGCGGGACCGGGATGCGCGGATGCGACCCTGCGAGCCGTCCCCGGAAACCCCCGTCCGGTCACGTTACGTCTTGCTGGCAGGTCTCCCGGCTTGCGGATCCCGGAGCGCCACTCGGCGCTCCATCGGTTACCCTGCCTTCCCGGCCCGCCGTCGAGGAGTGACTAGCGGGCCAGTGGCGATTGGGCGACCTTTCCGGTCACGGTCGCGGGGGCGGCTGCTTTCCCGGTCGGGCCGGGTCGCATTCCCTTTTCACCCGTCTCACCGACGGGCACCAGCGCTTCTGATGTCGTCTGAGAGGTGAGGGGGAGTCAAGCCCGGGACACGACGCACGTTGCGCCACGCGCGCCTTCCTTGCCGAAGCTACCCCCCGACGCCCCGCACCTTGCTGCAACCTGCCGAAGGAAACCGTCTGCCGTCACGCCGCGCCGTTTGCGCCTAGAGGTGGGCTGGTGGCCCTTTGCAGCCTCCAATCCAGTCCGCCGGAGCGCCGATGCGCGAAGACCCGGTCACTCCAAGCGGACGGCAAACCGGATCAGCGGAACACGTCGACAAGAGAGGCGACGCTCACGCCTTCCTTCAGCTCTCGCAGGCGGGCATAGATGATGGCCGACATAATGGCGGTGAACCCATAGGACAGCGCCGATGTCACCGCGTTGATGGCCAGAAAAGTCAGCCCGCTACCAAAACCGACTGTGCCGCCGCCCGCCAGTAGAAGAGCAGCAAGTCCGGCAATTACCGCGCCGAGGATCAAGGACACGACGATCACAATCAGGAACATCACCGCATAGACCCCCACAATCGACCAGCGGTAGCCCTTGGTCAGTTGCGCGCTGCGCCCCAATGCCGAGTAGCCGGCCCGCTCGATCACGATGGCGGGGATCACCACAGAGAACAGCGCGGCAAGCCATAGCCCTGGCACGATCAACAACAAAAAGCCGAAGACGATCAGGATCCACATCACCACGCTGAGGACGATGGTCGGAACGATGACGGGAAGCGCGGCGCCGAAATACCCGCCAAGGCGAGCAGGGCGACCAAGCTTCGCATCGTAAGCGAGCAGCACGAACACCGAGACCATCAAGCTGTAGGCAATCAGGCCAAAAAGGGCGCTCACGAAAAACCCTGCGATCTCGCCGCCGGTCGGGCCCGTCAGGTCGCCTGTGGGGTCGATGCCAAACGGATCGGTCTGGCCCGTCGCCACATCCATCCCGAGGAGGAGAGCGGAGACCAGTGACGCCAGGAAGAACACAACAAACCCGACGATGAGGATCGGAATGAGGCGCTTGAAGAAAATCGAAAAGCTCTCTGAGATCACGGCACCTACGCCGAATGGCTCTTGGGGCGCTCCAATGTCGCTCATGGAATATGTCCTCGCGGGTGGGGTCGAATCGCGGTCACGATGCCAAGTGCGGCGGCATCCGCCAAGCCTTTCCGGTCATGTGCTGGCGGCGAGCACACCGGCACGCCACGAACCATCGTCGCCCCCCATGACCCCGCGCAGCCGCATCGAGATCACGGTCGGGAGACCGAAAAACTGGACGCGCAGCGGCGCCGGGAACGATGATGACGCGCTGAACGGCGAGGCGTGGCTCAAAGATCGGCCTCCCTTCCGTTAGCGCAGATGACACCCATCACGCGGTGCGGCGGCAGAAAAACACTTCAGTTGGGCGGCCGGTGAACTGTCTTGCAGAGACTGCCAGTTTGATCTCTTGGGTCCTCTGTCGGAGGCACTAGTCGACCAATTGAAATCTGTTCCGGTACTCTGTGGGGGATAACCCCAAGACCCTCAGGAACGTGCGGCGCATTTGCTCTTCACTTCGAAAGCCACACATGTAGGCGACAGATTTGATGCGGGTCGAGGACGTCTCAAGCATATCACGCGCCCTCTCCATTCGGATTGACGCAACTGCCCTTGCAGGCGTCATTCCCATTGTATCTATATACACGCGGTGGAAGTTCCTGATGCTCATGCTTTCAAAGCCAGCGAGCTGCTCTACCGACAGGTTTTCCCGCAGGTTGTCCGCGATCCATTCATGCAAGGCCTCAAACCTGCCATCCCTATCCAACTTCTGTCGTTCCAGTGCAGGGCTAAACTGCGACTGACCGCCCGGGCGAACCATATACGTAACGAGCGATTGGGCGCGCTCCAATGCCGCCTCCCGACCAAGATCCTCTGCCACAATGGCAATCGACATGTCGATTCCGGCCGTGACGCCAGCGGACGTCCAGACATGGCCATCTTTGATGTAGATCGGGTCAGTCTCGAGAAGTATACTCGGAAAATCCCGCTTCAGTATGTCGGCGTCCTCCCAGTGAGTGACCGCCCGCCGTTCGTGCAATAGCCCTGCGCGGGCCAGAAGATATGAGCCCGAGCAAACAGAGCAGACCCGCCGAGACATCGAAGCCAATAGCGCAATAGAAGCGACGAAGTCGGCATCTCGGGCGCCGGCATATACTCCGTCCCCGCCAATTACGATGAGTGTGTCGATGTCGCTTGTCCGGCAGCTCGCAATTGCGTCGGAGTCGACCTCGACCAACGTGTCCGACGGAACGCGACCACCATGGTGAGACAGGATCCGAGTGTGATAGCCGAGTTGGTCTGTTCCCGGTTCCCTGGCCCACGAAAAGACCTGCAGCGGCCCGGCCAGATCAAGAAGTGCAATCCCGGGATAGATGACAAACATGATCTGACGAGCATCAGATGGTGGTTCGACCGTTATGGCAGAAAAAGTGCTCATCTTGGCATTCATGCCAAAGCGGGGTGGGCTAGTCTAGCGCTGTGCAAACTTGAAAACGCGCCCCGTCGCACCTCTGGAGCAGCCATGAGATCTCTCGCCATCTTTGTTTTCCCAGGCGTCCAGACGCTTGATTTGTTTGGACCGATTGAACTCTTGGGGGGGTTCGACAAGGAGATTGCACTCACGTTGGTGGCCGAGAGCCTTGAGCCGGTTCCCACCCGGCACGGTCAGCGAGTTCTGCCGGACAGCACCATCTACGATCCGGGGGCCTACGACATCCTTTTGGTTCCCGGCGGCGACAGTGCGCTGGACGCTGCCAAGCACCCAGACGTGCTGGAATGGCTCAGAAAGACCTGTGACGAGGCTGATCAGGTTTTGACGGTTTGCACGGGCAGCATTCTGCTCGCGATCGCGGGCGTCTTGGATGGACGAAAAGCCACGACCAACAAGCAAGATTTCAGAGGCACGGTGCATCTTGGCCCAAATGTCAATTGGGTGGAAAAGGCGCGTTGGGTCCAGGACGGCAAGTATTACACCTCGTCAGGCGTTTCTGCGGGAATGGACATGGCGCTAGCTGTTGCTGAAGAGCTGTTCGGTCTTGAGGCCGCAGAGTGGATGGCTGATGGCTCGGAGTATGAGTGGCACCGGGATGCATCATGGGACCCCTTTGCCGAAAAAGCCGGGCTTGGTCAGTCTTGTGAATAGTAGGTGGCCTGGAGCGGGCTTGCCCCTCTTAGCTTGGGAAGCTCGCCTTGGAGTACCTCTCTGACTTTTCAATTTCTACAAACGGGGTTTTCCCAGGTTAATTTTCCGCTGGTGGCGTTTGGTACCATTGGTCATTGTTGATCAGCACCTTCTTGATTTGTCGGGTCGAGTGGGCTTGGGGCGATGGACGCGATTTTTTTTTGGGGCCTTCTTCTCAATGGCAACCCGTACTGACCGTTCAATGCCCCTCGATCGCCTTTGCCAGAGCGGAGGCCCATTGGAACAGACCGCGAGCGGCATAGATTGCGGTCGCGAGAGATGAGCTTGGAACGGTGGCGCCTGTCACGGCTGCGGTCATCGGGTGTGCGCTGCTGGTCACCAATTCTAGGCTGATCTCTCCGTCCGTTCAGTCTCTGGCCGGATTGTTCATTCGCAAGATGGATTAGACGGCCTTGAGAAGGTCCGGTGAGCACGAGCACGGCGCGACCATCCTCTCGGACCGCAAGGCCCCTTAGGCCGAGTTCCTCGCCCGGGCGGAAACTCAATGGCGATTGTGTCGTTCCGCGTGCTCCTGCCGGCCCTCGACCCACTCCATCTTGGCGGCACTTTCCAAGGTGACATTTGCGGCTGTTCCTCGGACCTCTCTATTCGATTGAGCCGCAAAGCCGCGAGTTGGCCTAAGGTTCCGCCCAAGCACAAGACGTGCGCGGACGGGGAGTTGGTTGCGCACGCGGGAAGACGCGGATGGCCGGCCGACCGGTGAGGCGTCGGTCCTTGACGGCTCTCATGCCAACAACGCCCATTTACTCAAGCCGAGACGAATATGAGGGCGCGTGTCCCTCACGATCTGGCACTTTGCTTTCCGAGCGGGTTTGGGTGCCATTCCCCTAAGTTAGCGCCGACGCAGCCGCCCTTGGCGCGCAAGGGCTAGGGTCGGCTGCGGCGCACTTTGTATCCGTAGGCGATCTGCCGCGCGCTACTGTGGCCGAACCGCGTCGGCGGTGCCTTGGATGAATGCGATCAGCTTGGTGACGTCGTCGTCGCTGAGATGGGCGTCAAAGCGCGGCATGCCCTGATGAATGCCAGCCCCCTGAAGAACCCAGTCCTGTGCGTTGGTAAGGACGTCGGCCGCGGAGTAGCCCAGGTTCGGAATGGCTCCGCCGTTGTTGACGCCCGGTACCCCATGGCAGAAGAGGCAGTTGGATATGTAGACCGCGAGACCCGCACCGACGTCGTCGGGGTTGTAGGGGACGCCAGATACCAGTTCGGTGCGATCCGATAGGACTTCCTCTGGCCCTTCCGCGTCTCCGCCCAGCTTGAAGGTGTAAACCCGGCCCGGGCCGACCCGCTCGGTGGCGCGTTGCATCAGTCCATAAACGCCGCCCCAGCCCACGGCGATCGACACGTACTGCGCGCCATCCACCTCGAAGGTCGACGGCGCCGCCACGACGCCCGATCCGACGGCGGTCTGCCACAGCACCTCGCCGGTGGCTGCATCGTAGGCAACGAACCGACCGTCGGCCGTGCCCTGAAAGACCAGGTTTCCCGCCGTCGTGAGGGTCCCGCCGTTCCATGGGCTGACATATTCCGCGCGCCACGCCTCCCGCTGGTTCACCGGATCCCAGGCCAGAAGCTGACCGAACGGCGTCGCCTCAGGGGCAATCGCGTTGAACAGATAGCCGAGGTTCCAGCCCATGCCCGACATGGTCGACATGGGCTTGTGGCTGTTCAGTTCCCAGGCGGGATCCGTAGATTGAACGAGCGGCACGCCCTGCGCCGGGATGTAGACCAGCCCGGTTTCGGGATTGAAGCTCATCGGATGCCAATTGTGGGCACCGTAGGCCGACGGCACCGTCTCCCAGGGCTTGTCCTTCGACCGCGCGCCCTCAGCCTCGATCGGACGACCGCTCTCGTCGTAGCCCGTCGCCCAGGTCACGGTTGTGAACGGCTCAGCCGAGATGAAGTCGCCGTTCGTTCGGTCGATCACATAGAAGAAGCCGTTCTTCGGCGCCTGCATCATGACTTTGCGGATTTGGCCGTCGATCTGGAGATCGGCCAGAATTATGTGCTGGGTCGAGGTGTAGTCCCACGTCTCGCCCGGCGTGTTCTGGTAGTGCCACTGGTATTCGCCGGTGTCGGGGTCGAGCGCCACGATCGAAGCGAGAAACAAGTTGTCGCCACCGGCCGGGCTTCTCAAGTGCTGGTTCCAGGGGCTGCCGTTGCCGACGCCGATATAGAGCAGGTCGAGCTCTGGGTCGTAGGCCATCGCGTCCCAAACCGTGCCGCCACCGCCGGCCTCCCAGTATCTGCCAGAGGGGTCCCAGGTCTCGGCCGCCATGGCCATGGCATCGTTCTCGTAGGGCTTCGCGGGGTCGCCGGGCACGGTGTAGAACCGCCAAACCATATCGCCGCTATCGACATCGTAGGCAGAGACATAGCCTCGAACCCCGTACTCCGCGCCGCCGTTTCCGATGATGATCTTGCCGTTGATTGCTCGTGGCGCGCCGGTGATCGTGTAGGACATTTCGCGGTTCTCGATCGTGTCGACCTTCCAGATCCGCTCGCCCGTCGCGGCGTCGATGGCATGCAGATAGCCGTCGAACGCGCCGACATAGACTTTGCCCTGGTAGACGGACACGCCACGGTTCACCACATCGCAGCACCCCTTGTGGGCGAACTCGCGCGGCACCTCAGGATCATAGACCCAGAGCTCCTCTCCCGTGACCGCGTCGAGCGCGTGGACGACAGACCAGGACGCGGTGACGAACATCACGCCGTCGACGACAATGGCGGTCGCCTCGACGCCACGGCGCGATTCAAGGCCGTGAGACCACGCGAGGCCAAGCTCGGCCACGTTCGCGCTGGTGATCCCGTCGAGTTGGGAATACCGGGTCTCGGCGTAATTCAATCCGTAGTTCAGCCAGTTTCGGTCGTGCGCGTCGTTGGCGATGATCGCGTCCGTATCCACGGCGCCGACGGCCTCGCGAATGTCCTCCAACGTGACGGACTGCGCGTGTGCGCAGACCGGCAGCAAGATAGCAGCAATGACCCTTGAAAGCCGTTTCATCGTGTCCTCCCATGCGATGTCGTTGGGATCACTAACGATCCGCTTTGTAATTATGAGGTCGTGTTGGTCCGCCTCTTTCGACACCGTATCAGAGGCGACCGCGTCCCGGGAAACTGATCGGGTTGCCATCACGAGATGTCGCGCCGGGAGACCGAGCGCTTGCCGGCTTCCTCTGTGCGCCCGGCGAATGCGCAGCGCAGACACGCACTTTCGGTGCGCGCCAGGCCGACGGCGGCCGGTCTCCTGAGTTGACATGCGGTTGCGCGTGCCCATGGTAGGCTCCCTGGCGGTCAGATTTGCGCGCAAGCGTAGTCGGGGATGATGCCCGAGCGGGTGACATAGCCCTGCACATCCTGCCCCGAAAACAGACCGTGATCGGAGACCAACACAGTCTTCAATCCTGCCGCCTGCCCGCCCAGAATGTCGGTGTGTAGGGTGTCGCCCACCATCGCGATGCGTCCCGGGTTCAAATCCCTCAGGGAAGCCAGTGCATCCTGAAACGCATTGCCAAACGGCTTGCCGTAGAACTCCGGAGCCAGACCCAGTTTGTCGGCGAGGTGATGGGCAAAGTATCCTGGCTCCTTGCTCAAGCCGGTCTCACGGGGGGCGACGAGGTCGGGGTTTGCCACTGCGATCGGGCGCGGGCGGGTGGCAAGAGCCGCCTCCAAACGGTCGAGCAACGATGTGGTGATGCCAACGCTCGACAAGAGCAGAATGCCGTCGACATCATCGGCTTCGCGATGGTCCCAGTGCGTAACCTTGGCTTCGATGTCCTCGAAGCCATCATCCGCGGCGGCAATGGCGCCCCACTTCAGCCCAGTGCCCATTTCTCCCAGCCTGCGGACGCAGACGTCGCGGCTCGACACGACTTCCTCCGCAGCGAAGTCGAACCCCATTGAGCGGTAGCGCGCTACCGCTGCGGCCCTTGTGTAGCTTGCAGCATTGGTCAGAACGACGAGGCGCTTGCCCCGGTCGCGCAGCGCCTGAATACACTCGACGGCTCCCGCAATCGCCCTTTCGCCCACGTTCAAGACACCGAAACTGTCGAGCACGAACGCGTCGAAGGTATCGGCGATGTCCAGAAGCCCGCTGCACATCCTCATTTGGCTGGTCTGCCGAAGGTCGGACATTGCGGGCAGCCGCGGCCGTATCGCCTCGTAGCGGTCGAAGGCCTCGTCCACCGTCAGCGTGCTGTCATAGGGCATCGTTCAGCCCGCCTTGTTGCGCAGGAAGGGCCGACCCTCGTCGATCACTTCGTTGGCGCTTTTGGCGACGGGCCGCCAGACCGAAAGGCCTTGGGCAATCTCTGGTGGTATTTCGACAAGGCTCCCCCTCGCGAGCACGCCTTCCAACCCGATCGCCGCGCGCACAGCAAAAATCCCGTCACAGTCGCAGCGGCCCGCGCCCCGGGTGCCGCGGTCGCTCTCCGACGGCTGGATGAAGCGAAGATGCGCGCGCCGGCGCAACTGTTCGAGCGGCACCGTCGGCATCCCACGAGATCCTCCACATGCTGGTAAGGACTCTGAAGCCGTTCATACGCTGGAGTAACCCCCTTCAATCATAAGGACCGCGCCATTCACGAGATCGGATGCGGGCGAGGCGAGGTAGAGCGCCATGTCCGCGATTTCGACCGGCTCGCCGAAGCGTCCCAATGGGGTCGCGGCGATCATAGGTTCGGACTTCTCGGGCGGGCTCCAGACCTTTTTGCCCATTTGGGTCATCACGACGGTCGGGCAGATTGCATTGACCTGGATGTTGTGCGGCGCCAGCTCCACCATGAGCGACTTCGTGAGGGCATTCAGGCCCCCCTTCGAGGCCGTATAGGCCACATGGTCTGCGAGGGCGATCACACCGGCCTGCGAGGAAATATTGATGATCTTCCCGGCCTTGGCAGAGATCATCGCGGGGGCGAGCGCCTGGGCGAGCAGGAAGGGCGCCCGCAAATTGATGGCCATCGTTCTGTCCCAGTCCTCCACCGCATAGTCGAGGACAGGACCGACAAGCGCGACGCCGGCGCTGTTGACGAGGATGTCGATGCGCGGGTGGCGGTTCAGAGCCTCACGTGCAAGCGCGGCACAGCCGTCGGGCGTAGAGATGTCGGCTGCGATCCACCCTGCCCCAGTTGCAGACGCGACCTCCTTCAATCGTGCCTCGGATTGGCCGGTACAGATGACGGTCGCGCCCGCTTCGGCAAAAACAGCCGCGATCTCTGCCCCGATGCCCGAGGACGCCCCCGTCACCAGGGCAACCTTACCGGCAATCGAGAAGCGGTCCGTCCAGCCCATCGTCACTCCAGGTTCGTGTGGTTCGCCCGCATGTCCTCGGGCGCAATGCCAGACGTATCGCGAAGATGCAGAACGAGGATCTCGAAGAAGAGAAACTGGACCGCCTCAAAGAGCGATCCCATGGGGAGGACGGATGTCGCGCCATTCCGATCGTTTGCCATCGTCTGCGCGGGCAGGTGGATCACGTGATCCGATGCCGCTGCAGCTCCGCCCTCGGGGGTGGCGGTGATGCACATGGTGGCCGCACCCGCCTCTCGCGCGACGCCGAGGAGGCCGAGCACGGTGGAAAACTGGCCCGGGCCCGCGCTCACAATCAACAGGTCACCAGGCCCGACCGGTGGGGTCGTCATGTCGCCGACGACATGGGCGTCGAGGCCGAGATGGAAGAGGCGCATCGCAAGGGCGCGCATCATCAGGCCCTCCCGACCCACGCCATAGAGCACGATCCTCTTGGCCGCGCGGATCGGTCCGGCCATGGCCTCTGCCTGAAGGGGCAGCGCACGGTCGAGCACCTCCCCGACCTCCTCCAGCGCCCTGGCCGCACGCGCGTTCAGTGTCATGCGGATTTCTCCATGCGTCGTGCATCGACAAGCTTGGGCGCCACCGCCGCCAGCGCGTCCTCTGTGAGGCCGGTTTCGTGCAGGAAATCCAATATCGTGTAGCGCCGGCGGATGAAGGCTGCCGCGCGGATCGTCGACATCAGGTGGTCTTGTCCGACCCCGATATCGGCAGCGAACGCCGGCGACCCGGCAGCGCGCAGCATCTCCACCATTTCGGACTGGCGCACGAGATTGTCGGCGAGGCGCGCGCGTGTCGCCGTCCACCCCGCCGTGATCCGCGTGAGGCGGGCCTCCAGGGTCGCCTGGTCGACATGTTTGGCGCGAAGTTCCTCTAGCGCCTTTGGCGAGATGTTCGGATCGGGAATAGCCGACAGCAGAGCGGCTTCCCGTGTTGCAAGGTCGGGCGCACGCGCGGCGACCGCAGCGGCGTCGAGGCCCGAAAGATCCTGCGCCAGCAGCCAGTCAAAAAGGGCAAGCGCCGCAACCGCCCCGATGGCAACCGCAGCCCCGTGCGACACCTTTCGCCCGCCGTGGGTATGTCCCTCCATCTCCCATAGATGCGCTATCTGGTGGTCGGCCCCAGACGCCGGGCGCGAACTGCCGTGGAACTCCATGGCGAAGCCTACGGCGGTCAGCCCCACGAAGAGACGCGCGACCGTATCCTGATCGCGCGCTGGAATGCCCGCAGGGTTAGAGAGCCAGTCGACGAGGGTGTCCTGCACAAGGCTCCACGCACGATCATCGATGGGTTCGGCGCCCACAAGATCGGCGAGAATCCAATCGCCACCTGCGGGGATCTTGCCCGCGAGATCGCCAAAGCCCCATCCGTTCATCTCGGCCGGCGCCGCAGTGATGACACCGAGATCGGCAATCATGGCGACCGGTGCTCGGACAGGGATCGTGACCTTGAAGCCGCCGCGTGCCAGCGGCGCCCCCGCGCTGGTGTAGCCGTCCATGGAGGCAGCTGTGGCCACGGTCAGGTATCGGCGATCCGTCTCGAAGGCCGCGTACTTGACGAGATCATTGATGACGCCCGACCCGACGGAGACGGGAAAGAGCGTCGGGTCGGCCGCCAGTGCGGCCCGAAACGGCTCGGCCTCCTCAACCGACGCCGCGGGCAGGGGATCGGCTTGTAGAACGAGCGTTTCAACCTCAAAGCCCGCCGCCTCGAGGGAGGCCACGACCGGCGCACCGGCCGCGGCAAAGCCGGCATCGTCGGCCATGATCAGCGCGCGGCGTGCGTCGGTGAGCTGCGATGCAACGTGCCCAGTCTCCCCGATGACACCTGGACCAATCCGCACGACGTCCGTGACCTTCGAGGCTGCGAGGCAGGGCTCGATAAGTGTTTTGATCTGCTGTTCCCAGCCAGTCATGGAAGGTCGCGCCTCATGTCGCGCCGCCAAGGCTTTCGCCATTTGCGCCGAACTGGTGCACCCGGTGGCTTGGGAGTGCGAGGTGCAGCGTGTCGCCGGGGTTGTGCGGGTCGTCGCCATCGGACTTCACGACGACATCGGTGCCGTCGTCGGTCCGGGTATAGAGATAGCTTTCGCCCCCGAGCTGTTCCTTGACGGTGATCGTGGCGCGCACGCCGCTGTCGGCGATTTCGATATGTTCGGGGCGGATACCGATGCGTGTGGCTCCATCGCGGGCCGATACGCCGTCGCCGAGACCGCTCGCAACATCGACGATATTCATGGCCGGCGATCCGATGAATCCCGCGACGAACTCCGACGCGGGCCGATGGTAAAGATCAAGCGGCGCGCCGACCTGTTCCACCTTGCCGCCGTTCAGCACCACGATCTGGTCGGCCATTGTCATCGCCTCCACCTGATCGTGGGTGACGTAGATCATCGTGGCGCCAAGCTCCTTGTGGAGTGACTCAAGCTCGATCCGCATCTGCACCCGGAGCTTCGCATCGAGGTTGGACAGCGGCTCATCGAAGAGGAACACTTTGGGGTCTTTGACGATCGACCTGCCGATGGCGACGCGCTGACGCTGCCCGCCTGAGAGCTGCGCGGGCTTTCGGTCGAGATACTCGGTGAGTTGGAGGATGCGGGCCGCCTCGTCGACCCGGCGCTTTCGCTCGTCGGGTGCTATGCCATTGACCTTCATCCCGAATTCCATGTTCGCCCGTACGCTCATATGCGGGTAGAGCGCGTAGGACTGGAAGACCATCGACAGCTCGCGGTCGGAGGGTTCGAGCCTCGTCACATCCTTTTCGCCGATCTCAATTGTGCCGTCGTCGATGGCCTCAAGCCCCGCGATACAACGCAGAAGGGTTGACTTCCCGCATCCCGACGGCCCGACAAAGACGATGAATGCGCCATCCTCCATGTCGAGCGATATGTCGCTAAGCGCCTGAAGCGGACCGTAGAACTTGTTCACGCGTATCAGCTTGACCGTTGCCACGGCGGAACCTCCCCGTTCCATCGCCCCGTCGCGCACCTCACGCCCGGAGAATTCGTATTGACTCGTGTATTGCTTTTACATTTGTATGGGCACCAATACAAAAGAATGTCAAGTCACTCTCAGGGAGGAAATCATGAACGCCAAGCGACTTCTGTTGACTACGGCGCTGACCGGCGCGGTCGCCGTTGGAGGTGCCGGCACCGCAGCGGCATGGAGCCTGAAGGAGGCCGCCGCTCCGTATGCGGGTACGACTGTCGACGTCGTGTTTCTGCTGCGGCCCGGCTATGAGGCGATCGAGGCGATGCTGCCGGCTTTTGAGGAAGAAACAGGCATCGAGATCAACATCATCAAGCACCCCTACGAGAATGCGCTTGGTGAGCAGGTGCGCGACTTCGTGGCCCAGGGCGATCTCGACATCGCGCTGATCGACCTCGTCTGGATCGGCAACTTCGCCGAAAACGAGTGGATCGTGCCGGTTGACGAGATCATGGCTGACTACCCCGACATCGTGGACCCCGACCTCGACATGGACGACTTCTTTCCGCTGGTGCTGAACGCGTTCGGCGGCTGGAATGACGTGGTCTACGGTCTGCCGTTCGACAATTACTCGGGCTTGTTGTTCTATAACAGCTGCATGCTTGAGGAGGCGGGCTTTGACGGCCCGCCCGAAACCTGGGCGGACCTGAAGGACACCTATGGTCCGGCGCTGACCGGCGACGGCAAGTATGCCTTCGCGCTCCAATCCAAGCGTAACGAAACCCAGTCGGCCGACAGCTTTGCGCGGGTGATCTGGCCCTTCGGCGGGTCGTTCCTGGACGATGAGTTCAAGTCGAACCTGATGTCCGACGAGAGCCAGGCCGGCCTCAAGTTCCGCCAAGACCTGATGCAGTACATGCCTGACGGGATCGTGGCCTACGACCACGCCGAGACGGTCAACGCCTTTGCCCAGGGCGATGTGGCGATGATCACCGAATGGTCGGCCTTCTATTCCACCGTGGTCAGCCCTGACACATCGCGTGTGGCCGATTGCGTCGAGATCGCGCCCGAGCCCACCGGCCCCGCGGGCCGCAAGCCGGCGCTCGGTGGCTTCTCCCTTGCCGTGGCAAGCCAGGCCGATGACGACGAGAAGGCGGCCGCCTGGCTCTTCATCCAGTGGGCGACGTCGAAGGCCAATGCCCGCGAATATCTTGAGCGTGGCGGCGTTCCTGCCCGCCAGTCGGTCTACCAGGAAGACGGCCTGGAAAACTTCAAGTTCGTGCCCGCGCTTGTGGAGAGCTGGCAGGACGGTGTGCCCGAGTTCCGCCCCCGCTTTGCTGAATGGCCCGAGATCACCGAGATCGTGCAGGAATGGGGCACCAAGATGATGCTGGGCGAAGTCACCACCGAGGAGGGCGCTCAGGAAATCGGCACTCGTATGGAGGAAGTCCTTGAGAACGCGGGCTACTACTCTGGCGACAAGCCACTCGCTCAGTAAGCTGATCCGGAAGGAATAACTTGCCGAGATCGCACCCCGCGGCGCAGGCTGCGGGGTGCCCATGCCTTGACCGCGAGGGCCCAGTGTCTGGAGAGATCACATGCGAGACAGAGTGTCCGGACGCACAATCTTCGCCTTCATCGGGCCCGCGGTTGTCGCACTTGCGATGGTGGGCATCGCCCCGCTTCTCTACGCGGTCTGGACCAGCCTCCATTTCTACAACCTGACGAAGCTGCGTGACGTTCGGTTCATCGGCTTCGAGAATTACGCGACGGTTCTGACCGACGAGGTCTTTTGGCAGGCCATGGGTCGGACGATGTTCCTGCTGGGCACGGCGCTGCCGCTGCAGATCGCGATTGGACTTGCGATCGCGTTGGTTCTGCACCGCCCGGGGCTAAAGCTCCTAAAGACGCTGACCCGGCTCAGCCTCGTCCTGCCGATGGCCACGACCTATGCGGTGGTGGGCCTCCTGGGCCAGGTAATGTTCAATCAGAAGTTCGGCGTGGTGAACCAGCTTATGGGCGGCGCCGATATCAACTGGATTGGAGACCCCACGAACGCCTTCATCATGATCATCTTCTGGGATGTCTGGCAGTGGACACCCTTTGTTGCCCTCGTGCTTCTAGCCGGACTGACGATGGTTCCGGGCGAGATTGAAGAGGCCGCGCGGCTTGAGACCAAGAACTGGTGGACGATCCTGCGACACGTACAGCTTCCGTTCCTTGTCCCCGGTCTGGTCGCCGTCCTCATTTTGCGCACGGCCGATACGCTGAAGCTCTTCGATATGGTCTTTACGCTAACGCGCGGCGGCCCCGGCTCGTCGACAGAGTTCGTGTCCCTGATGATCCAGAGGGTCGGGTTCCGAGGGTTCGACCAGGGGCTCGCGTCGGCTCAGGCGATCATCCTTTTGATCATCACGATCGTGCTCGCTCAGATCTACATCCGCGTCTTCTACAAGGAGGTCTGAGGCATGGCGATCGCATCCTCCGAGCAAAACGTCTCCTCCGTACGCGACACCGCGGCCGCCACACGGTTGTCCGCCGCGAGCAGGTCGCTGATCTGGCAGGGCGTTCTGCTTGTCGTGATCATGGCGCTGTGCGTCTTCCCGTTCTACTGGATGGTCACGACCTCCCTGAAAACCCAACTCGTGGCATTGGAGGCCCCGCCCGTCTGGTTCTTCGAGCCCACGCTCGACAATTACCGCGAGGCGCTCTTCGAAGACGGTGTCCTGGAGACGCTGATCAACTCCTTGATCATCGCAATCTGCACCACGGCGCTCGCGCTTGTCCTCGGTGTGCCGGCTGCCTTTGCGCTCGCCCGGTTCGAGTTTCGCGGCAAGAAGGACTTGTGGTTTTGGTTCATCACCAACCGAATGGTCTCGCCCATCGTTCTTGCACTGCCGTTCTTCCTGATCGCGCGCAATCTCGGGCTGCTCGACAAGCACATCACGCTCATTCTGATCTACTTGACCTTTAATCTGCCGATCGTGATCTGGATCGTCACGGACCAGTTCCGCAGCATCCCATACGATCTGGATGAGGCCGCCCGGCTTGAAGGCGCCTCGCAGTTTACGATCATGACGCGGATCTGCCTGCCGCTTGCAATGCCTGGTGTCGCAGTCTCGGCGATCTTCTCGTTCATCTTTTCCTGGAACGAACTGATGTTCGGCCTGATCCTGACGCGCAACGAGGCCAAGACCGCGCCCGCCATGGCCGTGTCCTTCATGGAGGGCTACAACCTGCCCTACGGCAAGATCATGGCCACTTCGACGCTCATCGTCATTCCCGTGCTGATCTTCGCACTTCTCGCGTCGAAACAGTTGGTACGTGGTCTGACCATGGGGGCGGTGAAGTAGCGGGCCTCGCCGGTGTCGCGCAATCCAAAGAAAGAGGTGCCGGACCAGGACGAGCAATTGCTCGTCCGCCTCGCCTGGGCCTGCGAGATCCAGGGCATGACGCAGGCCCAAGCGGCGGAGCGGTTCAACGTAACCCGTCTGCGCGTGAACAAGGCGCTGGCCGAGGCGCGGGCACGCGGCATCGTGCGTGTGTCGATCAACTCGCCCTTCGGCGCCTGTGTCGAGCTTGAGGATCGGCTGTGCAACCGTTTCGGCCTAGAAACCGCGACCGTCGCCCCGATTGGCGGGGAGAACTTCAACCTGCACACGGTGATCGGGGCGGCCCTCGGCCAATTCCTCACCAGCTTTCTGGCGCGCGACGACATCCGCCTGTTCGGCATGTCCTGGGGCAACACGCTGAACATGGCGACCCGGTTCGTCGAGCCGCTTGATCGGCCGGACCTAGAGATCACGAGCGTCATGGGCGGCCTGACCAAAGGGTCGGACGTCAACAGCTACGAGATCACCACGCGGTTGGCGGATCTCTGCAATGCCGAGCACAGCTACTTCACAGCGCCGATTTATGTCTCCAGCGCCGAGAGCCGCGAGATTCTGGTCAAGCAGCAGGTCTTCAGCCGGTCCATCGCCAAGATCCGCGACGCCGGCGGTCTGGCTCTTGCCGCGGGCGCGATGCAGGGCTCCCTTCTTTTGTCCGACGGCCTGCCAGAGGATGTGGGCGTCGACGATCTGATTTCAGCGGGAGCAGTGGGCGACATTCTCGGCTACTTCCTGAATGCCGAAGGCGAGACCGTTGCGCACTCGATCAATCAGCGAGTCATCGGTATCCAGCTCTCGGATCTCAATGACCTGCCCAACGTGGTCCTTGCCGCGGGCGGTCTCTTCAAGGTCCCCATCATCCGCGCCGTGCTGCAAAGGCACTGCATCGACCATCTTGTGACCGACGAACTGACCGCCGCGGCTCTGCTGGAGCGTGCGCCGTGAGCACCTATGCGGGGATCGACCTGGGAACGTCCGGGATCAAGATTGCTCTGATCGACGACGCGGGGACTTGCCTTGCCTCCGCTGCTCGCAAATCGCCGGTGGACATCCCCCATCCGGGCTGGAGTCAGCAGGACCCGGATCAGTGGTGGCGCCTCACTGTCGAGATCTTTGACCAGCTGGCTGCCGAGGAGCCATCCCTGATGGCGCGTCTGGCCGGGGTCTCGCTGTCGGGTCACATGCTCGGCCAGGTTCTGATCGATCGCGAGGACCGCCCCACCACCCCTTGCATCCTGTGGAATGACCAGCGGTCGATCATGGAATGCGCCGAGCTTCTCGCCCGTGTTCCGGACATTGGCTGGCGGACGAACGGAGCGCCGGATCCCGGGCTGACCGCGCCCAAGCTGCTGTGGCTGGCAAGGCATGCCCCGGACGCGCTCGACCGGGCCGACATGCTCCTTCTTCCCAAGGACTATGTGCGCCTCATGCTCACCGGCGAACGGTACAGTGAGGTCACCGACGCGTCGGGCACCATGATGCTCGACTGCGCGACCGGCACATGGGACGAGTCCCTCGTCGAGGCTGCCGGGTGGGACATGTCCCGTCTGCCACCCCTGCTGGCCTCCTACGAGGCTGCAGGCTCTCTCAAGCCCGAGCTCTGTCGCCGGTGGTCTTGTCCGGCGGACGTTCCCGTGGCGGCGGGGAGCGGTGACAATTATGCGGGCGCCCTCGGCATCGGCGCCGCGCTTCCGGGGCGCGCGGCCTTGAGTATCGGAACGTCGGGCGTGCTGAGCGCCGTCGACGGGTCGTTTCATCCCGCCCCTGAGAAGGCCATCCTGACGACGCCGCACGCCGCGCCGAACACGTTCCTCTCAATGGCCGTCGTCATGAGCGCCACCCAATCGCTCGACTGGCTCGCGAACATCACCGGGACATCGCCCGCTGACCTCGCGGCCCTCGCCGAGGATCGTATAAGGGAGCGTGGGATCGCGGGGCGACCCCTGGCACGGCCGAGCATCACCGGTGTTCGCACCCCCGATAACCGACCGGACGCCACAGCCTTCTTCGGAGGCATCGTCGCGGCCCATGACAAGGCTGATCTGGCCTATTCGGTCTTGGAAGGGGTCGCGTTCCAATTCTTCGACGGCATGCGCGCGCAACGGGCCTCCGGTGTGCTGATCGACGAGATTTCAGCCGTGGGAGGCGGCACACGATCGGCCTTGTGGATCACGCTTCTCGCCACCCTGTTCGATCGGCCCATGGCTCTTCCAGAAGGCGGAAGCATCTCGGCCTGCCTCGGCGCCGCACGCCTTGCCAAAGTCGCCGCGGAGCCGCAGCAGCGGGACGCCATCCTCAGGGAGCGGCCGGCCATTCTGGCGACCGTGGAACCGGAAGCGAATCTGCGCGAGGTTCTGCTCGAGCGCTTTCAGTCCTATCTGGCGCTGCCTTTTCTTGCGGCGCCGGACCCCGCGTGACCGCCAAACCAGTGCGGATCACCATCAATTGATGGCGCAGGCCGTACCACCTCACCCGCATCCATCGGGCTCTCTATGCGCACTCGGGGTTCGGCATTGAGCCCGAGATTTGGGCCTAATCGGGTGCGGCGTCTCGGCCAGAGCCAAGAGAAATCGGCGTGACGAAAGTGCGAAAGAAGGCCCCTGGGGCTCTTTCTGAAGGGCGTAGAGAGGCCGTCCGCGCGCGGTTCAGCGGCCAACGAATGGCCCGGCCCAGATGAGCCGGTGCCCGACGCTTTCGCGATGAGCATCCTATGAGGCCGCTGTTTCTTCAGCGTTTGGGCCTACCCGGGCGTCGGGTTCGAATCGTTGCAAGCGGCGATTCCGGTGGTCAACATGAACCGAACTGTATCTTGGGGAGGGCCACATGACGCGAATGGGGTTTGTAGTGTCCGCGGCTCTGGGGATCGCGGCAAGCACGGCACTCGGCGCCGAGGGCGAGCGCGTGCAGGTCACCGGAGAGGTGATCGACACCTGGTGCTATTTCTCCGGCGTTATGGGGCCGCCGATCGCGGTGGTGGGCTCGGCACATCACACCTGCGCGCTGTGGTGCTCCGCGGGCGGCATTCCGGTTGGCCTGTTGGCTGAAGACGGCACGGTCTACATGGTTTTGAGGCTCGCGGGCGATGACCGCTCCAACGGGGGCGACACGCAGCTTCACATCGCGTCTCACACGGTTACGGCCGATGCGATGCTGTATGAGCGCGACGGGCTGAACTACCTCGTGGTCGCCGAAGTGACGGCGGATCAGGACATCATCAACCAGACGCACGAAGATTTCGGCGTGGTCCCCGGTTTCGCCATCCCCGACGATGCCCGCCCGACAGAGTGAGCCCATGACCCGCATTTTCACTGTAGCGTTGTCGCTGCTGGTCGCTGCGCCGGCCAGCGCTCAGGACTTCTCCGAAGGCTCAGAGGCCAACAGTTGGAACCTCTATGCCGAGGTGCCGGCCCGGTTCGAGGCCACGGTGGTGGATCCTTTATGCGTTCTGGCAGGGGAGTGCGCCGATGATTGCGGCGACGGCCGGCGCCAATTGGCCCTGCTGCGGACCGCCGATGATGTCTTGGTTCTGCCCTTGAAGAACAATCAACCCGCCTTCACCGGTGCGACGAATGAGTTGCAGCCGTTCTGCGGCCAGGATGTCGAGGTCGACGGGCTGATGATCGACGACCCCGATATCGGCGCGACCAACATCTATCTCGTGCAAAGGATACGATCCGTCGGCGCCGAAGAATGGGTGACCGCGAACAAGTGGACGCGCGACTGGGCTGAGGCGAACCCGGATGCCGGCGGGCAAGGGCCCTGGTTCCGCCGCGACCCCCGCGTTCTGGCCGAGATCGAAGCCGAGGGCTGGCTTGGGCTTGGACCGGATGCCGAGCGCGAGTTTCTGCTGGACTGGCTGCCGGAATGAGGAGCGTTGTCGGCCTCGCAACGCTTGTGTTTGCCAGCGCAAGCGCTCCCCAGGTGGCGGCCCATGACGGTGTGCTTCATTCGACACCGGAGGAGGCGGCGCGTCATGTCGCCGAGACGGCCGGCCCGCCGCCGGCTCCGCAGGGCGTGCCCCTTCCCTTCGACCTTGGCGGCGCATTCATACTCACCGATCAAAACGGCGCGCCGAGGGACGAGCGCGATCCGGAGGGCGCGTTTCAGCTCCTGTTCTTCGGCTATGCGAACTGCCAATCGATCTGTTCTGTTGCCCTTCCGCTGATGGCCGATGTCACCGACGGTCTGGCGGCCATGGGCATTGAAGCGACCCCGGTCATGGTCACTGTCGATCCCGCGCGCGATACGGTGGAGGCAATGGGCCCAGCGCTTGTTGCCCACCATCCCGCCTTTGTCGGGTTAACCGGGACAGAGGCAGAATTGGCTCCCGTCTACGATCTCTTCGGCGTTCAGAAGACCGTTGTTTTCGAGGACCCCGAGCTCGGTCCGATCTATGCCCACGGAAGCCACATTTACCTATTGGACGGTGCCGGAACGGTGTTGACGCTTTTGCCGCCGATCCTGTCTGCCGCACGATTGACGGAAATTGCCGCGGCCTACGCTCCCCCCGCCCCCGGAACGGATTGACGCTGGGCCTCGGGAGCCCGCACAGCACCTATAGGCACGGACAAGGGAAGGCTGCAGCGTCTGGCGGAGGATGCCGGCTGCAATTGCCGGCATCCTGTGGGGCTTGATCAAGCTCCATCAAGCTCGATCCTAGTTCAGCCCAGCGTTGAAGAGGTAGACCTTCTCATCGGGGCGCGGCGTCCAGTCGATCCGGTTGCTCACGCCATAGAAGTCAGGCTGGAAGTAGAGGTGGAGCCAGGGGCCGTCGTCGTAGAAGACCTGCAGCATCTCATCGACGATCTGCCGGGTCTCCTCCTCGGACGTCGCGTTCGAGATATCCTCCCAGCGGTCGAACCAGCGCGGATCGTCCCAATGGGTGTAGTTCGTGCCACTGTCGACGCGTGCCAAGTCTGTCATGTCGTAGAGCGGGCTCCACAGGGCGCCACCCGAGCCGATAAAGTAGAGCGGGCCTGCGGCGCGCTGCCGGATAATCGGGATGTAGACGCTGGACCACTCCATGATCTCCAGCTCCACATCGAGGCCGACGTCCGACAGATACTGCGCAATTGCCTGCACGACGTTCACGTCGTTGAGGTAGCGCCCCTGGCCCGCTTGGAAGCGGATCGTGAACCGGTTTCCGTCGTCGCCGCGGGGCCAACCGGCCTCGTCGAGCAGGCGTTCGGCGGTTTCGGGATCGTAAGGGTAAGGCTCGATGCTCTGATTGGCATTGGGCGGGTTCACGATCCCGGTCATCCGCTCGCACTCGAAGTTCAGCAGTTGCGAGCAAATGGTCGGCACGTCGACCGCGTATTGCAGCGCGCGGCGCACATCGGGGTCCTGGATCGCGTCGCCGCCCGGCAGCGCAGCCATCTCGTCAGACAGGTTGAAACCCACATACATCCGGCGCGTGCCCTGGATCGGGTTCACCTCAGCGACGCCGGAGTTGTTGATCACATCCATCTGGTCCGGCGCGACGTTGGTGATGATGTCCACGTTGCCGGCCATCAATTCGGCCGAGCGGGTGGAAGCCTCCGGGATGATCCGCCACACGATCTGGTCAAAGACGACATCATCGCTGACCGCTTCGAGCACGATCTCGGAGCCGCGCGACCATTCGGCAAGACGGTAGAGGCCCGAGCCCACTGGATTTTGCGACGCCTCGTCGAGCGACATCGCCTCGTAGCTGTCCTTGCAGTGGATCAGCACCTCGGCAATTAGTCCAAAGGCGATGGGGTTCTTGCGCTCGATGTTGATCTGGACGTTGAGATCGTCGACCACCTCGGCGCTCTGGAACCCGATCGAGGAGAAGACGAAGCCCGGCGTGTTGCCAGTGAACGCATTCTCAGGATCGGCCGCGCGGTTAAACGTATAGGCCGCATCCTCGGCTGTCAGCGGCTCGCCGTCGTGGCAGGTCAGCCCCTCGTTCAGCGTGTAGACATAGGCAAGGCCGTCGTCCGAGATTGTCAGCGTGTTGGCGAGATCCGGATTGGCGTTGCCCTCCCCGTCCATCGTGAAGAGCGTGCCGAAGATGTGGCGCGCGATGTTGGAGTTGTCGCGGGAAGAGATCGCGGAGGGCTCGAAGGTCGTCACGTCGGCGGACAGGCCGACGGTGATTGTGTTGGAGTGACTGTCGGCGATCGCGGTAGAGCCCAGGAGCAGGCTCGCCGCCCCGGCGGCAATCAGATGGGAAGGTCTAGGCATCGGTCTTTCCTTTCACCTGTTGGACTGTCTTTGGGGGAGGTCCAGGCCTTCTATCGGGCCACTTTCCTCTGGGCTCGTATCGTCCCACGACCGTCTCTTCAGGTGCGGCGCACCGATGTCAGGTCGTGAGGTCTATGACGTCTCGACGATGCTCGCGGGATCGAACTCGGCGAGCGCGCGGGTATGTTCCGAGATCAGCGTTATCGCCCGCTCGGCTTGGCCGGCGGCGAGGGCTTCGACGATGGGCGGATGGTTGCCGGCGACCTCTCTGAGATTTCGTTCGTCTCGGTTGCGAAGCGCCATGATCTGATGGATGCGCAGATAAAGATTCTTCCAAGACGCCAGCAGAAGATCGTGATCGGCCAGTTCGATCAGGCTGTGGTGAAACGCTTCGTCCGCCCCGACAAGGGCTTCGAAATCGTCGGCTTCGGCAGCGGCCATCATCGCTTCGCAATGGACGTTCAGGATGTCGACAGGCGTCCGGTGTTCCAGGATCCGGCGCACCGCCATCACCTCGAATGCTTCGCGCAACGAATACGTCTCGGCGACTTCGCGGGCGGTGAGCGGCTTAACGCGCTTGCCTTTGTAGGCAATCGTCTCGACCAGCCCATCGTTTTCCAGGATCTGAATGGCCTCGCGGATCGGGGCGCGGCTTACGTTCATCTGCTCGGCGAGAGCGGTCTCCACCAGACCGGTGCCCGGGCGCAGTCTGCCCGAAAGTATGGCGGCCCGCAGCCGGTCAGCCACCTGCACCCGCAGCGGAAGGTTCTGGATTGGAGCAATGTCGGGCGTAACTGGTGGCGCAAGCATGGAGTTGGCGTCACTCATAAACTGGGTCCTCCTCGACGGTCACGAACCGCGTATGTGCTTGGCAATGGGCCAGGATGCACAGCGCGCATTGAGCGGACCTTAAAGGCGGGGCCAGGCAAGCAAGCAACTCCATTCCGTTTGCCGAGGTGGGATCGCCTGAGACGCGTCGCGGACGGATCACCGTCGCGGGCGCGTCCTCCGTGCCGAGATCGGCCCAGATTTACGACTGTGGAATGTCGACAATCCATTGTTTGACAGTGGTCGGGAGGCCCGCAGCCTGTCAAGTATTGTTGATCCGAGGGGATTGTTTGCTCGTTTGGCGGACCAAAGCTGCATAGGAACAAGGCAGCCCCGCGCACCACCCTGCGATCGACGCATGATCAGGTCGTCCGCAAACAGGCACTGCTGTGCCCCGGACCAATGGTCTTCAAGTCGGGCACGATTTGCGTGCATTCCCTTGTAGCGATCGGGCAGCGCGTTCGGAACACGCACCCAGAGGGCGGATCGATCGGGCTCGGGATGTCCCCCTTCAGCACCGTGCGCTTCTTTCGTTGGCCCGGGTCGGGAACAGGCACCGCTGAGAGGAGCGCTTTGGTATAGGGATGGTTGGGCCGCGCGTAGAGATCGCGAGCCGATCCCACCTCCATCACCTTGCCGAGATACATCACGATCACGCGGTCGCAGATATGCTCCACGACACCCAGATCGTGCGCGATGAAGAGCATTGTCAGATCGAGGTCGTTCTTCAGGTCTTCCAGGAGATTGATGACCTGCGCCTGAATCGAAACGTCCAGCGCGGATACCGGCTCGTCGGCGACGATGAACTCCGGCTCCACGGCCAGAGCACGAGCGATGCCGATCCGCTGCCGTTGGCCACCGGAGAACTCATGTGGAAACCGGTCGAGGTGGTCGCGAGACAGGCCCACCTTTTCAAGCAGCGAGACCGTGCGGTCTTCATGCTCCGAAGCAGCCCCAATACGATGGAGGCGTAGCGGATGGGTCAAGATCTCGCGCACCTTCTCGCGCGGGTTGAGGCTGGCGTAGGGGTCCTGAAAGATGATCTGCATCCGCTTGCGGTAGCGTCGCAACTCGGGGGCACTCAGGTTCATTACCTCCGCGCCTGCAAACCGCACGGAGCCGCTTGTGGCCCGTTCAAGTCGCAGAATTGTGCGCCCGACCGTGGTTTTGCCCGAACCGCTCTCGCCGACCAGCCCGACGACCGTGCCCTGGTCTACGTCGAAGCTGACATCGTCGACGGCTTTGACGCTCTTAACGACGCGCTGCAAGAGGCCGCCCCGGATCGGGAAGTGCTTGTGCAGGTGCTCCACCTCGACGAGCGGGGCTGTCACGAGGCATGCCTTTGCGCCAGCGAGATGTCGCGCCAGCGTACGCACCGAGTGCGGTGGCCGTCGGCGGCCTCCTCAAGCTCGGGGACGGCGGTACGGCAAACATCGCTCGCAAAGCCGCAGCGGGGGTGGAACCGGCAACCAGAGGGCAGCGAGGTCAATGCAGGGACGGTTCCAGGGATCGCCTCAAGCCTCTGACGATGGGCCGATGCGCCCAAGCGGGGTATCGAGTTCATGAGTCCGGCCGTGTAGGGCATCCGTGGCGTGCGGAAGATCTCTACTACGCCGCCTGTTTCCACGACCTGGCCCGCGTACATGACGACGACACGGTCGGCGATCTCGGCCACGACCCCCAGATCGTGGGTGATCAACACGATCGCCATGCCGAGTTTGTTTTGCAGATCTTGCATGAGTTCCAGCATCTGCGCCTGGATCGTCACGTCGAGGGCGGTGGTGGGCTCGTCTGCAATCAGGATACGCGGCTCGCACGCCAGGGCCATGGCGATCATGGCCCGCTGGCGCATCCCGCCAGACATCTCGTGCGGGTAGCTGTGGACGCGGCGCGCCGGCTCGGGAATGCCAACCAGATCCAACATCTCCGTGGCTCTGGAGCGTGCCTTCGGCTTGGTCAGCCCCTCGTGACGGATCACCACTTCGGCAATTTGCTGGCCGATCGTATGGACCGGATTGAGCGAGGTCATCGGTTCCTGAAAGATCATGCCGATCTCTTTGCCGCGAATATCGCGCATCTCTCGCGCGCTGAGCTGGCTGATCTCGCGCCCGTCGAGCTTGATAGAGCCCCCGGCAATTCGGCCAACGTCCTTGGGCAAAAGCCCCATGATCGACAGGCTGGTCACCGACTTGCCCGAACCGCTTTCGCCGACGATTGCCAGTGTCTCTCCTGCAAGGACCTGAAAGCTCACACCGTCGACGGCCCGGATGATTGTGTTGGAGCCAACGTGGAACGTCGTCTGAAGATCACGAACCTCCAGCAGCGGTATTCCCGTGTCTGCTCCGTTCTTCATCGCTGTTGCCCCGAGGCTGAGCTTTGGGTGTAGCTCGTCGACACCCGTGGACTTGCTGGCTTGACGACACCGAAGACCGCGTGTTCTGCTTCGTCAACTGTCGACAATATGCCAGTTAGTGTGGAGGCCGACGGAATTCGTTGTCAAGGATACCAGGGACGCACAGCCGGACAATTCCCGCACCGACAGCACGGCGCGCCCGCAATGGCGCAGAACGGTAACGAGTTGAGCAGCTTGCGATTTGCGACGGCAGATGATCCTCTTCCAATGACGCAGGCGGACAGCGAATGTGGACGTTCCTGGTAAGGCGCCTTTGGCAGAGCATCATCGTATTGATTGGCGTGACGCTGATCAGCTTCATCTCACTGCAAATCGGCGGGGACCCCACCTACCTCTTCGTCTCGGAGAACGCCACAACCGAAGAGATCGAACGCGCGCGCGAAATGCTGGGGTTCGACCGTCCGCTGCACGTGCAATATCTCAGTTACGTCTGGAACGCGCTGCAAGGGGATTTCGGCAGCTCGCTGAGCTATCGTCAGCCCGCGATGGACGTAGTGCTGGAGGCGATGCCAGCAACGATCGAGCTGACGATCTTCTCCCTCGTCCTGGCCATCGGATTGTCGATCCCACTGGGGATTTACGCGGCGCTCAAGCGGGGCAAACCGATCGATGGCGGCATCATGACCTTTGCGATGCTCGGACAATCCATCCCGAATTTCTGGATGGGGATCATGATGATCATGTTCTTCGGCCTGTACCTGAGATGGTTCCCCATCTCCGGCCACGTCCCGTTCCTAGAGCCGCTCTTTGCAGGTGAGTTTCGGGAGGCGTTCACGAACCTGCCCCAATCCATGTACTACATGATCATGCCGGCCCTCGCGGTGGGCACGTACACCTTGGCGCGCAACGCCCGCCTTGTCCGCTCCTCGATGCTCGAAGTCCTGCAACAGGACTATGTGCGCACGGCCCGCTCGAAGGGCATCTCGGAGAGGCGCGTGATCTTCAACCACGCCATGCGCAATGCCTGGCTGCCGGTGGTCACCATGATCGGGCTGGAGTTCGGCTTCCTCCTCGGTGGGGTCGTGGTGGTGGAGACGGTGTTCTCCTATCCCGGGATTGGGCGGCTCACCTTTCAGGCGATCAACCAGCGGGACATTCCGGTCGTGCAGGCCTCGGTGATCATCCTCGCGGTGATCTTTATTCTGCTCAATTTGATCGTCGATCTGATCTACGCCCGGCTCGATCCGCGCGTGAAGCTCTGAGGGCGCGCCATGGCTGACACAACACCCTCCGCGGTTACGCCACCGAAGCGCGAGATGTCCTATCGCCGAAAGGAATGGCTGCGCGCCTGGGAAAGCATGGTCGCCAGCCGCTGGGCGCTCGTGGGGATGTTGATCCTGATCATCGTGACCTTTGTCGCGATCTTCGGACCTTGGCTCGCGCCGTTCGATCCCAACCGGCAGAACATCATGATGCGCCTTCTCGAACCTGGCACGCCCGGGCGCGAAGACCTGACATATTGGCTCGGGTCAGACCAGTTGGGGCGCGATGTGCTCTCGCGGCTCCTTTATGGCGCGCGCGTCTCACTGCTGGTCGGCGTGGCGGCGATTGCCGTGGGCGGCACCCTTGGCACGATACTGGGGCTGATCTCGGGCTACTATGGCGGCCGGATCGACGATGTGATCATGCGGCTCGGGGATATTCAGCTCGCCTTCCCGTTCATCCTTCTGGCGATCATGTTCCTCGTGGTGCTCGGGCCTGGGCTCGTGAACATCATCCTCGTCCTCGGCATCGGGCAATGGATCACCTATGCGCGGATCGTGCGCGCCCAAACGCTGTCTTTGAGGGAGAAAGAGTATGTCGAGGCCGCCCGTGCGCTGGGGGATTCGACCTTCTCGATCCTCTTCCGCACCATCCTGCCCAACATCATCGCTCCTCTGACCGTCATCGCCTCGTTCAACGTGGCCGGGGTCATTCTGTCGGAGGCGGCCCTGTCCTTCCTTGGCCTGGGCGTGCCGCCGGATGTGCCGACCTGGGGGTCGATGTTATCGGAGAGCCGCGACCACTTGTTGTCCAACAAGTGGTGGATGGCGGTCTTCCCCGGCCTCGCCATCGTCTTCACCGTCCTTGCCTTCAACATCATCGGTGACTGGCTGCGAGATTTCCTTGATCCGCGGCTGAAAGAGAACGCGTAGACGAGGTGCTGCGCCTTACGGCGTCACATAGTGCCCGCCACCCTCAGGCCCGATGACGTCACCGTCCGCGAAGACGGTCGTGCCCGCCAGCAGCGTGCGCACGACCTTTCCTTGCAGACGCCGCCCCTCATAAAGATGCGCCACGTCGCGGGCATGGGTAACGAGCGTGTCCCGCGAGATCACCGTCTCGCCTGCCAGGTCGACAATCGTGATGTCAGCGCGACTTCCGGGCAGAAGGGCGCCCTTCTCCGGGTAGAGGCCATAGAGCTTAGCGCCGTTCGCGCAGATCAGATCGTGCGCCTGTTTCAGAGTCAGCCGCCCGGCGGCCACCGCATCGAGCATTGCGGGCAGGATGAACTCGATCCCCGGCACGCCAGGCGGAGCCCCGGGGAAGTCACCCTCGGAGGCCTGTTTCTCGGCCAGGGCAAAAGGGGCGTGGTCGGTCGTGACATGGGTGATCACCCCATCCGCGATGGCCTGCCAGAGGGCGTCCTGGTCGGCCTGGCGCCGGATCGGCGGGTTCACCTTGGCGTAGATCCCGGCGCGCGCGACATCGTCCTCGGTCGCGAACAGATATTGCGGACAGGTCTCGGCCGTGAAGTCGGACGTGCCGGCGAAGGCGCGGAGGACATCGACCGTCTCGGCGGACGTCACATGGGCAATGTGGAGCTTCGCGCCGGCTTGCATGTTCATGGTCAGGAGCTTGGCGACGGCCACGGCTTCGCAGAGCGCGGGTCGGGAGGCGTTGTGCGTGGCGGCATCCGCCGGGTCGCGCGACTTGGCCAGTTCGCCGTAATGGGCCAGCAACGGTGCACTCTCTGCATGAACCACGACAGGCCGCCCCGTCGCCGCGAGCAACTGCAGGGCGCGAAGCTGGTCGGCCTCGTCGGGGAAGGCGAGCCCCTCGAATTCATCGGCCCGGCCCGGGGGCGAAGGGGTCGTGAAGATTTTGAAGGCGATGCAGCCGAGGTCCAGCATCCGGTCGCGCGTGGCCTCGGTCAGATCGCCCGGCGCGGCGTAGAGGGCGAAGTCCACCACGGCGTGTCCGGCGAAGTGATCGCGCCGACGGGCCAGCTCTTCGGGCGTGGAGCAGCACGGCTTGGAGATCGGCATCTCGAAAATCGTCGTGACGCCCCCGGCCGCAGCGGCGCGGGTTTCCGACAGGACCGTTCCGCGCTCCGGGTAGGCTGGTGCGCGCACATGGAAATGGATGTCGACGATCCCCGGCAACAGAACTTTGCAGGTCGCGTCAATCACCTCGGCCGTCGACGGCGCCGCCCCCGGGGCAAAGAGGCTTGATACGCGCCCATCCTCAACGGCGAGATCGGCCCACACGAGGCCATCGGGCAGCAGCACTTCTCCGCCTGTGATCAGCACAGTCATTTGAGGCCCAGTTCACTCAGGGCCCGCGCGACGCCGTCGAGGTTCGTCAGCTTCATCGAGGCGTAGTTGGGCGACAGGACGATCCCATGCCCGCCAGCCCGATAGGTGGCCAGCACGGAGCGGTAGGCGATATCCGGCGTGCAGACGGCCTGGTCGGCGCGCACCCGCGGGGCGTCGATCCCGAGCCCCATATAGACCTTGGCCATGCCATGGACCCCGCGCAGCGCGTCGGCGCATTGGCCGTAGACATAGGTGTCGGGGCCGAGGCCCTCCTGCACCACACGGTCGAGCGGCGCGCCCTTTATCCCCAGCATCCCGTCGAGCACCTGCATCGCGGCGGCGGGATCGAAGTCGCGCAGGATCGTCTTTTGGAAGATCCCGAATTCCTTATGCCAGATCTCGCCCGACTGGTGCTGATAGGTGATCGGCTTGACCCAATCGGCATGCATCGTCTGATCCGCCCAGGGCCATTGCGCCCGGCGGAAGATGTTGAAGTGATTGCGGTTCCAGACATTGAGCCCGAAAGGCAGGTTCGGTTTGCACCACTTCACCAGACCGTAGAGTTCCCTGTCGAGATCCTTGTTGCGCTCCAGCCAGAACCGCTCCCAGATCAGCACTTCGGGGTGGGCCATGAGCGTGCGGAGGAAGGTGATGAAGGCGCCGTCATCGAACTCCTCGCCTGCGATCGCCGCCTGCATGAACTCGTACATCGCGATGCAGCCGCGCCGGCAGGCCTCGACGTCGATCCCGCGGGCCAGGGCCTCGGCCCGTGCGACTTCAGAGAAGTCGCCGGGCGCCTGGCCTTGCATCATCTGGTCGAGCGGGGAGTTGCGCTCGTTGCACCACATCAGCCCGTCGATGTCGTAGTTGCGCACCTGGTCTTCGACGATGGCGTGCATCCAGTTGCGATAGTCGGGGTTCGAGGTGGAGGGCTCATCCTTGCGGCGTCCGAAGACGTCGACCTCCATGCAAGACGCCAGGTTCGGGATCTCGATGTTGTTCACCGAGCCGTGGCCCGCATATTTGAAGAAGGGCTCCATGAGTTCAGGGTAGACCTGCATGCCCCGCTTCTTCGCCTCGGGGATCACCAGATCGAGGATGTCGATCCCCGCCATCTCCTCGTCCGTCGCCCGGAAATCCTTGATCAGCGTCTTGCTGTAGTAGCGCGGGTCGGGGTCGTAATAGGCCCCGCCTTTCATGGTGAAGGGCTCGGGCACCCCGTGGTCCGGCCAGCCATCCAAAGCGTGGGAGATGCTGCGCCCCGTCTTGAGGCCGAGCCACGAAACCGTGCCCAGCATCAGCACATTGACCCCCACCCGGTCCCTCAGGGTGTCGAGGACTGTGTCGACGCCCTCATCGATGAAGCTGATCGGGCTGACCTGGATGCCGACGAATTTCTCGTCCCTGTCAGGTGTCATGCGGCCGCTCCCCGGTGCTTTGCCATGAACTCGGCGATCCGCCCCATGGCCTCCTTGATCGTGTCGAGCGGCTGGAGATAGCCGATACGGATGTAGTGGCTCTCGGGATCGCCAAAAATGTCGCCGGGCAGGACGAGCAACCGCGCCTCGCGCAGGAGCGCCTCGCAGAAGGGTTTGGCGGTCATCCCGGTCGCGGAGATGTTGGTGTAGATGTAGAAGGCGCCGCCGGGGGCGCCGTAGGTCAGGCCCGCCTCGGTCAGCGCCTCCATCAGGTAGGCGCGCCGCGCGGCATAGGCTGCGAAGTGCCCTTCGATTTCGTCCTGTGGGCCGGTGAGTGCCGCGATCGCGGCGTGCTGCGAGACAGTACACGTGTTGATCGACAGCGTGTGCCGGGGCTCGGCGATCTTCGCCACGAAGTCCGCCGGTGCCGCGAGATAACCCACACGCCACCCTGTCATCGCGTAGGTCTTGGAGAACCCGTTGAGCGTGATCGTGCGCTCCTTCATCCCCGGCAGGGCGGCGATGGAGAGGTGTTCGTGCGGGTGGTAGATGAGCTTTGCGTAGATCTCGTCGGCGACGATCAGGATGTCATGCTTGACCGCAAGGTCGGCGATCGCGCGGATCACGTCCGGCGGCGTGACGGCGCCAGTGGGGTTGTTTGGCGAGACGAGGACGAACATCCGGGTCTTGTCCGTGATCCGGGCCTCAATCTCGGCGACGTCGAGCGCGAAGTCGTCCTTCTCATAGGTGGGCACCGGGATAGGGACGCCGCCGCACATCTGCACCGCGGTGTCGTAGGTCGTGAAACGGGGAGAGGTGATCAACACTTCGTCGCCCGGCGCGCAGAGGCCGAGCATCGTCAGCATGATGCTTTCCTGCACGCCCGCCGTGACGACGATCTCGTCCGCGCCGTAGCTTAGCCCGTAGGTAGCGGCAAGGTCGGACGCGATGGCTTCGCGCAACTCGGGCAGGCCCGTCGGCCCCGTATAGTGGTGCGCATTCGCGTCGAGCGCGGCCTTGGCGGCCTCGACGATGTGCTTTGGCGTGTGGAAATCCGGGTCGCCCCGCCCCATCGCGATGACGCCCTCAAGGCCCGAGGCGATGGCGAGCATCTTCGTGCGGAAGGCGCCGTCTTCCTCAACGATGCGGGGGGCGGTGCGGTCGGCCAGGATCGACATTCAGTGCATCCTTTTCCCGTCGATGAACGTCATCTCAACGCGTTCCAGCGCCGAGAGATCCTGATCGGGCTTCCCATCCACCACGATCATGTCGCCAAGCTTGCCGGTCTCCAGCGTGCCGAGCGTATCGCTGAAGCCGTTCAGCACCGCGGCGCGGGCGGTGATCGCGCGGAGGGCGTCGAGATTATCGGGGCAGACGCCGACCTCGACCATGAAGCCAAGCTCCGGCACGATCCTGTCATGCTCCACCGCGGGGCTGCCCGCATCCGTGCCGAACACGATGGGCACGCCCGCCTTCGCCGCGCGCACGAGCCCGTCAAAGCGGGTCTTGTCGGCGACAGCCTTCTTGCGTTCGGCGATCTTCCATTCGGGGATGCCGAAGGCGCGGGCGATTTCTTGATTGGCCTGGATGACGAGGGCGGAGAAGGTCGTGACGACCGGCAGCTTGCGGTCGAGCAGGATCTGGATCGTCTCGTCGGTCATCGACCCCCCGTGCTCGATGCAATCCACGCCGAACTCGGCCACCCGTTTGATGCAGTCGTTGTACGTCGCGTGGGCGGTGATCGGGATGCGGTTTCGGTGCGCCTCGTCGATGACGGCGTGAAGCTCCTCGTCGGTGAATTCCAGCGTATCGTGGCAGGCCATGATCTTGATGAGATCGGCGCCGCCCCGCACCTGATCGCGCACCGCCCGGCGCATCTCATCGGCGCCAGAGGCCTCGCGACAGACCCAATAGGTGTGCCCGCCGGTCTGGATGATTGCCTCGCCGGAAACCAGCAGGCGCGGGCCCGGGAAGATCCCTTGCGCTACGGCCTGTTTGGCGAAGAGGTTGGCATCGTGCACGCCGAGATCCCGCACAAGCGTGATGCCGGCCCGCAAGCTTTTGATCATGTTGCCGGCAGCCTTGTAGGCGCGGATTTCGGGCGCGTCGTACATGCTCTGCTGGCTTAGCTCGTGAATGCCGTCCCAGCTCAAGTGCGCATGGGAGTTCATCATGCCGGGCATCAGCGTCTTGCCGTTCGTCTCGACCGTCTCGGGCCCCTGGGGTGCCTCCGAACGCGGGCCGACGGCGGCGATCTTGCCGCCCGAGAGGTGGACGAACCCGTCCTCGATGATCTGATCGCCCACGGCCGTCAGCACGCGCCCGAAGAACACGGTGTCGACCGCCTCGGCATCGAACATCGGCTTGGTGATCTTCTGGTAATGCCAGGCGGGCGGTTCGGGCATGGGGGGCTCCTCAGAGGGGAAGGACGCGCGCCGCGATGGGCGTGTCGGATTGGAAGCGTGAGGGGATGTCGACCCCCGTTTCGGTGACGATCATGGTGTTGATCGTGCGATAGCCGTCGCGGCCGGGGCGGTAGACACCTGGCTCGTTGGAGAAAACCATGCCGGGCGTGATCTCTGTGCGGTCCCCCGGCGCGAGCCACGGCGCTTCGTGGCCCTCCAGCCCCATGCCGTGGCCAATTCGATGCCGGATCGCGTCGCCGAGATCGGCCGCGCGGAGCGCATCGAGCGCCTGCTGATTTGCCTGGTGACAGGCGGCCCCCTGGGCGCAGGCGGCAATGGCGGCGTCGTTGCAAGCCTCCATCGCCTGCATGATGCGGTTTTGCTCCGGCGCCTGCGCGCCGACGACGAAGGTCGCCCCGCTCTCAGCGTGATAACCGCCAAGGCTGGCGCCAATCCCGGCAATCAGGGTCTCGCCCAAGCGCGGCTGACGCTCCAGCACGGCGCCATGGGGCAGCGCCGCGCGCGGGCCGGAATGGACGGAGGCCGTGATGCCCATGGGTGTGCCGGCGAAGGCCGCCTTGTGCTTGTCCATGAGCGCGCCGCGGGCATGGGCCATCGCGTCGGCCATCAGGTCGGCCTCGGTCCCGCCCTGGCCTATAATGTCAGCGCCCTGGGCATGCAGCCGGGTGAGGAACAGATCCGCGAAGCGCGCGGCCTCGCGCGTCAGGGCGATCTCCTCCGGCTCCTTGACGGTCCGGGCGGCCATGGCGTGGTCGGTCAGGTCGAGGCGCGTCAGCCGCGCGCGGGCGGTGTCGAGGAGCGCGGCGTCGAGATGGTCGATCGCGATGGCGCGCGCGCCGATCTGGTCGAGCATCCACAGGACGGGCGGCACCTCTCCGGGGAACTCGTTATAGAAGCGCAGATCGGTGAGGCCGGTGCCCTCCGCATTCTCGCGCTCCAGATCGGGGAGCATCAGGATCGGCGCGCCCTCCACGGGCAGCCACACCCCCATGGGCCGCTCATTGGCCGACAGGAACAGCCCCGTGGCATAGGCCAGGTTAGGCGCGCGCAGAAGGAGGAGCCCGTCCAGCCCCGCCGCCTCTGCCCGCCCGCGCAGCCGGTCGCGGGCACGGGCGAAGAAGGCGGGCGGCAGGGGGCGCAGCGCGGTCATGGACGCCGCCGACGGCGCGCATCCCGCCTCATAGCGTCGCCCCGGTATAGGGGCCAAGCGGATCGAGCGTGGTCTTAAGGCCAAGCTCGACACCAAGCGCCTGCATATCGCCAAGCACCAGATCGTCGAGCGGGACCCCGCGCGCGGACTTTGCGGCGATACGTCGAGCCTCCTGCTCGCCGGGGACGAGGATTTCTTCAAAGCCGGGCCGCAGAGCGCGCGATTTGCACATGTCGACGAACTGCCCCATGCGCCGGGCATAGTCCTCCGGATCCATGAACCACGAGATGTCGATGGCCTGCACGCAGTGGGAGACGTCGAGCTTCTTCGGATCGGCGTAGGGAGTAAGGCCGAAGCCGCCGCCCGACAGTACGCCCGTCAGGGCCTCGGTCATGAAGGCGAGGCCATAGCCCTTGTGCCCGCCGATCCCCAGCAACGCACCGGCCATGGCGGCGGAGGGGTCGTCCGTCTCCTCACCCTCAGGCGTCAGCGCCCAGTCGCGCGGCATGGCGCGGCCCTCGCGCGCGTGCCACTTCATCATGCCCTTGCCGGCCGTGGTCAGCGCGATGTCCAACACCACCGGAAACCCCTTGTCCGACGGTGCCGCGATGGACCACGGGTTCGTCCCCGTCGCACCCTCTCGCCCGCCCCAGGGTGCCATTTCCGGCCCGGCATTGGTCATGGCGACACCGATGCAGCCGTGCTCCAGCGCCTGACAGGCGTGGACGGCGCTCGACCCGAAATGGGTGGAGTTCCGCACGATGACGGTGCCGATCCCGCCCGCCTTGGCCGTCCTTATGGCGAGCCGCATCGCTTTTGCCGCAGCCACCGTGCCGATCCCGTTATGGGCGTCGACGAGGGCAAGCGCCGGGCCCTCCTTGACGATGGACCAGTCGGCCCGGGGATGGACTTCGCCGTTCCCGATCCGCTCCTGATAGCGGCGGAGGCGCGCAACGCCCTGCCCTTGGCCTGGATGAAACCGCAGTTCGGAAAAAATCAGCGCGTCCGCGAAAATTCCGGCATCTTCATCGGTTAAGCCCAGCGCCTCGAACCCCTCTGCCACGAACGCCCGCAACTGGGCGCGGTCGACATTGGTCATCGGGATCGGCTGGCTCATGCGCTGAGGCCGAGGAGGTCGGCGACGTTGGCCTCCGGCGCAGGATAGCTGCCGAGCTGACCCGCAGGCGACGTCATGACCACGGTCATGCCCGGTCCATAGCCGGCGCGGGGCCCGTCCGTCTGGCCGACAATGCCCAGGCTCATCGCGCCGCGCAGATACCCGTGATTGTAACGGCTGTCCGTTTCCTCAATGGCGACAACATCGCCGAGCCGGAGCTTGTCCAGCCCCTGCGCAGCCAGCTCGGCCCGGTCGGTCGACTGAATATGGAGGGAGCCGCCTTCGGAGGTCAGCCCGAGCCCGGCGCCGATCATATGCGGCGGCACTGAGGCCGTGACGCCCATCTTCAGAACGCCGTCCTCGACCGTCTTTGGCAACGCCTCAAAGAGCCCCGGCGAGAGGGACTTGACGGTGATCTCCGGGAACTCCGGCAGTGACAGGCCCACCCCCTCGGCCTTAACAAGGATCTGATCGTCCACCGCGATCTGGCGCCGAACTTCAACCGGGAAGTGGATGATGACCTGCTCCGAGAAGCGCCCCGACTTGCCGGTCACGACACCCGTCTCGCCCTTCGCGGCCCCGCTCACGATCATCGCCGCGTTCCCCACGCAGGAAAACACGTTGAGGCCCCGGTTCTTGTTGGCATCGGGGTTCGAAATGCTGACGGACGGATGGACGCAATCGCCAGACCAGCCAAAGGCGCTGTCCCCGCACGAGACATTGTAGACGATGCCGCCGAAGGTCGGCCAAAGGAAAGCCTTGCCATCGGCGTCGAGCCGGTAGGGCTCGGCCGGCAGTCCGGACAGAACCGGGTTCGCGACCCGTCCCGCGACAGAGACGCAGACGATATCGGCAGCGTTGGTGGCGACGTTCATGGCTCAGGCTCCCAGGTCCAGGAGGTTGGCAATGTTGGCAGCGGGGTCGAGGGTGAAGTCGATCTCGCCACTCCGGGCGGTCATCAACGTTAGGATGCCGGGGCCATGGCCCGTCATGATGCTGTCGCCGTGGATACACAGGCAGATCGACACCGCCCCTTCCCGATAGGACCGTCCCCAATGGTGATCGGCATGGCGGATTGCGATGATGTCGCCGAGGCGCATCTGGTCGATCCCAAGCTCGGCCATCAACGCACGGTCACCCGACATCAAATCCTGGTCGACATATTCCGAGTTCAACTCGGCGCCCGACCCCATGATGCGGATCGGTAGTTCGATGGCCACCCTCACGTGAAGCCGCCCCTCCGCCTCAGTCATGCCCATGGCATGGAAGAGCCTCGGGCTCATCTTCTTCAGCGCGACACCGGGAAAATCGCGGAGCTTCAGCCCCTGCCCCTTTGTCATCACCTGAACCCGGTCGCCGGGTGCCATCACGGCATGGGCGTCATCGTCGAACTGAACGAGAATGCGCGCGTGTTCCCCGATCACGACGCCACTGGCGCCCGCCGCCATGCCGGAGGTCACCATCGCCGCGTTGCCGATACAATTGAGGTAGTGGAGCGCGTGGTGCCGCCCGGAATGGCCATCGTCGTCGATCGAGACACCGGGCTCCACATGGTCGCCCGCCCATCCGAAAGCCCGATCCCCGCACTTCACGTTGTAGGTGATCCCGTACATGCCCGGCAGCACCGCACCCCGGCCGTCCGGATGGGGGATGTATTGGCCCGGGCGCACCGCCGGCGTTGTCACGATGGCCGACACCGCCATTTCCACGAGTGTGCTTTCATTCGTGGCCGGAGACGGATTGTCTGAACGCGCCAATTCGGCCTCCTTTTCCCGCACAAGCGACTGCGGATCGTGCGGCGTCTTGGTTTGACTTACCCCGAGCGACTTGCCATCAGTAGATTGTCGACATTGTGCTTGTCGGGATGGGTTGCACGGGCAATAGTGCGTGTCAAGCACCGTGCATGCGCCATCTCTGACCTACCGCCAGGGTGGTCTGTTCTGCTGTGAAGGAGGCGTTCCCGCGATGAGCTATGCCGCGTTGTTGGAGGTCATGGGCCGGGTCAACGACTTCCTGAACGCCGGCTCCGTGCTCTCCTGGGACGCCCGCACGATGATGCCCAAAGGGGGCAGCGAGACGCGCTCGAAGCAGCTGGCAACACTCGCTGTGGCTGCGCGGAATTTGCTGTGTTCAAGCGAGGCGAAACGCGCGCTGGAAGGCGCCGCGGCGGAGGTTGCCACCAGGCCCAACGATAGCCCCGAGGCGCGGATCGTGGCGCAGGTGCGGGAGGCCATCGACTATCACGAGCGCATCCCGACCGAGCTTCTGCACCGCAAGACGGAGCTTGGCTCTGCCGCGCACGCAGTATGGGCGGACGCCAGGAGCAAGGCTGACTTCGTGCTCTTTTCCGATGCGCTGACCACGATGGTCGAGATCAACCGCGAGATGGCGCAGGCGATCGGGTACGCGGAACATCCCTACGACGCGCTCATGTATCGCTTCGAGCCTGGCACGACGAAGGCAGGACTAGACACGCTTTTCACACGCCTGCGCGAAGGGATGCTGCCCCTGGTGCGCGCTATCGCCGAAGCCGAGAAGCCGCGCACAGACTTCCTGTTCCGGCGGTATCCGGTAGACGCCCAGATGGGATTTGCGCTCTCGATAGCGGAGACGATTGGCTACGACCTCGACCGGGGCCGTCTCGATACGACCGTGCATCCTTTCGAGATCTCCTTCACCAGAAACGACGTCAGGATCACGACGCGTGTGTCCGAGACGTACATGCCGATGTCTCTCTTTGGTGCCATGCACGAAGCGGGACATGGCATGTACGAACAGGGGGTCGACCCGGCCTATACCCGCACGCCGCTGGCGACCGATCTCATCAGCCTCTACGCCGTGGGCGGTGTCAGCTTCGGCGCCCATGAGAGCCAGTCGCGCCTGTGGGAGAACCATGTCGGGCGCAGCCGCGCCTTCTGGGCCAACCACATGGACGACCTCCGCGCCGCCTATCCCGGGCTTCTCGACGATGTGTCGGACGAGGAGTTCTATCGCGCCGTCAACCGATGCGAGCCAAGCTTCATCCGCGTGGAGGCCGACGAGTTGACCTACGACTTCCACATCATGCTGCGCTGCGAGCTGGAAGCGAAGCTAGTCGACGGGTCGCTGAAGGTTGCCGAGTTGCCTGAAGCCTGGAACGCCGCGATGAAGGAATATCTGGGCGTCGACGTGCCCGATGACGCCCAAGGCGTCTTGCAGGATGTCCACTGGTCCTCCGGCCAGATCGGCACGTTTTGCAACTACACCATTGGGAACATCATGGCAGCGCAGCTGTTCGATACGGCGGTGCACGAAACGCCTAAGGTGCAGGACAGTCTGGACGCGGGCAACTACACCCCTCTCCGCACGTGGATGACCGAGCATGTCGCGCAACACGGCCGTCGCTTCACGCGCGACGAACTCCTGGAGAAGGCCACCGGCCGCCCGCTGGACCCCGAGCCCTACATCGCGCATCTCACGCGCAAATTCTCCGACATTTACGCGCTGGCCTGAGGGAGGGAGCCGATGACCGACCTCGATCCCCGCCTTGCCAGCCGCGTGAAACTGTCGGACGGCGCGCTCATCACGAAGATGCTCGACATCGCCAACGGCCTCACCGACGTGATCCGCATGGGTCGCGGCGATCCCGATCTCGACACACCGGACCACATCATCAAAGCGGGGCAAGAGGCGCTGGCCAACGGCGCCACCCACTACACACATCCGCTGGGGATCGAGCCGCTGCGTGCCGCCATCGCGGACAACATCCGGGCCTATGGCGGCGCGGATTACGGCGCCGACGAAATCATGGTCACGCCTGGCGGGCAGCAGGGCATGTTCATCATCGCGCTGTCGCTCCTCAATCCCGGGGATGAGATCATCGTCCCCTGCCCCGGCTACAATCCCTACCAGCAGGCGGCCGAAATGTCGGACGCGACCATCGTCAAGATCCCGATGACGATGGAGACGAACTTCACCCTGACCGCCGAGATGATCGCGCCGCACATCACCCCGCGCTCCAAGATCCTCGTCCTCATCAACCCCAACAACCCAACCGGGACCGTGACGCCGCCCTCGGAAGTGACAAGGATCGCCGAGCTCGCGAAGAAACACGATCTGACCGTTGTATCCGACGAGATCTACGCGCGCCTCACCTTCGGCAACAACACCGTCCTGCCGGTCGCCTCTCTGCCGGACATGAAAGAGCGCACGATCACGCTCTCGGGCTTCTCCAAGGCCTATGCCATGACCGGCTGGCGGATCGGGTATCTCGCCGGACCCCGCGCGCTGATTGCGCCAATGTCGGAGGTCAACCACGCCTTCGCGATCTCCACGGCCGCCGTCAGCCAGCATGCAGCCCTCGCGGCCATGACCGGATCGCAGGATTGCGTCGAGGAGATGCGCCAGACCTACGACGCCCGTCGCCGCGCCATTCTGGAGGGGCTCGACGCCATTGGCATGGGCTACGCCGAGCCCCAGGGCGCCTTCTACGTCTATGCCAACGTGGCAAGCCTCGGCCTCGGGATCACGGCCAGCGCGTTTTGCCAGCGCCTGCTCGCCGAAGGCCGGGTGATGATTTACCCGGGCACGATCTATGGCGATCACACCGACGACTTTGTGCGGATGTCGATGACCCAGCCGGTCGAGCGCATAAAGATCGCGATGAAACGCATGGGCGAGGTCGTGGCGGCGTACCGCGCAGAACAGCAGGCCGCGGCGAGTTAGAGGGAGCGGGCAATGGACGTGAAATCAGACAACCCAAACGTCAAGGGCATCAAGCATATGGCCTTTGCCGTGAAGGACGTGGAAGCCGCCCTCGCCGCCTATGCCAAGTTTCTGCACGTGCCTGCCGACACCGAGATCACGCATTTCAAGAAGTCGGGCAACAAGGTTGCGCTCTTCTATCTCGGTGGCATCGAGTATCAGCTTTGCCAATCGACCGATCCGAACGGACGCTTTGCGGCCTGGATCAGGGAGCGGGGCGCAGAGGGCTTGCACCACATCTGCTATGAGGTCGACGACATCGACGCCGCCCTCGAACACGCCAAGTCGCAGGGCGCCGAACTGCGGCTCTGCAAGGCCTGCGGGGTTTATGGCAGCCACCCCCATCCCGAAGGCTGGGTGGCCTTCCTCGATAACGATGCAGGCGGCATCGAGATCGAGTTCATGCAGGTCTACACGCCGGAACAACTCGCCGAATACGAAAGATCCGGGGCCGAGGCCGTATGAGCGACGCGAAGCGGTAAGGCATCGAGGCGGAATGGGGCGGCAGCGGGATCTTGCAGGCTACGGAGCCACCCCCCCGGATGTCCGCTGGCCTGGGGGGGCGGGCCTCGCCATCAATTTTGTGCTGAATGTGGAAGAGGGCGCGGAGTATTCGGTCGACGACGGAGACGGACGCTCGGAGTCTGCGCTGATCGAGGTTCGGGCAAGCCGTGTTCCGCAGGGTTATCGCGACCTCGCAGCCGAGAGCATGTACGAGTATGGCTCTCGCGTGGGCTTCTGGCGGATCTTTCGGCTGTTCCGCCAGCGCAAGTTGCCCCTGACCGTCTTCGCCAGTGCGCTTGCGCTCGAACGGACCCCGGACATAGCCCGCGCAATCGCTGGGTCGGATTGGGACATCTGTGCTCACGGGTGGCGTTGGGTAGAGCACTATCGCCTTGATCCCGAGGACGAGGCCGTCCAAATTGCCCGGGCCTATGACAGCCTTACAGCGCGCCTGGGCCGGGCGCCGCGCGGCTGGTACTGCCGCTACTCGGCGTCCGAGGCCACGCGAAGCCTCGTGGTTGCGCATGGCGGCTTCGACTACGATAGCGACGCCTACAACGACGATCTGCCCTATTGGACCAAGACTTCGGGACGCGACCACCTCGTCATTCCCTATTCCATGGTCACAAACGACGCCAAGCTCTTGGCAGGCGACGCCTATTCCGCGCGCGACTACGCCGACTTCCTGATTGATACGTTCGACATTTTGCACGCCGAGTCAGCCGAGATGCCTCGAATGATGTCGGTCGGGCTTCATGCGCGTATCGTTGGCCATCCCGGCCGATTGGCCGGGTTGATTAGGTTCATGGACCATATTGCGGGGAAGCCGGGCGTCTGGATATGCGGACGGGCCGACATTGCCGATCACTGGCGGGCGCATGCCCCTCCGCCTCGGGGCGAGCAATGAACCTTACTTCGGTTCCGCTTGCGCACCCGGACGCTGTAGCCTTCCTTCCCTATGGCAGACTCGTCATTCCACCGGACGCACGCGGCGACCGCAGGTTTTACAGTGACACCTTACACCTTCGTCCGGAAACGAGCGCGCCTGTTCTTCACGTGAACCGCGTCGAAGCGCAAACGCTCCCGGTGACGGTTGAGAAGGTCGAACGCCATCCATTTGCCGCGCAGTGCTTTTTCCCGCTCGACGTATCGCGCTATGCGATCCTGGTGATGCCGTCGGACGACGCAGGACGCCCCCGGCCAGACCAGGCTCTTGCCTTTCTGATGCCAGGGACGATGGGCGTGATCTATAGCCCCGGCGTTTGGCACATGGGGGCGACGGTGTTCGACCGCGACGGTCACTTTACCGTTCTGATGTGGCGCGGTGGGCCGCTGCAGGACGATGACTTTCGCACGATCCCACCGATAACGCTGGTCGCCCCATGAGCCCGTTGCGTCTGATCTTGGTCGGCCTGGGTGCCCGGGCGCGAACCTGGCTCGAAGTGGCCGCCGTAAATTCGGACGTCGACATCGTCGCTCTGTGCGACCCGGACCGGAGCGCCTGCGACAGCGCCGCCGAGCACTACCCGAACGTGCCCATCGGCGCGACGCTCACCGATGTAATCGGCACGGCGGCGGATGCTGTTCTTCTGGCAACACCCCCGGGGAGGCGAGACGCCCAGATCGAAACGTGCTGCAAGGCAGGCCTCGCGATCCTCGCGGAGAAACCCCTATCGGACGACGTCAGCCGCGCAGCCCGCTTCGTCGAGATGGCTGAGGCGGCAGGCGTGATGCTGATCGTTGGGCTCAACTTCCGCTACCTCGCTGTGACGCTGGAGAAAAAGCGACTCCTTACCGGAGGCGCCATCGGCACCCCGGGCTTCGGGCGCTTCACCTATGAGCGTTGGCGCGACGGCACGCAGGCCCGCCTGAATTCCTACCCGCTGACCATGGCGCATCCGATGCTCTGGGAGCAGTCGATCCACCATTTCGACCTGATGCGCTTCGTCTACGGCGCCGAACCGCTCCATGTGCAGGCCCACACCTGGAACCCGTCCTGGACGATGTATGCCAGCGACACCAACGTCTCGGCGCTCATCGCCTTCGAGGGCGGCATGACAGTGAACTACCAGGGCACCTGGCAGTCGGGCCACGAACCGATGCACTTCAACTGGCGCACAGATGGATCCGAGGGGATTGTCGAGCAGCGCTCCATGTTCGGAGATCTGGCCTGGGCAAAGCGGATGGAGCCTGAGCTGACGCCCGTTCCCCTGCCGCCGCACGAGGCCTGGATCACGGATGCCGCCGCCCTCTTAGCGCGGTTCGTCGCCATGGTGCGGGGTGAGATCGCGCCGGAATGCACCGGGCGCGATCACCTGCAATCCCTCTACATGCTCGAGGCCTGCATCCTCGCGTCCGCCCGCGAAAGCCGTGCGGACATTGAAGAGGTGCGCGCCAAGGCCCTCGCGAAGGAGACGATATGATCAAAGTTGGCATCATCGGCGCGAGCTTTGCCCGCGACGCCTATCTCCCGGCCTTGGCCCATATCGACGGGGCAGAGGTCGTGGCCCTTGCCTCGGGACGTCTCGAGAGCGCCCAGCAGGCGGCGGCACCCTATGGGATTGACGCCGTCTACGACGATTGGGAGGCGATGATCGCCGGCCACGATCTGGACCTTGTCTGCATCGCGACCCCGACCGTCCTGCACGCCCCCATGACGCTGGCGGCCCTGGCCAAGGGCGCGCATGTCCTCTGCGAAAAACCCACCGCAATGAACGCAGGCGAAGCCCGTCAGATGCTCGACGCTGCCCGCGCCGCCGGCCGGCTCCACATGATCGACCACGAGCTGCGGTTCAACCCGACACGGATACGGATTGCCGAGCTGATCCATGGCGGCGAGCTCGGCGAGATCCGCCATGTCAACATCACCAATATCGGCGCCTCCTGGGCCAACCCGGCCTCTCGCCCCAAAGGCGACTGGTGGTCGGACGCCGCAATGGGCGGCGGGCGGCTGGGGGCCAATGGCTCCCATCAGGTCGACATGCTGCGCTGGTGGCTGGGCGAGCCCGCTTCCGTGATCGGCGAGGCGGTGACGGTGATCCCCGACCGGCTGTGCAAGAGCACGGGCGAGGCCTGGACGGCAACGGCCGACGATCTCACCCACCTGACGCTGCGGATGCAATCCGGCGCCCTGGCCCAGGTCTTCATGAGCGGGGTTGCCGCCACCAACATGGGCAACGAGACCCAGATCTTCGGCAGCAAGGGCACGGTCAAGCTCTCAAACTCCGACGAAAAGCTCTACTTCGCGCGCGCCGGCGAGAGCTTCACCGACATCTCCGTCGCGGACCCCAACGCCAGTCTGCCGGGCCTCAATAAGGGGATCTGGAACGTGTCGGTTCTCGCGCTCCTGCAGGAGTTGACCGGAGCCATCACCGCCAAACGCGACCTTGGCCGCGGCGCCACCTTCGTCGACGGGTTGCGCAACCAGATGGTGCTCGACGCCGTCGTCGCCTCCACAACCTCCCGCAAATGGGAAGACCTTGATATGGCGAGCGCCACCTGATGCTCCCGCTTTCCGAACAGCGCGTGGCGATCACCGGCGCCGCGATGGGTCTCGGCGCCGCCATCGCCCGGGTTTTCGCAGAAGCCGGGGCGACACTGGTGCTGATGGATCGGGATGCCGACACGCTCGCCCGCATCGCCGAAGAAATCGGAGGCAAGCCGCTTGCCGTCGATCTGAGCGACGCCGAGGCGACCGCCTCAGCCATTGCCCACATGCCGGACGGGATCGACACCCTCATCCACAACGCCGGCATCCTGCGCACCCAGCCGATCGAAGACGTCACGTTGGCAGATTTTCGGGCGACGCTCGACGTCGGCATTCAGGCCGCGCACCAGCTGACGCAGGCCGTCTGGCCCGGGATGAAGACGCGGGGCGGCGGGGCCCTCATCTTCGTCTCCTCGCAATCGGGCATCAAAGGGTTCGTCAACGAAACCGCCTATTGCGCCGCCAAACACGCGCTCGAAGGCTTCTCGAAATGCCTCGCGATGGAGGGCGCCCCCCACGGCATCCTCTCCTGCACCATCACCCCCGGCAAGCCGATGAACACGCCCATGTCCGAAGCGAACTACACGCCCGATCTCAAGGCCCAATGGGTCGACCCCGCGCGCCTCGCCCCTGCCTTTGCCCGTATCGCCACCACCCGCGATCCGCTCCTCAGTGGGCAGCGCCTGAACGCCTGGCAGATGGCGGGCTGACCGTCCGAAGGAACAAAGATGACCGTCTCGATCCCGTTCGACACCTACCGTGATTACGCGGCCATGACGGCGCATCTCAAAGCGCTGGCCGCGGCCTATCCCAAGCTTTGTACCCTGACCTCGGTGGCAAAGACGTTCCGCGGGCGCGACGTCTGGTTCCTGACGATCACCAACCCCGATACCGGCCCAGCGCTGGAAAAACCCGGCTACTACATCGACGCCCAGATCCACGCCGAGGAGCACGCGACCTCCGCCACCGCCCTCTATGCCTGCTGGTACCTGCTTACGAAGTACGGCCAGGACGAGGAGGTCACGCGGCTCGTCGACCAGCAGGTCTTCTACATCCTGCCCCGGATCAACCCAGATGGCGCGGAATACGCCCTGACCCAGCCCTACTACCCCTGGTGCGGCAACGGCCGCGTTCTGCCCGGAGAAGACCGCAAGGACGGCCTCATTGCGCAGGACATCGACGGCGACGGCTACATCGTCCAAATGCGCGTGCCCGACCCGAAGGGCGAGTGGAAGAAGGACCCTGATGAGCCCCGCATCCTGATCCAGCGGGAGCCGGGGGAGGAAGGCGGTGAGTACTACCGGCTCTACCCCGAGGGCGTGATCGAGAACTACGACGGCGTCCATGTCCAGATCGACCCGCAGCAAGACGGGAACATGAACCGCAACTTCCCGATCAACTGGAGCCCGCGGGAATATGGCGCAGGGGCCTATCCGTTCTCGGAACCGGAAGCGTTCGGCATGGGCCAGGTGATCCTGAACCACCCCAACATCGCCGGCATGTGCGCCTATCACACCCATGGCGGGATCATCCTGCGCCCTTCAATGATGAAGGTGGACGCTGAGATGAGCCCGCCCGACCTTGCCCTCTACAAGGAACTGGGCGCGGTGGGCGAGCGGCTCACCGGGTACCCCACGATCTCGACCTATGAGGAGTTCACGCCCGACAAATCCAAGGCCCGGCACGGCTCGCTCAAGGACTGGGTGTATGAAGAGATGGGCATCATCTGCTTCTCCACCGAGCTGTGGGACCTGGAGCGGACGGCGGGCGTCCCCAAGGAAGGCTACTACAATCTCGGCCCGCGCGACGCCGCCACGCAGCGGCTCGTCTTCGACTGGGTGATCGAGAACGTGGGCGACCACGGCTTCCGCGACTGGCAGCCCTTCGATCATCCTCAGCTCGGCCCGGTCGAGATCGGGGGCATGGTGTACACCTGGAGCTACCGGAACCCGCCCGGCCGTCTGCTGGAGGAGATCTGCCACAACAATGTGATGTTCAATCTCCGCCACGCCGCCGCCGCACCCCGCGTCCTGGTCGACGAGATCACGGTAGAGCACCTCGGCGCCGACCTGCACAAGGTGACGGCGGTGGTGTCGAACCATGGCTACCTGCCCACAAACCTCTCTGATGTCGCGGTGCAGAACGGCGTGGCTAAGCCGGTCGAGGTCGTCCTCTCCTGCGCGGAGGCCGAACTGGTGATGAACCCGTCCACCGTGTCCCTGGGCAACCTCGCCGGCCGCAACGAGCGCCGCTACGGCTATTCGAACTGGGGCCAGCAATGGTCCCGCGTGTCGGCCAGAACCGAGTGGCTGGTGCGGGCAACGGGGTCGGGCGCCGCGGTCACAGTGACGGCCGCCTCCGAGAAGGGCGGAACGCACCGCTTGGACGCGGTCCTGGCATGAGTTTCAGGCACGCTCCCGGTTCGATGCCCTGTTGCGGCGCGGGGCACCCGCGCCCGGCGCCCCCGGCCCCGGCTTTGTTGGACAAGCCGCATCGCCCATGGTCTGACGCGAAGGTCCGGCCCTGCAGGCCGGCAGCCCCGACCCCCGCGACCCCGAGGAAAAGGCACCCATGAGCCCACGCTATCGCCTTGGGATCGATGTCGGCGGCACCTTCACCGACTTCGTTCTGGCCCGGTCCGACGGGGGAGGCGAGATCGCCTTCCACAAGGAGCCCAGCGTTCCGGCCGATCCCTCACGCGCTGTCGAAGCCGGGGTCGCCGCGCTGATCGCACGCGAGGAAATCGCGCCCGCCGAGATCGAGCTGGTGGTCCATGGCACGACGCTCGCCCTCAACGCGATCATTCAGCAAAAGGGCGCCCGCGTGGCCCTCGTCGTCTCGCGCGGGAACCGCGATGTCATGGAGATCGCGCGCGCCCGGATGCCCAATTCCTACGACTTCACCGCCGGGCGGGAGGAGCCGCTGATCCCCCGCGAGTCGGTGTTCGAGATCGGCGCGCGCGGCCTCTCCGACGGCTCGGTCATGACCCCGGCCGACCCTGAGGAGATTGCTGCCGTGGCCCGGGACATCGCCGCGGGCGGGCACGACGCCGTGGCCGTGATGCTCCTCAACTCCTACCGCGACCCGACGCTCGAAGCAGGTGTCGCCGAAGCCCTCGCCCAAGCCCTGCCCGGGCTTCCGGTTACCGCATCTGCCGCGATCTGGCCTGAAATGCGCGAATACGAACGTGCGCTCGTCACCTGCATGAACAGCTACGTCCATCCCTTGATGGCGCGCTATTTCGATCGCCTGAAAGACCGTTTCGCCGGGCTGGGCCTGACCGCGCCGGTCTACATCACCGCCAACAATGCAGGCTCCGTCTCGCTCGACACGGCCCGGACCCGACCGGTGGACACCGTCCTCTCCGGCCCAGCCTCGGGCGTCCTAGCCGCGACCCGAACCGCGCCGGACGCGCCTGCCCTCATCACCTTCGACATGGGCGGCACGAGCACCGACATCTCGATCACTCGGGACAACGCGCTGGAGTTTACCAACGCCACCCTGATCGGCGACTACCCCTTGATGCTGCCGGTCGTGAATGTCTCCGCCATCGGCGCAGGCGGCGGTTCCATCGTGTGGGCGGACGCGCAGGGGCTCCTCAAGGTCGGCCCGGAAAGTGCCGGCGCCGATCCCGGCCCGGTCTGCTACGGCAAGTCGGGGACGCGCCCGACGGTGACCGACTGCTATCTCACCCTGGGCTACCTCGACCCTGGGCGCTTTAACGACGGGCGGCTGGCGCTTCAGAGCGATGCCGCAGCGGAGGCGCTGGCAGAGGTCGGGGCGAAGGCCGGGCAGGACGACGCCGTGGCCACCGCCTCGTCCGCCCTGCGGGTGGCCACAGCGCGCATGGCCACCGAACTGCGCAAGCTTCTCGCCGAAAAGGGGCTCGACCCCCGCGGCTTCGTCCTCGCGGCCTTCGGCGGCGCCGGTCCGACCCACGCCAACATGCTCGCCGAGGAGGCCCGGCTCGACGGCGTACTCGTCCCGCGTCTGCCGGGCACCTTCTGCGCCCTCGGCGCGATCCTCGCCGATGTCCGGCGCGAATACGTCCGCCAGGCCCGCACCACGACGGATCGGAGCGGCGCGCACTGGGACAGCATCACCGCCCTTCTCACGGAAATGGAGGACGAAGCCCTCGCCTGGGTCGCCGCTGAGGGTGACCTGATCGGCGCCCACGACCTGCATCTCACCTGCGACATGCGGTATCCCGGGCAGGCTTTCGAGCTGCCGATCGTGGTGTCAAGCTACCGGGCCGAAACCCTGCGCCCGGGCACCCTGATCGACCTCTTCAATGCCGAACACGACCGGCTCTACGGGTTCGTCGAGGCCGACTCCGCCGTTCAGATCACCACGATGCGCCTCTCCGTCGTCGGCAAGGTCGAGCAGATTGGGCTGCCCGAGGTCGCGCCGGGCGAGCTGCCTCAGCCGCGCACGATCCGGCGCGTGCACATCCAGGACTGGCGCGACGTGCCCGTCTATGACCGCCAGGCCTTCGGCCAGGGCGCCACGGTCGACGGCCCGGCCATCGTCGAACAGCCGGACACCACCGTTCTGATCCTGCCGGGCTGGCGCGCAGTGGCGGATCGCCTGGGCAACCTGATGATCCGCCGGATGGAGGGCACGGCGTGAGCGACTTCGACCCTGTCCTGCTGGAGATCCTGCAAACCCAGATGCAGGCCGTCACCGAGGAGATGGCGATCACGCTCGCCCGAACGGCGCGCTCCACCTATGTTAAGGACGCGGCGGATTTCGCGACGGCGCTGGCCAACCGTGACGGCAAGTTCTTCTCCTATCCCGCATCCATGGGTGTCTCGGGCTTTCTCGATCTCGATTGCGGCGTCGCGATCCGCGCCGTCCCGGATCTGGAGCCGGGCGACGTGATCATCACCAACCATCCCTACCAGAGCGGCGGGTTGTCGACGCACATGCCCGACCTGCAACTCATCAAACCCTATTTCCACGCGGGCCGGATCGTCTGCTTCGGATGGGACTTTATCCATTCGGCCGATATCGGCGGCGGCGTCCCCTCGTCGATTTCCCCCCGCTTCACCGAACTCTTTCAGGAAGGTCTCCAGATCCCGCCCTTGAAGATCGTGAAGCAGGGCGTCTTCAACCAGGACTTCGAGGCGATCTACCGCGCGAACTGCCGCGTGCCCGATCTCAACATGGGCGACATCAAGGCCATGCTCGCCGCGCTCACCGTGGGCGAGCGCCGGGTGGCTGATTTGATCGCCCGCCACGGCCCCGATGTGTTCGAGCGGGCGCAGTCTGCCACCGTCGCCTATGCACGCGAAAAGGCGCGGGCGGTGCAGCGGCGCATCCCGGACGGGACCTACACGTTCTGGGACTACATGGATGACGACTACGCGACCTCGATCCCGATCCGCATCCGCTGCGAGATGACGGTGTCCGACGGGCACGTGCATCTCGATTTCACCGGATCGGACCCTCAGGTGATCGCCGCCTACAACGTGCCTACAGGCGGCACGCGTCACCCCTGGCTAACCCTCAAGCTCATGCATCTGATCGGCAGCTACGATCCGACCGCGCCCCTGAATTACGGCCTCTTCGAGAACATCACAGTCCACGTCCCAAGGGGCACGGTGCTGAACCCCGAATTCCCCGCAGCCGTCGGTGTGCGCCATGCCACGGCGATCCGGATCAACGACGCCGTGGTGGGCGCCATCGCGACAGCCCTGCCCGGCCTGATCCCGGCCCCGTCGGGCGGCACCGTCGTGCCCACCGTGATCGCCGAGCAAAACCCGGCAACGGGCAGCCGGTCGGTCATGGTCATCCAGTCGCTGGTCGGCGGCACGGGCGCCCGCCAGGGCGGCGACGGCGTCGACGGTCGGGACAGCGGGCTCGCCAATCTCTACAACACGCCGCTGGAGCGGTCGGAGGCCGACACCGACGTCGTGATCGAAACCTACGGCCTGCGCCCGGATTCGGGCGGTGCAGGGCAGTGGCGGGGCGGCACCGGGCTCGAGATGCGCATCCTGATCAAACAGGCGGGCACGGCGGTCCTCGGCCGCGGATTGGAGCGCTTTGTTTTCCGTCCCTGGGGTGTGGCCGGCGGCGCGCCGGGCGCCGCGTGCCGGGTGATCCTGAACCACGGCCTGCCGGGCGAGCGCGATCTGGGCAAGCTCGACATGTATGTCGCCGAAGCCGGCGATCGCGTGACGATCCTAACTGCAGGCGGCGGGGGGTTCGGAGACCCGTTTCAGCGCGACCCCCGTGCGGTCTTCCGCGATGTGGTCGCCGGGTTTGTGTCGCGCGACGCCGCTGAGCGGGACTACGGCGTGGTGATCCGGTCTGGCAAGATAGACCCACAGGCGACGGACGCGCTGCGGGCGGCGGGCCCTGACCGGCCGCCCTTCGACTTCGGGCCTGAGCGAGAGGCCTGGGAGACAGTCTTTGACGACGAAACGCTTTGCGCGCTTTCTGAGACGCTGCTTGCCCTTCCAGCGACCATCCGAGCACAGACGCGCCGGACTTTGATCGAGGGCGTTCTCCCGGCGCTCCCCAACGTCGCCAAGATTGGCCTCCCTGCCGTCGTGGCCGACGCGCAAGCGATCCGTGTGAGATTGGCGGCGGCGCTTGAGGCTTTGTCGGACTAGTCCTTACTTGGGCTCTCGCGAGCTACGGAGCGTGTGCCCCCTAGGTTTACCCAGGCAAACCAAAAGACGCGGACGGCGCGATACAGTCGTTCCGGAGGGATCCCAGGCGCAGCGCATCTTATCAACAGCTTATGAGCAACCGCTGGTCGGTGGCCAAACCTGCCGCCTGAGCCGTCCTTGCCAAGTCTAGCGCCCCCCGTCGACCGACAGGACCTGCCCCGTGATCCACCCCGCATGGTCGGAGCAAAAAAACAGTACGGCGGCGGAGATGTCGTCGGGTGTGCCAAGCCTGCGCATGGCGATACCGTTGACGAGCCGTTCCTGTCCCTCGGCTCCCAACGCCTCCCACTGCCGTTCGGTCGTCGGGTTGGACCGGACGAAGCCGGGCGCCACCGAATTCACGGTCACCCCGAACTGGCCAAGCTCATGCCCAAGCTGCCGGACCAACCCAATCTGCCCCGCCTTGGCGCTGGCGTAGGACTGGATCCCCGTCAGGCTCACGTCGAGCCCTGCGCGGCTTGAAATCGTTACAATCCGCCCCCAACCGCCGGCCTTCATGGCCGGCGCCACGGCGCGCGCCACATAGAAAGCCGCCGTCTGGTTGACGGCAACGATGCTGTCCCACTCTTTTGGCGAGATCTCTTCCACCGGGCGGCCCACCTGCCCGCGGACACCGCCGGCGACATGGACGGCGATGTCGAAACCGCCAGCGTTTGCCACAAGGCGGTCAACAGCATGAGCATCGGTCACATCAAGCGGGGCAGTGCTGACATCGGTTTCGTCCAGCGCATTCAGTGCGTCGGCGTCGATGTCGACACCCGTGACATGGGCTCCGGCCTCGAGCAGCGTGACTGCAATTGCCCGCCCCAGACCTTGCCCGACACCTGTTACCAGCGCTCGGTGCCCTGTCAGATCTAGCTTCATGTCGACGCACTTTCCGCGAACGTTTCATTCAGCGCGTCCAGCGTGTCCCACGACAAGGAACGTCTCCCGTTCTCAATATCTTGGATCAGGGCCACCAGACGACGGGTCAACGGCATGGGCCGGCCGGCCTCCGCTCCGATTGCAATGGGGCGGGTCAGTTGCGGATCGACCTCCGTCTTTCGCTTGCGCACCGCCAGATCCCGCCAGATGCCGGAGTGAGATTTGGCCGACGTCCGATTGTGCGCGACCATCGCATCAAACGAGGCATCCGTCTTGGCCGGGTCGGCGCCCGCACGAAAGGCTGCGGGATCGTATCCGTTGAACCCCTTTGGCGCGACGCCCTGCTCAGCCGCAAGCTCTGTCAGCTCCCGGGCGAGGGCGGTCAACATCGGGCGATACACTCTACGGTCGAGCACCTCGGCGATGCTGTCGTCGGTCAGCGCCGTCGCGAAGAGCAGAGCGCCATAGCCAAGCTTGCCCCAAAGATACCCCCAGATCTCGGAGGTCATGACCGCGTTGGGCTCAAAGATCGACAGGAGCCGGTGCGTTTCCACTAGCCGTACGGTCTCGCGCCCGTCCAACTCCCCAACAACCACCGCAGCACGTCCACCAAACAGCACGCGTCCGGGCCCCAGATAGTCTGAGCCAAAATTGACGAACGCGCCCAGTGTGTTCTCCGGGCCGACGATCTCGCCAATCGCCAACTCGTTAAGCCCGTTTTGGAGCGACAGGACATGCCCGCCCGGCGCAAGATGAGGTGCGAGCTGGCGGGTGGCCCTTTCCGTGTGCTGCGCCTTGGTGCAGAGCCAGACGGTGGGAAACGTGCCCTCAAGGCTGTCTGGCACGACCGCTCGCGCAGGAACGGTGAAGGTGTCGATTGGGCCTTCGATAGCAAGGCCGTTGGCGTTCAGCGCCGCTACGTGGTCAGCCGCCTGATCGACGAAGAGCACGTCGACCCCGGCGCGGATCAAGTAGGCCCCGACCGTTCCGCCAATCGCCCCGGCGCCCCAGATCAGGATCGGCGCGTTCATGACCATGGCCCTTCGAGGAGCGCCCGCGTCTCGGCCACGGCGACGTCCCAGAGCTCCTGCATCACCGCGTCGGGCTTCTGGTAAACCCCGCCAAACACCCCGTCCCCGAGTAGCGAGCGCACGGCGGCCGGGGCCATCACCCGCATCCGGTCGTGATCCACCATCGGCTTCTGAGCATTGGGCATCGCCACGTCTTCAAGACGCGTCCATGGAAAGTTCTCCATCCAGGAGGCATGGCTCGCCACTGGATCGATCTCTTGCACCTTCTCCCAGGTCTTGGGCGCCTGCCACCAATTGTGGAACTTGACGGCCATCTCCGGGTGATCCCGCATCATGTCGAGGGCCGTACCGGCGGCCGGAGCGTTTCCGCCATGGCCGTTGACGATTAGGACCTTGCGAAACCCGGTCTCGCAGAGGCTGTCGAGAATGTCGCGAACGACGGCCAGCAATGTCTCAACCCGCAAGGTCACCGTGCCAGGATAGGCCGTGAAATACGGGCATAGGCCATAGTTCATTGGGGGAAAAACAGGGACGCCCAGGGGCTCGGCCGCGTCTAGCGCCACCTTCTCGGCCAGGATGGCATCGACACTGAGGCTCAGCGGCCCATGCTGCTCGGTCGATCCAAGTGGGAGGATGCAGCGGTCGTCCGTGTCGAGGTAGCGTTCGATCTGCTGCCAATGTGCGTTTGAGATCTTCATGTGGCTCAACCCTCCGGCATGGCGTCGCTTTTTCGACAGCCTGCACAGAACGGGCTGGAATGGCGATGCCAATTTGCGCGACCTTGCAGAAACGGCGGCGCGTGCGCCCGGGCACATAGGGGTTCAGCAGACATGGCATTGATCGTGGTCGGTGGGGGCGGTTTCGTCGGCCTCAACATCGTGGAACACGCCCTCGCCGCGGGGCGCGCAGTCATCCTCTTCGACATTACGCCGCCACCCGACGCGGCGCTCACGATCTTCGAAGAGCTCCCTGGTACGCTACGCTTCGTTGCGGGCGACGTACGTGACGCGAGCGCCTTGGCCGGGGCAGTGACCCCGGACGTCGACGAGATGGTCTATGGCGCGGCCGTGACGGCAGGCTTGGAGCGCGACCGCGCGGCACCGGAGATCACGCTCGGGGTCAACCTCGACGGGTTTCTCGTTGCATTGCGCGCAGCACAAGAGGCCGGCGTCCGACGGGTGATCAATCTCAGCAGTGCAGGCGCCTATGGGGCGGCTGCCTTCCGTGGATCGGGTCCGTTGCGGGAGGAGGACGAAACCGACCCACAGAACATCTACGGCATCACCAAGTTCGCGTCGGAGCGCGTTGGCACCCGCTTGGCAGAGGTCTGGGGGCTCGATGTGATCAGCGTCCGGCTGTCGGGGGTTTTTGGAAATTGGGAACGGCGAACCGGCGTGCGCGACACGCCGAGCCCCCACTACCAAATCCTGGAGGCCCTACGCGCCGGGCGCCCGGCCTTGGTCGAGCGGGCCGACGCCCGCGACTGGATCTATGCGCCGGATGTGGCCCGCATCGTGGCCAGGTTGCTTGCAGCTCCGTCCCTGAGCCACCGGCTCTACAACGTGTCCACTGGCATGACGTGGTCCGTCTCTGACTGGGGGGCAGCGATGGCCAAGCACTTTCCCGGCGGCCTCTGCCGCCTCGTGCGACCGGGCGAGACGCCAAACGTCGCTCTTCACGCGAAGGAGGACCGGCGCACCCTCTCAATTGATCGGCTGCACACGGAGATCGGCGACCCTAGATGCATAACGCTTGAGCAGTCGGTCAAAAACTATGCGGATTGGGCCGGTTTGGTGGGAGATCGATACATTTAGATGTTGCGGGACCCCGATACATTGTCGACCATCGACATGTCGAAGGGGGTATCGTCCGGGACCGTGACGCTGGGGAAGGCGCCCCCTCTTCCGTGTCTCGTAAGAGGGATGGAAACCGGCACAAAGCGGCCATGGCCGACAGGACCAGGTGCCCACAGCCAAAACGGCGGTCGAAAAACCGCCGACGCATCCGATGGGGAGACTTTGCCAATGAACTTGTTCGATTGCCGCACGCCGCTGCTGGCTGCACTCGCCACGACCACGGCGCTTGCAGGGACCGCGTTTGCCGAGGAGCTGACCATCGGAGTCCGCTCTGGCGCTGAGTCGATGGACCCGCATTTCTCTGCGATCGGGATCAACGTCTCGGCGATGAAAAACGTCTATGACACGCTCACGGCGCGGGACAACAACTTGCAACTGCAGCCTGGGCTCGCCGAAAGCTGGGAGCCCGTCGACGAACTGACCTGGCGATTCATCCTCCGCGACGGCGTTACGTTCCACGACGGCTCGGCCCTTGATGCGGCGGACGTTGTCCACTCGGTCAACCGGATCCCGATGGCTGCTGGCCCCGACGGGGGCCTGGTGACCTACACACGGCGGATCGTGGAGGCCACCGCAATCGACGACCTCACGGTTGAGTTCAAGACGGATACGCCCGCTGCGACCTTGCCGCTCGATCTGACACGGCTCTTCGTCATCCCGTCGGAAGTGCCGCTCGATACGCCTGTGTCGGAATTCAACTCGGGCGCGGCGGCCATAGGCACGGGTCCCTACAAGCTCGAAAGCTGGGTCGCCAAGGGCGACATGGTGGTTGTACCGAACGAGAACTACTGGGGCGAAACTCCGCCCTGGGACAAGGTGACGTTCTCCGAGGTATCCAACGACAGCGCCCGCGTTGCTGCCCTGCTGTCTGACCGGGTCGACATGATCAACTACGCCCCGCCGACCGACGTGGCGCGCATCCGAAGCGAGGACGGGCTGGAGGTGTTCTCGGGCTCCTCTGTCTACATCTTCATGCTGTTCCCAGACTATTCCGACGAAACCCCGCTCGTGCGTGCAAAGGACGGGAGCGCGCTGGACAGCAATCCCTTCCAGGACATCCGCGTGCGGCAGGCCTTGTCCCTCGGGATCAATCGCGAGGCCATCGCAAGCCGCGTGATGGAAGACCTGGCCACGCCCGCCTCCCAGATTATCACCGAGGGCTTCTTCGGCTGGTCCCCGACCTCGGCGGAATTGACGTACGATCTCGAGGCCGCCCAGGCCCTTCTGGCGGAGGCGGGCTATCCCGACGGGTTCGCGGTCGACCTGCACTGCACATCAGACCGTCTTCCGATGGACGGGGACATTTGCGCGGCGCTCGGTCCGATGCTCGCCCGGATCGGCATTGAGGCAACGGTCAATGCCACGCCACGCGCGGTTTACTTCCCGGCGCAATCGGGCCGTGAGTACTCGCTGATGATGAATGGCTGGGGGTCGCTGACGGGCGAGGCCTCCTACATCTTGTCATCGATGGTGCACACCAAGGAGGAAGAGGGATCCTTTGGCGTGTTCAACCATTTCAGCTACTCCAACCCTGAGATCGACGGCATCGTGCAGGAAGCGCTCGGCACGATTGACGAGGATAAGCGAAAGGGACTGCTTGAAGAGGCCATGGCGCTCACCATGGAAGACCTGATGGCGATCCCGATCGTGAACCTGTCTGCGATCTGGGCCGGCAACTCCGAGAAGCTGACCTATCTGCCCCGCGCGGACGAAGATACGATTGCGGTCAACGCGATCCCCGTCGAGTAATCGCGGCAAACTCTCGATTGCGCCGGCGGCCCAGAAGCTGCCGGCGTGTCCTGTGTGAAGGAAGCCGAGCATGACCCGCCTTGCCCTCATTGGGCCCGGCCGCTGGGGCCGCATCCTCGTTGAGGCGGCTCAAGATGTGTCTGCGGATGTCACGTTTACGAGCGTGGTTGCACGCTCGCCCGACAAGGCCGCCGAGTGGTGCGCTCGCTTTGGGCTGGCGTTGACGGACGATTATGCAGCCGTGCTGGCCGACCCGGAGATTGAGGGCGTCGTGCTCGCGACACCCCATTCCCAGCATGCGGCCCAGATCGCGCAAGCTGCCGCCGCCGGAAAGGCGGTGTTTTGCGAAAAGCCCGTGACGCTGACGCGGGAGAGCGTCGAGACGGCTATGGAGGCCGTTCGCACCGCAAGCGTTGTTTTTGCGGCTGGGCACAATCGCCGTTTTCTGCCCGCGATGGAACGCATGAAGGCGATGATCTCGGGCGGGGATCTCGGCACCGTCCTGCATATCGAAGGAAACATGAGTGGCCATGTGGGCGCGCGATACACGCCGGATATGTGGCGCGTCGATCCGGTCGAGAGCCCGGCCGGTGGGCTCGCGGGCTCCGGTATTCATGTGATCGACGCGATGATCCATCTGTTGGGGCCGATCGTCTCGGTCACGGCGCAGAGCGACCGGCTGGTCCACACGATTGAGCTCGATGACACCACCAACATGCTGCTGACCTTTGCAAGCCGCGCTACGGGGTATGTCACTGCGATGACCGCAACCGCGCCGATCTTCCGGATGCAGGTCTTTGGCGACAAGGGCTGGCTGGAATTGCGCGGCGAAACCGATCTCGCCTGGACCCCTGTGTCGGGCATCCGTGAGGTTTGGACGTTTCCCGCAGTTTCGACCGAGCGGCTGCAACTTGAGGCCTTTGCCGCGGCGATCCGCACCGGCACGCCTTACCCCATCCCGATTGAGGACGTCATCAACGGCGTCGCGGTGTTCGAAGGCGTCTCGACCTCGCTCGCCACTGGCGCACGAGCCGACGTGTGATCACCTCGACCGGACCCAGGCGCAACGTCTTCGGAGCTGTTCTCCTGACCGTGTCCTGGGTCTTCTTTACGACAGAGATGGTCGTCGTGCGTTTCCTGTCCGCCGACCTGTCGATCGCCCAGATCGGCGTGTTCCGGCAGGCGACACAGGTCATCGCCTTCGCACCGCTCGTCTGGTGGAGCGGCGGCGCGATCCTGCGCACCACGCGCCTCCCGACCCACGGCGCGCGCGCCCTGTGCAGCGCCGGCGGGATGTATCTCTTCTACCTTGCCTTCGCGCTGCTGCCCCTTGCCCTTGTGACCACGATCACCTTTCTGCAGGCAATGCTCGTTCTCGTGCTGGCCGCCCTTCTGCTCGGTGAGCGCATCGGTCCTCGTCGGATCGGCGCCGTGATCGTCGGGTTCCTGGGCGTCCTCATCGTCATGCGGCCCGGATTTGCCAGCATCGAACCCGGGATGCTCGTAGCACTCGCAGGTGCATTCGTCGCTGCCCTCCTGATGATCCTGACGCGCAGCCTGTCGGCCACAGAAAGCCGGATGACGATCATGTTCTACTCATCCTCGATGGGCCTGGTTCTGATTTCGATCCCGGCTGTCTTCACCTGGCAGTCGATTGAGCTCGCCCACGTGCCGATGTTGCTCCTTGTTGGCGTTGCGGGAACGACGGGCCAGTTCCTGATGGTCGGTGCGTATCAGGTTGCCGAAGCCTCCGCCCTTGCGCCTGTCGACTACATCCGCCTGATCTTTGCCGTCGCTGCAGGGTACGTCGTCTTCAGCGAGATCCCCGATGTGTGGACATGGACCGGCGCGGCGGTGATCCTGTCCTCCGTCGCCTATGCCACCCACCGCGAACGATTGGCTGCCCGCACCGCCGTGCCCACGGCGCCCGTCAAAGGGAGACAACGATGACCGAGAAACGCCATCCATCCTACCTGCTCACTCCCGGCCCTTTGACGACCGCTGCCGAGACCAAGGCAGCCATGCTCTTTGACAAAAGCCCGAACGGCCCGGAGATGGTCCAATTGGTTAAGGACGTCCGCTCCTACCTCGTGGAGCTGGCCAATGGCGGCGATGTGTACGACTGCGTCCCTATCCAGGGCAGTGCAACCTACGGGATCGAGGCCGCGCTGAATTCGCTGGTGGATCGCGATGCGGCCCACGTGCTTGTCGTCGAGAACGGGTTCTACGGGCTGCGCCTGCGCGAAGTAATCAGCGCCTGTCGCTACCGTGTCTCGTCTCTCGAAGGGCCGATCGTGCCTCCGGTTTCAGGGGCAAACGTAGGCGCGCGCCTTGAGGCCGATCCCTCAATCACCCATGTCGCGATCTGCCACTGCGATACCGGGACCGGGATACTCAACCCCGTCGCGGAGATTGCCGAGGTCTGCAAAGGGTACGGCGTCAAGCTCATGATCGACGCTATCGCCTCCTTCGGCGGGTTCGAACTCGACGCCCGGGCCATGGATGTCGAGGCGATTATGATCTCACCCAACAAGTGCCTGGAGGGCGTGCCGGGCATGGCCTTTGTGATCGCCAAGAAGGAAAGCCTCGAGGAAGGGAAAGGCCGTGCCCCCTCGGCCGTGCTCGACCTCGCCGCGCAATGGGCGTTCCTGGAGGAGAAGGGCTGGTTCCGCACCACCTATCCAACTCACGTGATGCTCGCGATTGCTAAGGCCGTCGAGGGCCACAAGGCCGAGGGCGGCATCGCCCCGCGCCAGGCCCGCTATGTGCGCAACTGGCGGCGCCTGGTGGACGGCCTCCGCCAACATGGCTTCGCAACGTTCCTGCCCGACGAATACGCCTCGCCCATTATCGCCACCTTTCACGATCCCGACGACCCGAACTATTCGTTCCAGGCCTTCTATGAAGCAATGGAGCGGCGCGGCTTCATCATCTTCCCCGGCCGCCTCACCTCCGCCGGCACGTTCCGCATCGGCACAATGGGCGACCTGACCGAAGGCGACATCACCCTCATCCTCAACGCCGTCCTCGACTCGATGTCCGAGATCGGCGTGACCACCTTCACCCCAAAGGAAGACCGCATCATCGCAGCGTAGAGGGAACGCCTGAGCAGAAGGGGCCGGTTTTGACGAATGGACCCTTCGGAGGTCCGCTCCGCGTGTTCGGTGTACGGGGCTCAGTTGGCGTTCGGCATTGCCATCCCCATGCCCGCTAGAGCGTTTCAGGTTTTGTCTGAATCGAATTGGGATTCCCATCTGGGTTCGCTTGTGATTCAGACTCCATACTGGTGGAGGAGGCCAGCATGGATG
>JBCBMY010000008.1:0-302292 GCA_039822045.1 Pseudomonadota bacterium | reverse complement strand
GAGATGGTGATGCCGGGCGACAACGTGTCGTTCCAGGTCGAACTGATCGCGCCCATCGCGATGGAAGAAAAGCTCCGCTTCGCCATCCGCGAAGGCGGACGCACCGTCGGCGCAGGCGTCGTCTCCAAAATCATCGAGTGACAGGCTAACGCCTCACGCTCGACGTCCGGCGCCTAGCCTGATGCGCCTTCCAACGAAGAGACGAGCGACCCAACGTTGGACACCGATGTACCGAAAAAAAGGCCGCCCGAAGGGGCGGCCTTTCTTATTGCAAGACATGAGTGATTGGGGCTTCGCTTCCGCTGGCATCAGCCAACTGTGCTTCCTACTCTTTCATTGACGGGCAGGCGGCCGCCGAGGGTAATCCTCCGGTCAGTTGGTCGGCACAGGGAAGTCTTGGTGGTGGATCGTCGAGTGGCCCATGATGTCGGCCATCGACAGACCCTCGAACTCTCCTCCCTCGGTTGAAGCCAGGCACTTCAGGTCGTAAGCACCGTTTGCCCGGCAGATCCGCCCGCTCTAATCTGCCGCGGTCCTGAGGAAGGGATCATCGCGTTGAGGAGTTCGCATGCCCGAGACCAGTATCAACGCACCAACCGCGCCAACGCCCGATGTGGCGATCGATCCGGCCGTGCAGACGACGCTGGAGCCCCCGTCCCATATGCGGATCGTGCGCTGCGGCACGGTTCGACCGACGCAATTTCTCGTCCTCGGCGAGCGGAGTTCAGGCACCAACCTGCTCACCGCCACGATCCGGCGGACCTTCAAGCTGTCGCCCTATCGAGGCGGCATCTGGAAGCACGGTTTTCCTGCCTTTCCCGCCCTGCCCGAGGACTGTCTGATCATCGGAGTGACCCGCCGGGCCGATGCCTGGGCACGGTCAATGTTCGCCCGGCCATGGCACGCCACTGGCCGCCTCAGGCGCCTGGGCTTCTCCGAGTTCCTGCGGGCGCGGTGGGACACGGTCGTCGACAACCGGTTCATGCATAAGGCCTATGTCGATACACCGCTGATGCGCCAGGCGCTTCAGTTCGACCGGCACCCGATCACCGGCCAGCCGTTTGCAAACCTGTTCCGCTTGCGAACAGCAAAGCTCCAGGGCCTCGTCGGCCTGCAGAACCGTGAGATAAATGTCGCCATCGCGCCGCTCGAGACGATCCTTGCCGACCCCGCACACTATCTTACCAGTTTGGCTGGGGCCTTTGACCTGCCATTCCCTGCTGATCCGCGCCTGCCGGACAAGCGCATGGGCGGCGCGGACTCGTGGGCGCGTCGCAAGGTCGAAGCTCCCGCCAAGCTGTCGGCAGAAGACCATGCCTTCATGATTGGCGAGTTGGACTTGGAGCTGGAGGCCGCGCTTGGCTATACCTATGCCTCGCCCGAACTCTCTTCATGCTAAGGCGCAAGGGGAAGCACGCTCCGCGGAGCGAACGGTCCGTGGCGCTCTAGTCCTCGTTGATGTCGTGCCGGAACGTTCGGATTTGCCCCTTTCGGACGCCCATGCCCAGCCGCAGGCCGATCCAGGCAAGCCCAGAAAGGACGCCGAACAGAATGAGGAGGCCCGGAACGTTGCCCGGCATGATGCCAAGCTCCAAGAGCAGACCGAGCGACACCAGACCTGCGCCGATGGCAAACCCAAGAAAGACATAGGCGGGGGCCAGCATTTCGAGAAGCGCCAACCCCATAGCGGCGATGCCCCAGACCCACCAAGTCAGGCCCGACATCACGCGCGCGCCCCTTTGAGCATTCGGAACGCATCGCCAAAGGCCTCAAGCGCCTGGGCTGGCACAACCACGGTCTGGCTCCCCTCGCCCCCACTCAGCGCATTGAGCGCCTCAACCTGCTTCAGGGCCACCTGATACTGCGCCGCTTCTAGCCCATTGTCTTGGATTGCTGCAGCCACGACCGACGTTGCAAACGCTTCGGCTTCTGCCTCCACCCGGCGCGCCTTGGCGGCCTGCTCGGCGGCATAAAGCTCGGCGTCCGACTGCAACTCCACTGCGCGCTTCTGACCCTCGGCCTCAGTCACTGCCGCGCGCCGCGCCCGCTCGGCATTGAGCTGCTGCAGCATTGCCTGGCGCGTGGCATCGTCGAGGTTCACGTCGAGAATCTCGGCCCGGGTTACTTCAATCCCCCAATTCTCGACGGCCTCTTCGACGTTGGCCTTGATCGTGTCAATCAGCCGAGCGCGGTTGGCCTGCACGTCATCCAGTTCCATCTTGCCGATTTCCGCCCGCACGATCCCCGCAACCGTCGTCGCAATCGCACCATCCACATCGCGGATCCGATACACTGTCTTTTCCGGCTCCAGGATACGGTAAAAGACGCTCGTCTCCACCTTCACCAGCACGTTGTCGGACGTGATCGCATCCTGCGAGGCGTTGGGAAGCTGTCGCTCCAGGATCGAGACCTCGTGTGCAACGCGGTCGATGAACGGCACGATCAGGTTTATGCCCGGGCCCAAAACGGCGCGCAGCCGTCCAAACCGCTCAACCACAAACTTCTCGGACTGCGGCACGATCCGCACGCCCAGATAGACGGAAAGAATGATGAAAGCCGCGAGGAGCAACAGCACGATCGTGCCGCCGCTCAAGCCCGATGCAAGGGTATCGATGACTTGTTCGAGTTCCATGGGTGTATCCCGTTTGTCGACAATCGTTGCCGTCACATAGGCATTCTACAGGGAAACCGCATGGCAACGCCGTGCCACAATTATGGCCGCGCGCTGCAGAGCGCGGTATAGATCGTGCATGCCCGCACTCTGCCGCTCCTGTCTGCACGCCTTCGACAGAGCTTCGACGGACGGCCGCCGATGCCCGTCATGCGGCAGTCCGCGGATCGTGGAGCATCCAGAGCTCTTTGACCTCTCCATTGCACATATGGATTGCGACGCCTTCTACGCTGCCGTCGAGAAGCGCGATGCGCCGGAACTGCGTGACCGTCCGGTCATCGTGGGAGGGGGGCGGCGCGGAGTGGTCTCAACCGCCTGCTACATCGCCCGAACCTACGGCGTCCGGTCGGCGATGCCGATGTTCAAGGCCCTCGATCTCTGCCCCGAGGCCGCCGTCGTCAAGCCGCGCTTCGACGCGTATCTCGAGACCTCGCGCGCAATCAGGGCCATGATGGAGGAGCTCACGCCACAGATCGAACCATTGTCGCTCGATGAGGCCTTCCTAGACCTGTCCGGCACCGAGCGCCTGCACGGCGCGCCACCCGCAGTGCTGCTTGCAGGGCTGGTCAAACGGATGGAGGCAGAGCTCGGCGTCACGGGCTCCATCGGCCTGTCCCACAACAAGTTTCTCGCCAAGGTCGCCTCTGACTTGGACAAGCCTAAGGGATTTGCCGTCATCGGATCCGCCGAAACCGAAGACTGGCTGTCTGACCGTCCGGTGCGGCTGATCTGGGGCGTGGGCGCGGCGACCCAGGAGGCGCTTGCTGCCGCAGGTATCCGTACCTTCTCTGATCTTCGCCGATGGGAGCTGCGCGAACTGGCAGCGCGCTTCGGATCGTCGGGCCAGCGCCTTTGGCATCTCGCCCGCGGGCAAGACACGCGGCGGGTGCACCGCGACCACCGGCCCAAATCAATCTCCAACGAGACAACGTTCGGCGAGGACACCGGGTATCTCGACGTGCTCGATGGCCATCTCTGGCGCATGGCCGAAAAAGTGTCCGACCGCGCCAAGGCCAAGGCGTTGGCCGGCCGAACGGTGACCCTCAAGCTTAAGCGTGCCAACCATGCGCTTCTTACGCGACGGAGCACACTGCGCGAGCCGACACAGTTCGCTGACCGAATCTATCGCACGGCCCGAGGACTGCTTGACGAGGCCCCCGAGGGCCCCTTTCGGCTCCTCGGCGTCGGCTTGACCGACCTTGCGCCCGCGGAGGAGGCCGACAGGGCTGGCGACCTGTTCGACCCCGACGCTGCGAAACGCGCAGAGGCGGAACGGGCGACTGACGCGATCCGGGCAAGATTTGGCGACAGCGCGATCCTTAAGGGTCGGTCACTGCGCTGACACCTAGACCCTGTCGAAGAAGTGGAACGAGCGCCCCATCTTGCCAGATGCACAATGGCCCTAACGCATCTCGCCCATTGGGCTCCCTCCAGTCAATCTCCGGCAGGCCCGGCACGATGCCATGCGGGTTGGTGTCGGTGTCGTTCAGAAAGTAGCCCTCTAGATTGGCCATAAAGTCGATCGTATCGGCGACGCCCGGCCAAGAGTAAACGTCCCGCGCATAGGCCCAGAGCGCAGGGTAGTCGACCAACCGCCGCCGGGTGCACCGAAAGAGAGACACGTAGACAGAGTCAAAGCGCGCCAGCGTGGCAAAGAGGAACAGATCGGCCTCGGTGATCTGGTTGCCGAGAAGACAGCGTTGATGGCGCAACCGCAGCTCCAACCAATCCAGGGTTGCGAAGACGTCCGCTATGGCAGCGTCATGGATGTTCTGCGTGGAGGCCCAACCAGCTCGATACACAGCATTGGACAGCCCATCGTAGATCCTCGTGTTGAGAGCATCGATTTCTGCGATCTGGGTCTCAGGCACCAGACGCCACCGACAACTGAACGCGTCGAGCCCCCGCGCGATCGAAGCTGAATCGTTTGACAGGATTTCGCTGGCCACCGGGTCCCAAAGAAGCGGCACCGTGGCACGGCCCGTGTAGGTTGGATCGGTGCGGGTGTAGAGTTGATGCAGATGGCGGGTGGGCACCGGCCCAGGCAGGAGAGCATTCGGCGCGCCGAGCGCATACCCCTCGCGGCGCGGTCCGCCGGCCACAACGACGTGGACGTCCCCAATCCCCTTAAGCGCACGGACGAGGGTTGTCCGGTGCGACCACGGACAACTGAGCGACACGACCATGATGGGCTTTTGCTTTGCCCCGAGATGCTCGGCGATTTCGGATGCAGAGCGTTTGGGGAGCGCCGATGGTTCGCGCACAAAGGCCCCATCGCGCATCCTCAGATCCGCGTCTCCGTGCCACTGCCCCTCAATCAACATGCCCATTTGCGGTCCTTTCCGCGAGAACTCATACCGGATCAGGCGGGGGAAGAATGTTCACAAGGAAGGAGGTTTTGGTCTATTTTAGTCACTATGCGAGACCTCCCCCTGACCTCTTTGCGCGCTCTGGCAGCGGTCTATGAGACCGGTGGCATTCGCCCGGCCGGGCGGCTCCTCGGGATCCAGCACTCCGCCGTCAGCCGCGCGCTCCACGATTTGGAAGCATTTCTTGGGGCGCCACTGTTTGAGAAGCGCGATGGTCAGCGAGCGTTGCAGTTTACCCGGGCGGGAGCCGCGCTAGGCAAATCGGCCCTCGCGGCGATGAGCGAGTTAGACGCCGCGGTTTTGAGAACCCGTGAGGCATCGCATCTGAACTCGGTCGTCATTGCCACGGCCCCGTCGTTCGCTATGCGGTGGCTTCTTCCACGGATCCCCCTCTTGTCGCGCTCACATCCCCGAATCGAGGTGTCGATACTCGTTGATCAGGCCCGCAAGTCCCCGTTGGCGTCCGGCGCAGACCTCAATGTTCGGATGGGCCCCCGGCCCTCTAGCGATCTCAATCCCGTTCCGCTCATGGACGAGACTGTCTTTCCAGTTATGGCGCCGCGCCTGTGGGATCGCCTGGGAAGGCCATCCAAGGTGGACGACTTGATTGGTCTTCCGTTGTTGCATGATCGTGATCCCTCAACCTCCTGGGGGACTTGGCGGTCGAAGATCGGTCCAGTCCGCCTGAACGTAAGACCAGGTCCACGTTTGACCTCCTCAGATCTGATCCTTCGTGCCGCGGAGCAGGGTCAGGGAATCGCGCTGGCCCGCGGACGCCTCGCCGAGCAGAGTCTGTCGACTGGAACTCTGCTCCGACCGTTGGGCACAGTGCAGCTCGAGATTGGAACAAATTACTGGATCATTGCGAACTCTGAAACCAGCACACGCCGGGCCGTTGCGTCAGTCGTAGAGTGGCTGCATCGCGAGGCATTATCGGACGATCCGCAGATCGCAGAACCAAACGCCAGTATGGACCATGGTCAGTCCGGATCCTAAGGCACCGAACTGCGGGATTTGTCCGGCCTCTTGTCACTCACCGCAGTAACATCAGTCTTTCGAGCCAAGCAACTACTGAAATCCCCTGCCAAGCGGACGCCAAGAGAGTGCTGCGACGACAAAGACTCCCGCCGCAGCCACAAAGAATGGCACTGTAAGCGCAACGCCACGTCCGACCACGCCCTGGGCCAAATTTACAATTGCACCAGAAGCAATAAGGCCCAGTGGCATCATTCCCCACGCAAAGAGCCGATACACGCTATTGACCCGACCTCTGATCTCATCAGGCACAACCCGCTGACGGTAGGACACGGAAATCGCGTTCCATACGATACCGCTCAGATAGAACGCGAACAGAGCCAGCCCGACAGTGGGCGGACCCGGCGCACATGCAATCACCACAAACAGCGGAGCAGCTAACAAATTGGTCCATTGCGCCAGCGCCGCCTTCGTGAACGCGTTTAATAGAGATACCATAAGGGCACCGCCGACAACGCCTCCTATTGCACCGACCGCCAAGATAATACCGTAGGTCGTGGCGCCGACGCCTAGATTTTCCTGTAGATGCAAGATGATTGCAATCATTGCCATTTCGGCGAAGAAGTTCCAGAAGCCGGTGATCAAGACCAAAAGACGCAGCATTGGATGGCGGACAACGAAACGAACCCCCTCCATTAGGTCGGCGCGCCAACCAATTTGGGGCTCCTCCGCTGGGACAACCCTGAATGAACCGGGAAGCGACGCAGTCAGAAGGGCAGCGCCTAGCAAGGCAAGCGCGATCACCAGGAACGGCGCAGGCAGAAAGAGGGTAATGAGAAATGCCCCGACCGCAGGGCCCGCCATCTGATTGCCGATCGTCTCAATGCCACCCAGAACTCCGTTCGCCTTTTCCAAACCTTCAGACCGAACAATCGCGGGCAGCATGGATTGCGCAGCGTTGTCACGTGCGACCTCGGCGCACCCGATTGCAAATCCCAGACACAGAAGGCTGGTGTACAACGTCCGGCTGTCGACGCCCTGCGCGGGTGGGTCAGAAAAGGGCAAGCTCACTAGGATTGCGCCGCCGGCCGCTCCATAGGCAACCGCTCGTATCACGTCGCTCGTAACGATCAGGTGCCGACGGTCTGCGCGATCGGCCATGATCCCTGAGGGCAGCGAGAAGAGGACCCATGGCGCGCGCAGTGCAGCAGGCAGTACCGCGATCCACAGTGGGTCTCTGGTCAACAATGAAGCTGTCCACGCCCATGCAACCACCGCTATACCATCGCCCAGGTTTGCGAGACCCACCGCAGCTCCGAACCGCACAAAACGTCGCCATTGACGGGTCGGTACGCGCCCCTTTCTCCCCAATGCGCTCACAGATTCACCTCTGGCCGATGCTCCGATCTTTGCGCTGGTACTTCCTCAACTAAAGTTGAGGTCAAGCATGAAGAGGGGCCCCAGGATGAAGGAGCTAACCATCGGCGAGGTGGCGAAACGGACAGGCGTTTCTGTCTCAGCGCTCCATTTTTATGAGCGAAAGAACCTGATCCGCTCGGAACGCACTGCATCCAATCACCGGGTCTATCCTCGCAACATCATTCGTCGCGTGACGATCATTCAGATCGCGCAACGCGCCGGTTTGTCCCTCGCAGAGATCGCGCGGGCTTTGGATCATCTTCCAAATGGTCGTACGATTTCGGTGAAGGATTGGGCGCGCGTTTCAACGGCTTGGCGCGATGAACTGACCGCAAGAATCGCGCTCTTGACGAGTTTGCGAGACGACCTCACCGGGTGCATCGGGTGCGGATGCCTCAGTGTCGACGAATGCCCCCTGGTCAACGCGGGCGACAAGCTGTCGGCGCTTGGATCCGGACCTCAGCGGCTCGGCGTGGCTTCTGGCGAGGCGTAGGAGCCCATTTCTAGCATCAGCGCCGCGGCCCCTCGATCGAGTGCCGGCTCGGCAGGTGTGGCCAACAGCACATGTCGGCGCCCAACGTCCTTGCGTGGCGGCGACGATCTGGGACTATGGAGTAGGTAGGAAAGGAGACGCCTGTGCGTGTGGAGGTGAATGGCGTAAGGCTTTTTGTTGATGTCGATGGCGAGGCGCTCACGCCCGACGGCATGACAATGCGCGAGAAGCCGACCGTCATCATGGTGCATGGCGGACCCGGGTCAGATCATACCGTCGCCAAACCCTTCTTCAGCCAACTCACCGATATCGCGCAGGTGGTCTATTACGACCATCGCGGCAATGGTCGGAGTGACAGAAGTGACGAAGAAAAGTGGAACCTGGCGCAATGGGGCGATGACCTAAAGGGGCTGTGCGACGCCCTTGGAATAGAGAAGCCAATTGTTGTTGGAACGTCATTCGGTGGTTTCGTTACACAATCCTATGCGACCCGGTATCCCGATCATGCAGCCGGGATTGTGCTCATCAGTACAGCCGCCAAGGTAGATTTCTCGGCGATCTACCAAGCGTTTGAGCGGCGTGGCGGTCCAGAAATCAGGGAGATTGCAGAAGCATACTGGACGCACCCAACCGACGCCGGCCGCGAGGTTTATAAGGAGCGGTGCGTTCCGCTTTACAGATACAGAAATGACGGCCCGCCGGTTTGGATCTCAAGAGTGCTTTGGATAAATGAGACGGCGCTTTGGTTCAACGGTCCGAACAATGAGCATGGACGTATGGATTTTCGCGGAGACCTCTCGCGAATTACGTGCCCGACATTGGTTGTGGCGGGCGAGGATGATCCAATCATGCCCTCGGAATTCAGCGATGTCATTGCAGAGGCCGTAGGCTCCGCGCAGGTGGAACTGCTCAAGTTCGAACAGTGCGGCCATGGTGTTTTTGGAGACAAGCCGAACGAGGCGCTGGCGGCAATCCGTACCTTCATTCAAGCCGTATCGATGCCGCAATGACGAAAGGCCCCTCGACCAGTTGATGTGGTCTGTTGAAACTCCACTACCAGCCAATGCTGGGCCCAACTGCGAATTCCCATCTGCTTGGCAAGGGAGATGGGCGAAAGCTCTCACGTTGATCAACGCCCAAGATGCGGAAGGTAGAAAATTGCCGGCGGCAAATGCATCTCAATCAATTGAGACGGCGCGATTACTTCTCAGACCGCACAAATTGACGGATTTCTCCAATGTCCGCGACATGTGGGCCGACCCAAGGGTCGTACAGCATATCTTTGATCGCGTGCAAACGGAGGCCGACTCCTGGTCTCGCCTCTTACGGTACCGCGGCCACTGGGACCTCCTTGGCTACGGATACTGGGCGGTGATCAACCGCAAGAGCCGCGCGTTTCTGGGCGAAGTCGGATTTGCCGACTATCGCCGCGAGATCGAGCCGCCGTTCAACGGACGGCCCGAGGCGGGCTGGGTCATGGCCGCGCATGCCCACGGACAGGGCTTTGCGCGAGAGGCGATGGACGCCGCCCTGGATTGGCTCGAAACGAACATGGATGCACCGCGAACGGTCGCGATGATCACACCTGAGAATACGAACTCCATCCGCCTCGCCAAGGCTCTCGGCTATGAATTGACATGGACGAGTGTCTACAATTGCAAAGCCCGGCTCATTTTCGAGCGAGTTCGTCAAAGCAGCCAGACATCGAATTCGGAGAGCTGAGCTTGCTTTAGGCAGCCCTCGCGTTGGTGCCACCGTCCCATTGCACAATTCTGGGAGGATGTCTGAGTGCATTCCCGCACCAGGGCACCTACTCCTTGCGGTGGCCGAGCGCAAAGAGTTGGACCTGTATCGCGGCACGATGGCTTGCCAAGTCCGCGCTGCGCTTACCAAGTCCGACGTCGTCAAGAAGATGGTCCGACGTGGCCCCCAATCGCTCAATTTCGCGAATCTGGCGCCGCTCTGCGCGCCACGCACGGACCGTCGCCACGATACGACGAGCCAGGCCCGGCCTGCGCTGCCGATGGAGAGAGAAGTCAGTCATGGGTCTTCCTTTCCTGCGTCTCCTGCGTCCCTTGAAGGATAGGCAGGCATGACTTGTCAGAAAAACGAAAACGGCTTAACTCATAGATCAGAGAAACTGAAAGCACTGGCCATGCACAGCCTTGATCTCGACCTGTTGCGGACGTTTGTGGCGATTGCCGAGACGGGGAGTTTTTCCGCAGCCGCGCAAGCCGTGTTTCGCTCTCCCTCCGCCGTGTCGATGCAGGTCAAAAAGATGGAGGAGGCGTTGGGCCGACCGCTCTTCGTGCGTGACAACCGTTCGGTGCGGTTGACGGAGGATGGCGAAGTGGTGCTGGCCCATGCCCGCCGCATGCTGGCCTTGGACCAAGACCTCATGGCCGTGTTCCACCCTCAGACCATGCAGGGGGAGGTGCGCCTTGGGATCCACAACGACACGGCAGAGCGGTTTCTGCCCGAGATGCTTCGTCGGTTCGCCCGGACACATCCCGGCGTGGCGGTCAACGCCGTTGTCACCAACTCCACACCGATGCTGGAGATGATCGCAGAGCGCCGCCTCGATATCGCGCTGATTTCTCGCCTCAGATCGCAGATCAAGGACCGCCCCGGCGAACCTGTCCTGGAAGAGCGGCTGGTCTGGGCAGGCTGCCGTGGAGGGGTCGCCCACGAGCTCGACCCGATCCCGGTGAGCGTGTGGGACAGGACCTGCGCCTGGCGCAAGGCTGGCCTGGAGGGACTCGAGAACCAAGGCCGTCGCTACCGGATTGCGCTGGAATCTGGCGATCTCAGCGGTCAGAAGGCCGCCGTTCTGGCAGACCTTGCCATCGCCCCGATCCCGCGCAGCGCATTGGGCGGTTGTGTTGTGGAGATCTCGCCGGACGCAGGCTTGCCTCGGCTGTCCACCTACGAACTCGCCTTGGTCACCCGCGACGATCCGCCAGAAGCCGCCAAAGCCGCAGCAGACCACCTGCGCGCATGCTTCGCTCAAAAGTCGATAGCAGCGTGACAGAGCCAGCCGCCGACCTGTGTGGCCATGGCGATCGCACGAAGGGGTAACTGTTCAGCGATCCGGCAGTGATTGCTTAGCCAGAAAACTAGACCTCTCATGGCTTGGTCACGTCCCTCGCTGGCCTGCTTCGGCCGCAGTGCTGCGACGAAAAGATACCGCGTGCCTTCTCCATCACTCCACCGCCTGCGCGCGTTCGGTCGGAAAAAGCAGCCGTGTCTGCTTGGCCTACCCGGCCTCGCGGACGAGGGGCTGGCAAAGAGCCCGGCGCGCCCGTGAGCGTTGCATCCCTATGGCCGTTCGCGGCAGCAGACGCTCGGAGGCTGACGGGGGCACCTGTCGGCATTGGCTGCTGGCCGCCACAGACACCGTTCCCAAGGCGCTTTGCAACCGCCTTATGCCATGACGACGCAATCCAAGCTTGCGCATGCGCCGTCACATGCGCGCGGTTCACCCTGTATGACAGCACGTCCGCTCGCCTGCCGATCGAGGCAAAACCCTAGCTGTGTGCCTCCCTCGGCAGCAGTGCCCCGCATATCTTATGCGTGGCGGCGGTGGTTTGTGAGCCTGTAAGCCGCTCTCATGAACCGGTCCACACTCCTCCTGATCGTGCTTTTCTGGCTCGCCGGTTTGGCCGCCGCGGGACAGTTCGCCAAGATCACAGTCCCCTTCATCGAGGTGGTGGCTGCATACCCACATGCCGGTAACCTAAGCGCCTGGCTCCTGTCTTCCGTCAGTTTGGTCGGCGCGATCCTCGGTCTGACATCAGGCAGCCTCGTGGCCCGCTTCGGCGCTGAGCGGACGCTCTTGGTTGGGCTGCTCCTCGGCGGCGCGCTTTCGCTTGCGCAATCCATCGGCCCTTCCTTTGGTTGGATGCTGGCCACACGTATTGTCGAAGGCGTCTCGCATCTCCTGATCGTTGTGGCAGCCCCCACCCTAATCTCGCGTGTGGCGGTCGGTTGGCTTCAGGGGCCGGCGCTCGCGCTCTGGAGTACGTTCTTCGGTGTAACGTTCGCCGTTGTCGGCTGGCTCGGTCTGCCGTTTGTGGAGCGGTACGGCGTGCACGCGATGTTTCTCGCCCATGCGGTTTCGATGTTCGCGCTGACCGCCGTGTTCTTCGTCATCTTCCGGCGCGGTGACGGCGACAGCCCGCAGGGCGCCGATGCGGCTGCGGGCGCTGCTCCCCCAATCCTTGCCCAACATCTCCGGGCCTATCGCTCCGCCGCCATCGTTGCGGCGGGCGCGGGATGGCCTTTCTACACGTGCACCTTCGTGGCGCTGCTGGCCATCCTCCCAGGTCTCTTGCCCCAGGAGCTTCGACAGCCGATCACGACGCTGATGCCTTTGCTGGCCGTTGTGGTGTCACTCACAATCGCGCCCTTCTTGCTGCGCGCCTTGGGGGGAGCCGGCGTCGCGATCCTGGGCTTTGCCTTGGCCTGTCTTGCGGTCATCACTGGCGCTTTTGGGACGCCGCTTCCCGTGCTTGCTCTGCTGATCTTCGTCACCTTTGGCCTGATCCAGAGCGGCACCTTTGCCGCCGTGCCCGAGTTGAACGCGACGGACCAAGACCGCGCCCTCGCCTATGGCGTCGTCGCGCAAACCGGAAACCTCGGCAATCTGGTTGGCACGCCTCTCCTGCTCAGCGTGAAAGACGCGTTCGGTGTCGGCATGATGCTTGCGCTCGTGGCGGCACTCTACGCGATCGCCACAACGATCCATGTGGCCCTGCAAAGGCGCCGTCGGCTAGAGACATGAGCCGACCGGAGGGTAGGACGACCGGGCCAAGGTCATCCACGTCGATCGGACATCAGAAACACGGCGGCCACCGCGGCAACCACGACCACGGCACCAAGCCACTGGATAGGGGCCAGCTTCTCTCCAAGAACCAAGTAGGCCAATGCAATTGTAAAGACGGGCACCAGGCTGAGATAGATCCCCGCGGTAGAGGCTTCGGTGGTCTCCAATCCCAAGAGATACAGAAAGTATGCCATCCCGTAGTAAAGCGCGCCGCTGGCAACCACCAAAGGCACGGAGGGAGCCGCGCCAAAGGCAAAGCCCTCCGAGCATAGTAGCGCCGTGCCCACCCAAACCGAGGCGGCGACCACACACGCAACACTCTGAACGACGAGGAGCGCCTTCAGGAGATCTTGGGTGCCGCTCAACCCACGCATCCAAACCGTGTAGAGCGCGGCACACGCGGCGGAGAGCAGCGCGAAGGCCAAGCCACCCAAATACCCCGTGGCACCCGTTTCTTCACCCCCGGCGACAATGAGCACGACGCCCAGTATGGCCAGGCCGCACAACACCACCAAGGGCGCGGAGATGCGCTCGCCCAAGAGGAGCCACGCGAGGCCGAGCACGATCATGGGCTGCGTGGCAAAGACCAAGGAGGCCTCGCTGGCTGAGATCAAGGCCAAGGCAAGAATTGTCCCGACCGAACCGACCCCAAGGATTAGGCCGGCCTGTGCCGGACGACGCATTTCGGCAAGTCGTCCCGCTCGCCATCCTCTCACGGAGCAGACCACGGTGATAAAGGCGATGCCTCCAATCAGTTGCACCATCAGAACGCGAAGGGACTCCGCGACGCCGAGGGTCTCTGACTCGCCTGACAAAAGGGACTTTGTCAGCACGGCTCCGACGCCAAGGCAGACCGCAGACGCAACGAAGTAAAGATGAGTGAGCGGCATGGGATGTCCTTTCGGACATCTTGCTAGGCGCGCCTTCGCTGATTACTCAAACGACCAATCTGCAATTTTGAGTTACACAAGGTAATACACGATTTGCGCACGCCCAACTTGTCATCTCTGCGCGCCTTTGAGGCCGCGGCGCGCTTCGGAAGCTTTACCGACGCTGCAAGCGAGCTCGGCGTAACGCCCGCGGCCATCAGCCGCTCAATCCGGCGCCTCGAGGAGGAACTGGGTTTCGATTTGTTCCATCGATCGCACCGCGCCGTCTCCTTGACCGACGACGGAGCGCGATATGCCCAGCAAGTCACCCAAGGATTTCGCCACTTTGCACCGAAGTCTGCGTACGCTGCCGGTCAGCGGGCGACCCTCACAGTCGAGATCGAAGCAACTTTTCTGCGCCAATGGCTCATGACGCGCCTCAACGATGAGGCACTTCACGCGTTGGGCCTCTCGCTGAGATTTCAGGTGCACCACGATCCGCCCAGGGTTCTCCCCGCCAGTTCGGACCTCGCCATCGTCTGGGGCTACGCCAACTACAGTGGATTTCGGCGCAAGCGCCTCGTCTCACCCCGCACCGTACTTGTGGCGTCTCCCCACCTTGGCGTGACCGAGTTGTCTCAGGTTGCGGAGGCCGGTTTGATCCATGAGGCCGACGAGCACTGGTGGCGGCTGGTGTACGAGGAGGCCGGCCTGCCCTATCCCGAAACGGCACGAAGCCTCACGCTGAACCGATGTGACCTCCCGATTGCCGCCGCACGTCTCGGCCTGGGCGTCGCAGTCGGGGACGACATAATTGCGGAGAGCGAGCTGTCGTCCGGCGCCCTGGTTCAGGTCGCGGGGCCGCAATTCGATGGTCAGGACTATTTTCTGCTGACCCGAACAGGCGCCTCGGCGCCCGCACGTAACTTCGCGAAGTGGCTGTCACACCAAGTTCCTGGCGCATTGCACAGCTAGGCCAAGGCCACGGACGCGCCGGTACCAAAAGGTCTGCCATCCTGGTTTGAACCCGCACTGGCTAGGCGAGAGCGAGTGTCCAAAGCGCCGCGACGCACATCGCGACGCTCATAGCCAACAAGGCGCTCTTGGTCACCGCCATCGCCACCATACCAACGACAACAGCGCAGAGCTCCCGCGCGCCTCCCGCAGACACTGCCGACGCCACAATGGCGACCAGGACAGAGATGGAAAGCTTCTCTAGAAAGCGCTCGATCGTCGGGGTCATGCCGACTCTCTCCATCACCCAAAACCCCGCATAGCGCAGAGCGAACACCGTCGCCGCGGCAAGACCGATGGCCGTCCAAGCCAGCCCCTCACTCATCTCTGGACAGGCCCCCAACCACGCCGCCGGCAACGGCAGCAAAGATGATGTTCCACCCCGTCGGCAAGACGGGCTGGCTCATGACGGCGCAAAGTGCGGCAACGACGATGTAGCCGTGGCGCGTCTCCTCCATGGCGCGCGGAACGACCATGGCCGCAAAGAAGGCGGGCATCACCACGTCGATCCCGAATGCCCGGGGGTCCACAAGCTGCAGGCCGCCCGAAGCGCCGAGCCCCGTTCCAATGACCCAGGCGACCCAACCAATTGCACCGCTGCCGACAAGGACACCCAGATCGGTTTCACGCGCGCGCAGCGCGTTGTGCGTGTGGGCGAAATTGGGGTCCGTCAGGAACAGCGCGCTGAGGATGCGACGCCTCAGATCGAGCTGATTGACCCACGGCGCCAGGGCCGCGCCCATGACGATGAGGCGCGCACTCACGGCGAAGGTAACCAAAACCACTGCCACCAATGAGATCTCCGCATCCCATTGGTCCAGAACGGCAAACTGCGCGGCGCCGCTGAATGTCAACGCGCTGGCCCCAACGGCCTGGACCGGCGTCATTCCCCGCTCCACTGCCGCGATGCCATAGGCGACCCCGAACGGAATCACAAAAATCGACATCGGTGCCAGCTGTCTTGCCCCCCTTAGGATCCCTGCAATGGACATGTGCATGGCGTATTCTCAAGAATCCGAGTCTAACCTCTATACTGGTTATACGTATGTTGCACCTAACCACAATGATGGTTAGGCTTGGCATCCATTGAGGGTCCAACAATCGGGGCGCCAGTGAGCTACTCCAAAAAACCTGTCCGCGCGGTCGGCGGGCGGCTCGTACTCGATTTTCTCAACACAGCCGATTGGTCCGAAGATGGACAGGTGATCCACGAGAAACTGGCCACGCCAGAGGATGTGCTGACGTGGACCAATGCTATCGGCATAACCCAGTCGGTCATGGCGCACCACGCACCGGATCTCGGCGCCTTGCGCGAGATGCGCGGGCATCTCCGCGCACTCGTTTTGGCGGCGATGCACGGCGACCATCTTCAATGGCAGGTGCGAAGGGCGCTCACCCGGCTCTTCGAGGGTGGTTCACAGGCCCATCTCCGCGAGACAATCACACAAGACCTGCACAGCGTCATCGAGAGTTCCCTGACGGGCATCATCCTGACCTCCGCCAAAGCACTTCTCTTCGATCCCCGAGAGATCGCCCGGATCAAAAAGTGCGCGGGCCCGCGCTGTGGGTGGCTGTTCGTGGACGAGTCCCGGAACGGCCGCCGCCGATGGTGTTCGATGGAGACCTGCGGAAACCGGGCAAAGGCGCGACGGTTCCATGAGCATAAGTCTAAGCCACAGCCCGACGCGGATTGATCCCTACCCTCCGCGCCTGCGCCTAGGTCCAAAGGGCGCGGTCCGGTTCGAGAAACGTCGGAAACTCTCACCTGGGAAGGTCCAGGGTCCGCGATGGCGCCATGCGGGATACTCCTTTCCCAATGGACGCACCACTTCTGGGCGAGCACTCACTCCACGTGCTCGCCGCAGATGGCCAGGCGCCGCTCCCTTTGGGCGTCGGGAGATCCTCATCTACATAGCTTCGTACAGCCGAGGCATCGGGCTCGGCCGCCATCCCGCAGAGCGCTTGATCTCCCTTTCCAATAAATGGGGGCTGGATCTTGCTCCCGGCGATTCTTCCTGAGATCGGCGCGAGCCTTTTGCTCCATCCCAAACTGGATTTCCGAACCGTTGAGACGAGAAAGCAACTCGGAAAGATGACTTACGGGCCGCTGGCAGGCTGCGGGCGCGAGGTTCTTGCGCTGGAGCGGCGCAGCGAAGCCACCGGGCTCTAGCTCAGTTTTCTGGCACTGGGAGGACTAGTCGCCCTGCGAGGATCCTTGCGCTTGGACCCAGGCGCTCGGGCTCTGCCCGCACACACGCAGAAACTCGCGGTTGAAATTGGACTTGGTGTTGAAGCCGGAGGAGAGCATCGCATTGGTGACACTCTCACCCCTTCGCAACGCGACTTGCGCGGCCGCGACCCGAGCGGCGTTGATATAGCGAGACACGTTCTCGCCGGTAACTCGATTGATCGCGCCCGAAAGCTGCTTCACTGGGACGCGCATCCGCCGAGCCAACTGCGCAAGCGTAAGGTCGGGATTGAGGTATGGTCTTTGCTCAGACATCAGCGCGTCCAGGCGTGCCATGATGTCGACCTCTTCGGCCCCGACGGTCGGGGGTGCCGCAATGTCGGCCTCGTGGGTCTCAGCACCAAGGGCATCGGACAAGCTCAACCCGCCGACCACCAGCAGCATGCCGCTGGAAAAGACGGTTATGATCCAAGGGCGGTACTGCGGAGCACCCGCGGCCTGCGCGACGGCGATGAGCACGTCGCTCAGACCCGAAAGCATCAGCGCCGCCCCGATGATCAGCCAGATCCGCCCCGGTGTCTCGCCGTTTTCCAGGCGCAGCCGGGGCAGACCATCACTGCCTTTGGACACATGCCACAGGATCGCGGCTCCGTACCCGAGAAACAGCGCGGGAATGAGGAGGTCGAGGAGCACAGGCACCCAGAACAGCCCCATGATGCCGAGTATGGGCGGCGCAAGGTGAACGAGATCTAGCTGCCCAAAAGAACGCACCGCCGTCACCTGAAAGCAAAGCCAGGCAGCGGGCGGGATGACCGTCGCCATCAGCACCTGAAGCGGGAACATGAGCGACAGCCCATAGTGCTGGACCAGCGAGATGATCAGGCTTTGCACGGCACAAAGCGCGAGCAGCCCGGCCAACGGGCCCCGGTTGCCCTCAACGAACCACATCCTGGCCAGCAGAAAACAAAGGATCAGCGCCCCGACCAACGGGATGGGAAGGCTTGGCATCTCGCGGGCTCCTGTGTGCCTCCGATGGCGACGACCTTGGTCCTAAGTCGCGATCCTGGCGACCTAAATCCGGATTCAGGTCGTCCCATGCGCGCGCCGCGTACCACAAGGCAAGCGTCTTGTAAGCAAATGGAGAACCCGATGAAGTTTGCGTTTGCCGCTTTCGTGAGCGCCGTTCTCGCTGCACCCGTCGCGGACGCCGAGCCCGCGGGCCTGAGTGCGATCAGCATGTTCGCACCGCACCACCAGCGCGCGGTCGAGGGCGCCGTCTTCTATCCGACTCTGGGCGAAGGAGCACCAGCCCGTTTCGGTGCCAACGCCGTCTTCGAGGGCGTAGACGTCCGCGAGGGGGCTTTGCTCCGCGAGGGGCGCCATCCCATCGTTCTTCTCAGCCACGGGCTTGGCGGAAACATTCGGACCCTGGCTTGGCTGGCCGCTGGACTGGCCCAGCGCGGCGCTGTCGTCATGATGCTCAACCATCCCAACTCCACGACAGGAGACTACAATTTCCTCGCGGGGCTGGACCACGGCACGCGCGCGCAGGACCTCTCCATCGCCTTGGAGGCGCTCATCGCCGAACCCAGCTTTGCCGGGAACCTGGACACATCGCGCGTGATGGCCGCCGGCTTTTCCTACGGCGGATGGACCGCGCTTTCCCTGGGCGGCGTCACGGGGAACCTCGATGGCTACATCGCCCACTGCGAGGCGCACGGCGCGGCCTCGAGCCACTGCGCAGATATCTTGAATGCGGAGGTGTCGCTCTCAGCATTGTCTCCGGACACTTGGAACACCTCCTATGCCGATCCCAGGGTCACCCATGTGGCCGCCATCGATCCTGGCCTGGTATGGGGCCTTGACGCTTCGAACGTGGCCGAGCTTGTCGACAACGTTCGCCTGATCAGTCTTGGGGACACCGGCACACGGCTCCTCGCGACCGATGTTGCCCTGAGTGGGTTCGCAGCGCTCCTCCCCCATGCGACCGTGAGCGAAATCGCACCCGCAGCCCATTTCACGGCGCTCCCGCCCTGCACCGACATCGGCGCAGAGCTCCTTGCCGAAGAAGGGGACGATCCGGTGTGTACCGACCCGGCGAGAACCGACCGGCGCGCAGTCCACGCAGAGATCATCGACCTCTTGGCAAGTGACCTCGGGCTCTAGAGCCCCGCTTTCCCAAAGTGGGCCGTGGCGCGTACCCCGAGCATCGGAGACAAGTGTAGCGTCCGCGAGCCGGAGCCCGGCTCGCGGACATGACGATTGGGCCGGACCGATCGGTCAGCCTCGTCCCATATCCATGGAGCCGCTCAGATATGAGCCCATCGCAACGATGCACACGTTGCCGTTGGCATATGCGATCACCAGCGTCCAATCCCCGCGCTCGTCTTCCCAGAGCTCGACAACCTCGTCCGGGCTGCGCAGACCTTGCCAGATACGATCTGCACCGAACTGTCCGCGAAGCTTGTCCCGCATTTCGGCGGACGGCGCACAAAGGATTTGGGCAATGGGGCCAGGATTGGCGTGGACGGCCTGCACCTGGATCGCCAAAGCGCCGATGAGCCAGCCCATCCGACGCCCTGAAAACAGTCTCCATGTCATGACGGTCGCTTCCTTATAGAGGATGGCTGCAGCGAAAGCCGGCGGCGCTGATGCTTGGGCACGGGCCGAGCGCCAAGCCATGCTTCGCCGAGCGCGCGGGCGCGGTGCTGGTCCAGATAGAAAGCGCATGTCTTGCGCCGGAAAATGGGGCTGCGTGCTGTTGCCATTGGGCTCTCCAAAACGAAAAAAGCCGCCTCGGGTGAGGCGGCGCGCTGCGAGGGGAATGAAAGTCTAAGCTAGACCAGATTACCCGTCGGAGACACATCGCCATACGCGCTGCCCCACCCAAACTGGGCGGTGGCGTAAGCAAAGTGCGCGCATTTGCGGGTCATGGTCTCCTCCACGGTTCGTTCAGCTATCAAGGCGGGTGACCCGATGTCAAGCCGAGCACGGAGTGGTCAGTGCTATCGATCCTGCAGCGCCAATCTCAGGCCCAATGCACAATAGATCCCACCGACAACCCTGCCCTGCCAGCGCAGGACGACGGGATTGCGGCGCAAGAAGCGCCCGAGCCCTCCGGCGGCAATGGAGTAAACGATCGTACTCATGAAACCGATCAGCGCGAACAGGATGCCGAGAAGTGCAAGCTGCACCATCGCGGACCCGCTCTCCGGCGAGACGAATTGTGGAAGGAAGGCAAGGAAGAAGAGAGCCGTCTTCGGGTTCAGAACCTCCGCCAAGATCGCCTGGCGGAAGGCCTGCGGCGCGGTGATGGGAAGGCGTCCCTGGCCGAGGTCAATCGGCGCCTGTTCTATAAGAGCGCGAACCCCGAGATACACGAGATACGCCGCGCCCAGATATTTCACGACGCTGAACAAAAAAGCCGACGTGGCGATAATGGCAGAGATCCCAACCACTGCCATGAATGTATGGATCATGTCGCCAGCGGTGATCCCGGCGCCCGTCGCGATGCCCACCTTCGTCCCAGACGTCGTGGCGCGGGCGACCGTGAGCAAGGTCGCCGGCCCGGGGATAAACACAAACCCCACCACAATGATGCAGTAGGTCAGCAATATGCTTGGATCGATCATGGGTCCGCCTCCTTGATGCAAGGAAGACCACGGCCCGAGATCGGCAGCAAGCGCCGTGGGCGCTGTCGTGGCCGACGGCGCGGGGCACACGTCATGGTTAGCTGTCCGGCAGCGCTTTGTATCCCTTCACGATCATGGCCACCCCCACACCGGACAGGCCGACGCCGCTGAGCACCTCGGGGCGAAGCCACCTCGACGAGACACGCCGCGCCGTGTGCATCGTGAGCAAGGCATAAGCGAGGATCGACGCCGCATCGAGAGCGAGGAAGATCGCACCATAGATCATAGTCTGCAGGAGCACGCCGTGGTCGGGCGAGATGAACGCAGGGAACAGCGCAACGAAGAACACGATGGCCTTAGGATTGGAAACACAGGCAAAGAAGCCCGCCCAGAACGACACCCGTTCGGACGAGACGATCGGCCGATCTGCCGGGCGGCGGAGCGCGGCGAAAGACTGGATCGCCATTACCAGGATAAAGAGACCGCCAGCGATCTGAAGGGGAGGCAAGATGACGTCCGAAAGGGAAATGAGCAGCGTGAGGCTTGAGGCGGCGACAGCAATATGAACGACCGTGCCTAAAGCGTCCCCGGCAACGGCCATAACAGCTCCTCGGCGTCCGTGCCGCAGAGCCTGAGCCGTTGCGAATGCAACAGAGGGTCCCGGTGTCAAAACGAAGACGAGAGTCGTCGTCAGGAAGGCGATGAGCAGAGCAAGGTCCATGGTTTGGCTTTCTGGTCTATCAAGAGCTTAGGAAGGACGCCGGAGTGAAGAGCTGTATGGCCTCGCGCTTGGAGCGCTTCGGTTTCCTTTCAGAGCAGAACGCGCTTGGGGACCGGACATCGACAAGCGTAACCCCGTCGAGACCGGCGGGGTTGATGGTGGTTGTGGAAGCTAGAACCTAGCCGCTGAGAACCATCACCTCCCCGAGGGAAGGCGTTTAGCGACATGCTTGCTGGTGACTGTCCTTGGCGGCATAGGCAAAGAAAATGGACGCCCCACCGCGTTGTCAAGTCGGGCACGCATCAGCGACCCAGCACAACCAACAGTGCCTTTCTTCTGGCTCTCCCAATTGCCTATCGGGTGGAGTTGTCGAACAAGTCGCGGCTTCCTAAACCTATCGAATGACCGACGAGGTGCACATTCGCCCTGCAACCACAAACGACGTGGACGCTCTGCTGGACCTCTATGTGCACCTATCGCCCGATGACGCGCGCTGCGCCCCAGAGCTGGCCCGCGAAAGTCTGGAGAGACTGGCGCTCCTTCCTGGCAGTGCGATCTTGGTCGGCTTCTATGGCGACGCGTTGGTTGTGTCCTGCACGCTTGTGGTCATTCCGAACCTCACGCGCGCGGGCACGCCCTATGCCCTTATTGAAAACGTCGTCACCGACAAAGGGTATCGCGGTCGAGGTTTCGGGACGGCAGTTTTGGCGGCGGCGACTGAGCGGGCATGGGCGTTCGGCTGCTACAAGGTCATGCTGAGCACCGGCTCAAAGCGGCCAGAAACGCTGGCATTCTACGAGCGTGCCGGGTTTGAGCAGTCCCGAACAGGCTTTCAAATACGCCGCATTCCGGCACGGCGAGAAACGAATGGAGTTCAGGTCCCCTAATCGGGCAGGCAGCGGCGATCTCCTCAGTATGCGCCGAGCTCAGGACGCCAAACGGTCCTCGCCTTTGGGAGTCGAAGAGCCCAACGAGCCCCGTCATGACCAAGGAGGTTCCGGCAAGAGCAAGCAGCGCATAGGCCAAGCGCGTGAACTGCGCCTGCGGGATGCGGCTATGCAAAGCAAAGCCCGACCCGACCCCAAGCAAGAGAAACGGAATGAGAGACGCACTGGCCAAAAGTCCTTCCGCTGAGAATAACCCCAAAGCCATGTAACCAGCTGCTTTTGCTAGGTTAAGGATGCAGAAGAAGACGGCATTCGTTCCGACAAAGGCGGATTTCTCAAGGCCGAGCCTCAGAAACGTGCCCTTGATCGGAGGCCCCCCGGCATGCGCCAGGAACCCCGCAAAGCCAGAAAGTGCGCTCATCGCGAATACGGTTGGGGCGGACGCCCGTTCGCTCCCAGCGTCCACCGGCGGAGCCCAAGCAAAGCGCGCGACAAAGAGCAGTGCCAAGAGCCCAATTCCAAGCCGCAGCGCGTCCTCATTCAGATGCGCGAAACCGGCAATACCGATGCCGATCCCAAATGCAGCGCCCGGTAGCAAAGCCAACACAGTGCTTGCCCGCCATGCCCTTCGGTATTGCCAGATCGAGAGAAGGTCGATGCCCACAAGGATCGGCAGCAGCAAAACGGCTGCGCCCTGCGGCGGCATCGTCATGGCGACCAACGGCACACCAAGGACTCCAAGTCCGCCCGCGAACCCGCTCTTGGAGATGCCGGTCAACACCACGGCGAAGGCGGCGACTAGGTAGCTCTCGAGTGTCATGCATCGCGACATACCCACCGCCTACATCCGTGAAAAACGATTTATTTTGCCTCATAAAATCTGCTAGAGAGATTTTATGCCGTTGGATCTCAGACACGTCGAGAGCTTCGTTTTGGTTGCGGAAAGCGGCGGGTTTTCCACCGCGGCGGAGAGACTTGGCACAGTGCAGTCTGCGGTCAGCGCCCATGTTCGCGCGCTCGAAGACAAGGTCGGGTTGCATCTTCTCGATCGGGGACGCGGCCGCGGTGTCTCCGTCACAGCGGACGGCCGCATCTTTCTGTCGCAAGCACGAAGGCTCCTTGACCTAGCAGATCAGCTCGCAGGGCCCGCGCGCACCGGCGCCACGCCGCGCTTGCGCCTCGGAACGACCGCGACCTTTGCCCTTTCAACAGTCCCCGCAGCTTTGCAGGCCTTCCACAAAGGCGAGGCCCACAGTCCCACAGAAATCAAGACCGCGCGCAGCCACGAACTCCTCGACTTGCTCGACAGCGGGGCGATCGACATCGCACTGGTCATCGACCAGAGCCGCCGGTCTGGTCGCATCGGAACCCGATCCGTCCCTCTGGCATGGAGCGTTTCAAGCGCGTATCGCACAACACCAGGGCAGCCATATCCGCTAGCCTTTCTGTCCGACGCCCGTGATCTTCGCCGCCATGCGCTTGCGGCTCTCGATCGCGCCGGGATCCCATTTGACCTCATCCCCTACCCCGATGCCATCGGGCTTCGCGCCGCTGTGGCTGCAGGGCTGGTTGCGACAGTCCTTCCGGCCCCTGCGATTGTCGACCCTCTGACCCAGGCGGGCCCTCTGCTGGAATTTCCGCCATTGGGCGAAATCCCAATCTCAGTCTACTTCAACCGAACAAAGGCACCCGCCCGCGTCGCCTCTCTCGCAGAAGCACTCATGAATTCACTGGAATGAAAAACGCCACGAGGGTCGGATCTCAAGGGCAAGTCCGCATCTCAGTTGACACGTCAAGCATGCCCCAATGAACCGTGAGCCTTATGGGCTTGAGCCCCCGAACCTCCCCGCGGCGCCCTGGCACCGGAGCCGATGTCGCGGTCAAACATGCATCGCTTAGCTCCTGAAGGAAACCGGCGACCCCGAGGAGGACCCAGAGCATTGTCTAGCACTACAAGATCAAAGTCCCCCCGACCGTCGCGGCCTCTACCGTCCTGCATCAGGTCACGCAGCCGTCGATCCCTGTGCCCTCGACATCGCAGGAGGACTGGAGCGGGAATCGGTGGACGGCGCGAAGAAAGACCGCTCAGAGCCGCGCACGCTGGTCGGCAGCGCGCGATGCATTGGAGCAGACACACTCGGTTGAAGGGCTTCGTCGGGGAAGCGCCACAACACCCGCAGGATCCTCGGAGTTTGTGTGGCTCAATGTCCCTCGTGGCCCAACAGCCCCGCGACCAGTGCATCTGCCGCCGATGGGCCGAGCGCCAGCGGGATATCGTGAATCACAGTCAGTCTCGTCAGCGCCTGCAGGTCCACATCCCCGGAATGCGGCACCGTGGGATCGGCGAAGAAGATCACCGCGTCCAGGCCACCGGTTGCGATCATGGCGGCAAGTTGCTGGTCGCCGCCGCGGCCACCACGTTGCAGGCGGAGGATTGATAACTCCGGCGCGGAGTAGGAGAGCACCCGGCCCGTGCCGCCGGTGCAGACGATCTGGTGGTCTGCCAGCCGGGCGGCGTGTCGCGTCACCCAGGCGCTGAGATGGGACTTTCGCGTGTCATGGGCCACCAACGCGATCCTTCGTGGCGCGATCGACATGGTCTGTGCCCGCGCGGTGATGGCCAGGATGGCGCGGACCTGGCCCGCAAAGCCCTCCGTTTCCGCCGGGAAGGCACCGGCCAAAGCCGCGGTGCCCACGGTGAACCCCTGCGCCCCGGCAGCGGCGGCGGCCTCTACTCGCGACGCACTGTCAATGCTCCCGGCGACGATCACTGGTTTGGTCACAGCGGCGCTGACGGCGGCCATGAGTTTGGGCACGTCACCGGAGAACCGATAGGCGAGCAAGTCTAGTCCATGCACATGTTCCAATGCCGCCAGCGCACGTGCCGAGGCGACGATGTCACTTTCCGGCCCCTCTAGAACGCTCGGATGTCCCGTGATCCGGCCGGGAAACGGATAGTAGCGGATCGGATGGTGCCTGGTGATCCCAGTCACCTCAGACGCACGCGTTCCCCCCAGAAGCACATCGACGTCCAGATCGACCGCCGCCCGCGCCGAAGCCATCTCGCTCTCTGCATCGAGGCTCACCACCTCAAGGTAGGACCGCCCGCCCGCATCGCGGATCGCTTTGGCCAGACCACGAAGATCCTCGATCGGCAGGCCCACATCCTTGAAGCCGATGTGACGGACGCCCCCCTCCAGCGCCTGCTCGATCCGGCTATGCGCATCCGGGATCGTCCGATCATTTTCGGTCAGCATGAGAATGAAATCGAAGGCCATGGACTAGCTCAACGCGGATCCCCGGTGCCGGTCAATGGGGCGTGGAGTGTCGCCTCGATCGGATTTGCGTTTGTCCAATGGGGCGCTGTCTGGGCGATGCGCAGATGCGCCGCGCCAAGGCTGTGTTCGATCAGTGTTTGCAGGCAGCCAAGCGCGCGCCCAGTCGGCATTCCCGCCGCGATCAGGGCGGAAAACGCGTCGCCTACGCCTTGGGGAACCAGATCGCCCGGTGACGCGCCGGGTGTTCGAAATGCCGCTGCTCTCGTCGGCGTGACCGCAAGCACGCCGGTCTGTGCCTCCTCAAAGGGTGCTGACGTGACAAGAACCTCGACGCCTGGGGCGCGACGTTCCAGGTCGCGCGCGGCATCGGCTGCGGCACTTGGGGTGTCGACGGCGCGATCCGTAAGCCATGACAGTTCGAACGCGTTCGGCGTCATGATATCGGCCTTGGGCACAAGCCGATCGCGCAGTGCTTCCGCAGCGTCTCTCGCGATGTAGAGGCCCTTGGGGCTGTCGCCAAGAACCGGATCGACGATCACCCGGGGCCTCATGGCCTCGAAACGCTCAATCAGGCCAACGGCGACATCGACATGCCCGGCGCTGGGAAGGTAGCCCGTAAGGATCGTGTCGACCGTGTCGAGCCACCCATTCGCGTCCACCGCACCGATGATGGCATGGAGCGTATCAATCTCGACCTCCCGGCCAGCAACCTGGTCAAAGCCCGGATGGTTGGACAGCTGAACCGTGGGCAGTTGAGTAACGGTATGACCGAGGATCTGCAGCACAGGGGCTGCCGCACTCAAACCAACATGACCATGGGCGACCCAGCTCGAAAGCGCAAGGATATGTGCCATGCCAAGCCTCCAGCAGCCATCCTTTACTGTCTACGCCGGCATGAAACGGCATCCAAGCCAAGGCAGTGGATCTTGCGTTCTCACCCGGTTGGGAACCTCGGGGAACAACGAGTGCTTCGGCCCATGCCCGCCGTTGACTGCAGCATGCTGATGCTGCGATGCGGCCAGCCAGACCGGACCTTCGCTGCGCCTCTGAACAGCGGCACCGGTCAATTATTGGATCTCTGACAAAGCAGACACGTGCAGTCGCATCCATAGCTGGCGCAGCGACTTATTGCGTGCGCGCCATGCTATTTGACAGGATACGGTACGGAGATCGAAGAAGTCGTTCAAATTTGTACGACGTCGGGATCACAAGATGCCTCACCATTTCCGCGCAGTGAAATAGGCGAGCCCGTAGAAGGACGGCGCTTGTTGGCTCTGATGATGTGACCGCCAAAGGTTGAAGTCGCGCTTGACGACTCACGGTCACGGCGCGTAGGTGGCGCTCGGCCACAGACGCCTGCCGCCCGCGGACATCTCGTCTCGGTGAAGTTCTGTATCAGACACGACCTTTCGTCATCCTCGGCACCTGTCGCTCGGATGGTAATGCGGGCCCCGTCCAATCCTTGCGCGACGATCGCCAAGAGGGAAACGAGGTCATGTGCCCCAACTCAAACACTTTTCTCACCGGGCCCCTGGGTCCGATTTATGCTCGAACGGCCCTTCCCATCATCTTTGTGATGGGGATGAACGGGCTTCTCGCTGTGGCCGATGCCCTGTTCCTGGGGCATTTCGCAGGGCCCGATGCGCTGGCAGCCGTCACGCTGATGTTTCCGCTCTACATGCTGATCGTGTCCCTTGCGACGCTGGTTTCCTCTGGCATGTCGAGCATCCTCGCCCGGCGGCTCGGGGCCTCAGAGGGCGCCGCAGCCGATGGCGTGTTTGCCAGTGCGCATGGCCTGTCTGTTGCGCTGGGTCTCATCCTGATCGCGCTCTTTCTGCTCTTTGGCGGGACCGCGACACACCTCGCGGCCGGCGGGTCGGAGGAGCTTGCGGCACTGGGGAAGATCTATCTCCGCATCACCGTGTTTGCCGCGCCGCTCGTCTTAGTGCTGTCGGTCAATTCAGACGCGTTGCGCAACGAAGGTCTCGTGATGGTCATGGCGGGGATCAGCCTTCTGACATCCCTCACCAATATCGGCTTCAACTACCTGTTGATCGGGGTTCTAGACATGGGCGTCGCGGGCTCGGCCTATGGCACTGCGATGGCGCAGGCGCTGTCACTGGCGATCATCCTGTCTCTTCGCATATCCGGAGCCACGCGCTTGCGCCCCTCGGCGCTTTGGCAGCATGCGCCCTGGGCGCATTGGGGTCGGATCCTCGCGCTCGGCGCTCCGCAAAGCCTCAACTTTGTCGGGTTGGCGCTCGGATCTGCCGCAATTCTTGGCGCACTGCAATGGGTTGAGGCGGCCCAGTATGACGCCACCGTCTCCGCCTATGGCATCATCACCCGGCTCATTACCTTCGCCTTCCTACCACTTCTGGGTCTGGCCCATGCGATGCAGACAATCACAGGGCACAACTTCGGGGCGGGCGCGTATGGGCGGAGCGACCGGAGCCTGCGGATCGCGGTGCTGTCTGCGTTGGTCTACTGCGCCACCCTGCAGACCTGCATGACCGTGTTTGCGGCTGAGATCGGGGCGGCGTTCGTGTCCGACCCGGTCGTCATCGCTGAGGTTGCGCGCATCCTTCCCATCCTGTCCGCGGGGTTCTTCGCCGCCGGTCCAATGATGATGATTGCCATGCACTTCCAGGCCATTGGGGATGCCGGGCGGGCGGCACTCCTGGGCCTATCGAAGCCGTACCTCTTCGCGATTCCGATGACCTTCGCTTTGGCGAGCGTGATGGGCGAGCCCGGGGTCTGGCTCGCCGCGCCCATGGCCGAAGTCTTGCTCCTGGGGCTCACAGGCATGGTTCTTGTCCAGCTGTCCCGGACGCGGGATCTGCGATTGGGACTCTTTCAAACACCGCAGGAGGGGCGGGCATGAAACGCGACTTGCCGACACTCGCAGACGCCAAGCGGCTTGCGAAAGACCTCCGCCTGGAGCTTGCCGCCAAGGGCAGCCCGATCAGCCACGCCCAAGCCCTGGAGCGCATTGCCCACAGCCACGGATTTCGCGACTGGAACGCGCTGCACGCGGCCATCAAGGATCTGCCCCCTCAGGGCTGGTCCATCGGCGAGCGGCTCACCGGACGGTATCTGTCACAGCCGTTTGCGGCCACGGTGCGCGCGTCTGAGCAGGTCCGGCCCGGGTGGTTCCGTTTGGAGCTGGACCTCGACGAAGCTGTGGATGTGGTTCGGTTCGAAAGCTTCTCGAACCTGCGCAAACGGATCCGCGTCGTTGTTGGGCCCGAGGGTCGCTCGCATGAGCGCATGTCGGACGGCCAGCCGCATATGCAACTGGACGTCTGAGGACGGCCGCGAAATCGGCACTTGGCGCGCCAGAGCAGGACCGACACCGAGGGTCGAAGACCATGCAGCGTCGGTTCGCCATAGGAGATCTCGCGCATCGAAGGTACCTGCAGCCTAGCCTGCACCGTCAACTGGGGAATACCGGGCGCGCTCCGCATCCATGGCCGCACGCCACTCGGCCTTCAGGAGGTCCATTCGGCGTGGGATTTTGTCCTCCAGGACTTCGCCCTCGACGATCCGCTCCGTCCGGAAGTAGCGAAATTCCTGCCGGAGCTCACACCATGCAGCCACGATCCGGCCATCGTCCCGGTAGCCGAGCAGGATTGGCCAGATCACCCGTTCGGTGCGCTCATCCTGCCCGTCGCGATAGGCAATGAAGATCTTGACCCGGCGCCGGATCGCGACACGGATGTCGGCCGCGCCCAGCACTTCGGCGTGCTGATCGGCAGGGGCAACGCTCACCACGGGATCGACGAAGGACGTTTCCAACCGCGTTGGCACCACCGTTTCGATCTTTGTCAGCAGCTTCTCGGCCGCACGCGCCAGCTCCGGCTCTGCGCGGGTGCGAACCCAGTGGGCGCCCAATAGAGCAGCTTCGATTTCATCTGACGTGAGCATCAGCGGCGGCATATGAAATCCCCCGTCAAGCACGTAACCGACCCCGGCCTCCCCTTGGATTGGGACGCCCTGTGCCATGAGTGCTGCGATGTCGCGGTAGATGGTGCGCTTGGTCACACCGAGCTCTGCGCCGATGGATTGTCCGGAAATCGGCCCCTTGGCGCGCCTGAGGATCTCAATGATCTCAAACAGCCTGTCCCCGCGTCTCATGCAGACCTCCTGCTCGTGAGGTCTAGTATGCTGACACTATGGTGACAACACGGTGGCAGCATAGTGCAGGTACGGATGGATACGGCCCACAAACCAACTGACATCCAACCGAATGGGAGACCCCCAAGATGAAGAACACCCTTGCCCTTGCCCTCTCGGGGTTCATGGTCGCAGCGACCGGCACGCCGGCAGAGACGACGGCGGTCGACACAGCGATTCTCGCCATGGGAGCCTACGTTCCGACCGATGACATGACGGGATCCAAGGCGTTCTATCGGACACTCTTCAATCGCACGCCGGTCATAGAGCTCGATGATTTCGTGGCCTTCGACATCGAAGGCGGATGGTTCGCACTCGTTTCGCGCGCAACGTACGCGCCGGATGCCGTCCCAGGGAGCGGATCAGTCCCGTACCTCCAGTCGGCGGGGCTCGAAGACCTGCAGGCCCGCCTCGCTCAAACTGGCCGTGACGCGCCCGAAATCATCGAAGAGCCCGGCATCCGTCTCCTAAAGGTCGTTGACCCGAACGGCCAACTGATCGAGTTCTTCAGCCTTACGGGCCAATGAGACGATGAGGGCGTGGGCGCCCAATCCACCGAGGGTCGCCCGCACCAACGTAAACCAGTCGCCTCCGAAACTGCGGGACACGCTCTGCTACCGGCGGAAGAAACCCGCAAGAAGGCTTATGGGGCGTGCGACTTGGCTCGGCCATCGACGAGGCCTGCGCGCGATTGCGCAGGCCGGTCTGACACACCGAAGGCAGCGCCGTGAGCGTCGGAGTCTTGGATCGCGTCGACGAGGAACTCCGCAAGCGCCCGTCTAGATACCGATGTCCCGTCCTTTGCCAGAGCATCCTTCGTGGCCCGATAGGTGACTGTGTCGGCATCAGTCAGAAACCCTGGGCGGGCGAACGTCCAGTCGAGACCAGAAGACTTGAAGGTGCCTTCCATGCGCGATGCACTGCGAACGACATTCGGCACCAGGAAGCGGAGGAGCTTGCCCATCAGAGTTTGCTCTCGGAAGAGGAGCGCTGTGGAGGTCACCAGAACGCGCTTGACGCCCGTGTCCGACGCGGCTTGGACAATGGCGTCAGCAGATCGGTAGTAGACCGATGTCGCCGCTTTCGTCGGGCGTCGGCCACCCAGTGCCGAGATCACCACATCCTGTCCCAGAAGCACATGCTTCAGAAAAGCGGGATCACAGGGGTCGCCAACAATCACCGTCAGCCGCTCATCCCGGATGGCGGGCGCCTTGTCCGCTGAACGTACGACGGCGGTTACATCCATACCCCTTTCAAGCGCAACTCGAAGCGATTGCCTCCCGGTGCGCCCGTTGGCTCCCAGTATGACGAGCTTCATGATGTTCTCCTTCCACGCCGATGTTGCAGGTCTGTTTGTGTCGGGAGTGCCTTAGCCATACGAATTCCGTCAGTGAACTGCCGAAACTCGTTGGTCTAGTATTCTGCAATCAATGGTATTAGGGCCTATGAACTGGAATGCGATCTCCTTTGACTGGAACCAGGCCAGGTCCCTTCTTGCAGTCGCCGAAGAGGGGTCTTTGTCGGCGGCTGCGACCGCATTGAAAGTGAAGCAACCGACGATCACACGGCAGCTCGCCGCTCTTGAGGCCGACCTCGGCGTGACGCTGTTTGACAGGACAGGACGCAGCGTGTCCCTCACGCCAGCCGGACTCGACCTTATCGAACACGTCAGGACGATGGCGGACGGCGCCAGCTTGGTGTCGATGGCGGCATCGGGCAACTCACAGGCAATCGATGGTCTGGTGCGCGTCACCGCATCCGAGCTGACCGCGGCCTACCTTCTGCCGCCGATATTGGACCGGTTTCGCCATCAGGCGCCCGATCTACAGATTGAGATCGTGGCAGACAATGGAGTGCGTGACCTGCTGCTCAGGGAGGCTGACATTGCCGTGCGTCATGTGCGCCCGGACCAGCCAAACCTGATCGCCAAACTGGTCAGCGATGAACCAATGCGGTTCTATGCCGTCAATGCATATGTGGACGCCTTTGGCCCTCCAAAGCTTGCAAAGGGCGTGCCAGCCCATCAGTTCGTCAGTTTCGGGGATTTTGAGCGCGTCGTTGGTTACCTGAACCAGATTGGCTTCAATTTGAGCAGGAAGAACTTTCGCTATGCATCCAACTCCCAACTCGTTGAGTTGGAGATCGCGCGCAAAGGGCACGCGATTGCAATCATGTTTGACCGAATCGCATCCAGGTTCCCCGAGTTCCAACCTGTTCTTACCGACGTCGATCCCTTCTCGCTCCCGATATGGTTGGTCGCACACCGTGAGCTTCAGACGAGTCGCCGCATCAGGCTGGCGTTTGACGTCCTTGCGGAAAACTTGTCGCGATGAGTGTTGCCAGCTCCGTCCAGGGATTGGGCAATCGACGGAGGCTCCCTTGAAGCCCGAGATCACTTTTGCTCGGCTGTCGGAGATAGAACCGGCTGAGATTGCCGCGCATATGTCCGACCCCCGAGTGGCAGAGCACATGCCACTTCTGACCTTCGACTGGGATGCCAAGGCTGCCGCGAAGTTCATTGCCGAGAAGGAGGAGCGCTGGGCCCGTGACGGGCTTGGACATTGGGCGTTCTTGTCCAAAGGCCAATATGTGGGCTGGGGTGGTTTTCAGAAGGAAGGCGACGAATGGGATTTCGGACTGGTCTTGCGGCCTGACGCTTTCGGTCTTGGGACGCGCATTTCCAGAATGGCGCTTGATTTCGCTATTGCGGACGACCGCGTTGCCTACGTCACATTCCTTTTGCCGCCATCTCGGAAGAACCTCCGTGCCCTCAAGAGACTTGGCGCAAGACATGTCGGTGAGATCACGTATGACGGGCTAAGGTTTCTTAAGTTTCGCCTAGAGACTGAATGAACGTCAACGCTATACCCTAAGCCTTCTCGCTCAGGCTGAAGTGTCCGGTTCAAAAAGGAGGCCAGCTAACCACTGGATAAGCGACGCCGTACTGTGGCGTCAAACCGATCTTTGCGACGCATTCAGCTGCTTTCCTTCTTCGAGCGGCTAGGGCCCTGCGCCGTGGGCGTCGAAGCGCGCTCGACCAGCCCCTTCTGGGCGCACGAGCCGGCCCAACTGGGCCCGACCGGGTTGGAACTGACCAAGGAACTGGGGCACGTGGCCGAATCCTGTCGACAGCGGAATATCGACCGTACCAGCTTCTACGAGTGGAAGCGGCGGTTTCAGACGCAGGGCTTCGAGGGGCTCAAGTACTTGGCGCCAATTCACCAGAGCCTTCCCCAGACAACGCCGCCCGAGGTGGTGGACCGGGTCAAGGAACTGACGCTCGAGCACCGCCGCACCAAGGGCAAAACGCCAAAAAACCAATGGCTTCGTCCAGCACTTCAACGGCTCCATCCTCGACGAACTCTTCCGGATGAAGGTGCGAGAAACACTCTACGAAACGGTCGATGCCCCCCAAGCCAATCTCGACGCATAGTCCATCCACTACAATACCGAGCGACCCCAATTGGGCTACTGCAGCCATGGCAGACGCCCCATCGAAACCGTCATGTCACTCCGTAGCCAAGATGGGTAAGTGGGCGGTCGATCCCTCGGTGACCTCCCCGGACGACAGGAGCTTCCTTGCCCAAAACAAGGCCACTGGAGCGGCGCTAGATGGTCCGCTTGCGCGCAAGGAGGTTCAACCAGCCATCCGCGAGCTGATCAACGAGGTAACAGTCTACCTGCATGATGACGTGCAGATGCGAGACATCGAGTCAGTCGGACGTATCAAAGCACTTATCGTTCCCAACTACATTGGTATGGAAGCGATGGTGCCCGGGGGCGGAATCGAACCACCGACACGAGGATTTTCAATCCACTGCTCTACCCCTGAGCTACCCGGGCATGGGATGGGGTGCATTCCAGTGGCGTGCATCTAGACGCACACCAGGAGGAGGGCAAGCCAAATCTGGGTCCGGTCCTTCAGGTCATGTGCGCAAGGCAGCACGTGTCTGTCACGTTTCGATAGGTGACGCGCAGCTACCCTACTGCCGGGCCGTCCTGCCCTGCTCCGCCGCAGTCAGCACACGCGGTGCAGGCCTGTATCGGCGGAGAAAGGCGCCAAGCTCATCGCACGGCATCGGCCGCGCGAAGTAGAAGCCCTGAAGCGTATCGCACCCCATATCCGCCAGGATCCGAGCGTGTTCGGCCGTCTCCACCCCTTCTGCGGTCACGCGAATGCCCAGCGCCTTTCCGATCTCAAGGATGGCCTGAACCATCCGCATCGCGACGTCGCTCGTCGTTAAGGGGACGATCAAACGATGATCGATCTTCATCGCGTCGGGCCCCAGCTGCATCAGGCCAATGATCGACGCGTGACCCGAGCCGAAATCGTCCACCTCAACTCCAAACCCGAGGTCTTTCAAACGGTCGATCTGAAACTGAAACTCTGTCGACTGTTCCTCGACCAGGACCGACTCAAGCACTTCGAACGAGATACGCGTCCCCTCCGGCCGGTCGGCGCAGATCCGTTGCGGCAAGTCCGGGTCCTGCAGGCGCCGAGCGACGACGTTGAATGACACTTTGGGCACGAACATCCCAGACGCATTCAGGCGAGACACCGCAGCGAGTCCCAGGCGGGACACCTGTTCGTCGATGTCCTCGACCACCGACAGCTGCTCCGCCACCGTGAGGAACACATCGGGGGTCAGGACGCCGCGTGTCGGGTGACGCCAGCGCACCAGCGCCTCGAGCCCAGTGAATGCACCGGTTGCCGCGTCGAACTGAGGCTGGAAAAACGGTTCGAACTCCCCCCGCAGCAGGCCGCGCTGCAGCTCCGACGCCAGCACACGCGCCTCGACCACCCCATCATGCAGGGCATCGCTATAGGTGATCACGGCGTTGCGGCCCTGCGTTTTGGCGGTATAGAGGGCTGCGTCGGCGCCCGACAGCAAATCCTCGTTGCCCACGAGGCCATCGGCCGCGGCGGCGATACCGAAGCTTGCGCCGATCCGGCAGTACCTGTCCTCGAACTCCATGTCCTTCTGGATCTCTGATAGGAGTCGCTTGGACAACTCCTCTCCGTCCGCACGCGTACGGCCCTCGGCAAGGAGGATCACGAACTCATCTCCGCCAACGCGCGCCGCCATATCGCCCTCGCCGATCGCGTGGAGAAGGATTCGCGCAACCTCGTCGAGCACGAAATCCCCTGCGGCATGACCGAGCGTATCGTTGACGTTCTTGAAGTGGTCGAGGTCGATCCGGATCAACACGCGGTCTCCGCCCGAGGGCGATGCAATGCTGGCGAGCGCATCGTCGAGCGCGCGCCGGTTTGGCAGCCCGGTGAGCGGGTCGTGCATCGCCTGATGTTCGATCTCCGACTTGGCGCGCAGGATCTCTTCCTGCGCCCGCTTGGCCAGCGTGATATCCGTCGCAATGGCAACGAACCTGTACGGCCGTCCCCGTCCATCGACCTGGGGCGATATGCTGAGCAGGTTCCAGTAGGGCGTCCCGCTCTTGGTATAGTTGAGGACCTCTCGCCGGATGGGTTGCCGCATCGCCAGGGCCCGGCCGATCTCGGCTCGTACCTCCGGATCGGTGTCTGGCCCTTGCAGAAACGACCCCGGACTGCGCCCCATCACCTCGTCCAGCCGGTAGCCCGTCTTCTCGGTGAGAGCGTGGTTCGCCCAGGTCAGCCGGCCGTCGAGGTCGGTCGCAACGATCACGTCGTTCAGTCGCTCGGAGATATCGGCAAGCTCGCGCAATTGTCGGGAGCGTTGGCGAAGCGCCTCCCGCGAGACCGCCAAAGCCTCGTGAGGGCCAATAATGGCTCGGTAGCCCGCAGCGCACATCAGCCCGAACGGCAGAAGCAGCACCAACCCGACGGCAAGCGTCACCCGCGCCACCAGCTCCCGCCCGATCAGTGCCACACTCGCGCGATCTGGGATCAGGATCATATCGATCCCCGTCTCGCCCACGGGCACTGTGATGAAATCCCCGTCTCCAAGGCCCCACGCGTCGGCCATCGACATCTGGAAGGGTGTCATCAACTGGGCCGCGCCGATGCTCGTGCGATCGGGGAAGACGAGGCTCAGATCGATCGCCATCTCGACAATCAGGGCGCCGTCAACGATTCCATTGCGCACAAGCGGCAGCCCAACGAGGAACCGTCCCATGCTGCGCGTGTGTCCAGGGCGAAATCGATAGCGCGGAGAGGCACCGTCCGCCGAAACAAGACCCTGCGCAAGTGCAGCCTTTTCTGCAGCATCAAAGCTGTTCGCCCCCTCTTCGCGAAGATCTTCGAGGACGACGTCGCCCAGAAAGTCGAAAAGCGCGAGCGACACGACACCCTGCGCAACGTCGAGGGCGGCCAGGGCGTCCCGCGCGGCAGCGTCGTCCGTCGTGTCGCCGATGGCGAGGTTCACAATGTCGGCGTCGCGCGTGATGTAGCCGAGCTGCAGCGCCGTATCCTCCAACGCATTCTGAACGGACTGCGCATTGGCGGCCGCATGGTCGCGGATCGCGGCGTCCTGCATACTCTGAAGCGTACCCTCCGAGGCGATGCGCAGGGCAAGAACCGAGGCAAGTACGGCCACGACATAGCCAGCTACGGTCAGCAGAAGAAATCTGCGCCCGATACTCCCGGTTCGGCCCAGCACGCCTACCCGCCCTGCAGCGGAGCCTGCGGTGCAGCGACGAGGCGACCCTCATCGAACCGAGCCAGGCACAATTGCTCTAGGCCCAATGCTTCGTGCCCGTCAGGCGTCTCCGGACCAACCGGAGAGAAGGGTGGCGCGTAGGTTGCAAGCATCCCCTCTACCGGGGCGCCCAGATTCTCGAGCGCATCGCGGAGCGCGGTTCTGCGTGCTGCACTGCCATCCTGCCATGCAGGGGTCGCCGCGGCCTGCTCGACGGCCGCGATCAGAATCCGGCCGATATCATAGGCGTGAACAAAGCCGGCGACCGCTGGGATGTCGGACAGCGACGAGGCATCGGCACCAAGATCGCGCGCTTCGCTCAGGGCAGCACTGATCCGCGGCTTGCCCTGCGCTTCCATCTGCAGTTCGCAGGTCTGCAGCACCCGAATGTCGAGCCGCGCCAGAATGTCCTGCATGGCCGGTTCGCGCAGGCGCTGGCCCATAATGCCCCAGTGCGAGAACACCATGATGTCGGGCGCGATGTCGACCAGCGCCTTCAGAACCGGCCCGTGGGTCGGTGAGGTTAGTGCGGCCAACAGGCAATCGGGGCGCGACGCATTGAGCTGACGCACCAGTTGCCGCCCCGTCGCCTCTCCGACGCCGTTCGGGACGACCAATACCGACGATGGCTCCACCCCTGCCTGCACCATGGCGCTCACGATCGTGGCGCGGTTGGCCCTGCCCCAGCCGGTGTCGGCCAGAAGCACAGCGATCCGCCGGCACTCGCCCCCCAACGCCGACCGCACGAGAAAGGGGCCCGCCTTTGTGTCATCCACCGACAGCCGGAAAATGTGGTTCTGCGGTCCGTCTGCGAGACGGGTGATCGGCCCGGCCGCAGACCATGGCAAGACCAGCGGTATGCCCTGCGCGTTGATGAAGTCGCCATAGGTCAGGTAGGGAGGCGAGTGCATGCCTCCGATGACGACGAGGGCGTTAGGGTCCCGCAGCACGGACTGCATCGACCGGTGCGAGCGCTTCGGCGAGCCGCGGTGATCGGCCTCCACCACCTCCAGCACCTGACCTGCCGCCATGTTGCCGGACTTGGCAAACGCCACGCGCAATCCAAGAGTAATCGCATCGGCCGGCGCGGGCGTCAGGGTGAAATCGGCGTCGACATAGATGCGCAGCGGCGGCGGCGCGTCGGACGCACGCGCGCCCTGCGTCGCCATAAGGCTAACGGCGGCGAAACCCGCGACGCACCAGAAAACGCATCGGGCGGCACAGAACGCCAAGTCGCGGCACATGGCCACTCTTGCGCGGGCTGGGAGTCGTTCGACACACCTCCAAAGACCACGCATCCCTGCTGCAACACCGGTCCGCGCCATCATCGACCAACTCCCTCCATAAATCATAAATCATGTCCACGGGTCAGGCGGACCGGCCATCTCGCCGCCCAGCGAATCGAGACCGCGATCTGCTTGAGAGGCATGACATCTTTGGGTTGATAACGGCTTGCGCCTGGCGAGGGGCCGCCCCAAACTCCCGTGAGACTTTTAGTGATCGGCTGACGGGCACGCTCCGCCCGCACGCAACGGCAAGCTCTCTCCCTCGTCGCTTGCCGTTGTGGCGCAGCGGCCAGGCGCCTACAACGCGGTGACGCCGACAGGAGAGCTCCGATGGTCCCGCCCGCCACCCCCGTCACGCCGACCGTCCGCACCACGACGGGCCCCGTGATGCTCTGCATTCTCGACGGGTGGGGCATTGGGCAGCGGCCCGAGGGTGACGCCCCTCGCCAGGCCGACACGCCAGTGATGGACGGGCTGATGCGCACCTGCCCCAACGCGACGCTCACCACCTTTGGCCCCGATGCGGGCCTACCGTCCGGCCAGATGGGCAATTCCGAGGTCGGGCACACCAATATCGGCGCCGGCCGCGTCGTGGCGATGGATCTGGGCCAGATCGATCTCGCCATCGAAGAGGGCAGCCTGGCCACGCGGCCGACCTTTACTGCTTTCGTCGACCGCCTGAAGGCCAGCGGCGGCACGGCGCACCTGTCGGGCCTGTGCTCTCCCGGCGGCGTCCATGCTCACCAGCGCCACATCGCCGAGCTTGCCCGCATCCTGACCGATGCCGGCGTGCCGGTCCTTCTGCACGCCCTTACCGACGGGCGCGACGTCCCGCCCAAGTCCGCGCTTGGCCAGCTCAAGGCCCTGGAAGAGGCCCTGCCACGCGGTGCCGCCTGCGCGTCGGTCATCGGCCGCTACTACGCCATGGACCGGGACAAGCGGTGGGAGCGGGTGGCGGCGGCGACGTCGCTCATCCTCCGCGGCGAGGGCCATCAGGCCGCCACGATCCAAGAGGCCATTGAGGCCGCCTACGAACGTGGCGAGACCGACGAATTCATCACGGCGACCCGTCTCGCCGCGTGGCGCGCCCCGACTGACGGCGACGGCTTGCTTTTTGCCAATTTCCGGGCCGACCGCGCCCGCGAACTGCTCACCGCCCTGGGCGACCCCGCTTTCGACGCGTTCGACCCGGGTCCGCGCCCTGCCTGGGCCGCGCGCCTCGGTATGGTTCAATACTCCGAGGCGCTCGATGCACATTTCGCTGCGATCTTCCCCGACCGCGAAATCGTCAATACGCTCGGCCAATGGGTCTCAGATTATGGCTTGCGGCAGTTCCGCCTCGCCGAAACCGAGAAGTATCCGCACGTTACCTTCTTCCTGAACGGTGGGATCGAGCCGCCCGCGCCAGGTGAAGACCGCTTCATGCCGCCCTCGCCCAAGGTTGCCACCTACGACCTGGCGCCAGAAATGGCGGCGCCCGAGGTCACCCAGGCGCTGGTCGGTGCAATCGGCGATGGGTACGACCTGATCGTAGTGAACTACGCCAACCCCGACATGGTCGGCCATACCGGCGATCTCGAGGCCGCCAAAGTCGCCTGCACAACGGTGGATCGCGGCCTCGGCGAGGCCCTCGACGCGCTCAAGGCGGCCGGTGGAGCAGCAGTGATCTGCGCCGATCACGGCAACTGCGAGACAATGATTGCCGAAGATGGCGGCCCGCACACGGCCCACACGACCAACCCGGTGCCCGTCATCCTGTTCGGCGGACCCGAGGGCGCAACCCTCTCCACAGGTCGCCTAGCCGACCTTGCGCCCACGGTGCTCGAGCTGATGGGCCTGCCCCAACCGGCTGAGATGACCGGGCGGAGCCTGATCACGCAATGAGGCGTCGCTGCACTCCCCTGGCCCGCGCTTGGGGCAGCGCTCCGCGGCCCGCCGCCGCCCTGCTCATGGCAATGCTAACCCTTGCTGGCCCCATCTCAGCGCAGGACGATCCCGCCGCACTGGCACGCGCGGCCATCGACGAGCTCGCCGCAGCGATGCGCGCCCATGATACCGCACAGACCCGCCGCGACCGGGTCGCCGCCCTGACGGACACCGTCCAAGGCTACGAACAGGGGTTGAGCGCGCTCCGCGCGGGCCTCCGCCAGGTCACATTGCGCGAGCGCGCCCTGTCTGCGGCGCTCGATGCCAAATCCGAAGAGGTTTCGCGCCTCCTCGGCGTGTTGGCCACACTCGAACGCTCCCCTGCCCCCCTTTTGCTGTTGCACCCGGCCGGTCCCCTAGGAACGGCGCGCTCAGGGATGATCCTTGCCGAGATCACGCCATCTCTCGCCGCAGACGCACAAAACCTGCGCGCCGAGCTTGACGAGATCCGGGCGCTTCTGGAGGTCCAGGAAGCCGCGCGCACTATGCTCGCCCAATCGCTTCAGGGCGCGCAGGCTGCCCGCACGGCACTGGCCCAGGCGATTGCCGACCGCGACGCCCTGCCCCCCCGCTTCACCGACGATCCCGAGCGGCTGCGCCAGCTTGTCATCTCGGCCGACACGCTCTCCGGCTTCGCCGATGGGCTCGCCGAGCTCAATTTGCCTCCGCCCGACGATGGAAGTCTCGAGCCCGGCACCCTGCCGCTTCCGGTCGCGGGCCGTCTCATCCGACGCGCAGGCGAACCCGATGCTGCCGGCGTCGCGCGCCCCGGGCTACTGCTGGCCACGCGGCCCCGTGCGCTCGTCACCGCCCCGGCCACGGGCACCATCCGCTATACCGGCCCGCTTCTCGACTACGGAAACGTGATGATCCTTGAGCATTCGGCAGAAATTCTGCTGGTGCTCGCCGGCCTTGCCGAGGTCTATGGTGCTCCGGGCCACGTGGTCGAGACGGGTGCGCCGCTCGGGCTGATGGGCGGACTTGCTCTCGGGCTCGACACGGCGTCGTATGCAACCTCGGCCGGCACCGGGCAATCCAATGCCGCTGGAGGGGTCGCTTCCATGCGCACGGGTGCGGAACTGAGCGAGACGCTCTATATCGAACTACGACAGGCCGCGAACCCGGTCGATCCGGCCGCGTGGTTCGCCATCGACAGACAGGAGTGAGAGAGAGACCTTCATGCAGAAATTCGTCATGGCCGCCCTCGGGGGCACACTGGCGGGCGTGCTCGTTACCACCCAGGTGGCAGGCCCGCTTCTGGCCCAGGAGAGCGAGCGCACCACGTCCGTCTATGAGCAGCTCGATCTTTTCGGCGACATCTTCGAGCGTATCCGCGCGCAATATGTCGAGCAGGTGGACGAAGCCGAACTGATCGAGGCGGCGATCGACGGCATGCTGACCTCGCTCGATCCCCATTCGAGCTATCTGTCGCCCAAGGACGCCGACGATATGCGCGTCCAGACCCGCGGCGAGTTCGGCGGCCTCGGCATCGAGGTGACGCAAGAGGAAGGGTTCGTGAAGGTCGTCTCTCCGATCGACGACACGCCTGCCGACGAGGCGGGCATCGAGGCGGGCGACTTCATCACCCATGTCGACGGCGAGAGCGTGCTGGGCCTGACGCTGGACGAGGCGGTAGAGCTGATGCGCGGCCCCGTGGGCTCCGAGATCGTGATCACCGTTGTGCGCGAAACCGAAGACGATCCCTTCGACGTCTCGATCATCCGCGACACCATCAAGCTGACAGCCGTGCGCACCCGCAGCGAGGGCGAAACGGTCGTCCTGCGTGTCACGACCTTCAACGATCAGACCTATCCCAACCTCGAGGAAAGCCTGCGCGAGGCCGTCGACGAAATGGGCGGACTGGAGTCGGTCAACGGCTTCGTTCTTGACTTGCGCAACAATCCCGGTGGCTTGCTGACCCAGGCGATCAAGGTATCCGACGCCTTCCTCGACGCCGGCGAGATCGTGTCGACCCGCGGCCGCGACCCGCAGGACGGCGACCGCTATAACGCCACCCCGGGCGACCTGGCCGAAGGCAAGCCCATGGTCGTGCTGATCAACGGCGGCTCGGCCTCGGCCTCCGAAATCGTGGCCGGCGCCCTGCAAGACCACCGCCGCGCCGTCGTCATCGGCACCAAGAGCTTTGGCAAGGGCTCGGTGCAAACCGTCATGCCGCTCCGCTCCGAGGGGGCGATGCGTCTGACGACCGCGCGGTACTACACGCCATCGGGCCGGTCGATCCAGGCGCTTGGTGTGTCTCCGGACATCATCGTCGAGCAGCCGCCGCGGCGACCTGAGGAAGAGACCGCCGAAGAGGGCGACACGCCGTCGTTCCGGTCTGAAGCCGATCTTCGCGGACGGCTCGACAACGACAGTCTCAGCGAAGATGAGCGCCGGCAGATCGAAGAGGAGCGCCAGCGCGCTGAGGACGCCGCACAGCTCCGCGAAGACGACTACCAGCTCGCCTACGCCATCGACATCCTCAAGGGCCTGACCGCGCTCGGCCCCGCGGCTGCCGCCGCCCTCGCCGCGCAGGTCGAATAGGCCGGCAGAGTTGCACTATCGCCCGGGCGCGTGCCCGGGCGACCCATACCTCCACGATCGGTGACCGGGCTGGTGCGTGAGCGCCATTTATGATGCTGCTTGAGTCCCGTGCGACTGCGCGGCTCGGTGCGCAGACCTGCCGTCTGGCCGGCACCACGCAACCCAACCCGCCCAAGAGTTGAGCACGGGTTCCGGCGACCCGAGCGCGCGCAGTTGGGTCGGGCAAATCCGACCCAAAAATCGCGCGTATCCCACGGCGCGCGCACGGTAATTTTCCGCTTTATTAACTCACGCGACGAGCCACGGCGCGGCTAGCTTCTCCCTGCGTAAGTACTGGTTCCGGCATGCCCGGCTCGTCCAAAGCCGGCATGCCGATTGTTTTTTCAACACGAGTTTCGATTTCCGAAAGGATCGCCATATGGCCATCAACCGCCGACAGGCCGCATTTGAAGCGCGGACCACCGCCGCCCAACTCGCCCGCGACCGGATCCATCCCGATCACATCGCCAACGGCGACGAGGAGCGCTACGCGACGGCGCATTACATGATGTGCTTCACGAAGGGGCTGGAACACGACGCGCTCGGCCTCGTGAAGGACCCCAACCATTTCCTGGCGTTCCGCCGCGCCATTGACGAAGGCTTCGTGGATGCCTTCACACGCGACGTGACGCCGTCCCCTGAGAAGCGCCGCGCGTGGGAGGCCCCTACGGCCGGTGTCGTCTATGACCTGCAGGGACACGATCCGCAGGCCGTCACGATGCCTCCTGCCCCAGCCTTGTGCAGCGATGAGCTGACCTTCGAAATGGCGGAAGTGTACGAACTCGCGCTGGTGAGGGACGTCCCGTTCACCGAGTTCGAAGGCGACACCCCCACGGCGATCACCCCCTCAGTGGACCGTCTCAACGATCTGCAGTTCGCCCAAGACGGCTTTCCGGGCACGCGCGGACGGATCAGTGACACCGATACGACGCTGAATGCTCAAACGGCGTTCCGCGGGTCTTCACCCGGATGCGCGACGGGGCCCTACCTGTCGCAGTTCATGCTGATCGGCAACCCAGACCTCAGTGCGGGTGCCACCGGTGCCACGTCTGTCGCTGACGGTCAGATCACCTATGGCGCACAAACAATCGACCAACGGGTCCCGGCCGCGCCGGAGCATGTCGACTACATGCAAACGTGGGACGACTATACCGCCGTTCAGAACGGGGCAGACACGCGGATGAATGCCGTGCTCTTCAAGGGAGCAGATCGGCGCTTCATCGCGACGCCGAGGGACCTCGCAACGTATGTGCACGACGACGCGCTCTATCAAGCGTACCTCAACGCATGCATGATCCTTCTCGGCATGCGCGCTCCGTTCGATCCCGGGTTCGATGCGCTATCGGGAATGGGCAAGTTTTCGACGACCCCGGCCCAAAGGCAGGCCGGAGGCTTTGCGCTCTATGGCGGCCCGCACATCTTGACCCTGGTGACGGAAATCGCCACCCGCGGCTTGAAGGCGGTGCGCTTCCAGAAGTTCAACAATCACATTCGCTTGCGCCCCGAGGCACTGGCCGCGCGGCTGGAAAAGGCGAGCGAGATCGAGGGGGCCTTCCCCTGCATCGGTACCTGCTTGACTCAGATGTGCAGCGACATCTCCAAGACGCTGCACAAGATCAAAGAGAAAAACGCCAAGGTCGCCAATGCCGCCGACTTCCTTTTGCCGATGGCGTTTCAAGAGGGCTCCCCGATGCACCCGGCCTATGGCGCCGGTCACGCCACCGTCGCGGGCGCCTGTGTGACGATCCTCAAAGCCTTCTTCGACACCGATGCCGTCCTGGTCGAGACCGAAGAGGACAGCAAGGATGCCCACGGCAATCCGATCAAGCAGAAAGTCATTCGCTTCAAGCGGATGGGCACCGATGACGTGCCGGTGAACTTTGTGCCCAAGGCCGATGGCAGCGCGCTCATGCCCGTCGCCGAGCCCGAGTGTCTGACGCTCGAAGGCGAGCTCAACAAGCTCGCCGCCAACATCTCGATCGGGCGCAACATGGCCGGGGTGCACTACTACTCCGACTATTACGACAGTCTGCGCATGGGCGAAGAAATCGCGATCGGAATGCTGGAGGAGCAGGCGCTGTGCTACCCCACCGATCCGTTCGTGCTGACCGTGCCAACCTTCGACGGCCCGGTCCGTCGGATCGGTCGGCGCTGACCCCGGAATGCACGTCCCGCAGTGTGGTGAGTTTGGGGCGTGCCCTCCTCCCCTCGGCCCTGCGCCGAGGGGAGGACGTTTCTTGAGTGACTGAGGCGCCGAGCGCACGCCGCTTGCCGCGCCACCTCGTCACGAGACCTCGTCGGGCGTCAGAAGATGACGCAGAAGGGCCACGGGGTGGCCCCGCAAGGTCAGCCGCAGCGCGGCGTAATCCTCTACGATCTCTTCGCCGAGCGTCATGGCCGGCAGATCCGGCGTGGCCTCGACGATCCCCTCGCCATCCATATCTCCGGCAAAGAGCGGAAGGGGCTTGGCCGCGCGAAGTGCTTTGGCCGCCCAGAGCGCCTCGCGCCGCGTGAGGCCCAGGACCGCAAACGCATCCGCTTCGGCCAGAATTTCCAGCAGGTTGGGCGGCGTTCCGGCCCGTCGCCAGACATCCTCGACCGTCTGATAGCCGTTGCCTCGGGCCGCGGCGATCCAGTTCGCCTCTTCCTCGCGCATGGCCTTGATCTGCCGAATGCCAAGCCGCAGGGCGAGCGTGCCGGGCTCGCTGCCGGGCTCCATCGTGCAATCCCAGAAGCTTTCGTTGATCGAGACCGGCAGCACCTCCACCCCGTGCTCCCGCGCATCACGGACGATCTGGGCGGGCGCGTAGAACCCCATCGGCTGCGAGTTCAGAAGCGCGCAGGCATAAATCGCCGGATAGTGTCGCTTGAGCCAGGACGAGGCGTAAACGAGATGCGCGAAGCTCGCCGCGTGGCTTTCGGGGAACCCGTAGCTGCCGAAGCCCTCGATCTGTGAAAAGCAGCGCTCGGCAAAGTCGTCATCATAGCCATTGCGCTTCATCCCCGCCATGAACCGGTCGCGCAACTCACTGACGTTGCCGTGCTTCTTGAAGGTCGCCAGCGCGCGGCGCAGACGGTCGGCCTCGTCGGGGGTGAAGCCCGCTCCGACAATGGCAATCTGCATGGCCTGTTCCTGAAAGAGCGGCACACCGAGCGTTTTCGAGAGCACCTGGCCCAGTTCATCTGAGGGAAAGCTTACCTCCTCCTCGCCGTTGCGGCGGCGGATAAAGGGGTGAACCATGTCGCCCTGGATCGGCCCCGGGCGGATGATCGCCACCTGAATGACCAGGTCATAAAAGGTGCGCGGCTTCATCCGCGGCAGGAAGTTCATCTGCGCGCGGCTTTCGACCTGAAACACGCCCAGGCTGTCGGCATTGCACAGCATGTCATAGGTCTCGGGGTCCTCCGGCGGGAGCGTGGCGAGCGTCAGGGGTCGGTGGTGATGGGTCTCGACTAGGTCGAACGCGCGGCGAATGACCGACAGCATGCCAAGGGCCAGCACGTCGACTTTGAGGATGCCCAGGCTGTCGATATCGTCTTTGTCCCACGGGATGACCGTGCGGTCCTCCATGGTGGCGTTTTCGATCGGGCACAGCTCGTCGAGCCGGCCTTCAGTGATCACGAAGCCTCCCACATGCTGCGACAGGTGCCGTGGGAAGCCCTGGATCTGGTAGACTAGATCGATCGTCTGGCGGAGGCGGCGGTCGGCGGGATCGAGCCCGATCTCGCGGAGCCGTTCCGCGTCGATGCCGTTGACCGAGCCGAACCCCCAGATCTGTGAGGAGAGCGCGGCGACTGTGTCGTCGGTCAGGCCCATGGCCCGGCCCACCTCGCGGACGGCGCGCTTGCCGCGATAGTGGATGACGGTGGCGCAGAGGCCGGCGCGGTGGCGGCCATAGCGGTCGTAGATGTGCTGGATGACTTCCTCGCGCCGGTCATGCTCGAAGTCGACATCGATGTCGGGGGGCTCGTTGCGGGCCTCGGACACGAAACGCTCGAACACCATTGTGCCGATCTCGGGGCTGACCGACGTGACACCCAGACAATAGCAGGTGACCGAGTTGGCCGCCGAGCCGCGGCCCTGACAAAGGATCCCGCGGGACCGGGCGAAGGCCACGATGTCGTGGACGGTCAGGAAGTAGGGGGCGTAGTCGAGCTTGGCGATGAGCGCCAGTTCGTGGGCCAGAAGATTGCGAACCCGCTCGGGCGCGCCGTTGGGATAGCGCCAGTCGAGCCCTTGGCCGGCAAGCCGGGCGAGGCGGGCGTCCGCGCTCTCTTCTCCAGCGATTTCAGAGGGATACTCGTAGCGCAGGGTCTCCAGACGAAAGCTGCAGCGGCGGGCGAGTGCTGCGGCGCGATCGACGGCGCCGGCATGGGGGCCGAGCAGGCGGCGCATCTCTGCCTCGGAGCGCAGGCGCTGCTCGCCGTTGGCCAGGGCGGTGCGGCCCAGATCCTCGACCTTCACGCCCTGGCGGATGGCCGTCATGACATCGGCCAGGCGGCGGTTGCGGCCGTGGTGCATGCGGGGCGCGGCGACGGCGACGGTGGGCAGCTCCAGCCGGTTGGCGAGGTGGACCAGACGGTGGAACCGGTCCGCGTCGCGGCCATCATAACATGGGCTTAGCGCGAGATGGCAGGCGCGAGGAAAGCGGCGCGTCAGGCGTCGCGCCTCTGTCTGCCAGTCACGCGCGCCGCGCGGCGAGGGCGGCGCGCGTGGCCCCGTCTCGGGCGCGTCCGTCGTATCGAAATGGGCAGGGCGATCATGTGCCGGCGGGTGGAGGATGAGCTCCATCCCCTCTCCCCACTCCAGAAGATCCTCCATCTTGATCAGACACTTACCCTTCTCCGCCCGACGGCGCCCCAGGGTGAGAAGGCGACAGAGACGGGCCCAGGCGGCGCGGTCACGGACCAGGGCTGTGACGGTGAAATCGTCGGTCAGGCGCAGCCGGGCGGCGGGGAGAAGGGCGGGGACGTTGCGGATGGCGAGGCTCGGCGGCGCTGCGATATGCGCAGGACGCGGCGGGCCAATGGGGCCGTGGGCCGCCTCGACCTCTGCGCGCTCGGCCACGATCCGGGCGATCTCACGGGCCTTCGTGTGCGCGCGAACGATCCCCGCCACCGAGTTTTCGTCAGCGATTGCAATGGCTTCCAGGCCGAGGAGCGCAGCACGATCCATATGGTCCTCGGGGTGGGAGGCGCCGGTCAGGAACGTGAAGTTCGAAGTGATCGAGAGCTCGGAGAAGGACATCGGGGGCGCAAGTCAGTTGGGACGGCGGGCGGGCCTGCAGCCCGAAGGCGCAGGGGAACCCTAAGGATATTCCTGTTTCGTTCTTTTTGGAGTCCCGAGATGCCAATCAGCGCAAAAACTTGCAAGACTCTGATAAAATTCAGATTTTCGGGCTGAGTTCTGCCAGGGCGGCTTCGTAGACATCGCGTTTGAACGGCACGATCTGTCCCGGGACCTCGGAGGGCGGGAGCCAAGACCAGGCTGAGAACTCGGGATGGGCGGTGGCGATGTTGACCTGCGCATCGCTCCCCAGAAACCGCATCAGGACGTACTTCTGTTCCTGCCCGCGGAAGCGGCCGCCCCAGAGCTTGCCGATGAGTGCGTCAGGCAGATCATAGCGCAGCCAACCTTCGGTTTCCGCAACAATTTCAACGAGATCCGCAGTGACGCCTGTCTCCTCCCAGAGCTCTCGCAGAGCCGCCTCTTGCACCGTCTCGCCCTTGTCGATGCCGCCCTGGGGCATCTGCCAGGCAGGGACTTCGCTGTCGATCCGCTGGCCAACGAAGAGATGGCCGTCGGCATTGGCGAGCATGACGCCGACACAGGGGCGATAGGGTAAGGTGGCGGGATCGGAGGCCATGACGGGGTTGGATCAGGCGCGCGGGAGAGGATCAAGCCAAGATTTTTCTCGCGTATGAATAGCGTATGAACTTCGTATGACTCGCATATGAGAACCATATGAATAGCATATGAGTTTCATATGACTCCGGGGTTCCAAGCGTACGGTGGAATAAACGGCTTGACAGGGATGGTCGCGGCGACTGGGTGGCGGCTTGCGACCGCTCCGGTCCGCCGCACCGGCCGAAAAGATCAGCGCTTGGCCAGGAGCTCCGCCAGGGTCAGGGCCATCACCGTGGCGCAGTCGATCATGTCGTCGACGCCCGCCCATTCGTCGGGCTGGTGGGCGAGATCGAGGATGCCGGGCCCGTAGGCGATACAGTTCTTAAGCCGGCCGATCCGGTCGATATGTATCTGGTCGTAGGTGCCGGGTGACACGACGTAGGACGGGCGACGGTCGAGCACCCGTTCGATGGCGGCCGACACGCTGCGGACGACGGGCGCGTCGCGGTCGGTCATCGAGGGCGCGACATCGAAGAGGTCGCGTATCCCGTAGCTGAAACCGGGCCGTCGGGCCTTGACCCGCTCCATCAGCGCCGCGATTTCGGCCTTCACGCCATCGAGGCTTTCCTCGACCGGGAAACGGCGGTCGATGGTGATGCGGCAGCGGTCGGGCACGCAGGGCGCCGGAAGGCCGGAATAGCCCTCTGGCTGCATCGGTTCGCCGCCATGGATGGCATTGATGTTGAGGGTCGAACTGCGGGCGCCGTCGGGCACGACGGGCATCGACGTGGTGCGGCTAGCGAGCACGGGAAAAAGCGTCTCTTCCATCTCGGCCAGCACCGCGCCCATATGGCGGGCGGCGCAGTCGCCCAGAAACGGCATCGAGCCGTGGGCGATGCGACCGTGGGTTTCGATCTCGGCCCACCAGACGCCGCGATGGCCAAGGCAGATCCTGTCTTTGTTGAGGGGCTCGGGGATGATGACGTGCTGCACCCGGTCGGGGTTGAAATAGCCCTGATCGGCCAGGTAGGCGACGCCGCCATAGCCGCCGGATTCCTCGTCGGCGGTTGCCGAGATCTCGATCGCGCCTGAGAAGTCGGGAACGATGGCCAAGAAGGCTTCGGCAGCGATTATCGCGGTGGCAATGCCGCCTTTCATGTCACACGCGCCGCGGCCATAGATCCGGCCGTCGACCAGATCGCCGCCGAACGGGTCGGTGCTCCAGCCGTGGCCGACCTCGACGACATCGTGGTGGCCGTTGAAGTGGACGGTCTGTCCGGGCGTCGCGCCCTCGGCCCGGGCCACGAGGTTCCAGCGGGGATGCTCTGCACTGTCGGCCAGCGCGCCCGCGGCGCGCACGAGCTTGCAGGCAAAGCCCGAGGGGGTGAGGCGCGCGGCGAGGTAGTCGCAGATTTCGCGGTAGTGGAGGCCGGGCGGGTTCAGCGTGGGGATGCGCACGAGATCCTGGCACAGGGTGACGAGCGCGTCGCGGCGGGCAGAGATTTCGGCCGCGAGCATGGCGTCGAACCGGTGGGCGGTATGCGCGGGCATACGGGACAGACTAGACGAGCGCCGGCGAGCCGGGAACGGTGTTCTGGATGACCGAGCGTCAGCCAGCCGACTGCCCCCAACCGACGTTCGCGGCGCGCCCTGCGCGCGGACGGCACCGCGGGCTTTGCGCTGTGGCTTGCGTCGGGCGGACGAGGCCCGATATCGAAAGAAACCGGGGGAGGTGCCGATGATTTTTGCCTTTGGTCGCCTGATGCTGCTTCTGCTCATCGCATCGAGCGTGGTGTATGTGTGTCTGTGGTTCTATGCGCGCGCCATTCAGAGCGAGAAGCTGGCGGCGGCATGGGAAGACGAAGGGCGGCCGGGCTCGAAGGAGAGCTTCATCGCCAAGGGCCTGGAAAGTGAGCGCTATGCGCTGCGGCGCCGGCTTTTGCTGTGGGTCTATGCCGTGCCCTTTGTGGCCGTCGCCCTGATCGTTTATGTGAGCAATTACAGCTGACCTAGAGCGAGAGGCCGCGCCCCATGCTGAGTTATATCAAGTGGACCTTCTGGGGCGTGTTCTGGGCGCTTCTTTTGGCATTCCTGCACTACACGTTGCCGACCTGGGACGTGGTGCGAATCACGGACTCCTACAATCGCAACGAACCGATACCGGTCGGCTCGATATTTTGGGCCAATTCGAAGCCGGGTCAGGTGCAGGGCGATACGGTGACGCGAGACGTTTTTTTCATCCAGGCCGCGCGTCCTAACACCAAAACGATTGTCTATCGAAACGAAGATACCGGGTTCGGCTGGCCTCCCTACTTCAAGTTCAACTCATCCAATGTGCAGGCGCAGGCCGGAGACTTTGTCTCGAGCCTGGGGGAGCCGCGCTGGGTGGCGATCAAGCACTATGGCTGGCGGTGGGAGTTGAACTCGCTTTTCCCCAACGCCGTTCGGATCAAGGAGGTGGACGGGCCCGATGCGCGGGTGGTGCCGTGGGTGTCCATCTCGATCCTGGTCGGGATCGGGCTGGTGTTTTTCGGGATATGGTCGCGCTGGAGGAAATTCTGGGCGGAGCGAGAGCGGCACCTGCTCGATGACCCGGTGTGATCCTCTTGGGCCTCTAATCGACAGAGCGCCTTGGCGCGGAAGCAAGGCCGTGGGCCGCCGCGCCATCGCCGGTCCGGCCCTGCGGCACAGCGATAGGTCCGGTGGGGGGCTCTGATTGAGCTCCTCCTGACACGACAGCCATAAAGCGCACCACACGCCCGTCAGAACGCCGAGCCGCGGCCCGTCGATGGCGCGGCTCGCGCACTTTTTGGCGGGATCACCCGAACGTATTGTCCCTGGGGAAGCCGCGAGGCGCCATGCGGCCGGAGGTGGCGCGCTTGGCGGTCCATTCGGCGAGGTCGGCCTCGGTGCGGGTGCGGCCGGCCGGGTCGAGCCAGCTGAGGCCCTCGGACAGTGTGAAGGTGCGGGCGTCGGAAAGGCCGCCATCCTTGTAGCTTTGCAGGCGGATTCCCTTGCCGCGGGCCATCTCGGGCAGTTCGCTGACGGGGAAGACGAGCATCTTGCGGTTCTCGCCCACGACAGCCACCGTGTCGCCCGCGACGGCGCGGCAGACCTTGGCGACGGCAGGCGCACGGACATTCAGAACTTGCTTGCCGGACTTCGTCTGGGCCAGAACCTCGGGCCCCGGCACGACAAAGCCGTCGCCGGCGGTTGAAGCCACCAGATAGCGGGCGCCCTCGACATAGGGGAAGAGGGCGACGATCTGGGCCTCGTTCGGGAGGTCGACCATCAGGCGCAGGGGCTCGCCCATGCCGCGCCCGCCGGGGAGATTGGCCACGGCGATGGTGTAGAACCGCCCGTTGGAGCCGAAGGCCACGAGGCGGTCGGTCGTCTCGGCATGGAAAACGAAGCGGGCCGCGTCGCCGTCTTTATACTTCAGCTCGGCATCGAGGGCGTTGTGGCCCTTCATGGCGCGGAGCCAGCCCATCTGGGAGCAGACGATGGTGACCGGCTCGCGGTCGATCATCGCTTCGATGGGCACGTCGTCGACCTCGATGGCCTCGGCGAAATCGGTGCGGCGGGCACCGCCCTCGGAGCCCTTGCCGAAGGTCTTGCGGACGGCTTTGAGCTCGTCGGCGATCTTCGACCATTGCAGGCCGGGGTTCTCGAGCAGGTCCTCGAGGGCGGAGCGTTCTTCGAGGAGCCGGTCGCGCTCGGCCGTCAGCTCCATCTCCTCGAGCTTGCGCAGGCTCCGCAGACGCATGTTGAGGATCGCCTCGGCCTGAACGTCCGACAGGCCCATCTCGTCTTCTGATGCGACGGGCGCAGGCGCGACATAGTCGGCCTCGGAGGTCGCGCGGACGAAATCCTGCCCCCAGTTCTCGCGCATGAGCGCGGATTTGGGGTTCTCGTCGTAGCGGATGATGTCGATCACGCGGTCGAGATTGAGAAAGGCGATGAGGAGGCCTTCGAGCACTTCGAGCCGATGGTCGATCTTGCCCAGGCGGTGACGGGAGCGACGCTGGAGCACGTCGCGCCGGTGGTCGAGGAAAGCGCGCAGAACCTCCTTGAGCGAGCAGACCTTGGGCGTGCGGCCATCGATCAGGACGTTCATGTTCATCGAGAAGCGGATCTCGAGATCGGAGTTTCGGAAGAGCATGCCCATCAGCATCTCGGGGGCGACGTTGCGCGATCGGGGCTCGAGGACGACGCGGATATCTTCGGCGCTCTCGTCGCGGATGTCGGCGAGGGCGGGGACCTTTTTGGTTTGGATCAGCTCGGCGATCTTCTCGATCAGCTTGGACTTCTGGACCTGATAGGGGATCTCGGTCACCACGACCTGCCATTGGCCGCGGGGGAGCTCTTCGACCTCCCAGCGCGCGCGGAGGCGGAAGGCGCCGCGGCCGGTGCGGTAGGCTTCGGCGATGCTCTCGGGCGGCTCGACGAGGGTGCCGCCGGTGGGGAAATCGGGGCCGGGGACGTAGTTCAAAAGGGTCTCGTCGCGGGCGTCGGGCGTCTTGATCAGATGCAGGCAAGCGCCGATCAGCTCGTCGATATTGTGCGGCGGGATGTTGGTGGCCATGCCAACGGCGATGCCGGAGCCTCCGTTCGCCAGAAGGTTCGGAAAGGCCGCCGGCAGGACTTCGGGCTCGCGGAGGTTGCCTTCGTAATTGTCGCGGAAGTCGACGGCGTCTTCGTCGAGCCCCTCCAGCAGGGCCTCGGCGGCTGCCGTCAGGCGGGCCTCGGTGTAGCGCGCGGCGGCGGGATTGTCGCCGTCGATATTGCCGAAATTGCCCTGCCCGTCGACCAGCGGGTAGCGGATGACGAAATCCTGCGCCAGCCGCGCCATCGCATCGTAGATCGCGCTGTCGCCATGGGGGTGGTAGTTGCCCATGACATCGCCCGAGATCTTCGCCGATTTGCGGAAGCCTCCGGAGGATGAGAGCCGCAGCTCGCGCATGGCAAAGAGGATGCGGCGGTGGACGGGTTTCAGCCCGTCGCGGGCGTCGGGCAGGGCCCGGTGCATGATGGTTGAGAGCGCATAGGTGAGATACCGTTCGCCGATGGCGCGGCGGAGCGGTTCGGCCACTTCACGCAGGCCGGAACCCTCATCGTCCATCTTGGGGTCGTCGCTATCATCGCTCATACATGATGTGTAGGCGAGGCAGGACTTGCGGGCAAGCAGGCTCAACCCCCGCAGCGACTCAACGCCCCGTACGGTCATCTTTTGCGCGAAAAATACGCCTGCGAAATTCGCAATTTGGTATGATTACAAGAGAGGTGATTCCTTTCACTCAGCTTTTTTTGGGAGATTGCAAATGCTGGGCCGGTATGTAGGCGGAACGCTGCTCATTTTGGGCGTTGCCATGTTGATGGCCCCGTCCGGCCCGGAGAGTTCGGACGACGGCGCGCCGCGTGCAGAGAGCGGGTCGGCCGAGGTGCAAGGTGCCACCTCCGCGGCGCGGGCCGGCACCGCTGCGCCGGAGGCACCTGCCCAGGCCAGCCGGGCCGAAACCGAGACAGTGCGCATCGATCTGGACGGTACGAGCCGGGCGCGGGACGCGCTGATCACGCAGACCACCGCGCCGGTGACATCGCTGGCCGAGTCCGAGGCGGCCGCGGTATCGGCGCTGGCGGCGCAGCTCGATGCAGCCGAGGCGTCCGACCTGTCGCCCCAGATCGGAAGCGGGGCCGCTGACGCACAGGACACCGCGTCCGACATCGAGACGACGCCACTGGCGCCGTCGCTGACCGATTACATTGCGGCAGGCAATGGCGAGGTCACCGAGGCGACGTCGGCCCTGATCGCGATTGCGGAGGGCCGGGCCCAGGCGCCGGCTCCGGAGCCGACCGAACCCGCCGCACTCGACGCCGACAAGACGCTGTTTGTGACCGGGAGCCGGGTGAATGTGCGCTCGGGCCCATCGACCGGATTTGGCGTGATCGGCTCGGTCGCCTATGGCGATGCCGTGGAGCTGGTGACGTTCGACGGGCAGGGCTGGGCCCAGGTGCGGCTTGTCGGGGGCACCACGGGCTACATGTCGCGGCGGTTCCTGGCCCGCGATCTCGGCGACGGCTGACGCGCGCACCCGCGCCCCGCCTGCTGCGGGCGCGGCGCTTCGCCCCGGTTCGCCTTTGCGCCGGCGCCCGCTACATCGGCGGAACGGCGGACAGGGGGGCTTATGGCGAACGATCCGGTATTCATCCTCGCGGCCATCGCAGTGGCAGCGGTGGCGATCATTCTGATGGTCGGCATCGGCGGGTTCGCGCGCGGCGGCACCTTCAACAAGACCCATGCCAATCGGGTGATGCGCTGGCGGCTTGGCGCGCAGGCAATCGCGGTGGTGCTTATCCTGCTGCTGATCTATCTGCGTCGCGACAGCGGCAACTGAGGCGGGGAGAGCGCAATGGTCGTTTTGAACAAGATCTACACGCGGACGGGGGATGCGGGCGAAACGGCGCTGGGCAACGGCACGCGCGTTGCCAAGTTTTCGCTGCGGGTGCAGGCCTATGGCACGGTCGACGAATGCAACGCGGCGCTTGGCATGGCCCGGCTCCATGCCGAGGGCGAGCTGGACACCCAGCTTGCGCGCATCCAGAACGATCTGTTCGATCTGGGCGCCGACCTCTGCCGGCCGGATATCGAGCGGGACGCCGAGGCCGAGTATCCGCCCCTGCGGATGGTCGAAGCGCAGGTGGCGCGGCTTGAGACCGAGATCGACGCGATGAACGCCGATCTGGAGCCGCTGCGGAGCTTTATCCTGCCCGGCGGCACGCCCCTGGCCGCGCATCTGCATGTCTGCCGGACGGTGGCGCGGCGGGCCGAGCGGCTGGCGATGGAGCTGGCCACGGTCGAGATGATCAACGAGCACGCGATCACCTATCTCAACCGCCTGTCGGACTGGTTCTTCGTGGCCGGCCGCGTGGCCAATGACGGCGGCCGCGCCGACGTGCTGTGGGTGCCGGGCGCAAATCGCTGACCGGACAGGTCGAAACGCGGCGTCGCACCCCGCCCTTGCGTCGCTTTTGCCCTGTCGGGTGAGGGCGGGCTCGTCTAGATAACAGCGCGATGACATGCAGGGAGACACGCAGATGAAGGTCCTCGTACCGGTCAAGCGCGTGATCGACTACAACGTGAAAGTCCGCGTCAAGGCGGATGGCTCCGGGGTCGATCTCGCCAACGTCAAGATGTCGATGAACCCGTTCGACGAGATCGCCGTTGAGGAAGCGATCCGGCTGAAGGAGAAGGGCACGGCGACCGAGGTGATCGCGGTTTCGATCGGTGTGAAGCAGGCGCAGGAGACGCTGCGGACCGCGCTGGCGATGGGCGCCGATCGGGCGATCCTGGTGGAAGCGTCGGACGATGTGCACACCGATATCGAGCCGCTGGCCGTCGCCAAGATCCTGGCCGCGATCGTGAACGAGGAACAGCCGGGCCTGGTGCTCTGCGGCAAGCAGGCGATCGACAACGACATGAACGCGACCGGCCAGATGCTGGCCGCGCTCTGCGGCTGGAGCCAGGCGATGTATGCCAACAAGGTGGAGATCGAGGGCGATGCGGCCGTCGTGACCCGCGAGGTGGATGGCGGCCTGCAGACCGTGAAGGTGACGCTGCCGGCCGTGATCTCGACCGACCTGCGCCTGAACGAGCCGCGCTATGCCAGCCTGCCGAACATCATGAAGGCCAAGAAGAAGCCGATGGACCAGAAGACCCCGGCCGATCTGGGCGTCGACGTGGCCCCGCGCCTGACCATCGTGACGACGTCGGAGCCCCCGGCGCGGCAGGCGGGCGTGAAGGTCGGCTCGGTCGAGGAGCTTCTGACGAAACTCAAGGATGAAGCGGGGGTGCTCTGATGGCTGTTCTTCTTATTGCTGAGATCACCGACGGCACGCTGTCGGTCGACGCCACGGCCAAGGCCGTGACCGCCGTTCAGACGCTGGGCGACGTGCATCTCCTGTGCGCCGGCGCCTCGGCCGCGAGCGCCGCCGAAGAGGCGGCCAAGATCGAGGGCGTGGCCAAGGTTCTGGTGGCCGAAGACCCGGTGCTGGGCCACCGCCTGGCCGAGCCGACCTCGGCGCTGATCGTAGGGCTCGCCGACGGCTATGAGCACATCGCCGCGCCTGCCACCACCGATGCCAAGAACATCCTGCCGCGCGTTGCCGCGCTTCTGGATGTGATGGTGATCACCGACGTCACCGGCATCAGCTCGGCCGACACGTTCGAGCGGCCGATCTATGCCGGCAACGCGATGCAGACGGTGCAATCGGCCGACGCCAAGAAGGTGCTGTCGATCCGGACATCGGTGTTCGAGGCCGCCGGAACGGGCGGATCGGCCCCGGTCGAGACCATCTCGGCAGCGGGCGATCCAGGGCTGAGCGAATGGGTCGAGGACAAGGTCGCCGAGAGCGACCGGCCGGAACTGACATCAGCGGGCATCGTCGTGTCGGGCGGCCGGGCGCTCGGCAGCCAGGAGCAGTTCGCGATCATCGAACAGCTCGCCGACAAGCTGGGCGCAGCCGTCGGTGCCTCGCGCGCGGCCGTCGATTCCGGCTACGCGCCGAACGATTGGCAGGTGGGTCAGACCGGCAAGGTGGTGGCACCGGAGCTCTATATCGCCGTGGGTATTTCGGGCGCGATCCAACACCTGGCGGGCATGAAGGACAGCAAGGTGATCGTGGCGATCAACAAGGACGAAGAGGCGCCGATTTTCCAGGTCGCCGACTACGGCCTTGTCGCCGATCTTTTCGACGCCGTCCCGGAGCTGATCGACAAGGTCTGAGACCCTACCGTTCCAAGAAAGGCCTGCTGCGCCCCTCGCGCAGCGGGCCTTTTTCGTTGGCGAACGGCCGGATCGAGCCCAAAATGGACGTTTAAGGCCTTGACATCAGTTCAACTCAATTGTGCCGAACCATTGGGACAGATCACGTTGCATTCCACGCACGGTTTCATCCACGTCCTCAGGCGCCCTTCGGATCGACACGGCATATATTCGAACAGAGGGCATTGGCGTTGCCCATACAGCGCATGAAAAGGTCGGAGCGACCTCGTTCGCTCTTACGTAGCATTCCGCACCGTCGGCATTTGAGCCAAATCGATAGGTCTCTGCCCGGGGAAAGTTATTCCAATCCCAGTTTGGTGGCGCAGGAGCCGTCGGCGCGAGATTAAATTCTGTGTTAGTGTACCGTTGACCAATTCTGACAGACACCACGTCCAGCGGTAAGGTTCCATTCTCCGTCAGGTGGCAGAACTCCGCCATGTGGTGCTTTCTGGTGTTCCAATCCTCATTCTGGTTCCATGAATACCCAGTGAGAGAGATAGACTTCGCACGGTAGTGCCAATACCCATCAATTCTGGGAATGGTGAAGGTATCTCCCGCCATGGAAAAGTGGGCGCCATTGTTACGGCAATCCAGCGGAACGTACTGCCGCTCAAGCGCGAAAACCGCAAAGGCAAGACCCGGTATGGCTGCAAGACCGAGGGCGAGAAGCGAAGAGCGGCCGGAAATTCGGCGCACACCCCATCCCCAAATCAATCCTCCGACAAGTGCAGTAGCGTAGACGCCAAGAAAAAGTGCGCGCGCAATTCCGATATGGTCTCCTCCTTCGAGCCGCACCAGTATTCCGAAGTAAAGGAGTGGGACGGATATGGCTGCCACAATCCAACGCCAATATCCCGTGGACAGTGCAACAATACAGGCGATCAGCGCAATGATCAGTTCGAACTGTGTCACATCTCCGATTGGAAACATACCGAAATATTATCCTATAGTTGGCGTTTCGCCGTAGCGGTCTGCGCAATCTAAGTTGTTCTCTTCACTAGGCCTATCATGCCGAAGCTAGCGGGCGACCTTCCAACGGCAAAAAAGTCCGCCGAGCTGACAGAACGGCAGCGTCTCAGGGGGCGTGATGTGGGGAGCTTAGTAAGATTTGCGCCTTGCCAGTAAACTTCTCTGAGTCCCAAATCTGTGAGGGACGTCGTTCGTCGGTGCCTTCAGCGTGAAAGACCGCAATATGATCGTGACTATAAACAAGGTCGAAGAGGCGCCGGCTCTCTAGGTCGCCGGTTACGGCCTTGGTGCCGATCTCCTCGAAGCCGTCCCGGACGTGACCGACCAACTCAGAGGTCCGACCGGTCTCAAGGAAGGCCCGCCCGCGCCCCTCGCGCGGCGGGCCTTTTCGCTGGTGGAGGGCCGGATCGCGCCCAAACGGCACGATGCGCTGCCAACAAGAACACCAGAGGCTCGGGAGCGCGCATGCGTTCTGTCTTGCCACCACGCCATCGGCACGGGCACGGGGCCGCCATTTTCTGAGCCCGCTGCGCTGACTTTGGGGTTTTGTCGGCGTCCGGTACGGCGGTACTTCGAGGGACGACGACCAAAGCGCATCGTCGGCACGGACAAGGAGGCTTGAGGCCTTGCATCTACATCAACTCAGCCACGGCTCGAAGATGCGGGATGGGACGCAACTCGTTGCCGAAGAGATCGTGGCGGCCGACGGCGACGTGTCCAAGGTCGTGCATAGGGACAAGAGTGACCACGGCGGCATGCTCATCAAGAACACCACATTCGATTACGGGCGCCCGATCCAAACGGAGCATGTTCCAACGACCTGGACGCGCAAACCGTCGAAGAACCCGATCCCGGACGTGATGAGCGCGTGGAAGGGCTGTTTGTTTGTCAGCGAGCGGTTCAAGGACGTGGTGGAAGAGTTCGAGCCGGGTGTGCATCAGTTCCTGCCTGCTGCCCTTCAGACCCGCGGCAAGATCGTGGCCGAGATGTACTACTTCGTGGTGTGCACTCGGCTCGACGCGCTGGATCCCGGCGCGTGCATACCGCCGCTCGAACCGGGGGCGCGGATGTTTGCGGGGGTCAGGGCGCCCGGGGACAAGATCGTCTTCGATGCGCGCAAGGTTGCGGGTCATCACGTCTTTCATGACAGGCGCGTCACGGGGCGCTTCGTCAGTCAAGAGTTCAGAGACGCGATTGAGGCTGGTCCGTTTGACGCGGTGAGATTTCTGACGCCCCTCGAAATGTCGCACCTGTAACCGGGCCTGCACCCGCGTTTTGAGCTCGGCTCGGGCCCGAGAGATCGGCCGGTCAGGTTCAATGAGCCGTGCTGGCCACCGTCCCGATGTCCAGCCCTGCATTCGCGGCCCGATAGTGGGGGCGCGGCGGGTGGAGCGAGAGATCGGTCGTTCGCTCGACCCAGCGATGCGCGACGAGGTGTTTCAGGGATTGGGAGAGTGCGCGGTCGGTGATCGGCGGCAGCGCCGACTTGATCTGGTTGAAGTAGTGGGGCGTCCGGCAGACGGTGAGGATCGGGACCGTCCAGGCGCGCCGAAGGAGGCGCGTGTCGACTGGCCCGGATCCCGCCCGCATCATCGCTTCGGCCAGCGGTGCAACCTGTTGCCCGAGCGGTGTGAGGCGAAATTCGGGGCGGAGCGGGTGGCCGTGGCCTGGGTTCCGCGCGATGAGCCCGAGATCGATGAGATGCGCAAGGCTTTGCGCGAACGCTGTCCGGCCCGCACCCGTCGCGGCGACCAGGGGCGCCTGGCGGCCCGGAACGCCCCTGCTGAGGCTCGCCAGAATGCTGAGCGACCAGGCCCGCGCAGTGATCTTGACAAGCATCTCAATGTCCATTTTGTATAGTTACTATACTTTATACTCGAAGGGAAACCCCATGGCGGTTGTCCAGCTTGAGACCACGGTGACCTTGGCGATGTCGGTGAAGGACCGCCACGCAAGCGCGGACTGGTATGCGCGGATGCTTGGCTTCGACCTGCTCTATCACGCCGACGCTGCGGGATGGAGCGAGCTTCAGACCAAGACCGAGGGCGTGACGCTGGGACTGGGCGAGCAGGCGGCGCCAGCGCCGGGCAATTGCGTGCCCGTGTTCGGCGTGTCGGACATCGTGACGGCCCGCAGCGGACTGGAGGAGGCCGGGGTCAGGTTCGACGGCGAGACGGAGGTGATCGACGGGATGGTGATGACCGCGACCTTCTATGATCCCGATGGAAATGCCCTGATGTTGGCGCAGGATTTGACGGGCGGCGCGTAGGGCGTGTGGCTTTCGCGGCGTCGCAATTCTGTTTAGTCGCGGTCGGAACGCCCCTGAGCATGGGTTTGGGGAAAGACTGACTTAAGGGGCTATTGGGGCCGCCGAGGAGGCAGCGTTGGAGGGGGGAAGTGTGCCACTCGACGCCCCCCGAGGCAGACGAATTCTCTTGGACGTCTCTGTCTGGGTCGAGCCTGGCTGCGCAGCTGCATGACGGGGCGGCGACGCAGGCAGGATACGCCCCACGTCGCGATTCTGTATTGCAAGCGGTATCGCGGGAAAGTCGCCGAGACGCGCCACGCGGCGCCCTGATTAGTCCCTCTTGACGTCTTGCGCGAAGGCGGCGGCGTTGCGGGCGGCGAAATCGCCGGCGGCGCCGTCGGCCTCGGCCTGATCCCAGAAGCCGGGGCGGGCGGCCGGGATGGTCATCGCGCGCTGGACGGCGGGGCGGGCATCGATCCGGTCGAACCAGGCCTGCAGGTGAGGCAGTCCGTCGACCGAGACGCGCGCCCAGGGCCAGGCGCGGGCCCAAGGGTAGGTGGCGATATCGGCCACCGACATGGCATCGCCGACCAGCCAGTCGCGGCCCTCGAGGCGGGTGTTCAGAACCTCGAGCAACCGGCGGGATTCGTCGACATAGCGGCGAATGGCGAACGGATGATCCTCGCCGTTGGGCGCCGCGATGCGCTGGAAATACATCGCCTGGCCCATCATCGGGCCGATGCCGCCCATCTGGAACATGAGCCACTGCAGGGCCTCGGACCGCTCCTTGGCGCCTTCCGGCAGAAATACCCCATACTTCTCGGCGAGGTACCACAGGATGGCGCCACTCTCGAACACGGCGAAATCGCCGTTGGCGCGATCTACGATGGTGGGGATGCGGCCGTTGGGGTTGAGCTTGAGATAGTCCGGCGCCTTCTGCTGGCGTTTGGAAAAGTCGATGAAGGTCAGATCGTAGGGGATGGCCGCCTCTTCGAGGAAGATGACGGGCTTGTAGCCGTTCATCGTTGCGGCGGTGTAGAGGTGGATGTCGGCCATGGGAGCTCTCCGGCGGCTGTGCTTGCGGGGGAGGTGCGGGTTGAGGGATGGAAAATCAACCAGTATACTTTTTGTAACCTGGGCACGCACGCTACTGGAGGACCCCGGAATGGACGCGGCATTGGAGACCGATGCACGGGGACGACGGCACGTGGCCAACCCGTGCGCGGCGCCCTGCCCCATCGAGCGGGGGATGCGGGTGCTTGGGGGCAAGTGGACGGGCTCGATCCTGTGGCACCTGCGGAGCGGACCGGTGCGGTTCAACGATCTGTGCCGGCTGATTTCGGGCGCCTCGAAGAAGATGGTGGCGGAGCGGCTGCGGCACCTGGAGGCGCACGGTCTGGTGTGCCGCGCGGTGCAGCGCACCTCGCCGCCCTCGGTGCACTACACGCTGACAGAGGCCGGGCACGCGGCACTGGCCGCCTTGGACAGCTTGCGGCGCTGGGCGGAGGGCCTGCCCGGCCCCGAGGCGGATGCCGGGCCGGACGCCGCGCCCGACCTAGGGCCGTCGGCCGCTAGGCCGCGCCCTTCCGTCGCAGGCGATCCAGCACGGGAATGAGGTGAGAGGCGACCTCGTCGTGCACCGCCGGGCCCGCGGTTTCCCGGGCGGTCGGCGTTTCGAATTCGGTGAAGACCATGCCGTCGGTGCCGGCCTCGCGCGCAGGGCGGGAGGGGATGGCCTCGACGAGCACATCCGCCATGGCCCCGACCTGGGCCATCATCGGCACGTCGACGAAGAGCGGATCGGCCCCGTCGAGGATCGATAGGGCCGATTGGGGCGGCACCGCGTCGGCCAGCCAGAGGAGCACACATGAGGGGCCGGCTTCGCGAAGGATAAGCTTCATGCGCTGCAGCCACACATCCTGCAGCTCGGTGGCGACGGTCTGGAGCCGTTCGGGCGAGACCGTTTCGAGCGCGGTAAGCATGTGGCGCGTGAAGGAGAACTCGGTGAAATCCACCTCCGGATAGAGATTGCGCAGGAGCGGCGTGGCGGTGATGAACCTGTCGTTGCGCCGCGGATGCACGGTGTAGAACCGGTTCGTCAGGTTGTGAGCGCCGACGACCTGAATCACCGTTGTTTCGGACCGCGCGGCGGCAGTCAGAAGCGACGGGTCGGACGCGAAGGCATCGAGCCCGGCATTCACGCAGCCCATATTGACGGTTTTGAGCCCGACGCGCGACGCAATCAGATCGGGAAAGGGCCGGGCGACAAAGCGCCCGAACGTTTCTGTGCCGCCGAAAAAGAGCGTGTAGGGCGGCGTGAGCCGCTGTTTGGGGCCGCGGACCAGAAGCCGCGACTTGCCGTACCGACACATCTGATAATCAAGGACTCGCCCCCCCGGACGCTCGAAAGCCATCCCGCACCTCGCACTTCCACATTCACCCGGGGATCGGTGTCGCAGGCGAGACTTGCCAATCCCTTAAGCGGGGCATTGACTTAAAATCGTGCCCGACCTGCGGTAGATCGGGCGGCGAGGGGCGGACGCACCGCCGGTGAAAGCGAGGGACGGGCATGGAGATCAAGACTGTCGGCGTGGTGGGTGCAGGCCAGATGGGCAACGGGATTGCCCATGTCTTTGCGCTGGCAGGCTATGACGTGCTTCTGAGCGATATCAGCGAAGAGGCGCTGGACCGCGGGCTTGCCAATATCCGCAAGAACCTCGACCGGCAGGTGGCGCGCGACCGGATCTCGGCCGAAGATCGCGACGCGGCCATCGCCCGTGTGCGCACGACGGTGCATCTGAAGGAGCTGGGGCCGACCGATCTGGTGGTCGAGAGCGCCACGGAGCGGGAAACCGTGAAGATGGCGATCTTTGAGGATCTGCAGCCCCACCTGGCGCCCCACACGATCCTGACCTCGAACACCTCGTCGATTTCGATCACGCGGCTGGCGAGCCGGACCGACCGGCCCGAAAAGTTCATGGGCCTGCATTTCATGAACCCGGTGCCGGTGATGAAGCTGGTCGAACTGATCCGGGGGATCGCGACGGACCAGCAAACCTATGACACGATGCACAGGCTCGTGGCGCAGCTTGGCAAGACGGCGGCGAGCTCCGAGGATTTCCCGGCCTTCATCGTCAACCGGATCCTGATGCCGATGATCAACGAGGCGGTCTATACGCTCTATGAGGGCGTGGGGAAGGTCGAGAGCATCGACAGCGCGATGAAGCTCGGCACGAACCACCCGATGGGGCCGCTGGAGCTTGCCGATTTCATCGGGCTCGACACGTGTCTGGCGATCATGAATGTGCTGCACGATGGGCTGGCCGACACGAAATACCGCCCCTGCCCGCTTCTGACGAAATATGTCGAGGCCGGGTGGCTGGGCCGGAAGACACAGCGCGGCTTCTACGATTATCGTGGCGAAGTGCCCGTTCCGACGCGGTGAGGCGCGCTGCGCGACGGACGGGTGTGCGCACCTGTCCCACCCGGTGCGCGCGCCCGGTCGGTCGCCTAGGGTGTGAGCATGGCGTCGATCTCGGCGGACGAGGCGGCCCCTTTGAGGGGCGTGAAGTCTCCGTTGTCCAGCATCGCGCGCGTGGCATCGAGGGTTACCTGATGGGTCAGGCGGGCCAGACCGCCGCCGACGGAAAGGCGCGCGACGCCGAGCTGCCCCATCTCCGCCACGCTCAGCTCGCGCATCGCGCCAGCGACGAGAAGGTTGACCGGCGTCCCTATGGCGGCCAGCGCGCGAGTCGTGTCGGCATTGACGAGGGGCGCGTAAATCACGTCTGCACCGGCGTCGGCGAAGGCTTGGCAGCGGCGCACCGCCTCGGCCTGATCATAGGCGCGCGAAAGCCAGCCGTCGGCCCGGCCGGTGAGCACGATGCCAGCGGCGCGCGCGGCGTCGACGGCGGCGACGATGCGGGCGAGCGCGAGATCGAACGGGTAGGCCTCCGCCGTGGGGAGCGCGGTGTCTTCAATGGAGACGCCGGCGAGCCCGGCCTCGGCCGCAAGCCGCACGGTTTCGGCGACAGTGTCTGGGTCGTCACCGAACCCGTTCTCGAAATCGCCGTTGACCGGGACATCGACCGCTGCGCAGAGGCTGGCCGCATGTTCGAGCGCCTGATCTCGGGTGACCTTTCCGCCATCCGGCAGCCCGAGCGTGAAACCGTGGCCCGACGACGTGGTCGCGAGCGCGCGGGCACCAAGATGCGCCATCAGCTTGGCCGAGCCGGCGTCCCACGGATTGGGCATGACGAGCGGCTGACCGGGGACATGCAAAGCGCGGAATTCAAGGACTTTGTCGGTGCGGGTCATGAGGCGTGGATCTCCGTCGTTTCCGCAACACTTGCACAGGGCCGGCGCGGAGCAAGCGAAACCTCAACGCGGCCGCCGCGGGCTCTCGCTCGACGGGCCAGGCCGCGGGACGTTGTGGCCGGAACTTGCGCAGGATTGTCGCTCCGCAGCGTTTTGTCCTCGGAATGTGGCGTCTGGTCACTACAACCAGACTATTGGTGACAAAACGCGCGCTGCTGCATGACAGGGAGAGGCGCGCGGCACCCAGCGTTCCCCCCTTACCCGACCGAACGGAGCTTCATCGTGTCCAATACCATTCATCCCGCCGCCTGCCTTTATGCCGACGAGTTCAGGCGGGGCGAGCTGTCGCGCCGCGAGTTCCTGGCCCGCGCGACCTCGCTCGGGGTCGCCTCTGCGGCCGCCTACGGTCTGATCGGCGTGGCGCAGCCCGTCCGGGCGGAGGGACATGCCCAGGTCGGCGGGACAATCCGCATCCAGTCGGACGTGCGGCCGCTGAAGGACCCGCGCACCTATGACTGGCCGCAGATGTCGAACTTCTCGCGCGGCTGGCTCGAATACCTGGTCGAGTATCAGCGCGACGGGACGATCACGCCGATGCTGCTGGAGAGCTGGGAGGTGAGCGACGACGCCACGCAATACACGCTGCGGGTGCGCCCCGGCGTGACGTGGAACGACGGGACGGCCTTCACGGCGGCGGACGTGGCCCACAACATCACGCGGTGGTGCGAGCAGGGGGTCGAGGGGAACTCGATGGCCTCGCGCATGGCCTCGCTCGCGGATGCCGAGACCGGGCAGGCCCGCGAGGGCGCCATTACGGTGACCGACGATCTGACGGTGACGCTGACGCTGAACGCGCCCGACATCACGCTGATCGCCGGCTTCTCGGACTATCCCGCAGCGATCGTGCCGCAGGAGTACGACGGCGGCGATCCGATGGCCAACCCCAAGGGCACCGGCCCCTACATCCCCGAAGAGCTGACGGTCGGGATCAAGTCGGCCATGGTGCTGAACGAGGGGCACACTTGGTGGGGCGCGGAGGTGTTTGGCGGGCCCTTTGCCGACCGGATCGAATATATCGACTACGGCACCGACCAGGCGGGGCATTTCGCGGCGGCGGAGTCGGGCGAGGTCGACATGCTCTACGAATCGCTCGGCGAGTTCGTGGATCTGATGGACACGATCGGGTGGGACCGCACCGAGACCGTAACGGCAAACACCCTGGTGATCCGGACGAACCAGACGGCCGAGGTGGATGGCCAGACGCCCTATGCCGATGTGCGGGTGCGCCGGGCGCTGGCGCTTGCAGTGTCGAACGCGGTGTGCCTGGAGTTGGGCTATGCCGACCGGGGCGAGGTGGCCGAGAACCACCATGTCTGCCCGATCCACCCCGAATATGCCGAGCTGCCCCCGCCCGAGACCGACCCCGACGCCGCGGCCGCGCTGATGGCAGAGGCCGGGATGGCGGACTATGAGCACGAGCTGATCTCGATCGACGACAATTGGCGGCGCGACACCTGTGACGCGGTGGCCGCGCAGCTCCGCGATGCTGGGATCCAGGTGCGGCGAACGATTCTGCCCGGCAACACGTTTTGGAACGACTGGCTGAAATACCCGTTCTCGGCGACAGACTGGGCGCAGCGCCCTCTGGGCGTGCAGGTGCTGGCGCTGGCCTATCGCTCGGGCGTGGCGTGGAACGAGACGGCGTTCGCCAATGCCGAATTCGACACGTCCCTGCAGGAGGCCCTGTCGATCGCCGATGCGGACAAACGACGGGAGGTGTCGGCCAGGCTGCAGGAGATCATGCAGGCCGAGGGCGTGGTGATCCAACCCTACTGGCGCTCGACCTACCGGCACAACCGGCCGGGCCTTGTGGGCGCGGAGCAGCATCCGACCTTCGAGATCCACGTCTATAAACTCGGCCTGGCGGCGTAGACGAACCCGAGGCAGCCCGAGGATGCGGCATTGTTCGCGGGCTGCCTCACCGGAACCGGAGACCGGAGCCCCGGCGGCGCATGCGTCGTCGGGATCGTCTCCTGCGCCAAGATTTCCCTTCGTTTTCAGCCGGGCCCGTGTAGGCTCTGCCCAAAATAAACGCAGGGAGACCACTCATGCCCACCCGGCTGACCCTTGCTGCCGCTTTTGCCCTTATTTCGGGCGCAGCGGTGGCGCAGCAGACCGATATCACCGTCGGGATGATCCTTGAGCCGCCCAACCTCGACCCCACGGGGGGCGCTGCGGCGGCGATTGACGAAGTGACCTATGCCAACCTGTTCGAGGGGCTGACGCGCTTTGCCCCCGACGGGTCGATCGTGCCGGGCCTCGCCGAAAGCTGGGACGTGAGCGAGGATGGCACGGTATACACCTTCACCCTGCGCGAGGGCGTGACGTTCCATGACGGCAGCGCCTTTGACGCCGAGGACGTGGTGTTCTCGCTCGACCGCGCGCGGACGGAGGAGTCGACGAACGCGCAGAAGGCGCTCTTTGCCGGGATCGAGAGCGTCGCAGCGGTGGATCCGTCGACCGTGGAGGTGACGCTGAGCGGGCCCGACGGGGCGTTCCCGTTCAAGATGGCCTGGGGCGATGCGGTGATCGTGTCGCCGGAAAGCGTCGAGTCGCTTGCGACGGAGCCGGTGGGCACCGGGCCCTTCAGGTTCTCGAACTGGGTGCAGGGGGATCGGGTGGAGCTGGTCCGCAACCCCGACTATTGGGGCGAGCCGGTGGCGCTGGAGAGCGCGACCTTCAAGTTCATCTCGGACCCGAATGCCGGCTTTGCCGCGTTGATGGCAGGCGATGTGGACGCGTTCCCCTATTTCTCGGCCCAGGAGACGTTGCCGCAGTTCGAGGCCGACCCGCGGTTTCAGGTGATCGTGGGCTCGACCGAGGGCGAGGTGATCCTGTCGACCAACAATGCCGAGGGCATGCTGTCGGACGTGCGGGTGCGCAAGGCCATCGCCCATGCGATCAACCGGCGCGACATCATCGATGGGGCGATGTCGGGCTATGGCGAGCCGATTGGCTCACATTTCCCGCCGCACAACCCCGACTATGTCGATCTGACTGAGATGAGCGGCTACGATCCGGATCTGGCGCGCAGCCTTCTGGCCGAGGCGGGCGCGGAAAGCATGACCCTGCGCCTGATGCTGCCGCCGCCGCCCTATGCCCGGCGGGGCGGTGAGATCATTGCGGCGCAGTTGCGAGAGGTGGGGATCGAGACGGAGATCACCAATCTGGAATGGGCACAGTGGCTCGATCAGGTGTTTCGCGGCAAGGATTTCGATCTGACGATCGTGATGCATTCCGAGCCGGCCGATATCGGGATCTATGCCCGGCCCGACTATTACTTCCAGTACGACAACCCGGACTTTCAGGCGTTGATCGAGGAGTTGGAGGCGACGACGGACGCCGAGGCGCGGTCGGCCCTTCTGAAGAGTGCGCAGCAGATCATCGCCGAGGATTATGTGAACGGGTACCTGTTCCAGAACGTCCGCACCACGGTGGCCAATGCCAAGATCGAGGGCCTTTGGGTGGACGCGCCGACCCAGGCCAACGACCTGACGGGGGTGCGCTGGGTCGAGTAGGCCCCGCCCTCACGCAGGCTTGACTGGCGCCTGCGGCGCGCGTTGCGCATGTGGCGGGCATGGATAGTGCCCGCCTCTCCCGCCGCTCGCTTCTCGCCTCCGCCACGGCCCTTGCGGCCCCGGCCCTGTGTGCGCCCGGTCTTTTGGCCTCGCGTGCGATGGCGGCCGAGGAGCGGTTCGGCCAGGCGCTCGAGACCGCCCGCAGCTTTGACCAGCTTCATTGCCTGATCGTGGCCCACCGGGGCAAAACGGTGGTGGAAGAGGTGCTGCGTGGTCCGTCGGCCGGGCGGCCCGTGAACGTCAAGTCGGTGTCGAAGACGATTGTCGCGGCGCTGATGGGCGCGGCGCTGGACCGGGGCGAAGTGCCGTCGGCCGATGCCACGCTGGGCGAGGTGGCCCCGCGGCTTGTGCCGCGCGACGCCGAGCCGGGTGTCGCCGAGATCACCCTGGCGCAGCTGGTCTCGATGCGGTCGGGCCTGGAGCGGACGTCGGGTGGGAATTACGGGGCCTGGGTATCGTCGCCGAACTGGGTGGCCGATGCGCTGTCGCGGCCGTTCGTGGCGCCGGCCGGGGGGCGGATGCTCTATTCAACCGGCAATTCCCATGTACTGGGCGCGGTGCTGGCAGAGGTGACGGGTGCGAGCCTGTTGGCGCAGGCGCGCGAGCGGCTGGGGCGGCCCTTGGGCATCGAGATCCCGCCATGGACGCAAGATCCGCAGGGCCGCTATCTCGGCGGCAATCAGATGGCGCTGTCGCCGCGCGGCATGCTGCGGTTCGGAGAGATGGTGCGGGCAGGCGGCATCTGGGAGGGCAGCCGCGTGCTGTCGGAGGCCTGGATCTCGGAAAGCTTGGTGCCGCGCACCCGGTCGCCCTGGTCGGGCCTCGGCTATGGCTATGGCTGGTTTCTGGGCGAGGTGCCGGCCGAGGCGGGGGGCGGGCCTCTGGCCATCGCGCGGGGCTATGGCGGGCAGATCATCGCCGTGGCGCCGGGCGCCGAGATGACGGTGGCCATCACGTCGGACCCCGATCGACCGGCCCGCTCGCGGGGATATTTCGGCGATCTGATGGGGCTGTTGGGGCAGATCCTGGCGGCGGCCTGAGGCGCGTGGGCGGTTTTCAGGCGCCTGTTGGCGCTTGACGCCTCGGGCACGGCGCCGCACGGTCGCCGCATGCGCATTTTGATCTCGGCATTTCTCGCCCTTCTTGCCGCGCCGGCCCTTGCCGATAACGGCTGTCATGATCTCTGGTACACACGGAACGCCATCGTCGACCGCGCGGGCTATTGCTTTGGCTCGGCGCTCGGACAGGCCGTGTTCGACAATGCCGGCTGCATCGGCAAGTCGGTCGATCTGAGCCCCTCGGCGAAGCGACAGGTGGACCAGATCCGCGCCATCGAGGCGGAGGCCGGCTGCAAGGTGAATACGGCGCAGACCCGGCTCGACATCGACGATCTGGCGATCCGGCGACGGCTGATCGACCTGCCGATCCGCGACGAATTCGCCTCTGGCTGTCTGGGCTATGGCGGCGCGCCGATTGCCTTGCGCGCCGGCCATAGTGCGGGGGCCCCCGCCATCGGGCGGATCGAGGCGGGGGACTACGTGCTCTTCGCCTTTTACGGCGTCGGCGACTGGGTCTATGTGACGGCCCACAGCGATGGCTGGGGCCGGTTGAAGGCCGGCGGCTGGATGGATTGGAGCGCGATCCCCCAGGACGCCTGCAGGGATTGGGCGGGCTGAGCCCTATTCAGGATAGACCGCGGCAACCGCGCGGTCGACAGCGAGGGCAAAGCCCACATCCTCACGGCCGCGGATCATGGCGGCGCGCAGCTCATCGGCATTGCCCGCTTCGGCAAGCGCGGCATCCCACTGGTCGAGATAGTCCCGCGTCCAGGCGAAGGCCGCACTGCCATCCGGGCTGTCGGCCGTGCGGTGGCCGGGGATGACCGTGCCGGCGCCCATGCCCTCGAGCTGGTCGAGGCTGTCACGCCAGGCCTGAACGCGGTCGGGCGTGGTGTTGTCGGCCACCCAGACATGGACGTCCTGGTAGAGCAGGTCCGAGGCGATGAGCGTGTCGAGCGAGGGGATCAGGACTGGCGAGATGAGGTCGGTGTCGCCATGGATGGGCTCGATCACCTCGATCCGCTCGCCCTCGAGCAGCACGTGATCAGCCTCGAGCGCATCGGGGATATGGGCCCGGGCGGCGAAGACGCCCTCGGGCGCACCGGCGCTGAACTGCGCGAGCATGCCGGCCACGCTTTGTTCGATCAGCGGGCGGATCTTGGGGTGAGTCACGGCCCGCGCCTCGGGGAAGCGCTGCAGGATGACGTCGAGCCCGAGGATGTGATCGGGGTGGTAGTGCGAGATGATGACGGTGTCGAGCCGGCGGCCGGACGCCGCGATCAGGTCGGCCAAGGCGGCCGCCTCGGGCGCGATGAACTGGGCGTCGACCAGCACGGCCGACTCGTCGCCGAGGATCACGACGCTGTCGACAAGGGCACCGGCATCAGAGGCCGTGTGGACCTGCGCCTCGCCGATTGCGGCACGGGCGGGCTTGGGCAGGAGCGACGCGCCGGCGGCCGCGCCGGCGAGCGACAGAAGATGACGCCGATCGAGGATTAACATGGCTTGGTCTCCGTTGGGGAGTGGGTTACTGTCAGCAACCAAGGCGTAATCGCGCATGGCGATTCCCGGAAGTAGGCACTTTGAGGTAACCAACCCTGGCGAAATGGGAGGCGCTATGGCCCCGATCATCACCGAGAGCGGGCTCCACTATGACCCCGAGATTTGCCCGATCCGCCATGTGCTCGACGGGATCGGCGACAAGTGGACGATCCTGATCCTCACGGGCCTGAAACTGGGCAGCCAGCGATTTTCGGCACTCCGGCGGGCGATCCCCGATATCTCGCAGAAGATGCTGACGCAGACCCTGCGGAAGCTGGAACGCGACGGCTATGTCACACGGACGGTCACGCCGACGGTGCCCCCGCGAGTGGACTACAGTCTGACGCCGCTCGGCCAGTCGCTGGTCGAACATCTGGCGCCATTGGCCGACTGGGCGCTGTCGCATCGCGACGCCGTGGCGCGCGCCCGCGCCGAATACGACGCCGCCTAGCCGACCACGTTGTGCGCCGGGCCGTAGGGGAAGCCGGTTATGTTCTCTGCCCCGTCCTCGGTCACAATCAGGATATCGTGCTCACGGTAGCCGCCCGCGCCCGGCTGACCCTCTGGGATTGTCAGCATCGGCTCCATCGAGACCACCATGCCGGGCGCCAGCACCGTGTCGATATCCTCGCGCAGCTCAAGCCCCGCCTCACGGCCGTAATAGTGCGACAGGACGCCGAAGGAATGGCCATAGCCGAAGGTGCGGTACTGGAGCAGGTCGCGCTCGGCGAGGTGGGCGTTGAGCGCTTGGGTGATCTCGGCGCAGCTGATGCCGGGCTTGATGAGCGACAGCCCCAGCTCGTGGGTGGCGACGTTGGCGTTCCAGATCTTGAGCGACGCCGGGTCGACATCGGCGACGAACAGCGTGCGTTCGAGCGCGGTGTAGTAGCCCGAGATCATCGGGAACGTGTTGAGCGACAGGATATCGCCCCGTTGCAGCGCGCGGGCCGTGACGGGGTTGTGGGCGCCATCGGTGTTGAGGCCGGATTGGAACCAGACCCAGGTGTCGCGGTATTCGGCATCGGGAAAGCGGCAGGCGATTTCGAGCTCCATCGCGTCGCGCCCGGCCATGGCGATATCGATCTCGCGGGTGCCGGCGCGAATCGTGTCGCGGATGGCATAGCCGCCGATATCCGCCACGGCGGCGCCCGCGCGGATCAGATCGATCTCGGCGGGGCTTTTTAGCATGCGCCGCGCCATCGAGAGGGCGGCCACATCGCTGACCGCGCGGGGCGCGAGGGCGGATTCGGCGGCTTCGCGGAGGGCGAGGGTCAAGTGATCCGCTTCGATCCCCAGATGGCGGCCGGTGCCGGCGACCTGCGCGACCGCGCGCCAGAAATTGCCGCGCTGCCAGTCGGTATAGACGAGGTTGTCGCCATGGCAGCGGCGCCAGGGTTGGCCGGCATCGATGCCCGCCGAGATCGTCACAGCGTCGTCAGCGGTCACGACAAGGCCGTAGGGCCGGCCGAAGGCGCAATAGAGGAAGCCCGAATAGTAGGCGATGGCGTGCATCGACGTGAAAAGCGCCACCTCGATCCCCGCGTCGGCCATATCGGCCCGGAGGCCGGCGAGGCGGGCCTCATATTCGGCGGCGTCGAAGGGCAGCGGCGCCTTCTCACCATTGCGCATGCGGTAGGTGACGGGGCGCTCGTCGGAGATGGGCATCGATATGATCGGGGCCGGGCCGGCCCCCTCCTGAGGAAGAGGTCCCGGCGTGCAGGACGGATGCGGCCCGCGAGGGGGCGACGCCATCGCCCCGGCCTCGGGACGATCTATGCCACCAGGCCGCGCCTCACACCAGACCCGTCGGCATGCCCGGCACTGCGCAATCCGCCGTGAGTATTTCAGTCAGGATGATGGGGTGCCCGTCCATCATCTTGATCGAAATCCTCCAGCCGGAGGCATTGAAATCGCCCCTAGTGCCGGCGGCTTCATGCGCTAGGGTCGGGGCATGCTGCGCTATGTCGTCACCCGGGCTCTGTCGCTTGCGCTGTCGCTCGCGGCGGCGAGCGTGGTGATCTTCATCGTGATCCAGGGTGTGCCGGGTGACCCCGCGGCCTTTATGCTGGGGCTGAATGCCGAGCCCGAGACCGTGGCAGCGTTGCGCGCGGAACTGGGGCTCGAGGGCGGGCTGGTTCAGCGGTATGTGGCCTGGATGGGCGGCATGCTGACGGGGGATTTCGGCACGTCTTACACCTATCGCGTGCCGGTGGCCGAGCTGGTGGCCGACCGGGCGAAGGTGTCGGTGCCGCTGGCCGCCTATGCGCTGGCCCTGTCGACGCTCATTGCCCTGCCGGTGGGCATTCTGGCGGCGGCGCGACGGGGCGGGCCGGTCGATTGGGGGATCATCGGGCTGACGCAGCTTGGCATCGCCGTGCCGAATTTCTGGTTCGCGATGCTTCTGGTGCTCTTGCTGGCGATCACCTTTCCGATTTTCTCGGCGGGCGGCTTCCCGGGGTGGGAGGCGGGCGTTTGGGCCGGGATGAAGGCGCTGACGCTGCCGGCAGTCGCCTTGGCCCTGCCGCAGGCCTCGATCCTTGCCCGTGTGATGCGTTCGGCGCTGATCGAAACGCTGGCCTCGGATTACATGCGCACGGCCCGGGCGAAGGGCTTGAGCGAGGGGCGCGCGATCCGGGCCCATGCTCTGAGGAATGCGATGATCCCGGTGCTGACGATCCTCGGGCTGCAGTTTTCGTTCCTGCTGGCCGGCGCGATCATCATCGAGAATGTCTTCTACCTGCCGGGGCTGGGGCGGCTGATTTTCCAGGGGATCACGCAGCGGGATCTGATCGTGGTTCAATCGGTGACGATGCTGCTGGTCTTTGCCGTCGTGACCGTGACGTTTCTTGTCGATCTGGCCTACGCGGCGGCCGATCCGCGGTTGAGGCGGCGCCGGTGAGGGTGCCGGTGGCCCTGACGATCGGGGCGGGATTGACGGCTGTGTTCCTCGTCGCGGCGCTCATTTCCCTGGTCTGGACGCCCTACGACGTGGCCTCGCTCTCGGTCTCCGACCGGTTCGCGCCGCCGAGCGGGGCGCATTGGCTCGGCACCGACCATCTGGGCCGCGACATGGTGTCGATGCTGATGGCGGGCGGACGGACATCGATTGCCGTGGCGCTCGTGGCCGTGGGGATCGGGATGGGGATCGGCGTGCCCTTGGGCCTGATGGCGGCGGCGCGGCGGGGCAGCCTGATGGACGAGGTGCTGATGCGCGGGAACGACCTGATCTTTGCGTTCCCCTCGCTCGTCATTGCGATCCTGATTACCGCCGTCTTCGGGCCGTCGGCCGTCAATGCGATCCTAGCCATCGGGATCTTCAACATCCCTGTCTTTGCGCGGGTCGCACGGGGGGCGGCGCTGACTGTGTGGTCGGCCGAGTTCATCCTGGCGGCCCGCGTCGCGGGCAAGGGCGCGGCGCGCATCTCGGTCGAGCACATCCTGCCCAACATCGCGAACCTGCTGGTGGTGCAGGGGACGATCCAGTTCTCGCTGGGGATCCTGGCTGAAGCCGGCCTCTCTTATGTGGGGCTCGGGGCGCAGCCGCCGGTGCCGTCGTGGGGGCGGATGCTCGCGGAGAGCCAGACCCTGATCTACACCAATCCCTGGCTGGCCGTGCTACCCGGGCTTGCGATCGTGCTGACGGTGCTGGGGCTGAACCTGATGGGCGACGGCCTGCGCGACCTGTTGGACCCACGGCTGCGGAGGGCGATGCGGTGATCGAGGTGGATCGCCTGTCGCTTTCGATCCGGGACGTGCCGATTTTGCGGGAGGTGTCGCTGGCCCTGGCGCCGGGGCGGACCCTGGGCCTCGTCGGTGAGAGCGGGTCGGGCAAGTCGATGACGGCGCTTGCGATCATGCGGCTTGCGCCCCGGGCGGCGGAAATGTCGGGCGCGGTACGGCTGGAGGGCCAAGCGCTCGGCCCGCTCAGCGAGCGGCAGATGTGCGACATCAGGGGCCGCGAGATCGGGATGATCTTTCAGGAGCCGATGACGGCGCTGAACCCGGTGCAGCGGATCGGCGATCAGGTGGCGGAGACGCTGTTGGTGCACGGCCATGCGAACCGGGGCGAGGCGATGGCGCGGGCGAAGGACCGGCTGGCGCGCGTTGGACTGGTGCCCGACCGGTTCCCGCTGTCGCGCTATCCGTTCGAGCTGTCGGGCGGGCAGCGACAGAGGGTGTGCATCGCGCTGGCCATCGCGCTGCGCCCGAAGCTGTTGATCGCGGACGAGCCGACCACGGCGCTCGACGTGACAACCCAAGCGCAGATCCTCGCGCTTTTGAAGGAGTTGGTCGCCGAAGAAGACATGGCGTGCCTCTTCATCACCCATGACCTGGGCGTCGTCGCGGAGATGGCCCACGAGATCGCGGTGATGCAGCGGGGCGAGATCGTGGAGCGGACGACGCCCGACGCGTTGCCCGGGGGTTTGAGCCACCCTTACGCCAAGAGCCTGTTTTCCGCGGCGGGGCATGTGCCGGCCCGGGCGGCGCCGGCACCGGGCGCGCCGCTCTTGGAGGTCGACGGGGCCGTGCGGGATTATGCCCTGCCCAAGACCCGCCTGATCGGGCCGGCGCCGACCTTTCGCGCGGTGGACGGCGTGAGTTTCATGCTGCGCGCGGGAGAGAGCCTGGGCCTTGTGGGCGAGTCGGGCTGTGGGAAGTCGACGCTGGCGCGGGCGATCCTGGGGCTCGAGCCTCTCCAGGGGGGCGCGATCCGGCTGGCGGGCGCAGAGGTCTCGCCGGAGATGGCGCCTGCGCTGCGGCGACGGGTGCAGGTGGTGTTTCAGGACCCCTATGGCTCGTTCAACCCGCGCCACCGCGTGGGGCGGCTGATCGCCGAGCCCTTTCACCTGACCGCGCGGCCCAACGATGCCGAGGCGCAGGTGGCGGCGGCGCTGGAGAGCGTGGGGCTGTCGGCGTCAGACGCAGAGAAGTTCCCGCACGAATTCTCGGGCGGGCAGCGGCAGCGGATCGCGATTGCCCGGGCGCTGATCACCAAGCCCGATCTGATCGTGCTGGACGAAGCGGTCTCGGCGCTCGACGTGTCGGTGCGGGCGCGCATCCTCGATCTTTTGGCCGATCTGCAGGCGCGCTTCGGTTTGGCCTATCTCTTTATCACCCATGACCTGACGGTGGTGCGGGTCATCACCGATCGGGTGATGGTGATGCGGGCGGGCCGGATCGTGGAAGAGGCCGGGACCGAGGCCCTGTTCGAGGCGCCACAAGCGGACTATACCCGCGAGCTGCTCGCCGCGGCGCCGATGCTGCCGGCGGCGTGAGACGCGGCGCGTGCCGGGAGCGTCAAATAAGAAAGGGCGCGCACCCCTTACAGATACGCGCCCGACGGAACGGCTCCCCTAATCGGGAGCTGGAGGTCCGCTTGCGTTATTCGGCGGCGACGGCCTGCGGCTGGGTCGCGGCGGCACTGTGTGCGATCTCGATGCGGCGCGGCTTCAGGGCCTCGGGGACTTCGCGGACGAGATCGATATTCAACATGCCGTCGACATGCGTGGCGCCCGAGACGCGCACATGGTCGGCCAGCGCGAAGCGCCGCTCGAAGGCGCGGGTGGCGATGCCGCGATGCAGATAGGTGCGGCCGTCGTCGGCGCCTTCCTTGCGGGCGGACACGATGAGGGCGCCTTCCTTGACCTCGACATTCAGCTCGTCGCCGGTGAAGCCGGCAACGGCGATCGAGATGCGATAGGCGTTCTCGTCGGTCTTTTCGATGTTGTAGGGGGGGTAGCTGGGCTGCGCGACGTCAGCCGTCATAACCCGGTCCACGAGGTCGGCGAAACGGTCAAAGCCAACAGTGGCACGATAGAGTGGGGACAGATCGTAAGTCCGCATAGGTCATCCTCCTTCAGAGCGATACCAATCCGAAATCGATGGCCCCTTCCGAATTGGACAGAGGCCGGCTCAATCGCCCGGGTCTGACATGCAGCCCCCGGACAGGAGGAGAGTTGGGAACGCCCCGGGCGGGTTTCAAGGGGCCCCGCGCCGGGTGGATCGGAGTGCGGTGGGCGGGCCGCCGTGAGCCCAGATCAGGGCCGGACGAAGAGCGCGCCCGACGCGCCGCCTCGGTTCAGGGCACCGCCCCCGTTGAGCGCGCCGCCCCGGTTGAGACCGCTGGTGTTGAGGCCGCTGGTGCCCGCATCGTTCTGCGCGAGACCGCCTTCGGCGATGCCGAGGCGGCGGGCGGTGGCGCCCTCGGCCTCGGGCCAGACCCCGCGATTGGCGCGGAGCGCGGCTTTCACCTCGGCCACGACGGGCTCGATCTCCATGCCCCAGACCAGGGTGTCGGCACCGTCCTTGGCGCCGCGCGAGATCAGCGACACGATGCGCGGGCGGCCCGAGGTGGTCTCGAACACCGGCGCGCCGGAGGAGCCGAAATGGGTGTCGCAAGTCATCAGCAGCACGCCCTGCCCCTGGACCGACACACCGCAGGCGCGCTGCCAGGCCGGGGCCTCGGAGCGCTCGCGGGCATAGGAGACGACGCTGACCTCACCGCCGGTGCCGGGGGCCGGCGCAAGAGCGAAGGGGGCGGCGTCGGACGACTGGATCGGCTCGGCCAGAACCAGAAGCCCGACATCGGTGCGCAACTGGCGCAGGCCGTCGGGATCGTCGCCGGCATAATCGGGGTGGACCACGGCGCGCAGGCCGCTCCGCTCGGCAATCGCGGCCCCGTCGCGGAAGCCCGCGCGGAACGTCATCTCGGCCGGCGGCATCGGCTCGCCGGTGCGGGGATGGATCAGGCAGTGGGCCGCGGTGAGCACAAGGTCTGGCGCGATCAGAGCGCCGGAGCAGAAGGCCCCATCGCCGGCGGGAAGGTCGATCCGGCCCACGGCCTCGAACCCCATGACATCGGCACGGGTCGTGAGACGTTCGAGGCGGCTGTCCTGGGCCTGGGCGGCAAGCGGAACAAGAGCGGTGGCAGCAAGGGCGAGGGCGCGGGCGAGCATGCGCATGGGGGGCCTCCTCAGGGCTTGATGAATTTGGCGCCACCCGACGACGTGGTGGCATTCAAGCGGGCTCCACCCCCATGGAGCTTGCGTGACGTTTGTGGGGACCACGCGGCGTGCAGTTGCGTCAGACGCGCGCCAAAGGCCGAGGCAAGGGCGACGCGGTCTCCATCGCGCTCGGCCTTGGCGGAGACGACAGCGACAATCTCCGGGCCGGTCTTGCCCATACGGAAGATCGGCGCACCGGAGGCGCCGAAATCGACGTCGCACGAGAGCATGGCGACGCCTGAGCCCTGTTCGAGCACATGGCAGGTTTCCTGCAGCGACGGGGCTTCCTCGCGGTCTTCGGCATAGGACACGACGCCCACGGCGTCGCCGCGCGAGAGGCCCGTTCCGGTGTCGAAGGGCGAGATGCGATAGTTGCGGATCGGACGGTCGAGCTCGATCAGCGCGAGGTCGCGGGAGACGCGGTGCGTGTCCACCTCTTCGCTGAACTCATACTCGGGGTGCACGACCGAGCGGCGGATGTCGCGATAGGCCTCGGCCCGGCCGCGCCGCAGGCCGGCGGCAAATTCCATGTCTCGGTCATCGATCCGGCGGCCGGTATGGCGATCGAAGAGGCAATGGGCGGCCGTGAGCGCAATGCGCTCGGAAATCAGGGCCGCCGTGCAGAATCCGCCACGGCGGAAGTTGAGCCGGCCCACCGCCTCCCAGCCGCGCGTCTCATCGGCCGTTTCGAGCGCATTGAGGGCGCTGGGAGCCTTGTCTTGCGCCAGGAGCGGTGCGGCGAGCGCAAGCGCGGCAAGGCTCAGAGCCGTCAATCCGATGCGCATGGGCGTCCCTACTGTTCCCGTTTTTTGCCAAGCTAGGGGCCCGGTCGGGCAGCATTGTGGCGGGAACGGGGGCGGCCCGTGTGGCTTTTCCGAGGATTGGAAACGGTTTGTTTCGCGCCGTGGCGCCGGGGTCGCGCCCCGGCGCGCGGTGCGATCAGGCGGCCTCGGCGGCGACCAAAGCGGGGGGCTTTGGGCCGCCCGTCGCCCAATCGAGAAGCTCGACGGTGTGGACCACGGGGACGCCGGCGGCCGATCCGATCTGAATCATGCAGCCGATATTGCCGGCGGCGATGACCTGCGGTCGGGTGGCCATCAGCGTGTCGACCTTGCGCGCTTTCAGCTCTTTCGAGATCTGGGGCTGCATCAGGTTGTAGGTGCCCGCCGAGCCGCAGCAGAGATGCGCATCGGCCGGCTCGACCACGGTGAAGCCCGCGCCCTTCAGAAGGGTCTTGGGGTGCGTTTTGATCTGCTGGCCGTGCTGGAGCGAGCAGGCGGCGTGGTAGGCCACGCGGAGGGGCTCGGGCGCCGTCGCCTGGGGGGCAAGCTCCACCAGCACTTCGGAGATATCGCGGGCGATACCGGCCACGGCGGCGGCCTCGTCGGCCAGATCGGTGCCGCGGAACATGTGCCCGTAATCCTTGACCGTCGTGCCGCAGCCCGAGGTGTTGATGACGATCGCGTCGAGGCCCTCGCCCGTCAGTTCCCGGTGCCAGGCGCGAACGTTCTTGGCCGCGGTCGCATGGCTTTCGGCCGTTTTGCCCATGTGATGGGTCAGCGCGCCGCAGCAGCCCGCGCCCTCGGCCACGACCACCTCGGCACCGAGCCGGGTGAGAAGGCGGATCGTGGCATCGTTGATGTCGGTGTTCAGCGCCTTCTGCGCACAGCCCGTCATGAGCGCCACCCGCATGCGCCGGGGCCCCTCGGCGGCAAAGACCTGGGGGTCGTCGTTGCGCGAAACGGGCGGGATCGTCTTTGGCGCCATCTCGAGCATGGCCCGCAGGCGCGGGTCGGGCATCAGCCCGGCAAACGGCTTGGCGATCTTGGCGCCCAGCATCGCGACGCGAAAGCGCATCGGATAGGGCAGGATCCGCGCCAGGAGCCAGCGCAGCGCGCGCTCAGAGAACGGCCGGCGATAGGTCTCCTCGATGTGCTCGCGGGCGTGGTCGACAAGGTGCATGTAGTGCACGCCTGAGGGGCAGGTCGACATGCAGGCCAGGCACGACAGGCACCGGTCGATATGCTTGACCGTCTTGGCGTCGGCCGGCCGGTCATTCTCGAGCATATCCTTGATGAGGTAGATGCGGCCGCGGGGGCTGTCGAGCTCGTCGCCCAGCACCTGGTAGGTCGGGCAGGTGGCCGTGCAGAACCCGCAATGCACGCAAGACCGCAGCACCTCGTTGGAGCGGGCGATCTTGGGGTCGGCAAGCTGCGCCTCGGAGAAGGTGGTTTGCATGTCGTGACTGCCTCAGCTCGGGCCCATGAGCCCGGGGTTCAGGATGCCGCGCGGGTCGAACTTCTGCCGCAGGCCCGCGGCGAGCGCGGCAAGCGGCCCGGGTTCGGGCGGAATGGCGGGGAGGCGGGCGCGCGTCTCGGCGCTGGCGCGCACCAGCGTGGCGTATCCGGGCAGGTCGCCCAGCTGCGCGCGAACATCGGTGGCATCAGGCAGGCGCACCCACACAAGGCCGCCGCCCCAGTCGAGAAGCGCGGGCGGATGGCCGAGCGCGGCCAGAACGGCGGGCCCGTCGGACGGTTTGACGGAGATGCGCCACACATCGCCGGGCCCATCCGCGAGCGGCTTGACGTCACGGATGCTGTGCCAGAGCGCATCGACCTCGCCCCTGTCTCGCGCCACCTCAGTCGCGCCGTACGCAGAGAGCGCGGCCGTCAGCCGCTCGGCCCGATACGCCACCGACATCTCGAACCCCTCGAGGCGTAGATGCACGCGGCCGTCAGGCGCCTGCGCCGCGCCGGTCACCTCGAACGGCGAGCCGAGGGCGAGCGCCATGGCGGCAACCCCGCGGGCCGCGTCGAGCGGGCCGAGGGTGAGCGTCGCGGCCGCGTCCGGTGCGGGCAGCACCTTGAAGGCCACTTCCGTGAGCACGCCAAGGGTGCCGCGGCTGCCCGCCATCAGCTTGACAAGGTCGTAGCCGGTGACGTTCTTCATAACCCGCCCACCGTTCTTCACAATCGCCCCGCTGCCGTCGACGAACCGCACGCCGATCAGACTGTCGCGGCACGCGCCGGCCTGCACCCGGCGCGGCCCCGACACATTCGCGGCCACCATACCGCCCACGGTCGGTGCGCCCTCGGTGCCCAGAAGCGCGCGATGATCCATCGGCTCGAACGGCAGGCGCTGACCCTCTTCGGCGAGGGCCTCCTCGACCTCCGAGAGCGGCGTGCCCGCGCGCGCCACGATCGTCAGCGCGCCGGGCTCATAGAGCTCGACGCCCGAAAGCCCCGCAACCGACAGGACCTCGCCCTGGGCCGCGCCCCCGCGGGTCCCGCCGCCGCGCACCGAAAGGGGCCCGTTCGCGCCCCTCACGGCGTCCGCCAGCTCGGCCTCGCTTCCCGGCTCGATCATCGCGCCGCCCCTTCCCTGTTCCGCTGCCCCATCATCTTGATCGACATACTCCGGGGGTCTGGGAGCAGCGCCCCCAGCCACCAGCCTCTCCGTCAGGCCGCCTCGGAGGCCCCGGTGCGCCGTGTCGCCGACGCCTCGAGCGGAAACACCTTGGCCGGGTTCAAAAGCCAGGCCGGATCGAACACGTCCTTCACGGCCATCTGCGCCTCGAGATCGTCGGGCGCGAACTGATGCACCATGAGATCGCGTTTCTCGATCCCGACGCCGTGCTCGCCGGTCAGGCAGCCGCCGACCTCAACGCAAAGCTTGAGGATCTCGGCCCCGAACGCCTCGCAGGTCTCGAGATCGCCGGGCTTATTGGCATCGTAGAGGATCAGCGGGTGCATGTTGCCGTCGCCCGCATGGAAGACATTACCGACGCCGAGGCCGAACTCGGCCGACATCTCGCCGATGCGCTTCAGCACATGGGGCAGGCTCGACACCGGGATGGTGCCGTCGAGGCACATATAGTCTGAGATCCGCCCGATCGCGCTGAAGGCCGCCTTCCGCCCCGCCCAGATGCGGGCGGCTTCCTCGGCTGTCGCGGCCTCGCGCATGGCCACCGGAGTGTGCCTGGCCGCCGTATCCTTGATCAATGCAAGCTGGTGGTCGATCTCGGCCTCCGAGCCCTCGACCTCGATGATCAGGAGCGCCTCGCAATCGGGGTAATCGGCCTTGGCATAATCGTCGCAGACGCCAATGAGCATCCGGTCCATGAACTCGATGGCGACAGGCAGAACGCCGGCCTTGATGATGTCGGACACTGCCGCGCCGGCCACTTCGGAGCTGTCGAAGCCCATGAGAACGGGCCGCGCGCCCTCGGGCTTGCGCAGGATCCGGAGCGTGGCCTCGGTCACCACCCCAAGCTGCCCCTCGGAGCCGCAGATCAGGCCGAGCCAGTCGTAACCGCCGGCATCCAGATGGGCGCCACCGACCTCGACCACTGTGCCGTCCATCATCACCATGGTGACGCCCAGGAGATTGTTGGTGGTCACGCCGTATTTCAGGCAGTGCGCCCCCCCGGAATTCATCGCGATATTGCCGGCGATGGCGCAGGCGAGCTGGCTGGAAGGGTCGGGCGCATAGAAGAAGTCTTCCGCCTCGACGGCCCCGGTGACCGACAGGTTGGTCCGCCCCGTTTGCACCCGGATAAACCGGTTGTCGTAATCGGTCTCGAGCACACGGTTTAGACGCGCCACCCCGAGGATGACACTGTCGGCCGTGGGCAGCGCTCCGCCGGCAAGCGAGGTGCCGGCGCCGCGCGGCACAACCGGCACGGCCTCGTCATGGCAGATCTTAAGGATGGTCGCGACCTCTTCGGTGGACGCCGGCAGCGTGACGGCCAGGGGTATGCAGGTATAGGCCGTGAGCGCGTCGCACTCATAGGCCTTGAGCCCAACCGGCTCGGAGATCACTGCGGCCTCGGGCAGCGCCCGTTCGAGCCGCGCCACAACGCGCGCTTTCCGCGCGATCACATTCTGGTCTGGCTCTGGCATCTGCATCGGCTTCCCTCCCGAATTGGTAAGATTATTGAACCAATTTCGCCCAGTTTGCAAGTGTGCGTTTCTCGCCCGCTCTGACCTGGAGCATAGCGCCGCCCGCCCGGTCGGCCATTTGGGGGCCGACACAGATCGCGAGTCCAACGGATGATCGTGACGGCATTACGCGGGCCCCTTCCTTGGCTCACGGGTTTCGGCCCCGCTTTCAGGCGCGGGACGATTGTTCGGCCCATCAATGTGCCGAACCGGGCAGATCGGCGACCCCACCCATGTGTTGGCAGAGCACCTGACCGGTCAACGGTGCCTTACGCCGCGCGGCGCGAGGGCACTGGCCGTTCGATCGACCGGGGCCTAGAGAGAGGGCATGAACATCACGCCCCACATCTTGCCGCTTGGGCCGCTCGATGCCGCGGCCGTCGCGGTGCTGTTTGCGGCCTATTTCGGCATCGGCTGGCGGATCGAAGCGCCGGTCGGGCGGCCCTCGGTGTCGATCATCATGGCGCGCTACCGGCATGAGTGGATGGCGCAGTTCGTCATCCGCGGGCACCGGATTTTCGACGCGGCGATCCTGCAGAACCTGCGGGACGGGACGGCGTTTTTTGCGTCGACCTGTCTGCTGGCGATCGGGGGGCTGTTGGCGCTTGTGGGCAATCCGGCGCCGCTGGAGATGGCGGCGGCCCGGTTGCCGCGGGCCGACGCGGCGCTCGCCTCGGACCCGCTGGTGTGGCAGGTGAAGCTTTTGGTGCCGGTTGTGTTCCTGACGTCGGCGTTTCTGCGGTTTGTGTGGGCGAACCGGCTCTTCGGCTATTTCTCGGTGCTGATCGGTTCGGTGCCGATGCCGGTGGAGGAGGGGCCCGCGGAGCCGACGCCGGCCGCCCGCCATCGGGCGACGCAGGCGGCGCGGATCAATGTGCGCGCGGCAGTGAACTTTAACCGCGGGCTGCGGGCGATCTATTTTGCGCTGACGGCGCTTGCCTGGCTTCTGGGGCCGTGGGCCCTGGGCGGGGCGACGGCGATCACGCTATTGTTGCTCTACAGCCGGGAGTTTCGGTCGCTCTCCCGTGATATTCTGGCCGACGACCCGCCGCCCTTGCCGCCGAAGTTCGAACCGAAAGGATAGACGATGCGCCCTGCCCTTATTTGCCTGCTCGCCGCGTGGCCGCTGTCAGCCGTGGCCGACCCGGCCGAGATCGTGGCCAGCGACGCGCGCGCGGCCGGCGCGACCTGGACCGTTTCGGTGACCTTGCGCCACGCCGATACCGGCTGGGACGACTATGCCGATGGCTGGCGGCTTGTGACGCCCGAGGGCACGGTCATCGCGACGCGCGAGTTGCTGCACCCGCATGTCGACGAACAGCCGTTCACGCGGTCGCTTTCGGGCGTCTCACTGCCGCAGGACGTGCAGGTCCTTGTGGAAAGCTCGACGAACGTGACGGGGTGGTCGGGCGAGCGGGTGCCGCTGGCCCTCGACCCGCAATAGGGGACGCGCGCGCCGTCGCTGGGGCGCGCGCCCTCCGCGCCTTGAGCAACGCGGGCGAGTGGCCCCTTAGCGGCGGCCCTCGCGGAGCCAGGCGCCAACCGTCAATCCTATCGCCAGAAGCAGGAACAGAAGCGGCGCGACGAGGGGCGTGATGCGCACGTCCGCCGTCAGATACGCCTCGCGCGGGGTAATGCCGATCCAACCGCGGCCCGCGGCGACCCGCCCCTCGCGAACCTGCCGCAGCCCCGGAATGGCGTCTTCGATGCGCAGGACGCCGCCGCGCAGGGCGTCGACGGCGGGCTGCAGGGCGGCCGCCGAGGCGATGGTTTCCTCGAACTCGCGCGGCGCGGCGGGGCCAACGCCGACAATGGCCTCCATCTCGCCCTCGGAGAGGCGGAAGATGCCCGTCTCGGCGGTCTCGAAGGTGCCTGTGAAGCGCCCCGGGCGCTCTTCGGTCAGCTCCAGCGAGAAGGTCTCGCCGTTGGGGCCTGTCACCTCGACCGGGCCGGGCGCATCGCCGAGGGTACGCCGCGTGAGGGTAACCTCGCCGCCCTCGGCAATTGCGGTAAGGGCCTCTTCCTCGAGCTCGGGCTCTTTCATCATCCAATGGGCCAGGCGGCGCAGAAGCTCGAGCTGGGGGCCGCCCCCCTCGTAGCCGCGGGACCAGAGCCAGGCATGGTCGGACGCCAAGAGCGCGACGCGGCCCTCGCCCACCCGGTCGAGCACCAGAAGCGGGCGTTCGCCCACGCCTTCAAGCACAGTATGCCCGGCCTCCTGATTGACATCCACGAGGCGGAACCAGCGGCCCCAGCCGGGCCCGTCGATGCCCTCGGCCGGCGGCGGCGCGAGGTCGTCGAGCCCTTCGGTGACCGGGTGCTTCTGGCCGGTCTCGGAGATCCGCGGCAGGAACGGGCGCTCGAGCACGCGTGCGGTGGGGGCGGCGGGCAGCACCTCGGACAGGGGCGAGCGATAGAGCGAGTCGGCCGTGGCGAAGTCGGGCCCGGCGGCGACCAGCACCGCCCCCCCGCGTTCGACATAGGCGCGGACGTTGTCGAGATAGATCATCGGCAGGATGCCGCGCCGCTTGTAGCGGTCGAAGATGATCAGGTCGAACTCGTCGATCTTTTCGAGGAATAGCTCGCGCGTGGGGAACGCGATAAGGCTGAGCTCGGTCACCGGCACGCCGTCTTGCTTCTCGGGCGGGCGGAGGATGGTGAAATGGACAAGGTCCACCGAGCTGTCGGATTTGAGCAGGTTGCGCCAGGTGCGCTCGCCGGCATGGGGCTCGCCGGAGACGAGGAGAACGCGCAGGCGGTCGCGCACGCCGTTGATCTGGAGGACGGCTGAGTTGTTACGCTCGGTCAGTTCGCCCTCGGTGGGGGCGACGGCCAGCTCCAGCACGTTGATGCCGCCATGGGGCAGCGTGACGGGCAGGTCGATATCCTCGCCGACGGGCACGGTGAAGGGGAGGGCCGGGCCGCCATCGACCGCGATCGAGAGTTGGGCCTGGCCGGCGAGATCGCTCGGCACGGCGCCCGAATCCTCGATCCGGAGGGTCATCATGACCTCTTCGTCGATGATCGCGAAGGCGGGGGCGTTCTTGACGACGAGGCGACGGTCCCAATCCTCGGCGCGGCCCGTGAGGAGAAGGTGCAGGGGCGCGGGCAGGTCGGGCATGCGCTCGACATCGTGAACCTGGCCATCGGACACCACGACGGCGCCGGCAATGCGGGCGCGCGGCTCCTCGGCGGCCAGTTCGGCCAGCGCGGAGGCCACGAGCGTGCCGGCATTGTCGGTCGCGGTGCGGACCGTGACGGTGCGCAGCTCGGTGTTGGGCAGCGCCTCGACCGCGGAGGCGATGCGTTCGGCGGCTGCGGTCGTCTGGTCGGGGCGGTCGGCGATCTCCTGGCTGGCGGAGCGGTCGATCACCATCAGGACGATGTCAGAGAGCGGCGCGCGCTCTTCCTGCTGGTAGGACGGGTTGGCGATGGCCACGAGGAGCGCCGTGGCCGCGAGGGCACGCAGCCACCAGCCGGCCAGACCGCGCATCAGGGCCAGACCGACGAAGGCAACCGCGAGCGCGGCCAGGACGCCGACCGCAATCCAGGGCAGGAGCGGGTCGAACAGGATCTCACCGGCGCGGTTCATTGGCCGAGCCGTTCCAGCAACGCCGGCACGTGGACCTGATCGCTTTTGTAGTTGCCGGTGAGCACGTGCATGATGAGGTTGACGCCGAAGCGATAGGCGATCTCGCGCTGGCGCTCGCCGGCATAGCCGCGGCCCACGGGGAACATCGCGTTTCCGCCCCCGTCGACGGCCCAGGCGGCGGCCCAGTCATTGCCGCCGATGACGATGGGCGTCACGCCGTCGTTGAGGTTGCGGAAGGGCATGCCTTCGACCTGTTCGGCATCGGGCGGCGCGGCCTCGACCCAGACGTCGCGCGAGGCGTAGCGGCCCGGGAAATCCTGCAAAAGGTAGAACGTGCGGGTCAGCACGTGGTCGTCGGGGATCGGCTCAAGCGGCGGGACATCGAGCGGGCGGGCGAGTTGCCGGAGCTTGACGCCCTCGGCCGTGTCGGCACCGAAGCCGCCGAGATTGGCGTCGCGCGTGTCGAAGAGGATCATGCCGCCGGTGCGCAGATAGGTGTTGAGCCGGGAATAGGCGTCGTCGGACGGGATCGGCTGTTCGGTCGTGATCGGCCAGTAAAGAAACGGGAAGAAGGCAAGCTCGTCCATCTCGAGATTGACGCCGATCGGCTCGGCCGGTTCGACCGAGGTGCGCCGATAGAGCATGTCGGAGAGGCCGCGCAGACCGGCTTCGGCCAGGGAATCGAGCTGGGAATCGCCGGTGATGACGTGGGCCAGGACAACCTCGGTGGTGGCGACGAGCGCGAAGGCATCGTCTTCGACCGCAGCAGAGCCTTGGGCCTGAGCCGGGCCGGGCGCGAGCGGCAGGGCGAGGGCCAGCGCCAGAGCCGCGGCGGCGCCGCCCCGGACCATGCCCCGCAGGCGGCCGGAGAGCCAGAGCGAGCCGATCACGTCGGCGGCCAAAAGCAGGAGCGCGGCGGCCAGCACCACGCCCTTGAGCACCGTTTCCCGGGCGACATCGAGACCCTCGACGGGGATCCGTGCGGGCCAGGACGTTGGGGCGATCTCGCTGTCGGGCGACATGACGTTCACGGCGATGCTCCTGTCTTCCCCGTCATAGAGACCAGGGGGCATATCGGGGCCCAGACGCCCCTCTGCAAGGCGGGCGCCCTCGACGCCGGGGAGAGTTCCGGCATCGCCGACACGCCCGAACGCGTCGAGGATGGCGGACGCCGTCCAGACCGTGCCTTCGAGATCTTCGGCGGAGGGCTGCGACGGGCGGGTGGAGATGGCGAGGCGTTCGAGCATCTGCACGAAAAGACCCGAGAGCGGCAGGCTCGACCATTCCGCATTGGCGGTGGCGTGGACGAGGATGATCTGCCCCTCGCCGACGTCGCGCCGGGTGACCAGGGGCGTGCCGTCGGCGAGAGACGCGATGGTGCGCTCGGCAAGCTCGGGATCGGGCTGGGCCATGACCTGTGCCTGCACCGTCACATCACTAGGGACGGCCAGGCCGAAGAACGGGGAGCCCTCGGGAAACGCCGCGAGGGTTTTCGGCTCGCCCCAGCTCATCGCGCCGCCGACCGACCGCCCGCCCGCGCGCAGGCGCACGGGCATCAGCGGGTCGAGCTCGGCCCGGCTGACATCGGACGAGGCCAGGCGGGGGCCTGCGAAGCGCACCAGAAGGCCACCGGTGTCGAGCCACTCAAGAAGACCCTCTTCCTCGGCGGGCGACACGGTGGCGATGTCGGCCAGGATGATCGCGTCGGGGTTGGCCAGCAGAATGTCGGTCAAGGCGCCATCGATCAGGTCGGCGGTGGGCTGCAGGGCCTGTTCGAGGTAGTGGAGCGGCGAGAGCAGCTCGAGTCCTTCCCGGTCGTCGCGGCCGGCGATGAGAGCGACCTCGCGGCGACGGAGCGAATCGTCGGTCAGCGAGACCGCGCCGGCGCTGCGCAGGCCGTCGATCTCGAACCGGGTGATGCGATTGCGCAGCTCGGGCGGCAGAGAGAGCTCGGTTGTGACGACACGCTCACCGGCGGGAAAATCGGCGGTGGCGTCGGCGAGCCGGCGCTCGGTGCCGGCCGGGTCGAGCCCCATGGCGGAAAGGGCGACGCTGGAGGCGCCGTCGCTGCGGGCGCGAAGGGCGGTGACCTGCACCAGCCCGTCTTGGAAGGTCGCGGGGCGGAGGGCGTGGAGGGGGCGCGGGCTTTCGAACACCGTCACCGGGCCGCGCTCCTCGAGGGCGGTGAGGGCATCATCGCGGCCCTCCCGGGCAAGGCCATCGGAGAGCCACCATGTCTCGAAACTGCCTTCGAGGCCCGCGGCCCAGGCCGTGAGCGCGTCGGCCTCGGGCAGCCAGGGCGCCGGGTCGAAGCCGGGCAGGCGCTGCGCCCATGCTTCGGGTGCCTGGAACGGCAACTCGCCAGCGGGAAGATTGGTGGACGCTACAAGCGCGAGGGGGCGGCCGGTGCGCGCCGCGTCGCCCAGAAGCCCCTCGATCCGGTCAAGGCGGCGCGGCCAGTCGCGCGCATCGGCCCAGGTGGCGTCGACCAAGAGCAGGACCGGACCGGTGCCGTCACGCTGAGTCTGCGGGTTCAGGACGGGGCCGGCGAAAGCAATGATCACGGCCGCCGCCGCCAGCATCCGCAGCAGCAGAAGCCACCAGGGCGTGCGGTCGGTCTGGGTTTCGTCGTCGGTCAGGCCGAGGAGCAGCGCCACGCCCGGGAAGCGGCGGCGAATGGGCGCCGGCGGCACGGCCCGCAGGATGATCCAGAGGATGGGCAGGGTCACCAACCCAAGCAGCAGAAGCGGCGCGGTAAAGCCGAGGGATCCGATTGTCCACATCAGCGGGACCTTTCAAGCGCAGCGTAGAGCCAGAGGAGCGCGGCCTGCGCGCTGTCGCCGGTATGGTGGCAGCCATAGAGCCAGCCGGACAGGCGCGCGAGATGTTCCAGACGGTCTTTCCTCTCGGCCAGACGCTCCAGGTAGCGGGACTTGAGATCGCCGGCCTTGAGGGTCTCGTGGCTGATCGTGCCGCCCATGCTTTCGAAGATCGTGCGCCCGTCGAAGGGAAAGGTCTCTTCCGCCGGATCGAGGACCTGCATGAGCGTGCCGCGGACGCCGCGGTCGGCGGCTTTGGCCAGCGCCGCCTCGACGCCCTTCAGGTCGCCCATGAAGTCCGACAGGAAGACGGCGCGGGCGTGCTGCGGCAGGCCCGGCGTTTGCGGCATGCCGTAATCGTCGTCGCCGAGATCGCCGGTGAGCGCCTCTGCCAGGCGGACGAGCTGCACCGGGCCGCCACGGGCCGGCTGGCCGAGATTGGACAGACCGACACGCTCGCCGGCACGCACCAGAAGCACCGAGACCGACAGGGCGATGAGGCGGGCGCGGTCGGCCTTGGACGGGCGGTTCTGGTCGCCCGTGAACGACATCGACTGTGAGCCGTCGACCCAAACGATGACGCTTTGGGCGCCCTGCCACTCGCGCTCGCGCACGAAATGCTGATCTGACTTGGCCGAGCGGCGCCAGTCGATCATGCGGGCCTCGTCGCCTTCGGCAATGGGGCGATATTGCCAGAACTCGTCGCCCACGCCGGCGCGGCGACGGCCATGGGCGCCGAGCATAACCGTTGACGCCAGGTGTTCGGCCTCCGCCAGAAGCGGGGGCAGGACCGAAGCGAGACCTTCGGCGCGCGTGCGAAGCTGCGGTCCGGCCTGATTCACGCAGCGGCCTCGACCTGCGAGACGCGCTCGGCGACGTTGTGGATGATCTCGCCGAGATTTTCGCCGCGGGCCCGCGCGGCGAAGGTGAGCGCCATGCGATGGAGCAGCACCGGCTCGGCCATGTCGACCACGTCCTGCGGGTTGGGTGCGAGCCGCCCGTCGAGCAGGGCCTTGGCGCGCACCGTCAGCATGAGGGCCTGAGCGGCACGGGGGCCGGGGCCCCAGCTGACATTCTTCTGCACCGCCTCGGGCACGCCGGGCTCTTCGGGGCGACAGGCCCGCACGAGATCGAGGATGAGGTCGACCACCTTGTCGCCCACGGGCATGCGCCGCAGGACGGTTTGCGCCGACATCAACTCCTCGGGCGTGAAGACCTGGTGGCTTTCTTCCTCGGTGATGCCGGTGGTGGCGATCAGGATGTCCTTTTCGGTGGCGCGGTCGGGGTAGTCGACGTTGATCTGCACCAGGAAGCGGTCGAGCTGAGCCTCGGGCAGCGGATAGGTGCCCTCTTGCTCGATCGGGTTCTGGGTGGCGAGCACGTGGAACGGCATGCCGAGGGGGCGGTGCTCACCGGCAATCGTGACCTCTTTCTCCTGCATGGCCTGCAGAAGCGCGGACTGGGTCCGCGGGCTGGCGCGGTTGATCTCGTCGGCCATCAGCAGTTGGCAGAAGATCGGCCCCTCGATGAAGCGGAACTCGCGCTTGCCGCTCTCGCCGGTGTCGAGGACCTCCGATCCCAGGATGTCGGCAGGCATCAGGTCGGGCGTGAACTGGATCCTGTTGCCCTCGAGCCCCATGACGGTGGAGAGCGTGTTGACGAGGCGCGTCTTGCCGAGCCCGGGCAGACCGATCAGGAGGCCGTGGCCACCGCAGAGCAGCGCCGACAGCACGAGATCGACCACGCGCGCCTGGCCGATAAAGCGCTTGGTGATCGAGCCCTTGGCCTCGGCCAGCTTCTCACCAAGGGCTTCGATTTCGGCAACGAGGTCATCGGGGGTCGACATGGGCGGGGGCTCCGGGAGAATTACATCAGGGTTAGACGTATGGCATACCCGCCGAATGGCAAAAAGCGCGAGGCCACAAATGAGCGTGAAAACCGATGCCGACGGGATCGCCGCCGCGGCACAGGCCGCCACGAAAAAGGGAGGTCTGCCGCCGGTTCACCTGTGGAATCCGCCATTCTGCGGTGACTTGGACATGGAGATCCGCCGCGACGGGACATGGTTCTATAACGGCACACCAATCGGGCGGCCGGCGCTTGTGAAGCTTTTCTCGTCAATCCTGCGCAAGGAAGGGGCGAAATATTTCCTCGTCACCCCGGTCGAGAAGGTGGGGATTCGGGTGGAGGACGCGCCGTTCGTTGCGGTGGACGCAGAGATCGCCGGCAATGGGGCCGGCCAGGAGATCAGATTTACCACCCATGTGGGCGACGAGGTGGCCGCAGGGATCGACCACCCGATCCGTGTAGAGCGCGATGCCGAGACGGGAGAGCCCGCGCCCTATGTGCATGTGCGGGCCGAACTTGAGGCGCTGATCGACCGCAAGACCTTCTATCGGCTTGTCGACGCTGGCGAGGTTCAGGCCGTGGACGGGGCCGACTGGTTCGGCCTGCGGTCGGGCGGCGCCTTCTTTCCGGTTATTCCGGCGGCGGAGCTGGACCTCGAGGGCCTCGACATTGCGTGAGATAGCGCAAAGGTGTCGTGCGCGGATGCGGGCGTGCCCGTGCGGGGCTGCGTGTTGCCTCGGAGCGTATGGCAGGGCACCTCGGTGCCTGTCGCCGAGAGACCGAACGAAAGGAAGTGCGCCATGATCCCTCCCCGCTACGCCCCCTATGTGTTCGGGCTTTTGCTCTCGGGCGTCATGTCTTTAATGGTATCGGGCATCTCGACCTTCCGCGCCATCGGGATGCCGGGCGAATTCCTTCCGATCTGGGGTAGTAACTGGGTGTTTTCCTGGGCCGTGGCGTTTCCGACCCTGCTGGCCATGAAGCCCCTTGTGCAGCGGCTCGTGGGCGCGATGACCGCCGCGCCCCGCGAAAAGGTGCGCGAGACCGCCTGAGCCGGTGGAGGTGAGCACCGCTCCGCTGGGGGTAGGCCCGGGGTAAGTTCGCCCCGAGCCTGGTGTCTCAGCCGCGCAGGGTGCCGCCCGTGGCCTTTTCGACCTTGGCAACGACGGCGCGGCCGACTGCGTCGATCTCTTCGTCGGTCAAGGTTTTGTCGCGCGGCTGCAGGCGGACGGTGATCGCGAGGCTCTTCTTGCCGGCGCCCAGGGCGCCGCCGTCGGCACCAGGCACGAACTCGTCGAACACGCGCACCGCGTCAATCAGGGCCTTGTCGGCGCCTTGAGCTGCGTTGACCACATCGAGGGCGGCGACATCGGCGTCCAGCACAAAGGCGAAATCGCGCTCGACCGCCTGCAGATCTGAGATGTCCATGGCGCTGCGCGCGGCCCCCTTGGCCTTGGGATAGGGCGGGTTGGCAAGCCAGACCGTGAAGCCCACGGCCGGGCCCTTGACGTCGAGCGCCTCCAGAACGCGCGGGTGCAGCTCGCCGTAGATCGCAAGAACGTTCTTAGGCCCGAGCGAGACCATGCCGTGGCGACCCGGGTGCCACCATTCGCGCGCGCCACGGCGGATCTGGGCTTTGGCCGGCGCACCGATTGCCGCGAGCACAGCCTCGGCATCGGCCTTGGCGTCGAAGAGGTCGACGGGCCGGTCGGCGCCGTGCACGTCTTTCGGGCCAGTGCGGCCGACGCGGAGGCCGGTGGCCAGGAGGTGCTGCTCGCCCGGCTCGCCGCCGTGGAAGGCGGCACCGATCTCGAAGAGTGCGAGGTCGGCGAAGCCGCGGGCCTGATTGCGGGAGGCCGCGCGCAGGAGGCCAGGCAAGAGGGCCGGGCGCATGTGGCTCATTTCGGAGGAGATCGGGTTCTCAAGCCGGGTGTCTTCACCCGCGCCGCCGAAGAGCGCCGAGGCTTCTGCGTCGATGAAGGTATAGGTCACGCATTCATTGAGCCCGAGACCTGCGCAGGTGCGCCGGGCCGCCTGCTCGCGCCGCTGGAGCGGGGTCAGGATGGGCTTTGGCACGCCCGAGGAGGTGCGGCGCATCGGCTGGCCCTTGAGCTTGGTCAGGGACGCGATCCGGGCGACTTCCTCGACGATGTCGGCCTCGCCCAGCACGTCGGGCCGCCAGGAGGGCACATGCGCCATGCCGCCCTCGACCCGGAAGCCCAGCGCGGTGAGCGAGGCCACCTGCTCGGCCTCGGGGATGGCCATGCCGACGAGCCGTTCGACCCGCTCCGGGTCGAACCGGTAGGCGCGGGACATGTCGGGGATTTCGCCCGCCACGGCCACCTCGGAGGGCTCGCCGCCGCAGAGATCGAGGATTAGCGCAGTGGCGGCCTCGAGCCCTTCTGGCGTCCAGGCCGGGTCGATCCCGCGCTCAAAGCGATAGCGGGCGTCGGAGTTGATCTTGAGCGCCCGGCCCGACAGGGCGGTGCGGATCGGGTCGAAATAGGCCGCCTCGACGAAGACGTTCACTGTGTCGTCGGTGCAGCCCGTGTCGAGCCCGCCCATGATGCCGCCCATGCTCTCGACGCCCGTGTCGTCGGAGATGAGGGTGACATCGGGGACCATGGTGTAGGTCTTGTCGTCGAGGCCCACGAGGCTTTCGCCGCCCTCGGCCCGGTGGATGCGCAGGCCGCCCGAGACCTTGTCGGCGTCGAACACGTGAAGCGGGCGATTGCGGTCGAACGTGAAGTAGTTCGTGACATCGACGAGCGTCGAGATCGGGCGGAGGCCGATGGCCCGGAGCTTGTCCTGCAGCCACTGGGGCGATGGCCCGTTCTTCACGCCGCGGATGACCCGGCCATAGAAGACTGGGCAGGCCGCGCGGGTCTCGTCGTCGATCGTCACGGAGATCGGACAGGGGAAGGCACCGGGCACCGGCGCTACCTCGGCCGGTTTCATAGTGCCGAGGCCGCGGGCCGCGAGATCGCGCGCGATGCCGCGGACGCCGAGCGCATCGGCGCGGTTCGGCGTGATCGCAATCTCGATGACCGGGTCGACCTTGGCGGGATCGTTGGCCGCCAGCCAATCGACGAAGCGCTCGCCCACCTCGCCGGAGGGCAACTCGATGATGCCGTCATGCTCGTCGGACAGCTCAAGCTCGCGCTCCGAGGCCATCATGCCGAAGCTTTCCACGCCGCGGATCTTGCCGACGCCGATGGTGGTGTCGATCCCGGGCACATACATGCCGGGCTTGGCCACGACGACGGTGATGCCGGCGCGGGCGTTGGGCGCGCCGCAGATGATCTGTTTGTCGCCCTCGTCGGTTGCGACGAGGCATACGCGGAGACGGTCGGCATCGGGGTGCTTCTCGGCCTGCTTGACATAGCCGAGCGTGAAGTCCTTCAGCCGGGCCGCACGATCCTCGACCCCCTCGACCTCGAGCCCCAGATCGGTGAGCGCATAGAGAATCTCGGCAATCGGTGCCTCGGTCTCCAGATGGTCCTTCAGCCAGGACAGGGTGAACTTCATCGCGCGCCCCTTCGGTTCGTTCGCCGGCCGGTCTCTAGCGGCTATCGCCCCGGGGGTGAAGCCCCCCGCGCGCCGCCCCGCGGACGGGTCAAAGCCGGTTAATTTCGGGGCGTTTGGAGGGTGCAGGCCATGGTCGAATCATCACGTGGCTTGTGCAACCATAGGGTGAATCACTGACAATCGGGCGGGTCGTCGGACATTGTCGCCCACGTCAGACGGCGATTGCCCTATTTCTGCCGGATTCAGGCCCTATCCAAACCAAAGTTAATGTCTCTGGGTTGTTGGGACGAGTGATGCACGGTTTCTCTGATTTCTTTGGTGGCATGTTGCGCCCCCTCCTCCTTGCCGCTGCTCTGCTGGTCGGTCTTGGCCTTCTCTCCGACCAGCCGGGTAGTGGGGTGCGCGGCTCCGAAGGATTCACGTGTCGCGGCTGGACGAACGACGCAGACCTGAACCGTCTGTTGTGCCAGATTCACCCTGCCCGCCTCTGGAACACCCCGATTGCGAACTTTCTTCCGGTGTCGGAGGATCAGGTGTCGGCCGACACGCCCGCGGTTGCGGACCCCGAGGGTGACGGCTGACGGCGCACCGCGCGGTACGTTACGACAAAATTTACCAATGAGGCCCTAGGGATCGGACGACTGTACCGGACCTGGAGTAGCCATGCCTCGCCGAGTTTCACCGACCTCACCCCTCTCCTTTCCTGTGTTTGCCGGCCCGCGCGTTGCGGTCTTTATCGCGGTTGCGATCGCCGTGGGGGCGCGTCTGGCCGTGCCGAGCGTGGCGGACAGACTGGAGGCCGACGGGACAGCCGTGGCGCCCGCAGCGCTGACGGCCGAGGCCCGGCCGATGCCCCGGCCGGAGGGCCAGCGTCACCCGGGCGGGATCGGCCAGGTCACGCCGGGCAGCGCCGCCTTTGTCAGCGCACCGGGGCTTGACGCATCAGGGCGCGACTCGGCGGAGATCAGCCCGCGGGCGGAGTGACGCCGAGATCCTCGACCAGGCGGAAGCGCTCGCACACCAGCATCATGTCGGGCGCCCAGCCGCCGTTGCGCTCGAAATAGCGTTGGTGGTCCTCCCGCCAGCCAGCCAGCGTGTCGTTCTCACCCTCGGCCAGGGCGAACGAGGCATCGACCTCGCGAAACTTGCGAAGCGTGACCTCGGTCGTCTCGATGACGAGTGCGGGACGACCCGACCAGTCGAGCGCGATGTCTTGGCGGCCGACCTGCGGCAGGGCCTCGCCGCCCTCCTCGAGATCCCGGAGGGCGCCGCATGTGGCCCGCTTCTGCCCGGAGCGCACGAGCGCCAGCAGTTCAGCGCAGAGCTCGGGCGAGTCGCCGAACACAAACGGCTCGGCGTCTGGGTAGCGGGCGCGGAGTTCGGCGGGAAGGTCGGCGTTGGTCATCGCGGGCTTAGTCATCGCGGGGGCCTTTCGGGCTTTGGCGATGGGCACGGGCCCACATGTGCACGCCGAGCGCGGGCAGAAGAATAACGGCCCAGATCGCGGCATTGGTCAGGGTCAGGCGAAGGGCGGCTTCGGGATCGGTCTGCGGCGAGAGCCACATAGCGAGATGCGCCCCGACGATGACGACGAGGAGCAGGTACCAGCGCAGGGTAGTCCAAGGGGGCAGGCTGAGCATGGGCGAAGCCTGCCCGATCGGGGCAGCCTAGGCCAGCGCGACGGAGGGAGGGCGCCGAAAACGAGCGCGGCGGCCCCGCATTGCGCCCCAGCGGAAGCGGGGGGCGCAGCACGGTGTCCTATACGGGATCCGACAAGGCGAGAGCCGCCGGCCCTTACTCGGACAACGGGCTGCAGAGGGCGCCCCCTATCACGGCGCGCGCGGCCCGATCGATCATTGCAGGGCGTGCTCGAGCGCCACGGCCGTTGCCCGTGCGCCCGCGCTGATCAGCGGCTGAGCCCGCCCCGCATCGTGGGCACGTCGAGGCTCGCGAAGCCGTAGTGCCTGAGCCAGCGCAGGTCGCTGTCGAAGAAGGCGCGGAGGTCCGGAATGCCGTATTTCAGCATGGCGAGCCGGTCGATCCCGAGGCCGAAGGCGAAGCCCTGGTAGATCTCGGGGTCGACGCCGGCCGCGGCGAGCACCTTGGGATGCACCATGCCGGAGCCGCCCGCCTCGAGCCAATCGTCGCCTTCGCCGAGCTTCAACACGCCGCCCTCCCACGAGCAGCGAAAGTCGATCTCGGCCGATGGCTCGGTGAACGGGAAGTGCGAGGCGCGGAAGCGGACCTCGATCCGATCGACCTCGAAGAAGGCCGCGGCGAACTCCTCAAGGCACCATTTGAGGTTGGCCATCGTCACGTCGGTGTCGATGGCAAGCCCCTCGATCTGGTGAAACATCGGCGTGTGGGTCTGATCGTAGTCGGACCGGTAGACGCGACCCGGCGCGATCACGCGAATCGGCGCACCATGCTCCTGCATCGCGCGGATCTGCACCGGCGAGGTATGGGTGCGGAGCACATGGGGCGGGCGATTGTCGCCCTCGCCGCGGGCCATATAGAAGGTGTCCATCTCGGCGCGGGCGGAATGGTGCGCCGGCATGTTCAGCGCGTCGAAATTGTACCAGTCGCTTTCGATCTGGGGCCCTTCGGCGACGGCAAAGCCCATATCGGCGAAGATCGCGGTGACCTCTTCGGTGACCTGGCTGACCGGGTGGATCGTGCCGGCGCGCAACGGGCGGGCGGGCAGCGTGACGTCGAGCCATTCCGCCCGGAGGCGCTCGTCGAGCGCGGCATCGGCGAGCGCAGCTTTTTTGGCGGCGAGCGCCGACTGGATCTCGTCTTTCAGGGCGTTGAGGGCGGGGCCGGCGACCTGACGCTCGTCGGGCGTCATCTTGCCGAGCTCGCGCATCTTCAGGCTGATCTCGCCCTTCTTGCCGATGGCGGTCACGCGCAGATCTTCGAGCGCGGCCTCGTCGGCGGCGCCCGCGATGGCGGTGATGTATTTATCCCTGAGGTCGTCCATGGCTTGCCCCTTGCGGCGTCGGGCGTGGGGTTACGCCCCGGCGCCGCGGATGACAAGCCTGGGCAGAGTTTCAGGCGTTGGGGCGTTCAGGCGGCGCTGGGGCAGAGGCCGAGCCCGGCGATCTCCCAGCGGCGCAGCTCGGGCCGGGCCAGAGTGCCCGGGCCCTCGACGACGGGATGCCCTTGGAGCCCGTGGGCCGGATCGGCAATGCCGGCCACGAGCGCAGGAAAGAGGGTGGTGAACTCGGCGCGCATCGCCGGGGTCATGGCGCCGAGGCTGCCAGGCCCGACCAGGAAGCTCTCGCATGCCACGCCTTCGGCCCAGATCACCTCGTGCTGGTCGAACATCAGGTGGTGGTAGGTGATACGCGGGACCTCCGTTGTGGTGATGCCGGGGTCACCCGCGAAGTGACGCGCCGCGACGAACGCCTCACCCTCACCGGTGAGAAGGGTCACGTGGGGCCCGGTGAGCAGAAGCCGGTGCTGCGGCGACACAAGAAGCGGGCGCCGGGCGCCGAACGCCCCTTTGGCGAGGCGCACCGGGGCCAGCCGGCCGCGGCCCGGGCCTGTCCATCGCCCGGCCCAGCGCACCGGGCGGGCGCCATTGTCACGCGTCAGCACTACATCGCCGGGGCCGAGAGCCTCCACCGGGAGCGCACCTGTGGGCGTCAGAATCCGCGTTCCGGGGCAGAAGCAGATCGCGCCGGTGATGCCGTCACTGACTTCGCCTTGGGTGACATGGCCCGGTATGCCGGGGCTGAAGCGAAGGCTGAAAGCGCCGTCGTTCGGGTCGCCGGGCACGCTGAGGTTGGTCGAGATCGACCCGCTCGCCACCCCGTTCAGGGCCGTGAGCGGTGCGACGTCAGCCCCAACTCCGATGAACTCGATCACCGCGCCCTCGGGCGTGGTGTCGACCAACGCGATCGCCCGGAAGGCGATAGGAAACGAAAACGTGTCGGCCGAGACCGTGTAGAGATGGTCGCCGGTGTTGGGGTCGACGGTCATGCGGACGCCGGGAGCGCTGAGCGCAACGGCAAACTTCTGCACCCCGTCCGCGCCGTAAAGGCCAAGCGAGAGGCCGGCCGGATCCTCGTCCGGACCGAGCGCAACCTCGACGAACTCGGCGACGCCCGACGCCTGCGCGTAGGCACTGGAATAGTGCAACTCGCTTATTCGGGGCACGCCACCGCCTCACCCTACGTGACCGGCATGGAGAATGACGCGGTAAGCTTAAGGGCAGGTGAACCTGCGCAATCGGACAAGATGGGGCCGGGCTTGGCCGCCTCTGGCGCTCCCCTGCGCCGGATTGTAGTCAAGGGCGCGCCTGACCGGTCGGCACGGCGCACTCGGACCAGATCGCCGTGACCCCATGATACCCAGATCGCACCTTTCCGCCTATTTCCGCGCGCTGCCGATCCGGCTGCGCTATGAGACCAAGCCGCGCAAGATGTTCGAATGGCTGGAGCCGCAGCGCCATGCGACGGAGATCGGGCTGGAGATTGCCGGGAAGTTCCGGCCACCGAGCGGGGCGGAGGAGGTCGTCTTCACGATCCCGGTGATGTCCCGGGAGCGGGCCAAGGACTGGGGCAAGGTGAGTGCGCTTTTGCAGGACACGTTGGGGTCGCTCTACGCCCAGAGCGACGGGCGCTGGCGCGCGGTGGTCTGCGGGCAGGACCGGCCCGAGGGGCTGGAGGAGACCGCGCGGGTAGCGTTCGTGACCTTCAAGACCGATGCGCCGCCCTATTTCGACAAGAACGACAAGCGCAAGACGATCGATGCCTTCCTGGCCCAGCACGGGCCGGAGACCGGGTATTATTACCCCCTCGATGCCGACGACTTGGTGAACAGTGATCTCGTCGCGTACATCCTCGGCGACAATAACGGCTTTGGCTATGTCGTGCCCGAAGGGTATCGGCTGGCGCCGTCGGGCCGGCATGGCTGGGCGCTGGGCAAGCGCTCGCTGCGCGATCTGCGGCTGACCCATGACACGCTGTGGGGCAATTGCGGGTCGAGCTTTTGCGTGTTCTTCGACAAGCGGCCGGGCGGGATCGGCCTGCGGATGGTCGACGCACTGGTCTATACCCGGCACGGGCGCGTCCCGCATCTGGCGGCGGCGTTGCGGCATCCGCTGGCGGAGATCCCGTTCCCAGCTGTGCTCTACCGCACCAACCACGGCGAGAACAAATACCAGAAACGCCGGTATCCGCCGAGGCTGGCGGCGCGCCATCTGGAGCGCATCGCCACGTATTTTCCGTCGTACAGGTTGCCGAACGGCGACGCGCCGGCCGACCCCTAGGGCGGCCGGGCGCGCATTGGGTCAGGCGAGCGCGGCCTTGGCCTTGTCGACGATGCCGCCGAAGGCATCGGGCTCGTGCACGGCGAGGTCGGCAAGCACTTTGCGGTCGACCTCGATGCCGGCTTTGGCCAGACCGTTGATGAAGCGCGAATAGGTCAGCGTTTCGTCGTGGGCGCGCACGGCGGCATTGATCCGCTGGATCCAGAGCGCACGGAACTGGCGCTTGCGGTTCTTGCGGTCGCGCGTGGCGTACTGATTGGCCTTGTCGACGGCCTGGGTGGCCGTTTTGAAGTTCGTCGAACGCCGACCGTAGTAGCCTTTGGCCGCCTTGATGATCTTTTTGTGGCGCGCGTGGGTGACGGTTCCGCCTGTGGTACGGGGCATGGTCCTGTCCTCCTGTCTCTTACTTGCCGGCGTAGGGCATCATCGTCCGCTTGACGATTTTCGCGTCAGGCTCGGACAGGACATGGGTGCCGCGCGCGTCGCGAATGAATTTCTTCGTCCGCTTGATCATGCCGTGGCGCTTGCCGGCCTGGGCGGATTTCACCTTGCCGCTGGCCGTGAGTTTGAAGCGCTTTTTGGCGCTCGACTTTGTCTTCATCTTGGGCATTTGCCGCTCCTTGGTCGGAAGGGTCAGATACGCGCCCGCAGGCATGCCGCTTTTGGCCCACGCGCGCCGGATGGAAGCGCGGCCTATACGCCAGCCGCCTGCGCCTGACAAGAGCGAAGGCACCGCGCCCGGCAAACGCTTCGGCCCCGTTGCCGGAGCCCGAGACAAAGTGCGCTAGTTGAGAAGCCCGGCGATGACGCGGAAGAAGACGTCAGGCGCTTCCTCGAACGAATAGCCGCCCGGGTTCTGCAAGACGGCCGTGACGATCAGGCCCGCCGAGATCATGATCATGATTGCGGCGGTGCGCGGGGTTCTGCCTTCCGAGAAGGCGCCGATCAGGGGTGGAATTGCGAGCAGGCCGCAGATCATTCCGATCACAAAGATCAGATCGGACTCGACGTTCAACAGAGGCTCTCCTTCGCGATCCCCCTCTGCAGATTACCCCGGGTCGGAACGGAATATCAATCGCTCGTCGCATGGCGCGATACGAAGAATGTTAGTTGTGCCAGTTTGGTTGAACGGCACGCCGGCGGTGACGACGATGAATTCTTCCTCGGTGGCATAGCCGCCCTCGCGCGCGACACGGGCCGCATTGACCACCGCCATCTTGAACCGTTCGACCTCGCCCTCGATCTGGAAACAGTTGACGCCCCAATAGAGCGAGAGCTGTCGCGCCGTGACGACCTTGGGCGTCAGCGCGAGGATCGGAACGCGAGGCCGCTCGCGCGCCATGAGGGCGGCCGTGGTGCCGCTTTCGGTGAAGCAGGCAATGACCTTGACGTCGGTGGTCTCGGCCACATAGCGCGCCGACGACACGATCGCGTCGGCCCGGCTCGCACGGTCGATCTTGCGGTTGGCCTCGAGGATCTCGCGGTGAGTGGGGTGGCTTTCGACCTCCTCGGCCACGTCGTTCATCGTGCGCACGGCCTCTTCGGGATAGTGCCCGGCTGCCGATTCGGCCGAGAGCATCACCGCGTCGGCGCCCTCGTAGATCGCGGTGGCGACGTCGGACACTTCGGCGCGGGTGGGCATCGGGCTCTCGATCATCGACTCGAGCATCTGGGTGGCCACGATGACGGGCTTTGCCGCGGCGCGGGCCCCCCGGATGAGCTGTTTCTGGATCGGCGGCACGTTCTGGACCGGCAATTCGACCCCGAGATCGCCGCGGGCAACCATCACCCCGTCGGAAACCGCGAGGATCTCGTCGAATGCCTCGACGGCGGCGGGTTTTTCGATCTTGGAGAGGATCTTGGCGCGGCCGGCGGCGCGCTCGCGCCCCTCGATCACGTCTTCGGGACGCTGGACAAAGGAAAGCGCCAGCCAGTCGACCCCGAGATCGCACACGAAGTCGAGATCGGAGCGATCCTTGTCGGAGAGGGCGGCGAGCGGCAGCACGACGTCCGGGACGTTCACGCCCTTGCGGTTGGAGATGATGCCACCGGCGGTGACGGTGCAATCCGCATAGTCGAGGCCGCAATCGTCGACCTTGAGGCGGATCTTGCCGTCGTTCACAAGGAGCGCCGCGCCAGGACGGAGGGCCGCGAAGATCTCGGGGTGGGGCAGCGTTACGCGGCTGGCATCGCCCTCGGCCGGGTCGAGATCCAACCGGAACTTGGCCCCCTCGACCAGCTCCTCGCTGTCGCCCGAAAAGACGCCGACGCGCAGTTTGGGGCCTTGCAGGTCGGCCAGGATCGCGATGGGGCGACCGGATTCGGCCTCAATCTCGCGAATGATCGCGTGCCGTGCGGCGATCTCGTCGTGGCTGCCGTGGGACATATTGAGTCGAAAGACATCGGCGCCGGCCTCGAACAGCGTGGCGATCGTCGCCTTGTCGCTCGACGATGGCCCGAGTGTCGCGACGATCTTGACCTTGCGATTGCGTCTCATCTGCCTTCGTCTCCTGTCTGGCGCATCGCCCCGGCCCGCTGCGTGACAGCCAACGGGCCGACGCACACCCCGCCGTTAGCGATAAACCCGGGTTAGCGCTAAACCTCTGCGCCATCCAGCCCCCGCGTCCTTAGGCCGCCAGCTTTGAGATGCCGGTCGGTGGGCTCTGGTCCTTCATCTGGCGCGCCTCTATCACCGCTGGCGCAAACGGATGACAGCACGATGACATATCACCCTTTCCGGATCACCGGTGACGCGCGGCCTGGGCCCTGGCTGGTGACCTGCGACCATGCGACGAACACCGTGCCTCCGCAGGTCTGTGGCGGAACGCTGGGCCTGGCGCAGGCCGATATGGGGCGGCACATCGCCTATGATCCGGGCGCGGCCGGCGTTGCGCTGGCACTCGGCGAGGCGCTGAACGCGGCAGTTGTGACGTCAAACTTCTCGCGGCTTGTGATCGACCCCAATCGGGGAGAGGACGATCCGACGCTTCTGATGCGCATCTATGACGGGACGGTCATTCCCGGGAACCGGCATGCGGATGGCGCAGAGCTCGAGCACCGGCTTGCGCTGTGCTACCGGCCCTATCACGACGCGGTGGCCCGCATAGCGGCGCGGTATTCAGACACCGCGATCGTGTCGATCCACACTTTTACCGAGCAGCTCCGCGGGCGGCAGCTGCGGCCCTGGCATGTGGGGATCCTGCACAGCCATCTCGACTCCCGGCTTGCCCAACCGCTGATCGACCAGCTGACGGGCGAAGGCGATATCGTGGTGGGCGACAACGAGCCATATGGCGGCCACTTACCGGGCGACTCTGTGGCCCGGCATGCTCTGGACCAGGGGCGCGCGAATGTACTGATCGAGTTGCGGCAGGACATTGTTGCAACAGCTGAGACGCAGAAAGCCTGGGCATTGCGCCTAGCGCCCCATCTGCGCCGTGCTCTTGCCTCAATCGGAGGACAATCAGGCTCATCAGGTATGAGTTGATCCGAAAGTGAAGACGAGGGCGAAAATGGATGGCGCTCTGCATGGTTCCGGGCCCGTCGATGCCGCGACGCTCGAAATCGAGATAATTGGCGAAGACGGGTCGGGAGCGGATCGCTTCGTGATGACCGGGGGCGAGCTGGTGGCCGGGCGTGACCCGGACTGCGACGTTCTGTTGGAAGATACGGGCTGTCATGTTTCGCGGCGGCACTTCCGAATCGTCCGACGCGGCGCGGCGCCTGAGAAAGCCCGCTGGGGCGTGCCGCACGCGATGTTTTTTCTCGAGGACATCTCGACGAACGGCACGTTCCTGAATGACGGCAAGGAGCGCATCCCGGGCTATATGGCGCTGTCGAACGGCGATCTGATCCAGGCGGGTCCGTTCTTGCTGCGCGTTCAGACGCGCGCGGTGCTGGAGGCGCCCGAGGGCGAGGAGGGCGCGAGCGCGGAGGTGGCCCCGGAGGTCGAGGACGAGGCCAAAGCGCCAGAGATCCGGCCCGACCCCGACGCCACGGACGACGACACGCCGGCCGACGCGGCCGAGACGCCGAACACAGACGACGGCGCGGCAGCGCCGGCCAGGACGGACGACGACGAACCGGCGACATCGACGGCAGAAGAAAGCGAAGCGGCAACGCCGAAGGCCGACGACGTCGCTTCGGAGGCGCCGAAGGCACGGAGGGTCGTGCGCCCTGTCCGGCTGCGTGGGTCGGCCCGTGCCCGGCCGAGAGCCAAGGGCGCCGAACCGCCTGCGGAGACGCCGTCCGATGGGTCGGCCGCGCGCCCCGCGCCCGGCCGAGACACCGCGGACGGCGCGGCGCCGGTCCGCCCGACACGCCCGCCCCGCCCCAAAGGCCCCCGTGCGGCGCGTCCGGCCCCGCCAGAGGCGCAGGGCGCAAGCGACGCGGCGGAAGCCCAATCTCGGCGCGCGCGCCCACCCCTGTCCGAACTCGCCGATGACGAGGTTCGGACCGAGGTGCCGCGGACAGTCTTCCCTGGTGCTGGTGCCGATACCGGTGCCGGTGCCGATACTGAAGTTGAGCGGCTGGCCGCCGACGACCCGGGCTTTGACCGGATTGCCGATGCCGACACGATCCAGTTCAAGGTGTCCGACGATATCGTTGACGCGGTCTATGAGGATCTGGGCGCTGGGCGTGAGCGCGACGCTGTCGCCATTCCCCGGTCCGCCCGAGGCCGGTTTCGCGCGCCCCCGGTGATGTGGGCCGAGACTGCTGAGATCGTGCGCCTGCGCATCGCACCGACCGACACGCTTTCGATCGCGATGCATGCGGCGCTTCAACGGGGGCTTGCGAAGGAAGATCCCGACGCCGCCCATCCGCCGGCGCCGCTGCACCGCAGCCTGCAGGCGGTCCTGGAGGGCGATGCCGAGCAGTTCGTGATCGAGGCCGTGGGACCGCCGCTGCAGGCCGTGGGAAGCTCGGCCCTGATCTGGACCTGGCGCGTGGTGCCCCTGCGCGAGGGCAAGGGCACGTTGGCGCTCCGCCTGTCGATGAGCGCCGAGGCCCGCGGTCGGGCCGGCACGATCGATGCGCAGACCCTGAACACTCCGGTGCATGTGCAGGGCTCCTCTGCCCTGATCCAGCCGCGTCGCTTCTGGCGGGACAATTGGCGGCGATTGACCGTTGCCGCGGGGCTTGGCGCGCTTGGCGGTCTTGCCGTTACGTTCATCGGTCCGATCTTCTGAACAACGGACCGCGGGGGGTGCCGCCCCCTGCTGCCCATCTCTGCTGCCCGCCCGCAGACCCTTGCCGTTGGCCCTGCCATCGCCCACCTTCCTGTCAACAGACAGGGAGTGAGAGATGGACGACCAGACCCGCACCGAGATTGAAGCCGCTGCCTTTCGCCGGCTTCTGGAACATCTCGAGGGCCGCACGGATGTGCAGAACATCGACATGATGAACCTGACCGGGTTCTGCAGAAACTGTCTCAGCCGCTGGTACGGCGAGGAGGCCGATGCCCGCGGTGTGAGCCTGACGAAAGACGAGACCCGCGAGGCGGTCTATGGGATGCCCTATGCCGAGTGGAAGGCAAAGTATCAGACGGAGGCCAGCGCCGAGCAGCAGGCCGCCTTTACCGAAGCCTTTGCGCAGAACGTGGGCGAGCGCTGACGCCATTCGGGGGCGCCGCCAGACCGCGTGGTCTGGTGCGATCAGTTAAGCTGAAAGTGCAGCGGATATATCCCGTCCTCGAACTCGCCGAACAGGTCGGGCACGTCGGGGTGATCGACGGGCTCGCCTGAGTAATCGGGCAGCAAGTTCTGCTCGGACACATAGGCCACATAGTAGCTCTGATCGTTCTCGGCGAGCAGGTGGTAGAACGGCTGTTCCTTGGCCGGTCGGCTATCCTCGGGAATGGCGTCATACCATTCCTCGGTATTGGAAAACCGAGCGTCCACGTCGAACACAACTCCGCGAAACGGATGCTTGCGGTGCCGGACGACCTGCCCGAGATGAAATTTGGCGCGACTCTTCAACATCACATCGTTTGCCCCCTGCGGGCATCGTTACGCGCGCTAAGCCGCAAAGTCCATGCGACAGCACCCCCTCACGGGGGAAACAGAGTGTGAACGTCGCTCAGACAGTGCCCGCGCGTGCGACAATATCGCCCAGTCTCGCGGTGGTTTCTCGGGGGCGTGTGGGGCCCCGGCGCCGCTGACCGGGGGCGAGCGGGATGCAGCCCCGTCGGCCAGGCCAGGCATCGAGCCATCTGACAAGTGCGTTGGCGCGGCGCGACAGGGCATTTCCCGTGCCGATGCCTTGCGCTATAACCGCTCTAACGATCCGTGAGAAAATCAGGCGGGCGGGCAGTACATGACCAAGATCTTTTTGGCCTTCGGGCTCATGATGGCGTTGTCGGCATGCGGCGGCGGGGGCAAATCACCGCCCAGCGACCTGGACAATGCATGTTCGATCGTGCGCGAGCGACCTCAGTATCTGCGGGCGATGAGAGCGACCGAGCGCAATTGGGGCGTGCCGGTTCCGGTGCAAATGGCGATCATCCACCAGGAGAGCAAGTTCGACGGCGATGCCGAGACGCCCTTCCAGTGGGAACTGGGCGTGATCCCCGTGGGCCGGGTGTCGACAGCCTATGGCTATAGCCAGGCGCTGGACGGCACGTGGGACGAATACAAGGCCAGCACGGGCAACCGGCGCGCAAAGCGCGATGACATCAGGGACGCGACGGACTTCATGGGCTGGTACATGACCGAGACGACCCGGCGCACCGGCGTGCCGCTGTCGGATGCCAAGCGGCAATACCTAGCCTATCACGATGGTTGGACCGGCTATGCCCGCGGCACGTACAACCGCAAAGGCTGGTTGCTGAACGTATCCGACAGGGTGGCGTCGCGGGCGTCGACCTACGAATCTCAGCTGCGGTCTTGCGGCCGGCTCTGAGGGTGAGGACGTCGCGGACGGCCCGCTGCCGCCCTGGACGCCCTACTCCGTAAGGCCGCGTTCGCGCGCTTCCTGCACGATCGAGAACATCCGGGCGTTGACCGCGGCGCCCTTCTGGAGCTTGCCGAGGATGACGGTGGTTTGCTGGCCGCCCTCATCGGTGATCACCCATTGGCGCAACTCGACCGGGTCGTCCGAAAAGACCAGGCGGATGTTGCCGTATTCAGGGTGGTCTGGATCCTGAGCGATGACGTTGGTCGTGGTCCCGTCGAACTGGTGGGCCACGACCATGCCGTTTCGCGACAGATCCACCTGTCGCGCAAGGATGAGGTTCAGCGGTGTGCGGACGAGGGGGAACTGTTCGGGGCCGGTGTTGGACTTGCCGTCAAACACGGCGACCTGCCCGCCCCCGGCGATCACGAGCGACTCGTCGGGCGGCTTGTATTCAAAGCGCGCTCGGCCGGGGCGGTGGATGAAGAGCTGCCCCGTCGAAATCGTGCCGTCGGCATTCACCTGAGTGAAGTCGGACGCAGCGGTGCTGAACCCGTTGAAATAGCGCGACAGGGCGGAGAGCGACACGCGGTCGGCCCGGGCGGGAGCGGCGGCGACAGACAGGCTGGCCGCGCAGGCGGCAAGGAACACACGACGTTTCATGCGCCTGAATGTGGGGCATCTGCCGGCCGGGCGAAAGCGCATTTGTCCGTCACAAGCGGGTGAGCGCTTGGCGCGCGGGCCGTTGTGCGCAGGTGGCCGATCAGATTTCGGGCACCAGGATCTCGCGTTTGCCGACCGAGTTCGAAGGGCCGACGACACCGTTATCTTCCATCTGCTCCACCAGGCGCGCAGCCTTGTTGTAGCCGATGGCGAGCTTCCTTTGGATATAGGAGGTCGAGCACTTGCGGTCCCTGGCGACGATGGCGACCGCCTGGTCGTAGAGCGCGTCCTCGCCGTCGGTGTTGCCGCCTGTTGCAAGGCCGAGGACCGCGTCGATGTCGCCCTCGCGGTCCTCGTCGGGGCCATCTTGCACGCCGCCGACATAATCGGGCGGGCCGAAGACCTTGAGGTGGTTGACGATCTCCTCGACCTCTTCGTCGCTGACGAAGGGGCCATGGACGCGGGTGATCTTGCCGCCGCCGGCCATGTAGAGCATGTCGCCCATGCCGAGGAGCTGCTCGGCGCCCATCTCGCCCAGGATCGTGCGGCTGTCGACCTTGGACGTCACCTGGAATGAGATCCGGGTGGGGAAGTTCGCCTTGATCGTGCCGGTGATGACGTCGACGGAGGGGCGCTGGGTGGCCATGATGAGGTGAATGCCCGAGGCGCGGGCCATCTGGGCCAGACGCTGGATGCAGGCCTCGATCTCCTTGCCGGCGACCATCATCAGGTCGGCCATCTCGTCGACCACCACGACGATGTAGGGGATGCGCTCGGGCGCGAACTCTTCGGTTTCGAAGACGGGTTCGCCGGTTTCGTCGTCAAAGCCCGTCTGAACCGTGCGCGAGAACAGCTCGCCCTTGTCGAGCGCGTCCTGCACGCGGCCGTTATAGCCCTCGATGTTCCGCACGCCCATTTTCGACATCTTGCGGTAGCGGTCCTCCATCTCGGCCACGACCCATTTCAGCGCGACGACGGCCTTTTTCGGGTCGGTCACAACGGGGCTGAGGAGATGGGGAATGCCGTCATAGACGCTGAGTTCCAGCATCTTGGGGTCGATCATGATCAGGCGGCACTCGTCGGGCCGGAGCCGATAGAGAAGCGACAGGATCATGGTGTTGATCGCGACCGACTTACCGGAGCCGGTGGTGCCCGCGATCAGGAGGTGGGGCATCTTGGCGAGGTTCGCGACGACGGGCGCGCCGCCGATATCCTTGCCGAGGGCGAGCGGCAGGCGGGCGGAGGTGTCGCCATATTCGCGGGCCGAGAGGATCTCGCGCAGGACGACTTTTTCGCGGTTCGCGTTCGGAAGCTCGATGCCGATGACGGAGCGGCCAGGGACAGTCGAGACGCGAGCGGCGAGCGCCGACATCGAGCGCGCGATATCGTCGGCCAGACCGATCACGCGGGAGGCCTTGAGGCCCGGGGCGGGCTCAAGCTCGTACATCGTGACGACCGGGCCGGGACGCACCGACACGATCTCGCCCTTCACGCCGTAATCGTCGAGCACGTTTTCGAGCATGCGGGCGTTTTCCTCGAGCGCCTCGTCGGGAAGGACGTGGCGGACGACGCTGCTGGGGCTTGCAAGAAGCGACAGCGGGGGCACCTCGTAGACGTCTTCCTCGGCCTCGAAGGCGAGCGAGGGCTGGGCCTCGGCGCAGGCCTGGCGCGAGGGCATGGCGGTGCGGCGCGGTGGATGCTGGACGACCGGGCGCGGCTCAGGCTGGCTTTGGGGCAGGATGCGCGGCGCGATCTGCAGGCCACGTTGGGCCGGAGGCGTGGCGTCGTGGCCGAAGACATTGGCGACGTCGTCATCCTCTGGGTCGAGCGCGCGAAGGTCCTGCCCATCGTCGTCGTCGGGCGTATCGAACCGGGATGCATCGACCGGGTCCGCGCCGTGCTCAGGGGCGACGGCCGGCGACGGCGGTTCAGGAAGTGCCGCAGGCGGCGGCGTGTAGGGCGACAGCGCGTCGGGCTCCATGTCGAGCGCGGCCATCGGGGCGGCAGGCACGGCGCCCGGGACCTTGATCAGCAGCGGATCGGGCTTTTTCGGGCGGCGGAGCGGTGGCTCGGCGCGGCCGACCGGCTGCGGTTTGACATGCTGGCCGGTGCGGGCCCGGGCGCGGATGGCGTCTGAAATTCGGGCGCGGATGCGGTCGTCAGGCGGGGCCTCGGCCAGATCGGGCGCATCCACCTCGGGGAGCTCAGGCTCGAGCGCGGGCTCGGGCGCGCGCCGTACGAGGCCCGAGACCTGGCTGAGGAGACCCGGGCGCGGGGCGGGCGTGGCGGCCTCGCGCGCGGCAGTCCGGGTGACCGGCGGCTCGTCGGGGATGCGCAGCGGGCGTGGCGTGAACTCCTCCTCATCACCCTCATCGATCAGCACGTCGGACTCGATCCGGGCATCGCGCCGGGCCGCCCGGTGGGCCGCGAAGGACTGTGCTGCGGCGGCCGTGCCGGAGGCCCCCGTCGCCACGACGCGCGCAATGCTGTCGTAGGCCATCAGGACGCCATAGACCACGAAGCGGGTGATGTGCCGGAGCTCGGCCATCGTGAAACCGGCCGAGAAGAGAAAGAGGGCGATGGCGCCCAAGCCGAGAGGCAGCGCGATGGCCTTGAGGCCAGCCGACGCCTTGACGGGCAGGATGTTGAGGAGTGCGCCGAGCGTCGTGTCTCCCAATAGGCCGCCCAGGCCGAAACTGTGGGCCCAGGTCTCGCCGGGTACCAGCGTGGAGGCGTAGACCGCCGCCATAACGATCGCGACCGGCGAAAACACCGCGCGGGCGATGGCGCGGTCGACCCCGCGATTGGCCGCCACGCGCAGGCCCCAGGCCAGAAAGAGGCCCGCAATCACCCAGGCACCGAGGCCCACAACGATGACGAGGGGCGCCGCCATCGACGCGCCGAGCCGGCCGAGCCAGTTCTGCGCGGGCGTGCCCTGCGAGGAGAAGAACGAGGCATCGTCGGGCACATAGCTCGCAAGCATCATCGCCGTCGCCAGGCCCGCAGCCAGAAGGACAAGGCCGATCAGCTCGCGCCCGCGCTTTTCGAGCGCCGCTTGCATGGCGCTGTCGAGCAATGGGTCTCGCTGTTTCGTCTGATAGGCCATCACGCACTCCCGTCCAGCATCGCGCGCACGGCTTCGAGCCCGCGCGCCATCTCGCCCGCGTCGGCCACCATGGCCACGCGGATATATCGGTCTCCCGGGTTCCCCTCGGCCGTGTCGCGGCTGAGATAGGCTCCGGGCAAAAGCTTCACTCCCGTCCGCACATAGATCGCGCGGGCCGCTTCCTCGCCATTGCCCAGACTGTCCGGCACGGGCAGCCACAGGAAGAAGCCGCCCTCGGGGGGCACATAGCCCTCAAGGCCACCCATGATCCCGTCGGCGATCCGGTATTTCTCGTGGTAGAGCTTGCGCGAGCGGACCACGTGGCTCTCGTCGCGCCAGCAGGCGGCGGCGGCGTGCTGGACCGGAAGGGGCAGCGGCGCGCCGGCATAGGAGCGCAGGCGCCGAAGCTGGGCCATATTGGCGGCGCCGGTGGCGCAGAAGCCCGCGCGGAGGCCCGGCAGGTTCGAGCGTTTCGACAGAGAGTGGAAGATCAGGATGCGCTCGCGGCTGATGCCCATCTCGTGGGCCACCTGCCAGGCGCCGGTGGGGGCGGCGCTGCGCCAGATCTCGGAATAGCACTCATCGGCGAACACCAGAAAGTCGTGCTGCTCGGCCAGGGTCAGAAGCGTCTGCCAATAGGCGCGGTCGGCGACGGCGCCCTGGGGGTTGGACGGCGAGCAAATGTAGGCGATGGCGGTCCGGTCGAGGATCTCGGGCGCAAGGCTGGCGAAATCTGGCAGAAAGCCCGTTTCGGCGGTGGCGTTCACGAAGACCGGCTCGGCTCCTGCAGCGGCGGCCGCGACGGCGTAGACCTGGTAGAACGGGTTGGGGACCAGGACGACCGGTCGACTGCCCGCCTTGGCCTCGGGGCAGAGGGCGAGACCGGCATTGAAGAGGCCCTCACGGGTGCCATTCAGTGCGAGGATCTCGGTCGCCGGGTCGGCCGCGTCGCCGTAGCGGCGGCCAATCCACTCGGCAATGGCGACGCGCAGATCTTCGGCGCCCTCGTTGGGCGGGTACTTGGCGAAGCCCTGCGACTGCGACGCCAGCACGTCCATCAGAAAGTCAGGCATGGGATGACGCGGCTCACCGATCGTCATGTCGACGACCGGTCCGCCGGGCGTCAGCCCGTCCAGAAGCCTCCGCAAACGCGGAAAGGCGTATTCCGGCAGGCCCGAAAACCGCTCAGGAACCATCATGGCGCGAAGCTGACACTCGCTTAGAAAACTGCCTCAGGACCGAGGCTGTTTCCGCCTCGTTTGGCATAAGAGTAGCGAGGGGGTGTGGCGCGGTCCAGAAAAACGGCGCGGGGGAGGGCGCGATGTGGCTTTTCGGTCAGGGCCTGGAGAGCGCTTTGGAGCTGGCCGAACGGTGGCCGCCGAGATTAGGTTGGCGGGCGCTGCTTGGGCCTGGGATCGGGTGCGTTGGGCCCTATCCGAGGGCGGCTTCGGCGGCGGCGCCGAGGCGCAGAAGGTGCGCCTCGTTCATCGGAGGGCACATCAGGGTGATGCCTGTCGACGGCACGCCGGTGGGCAGCGTCAGGGCGCAGACGCCCATGAGGTTGCCGATCCGCGTATTGCGCAGCGCGAGCAGGTTCTCGGAGGTGAAGAACGCGTCGTCTGCTTCAAGCGCCGCCCGGTTCGGCGGCAGAAGCGGCGCCGTGGGCACGAGGACGGCATCGTAGCTTGCCGTGGCCTCGGCATAGGTTGCGCGGAGGGCATCGAGCCGTTGCCAGCCGCGCACATAGTCGGGACCGCTCACCCCCTGCCCGGCCCGGAACCGTTCGCGCACGGGGCCGAACATCTTGTCGGGTGCGGCCTCGATCGTCTCGCCCCAGGTGCCATAGGCTTCGGCGGTGTAGAGCGGGCCGGCCAGACCGAGCGCCTCGCCCACGGCGGGAATCTCGCCCTCGACGATCTCTGCCCCGGCGGCCTTGAGCGCGGCCAGCGCGGCGGCATAGCCCTCGGACGGACCCTCGCGCAGATCGTCCATCGCGACGGTCTGGAGTGCGAAGAACCAGCGGCCCTTGAGGCTTACGCTGGCAAGGTCGGGCGCAGCGCCGCCGCCCAACGCGCTTAGCAGGAGCGCGGCGTCTTCGACCGTGCGGGTCAGGGGGCCGGCGGTGTCGAACCGCGCGGCAAGGGGCACGACGCCGGCGAGCGACAGGAGGCCCGAGGTGGTTTTGAGGCCGACCAGATCGTTCCACGCCGCCGGGACGCGGACCGAGCCGCCCGTGTCGGAGCCGATCCCCGCCGCGGCAAGACCGAAAGCGACCGAGGTCGCGGCACCCGACGACGAGCCGCCGGGGACAGCGTCGGGATCGTTCACGCAGGGCGGTGTGGCCGTCATCGGGTTGAGCCCCAGACCCGAGAAGGCGAGCTCTGTCTGGTGGGTTTTGCCGAGGCAGACAAGACCGGCGGTGGTGGCGCGGGCAAGCACCTTGGCGTCGCGGTCGGGCGTGCGGCCTTCGAGGAGGCGCGAGCCCGATTCCGTTGCGACGCCGGCTGTGTCGAAGAGGTCTTTCCACGAGATCGGCACACCGTCGAGCGGGCCGCGCCGGAGGCCGGAACGTGCGCGGTCGCGGGCGGCCGCGGCTTCGGCGCGGGCGCGGTCGGGGGTGAGCCGGGCATAGATGCTGGCGCCGTGGGCGTGGCCCTCGATGGCAGAGAGATGCTCTTCGGTGAGGCCGAGCGGATCGATCCGGCCCGCCTCGATCTCGCGGCCCATCGCGGCCGCACTCATCCCCGTCCAGTCCATCCTGCCCTCCGCCTTGCCGCGGGCGACGCTAACGGGCATGCGCACGGGACGCCAGAGCGCATGGACATTGGTCGCGCCGCACGTATCTGGGACGTTATGGACGGTGATCTTATCATTTGCGGCGGGGGACTTGGCGGTACGGCCCTTGCCCTTGCCACGGCCCGGGCGGGCCTTTCGGTAACGCTGATCGACAGCCTGCCGCGTGAGACGCGCGCCGCGCCGGGGTTTGACGGCCGGTCCTATGCGCTGGCGGCGGCGTCGCAGCGGCTGTTGGTGGCGCTTGGTCTTTGGGACGGGCTGGCCGCGCACGCGCAGCCGATCCTCGACATCAAGGCCTCGGACGGGCGGCCGGGGGAAGGCGCCTCGCCCTTCTTCCTGCATTTCGATCACGCCGAGATCGAAGAGGGGCCGATGGGCTTCATGGTCGAGGACCGGCACCTGCGCGCCGCGTTGTTGGAGGCGGTCGATAGCGCGGACTTGATCGATCACCGGCCCGGCGAGACCGTTGTGGCGCAGAGTGTCGGCCCGGCGGCGATGGAGGTGACGTTGGCCTCGGGCTCGGTGCTGCGCGCGCCCCTTCTGGTGGGCGCAGACGGCAAGCGGAGCGGGACGGCCGCACGCGCAGGCATCGGGCGGACGGGATGGGGCTATGGGCAGATGGCGCTGGTGTGCGCGGTGGCCCATGAGAAGCCTCACGGGGGATGCGCTCATCAGTTTTTCATGCCGGGCGGGCCGCTGGCCATATTGCCGCTGACCGACAACCGGTCATCGATCGTGTGGTCGGAGCGGCGGGCGCTGGCCGAGCACATAGCGGCGCTCGATGACGAGGGGTTCCTCTCGGCGCTGCGGCCGCGCTTTGGCGGTTTTCTAGGGGCGCTGTCGCTGGCCGGGGCGCGCTATGCCTACCCGCTGGAGCTGTCGCTCGCGGCGCGCATCGTGGGCGAGCGGCTGGCGCTGGTGGGCGATGCCGCCCAGACGGTGCACCCGATTGCCGGGCAGGGTCTGAACCAGGGCCTGCGCGATGTGGCGAGCTTGGCCGAGGTGTTGGCCGAGGCGCGCCGGCGGGGCGAGGATATCGGCACAGCGCAGGTGCTGGAGCGGCACCGGCGGTGGCGGAGCTTCGACCGGATGGCGCTGGCCGTAGCGACCGACGGCTTCAACCGGCTGTTTTCCAACGACAGTGCCGTGCTCCGCATTGGTCGCGATCTGGGGATGGGGCTGGTTCAGCGCATGCCCGGGCTTCGGCGCGGGTTCATCCGAGAGGCGGCGGGGCTCACGGGCGATGTGCCGCGGCTCTTGCGGGGAGAGACTTTGTAGTCGCCGATACGGCGCTAATCGCGCTGCCGGGCCTCGTCGACCACCATCACGGGGATGCCCTGCCGGATCGGATAGGCAAGGTGGGTGGCCCGGCAATAGAGCTCTTGCCGCTCGGCGTCGTAGCTCAGCGTTGCATGGGTTTGGGGGCAGACGAGGGCCTCGAGCATACGCCGGTCGTGGCCGTGAGTCGTGGGCGCGTCGGTCATTGCACAATCTCCTCTCCCTCACCGCCGCTGCGAAGGGCAAACTCGATCAACGTGACCAGCGTCTCGCGCCGCGTCGAGAGCGACGGCGCCTCCAGTAGCGCTTGCTTGTCCTCAACCTCAAACGGACAGAGCATCGAGAGCGAGTTGATCAGAAGCTCCTCCTCGGCTTCCTTCAGGCTGTCCCAATCCGTCGACAGGGCCCGCGCAGCAAAGAAGCGCGACAGGAGCTTGAGGAAATCTGGGCGGTCGAACGAAGGATCCTCCTCGGCCGGGCCGCGGTCGCGCTCGAACCCAGCCCATTCAATTTCGGCCCGCAGATAGGGCGTGAAGCCATCGACCTCGCGCGTGATCCGATACCGGGAGATGCCCGAGAGCGTGATCATGTAACGGCCATCCTCGGTTTCCGAGAAGCCGGTGAGCCGGCCGGCGCAGCCTATGGTATGGAGCCGGCGGGCGCTGCCCTCGGGCACTTCGCGGGGCTGGACCATGCCGATCAGCCGATGGCCCGTTTTCATCGTGTCGTCGAGCATGGCCAGATAGCGCGGCTCGAAAATGTGAAGGGGCAAGCGCGCCCTTGGCAGCAACAACGCCCCGGGCAGCGGGAAAAGCGGAATAGCCTCGGGGAGATCGATGAGCGCTGTCATGGGGTTGGACCTAGCTGCCCGGCCCGCCACGGCAACGCTCAGGCGAAGATCATCGACGAAAGCCGGCGCCGGCCCTTGAGGACCACCGGGTCTTTGGCAGGGAGGGCATCGAAGATCTTGAAGAGCTGCGTCTTGGCTGCGCCATCGTCCCACTCGCGGTCGCGGCGGAAGAGCTCCAGCAGCTCGTCGACCGCTTCCTCGACCTGGCCCGCAGCATGGAGCGCGGTGGCGAGATCAAAGCGCGCCTGATGATCGTCGGGAGCCGCGGCGACCCGGGACGACAGCTCGGCCAGGGGGCCGGCCTTCTCGGCCTGGCGGGCCAGATCGACCTGAGCGCGCGCCGCCTCGATCTCGGGCGTCTCGGCGATTTCGTCGGGGGCACCGTCGAGCAGGGCTTCGGCCTTGTCGACCTCATCCATGGCAAGATGGGCGCGGACGAGGCCGCCATAGGCCGCGGCGTGCGACGGGTCCTCCCCCAGAACGGCGGCAAAGGTTTGGGCGGCATCGACGGCGGCGCCCTCTTCGAGCATCTGCTCGGCCGCTGCGACCGCCTCGTCGAGGCCGCCGCCCGGAGCCGCCCCGCCGGATGCCTCGATCAGGCGATCGATGAACGCCTTGATCTCGCTGCCCGGAACGTTGCCCTGAAACCCGTCGACCGGCTGACCCTGCCAGAAGGCATAGACGGTGGGAATCGACTGAATGCGCAGTTGCGCGGCGATCTGCTGGTTCTGGTCGACATCGACCTTGACCATGCGCACGGCACCGCCGGCAGCGCGCACCGCCTCTTCCAGAATGGGCTGGAGCGTCTTGCACGGGCCGCACCAGGTGGCCCAGAAGTCGACGACTACGGGCACCTGCATGGACATGTCGACGACATCGGCCATGAAAGTGGCTTCCGTGCTGTCCTTGATCAGGTCGTCCCCGGCAGGCGCTGTGCTGCCCAGTCCCAGTTCGATCATCGCTTTCGCCCTCCTGAATGAGGCTGCACGATTGGCACGCGCCTCGCATCCGTCGCCCGCTTAGATGGAGCATGCCCTGCGTGGTTGCAAGCCACCGTTGGTCAGAGCCGCTCGCCGGGCCGGTGGCAAGTGCTGGCGCCTGGCCCGATCCGACGCCGCACCCCGCTCAGAGATCGAACGATGCGAAGACGGGGGCATGGTCGGAGGGCTTCTCCCAGCCGCGTACATCGCGCAGGATTCGGCTGGAATGGGCGGCCGAGGCGATGTCGGGGGTTGCCCAGATATGGTCGAGGCGGCGGCCCTTGTCGGCGCCGTCCCAATCGGGCGAGCGATAGGACCACCAGCTGTAGAGCTGGCCCTCGGGGATGTGGGCGCGCGTGACGTCGACCCAGCCGCCGGCCTCTTGCGCCTGGCCGAAATGCTCGACTTCGATGGGTGTGTGGCTGACCACCTTCAGAAGCTGCTTGTGCGACCAGACATCGTCTTCCCGGGGAGCGATGTTGAGATCGCCCACGACGATGGCGCGGGCGGGCTTATCGGCGTTGGCCCAATCGCGCATGGCCGACACGTAGTCGAGCTTCTGGCCGAACTTCACGTTGGCGTCGCGGTCGGGCACATCGCCGCCCGCGGGCACATAGAAGTTGTGGATGATGACGCCGCTCTCAAGCTCGGCCGCCACATGGCGGGCGTGGCCGAGTTCGGCGAAGTCGAACGCGCCGGCCTCGCGCAGCGGCTGCTTCGACAGGATCGCGACCCCGTTGTAGCTCTTTTCGCCCCGCGCCACGACGTGGGCATATCCGGCAGCGGCGAAATCGGGCAGCTTGTCGACGGTGCATTTGCACTCCTGCAGGCACAGGATGTCGGGGCCTTCCTCGCGCATGAGGCGCCGGACGAGGTCGGCGCGCAGGCGGACGGAGTTGATGTTCCAGGTGGCGAGCGTGAAGGGCATGTGGGGGCTCCGGCAGGTCTCGGTGCGGCAGGCGAGGCCACCGCGGGATTCGATCCGAGCGAGACCGTAGGGTGGCGCCGGGAAAGACGCCAGAGCCGGCTCACCGCTGGGTGAGCACCACCGGCAAGCCGTCGCGCGGGCGCGTGATCGGCATGAGCGTCCAGTCCGGATTCGGTTCGGGAACTGTGATCCGATACCGGGACAGGAGGGCCGAGATCCCCAGGCGCGCCTGGGTGTAGGAAAAGTGCAGCCCGATGCATTTGTGCGCGCCGCCGCCGAAGGCCAGGAAGATCGGCGGCTTGCGCGAGGCGGATGCGGCCCCGGCGGCAAACCGTTCGGGCCGGAAGCACTCGGGATCCTCAAACACGTTGCTGTCCAGCATCACCGGCGCAAGGGGAACCGAGAGATAGGCACCTTTGGGGACTTTCGTGCCCTGCCAAAATGTCTCGCGCCGGGCTCGACGCGACACGAAGGGGACCGGCGGGCGGAAGCGCAGCGCCTCTTCGAACACCTGGGCGGTGTCCTTCATGTCTGCGAGGGCGGCGTGCATGGCTTCGAGATCGCCGGCCGCATGCGCTGCCTCGAGAGCCGGTCGGGTGCGCGCGACCTCGTCGGTCAGCCGGTCTTGCCATTCCGGGGCGCCGGCGGCGATTCCCCAGACCATGGTCGTGAGGGCGCTGGCCGTCGTGTCATGGCCCGCCAGCATCAGAAAGTTGAAGTGCTGGAAGATCTCGGCGTCAGTCCAGCTGCCGCCCTCGGCATCCTGGGCGCGGCACATCTGGCTGAAGAAGTCCGGTCCGCCGGTGCGCCGCCGTTCGGGGATCAGGGCGCGCAAGCGCTCTTCGAAGAGCCGGCGCGCCTTCATGCCCCGCCCCATTCGGGTGAAGGGAAGTGGACGACGGATGATGCTGATGCAACCCTCAACCTCTTCCGAAAACGCGCGGTTCATCTCGACGAGCTCGGGCCCGTCGACGTCGAGGCCCATCAGGACGCGACCGCCGACGCGCAGGAGCCCCTCCTTGATACGAAGGGCAAAGGGGAAGGCCTGGCCCGTGGGCAGAGCGCCGGCCACCGCCTCGGTCTCTTCGAACAGGCCGGCCGTGTAGCCCAGCATGGCGCCATGGCGGAACGCGGATTGCATGATGCGGCGGTGGTGGCGGTGGTCGTCGAGGTCGCGCGCGGCGAGCCCCCCGGTGAAGATCGGATGGAGAACGTCGTTGCCCTCTTCGGACGAGAAGATGCGCTCGGGATCGCGCAAGAGAAAGTCGACCGCCTCAGGGCCATGGAGGATGACGCGCCATTTGCCCAGGAGATTGAGGCGGTAGACGTTGCCATGGGCGGCGCGGCTGCGCGCGCAGAGCGCAATCGGGTCGCGCAGAAACTCGAGTGTGTGGCCAAGTCCGGGTATGGCCGGAACGTAAGGAATATGCGCAAGCGTACTTGCCGCCATCTTGCTGTGCCCCTCTATGGGAACCCTGCGTGGTATTCGTAGGGATGATTCAACTCTCGCGGGATGCGCGTCGGGCGACCCTAGCGACACGGACGCTGGCCTCAAGACGATTTCCAGGCCGACCCTACGTCAGGAGCGGGCGTCGCGCGGGCTTGCGCGAGGACGCATTTCGGCGCCGCAGAGGGTGCGCCGTCGCTAAACGTAGCTGAAATGTGCGGAAGGGGGGCGAGACAATGCCGGGGCCCGCAGACATCCGCGCAAGCGATCTGAACGAGCGCGCCGCCTCGGCTCGCGCAAAAAAAGGGGCCGGCGCAAGGCCGGCCCTAGTCCAACAGGGAGGATGCCGCGCCATAACCCCGACGCGACAAGGGGATCTCTCGAAAACATGCATACCGGAGTATGCTTAACAAAGGCTTGATCCAGATCAGATCGGCGCCCTTATGCCACCAATCGATAGCCACCACTTTCGGTGACGAGAAGGCGGGCATTGGACGGGTCTGGCTCGATTTTCTGGCGCAACCGATAAATGTGAGTCTCAAGCGTGTGGGTCGTCACCCCGGCATTGTAGCCCCAGACCTCATGCAGGAGCACATCGCGGGCCACCACGCCGTCGGTGGCGCGGTAGAGGAACTTGAGAATATTGGTTTCTTTCTCGGTCAGCCGGATCTTCCGATCCGTCTCGTCGATCAGCATCTTCATCGACGGCTTGAACGTGTAGGGCCCAAGCTGGAAGACCGCATCTTCGCTTTGCTCATGCTGGCGCAACTGCGCGCGGATCCGGGCCAACAGGACCGGGAACTTGAACGGCTTGGTGACATAGTCGTTGGCGCCCGCGTCGAGGCCAAGGATCGTGTCGGCGTCGCTGTCGTGGCCCGTGAGCATCACGATGGGGCACTTCACGCCCTGCTTGCGCATCAGACGGCACAGCTCGCGCCCGTCGGTGTCGGGCAGGCCGACATCGAGAATGACCAGGTCGTAGAGACCCTCTTTGACCTTCTCCATCGCCTCGGCGCCGGACCCCGCCTCGAAGACGTCGAAATCCTCGGTCATCACGAGCTGCTCGGAGAGCGCCTCGCGCAGGTCCTCGTCGTCATCGACGAGAAGAATCTTCTTCAATGTCGCCATGCGGCTCGCCTCCCGCGTCCATCGTCATCATGTATTGGCCGTGAAATGTGAGGCACACCATCGGCGGGCAAGGACTGCTACATGGTTTCACGGCGATGTGTCGGGTGGGGCGCGTATGTTTCATTTTTGTGGAACGAGCGGTAAGAACCGGGGGCGGTCGCGCAAGGGTGCGGCCGGACCTCCGGCCCAGCACGGCTGCAACTCTCGGACGCGCGCCCGATGACAGATCCGCTCCTTCCCAGTCCTGCCGAGCGGCGCGCCCGCGCCCGCGCCGATCTGCGCCTTGGTCTGCCCGTTGCGCTGACGGCGCCCGGGGGAGACCGTGTGCTGGTTGCGGCGGTGGAGACGCTGACCGACGCGCGCTTTGCAGCGCTGCGCGCCGGCGCGACGCTGGCGGTAACGGCCTGGCGGGCCGCGACGCTCAAGGCGCGCGCCTATGACGGCAACGTGGCGCGGATCGTTCTGCCGAACACCGCGACGCTGGACTGGGCCGCGGCGGTGGCTGACCCGGCCCTGGATCTTGGGACGCCGATGAAGGGCCCGTTCCGGACCTTGCGCGGGTCCGAGGGCCCAGATGCGGACCTCGCCCGGGCAGGATGCGCTCTGGCCAAGGAGGCGCGGCTTTTGCCCGCGGTTCTGCTTGCGCCGCTTGAGGCGTCTGTGCCCGAGGAGGTCACGGCCCTGAACATCGCGCGGGATCTGCCAGCCCCGGACGGTGCGATCTTCAACGACCTGGTGAACGCGCGCTTGCCGATGGCACTTGGGGGTGCGGGTCGGCTGCATGTCTTCCGGCCCGATGACGGGGCCGAGGAGCATTATGCGGTCGAGATCGGCCGAGTGGACAGGGACCAGCCGGTTCTGACCCGTCTGCATTCGGCCTGTTTCACCGGCGATGTACTGGGCTCGCTCAAATGCGATTGCGGGCCGCAGCTGCAAGGCGCGCTGGCGGAGATGCGGGCAGCGGGCAGCGGCATGCTCCTCTATCTCAATCAGGAGGGGCGCGGGATCGGGCTTGCCAACAAGATGCGGGCCTATGCGCTGCAGGATCAGGGCTTTGACACGGTGGAGGCAAACCATCGCCTGGGCTTTGAGGATGACGAACGGGATTTCCGGATCGGGGCCGCACTGCTGAGCCGGATGGGGATTGGCCGGGTGCGCCTGATGACGAACAACCCCGCCAAGATCGCGCGCATGGAAGAACAGGGGATCGAGGTGACCGAGCGCGTGCCCCTCGCCGTGGGCCGCACCGACGAAAACGCGGCCTACCTCGCCACCAAGGCTGCGAAGTCAGGCCATCTCCTGTGAGATCCGCCGATGCGGTGCTGACGCCGATGGGCCTGCGGGTCGGCGGCCGTCGGATGCCTGTGGAAGTCGGGCGCGGCGGGCTGACGGCCAGCAAGCGCGAGGGCGATGGCGCAACGCCACGCGGGCGCTGGCGGATCACGGCGCTTCTCTACCGTGCCGACCGTGTCCGGCCGCCCGCACCCTGGGCTCTGCCGATCGGGCCCGGCGACCTGTGGTCGGACGACCCGGCCGATCCTGCCTACAACACATGGGTGCGCGCGCCCCATCCGTTTGGTCATGAGCGGCTGCATCGCCCCGACGGGCTCTACGACATCGTCTTGACCACCGACTGGAATTGGCCCGATGCGGTGCCCGGGCGGGGCTCGGCCATTTTCGTTCATTGCCGGCGAGGGCCGGGCCGACCCACGGCCGGGTGTCTGGCGCTGCGCAGGGCGGACCTTGCGTGGCTGGCGACGCGCATGCCTCCGGGCGCCAGTATATGGGTGCCGTGAGCGGTCGGCTCGCTCAGTCGTAGGCGCGGGCGCCAAAGATGGCCGAGCCCACGCGGATATGGGTGGCGCCCTGCGCAATCGCCCGCTCGAAATCGCCCGACATCCCCATCGAGAGGCCCGCAAGCCCGTTGCGCTCGGCGATCTTGGCCAGGAGCGCAAAATGCAGCGCCGGCTCCTCGTCGACGGGCGGGATGCACATGAGCCCGTCGAGCGGCAGATCGAGCGCGCGCACGTCGGCGACGAATGCGTCCGCCTCGGCCGACAAGACGCCGGCCTTCTGCGGCTCTTCGCCTGTATTCACCTGGATAAAGAGCCGCGGGCAGGCGCCGGTGTCCTGCGCGAGGCGCGCAAGGGTGCGGGCGATTTTCGGGCGATCGACCGAGTGGATGACATCGAAGAGCGCCATCGCGGCCCGGGCCTTGTTGGACTGGAGCGGGCCGACGAGGTGCAGCTCAACGCCGTCGTAGCGCTCCATGAAGGCCGGCCACTTCTCCTCGGCCTCCTGCACGCGATTTTCGCCGTAGACGCGATGGCCGGCTTCAAGAACCGCTTCGACACGCTCCAGCGGCTGAACCTTTGACACCGCGATCAGCGTCGTGGAGCCGGGATCGCGACCGCTTTCCGTTTCGGCGGCGGCGATGCGCGCGCGGATGTCGGCCAGGCTCATGGCAGCGCTACCCCTTCGCGCCCAAAGGCTTCGATCATCGGGGCGAGTTCGGCTTCGTAGCGCCGCCAGCCGCCGGTCGCGCTGGTGGTGATCGGCTGACGGACCTGCTGGATCGAGAGAGTGGCGACCTGACGCGCGCCTTCGTGGTGCTTCAGGCACGCCTCGTCCCACTCAAGCCCGGCGGCAGCGACGAGGGCGCGGATTTGCGGTTCGGGCTCGGCGACAAGCGCCTCGTAGCTCACCTCGGTGAACCGGCCTGGGATCGTGTCGCGCCAAAACGCCACCATGCGCTCGAAGGTCGCCACATAGGCGGCGATGTCGGCCTGATCATAGGCGTAGCCGTGGGTGCGGGGGGCAAAGAGGTTGCGATAGATCGAGAGGCCCAGGTCGCGCGGATCGCGGCGGACGACGATCAGGCGGGCATCGGGCATAGCCTTGGCGATCAGGCCAAGGATCAGGTGGGATTGGATCGATTTGTCGGTGACGATGCTGGTCGCGGGCACGACGCGGGCCATGGCCTCGCGGTAGCGGGTGGCGAAATCGGCGAGAGTGTCGTGCGAGAGGTCGGCCAGCGGGGTGAACCCGCGCCCGGGAGTGCCGACTGCCCGGTACGCCTCCTCCAGAACGAACCGGCGTTCGCCGCCTGACGCGACGTCGCCATGGCTCGCGAGGATCTGTTCCACAAGTGTCGTGCCCGAGCGCGGAAGGCCTGTGACGAAGATCGGGGTGGGTTCGGAGGCCGCGCTCTCAATCGGCGAGAAGTCGGCGCCCTCAAACGCCTTGATCAGCCCCTCGACCTCGGTCTGGCGCTGGGCGATGTCGTAGGGCTGCGCAGTGCGGATGGCGCGGTTGGCGGCGTCGAGATGGCGGAAGACACGGTCATGCTGACCGGTGTCGCCCATTGACTTGGCGAGGGCAAAGTCGAGCTCGGCCCGAGCCATCCCGGTGACGGACTTGTCGCCGTGCAGCTTTATCATCTCCGTCAGCAGCGGCTCGCCCTTGGCCATCTTCCGGGTCGTCGCGATCATCCGGTAGAGGCTTGCGGCCTTGGGGGCACGTTTCAGGGCGCGACGGATCTCGCGTTCGGCATCTTCAAACTCGCCCAGGCGCTGGAGCAGGAGCGCCTTGTCGGCGCGCGGCTTTACCTCTTTCGGTGCGGCGCGGATCGCCTCATCATAGACGGCGAGAGCGGCATCCGGCTCGCCGTTTTGCGCCAGCGCGGCGGCCTTCAGCACAAGGAGCGGCGGGTTGCCCGGACGCGCGGATAGAGCGGCCTCGATGTGGCCAAGGGCGCCGGCCGCATCTCCGCGCTGAAGCGCAATGCGAGTGAGCCCCGCAAGCGGGTCGGGCTGACCGGGCGCGGCTTTGAGGATGCGGGTATAGAGCTCGGCGGCCTCGTCGAGACGTCCGGACCGGTGCAGGGTGACGGCTCGGTTATAGGCGTCGCGCAGCCGTGCGCCGGCCGATTGCGCAGGGGCAGCGCCGGCGGCGCCCCCCCGGGGTGGCATTGGCTTGGGGCGTTGCGGCGACATGGGCGGCGTTCTCCGATCTGCTCGGCGGCTGTGCTACCACCCCGTCGCCGGCGGGAAAAGGCGCAGGGCGGACCAAGCGGCCCGCCCCCTTGAGTGCTTTGCCCCGTTCCGATCAGAAGTTGAACGACAGGCCCAGTTGGTAGACGTCGGCGGTGTACTCGTCAGCGTCCGTATCGTCGTCGATATCGAAGTCGAAATCGTCGGACTCCGACCGGCTGTAGCCGAAGAGGATAGAGGCACCGCCGCCCAGGTCGTAGCCCGCCGCAATGCCGTATCCGGTCAGCGTGAAATCCTCGATCTCGTACTGGCCGTAGTTGAAATGCACCGAGAAGGCGTCGAACTCATAGCCGACACCAACGCCGATATGTGTGAGGTTATCGTCGACATTCTCAAAGCTTGTGTCGGTGTAGGTGAAGCCGCCCGAGAACCCGTTGTCGAGGTTCACAACGGCGCCGACACCGATCATCTGAGCGCTGCCAACCTCGTCTTCGCCGTCGTCGAGGAGGCCGCCAGTTGGGTCTGTGACGTTTGCCCCGGCTACGTCGTTGATCGAGTCGGTGGCGTCAGGGTCATTTGCGAGGTCGAGTACGGAGTCGACGTTGGAAATGTCCATGTATCCAAGACCGAAGTCGATGGTGCCGCCGGCAAACTCGAACTCATAGCCGAAGCCGATGCCATACGTGATCTCGTCGTCGTCGCAATCAGCCGGGGCGCCGGGGCCGTCGGCGGAAACGATGTCGCCGCCGCCGATGCAATCGTCGTGCTGCTCGAGCGAGAACGCGAACTGGAACGCATCGAAGGTGTAGTCATAGCGGACGATCTGGCCATCGCCGATCTCGTCGCCGAAGCTGCCATTGTAGCCAATGTGAACGGTCTCAGCGTCGTCTAGGGAACCCGGGTTGCGAATGTCGCCGGCATCGGTGAGCACGCGGTCAAGCGCGCCGTCGGTGTCACCCATGGTGACCGTACCGAAGTCGCCCGAGATGAACACCGTGATGCCCATGTCGTCGGTGTTGTTGCCCAGGTTGTCGGCTTCGTCGATGTCGAAGTCGGCACCGAAGGTCAGGCCGCCATCGGTCTGACCGGCATAGACGATGTCCATGTCGATGGCATTGAAGAACTGCGCCTTTTGCTCAATCTCAGTGTCAGCCAGGCCGGCCTCGGAGTGATCGATGGTGGCGGTGGAGCCAATGATCCCGATATCGGCGTTCCCCGTTATCGTTATGGTGCCCGGGCCGCCGCCCCCCGTGAGCGTGGTCTGTGCAGGTGCGAGGCCAGCGAAGGCAACAAGCGCCGTCGAGGCGAGAAGTACATGCTTCATGGTGTTTCCTTTGCGTCAAATATGCCGCCGGACCACCAAATCGACTTGCCTCGAATTCTGGCCTCTATGCCAGCCTTGCCCCACGATGCGCGGGTCGAGTGCGACTCGGCGCCAGCCTCAACCATGAGTAAAGGGCCAAAGTCTCAGAACGATATATCTAAAGGAAACGAAAAAAGGCGGGCTTGGCGGCCCGCCTTTCCAGTCTTGCTATGGCTCTCGTATCAGAACGAGAAGGCCAGACCCAACGAGTAGACGGACGAATTGAATTCGTCAGCGTCTTCATCGCCGTCGAGCAGGAAGTCAAAGTCGTCGGTTTCGGAGGAACCGTAGCCAAATACAACCGAAGCACCGCCACCGAGGTCATAGCCAGCGGCCAGGCCGAAGCCGGTGAGCGTGAAGTCCTCGATCTCGTACTGACCGTAGTTGAAGTGCACCGAGAACGCATCGAACGAGTAGCCCACGCCAACGCCGATGTGCGTCAGGTTGTCGTCGACATTCTCAAAGCTCGTGTCGGTGTAGGTGAAGCCAGCAGAGAACCCATTGTCGAGGTTCACAACTGCGCCAACGCCAATCATCTGTGCGCTACCAACTTCGGTCTCGCCGTCGTCGAGGAGCGAAGCCTGAGCTGCATCGGTGTTAGCTTCGGCGCCCGCGACATCGTTGATCGAGCCTGTGTCGTCAACGTCGTTTGAAATGATGAACACAGAGTCGACGTTCGAAGCGTCCTGGTATCCGAGACCGAGGTCAACGGAGCCGCCTGCGAACTCGAACTCGTAGCCGAAACCGATGCCCCAGGTGACTTCGTCGTCGTCACAGTCGTCAGGGGCGCCAGGGCCGTCGGCCGAAACGATGTCGCCGCCGCCGATGCAGTCGTCGTGCTGCTCAACCGAGACAGCAACCTGGAACGCATCGAAGGTGTAGTCGTAGCGAACGACCTGACCGTCGCCCTGACCGTCGAGGAAGCCGCCCTGGTAGCCGATGTGCACCGTCTCGGCGTCGTTGATCGAGCCCGGATTGCCGATGTCGCCCATGTCAGTCACAACACGGTCGATCGCACCGTCGGTGTCACCCATGGTGATCGTACCGAAGTCGCCCGAGATGAACACCGTGATGCCCATGTCGTCGGTGTTGTTGCCCAGGTTGTCGGCTTCGTCGATGTCGAAGTCGGCGCCGAAGGTCAGGCCGCCATCGGTCTGACCGGCATAGCCGATGTCCATATCGATCGAATTCCAGAACTGTGCCTTCTGATCGATTTCAGAGTCGTCCTGGCCAGCTTCGGAGTGGTCAATCGTGGACGTGGCCCCGATCACACCAATTTCTGCGTTACCGGTGATCGTGATCGTGCCCGGGCCGCCGCCGCCGGTGAGCGTGGTCTGTGCGGCTGCTACGCCAGCGAAGGCGACAAGCGCCGTCGAGGCAAGAAGAACCTTTTTCATCGTTTTCCCTCGTATATCCAAAGGTGCACCGTATCCGGTTGGCCCGGGTTCGGTATGGATGTTTCTTTCGCTCCGCTGCCCAGCGAACGCAAGGTGGCGCCGAGAGCAGGCCCGAGCAGCCTTGGAATTGGTGCAGCTTTGCCACAGTGGTGCCACACCGAGTGCGCGCGCCCGCCGGGCCTTCACAGCAAGGGCCGAAATGCCTTGTCGCCCCCAAAACCCTGCGGTAGCTACACTTCAAACGAGGACGAGGTGGTATGGCACGTCGGGCGAAGGCGGGATTGGCCCGGAATTGTGGCAAGTTAGTGGCGACTGTTTCCATCTTCGCCCTTGTCGGATGTGGCGGAACCGGACTGGGCGGCGGATCGCTCGGAGGCAGCGCATCCGGAGGGTCATTGGCCTCTGGCGGAGCCCCGCGAACAGCAACGACAGCAACGACGACCGGCCAGCCGCGGAGCCCGTTTTTGCGGGGCGATGGGACGATTCCCCCCGAGTTTGACCCAACGCTGAACGAAGACGGAACCCGCCGCGAAACGCTGGGCGATCTGTTCGTGCGCAACCCAGACGCGAACACGACCGTGGCCGTCAACCGCTACATCTGGAACGCCTCGCTCGACGTGTTGAGCTTCATGCCGATCGAAGAAGTCGACCCCTTTTCTGGCGTAATTGTGTTGGGATTCGGCACGCCGCCCGGCGGCGGACGCGCCTATCGCGCGACGGTGCAGGTGCGCGACCCGGCGCTTGAAGGCAGGTCGCTGCGGGTGGCGCTCGCCAGCCGCTCGGGCCCCGTGGATGCCGACACAACGCGCGCCGTCGAGGACGCGATTCTCACCCGAGCCCGACAGCTTCGCATCGCCGACCGCGGCCTCTGAGACACAGCAGACCCACGGGCGAGACCGGCGCAACCGCCACGGCGGACGCGTCGGTCGCACGGCACGCCCCGGGTCAATCGACGTTTGAGGCGTCCTTGTACATCACCCGGTGGCGGCGCGTTTTGATCCAGTCGTTGAGCGCGTCGTCCGACATGAAATGATCGCCATTGTACCTGTCGCGGTGCAGGATCTCCTCCATCGGGCGGCGCCAACGCTTGTAGGGCGTGGCCGCAGGCGGACCGAAGAGGAAGATGTCGAGCACCGAGATCTCCTCCGGGATCCCGAGAAGCGGGCGCATCGCTGCTTGCGCCTCTTCCTGGCCGATCGCGGTAACCCACCAGACGTTGTAGCCGAGCGCGGCCGCGGCGAGGTGGGCCGACATCGTTGCGGCGGCCACCGATTGCAGCAGAATGCGCTCGGCATTCTCGTGGTACATGCGGTCAAGGTCGGAGCCGTCGTTCAGCACCGGGAACGCGTTGGTCCAGCGCATGTCGGAGCAAACGACGACAAAGCCGGGCGCGGTGGCCAGGCCGCGATAGTCGGGCGTTGGGAACTTCATCTTGGCCTTGGCGCGAAAACGCTGCTCGGCGACGAAGTATTCGGCGATTTGGGCCTTCACGGCGGCATCGCGAATGACGATGAATTGCCAGGGCTGGGAGTTCGCGCCAGAGGGTGCATGGCGCGCGGCCTCGTGGATGAGCTCATAATGGCGCTCGGGCACCACGTAGCTTTCGTCGAACTTGCGCACGGTCACGCGGTTGCGGATGACTTGCATCACCGCGTCATAGCGGCTCTCGTCGCCGATCTGTGGCAGATCGACCTGGGCTTCGGCTCTGGCCAGATCCACCGCCGGTGTCGTGTCGGTCATGGTGTCCTCCCCACTCGGATGGGGCGAGCGTAGCACAGCCGGCGCGCGGCGCGGGGCCTTGCCGCCCCTCCGCCCGCGCCGTATCACTCCGCCGACCCAACGGAGAGCCCGCATGTCGCGTCTGACCCCGTCCGAGATCGAGCCGAAATGGCAGCGCGCCTGGGATGAGGCGGGCACCTTCGCCGCGCGTCGCGACCCGGCGAAGCCCAAATATTATGTGCTGGAGATGTTTCCCTATCCGTCGGGGCGGATCCATATCGGGCATGTGCGGAACTATACGATGGGGGACCTCGTCGCGCGCTACAAGCGGTCCCGCGGCTTTGCCGTGCTGCACCCAATGGGGTGGGATGCCTTTGGAATGCCCGCGGAAAACGCGGCGATGGCCTCGGGCGGGCACCCCAAGGACTGGACCTACAGCAACATCGCAACGATGCGGGACCAGATGAAGCCGCTGGGGCTCTCGATCGACTGGTCGCGCGAGTTCGCGACCTGCGATCCCGAGTATTACGCGCAGCAGCAGCGCCTCTTCATCGACTTCCTGGAAGCGGGCCTGATCTATCGCAAGGCCGCCGTCGTGAACTGGGACCCGGTCGACATGACCGTGCTGGCCAACGAGCAGGTGATCGACGGCAAGGGCTGGCGCTCGGGCGCGCCGGTGGAGCGGCGCGAGCTGGTGCAGTGGTTCTTCAAGATCTCGGACTATTCCGAGGAGCTGCTGGAGGCGCTCGACGGGCTCGATAAGTGGCCGGAAAAGGTGCGCCTGATGCAGGCCAACTGGATCGGCAAGAGCCGGGGCCTGCAGTTCTCTTTTGCGCTGACCGAGCCGGTGGCTGGACATGAAGGTATCGAGGTCTACACCACGCGGCCCGACACGCTGATGGGGGCGTCCTTTGTCGGCATCTCTCCCGATCACCCGCTGTCGCGCGCGCTGGAGGCCGAGAACTCTGACCTGGCGGCCTTCAATGCCGAGATCCGACGGCTTGGCACCTCCGAGGAGGAGCTGGAGAAGGCGGAGAAGCGTGGCTTCGACACGGGGTTGAAGGTGCGCCATCCGTTGAACCCGGACTGGGAGCTGCCGGTTTGGGTCGCGAACTTCATCCTGATGGACTACGGCACCGGCGCGATCTTTGCCTGCCCGGCACATGACCAGCGGGACCTCGATTTCTGCCGGAAGTACGACCTGCCGGTGATCGACACGTTCCTTGCGCTCGACGACCCCGAGCCGGTCGGCGACGTCGCCTTTGTCCCGCCCAAGACCGAGAAGGTGCATTGGGTCGACCACTTCGCAGGGCTCACAGAGGCGACGGGCGAGGAGGCGATCGACGCCACAATCGCTTTTGCCGAAAATGCGAGCTGGGGCCAGGGCATCACCAATTTTCGCTTGCGCGACTGGGGTTTGAGCCGCCAGCGCTATTGGGGCTGCCCGATCCCGGTGGTGCATTGCGAGGATTGCGGCGTGGTGCCTGAGAAGCGGGAGAACCTGCCGGTCCGCCTGCCCGACGATGTGAGCTTTGACCAGCCGGGCAACCCGCTCGACAGGCACCCGACCTGGCGCCATGTGCCCTGCCCCGCCTGCGGCAAGCCGGCCCTTCGCGAGACAGACACGATGGACACGTTCGTCGATTCGTCGTGGTACTTCGCGCGCTTCACAGCACCAGATGCCCCGACGCCGACGGACATGGAGGAAGCGTCGTACTGGATGAATGTCGACCAGTATATCGGCGGCATCGAGCACGCGATCCTGCACCTGCTCTATTCGCGCTTCTTCGCGCGGGCGATGCACCTGACGGGGCATCTGCCGGCAAGCGCAAAGGAGCCGTTCGATGCGCTCTTCACGCAAGGCATGGTGACCCACGCGATCTTTCAGACGCGCGATGATCAGGGCCGGCCGATTTACCATCTGCCCGAGGCGGTCGACGTTTCCGAAGAGGGCGCCCGGCTGAAGGAGACGGGGCAAGCGGTGGAAGTGATTCCGTCGGCCAAGATGTCGAAGTCGAAGAAGAACGTTGTGGACCCGGCCGCGATCATCGAGCGGTTCGGCGCCGACACGGCGCGCTGGTTCGTGATGTCGGACAGCCCGCCGGAGCGGGACGTGGAATGGACCGATGCGGGCGCCGAAGCCGCATTCAAACATCTCGGCCGCGTCTGGCGGCTGGTGGCGGAGTTGGACAGAAGCGCGCCCGGCGATACCGATGAGGACAAGGCGCTGGCGCGGGCTGCGGCTCAGACGGTCGAGGCCGTGACCGAGGGGATCGAAGGCTTTGCCTTCAACACTTCCATCGCCAAGCTCTATGCCTTCACCAACACGGTGTCGAAATCGCGCGCCTCGGGCGCGGCGAAAGCCGATGCGCTGCGCACGATGGCGCAGCTGATGTCGCCGATGACGCCGCATCTGGCCGAAGAGATGTGGGCGGCCCTTGGCGGTGCGGGGCTGGTGGCCGATGCCGGCTGGCCCGAGGCGGACCCGGCATTGCTGGTCGAAGACACGGTGACATTGCCGATCCAGATCAACGGCAAGCGCCGCGGCGAGCTGGCCGTGCCGGCGGGGGCCGACAAGAGCGCGATCGAGGCCTTGGTAATGGGGGAGCCCGCCGTTCAGCGCGCGCTCGATGGCGGACAGCCCAAGAAGCTGATCGTGGTGCCGGGGCGGATCGTCAACGTTGTGGTCTGATCCCATCCGCCGCCTTGCGCTCTTCGTCCTCGCTTTGGGAGGCTTGGCAGCCTGCGGCTTTGAGCCCGCCTATGCGCCGGGCGGTGCGGCCACGGAGCTGCGGGGACAGATCCTGCCCGATGCACCCGACTCGGCGATTGAGTTCGCCTTTGCCTCGCGGCTGGAAGACCGGCTCGGCCGGGCGGAGGTTGGGGCGTTTACGCTGGGCTATGAGATCGACACACTGGTCGACGGACTGGCCATCACGCCCGACCAGGAGACGCTGCGCTTCAACCTAGTGGGCCGGGCGGATTTCACCGTGCGGAACATGTCCGATGGTGCGGTTCTGACCTCGGGCGCCGTTGAGAACTTCGTGTCCTACTCGGCCATCGGAACTACGGTCGCCACGCGGGCATCGGAGACCGACGCTCAGGAACGGCTTGCGGTGATCCTGGCCGATCAGATCGTCTCGCGTCTGGTGGCGACCGCCGCCTCGTGGGTGCCTCCGGCGGGGGTGGTGCCTCCAGCGGGGGCGGTGCCTCCGGCGGGGACTGGCACCCTACCCCCTGCGCGGCCATGAAGCTCTCGGCCAGGGACGCCAATGCGTTCTTCGCCCGGCCCGACCCGGCGCGGGCCGGCATCCTGATCTATGGCGGCGATGCGATGCGCGTGGCGCTGAAGCGGCAGGACATGCTGGCCAATCTCCTTGGCCCCAACGCAGATGCCGAGATGCGTTTGGAGCGGATCCAGGCGGCCGACCTGCGGCGCGACCCGGCGGCGGCGGCCGATGCGCTGAAGGCCACCGGGTTCTTCGGCGGGCAGCGTGCGGTGCTGGTGGAGGAGGCGACCGACGCAGCGACGCCTGCGCTCGACACGGCTCTGGCGGCCTGGGCGCCGGGCGATGCCATGCTGGTGGTGACCGCCGGGGCGCTTGCGGCGCGCTCGAAGCTGCGCAAGCTGTTCGAGGGGCACGGGAACGCGGCGGCAGCCGCCATATACGACGATCCGCCGAGCCGCGCCGAGATCGAGGCAGAGCTGAAGCGGGCGGGCCTGACGCAGATCGACAGCGCGGCGATGCAGGATCTGGAAGTGTTGGCCCGCGCGCTCGACCCGGGCGATTTCCGTCAGACGCTGGAGAAGATCTCGCTTTACAAGCATGGCGATGACGCGCCCCTGGCCTCGGGCGAGGTGGCAGAGCTGGCGCCGGCGACGATCGATGCCGCGCTCGACGATATCCTGAACGCCACGGCCTTTGGCCGCGTCGCCGAGATCGCGCCACTGATGCAGAAGTTGAGCGGTCAGGGCGTCCAGGCGGTGGCGATGATCATCGCTGCAACCCGGCATTTTCGGGCGCTCCATGCAGCTTCGTGCGATCCGGGCGGTGCGGCGGCGGGGCTGTCGCGGCAACGCCCGCCGGTGTTCGGCCCGCGGCGCGAGGCGATGGCGCGGCAGGCGCAAATGTGGGGTACGCGAAAGCTCGAGACGGCTTTGTCGCTGCTGCTTGAGACCGATCTCGCCTTGCGCTCTGCCGGACAGACCGCCCCGCCCGTTGCGCTGGTGGAACGGCTTTTCGTTCGGCTCGCGATGTTGGGACAGAGGCGCTGACCGAAGTCTCGCCCCCAGGGCGCTGCCGAACCGGTGCGCGCGTGCCGACGACCCACCAAATGCCGCGATCGGATCGCCTTGCACTCCGCTTCCGCGTGTAGGAGCCTCGGCGCCACGTGAGCCGGCCATTTCCTGATCTCGCCATGGAGCACCCGATGAAACGTTGGATCTTGCGCGTTCTGGCAATCGTCGTCGCCGCTGCGGTGGCATTTGGGGGGCTTCTGGTTGTGAATGCCCTGATGCTCCGGCCCGGCGAGGAGCCCGAGCCGCAAGCGATCACGTTCAAGGCCGATATCGAGCGGGCGACCGCGCTGCTGGCCCGCGCGATTCAGATCGAAACTCTGTCAACCGATCTGACGCTTCCGGCCTTCCCGGAGTTCCTGGCCTTCATGGACGCGGAGTTCCCGGCCATCCATTCCGCGCTCGACCGCGTCGACCTGGCCGCGCGCACACCGCTCTATCGGTGGAACGGAACGGACCCGACCCTCGCGCCGATCCTGCTGGCGGCACACTACGACGTGGTTCCGGCGGTGGACGGGCAGGATGGCGCGTGGACCCACCCGCCCTTTGCCGGCGTCGTGGCCGACGGGGTGATCTGGGGCCGTGGCGCGCTCGACAACAAGGGGGCGGTGATCTCGATCCTGTCAGCGGTCGAGACCCTGCTGCAGGACGGATTTTCCCCGCGCCGGACCATCTATCTGGCGTTTGGCGGCGACGAGGAGGTGGGCGGCACCGGGGCGCAGGCGGTGCGCGACCACCTGGCGGCCGAGGGTATACAGCTGGCCTGGGTCCTCGACGAGGGATCGGTGGTGGGCGAAGGGGTGCTTTACGGGCTGGAGCGGCCCGTGGCGAGCGTCAATGTGGCCGAGAAGGGCTATCTGACGGTGACCTTGGTGGCGCGGGACCGGGGCGGCCATTCCTCGATGCCGCCGCCGATGACGGCGGCGGGCCGGATCGCCCGCGCCGTCGACCGGCTGCAGCGCGCGCAGATGCCCGGCGGCCTCGATGGCGTGGCTGGCGAGCTCTTTGACGCGCTCGGCCCGCACTACACGATGCGCGAGCGACTGTTGCTCGGGAACCTGTGGATCATGGGCCCGATCTTTGAGGATGTGCTCGACAGCGGCGCCTCGCGCGGGGCGATCCTGCGCACGACCATCGCGCCCACAATGCTGGCGGCCTCGCAAAAGGAGAATGTGCTGCCGGTGGAGGCCACGGCGACAATCAACTTTCGCATCCATCCGCGCGACACGATCGACAGCACACTGGCCCATATGGAAGCCGCCATCGACGACCCCGAGATCGAGATCGTGGTGGACGACCGGACCGCGATCGACCCCTCACCCGTTTCCTCGACCGAGACGCAGGGGTGGTTTGATATCGAGGACGCGCTGCGCGCGGTGTTTCCCGAGGCCATCGTCGCCCCCGGCCTGACCTTTGGCGCAACCGATGCGCGGTTCTACGGGGCGGTGGCGGACGCGGCCTATCGCATCAGCCCGGTGCTGGTGGGGGCCGACGATATCGCCACGATCCATGGGCCCGACGAGCGGCTCTCGATCGAGAACCTCGCCGCCTCGGTCACATTCTATGGCGAGCTGATCCTGAAGCAGTAGGCGCGGCCCCTGCCTGTCAGGCGCTAGGCGCCGAGCTTCTCTTTCACCCAGGCGGCCTCGCGCCAGGGAACCGACACACCCTCTTCGAAGAGGACATCGCGCCCCTCGGCCATCAGAGCGAGGTAGCGACGATATTCCTCGGCATTGTTGAAGTGCTGGCCGCGCTTCGTTTCGATCTGCGCGCGCTCGTGGAAGGCGGCGTGATACTTGAAGTGGGCAAAGATCAGCTCCTGCCCGGCCATGCGCGTCTCGGCGGCATAGTGCAGGCCGGCCGAGAACCGCATCCATGGCCGGTAGCGGATGAGCGCGTATTTCTGCGCCACGAAGAGCTCGCGACGCGACCCGTCCAGAAGGCGGTGCCGGAGCGCAGATGTCCAGGTGCGGTCGTTGCCATAGGGCCCGGTTGTCCAGCCGTCGCGGAAGGGTTCGACGTCGCAGTGGGTGAGTTCGGCGAACGGGTCGCCCGCTTCGAGCGTGGCCTCGGCCAGATGCCCCTCGGGATAGAGGTCGAGCATGAAGATTCGCGCGGCATCCGCGTCGGCGAAGGCGGGGGTGCCCAGGAGCGCGGGCAGGCTCTCTGCGCCCGTGGGCAGGACGAGGAATTCGTCGGCATCGGCGACGAGCGACCAGCGGTCCATGCGCAGATTGGCCATGAGCGCCTGCTGCCAGGCCACGCCATATTGCGTGACGGCGTAGTCGGCATCGGCGGAAAAGGCCACGACGTCGGGCTGTTCGGCGATGTATTCAAGCGTGCCGTCGTCGGAGCAATTGTCGGCGAGAAGGAACGCCTTCACCCCGAGCTTGCGGTAATGCGCCAGGAACATCGGCAGCATGTCGATCTCATTGCGCAGGCAGCCCACGAGGGCGAAGGGCGCGCTGTTGAGGTCTTTCAGCTTGGCGACCGGGCTGATGAGCTCGACATTGACGTTGTTCCAGCCGAGCCGCACGGGATCATAGGTGGGCCACACGCGCTTCGGCAGAAGCACAGCCTCGCTTTGCGCCTTGTGGGCCAGGGGCTGAAGATCGGTGCTGTCGAGATGGACGAGCTGCACCGGAGACGCCTCGCTGGGCAGAAAGCTGTTCTCCCAACGGCAGACCGACAGGCCCTTGGAGTGATTCCGGCGCAGGATGCAGACGTGATAGTCGGTGCTCTGCACCCGCATGCCGGCCAGCGCCAGCGTGTCGCCGACGAGCTTGTCTTCCATGAATGACACAAGCTTGAGCCATGCGCCACGGCGGGTTTTGGAGCCCTCGACAAGGGTCTGCATGGCGCGGCGATTGAGGACATAGCCCGAGCCGCCATCGGCATATTCCGAAGGCTCGGCCGACTTGTCGATTTCCATGCAGGCCGTCGCCTTGGAGCCGCGCGCATGGTGCCAGATGCGATCGGTCTCGCCGCCGTTCCGGATGAGGCGGCGCCCGTAATAGGCGTGCATCCGATACGCCAGGCCGCAGATCGCCTGCTCGGCATCGAGGAAGCAATCGTCATCGACCTTGAAGATGTGGGAATAGCCGGTGTTCTCGAGCGCCCAGGCCGCCATCGCGACCGTCTTTTGCGGCAGCGCCTCATAGCTGTCGGGCGCATCGAGGTGAACCACGCGCCCCTCACGCCGCCCGTCGCCGGCCCCCACGACGATGATATAGGGGATGCCGAGCTCTTCCAGCCGGTCGAGCCACGCAGACTTCACCGCAGGAATGCGCTTCTCGAGGTTGGGCACGCAGGAATAGACGACGACGAGCATGTCGTGGAAGGCCGCGGTGCCGGTATCGGGCACCAGCATGTTGGGGTTGGCGGCATCCTCGGCGAAGGGATCGGGCAAGTGCTTGAGAACCGGCGCGAAAGCTTCGAGTATGCGACGCCCGATGTCGGCATCTGCGCGGATGTGGGTCTGGCGGAGGCCGAACAGGGCCATTCGCACGGCAGGCGCGGTGTAGAGGGCCTGTCGCTGGTCGGCGCCCGCGGACATAGCAGCCAGCGCCAGCGCGCGCGTGCCGGCAGCCTCGGCCATCTCGGATAAGCCTTCAACCAGCGCGCCGTTGACGAACGACAGGGCGAGCCCGACGCCCAACCACTCGTGCCGCTGGCTCGCGAGCCGCCGAAAGCGCGCAAAGAGCGCGTTGAGGGACGCCTCGAGCGCGTCCGGGTCCGATGGCGGGTTGGCATAAAGGGCGCGCACGTCTGCGCTGATCTCGAGCCGCTCTTCGGGGCGGAATGCGCGCGGCACACTGTGATTGAGGCGCCGCACCGCCCGCCGGGCGACCCCGGCGAGCGCCGGCTGCGGGTCCATATCGGTCGGGAAAGCCAGATGGCGCAGGAGCGGGTCGTCGGTTTCGGGCGCGCCGAGCGGGGCGCCGACGCCACCGAGGCCCAACGCCTCCAGCGGGGTCAGACCATCGGCCTGCGCCGCCGCGGCCAGCTCGCGCCGGAAGCGCGGGGCGTCGTGGGCGTGGCGCGGCAAGGCGGCGATCGCCTTGGCGTGGTCGGCCGTCGCAAGGGCCGCCCGCACCGCGCGAAAGCGCACTCTGCCGGCCTCGATTGCCGGTTCGGGTGTCAGGTCGCCTGCGCTCTCGGCGGCATCGACCAACTCCCAGAACCGCGGCGACAGGCCGTAGAACCAGAGCGCACGGTCCGTGACCCAGCCGCGCATGTCATCGGTCAGGGTCGGAAGCGCACGAAGGATCGCAACCATGGTGGTCATCAGGTCCTTCGACGGAAGCGACCCGAACCAATGGCCGGTGAGCCGCTCCGCGTACCGCAGAAAGCTCTCGATGATGTCTTCCCGGGCCGTCTCGCGGATGAATGCCGGCGCGTCTTCGACCACGCGACGCACCGTCCACCCAAGGGCCGGCAGATCGACCCAGCCTTCCGTTCGCTCGATCCGGTCAAGCGAGCGCAGGATGGCCGGCAGATCCTCGTTCATGTAGTGGTAGGGCAGCGCAAGCGCGGTGGTCCAATCGCCATTGCCGATGGGCATCGTCGCGAGGTCGGCCGCCTGGGCGATATGAAACAGCTCGCCGAACCGGTCGACGGAGCAAAAGCCGCTGGTGACCGAAAGCAGATAGCCACGCTGCTCGCTGACCGAGAGCTCGCCAAAATCGTGGTCGATCAGCACCTCTGCCATGTCGGCCGGATCCACGGCGCCGATCTTGGGGGCGAGCGCCTTTAGCCGATTGACGACGGGGTTTTGTCGCGGAGCGGGTACCGGGACGGAGGGGGCGGCCTCGTCGTCGTCTCCTTCGATCCGGGGCGCTGCAGTGTCACATCCGGCGGACCCGATGCCGTTTTTGGCCCGCGGGGGCCGCACGAACTCTTCGACCTTCAGCTCCTTGGCCACCTGCGCCAAGAGCGTGTGCGCGCCCGGCGACAGCTCTTTTCCGAGGCGCGCGAACCGCACATGCTCGATCGACGACAGAAGCTCGAAGGGTCCGGCCGCCTGTCCCTTGGCGCACACCGCCTCGATAATGTCCAAGACGCTGGCCCGGGTCAGCGTGAGCACGTGGCCGCAGGGCCGGCCATTGCAGGTGAGCTGGAACGACACTTGTTCGGTGCCTGCGTCCACGCGGGTCCAGACCCAGCCGGGAATGACGCCGACCACGCCGATGTCGGTGGTAGGGGCAAGCTGTTCCCGTGCAATGTCGGGTGCGGGCAAGACGACGGACGGAATTCGGTCGGTTGCGCCCTGGATCACGATCGCAAGGTCCTGCGCATCGGACGCAGGGTCATATCCCCAGCCCTCCAGCCGGAAGGGCTCGTCCATCTCAAGGACGCCGCGCCCGCGCCGGTTCTCGTGGGCACGACCCGCGAGCGCAACGGCCTCGACGCCACCGGTCACGCCGACCCAGTGCAGCACTTGGGCGGTGCCGTTGAGCAGCTCGGGCAAATCGATTCGCGCAACGCGTGTGCCATTGACGATGACCGTGGCCACGGATTCTGCGAATTCGATGCGCAGTCTGTTGCCGCTTTTCTCGAGGATCACCGCCACCGGCTCTTCGCCCGACCACTCGCCGTCAACCCTGCGATTGTGCACCATGACCTGGCGGCGGAAGCGGAACGACAGGTGAAACGGAATGTCGTCGCGGCCGAAATCGAGGAAGTTGAGGTTGGCGTAATGCACGCTGTCAAACTCAAGCGCACATTCGAAGACCGAGCCATCCTCAGACGAAAAAGCATATTGCATGGCAGGTTTTCCCAGTCGTCGCCGCGTCCGTTTCTGACCATAACCGGCGCCGGGAGGCAACGGCGTGGGGCTTTCTTTGCCGATGGGGCCGCGTGCGCTAGGCCGAGTGTCCCGGTGCGGCCACGGCACCAAAGAGTGCGCGGACGCGGGGACCGATATGGGGGTCGAAGCCGTCGGTGCTGTCGATCGGGCCAGCGCGGCGCGCCATCTCGGCCGCTTCGACGAGAAACGTATCGCGGTCGGCCGGGGTGGCGAAATCGGCGAAGTTGACCTTCTCCCAGACGGCGCGGGCGACAAGGACGGGCAGCCAGTCGGCCCGGGGCAGGACCGGGTCGAGCACAGGGGCCAGGCGCAGGAGCGCCGCCTCGATGTCGGCCACACGCCGCGGGGCGCGCCAGAGCCGCCGGTCGGCCCGGGCGGTGGACAATGCAACCGGAGCGTTAGGAAAGGACAGGACGCGCGACGCAGCGAGGGCAGCGCGAAACGTCACGTCCCAACTGGCCAGGGGCTCGTCGGGGAAGGTGATGGCGCGGTCACGCAGGAACTCCGTTCGAAATATTTTGGCGGACGGCAAAGCATGGAGGCGGAGCGCGCGATCGGGAAGCAGGGGCCGCGCGGTGCCGGCGATCTGGCTCAGCCAGTCAGGCTGGCGCGCGCCCGGAGGCGGCAGGGGCACGGGCGCAGCGCCAAACGGCATGCGAGCGTCATGCGTGCCGCTGTGAAGCCTGTCGGCGCGGCCGTCCTGGCGAAAGCGGCAAAGGCCGAGGTCGGCCGTTTCGCGAAGCATGCCTTCGACGAGCGTCCAGTACCCCCCGGGCGCCATGCTGTCGCCGGCATCGAGGAACGCCACGAACCGCCCTTGCGCCGCCCCCAGGCCACGGTTGCGCGCGGCCGAGAGCCCGCCCGGGCCGGCCGCAAGGAGCGAGGCCGTGGGCACTTTGCGGATCGCGTCGTGAAGCCCCGCATCGGCAGCACTAACAGGGCCGGACGGGACGACCAGCACCTCGAGATCGCGCAACCATTGGCGGGCCAGCGAGGCGAGGGTGCGTGCCAGGCCCTTGCTGGGCGCATCGGCGGCGACGACGACCGTGAGCGGCACATCGCCCTCCATCGCGAGGGCCCAGGCGCGGGCGATCCCCGGGTCCCATTCGGGTGTCCAGGTCAGGCCGTTTGACGCCAGGAACTTGCGGCTTTCGGCGGCGAAGCGTGCACGGCGCGCAGGGTCGGCGACGATTGCTGCGCGCTCGTGGATGACGCGCGTGGCGAGCATTGCCAATCCTTCGAACGCGCCCGGCTTGGCGGAGGATCCGATGATCTCGGTCGAGAGCTTCAGCACCGAGAAGATGTCGAAGACCTTTTCGGAACCGTCTGAGGTGATCTGGCCGGCTCTCCCCCGCCGATGGCGGTAGAGCGGGCGCGGGACATAGGCGAATGTTGCACACCGCGCGGCCAGGGCCTGAAACCAGGGATGGTCTTCGTAGTAGAGGCCTTCAGGGAAGCGCAAGTCGCCGACCACGGATCGGCGGTAGAGCTTGTTCCAGGCCGACGGCCAGTGACGGACGATCTCGCGCCAATCGTCGAGCGGCATCGTCTCCCACGGTGCCTCGGTCGCGGGATGGCGCGTGCCATGGATGGCGCTGTGGGGCTCCGTTCGCTCTCCGGACAGAAGGAGAACGGCAGACGCCGCCCAATCGGCCCCGCTGTCGCCGAGCGCATCGACCAGAGCTCCCAGAAAATCCGGAGCGTATTCATCGTCGCTGTCGAGAAACGCCAGGAATTCGCCGTTGGCCGCGTCGAGGGCGGTGTTGCGCGCCGCGGAAAGGCCGCCGTTCTCGCGCTGGATCAAGCGGAAACGCCTGTCACCCCCGATCGCGGACAGTGCAGCGGCGCCCGAACCATCGGTGGAGCCGTCATCGACGACGAGGGCTTCGAAGTCAGCAAAGCTCTGCGCTTTGAGGCTTTCAATGGCCGCACCAACGAGCGCGGAGGTGTTGTAGACCGGCACAATGACCGAAACGACCGGTGATGGGCCGGCCCTGGTGGCCGGCGCGCTCACGCTGTCCTCGTCGAGGCAGGTCGCATCACATCGGTGTGCGTGCGAACACCGGCATCGGGCTGCCTGTCGAGGTCTGTTCGAGGAAGGCGCTGGCGGCGTCGAGCGCCTCTCGGATCGTCACGTCCATGTCGAGATAGCGGTAGGTGCCGAGGCGGCCGACGAAGGTTACGTTCTCTTCGCGCTCGGCCCGGGCGATGTAGTCGCCGAGCATCTTCTTCTCGTTTACCAGGCGGATCGGGTAGTATGGCGTATCGCCCGGCTCGCAGGCGCGCGAATACTCGCGGTAGCACACCGAGGCATCGTGATGCTCCCAAGGCGAGAAGTGCTTGTGCTCGGTGATGCGGGTGAAGGGGATGTCCTCGTCGGGATAGTTCATCACCGCGCAGCCCTGAAAGTCGCCATTGGCAATGAACCGCTCGAAATCGAGCGTGCGATAGCCGAGGCGGCCAAGCTCGTAGTCGAAATACCCATCAAGCGGGCCGGAATAGAACACGTGGTCAAACGCGGATGCGTCCGCACGGTCAAATTTCGTCTCGAGATGCACGTCGATGGCAGGATGATCGAGGATGCGCTCGACCATCCGCGTGTAGCCCTCACGCGGCATGCCCTGGAACTTGTGGAAGAAGTAATTGTCGTCGTAGTTGAAGCGCACCGGCAGGCGTTTGAGGATCGATGCGGGCAATTCCGTGGGGTCGCATCCCCACTGCTTGAGCGTGTAGCCACGGAAGAAGGCGTGGTAGAGATCGGGGCCGACGAAGCGAAGCGCCTGTTCCTCAAAGGTCTGCGGGTCGTCGATCGAGGTGTCGGCGATCTGGCTGATATAGATGCGCGCTTCGGCGGGCCGCATCGTTCGGCCGTAGAACTGATTGATCGTATGCAGGTTGATCGGGAGGGAATAGACGGCGCCCTTAGCCGTCGCCTTCACCCGGTTCTTGTAGGGCAGGAACGCCTCGAACCGGTTCACATAGTCCCACACTTCGGCGTCGTCGGTGTGAAAGATGTGCGGGCCGTATCGATGGACCAGAACGCCCGTATCGGGGTCGCGTTCGGTGTGGCAGTTGCCGGCGAGGTGATCGCGCGAATCCACGATCGTGATGTCGTGGCCTTCTTCGGCCAGCGTGCGCCCGATCACGGCTCCGGACAGCCCAGCCCCCACCATCAACAGCTTCATACCAGACATCGTCTCGATCCTCTTCGTGACCCCGGACAGCCCGGGCCCTGCCGGATGTCGGCAGGTTGGATTTGTATCAGCCCTGGCCACCCGGCGCCGCGGCCGGCCATCGCCCTTTCTCCCGGTCGCGGCGCCAGCGCGCCGCACACCCAATCTGCGCCGCGCCTAGGCGCGGGCCGCCACCTTCGCCGCTCCGCCGGCCCCCACGACAGAGTGCTCCGGGCCCCCGTCATCAGTCGGCCCGCCCAAACCCGCACGGTCAGCCGGCCGCTCGCCCAACGACCGGTAAATCGACAGAAGCGTTTCGCAGTGACGCTCCATCGACACCGGGGCCATCGCATTCAGCCAGTAACTATCGCGGTCGAAGTTGCCGGACAGCAAATCTGAAACAATCGCATGAAATGATGGAATATGCCCGGCCTCGAACACCATCGAGGCCGTGTTTCCAAGCTCTTTCGCTCCACCCAAATCGCTGGTGATCAGCGGGATGTGGCGCGCGTGCATCTCGATGGCGACCTGCGGCAGGTTGTCTTCCCATAGGACCGGGATGACGCCGACATCGACATCCTCAAGAAGCCGGTCGAGATTGTCGTGGGTGTATCCATCGGCATGGCGGACAGAGGCGAACTTGCCGCCGAGATTGCGCAGCCGCCACATCGTTGACTTGTCACCGGCGCGCGCGCAGACGACGAGTTTGATCCGGCGCGCCATGTGCGTGGGCATCGCTTCGAGCGCGTCGAGCAGAAAGTAGAACCCCTTGTCGCGGCGCATATAGCCCAGATAGGCCAGCGTGATCGTTCCGTCCGGGCGGGGCATCGCAGGCCGGGGTGTCGTTTCGGCAAACTTTGCAGCCTGCTGTGTGCCGATATACGCGACCTCGAGCTTGGCCGGGCTCAGCCCGAACCGTGCGGCGACCTGCGCCACACGGTCGGACACACACAGGATCCGATCGCAATGGGCGTTCATAAGCTCCACGAACGCCTCTCGACGGCGACCGAAGGCGCGGTACTCGGGCTCCATCCGGGTGAGAAGACCGTTGCTGTCGTCCGGTACCGCGGCAACTTCATCCGGAAACTGGGCGATCGCGCGCAAGCTCGGCCGGAACCGCGCCCCCTGTCGCGTCGCGTGCCGGTAGACCTGGCAGGACGGGCCGAACAGATTGTCGAAGCGAAGGGTTCCGGGCCCGACGCCCAAGCGCTTGAAGTTGTAGGCCACAGCATTGGCGTTGCGCACCCCGGCGACGTCGAACCGCATCGCGAGGCAGGTAGTGCATTTGCGGCCATCGTCGAAGTCGCGGCAGTTTTGCTCTTCCTGGAACCACAGATTCACCTGTGGGCAGAGCGGATAGTAATTGTGCAGCGCATAGATGACGCGCGTATTTGGGAAGCGGTCCTTCAGCGCCAGGACGCGCGCTGGCAGCCCCTCAAGATTGTTGAAATGTACAATGTCGAACGGGCCGTTCTTCTCGATGAAGTCGAAAAAGCACTCGACCGTAGGGGGATGGTCAATCTGGGTCTGGTGGCCGAAGGAATGGTGGCCGGGCGACAGACAGCCAGAATTGACGATCTCGAAGCGCCGCTCCGCATTCTCGGTCGGGCCGTGGCGCACCTGTTCCCAGCGTGGCGTGTTGTTCGTGAGATCGTACGAGATACCTGAGGCGAGAAAGACGGTTTCAACCCCAGGTTCGTCGGACAGCGCATTCAAGAGGTTACGCTGATAGACAGAAACGCCGCCGCCACGACGCTCGGCGTCGAGATAATCGACCCAGTTGTAGAACAGAACGCGCATCCGTCCCCACAGCCTGTACCCGCACAATCTCGCGTGCCGCCCCGCCCTTTGGGCACCTAGCGCTGCGCCGCGGCGCACCGCAATGCCGCAGTATCAGCCAGTTCGAGAGGCGGCAAGCATCTGCCTATGGACGGCGCATCTGCAACCATAACGGGCTTGCCGCCTAATTCTTAGGCAGTCGATTCGGGCGCCCCATCGAGGTCAGACCCTCGTAGAGCCGGAGGAGCGCCTTAACATGGGCGGCCGGTGTGGTGGGAGCGAGGGCGCAACTCCAATAGTCGGTGAGGTCGAGCCCGGTCTCAACGAGCGCGCCAAGTCGCTGGGCAAAGGCAGCTGCGTCGCCCGCGGGAAAGCTTAGGGCGCTGCATGGCGCGAGTTCGCGGGCCCCGCCACGATCCGAGGTCAGAAGGGGGATGCGTCGGGCATGCATTTCGAGCGCCACCTGGGGAAGATTGTCCTCCCACAAGACCGGCACAACACCCAGGTCGACATCGGCCAGCAGATCGTCGAGATCGGCGCGGGTGTAGCCTTCGCGATGCTCGATCGAGGCGAAATCGGCCGCCATCGCCCCCAGACGCGCCGGGCTCTCCGGTTCGCGCGCACGGGCGGCGACAAGCACATGCAGGCGCCGTTTCAGCGCGGCCGGCAACCCTTCGAGCGCGTCGAGCAGGAAGTAGAAGCCCTTGTCGCGCCGCATATATCCCAGATAGGCGAGCTTGAGCGTGCCGTCCTCGCGGACGGGCAAGCGGGCTGGCGGGGCGATGCGCGTCCAACGCCCAGCGTGGCTGGTGCCGATGCGCTGCACCTCCAGTGATTTGGGGCGTATACCGAAGTCGAGGGCGATGTCGGCAGTCCGCGCCGACACGGCCAGAACACGGTCGGCATGGGCATTGATCAGCCGCACGATCTCGGCGCGTCGCTCCGCAAAGGCGGCCGGGGTGGCCGCGGGAGGAGGGCCTTGCGGAAGCGTCGTCGGTGCGTCGGTCACGGGGGCCGTCGGCGTGGGACCGCCCCGCGCCCTGCGCCGGCGCGCAGCGACCCCCTTCACCGCCCGCGCGGCAACCCGCATGGCCGGCTGCACCCCGCGGTCGAACGCGGCCACGCCGGGGCGAAGCCCGACGCCATCCAGGGTATGGGCCGCCGCGTTGGCAAGGCGCACCTGGCGCGGATCCGGGCGAAACGGCAGGCAGGTCGTGCACGCCCGGCCCCCCTCGAAGTCATCGCAATGGTGGTCCTCGCGGTGCCAGAGGTTCACTTGCGGACAGAACGGATAGTAGTTGTGCAGGCTGACCACGAAGCGGGTGTCGGGCAGCTGTGCGCGAAGGGCGAGCACCGCCGCGGGCAGCCCTTCGAGATTGTTGAAATGGACGATGTCGAACGGCCCCTCGGCCCGTAGGAACCGGGCGAAGGCGGCTTCCGTCTCGGGGTGAGAAAGCTGCGCGGGGTCGCCGAAGGAGTGATGCGAGGGCGAGATCGGCCGGCTGTCGACAAGGGTGAACCGGCGGCCCGCCTCGTGCGCGGGACCATGGCGCAGACGCTGCCACCGCACCGGGCCCGGGCGCAGGGAATGGGCGAGACCGGCGCAAAGGAAAACGGCTTCGACGCCCTCCTGCCGGGCCATCGCCTCCATCAGCATCCGCTGGTAGAGGCTGACGCCGCCGCCGCGCCCGGCCGGATCGCGATAATCGACCCAGTTATAGTAGAGAATGCGCAGCTGCTCGCCCCTTCCGACCCCTCACGCCGACGCGCTCGCGCCGGCCTATCGGTTGGTGAATTCGTGATGGTATCGGCTGAGAAAGACCAGACCCAACACAAGGCTCACCGAGCCGAGCGTGGCCACGTAGAGGATCGAGACCCAGTTCGCATCATAGCTGATATAGAAGCCCCGTCGCATCAGACCGACGATGTGGATCAAAGGGTTCCAGAGCGCCGTGGGCTGCCACTCGCGGGGGATCTCTTCAAGCAGGTAGAACGTCGTCGAGATCATGATCAGCGGACGCGTGGCGATGTTCCATATGCTCTGCCAAAGGGCGAACACGTTGAAAAGAAAGCAGTTCAGCACGCCGATCCCCAGGCCCAGATTGGCCATCAGGAACACCGCCCACACGATCGGCTCAATGCGCAGGATCGTTTCCACGTCGAACACCAGATGGATGCCGCCGAGAATGATGAAAAGGACGGAGACCTGCGTCATGAGCGTGAGCAGGAACCGCGCTATGAGGGCATCGGTGAAGCGCACGGCGGGGTAGTTCAGAAGGGGCCGGGAATATTGGAGGCTCAGGGCCACCTTGTTGGCGATGCCAAGCGTCATCGTAAGCACGATGATGCCGGTTGCGAAGAACAGGGCGAAGACGTCGCCGAGCGAGGGCGTTCTGATGCGGAACCCGATCGCGATGATAAAGGTGAGAAGGGCCACGCCTCCGAGCGGCTCGAGGATCGCCCAGGCATAGCCGCCCGGGTTTCGGCCGTAGGAGGTTTGCATCTCGCGCATCATCAGCGCCAGCACGGTGCGCACGGTATTGGGCGGGCGCGGGCGCGCCGGAGCCGGGATGGGCTCGGGGCCCCTGGTGGCCTCGGTTGCGTTGGCCGAGAGATCGGCTGAGACCACCATGCCGGCTGTCTGCGCCCGGCCCGCGGGCGGACGGATGTCGGCGATAGGGCGCTCAATCGGCATGTCGGTCATGGCGTAGTCCGTCAGGGTGCGGGAAACTGCGCGTGGCCATAAATGGAGCGGGCGGCACGCGGCGTGCATAGGTCGGCGCCGGTGTAGCAGGCTTGACTGCGCCCGTCCAACCGGCTCGGATGCGGCTGTGACCGGGGCGCACGCTCAACCGAACCCTCCGATTTCACAGGATCGGCGGCCGCGCGCCGGAGAGGTGGATTCCCACGCCCCGATCGGGTAGGAACCCGCAGCGATGTCGGGCGCATGCCGCCCGCGTCCCATGAAAGGTAATGCCGTGCGAGAGCCAGCAAGGGCCGCGGCGGACGGTCAGGGCGGGGGATCGTCCCGACGCGCCGGCCCCGCCACCACCACCGAAGAAGCAACCGGCGTTGGATCGAAGGACGGCCCACGGGGCCGCGCCGCGCGACGCAAGGGGCAGCCCGAGGGCGCAAAGGTCGGAGCGGCCGGCATGCCGGGCGATGGCCGGCGGAGCCGTCGCGGGGGTGTGTCGGAGCCGCCGGCGACCGCGCGCGGAGACATCTCGGCGGACGAGACACCTGGGAGCGGGGCAACAGAGGCCCTCATTGCGCCTGAGCGGGCACCGGAGGCCAAGCCGGATGACGCCGACGACCGGGGTGGCGCCGGGCGGCGCGGCGCGCGCGCCGGTCGTGACCGCCGGGGCGCCGGCCAAGAAGACAGCAAGGCCGGACCTGCCCAGCAACGCACGGCGCAGGCCAGGCCTGTGCCGCCGCCCGTTGGCCCCGCGCGCCCGCGCCGTCGCCACGCCTTCGCGCTCGCCCTTCTGATCGTCACGGTCGTATTGCCGACTTTTGCGGCTTACTACTATCTCGAGACCCAGGCCGAAGATCAGTTTGGCTCGACGCTCGGATTTTCCGTTCGCAGCGAGGAGGGGCCCTCGGCCACGGAGGTCCTGCAGGGCATCCGGCTTGGCGGCAGCAACAGTTCGTCCGACACCGATGTCTTGAACACGTTCATCCAGAGCCAGGACATCGTCGAGCGCATCGACGCGCAGCTTGACCTCCGCGCGATGTATACCACGCCGGCTAACGACCCGATCTTCGCGCTGAAGGAAGGCGCCACCGTCGAGGAACTCGTCAGCTACTGGCAGCGCGTCGTTCAGGTGGACTATGACAGCAGCCGTGGTCTGATCGAAGTGCGGGTGCTGGCCTTCGATCCCGAGAATGCGCGGGCCGTAGCGTCGGCGATCTATGCCGAGAGCACGCGGATGATCAACGACCTCACCGCGATCGCGCGGGAGGATTCAACGCGCTATGCCCGTAGCGAACTGGAAGAGGCCGTCGACCGCCTGAAGCGGGCGCGCGCGGCGCTCACGGAGTTCCGGGTGCGGACGCAGATCGTCGACCCAAATGCCGATATCCAGGGGCAGATGGGGCTTTTGAACAACCTGCAGGCGCAGCTTGCCGAGGCTCTGATCGAGCTTGATCTGTTGCGGGAGACGACGCGCGACAACGATCCACGGATCCGCCAGACCGAACAGCGCATCGCGGTCATCGAAAAGCGGATCGAGGAAGAGCGCGCGAAGTTCGGCATCGGGAGTGGCACCGGGGCGAGCGACGGCGCGGTCAGACCGGCCGACGGCGAAGACGAGGCCTATGCCACGCTGATCGGCGAGTACGAAAGCCTGATCGTGGACCGCGAATTCGCCGAGAACGCCTATCTTGCCGCGCTGACCAATTTCAACGCGGCACAGGCCGAAGCCTCTCGCCAGAGCCGCTATCTGGCGGCGCATATCCCGCCGACGCGGGCGCAAAGCTCGGAGTTTCCCAAGCGGGGAACAATCGTTGGGCTGATCGCGTTGTTCTCGTTCATGGCTTGGGCAACCTTCACTTTGGTGCTTTACGCCATCAAGGACCGCCGCTGACGCCAGACTATCCCGATGATCGAGCTGAGAAACATCACCAAGACGTTCCACGCCGACGGTCTGTCGCACCGGGCCGCCGACAATATCTCGGCGGTCTTTCCCACCGGCACGTCGGTGGCGCTCCTGGGCCGGAACGGGGCGGGCAAGTCGAGCCTTCTGAAGCTGATCTCAGGCGTGATGAAGCCCGACCATGGCGAGGTGATCACCGACGGGACGATTTCGTGGCCGGTGGGCTATGCCGGATCGTTTCACCGCGAATTGACGGGCGCTCAGAACGTGCGCTTCATCGCGCGGGTCTATGGCGTCGATTCCGACGAGCTGATCGACTTCGTTGCCGATTTTGCCGAGCTCGGCGAGTACTTCCACATGCCCGTGCGCACCTATTCGGCAGGCATGCGCGGCAAGCTTGGCTTTGGCGTGTCGATGGGGATCGCGTTTGACACCTATCTGTTCGACGAGGCGACCGCGACCGGCGACGCCACCTTTCGGGCCAAGAGCCAGCGCTATGTGCATGCGCGTCTCGCCAATGCCTCGGCCGTCGTTGTGGGTCATGGTCTGAAGATGCTGCGCAAGCTGTGCGACCGCGGCGCCGTCATCGATGCGGGACGGCTCTGGTACTACGACGATATCGAGGACGCGTTCGACCATTACTACGAGCTTGTGGGCTCGTCGCGCGAGGAAGACGACTGGCAATGAGCCACTTTCTGGTCACTGGCGGCGCGGGCTTCATCGGCCGCGCCCTTTGCGCCCGGCTCGCGGCCGCCGGCCATGACCTGACCGTGCTCGACGATTTCTCCAGCGGGATCCGCGCGGGCCTGCCGCCGGGCGTGCGGGTGATCGAGGCCGATATCTGTGACGCGGCGGCGATTGCTGCGGCGCTCTATGGAACGCATGGCGTGTTTCACCTCGCGGCGATCTCGTCAGTCGAGGCCTGCACCGAGCGGCGTGCCGAGACCAACCGGACGAACCTGCACGGCACGGTGACGCTCCTGGAGCAGCTTGGGCCGCGCCCGGTGGTCTATACCTCGTCGGCGGCGATCTATGGCGAACAGGCGGCGCTGCCGATAGGCGAGGGCGCGACGCCCGACCCGATCTCGCCCTACGCGGTCGACAAGCTGGCAAGCGAGCGCCACTGCCAGATCGCGGCGCATTTGCGGGGCGGGCGGGCGATGGTCGTGCGGCCCTTCAACGTCTTCGGGCCGGGCCAATCGCCGAGCTCGCCCTATGCCGGCGTGATCACACGCTTCGTAACCCTGGCCGTGGCGGGCCTTCCGATCACGGTGAACGGGGATGGCGGGCAGGTGCGCGACTTCATCCATGTGGCCGACGTGGCTCGAGCACTCGACGCTGCAATGGGGCTGGCGATGACCGACGATCCGGGAACGGTGCGGCGCTACAACCTGTGCAGCGGACGGCCCGTCAGTGTGGTCGATCTGGCTGAGCGGATCGAAGCGCGCGCCGGATCGCACGCCGCGCGCCACCATGGCCCGTCACGCGCCGGCGACATTCGCCAGAGCATTGGCGACCCCTCGCGCGCGCGCGACGAGCTTGGCTTCGCCGCCGAGATCTCGCTCGATGCCGGGCTTGACGAGTTGATCGAAGCGGCCCGCGCCACCTGGCGTGCCACAGGCGGTGCCGCTGGCGCCTGACCCGGCGGAGCGGCGTGTGTGGCCTGGATTGGCCCGATAGGGCCCCGGGACGGGCACTGGACGGGACGGCGGGCCCGCATAGCTTCGGCCCATGATCTTCTTTGTCACGCCGGGCACGGTTGCCAATCAGCGCAAACTGCATCTCACGCGGCTGGCGGCGCCGATGCTTGGGCGAGGCTTGCGCGTGGTGCCGCGGGCCCCCTGGGGCAAGCGCGCATTCTGGCGGATCCTGTTCGACCAGGCGCCGCTGCGCTATGCCATCGCGCTGTCGCCCTTTCCCCTGGCCATCGCGATCCGGCCGGACCTGGCGCTGGCCATCTCGCAGGCGCCGCTTCTGATGTTCGGCATCGTGTTCATGGTCGAGAGCACCGTGCTGTCGGTGCAGACGCCGGCAAAGCGCCGCCGCCTGATCAGCGAGGACGACGCTGCGCGCACGCTTGACCGGCTGCAAGCACGGGGAGCGGAAGCGCTATCGGGCCTTGCGGCAAGCCGGGGCCTTGCCTCGGGGCGTCTGGTCCTGGTGGTCGAGCAGTCCGGGCTGCACCGCATTCCGCCGCTGACGCTCATTTCGGTTCAGCGCCCGGTGGACGGCGCGCCACCGGAGCTGATGGATCTCACGGACCAGGAGCAGGTCGACCTTGCAACACGCCTGTTCGACACGCCTGGCGCGGACGAAAGCGGGGAGCTGGACGAGCGCCGCCTGTTGCGGGTCAATCAGCGAGACAACTTGTTCATTCGGCAGATCGCGTTTGAGGCCGAGGCCGTCTCGGCCCATGCGCGGCTAAGGGCCCTGGCAGCGCAGCGCGCGACCTGATGTGCGCCGCGGACCCTTGGCAAGGCGCACGGCCGGCGGGCAAGCTCAGATGCGGCTGCGCGCGCGGGCCAGGGCTGTCACCTCGGCATGGGGGCGGAACCGGCGTCCGCGCATGCCGTCCTTCAGCCCATGCCAGACGAGCCGATAGTAGACCCCACGCTCGGCACCGTAGTGGCGGCCAGCCATCATCCATTTGATCAAAACGGCCATCATCGCGACGGGAAACAGCATCGGGCCCGCCGCGGTGCGATAGACCACGCAGCCGTTCCGCGCATTGTAGTAGGCCTTCCACGTGGGCACGTAATGGCCCCGCGCACCCAGCGTGCCCTTGCGATCGTCATGCTCGAAACGGAGCTCGGGGACGAAGCCGATACGCAGGCCGGCCTTGCGAAGACCCAAAGTATAGAGAACGTCGTCGCCGTAGATGAACAGGCGCCCGTCGGGGTAGCCGGCGCGCGCGATCGTCTTGCGCGACAGGAACAGCCCGACGAAAGAGGTGGCATCGATCTCGATCGGGCGCGCGTCATAGGCGGAGTCAGGAATGTGAAACCCCTTGCGCCCCTGCCCCGTGACCGAGCCGACGGAGGTGCGCAGAAACGTCATCAGATCCCAAAACGGGTTGATGGTGGGGCGGTTCATCTCGCAGATCTCGCCATCGGTGCGATAGACCGCCGCCGATACCGCGTCCCACTTGCCCATCGCTCCGCTGAGGAAGCGCTCGATACAGCCGGGCTCGGGGCGGGCGTCATCGTCCATCAGCACGACCCATTCGGGATCGTCCTCATCCATCAACGCCCGTAGCCCGGCCTCGAACCCCCCGGCCCCGCCCCGGTTCTCGGTCGACAGGATCACCTTCAGGCGGGGCTCGTCGAGCGCTTCCAGCCAGGCGCGCGTGCCGTCGGTCGAACCGTTGTCGACCACGCAGATGATGTCGCACGGCGCGACTCGGAGGCGCTCTACGGTCGCCTTGATCTGGCTCAGCCGGTTGAAGGTGACGACAAGCGCCGCCAGCCGCGGAGGAGACGTATCAGTTGGAGGCACTGACCGTCCTCGAAAGCCCGATAAAGGTGCCTGCAAGCACCGCGACCGCCTCGGCCGTCGTGATGACAGACTCGGTCGCCAGGACGGTGTCGCCGGGATAGACCTCGAACTGACCCGCGCTAAACAGCCCGTCGGCACTTGTCAGATCGATTGTGAAAATCGTGCGAGTATTGGCCGGCCCCGTGCCGTCGAGGCGAACGGTTGGCGCGGGATATTCGCGCAGGATCAGCACACCGCGGGGATCGGCCCGCCGGTCGTTGACGCCGCCCATCATCGACAGCGCGTCGGCCGCGGTCACCCTGTCTTCCTCGAAGTAGACCAGTTGCTCGATCCCAGTTGCACCAAGCGCGCGGAAATAGCGGTCGTCCTCCTCCAGGGCGACCTTGTCGCCGCCGCGCAGAACCGAATTGCGCCCGGGCTGCTCGAGAAGGCTCTCGTAGGAGGTGACGTAGGTTCGCCCGGCGCGGACGAGGCGCACCTGCGGGTTTCGCATCCCGGCCGGACCGCCACCCTGGGCGATCAGATCGAGCACGGTGAAGTGCTGCTCGGGCAAGGGGTAGGTGCCCGGGTTGGCCACACCGCCGACAAGGTTGACCGACCCCTTTGATCCCGGTTCGAGCTGCAGCTGGATCTGCGCCGAGGGCACAATCGCGGCCATCTCGCGCTCGACCATGGCGCGGGCATTGTCGGGGGTGCGTCCGGCGACCGCGAGATGCCCGATATAGGGGACAAAGATCTGACCGCGCTCGTTCACCCGAAGGTTGGAGATTGCGACGTTCTTGTCCTGCTCAGAGGTCAGCAGCGAATTGGGCTCGCTGTCCCAGACGGTGAGATTGATCGTGTCGAACGGCTGAATCTGGACGTCGGCCACAGCACGGCTGTGGCTGTGGGCAATCCAACCGGCGGAGGGTTCGGCGCCCGTTGATGGCCATCGGGCGACGACAGGCAGGAAGCTGCGCGTGACCGGATACACAGCGATCTCGGGGAACTCATCGTCGGCACCGGCGAGGATTTCGCGTTGCAGCGCCGCGCCGCGCGGCAGTGAACACGCCGCAAGCGAAGTCGCGGCCAGCACCGCCAGAACCCAACCGAGTCGTCGCACTTAACCCCCCAATCCGGTGGCGGGGACGCGCGCAACGGCGTAGTCGCGCAACATCACACGGCGCGGTGATACGCTTACGATGATCTGGGGGTCAACCAAGCGACGAGAAACCGGAGCGTTTTCCGTTCCGATGGCGAGTTTCTGCCACGCCCTGGACGGACTGCGTTAAAGGATCATGTCGTCGGCGCCGAGCGAGGCAAGCGCAATTCCTTCGAGGATGAGGGTCTCGCCACCCTCGAAATCAAAGGTCACGCCACCTGGCGCGTCGCGGGCCATGGCAAGGGCGTCGGCCGCACTGCCGAAGGAAAAATGCGACAGGTCGATCCGGTCTTCTCCCAGTGCAAAGTCGGTTATGCGGTCGTGCCCGTCACCCGGCTTAAACGCGAAAGTGTCGGCACCTGTACCACCGGTCAGCGTATCGTCGCCGGAGTTGCCGAGAATCAGGTCGTCGCCTGCACCGCCCCAGATCCGGTCGCTCCCGCGCTGACCTGCCAGCCTGTCATCCCCGTCGCCGCCACCGAGCGTGTCGTCGTTGGCCCCGCCAAAGATTTTGTCGTCGCCTTCGTTGCCTCGCACATTGTCGTTGCCGGAATTGCCGCCAAGCCGGTCGTTGCCCGCGCCACCCTCGAGCCGGTCGTTGCCGCCCGCGCCGCGGAGGTTGTCGCGCCCTGCTCCGCCGAGCAGCGTGTCCTCGCCCCAGCCGCCGTGGAGCGTGTCGCGCCCGTCTTCGCCATCAAGACTGTCATGGCCGGAGCCGCCATGGATAAAGTCCGCACGCTTGCCTCCGTGCGCGTTGTCGTCGCCGGCCTGGCCCTCAAGCCGGTCGAACCCGTCGCCACCGATGAGGCTGTCGGCCCCCTTTCCACCCTTGAGCGTGTCGTCGGACCAGCCCCCGCCCAGCGTGTCGGCGCCTGCCCCGCCAAAGAGCTGGTCGTTGCCCCGCGCGCCCAGAACCATGTCGTTGCCGGCGCCGGCCTCGATGCGATTGTCGGCCGAGTTGCCGGAGATGGAGTCGCCGCCGGCGCCCGACCGCACCTCTTCGATCCGGGTGCCGCGCGCGATCACCATGTTGCCGACAAGCCCGCCGACACCTGAAACCGCACCGGCGCCCAGATCGATCCACTGCACCGCATCGGTGTCCGAGAAGTCGAGCCGGTCATAGCCGCCATGGTCGACGATGGTGAACGCCATCGCGCCCCACGTGCCCTCGAGCGCATCGTAGAAGTCGCCCGCTGTCGAGCCGATCCCATAGATCGTGTCGCCTGTGCGCAGGCTCGATGCGGATCCGTAAAGCGCAGCGATGGCGTCGAGATCGGCGGCCATCGGCGTGAGCAGATAGGCACGGCTGGCGGCCGTGTTCGGGTTCTCGGACTGGGAGAAATAGGACATCACAGTCGCCTGCCAGCTGTCGTTAGCAAAGCTCGCATGCGTGTCATAGGTCACCGGAGCCCCATCGCCCGGGCCGTGGTCGTAGTTTCCGGCATGGCCGAGACCGAGCGCGTGGCCGATCTCATGCAGAAAGGTCTGCAGGGAATAAGCGTCGTATTCGTAGTGGTCGCCCTCGATCCATCCGCGCGAGACATTGATATGGGCGTGCTGGATGATGCCGTCGTCCCCAACGGTCACCAAGGTCTGCGCACCGCTTTCCGTGTCGTCGAACACGATCTGGGCGCCCGATGCGACCGCCTGGAAGGCAAGTCCGGTGAGGGCGGACCAGGCGGCGAGCGCCTCGGCGGCGAACCATTGCCCCGCCGCCGTCAGGCCGGAGTAATCGACGGTGATGACGCTGTCCGGTGGGGCGCCCTCGTCTTCGGCATCGCTCCCTCCGTCGCTCTTCGGTATCGAGATATCGAAAGCCCGTGGCGCCAAGCCGTTGGCCGTCCAATAGCCGTCGGTGAGGAACGCGGCGAAGTCGGCGTCGGAGAGCATCGGCTTGGTTGTGTCGCCGCCCACCGTGTCGAGCACGAGGCGGTAGATGCCGGTGTCGGTCGAGGCGAGGTCGTAGAAGGTTTCATAGGTCGTCACGGCGGCGAAGTAGACCTCGCCCTGCGCCACATGGGTGAGGGCCGAGAGGAACCCCGCGCCGCCGTCATCGTCGGTGGCGACCCGTGTGCCGCTGGCATTGTAGAGAGACAGATGCGTGTCGGAGACGCCGCCGACATCCTGAAGCTCGAGCGTGAAGGTCGAACCTTGCGTGACCTCAAGGCGGATCCAATCGACATCGTCGGGAACCAGACGCCCGTCGATCCCCTGTGACGTGTCAAGCGTATAGGGCGTGTCGGGGCCGGCGGGCGCGTCTGCGACCTCCTCGAGCGCAGGAAGCGCGGGCAAGCCGGCATGAATCCAGTCGCCCGTGAACGGATTAACGGCGGCACAGATCTGGCACATGGCGGCCCCTCCGATCGGCCCCGATCCAGGCCGAAGCCGTGGGGTCGGGCCGGCACCCGCCCCCACGGCGGCGCTCCTCGTCGAACACCAGGGTTAGCCGTTGGTGGAGGACGGGCTGCGGGTGAGAGCCGGTCGCGTTTGTGGCTTTTTGCTCGGATTGTCGCGATTGCGGACCCGCTGCGCGCGCGCACCGGGCAGCGGCAAGAGCTTGGCGGCCGTGAGGTAGAGGATCAGAAGGTCGAGCGCGAGCGACCAGCGGGCGCGGTGGATCGCGTCGAGACGGGCCTTCCACGGCACGCAGCGCCGGGCGTAGGTGGCATCGGTCTCGGCCGCGCTGCGGCACCGCGCGAGGATGCGCTCCTCGTGGGCGTGGTAGATCACGGTGGCAAGGCCCGTGATGCCAGGGCGCATGGTCAACACGTCGGCATAGATGTCGGGGAAGCGCTTTGCATAGAGCGGCGCAGGCGGCCGAGGCCCGACGAACGACATGTCGCCGCGCAGGACGTTGAAGAGCTGTGGCAGCTCGTCGAGCCGCGACCGGCGCAGAAAGGCCCCCAGTTTGGTGATGCGATGCGCCTTGTCGCCCCCGGTCACGCCCATCTCCGGCCCGTTGTCGGTGGCCATGGTGCGCACCTTCCACAGCGTGAAGGGCCGCATCCCCTGCCCCACGCGGGGCGAGGCATAGATCGGACCGGGGCCATCGACGAGCCGCACGGCAAGGGCAATTGCCGCCAGCACAGGCAGCCCCGGCACCAGCAGCACAGCTGCCAGCGCAAGATCGAAGGCCCGCTTTGCGGCCGCAGCGCGGGGCGTCATGCCCGCTGCCCCGCCTCAGCGACCCACTGCGACGTAGGTGGTGAAGCCCGCCGCCTCGGCGTCGGCGGCGCTGTAGATGTTACGCAGGTCCGCGAACCGCTTGCCGCGCATCAGTTGCGCCAACCGCGTGAGATCGAGCGCGCGGAACTCGTTCCATTCGGTGAGGATGACAAGCGCGTCGGCTTCGGCCGCGGCCGCATAGGGGTCGTCGTACCACTCGACGCCGGGCAACAGGGCATCGCCCTCGCGGCGCCCCTGCGGATCGACGACGCGCACGCGCGCGCCGCCACCGACAAGCGCCGGCACGATGGTGAGCGAGGGGGCCTCGCGCATGTCGTCGGTGTTGGGCTTGAAGGTGACACCGAGCACGGCGACCGTCTTGCCATTGAAGGAGCCCTCTACGAGGTCCTGCAGCTTGTCGACCATCCGGCGCTTGGTCTCTTCATTCACGCGGATCACCGTCTCGGTGATTTCCATCGGCGAGGAATGGTCCTGCCCGATGCGGGCCAGCGCGCGCGTGTCCTTGGGAAAGCACGATCCGCCATAGCCCGGGCCGGCATGGAGAAACTTGTTGCCGATACGCCCGTCGAGACCGATGCCCTTGGAGACCGACTTGATGTCGGCGCCGACGCGCTCGCACAGGGCCGCGATCTCGTTGATAAAGGTGATCTTGGTCGCCAGGAACGCATTGGCGGCGTACTTGATCATCTCGGCCGATTCCAGATCGGTGTAGACGATCGGGAAGTCGCGCAGGAAGAGCGGGCGATAGACCTCGCCCATGATCTCCTTGGCGCGCTCGGATTCGACGCCGACGACGACACGGTCAGGCCGCATGAAATCGTCAATTGCGGCGCCCTCGCGCAGGAATTCGGGATTGGAGGCCACGTCGAAGTCTGCCTCGGGGTTGGCGGCCCGCACCCGGCTTTCGACCTCGCGGTTTGTGCCGACGGGCACGGTCGACTTGGTGACGATGACGGCGTGGCCGGTCAGCGCACGCGCAATCTCTTCCGAGGCCGCATGGACATAGGTGAGATCGGCGTGGCCATCGCCCCGGCGGGTTGGCGTGCCCACGGCGATAAAGATCGCTCCGGCCCCGTCGACCGCTTGGGCAAGATCGCCCGTGAACGAAAGACGCCCGGCATCGACGTTCTTGGCCATGAGCTGATCGAGGCCCGGCTCGTAGATCGGCACTTCGCCCCGCTCCAGCATCTCGATCTTGGCCGGATTCTTGTCGACGCAGACGACCTCGTGACCAAAGTCCGAAAAGCAGACGCCGGATACCAGCCCGACATATCCCGTTCCGATCATGGCGATTTTCATGTGTACGCTCCAGTCTTGCTCACTGGTAAAAAGTTCGCTTCCGCCTGCCCTGTACGGCGAGTCCCGGGTCCGATGGGACATTCGGCGGGACGAGTCAATGCGAACGGGCGGGGGATCGCCATTGTATGCGCGCTTGGAAACTGAACGGCGCCTGGCCCGGTTTTGACGCGATCTGCGGCTCAGGCCAGCAAGTGTGTTGCTTTTGCAGGCGCTTTCTCGCCAGTTTCGCAGTAAATTCGCCGACAGGCTCAGACTCTTTCCTTGCGCCGAGCGGGTCCGATACGGCATATCGGTCCCTGACGGGACGTTGTCCCCTCTGTAATTGGAGACCGACATGCGCAAGTCGATTACCGCCTTCACCCTCGCGAGCGCTCTCGCGGCGTCCGCAACCATGGGCGTCGCCCAACAGCAAACGCCTGTTCAGCCTGTGGATCCTGGCACGGCTGCGGCGGTCGGCGGCATCAGCACGACGACAGCGGCCGGTATCGGCCTTGGCGTGCTCGCTCTTGGCCTTGCCCTTTCGGGCGGTGGTGGCTCGGGCGGCTCGTCGTCGACGGGTTCGACCGGGACGACCGGCACCAACGGCACGAGTGGCACCGCCCAGTAAGGCCATGCCGCGGTAGAAGAACGAAGGCGCCCATTGGGCGCCTTTACTTCGTTGTGCAGGCTCTACTCGTACTCGGCCAGATACCATTCGACGAAGCGGCGCATGCCGTCGTTCAGCGGCGTATGCGGCAGCGGCCCCACGAGCGACGTCAGCAAGCGGGCATCCGCCCAGGTTGCCTGAACATCCCCGGGCTGCATCGGTAGGAACACCTTCTCGGCGGTCGTTCCGAGCGCCTCTTCGATTGCGGCGATGAACGCTCCGAGCTGGAGCGGTTTGCCGTGGCCGAGATTGACCACACGCCAGGGCGCCACGGGTGACAGGCTGTCACCCTCGTAGGGGTGCGCGCGCGAAGGATCGCCTGGCGCGGCCGGCGGGGTGACGGCCAGTCGCGCGATGCCCTCGACCAGATCCTCGACGAAAGTGAAGTCGCGCATCATGTCGCCGTGGTTGTACACGTCGATGGACCGGCCCTCGCGGATCGCCCGCACGAACTTGAAGTAGGCCATGTCGGGCCGGCCCCAGGGCCCATAGACCGTGAAGAAGCGGAACATTGTGATCGGCATGCCGTGGAGGTGGGCATAGGAATGGGCCATCGCCTCGTTGGCCTTCTTGGTGGCCGCATAGAACGACATCTGGGTGTCGACTTTCATCGTCTCAGAATAGGGCATCTCGGTGTTGGCGCCGTAGACGGACGAGGTTGACGCCATCAAAAGATGTTCGGGCGGATGGGCGCGGGCGGCCTCCAGCAGTTCGAACGTGCCGACCAGATTGGTCTCGACATAGGTGCGGGGCGCCTCGATGGAGTAGCGAACGCCGGCCTGCGCGGCGAGGTGCACCACCAGATCCGGCGCCTCGTCGGCCATGAGCTGGGCGAGGCGTCCGGGCTCTTCCAACTGAGCTTCGATGAACGAGAAGTCCGGGGTTTGCAAAAGAAGGCCCAGGCGCCGGCGCTTCAGCGCGACGTCGTAATACTCAGTCATCGCGTCGAACCCGATGACGCGCCATCCGTCGGCAAGCAGCCGTTGGCACACGAAGAGGCCAATGAAACCGGCCGCCCCGGTGACGAGGGCGGTTTGGCGTGGGGTTGTCGTCTCCAACGGGTTAATCCTCTTGCAGGTGCTCCACGGTCAGCATGCCGAGCTCGCGGCTAAGCCACTGCTGGGACTTCACCACCCGGCCGCCTGATGCAACCCAGTAAAAATTGTTGAAGGTAAATGGACCGGCCTGACAGGTCTCCCGCATGCGGGTGGTGGCGAAGCTCCGACCCGAAACCAGCGTCACGCGGTCGCCACCTTCCGACGCAATCTCACACCTGACGGGAAACTCGCGCTCATCATCGCCCGGTGTCAGATAGCGGTAGACGCGGTTGTTCTCGCCGGCGCCGCGGGTGGACACGAGCTCGGGCGCCCGGCCGGTTTGGGCCGACGCAAGATCGAAGGCGAACCCGCGCGTGCTTGTGACGACGCCTCCGCGAAACGTCAGGCTCTGACCGGTGAAGGTCACGAACGTGCGGTAGGGCGGGTTCGTCCCGGCCATAATGGCAAAGGACGATTGCTGGAACCCGCCGACATCGATCCGGATTACGGGGCCCGGAGGCAGTTGCTCGAGCAGGGCATTGACGACCAGCGGATCGGTTGCGGCCTGCGCCGGTGCGCCGTCGCCGGCAAGGCCCGGCGCGATATTCGTTGCCAGGGCGGTGGCGACGGCACGCGCCAGCGCAAAGTCTCCGTCGCGGCTCGGTTCGTTCGAGCAGGCCGTCAGAAAGACGAGGCCAATGGCCAACGTAAGGCGAAGACGCGCGCGGCGGGTCATCGCCAGAACCTCCCGGCACGATCCTCGAGCGCCGGCTGATCGCTCAGGCGCACCCGGTCATAAAGCCGGTCGGGCACGTTCAGACGGGCGCCGCCGTCCCGCGTGAGTGGTTGCAGAAGCGTGGTGTAGGTGCGGCGCGTCGGCTGCCCGGTCAGCCAGTCGACAGGCACCGTCACCCGGATGCCCTTGTCGAATGAGCCCTCGCCGAACTCCTCAAAAGGAACGTTGGTGAAGGTCGCATAGGCGCTCACCCGCCAGCCATTGTCGAACACGCGCGCGGCGGTGAAGGTTGCGCCATAGTCGCCAGCCAGATAGCGGCCGGCATCGATCTGGCCGAAGTAGCCGTTTTCCAAGTCGTAGTAGATCGACGCGTGGCCGGTCCAGACATCGTAATCCTGGAAGGCAAACGGATCGTCGAACTCGCGCTGCTGCACATAGTTGATCTCGGCGCCCAGGGCGATCCGGCTGTCGATGGGCTTCCACAGAAGCTCGGCCGACACGCCGCCGAACATCCGCTCCAGCATCCCTGCGCTGATCCGGCTGTAGAATTGATCTCCGGGGCGCGCGTACCACGCGACCTGCAGGTTGTTGAGGTCGGGCGCGTTGTCGTCGATGTAGAGACGGAAATTGGAACGGACGCGCGGCAGTTCAGAGTTCGACGGCCTGCTGATCTCGTCGAATGTGCCGAAGAGCGGCTGTCGCACTTCGCCCGAGACAACGAGCCCTGGCGCGAATTCCAGGGCGCCGGTGAAGGAGACGCCTACATTGTAGCGCAGCGGGTCGTCGGGATCGAAGAGGCTGATCTCGAGATAGGGGGCGACGCCGTAGGTAAGCTTGGGGTGGGGATCGACCTGGACGAGATCGTCCGGTCGACGGCCGCCACCGCCCGAGAACTCGGCCGCATCGAGGATGGCACGGCCCGGCGCGTTGCCCAGCCGCTCGATATCGCTCCGGTTATAGGTGACGGCGGCCACAGGGACGCTGTTGACCACGGGCACCACGGTGATCCGTTCGACCGAGGCCGGCAGGAAGCGCGCCAGAACGCGCAAGGTTCGGCCGTGGGCTTGCGCTTCGGCGCGCCACCGGTCGTTGCGGATGCGGACCTCGGCTGAGTTCGCGCGAAGGACAATGCCGTCAAGCCTGACCCCTTCCGCCTCGAGCGCGGTACGGATCGTTTCGTTCAGGCCTGTCCGCGTCGGCTGGTTGACGATCCAGTCTTCAGACCAGGCCAGCGGGTCGGAGTCGCGCCGCGGCCGTGCCTGAATGGGCACCGGAGCGGGTTCAAAGCCCGCGCCCGCGGGCGGCTCGTTGGGATTGAGGACGAAGTTCAGCAAGATCCCGAACTGCGAGCCGTGCAGCGAGTATGCGCCAAACCTCAGCCCCGGTGCGACCTCGTAATCGAGGCCGAAATTCCAGGGCCCGTCGGTGTCGGCGACGCCGCGATCCTGCTCGAGCGTGTAGCCGTCGGTCGAGTATTCGGCCTTGAGCGTGAGCTTGTCCGAGAGCGCCCATGAGACGCCACCGAAGGCCGACACCGGGCCGGTGAAGAACTGGTCGAAATTCGCTGTGCCCCCGGTTTCCACAAACTCTGAGACGCGCGCGCCCTGGGTGCCGGCGATCACGCCCGCCGTTGCGAGGCGTCCCCAGCCCAGACCGGCCGTGACGCGCACATCGTCGAACTGGCCGAGGCTCTTGGTTCCGACGATGTACTCGCCGCTATAGAGGCCGGTGCCGATGAAATCCTGAAGGCCGATGGCGACGGCGGGCAGCCAGGTCGTTTCCTCGAGCACCTGATAGCGCAGGTCGAAGCTGCGGTCGTAGCGGTCTTCGCCGTTGAACTCGTAGCCCGGGATGCGCGAGTAGCGAAAGCTGCCGGTGAGACGTGGGAACACCTGAAACGTGAGGGTCGTACGGCTCTGGTCGAGCACGTAGGAGAAATTGCCCGAAACATCGCCATCGCGCGACATCTCGGCGGTCGGCATCTCGATCAGACCGGGCGTGCCGAAGAGGTTGTAGGAGTTGGTGATCAGAGGATCGGCGCGAAGCGCAGACGCTCCGGAAAAGCCAGCGACCGTTGCGCCCGCCAGCGCAACGCCGCGAACGGCCCCGGACGCGGCAGACGCCGCCACCGGGCGCCGGCGCCCCGGCCTGCTCGTCATGGCCCCCGCTCCTGTACTCACCCTGCCCGCGTTATAGCCGCTTTATATCGGGGCAACAGCGCAGAGCGCGGCAACCGACGGGTTTCCGCCGGGGTGTCGCCGAAGTGGCGCGGTTGGAGCGGTGCAGGCGCGGCGCGCGGGTGGCACTTGGGGCCTTAGGGCATCAGGCAGTCGCGCGGCACCCGCCATGCCGATTGCGGCCGCTCGCGATAGGCCCCGTCGGCAGGGGCAAAAGTGGCAACCGGATCGCCGGCGTCGCAGGCCGGGGGCGGCGGGCGGCGCGAGACGTAGAGGATCGCGCCGGTGCCGGAGCCGTCGAAGGCATGGCGCTGGACATAGTGATTGGGGGGCCGGCCGGCGCGCGGCGCGGCCCAGATCTCAATCTCTGACCCGCGGCCTGTGTAGAACAGATCGGCCAGCACATCGCGATCATTGGCGACCACGGCGCCGCCCTCGTCGGCGGCAAGGGCAAGGATCTGGCGGCTCATCTCAGACCGTCCCAGGTACCGCTCCAGGATCAGCGCAGTGTCGGGCCCCGCGCGAAGGCTTGTGCCAAACGCCGTCAGAAGCGGGATCGCGAGTGCCAGCGCGCCGTGGAGCGCCGCGGTTGCCCAGAGCCAGATACGCGGCTTCGTCAGGAGCCAGGGCACGACGGCGAGGATCCCGGCAATGTAAGCTGCGACGGCCCAGTTGGCATAGGCTTCGCTGAGAAAGGCCTGGATGCAGACGGTCGCAAGGATCGGCAGGGAATACCAAAGGAGCAGTCGGCGCTCGGGGTCACCCGCCCCGCCGCGCAGGCCTAGCCACAATAGGGCGGCGAACAGGATCGGGCCAAAGACCGCGAACTGGGCAAAGAAGAACGCCGCGAACGTGTTGACGTTCAGACCAGCCCGCGTGCCGGGATCGCGCACCCAGTCGGCATTGTCGAGCGTATGCTGAACCGTCGCCCCGCCATTGGTGGCGTTCCAGATGAGGTTGGGTGAAATCACCACGAAGAAGGCGATGAGCGCAGCGCCCCCCGCGCGCCAGCCCGGGCGTCCCCGTGCCATGAAGAGCGCGCCGAGGGCGGCGACCAGGGGGAAGTAGAAGGCGGCATATTTGGCAAGAAAGCCCAGGCCCGTTGCCGCGCCCGCCGCTGCTGCCCAGCCGAGGGCGGGCGCCCCCGCACCGTGCCGGTCGAGCGCCGTCAGCCACAGGCCCAGCGCGACGCCGAGGAACGGAAACATCACCGTGTCGGTCGAGATCATGTAGCTGCCGACGCTGACCGCCGGCATCGTGACATATAGGCCCGCGATCCAGATCGCCGCCTGCCCGCCAGAGCGCTGCGCGGCAATCCAGCCGAGGATCAGGGCCATGGCCGCGTGCAGAAGTGGCGCCGGAAGGCGCACGAAGAACGGCGCGTCGGACCCGGCAAGGTCAGTCGAGAGCCGGATCACCCAGCCGATGAGCGGCGGTTTGGAATAATAGCCCCATTCCAGGCTCTGGCCCCAGAGCCAGTACTGGGCCTCGTCAACAAAAAGATCCGTCCGGTTGAACGCCATGAGCGCGATGCGCAGCGCCGTGACGCCCAGCACGACGGCCAGCGCCGGGCCGAGCCAGCTTTCACTCCGGATGACGGCGACGTTCGCCATGGATCAGCACCAGATTGCGGATGTAAACGACAAGGCCCATCGTCTGGCCAAGGATGAACACAGGATCCCGGCGGTAGATGGCGTAGGCCAGCAGGATCAGCCCGCCCCCAATCGAAAGATACCAGAAGGAAATCGGAACGATCGAGCGGCCCGCCCGCTCGGAGGCGAGCCATTGGACGAGGAAGCGCGCGGTGAACATCAGTTGCCCGCCAAGGCCAATGGCGACCCACCAGAACTCGGCCCAGCTGCCGACGCCAAGCCAGCCAAAGATCACGGGGCCGTTCATTCGGCGGTCTCGACGGCGCGCGGTGTCGCGACGGGCTGCGTGATTTCGGTCGCCTGCGCCTTCTTGCGGCGCCGTATCAGCCAGGCGACCCCCATCAGATCGCGTGTCCCGACGATGGCCCGGCGCAGATTGTTGTATTTCGAGCGGCCGGCCATGCGCCCCTTGTGCGAGACGTCGACCAGGGCGACCTCCCACCCGTCGCGCTTGAAGAGAGCCGGCAGGTAGCGATGCATATGGTCGAAGTAGGGAAGCGCGAGGAAGGCGTCGCGCCGAAACCCCTTGAGCCCGCAGCCGGTGTCGCGCGTGCCATCCTTGAGGATGTGCGCGCGCAGGCGGTTGGCGAAGCGCGACGCCCAGCGCTTGGACGCAGTGTCCTGCCGCCCCACCCGCTGGCCTGCCACGAGACCAAGACCGGGCGCGGGGCTGTCCATGAATGGGGTGTAGAGCTTGGGCAGTTCCTCGGGCGGGTTCTGCCCATCGCCGTCGAGCGTGCAGACGATCCGACCCCGGGCGGCGAGCACGCCGGAATGGATGGCCGCGCTTTGCCCTGCTGCCGTTTCGTGGCGCAGAAGGCGCACGCGCGGGTCGGCCGTTGCAAACTTTCGCACCTCTTCGCCCGTCTCGTCGTGCGAGCCGTCATCGACCGCTATGACTTCGAAATCTGTGCCGTCGCATGAGGCCAGGATGCTGGCCAAGAGAGGCGCCACGTTGGGCGCCTCGTCATGCATCGGGATGACGACGGAGATCTCGGTCATGGCGCCTTGGGCCTTATCAGTCGGTCGCGCGGCCTGTCTATCGCCGCGCTCGGGCGGGGTGGCGGATGTGGCGAGGGTGCCCTGTGCTGAGCAGGACGCCGCCCGCCTGCACCGAGGCGGTCACGACCGGATCAGAGTATCGCCGTGCGAGAGCGTTGGCGTCAGGACAACCTGCTCGCCGCCGCCCTTCCGTTCGACCTCGTGCTCGCCTTCATCTGCGCGCGCGGCCACGATCCGTGCAGCCGCCTCGCCGATCTGGCGGCGGCACGCATCCATCGTGGCGAGGCGCTTGGGCAGCCCGTCGAGCAGCTCGATATTGTTGAAGCCCGCAAGCCCAAGCCGCCCCGGTACATCGATCCCCTGCTCCAGACAGTAAAGCAGGCCGCCCGCACCGATCATATCGTTGGAGAAATAGATGAAATCGATGTCGGGCGTCCGCTCGAGCATCGCCTTGGTCATCTCGCGCCCCTTGGCGAGCCCCGAGCCGCCGGAATAGAACTCGCGATCCACCAGCTCCATCCCGGCCTTGGCGAGCGCCGTGGTGAACCCCTCGAAGCGTTTGCGGGCGCGGTGATCGAGCGGCATCTTGGTGCCCATAAAGCCCACGCGGCGGTACCCGGCATCGAGGATCGCCTCGGCCATCACCCGGCCCGCACGGCGGTGCGAGATGCCCACCATCGCATCCACCGGCTCGCCATCGGTGTCCATGATCTCGACCACCGGTATGCCGGCATTGGCGAGCATCACGCGCGAGGCCTCGGTATGCTCGAGCCCCGCGATGATCACTCCCGAGGGCCGCCAGGACAGCATTTCGTACAGGACCTGCTCCTCGCGCTCCGGCTTGTAGTGGCTGACGCCGAGGACAGGTTGCAGGACAGTGTCCTCCAGCTCGCTCGAGATGCCGTTCATAACTTCTGGAAAGACGAGGTTCGACAGCGACGGGATGATGACGCCGACCAGGTTCACCCGGCTCGAGGCAAGGGCGCCGGCGATTTTATTGGGCACATAGCCCAGCTTCTTGGCGGCGGCGAGGACGCGTTCCCGGGTCGTGCCGCTCACGTCGCCGCGGTTGCGCAGGACGCGACTGACGGTCATCTCGCTGACGCCCGACGCCTCGGAGACATCGCGCAGGGTCAGTGGTCGGCGGATTTTGTTCATTGCTCGGCCTTTGGCCCTCACCCATTCTTGGTTGGGCAGACTATGCGATGAAAGCGGCGTCAAGAAAAGCACGCCCGCGGGGTCATCCCGACGGCCATGGCGCCGCATGGCACAGAGGCTTTGCCAAGGCGCGCGACGCACGCTAGGAGGGCGGCAGCGGCCCCGTGGCTCAACTGGATAGAGCAGCCCCCTCCTAAGGGGCAGGTTACAGGTTCGAATCCTGTCGGGGTCGCCACCGGGCTTTGGCGTTGGATCAACGTCGAGCCCGTGGGCCGCACCCGGACCCAACGGGCCTGGGCGTCGCGTGGATTAGGACGGATCCATCGTGGCCAGCCGTACCGCGGTTTGACCTTTCCACAACCGCTTGGAAGGCATGACGAGCATCATGTTGTCCTCGGGCGTGGTGACAGGTGCTTCCCCGTCATGGCCGATGAGCGTTCCGGCCCTTGCGAGCAATTCGCCGCCCGTGAATGGCTCTGCAAAGGTGAACTTCTCGCTTTCGATGGTGACGGCCTGCTTCACGGTGAAGAACGACTGATCACCGGGCGCCGGCCCGAAAGGCTCGGCCAGCGCGGCGTCGATGGTTCCGAGCGCTGCAAGGAAGCGCACGGTCGCTTCGATCGCGAGATCTTCGGACGCCTGCTCCCAATGCTGGCCGCACTCGATCAGCAGGGCAGTCTTCGGTGACGCGGGATCGTCGAACCCTCCATAGTCTCGCATGCGACGCCCGGCGGCGTGGCCGGCATCGCCCACGACCCGCTCGGGCACGCCAACGCGCGCAGCGAGCGCCTTCGCCTTCGGATGCCGGCCGCTCATCATCAGCGGCGGCGCGAGATGCTGCATCGTGTGCAGATCGAAGAGAAAATCGACATCGTCGAGGACCGGCCGCACCTCGCGGGCGCGGCGCAGCTCGACGCTCTCGCGGTCTCCGTCGAGGACGTCCGCGCCCCATACACGGTTGAAATCCTCGTCGATCCAGCGCGTGGCGTTGGGGTCGGCGGGGTCGAAGGCCTCATAGGCCGCGATGTTCATGAAACCCAAGGTCAGTTTGCCGGCCGCCGGGCGCACGTCGCGCTGCATCAGCCAATCGATCGCGATGGCGCCGCACGGCTCGTTGCCATGCACGATGGCGCTGATCATCACGTTGGGGCCGGGCACGCCACTGTCGAACGCCCATATGTGTGGCACCCCGGTATTGCCCTTGGCATAGGCCGAAATATCGGGCGGCGTCAGCTCGACGGGGTATTCGTTGGGGATGTTGATCGTGGCCATGAATTGCTCTCCCTTGTCGCCGGTGAGCTAGAGCGAGAGGTGTGCCGATGTCTAGAGGCCCCAGAGTGGCCCTTTTGGGCATGATCCTGGAATCAAACCGGTTTGCAAAACCGGCCGGGTTCGACGATTTCCGCAGCCTGACCTGGGCCGCGGGCGACGCGCTCTTGGCCGAGGCGCGGGCGGAGCACCCCAGGCTTGCATTGGAGTTCGCCGCCTTTGTGCGCGCCATGGATGCCACGGGCGACTGGGAGCCCGTGCCGTGCCTGCTTGCAGCCAGCCATCCGGCCGGGCCGGTTGCGCGCGAGGTCTATGACGAGGTCCTGTCCGTCACGTTGGCGCATCTCAAATCGGCTGGGCCCGTGAACGCCGTCTATATCTGCAACCACGGGGCGATGGTGGCGGAGCATCTCGATGACCCTGATGGCGCGCTGATGGCGGCCGTACGGGCCGAGGTCGGGCCGGATACGATTGTCGTGGCGACGCTCGATCTGCATGCCAACCTGTCGGAGCGGATGGTGGGTGCAACGGATCTGATCGTTGGCTACCGCACCAACCCGCATGTGGACATGATCGAGCGGGGAGAGGAGGCCGCGTTCTCGCTGCGGCGCATTCTGGCCAGTGGCGATCGGCCGAAACCGGTGCTGTGCAAACCGCCCCTTGTGCCCGCCTCGGTCACGCTTTTGACGGCCGACGGGCCCTATGGCGACCTGATCGACCATGGCCAGCGCCGGCAGGCCGAGATGGGCGGCGCGATTATGAACGTCTCGATCTTTGGCAACTTCGTATTTGCCGACACGCCCGACAACGGGTTGGCCGTATTGGTGACGGGCCGGAGCGAGGCGGCGCCTGCAGACACACTCAGCCGTGAAATCGCGGCCAGGGCGTGGGCCGACCGCAGACGCTTTCGTCGAGAGCTGACCCCCGTCGACACAGCCGTATCGCTGGCCCTCGGAGAGGGCGCGCCTGTCCTGTTTTCGGATGCCGGCGACAATCCGGGCGGCGGCGGGTCGGGACGAACAACCGAGCTGCTTGCCGCGCTCGTCGCCGCCAGGGCGGACGGCGTGCTCTTCGGCTCCTTCTGCGACCCCGAGCTTGCGGCGGAGGCCCATGCGCTGGGGGTCGGCGCCACGTTCGACGCCAGATTCAATCGAAGTGCGGGAAATGAGGTCTGGGAGCAATGGGATACCCCGTTCAGCGCGCCGGCCGAGGTTCTCGCGCTCGCAGACGGAAACGTGGTGGGCGAGCGTGGCATGACGGCCGGACGCAGGCTGACGCTCGGCCCCTGCGCGGCGCTCCGGATCGGCGGCCTCTACATTGTCGTGATCACCGACCGCGCGCAAACCTCCGATCCCGTCTTCTTTCACATGCTCGGCCTCGATGTCGGCGCGGCGCGCTGCATCGTGGTGAAGTCGCGCGGGCACTTTCGGGCCGGCTTCGCTCACTGGTTTGCGCCCGACCAGATCCATGAGGTCGACACGATGGGGCTGACAAGCCCGGTCTTGGAACGCTGGCCTTTTGAGCATCTTCCGCGCCCGTCCTACCCGCTTGACCCGGATACCGTCTGGGAGCCGGCCTGAGACGGGTCCGGCACCCGGCCCGCCGAGATTTCGATTGGCAAGGAATTTTCGACTTACTACGCTCGGCTTAGGACGTGCGGACCACGCGCCATCGATACGGACGCGTCCGGCCGTGTTCCACAGGGAGTACAGAATATGAAAAAGACCACCACAATGTTGGCGGCCGCGGCGGGCGTTTTGGCGCTGTCGGTTTCGGTCGCCTCTGCCGAGAAGCTCGTCATCGGGCTTGCCTCGGAGCCGACCTCGCTCGACCCGCATTTCCACAATCTCGGGCCGAACAACGCGATGTCGCTGCACATCTTCGACCGCCTCATCAATCAGGACGAAAAGCAACGCCTGATGCCGGGTCTGGCCGTGAGCTGGGAGCCCATCGACGACCTGACTTGGGAGTTCAAGCTGCGCGAGGGTGTGACCTTCCACGACGGCAGCGCGTTCAACGCAGACGATGTCGTGTGCACGGTCGAGCGCGCGCCCGACGTGCCGAACTCGCCGGCAAGCTTCGGCACCTATCTGAAGGGCAAGACGGCGGTGAAAATCGACGACTACACCGTCCACTTTGTGACCGAAGAGCCCTATCCCCTTATGGGCAACGACCTGTCGACGGTGCCAATCATCTCAGACGAGACCGGGTGCAGCGCGTCGACGGAAGACTTCAACGCCGGCACGGCCGCGATCGGCACCGGCCCGTTCATGTTCGAAAGCTACACGCCGGGCGACTCGATCGTGATGAGCCGCAACGATGGCTATTGGGGCGACGCTCCGGCCTGGAGCGAGGTCGAGTTTCGCCCGCTCACGTCGGGCCCGAGCCGGGTCGCGGCGCTACTGGCGGGCGATGTCGACATGATCGCAGGCGTGCCCACGACCGACATCACGACGCTTGAGGGCAATGACGAGATCCAGCTGTCGCAGGGCGTGTCGAACCGCGTGATCTATCTGCACATGGATCAGTTCCGCGAAAACTCGCCCTTCGTGACGGCCAAGGACGGTAGCGAGATCACCAACCCGCTGATGGACGTTCGCGTGCGCCAGGCGATTTCCATGGCGATCAACCGCGACGCCATCGTGGAGCGCGTGATGGAAGGCGTTGCGATTTCCGCAGGTCAGCTCTTGCCGGAAGGCTTCTTCGGCGTCTCGGAAAACCTTGAGCCGGTGGCCTATGACCCCGAGGGGGCGAAGGCGCTTCTGGCCGAGGCGGGTTATCCCGACGGCTTTGCGATGACGATCCACGGGCCCAACGATCGCTACATCAACGATGCCAAGATCGCCGAAGCCATCGCCCAGATGCTGACCCGCATCGGCATCGAAACGGCCGTCGAGACGATGCCCCGGTCGGTCTATTTCGGACGCGCTTCGCGGGGCAGCCCCGACGGCCTGCCCGAGTTCAGCTTTATCCTTGTGGGCTGGGGCGCGGGCTCTGGCGAGGCGTCGAGCCCACTGAAATCGCTGATTCACACCCACAATGCCGATGCTGGCTTTGGGGCGTCGAACCGGGGCCGGCATTCCGACCCCGAGATCGATGCGGTGATCGAGGAAGCCCTGCGCACCGTCGATGATGCCAAGCGGCAGGACCTGCTCGCGAAGGCGACCGAAATGGCCATCGAGAATGTCGCGATCATTCCGACCCATTTCCAGGTGAACACGTGGGCGGCCAAGACCGGCCTGCGCTACATCGCGCGGACCGACGAGTACACGCTCGCCATCGGTGTGGTGAAAGACTAGTCGCCACCCAGCCCGGGCCGCCCTTGCGCGGCCCGGGGCCCCTCCGCTGAGGATCCCCGCCCATGACCGTTTTCGTCATCAGACGCCTGATGCAGGCCGTTCTGGTTGTCATCCTGATGTCGGTGATCGTGTTCTTCGGGGTCAATGTCGTCGGAAATCCCGTCGACATGCTCGTGAGCCCCGACGCCGATCAGGCCGAGATCCAGGCGACCATCGAGCGGCTCGGCCTCGACCGGCCGATCCTTGAGCAGTACTGGCTGTTTGTGAAAGGCGCGCTGCAGGGGGATCTTGGCAACTCGTTCATCTTTGGCGAGCCGGCGCTGAAGCTGATCCTGCAGTATATGCCGGCCACGCTGGAGCTGGCCTTCACATCGCTGATCCTGGCGATTGTCTTTGGCATCCCGCTCGGCCTTTTCGCCGGGCTCTACCCCGATCAGCCGGTGTCAAAAGCCATCATGGCCGGCTCGATTCTCGGCTTTTCGCTACCGACCTTTTGGGTTGGCCTGATGATGATCATCCTCTTTGCCGTCGAACTCGGGTGGTTGCCCTCAACCGGGCGCGGCGACACCGCGATGTTCCTTGGGTTCGAGACGAGCCTTCTGACGCTCGACGGGCTGAGCCATCTTTTGCTGCCCGCCTTGAACCTGGCCCTTCTCAACATCTCGCTTGTGATCCGTCTGACCCGCGCCGGCGTGCGCGAGGCGATGGGGCAGGACTACGTGAAATTCGCCCGCGCCAAGGGGCTGTCGACCCGGCGGATCATATTCGTGCATGTCATGAAGAACATCATGATCCCCGTGGTGACCGTGCTTGGCCTTGAGTTCGGCAGTCTGATCGCGTTCTCGGTTGTGACCGAGACGATCTTTGCCTGGCCTGGCATGGGCAAACTTCTGATCGACTCGATCCTTCAGCTCGACCGCCCCGTGGTCGTGGCCTACCTGATGATCATCGTTTTGTTCTTTGTGATCATAAACTTGATCGTGGATATCCTCTATTCGGTGCTCGACCCGCGTGTCCGACTGCAGGATCAGGGCCAGTGACCGACGCGACGACGGAGTACCCGGCCCCAGGGGTGGCGGCAAAGGTCGAGACGCCGTTCCAACGGTTTACCGCCGAGTTCCTGGAAAGCCGCGTGGCGACGGCGGCGCTCATGCTGCTGCTGCTGATCATTGTGCTGGCGGTGCTTGCGCCCTGGATCACGCCGCAGGACCCCTATGACCTTGCACAGGTCGACGTGCTTGACGGCCGCTTGCCGCCCGGGTCGGAGGCGTTTGCGGGCTATACGATGTGGCTCGGCTCCGACGGGGCGGGGCGCGATCTGTTCTCGGCCATCCTCTATGGGCTTCGGATTTCGCTGTCGGTGGGGGTGGCCTCGGGGGTCATTGCATTGACCATCGGCATGGCTGTGGGCCTTCTCGCGGCCTATACGGGCGGGCGGACCGAGGCGGTGATCATGCGCGTCGTCGACCTGCAGCTGTCGTTTCCGGCGGCTCTGGTGGCGCTGATGCTCGTGGCGATCCTGGGGAAGGGGATCGAGAACATCATTCTCGCCCTCGTCGTGGCGCAATGGGCCTATTATGCACGCACGGTCAGGGGCACCGCGCTGGTGGAGCGCCGCAAGGAATATGTGGAAGCGGCGGCCTGCCTCGGCCTGTCGAGCCCGCGGATCATCTTCCGGCACATCCTGCCGAACTGCCTTGCTCCCTTGATCGTGGTCGGCACCGTCCAGACGGCGAGCGCGATTTCCCTGGAGGCGACCCTGTCGTTTCTGGGTGTGGGCCTGCCGCAAACCGAGCCGAGCCTCGGCGTGCTGATCGCCAATGGGTTCGAATACATGCTGTCGGGCCGATACTGGATCTCGGTCTTCCCAGGGCTCGCGCTGCTCCTCACCGTGGTGTCGATCAACCTTGTCGGCGACCAGTTGCGGGATGTGCTGAACCCGAGGCTCAAGAAATGACGGCAGTGCTGGAGGTCTCGGGCCTAAGGACGCATTTCTTCACGCGGGCGGGCGTGGTGAAGGCGGTCGACGGCGTCGATCTGAGCGTCGCCAGAGGCGAGGTGATGGGCCTTGTGGGCGAGTCCGGCTCGGGCAAGTCGATCACCGGCTTTTCGATTCTCGGTCTGATCGATCCGCCGGGCCGCATCGTCGAGGGCAGCGTGCGCTTCAACGGGGCCGAGATCGCCAACGCGCCGGAAGAGACGCTGCAAAAGCTTCGGGGCAACAAGATCGCGATGATCTTTCAGGACCCGATGATGACGCTGAACCCGGTGTTGCGGGTCGACACCCAGATGATCGAGGCGATCCTCGCCCATGAAAAGGTCAACAAGCGGTCGGCTTGGGAGCGGAGCCGCGACGCGCTCGGCCTCGTGGGCATCCCCTCGCCCGAGGAGCGGCTGAAGGCCTATCCCCACCAGCTGTCGGGTGGGATGCGCCAGCGGGTGGCCATTTCCATCGCCTTTCTCAACCGCCCCGACCTGATCATCGCCGACGAGCCCACCACAGCGCTCGATGTCACCATTCAGGGGCAGATCATCCACGAGGCGCAGAAGCTGACGCGCCAGACCGGGACGGCGATGATCTGGATTACCCACGATCTTGCGGTGGTCGCCGGCCTCGCCGACCGGATTTCGGTCATGTATGCCGGGCGGATTGTCGAGCAGGGCACGACCGACGATGTGATCGACCGCCCGCTCCACCCCTATACGGTCGGGTTGCTTGGCTCGGTGCCGACGTCGAACAAGCGGGGCGAGCGGCTCTACCAGATCGAGGGGATGACGCCCAATATGCTGGCCTTGCCGCGGGGCTGTGCGTTTGCGCCACGATGCCGACGCGCGAGCGGTTCTTGCGCAGCAGAGCCGCCGCTTGAGCAGGTTGCGGGGCGGTATCTCCGCTGCTTTCATCCGCATGTCGACGCGGCCCCTGCATGAGCGCGCCCCTTATTGAAATCCGCGACGTGTCCAAGCGGTTTGTAAAGACGCTCGACGTGGCAGGCCGGATCGCAAGCCGCCTTGGCGCCGATATCCGCGAGGAGACGGTGCACGCGGTCGATGGCGTATCGCTGTCGATTGCGCCGGGCGAAGTGCTGGGGCTTGTCGGCGAATCTGGATGCGGCAAGTCCACTCTTGGCCGCGTGGTGGCCGGGATCCATGCGGCGACCGAGGGGCAGATCTTTTATGAAGGACAAGACGTTGCAACATTGACAGGCGCCGCGCGGCGACGGGCGACCCTTGCCATCCAGATGATCTTTCAGGACCCGTTTGCCAGCCTCAACCCCCGCATGCGGGTGGAAGACATCATCGGTGAGGCGCCCTGGATCCATGGCCTTACCTCCAAGGCCGATCTGCCGGGCTATGTCGATGAGGTGATGGCGAAGGTCGGCCTCGATCCGTCGCTCAAGAAGCGCTACGCGCATCAGTTTTCCGGCGGCCAGCGCCAGCGCATCGGCATCGCCCGGGCCCTTGCGGTGAACCCCAAAGTCTTGGTGTGCGACGAGGCGATTGCGGCGCTCGACGTCTCGATTCAGGCCCAGGTGCTCAACCTGTTCATGGACCTGCGCGAGGAGCTTGGGCTGACCTACCTTTTCATCTCCCACGACCTGTCTGTGGTCGAGCACATCGCCGACAGTGTTGCCATCATGTATCTGGGCCGGATCGTTGAGAGCGCCGCCACGGAAGAGATCTTTGCCCGCCCGCGACACCCCTACACCAAGGCGCTTCTGGCCGAGGCCCCGCGTCTCGACCAGCGGCGGCGCGCCTTCGCGCCGATCGTGGGCGAGATCCCCTCGCCGCTCGACCCGCCGCCGGGTTGTCATTTCAATCCGCGTTGTCCGATTGCGCAGGAGCGCTGCCGCGCCGACCGCCCGAGGCTGGAAAAGATCGCCCGCGCGCATGACGTGGCCTGCCATTTCCACGGCGCCACGTGATCCGGCCGGTCGCGACGCTCGCCCCGCGCGGCACGCCGGCCCCGCTTGTCTTCGACAGTCCACATTCAGGCTCGATCTATCCGGCCAACTTTGAACCCGCGATCGACCGGATGATCCTTCGACGGTCCGAGGACGCCCATGTGGACGAGCTCTTTGCCCACGTGGTCGACCAAGGCGCAACCTTCGTGCACGCGCTCTTTCCCCGAGTCTATGTCGATCCGAACCGGGCGGAGGACGATGTCGACCTCGCGATGATCGAAGGGGCGTGGACCCGGCCCGTGAACCCGAGCTTCAAGACCGTCGACCGGGGCGTGGGCCTGATCTGGCGCGACATGAAGGCGTTCGGGCCGATCTATGCCGGAAGGCTCTCGGCGGCCTCTGTCGAAGCCCGGATCGAGCGCTTCTGGCGCCCCTACCAAACGGCGCTCGCGGAGGCACTGGACGCGGTTCACGACACGTTCGGGCGGGTGATCCACGTCAACTGCCACTCCATGGCCAGCATGGGCGACCGGACGACCGAGGACGGTGAGGTTCCGCGGCCCGACTTCGTGATCTCCGACCGCGACGGGACCACCTGCGCCCCGGACGTGATCGACTGTGTGGTGGGCACGGTGCGGGACGCGGGATACTCGGCCGCCGTCAACAACCCCTACAAGGGCTTCGAGCTTGTGCGCCGTCACGGGCGGCCGACGGAAAACCGGCACAGCCTGCAGATCGAAATCAACCGTGCGCTCTATATGGAAGAACGGACGCTTTCGAAGGTGCCTGGCTTCTTTGCCGTCGAAGAAATCCTCAGGAGAGTCACCGCGGAATTGCGGACGTTGGCGGACCGTCTCTAGGTCTTCCGGATGGCGGCCGGGGGCTCTGGCTCTGGCCAGCTTCAGTCGGGATCTCGAGCCAGACATGACCCTCGGAACGGCTATCGGCGCGTTCGGCTCTGGCGTGTGGCGTCGCGCAGACCAACAACCGAACGGAGCATCGCAGTTTGAGCGAGACGGCACACCTGTGGATAAATTTTCTATTTTAATTCATGATCTTATACTTGCTTCAGTGGGCCACCTGCGGCATGCTCTCCGTGTCGTTCGTGCGCGACTTTCGGCCCACATAGCGAGTTGCACACCGGGCTGCTTCTGTCGTAAGCCCCGCCTCAGGTTGGCGTCTGCCGACGGCCTGCAACGGAGCCGACATGAAGATCTCTGCCTCGATCTATTCGTGGAAGCGCAGCATCGAAGAAACGCTGGCGATCTTTGCGACCAACCTCGTCGACTACGTGCATGTCGACTGCCGGGACGACATGAGCGTGTTCGACGATATCGAGACGATGCGCACGCACAGCAAGATCCCGATCGACCTGCACATCATCACGGACGAGCCGGAAAAATACTATCAGCCGATCCGCGACCACAAGCTGGAGCTGGTGTCGTTCCAGCACGAGGATCTGCCCGACGGATGGGTGCCGCCGAAGGACCTTGGATGCCGTCTGGGCCTGTCCGTTCTGACGGGCACGAATGTCGAGGACGCGGTTGGGCCCCACGAGGACGACTACTCGTTCGTCATGTTCATGACGACCATCCCCGGGGTGAGCGGCGGCACCTTCAACGACACGACCTATGACGAGATCCGGAACGCGCGTAAGCTCTTTCCGAGCAAGGCGATCCATGTCGATGGCGGCGTGAACGACGAGATCGGGTTCACCCTCAAGATGCTGAACGTCGCCTGCGTCGTGACGGGCTCGTACCTGGCCAAAGCCGAAACGCCCGGCGCCGGGATTCTTGCGATGCGCACCGGAACGGACGGGGCGACCGTGGCGCTGCGCAACGTCATGATGCGCCCCAATGAATTGCCCTCGGTGCCGCAGGCCGAGCTGACGATGGAGCGCCTGCTGTCGACGATCGACCGGGGCAAACGCGGGTTTGCTCTTGTCACCGGCGAGAACGGTGCGCTTGAAGGTGTGGTGTCCGACGGGGACGTGCGGCGCGGCCTGCTTCGCAGCTACACCGACGGCACACAGATGACGCCCGAGGGCATCATCAACCGCAGCTACTTTTCCATGTCGAAGGACGACACGGTGGGCGACATGATGGCCAAAACCGGCCAGATGGAGATCCCCGTGCAGTTCATTCCCGTGCTCGACACCGACGGCTCGCTCGCGGGCGCCGTGTCTCTGGCCTCACTGCTCAAGGGCGAACTGTGATCATTCAAATCAAACCCGACCGCGTCGGCTCTCCCGAGGTTGCGGAGCTGTGCGCCTTCTACGAGACCCACCCCACCGAGGCCGACGGCGCGACGCTCGTCATCACGTCGGGCAGCGTGAAGGGCCTGGACCCGAAGTTTCTGAATTTGGCCGAGCGGGTGCATGTGACCGACGGCGATATGCAGCTGTCGGACAAGCGCTGGCTCGAGGGCCGGTCGAGCACCGTGAACGGATTGACGGTCGGCGACGGCACGACGACGGCGATGATTGCGGGGCCCTGCGCGGTCGAGGACCGCGAACAGATTGAAAAGACGGCCGATTTCCTGGTCGGGCTGGGCGTGAAACTGTTCCGCGCCGGGGCCTATAAGCCGCGGACCTCGCCCTACAGCTTTCAGGGCCTGGGCCTTGAGGGCCTGAAGATCCTGCGCGAAGTGTGCGATGCGCGCGGTCTGGCCGTGGTCACCGAGGTGCGCGATGCCACCCATGCCGCCGAGGTGCTGGAGCTGGCGGATGTTGCTCAGATCGGCGCCAAGGCGATGTACGACCATGGCGTGCTGAAGGCCTGCGGTGACAGCCGCAAGACGATCCTTCTGAAGCGCGGATTCGGGACGACGCTGAAGGAGTTCGTGCAGGCCGCCGAGTTCATCCTCAGCCGCGGCAATCCCAATGTGATGCTCTGTGAACGCGGCATCCGGACGTTCGAGACAGGCACACGGTTCACGCTCGACCTGTGCGGTGTGGCCTATGTGAAAGAAAAGACGAACCTCCCCGTGATCCTCGATCCCTCGCATGCGATGGGCTATCGCTATGGCGTGTCGGATCTGGCGCGGGCCTGCACGGCCATGGGCGTCGACGGCCTGTTGATCGAGGTGCATCCGACGCCGGACAAGGCCAAGTCTGACGCTGCGCAGCAGCTGACGTTCGAGATGTTCCAGGCGCTCTGGGAATCCCTGCCGCCCGTCGCCGCCGCCGTCGGCCGCCGTATCGCATGAGCCCGAAGATTGCCGGGGTGATCCCGGCCAAGGGCTCGAGCACGCGGGTCGCCTCGAAGAACCGGCAGACCGTGCTGGGGGTGCCCCTGTTCCTGTGGGCTGCGAACAATCTGGCGCGCGTCCTGCCGCGGAACGACGTCTACGTCGATTCCGACAGCCCCGAGATCCTGGCCGAGGCCGCGCGCCACGGCTTCGGGACGATCGAGCGCCCCGCCGAGCTGGCCACCAACGCGACCGACGGCAATCAGCTGATGCTGTGGGAGGCCTCGAACGTCGAGGCCGACATCATCCTGCAGCATCTGCCGCCGATGATCTTTCTGCGGGCCGAAACGATCCGAAAGGCCATCGAGCTCGTGAAGGGGGGCATGACCAGCGCCTTCACTGTGCACCGGGCCCAGCACTATATGTGGGACGATGGCGGCCCGCAATATGACCTCGACAACGTGCCGAACAGCTTCACGCTGCCCCATGTGATCCAGGAGGGCATGGGGTTCTACGCGATCACGCGCGAGGCGCTCTTCAGCTCGAAACGCCGGATCGTGGAGCCCTACGAGATGCTTCAGATGGATCACTATGAGACCATCGACATCGATTACCCCGACGACCTCGAATATGCGCGCGTCGTGGCACGCGGCCTGGGCCCCGACAGCGAGTGGACGAGCGGCATTCGCTCCCTGGTCCGCCGGCATCGGCCCAAGCTCCTGGCGCTCGATATCGACGGCGTGCAGACCGATGGCGGGATGTACTACAGCCAGGCGGGCGACGAGGCGAAGAAGTTCAACACCAAAGACGGGATGGCGATCAAACTTGCCGTGAAGGCGGGCATCGAGGTTGCCTTCATCTCGTCTGGACTCAACGAGGCGCTGATCCGCCGCCGCGCCGATCTGTTCGGGATCGAGCGCATCTATGTCGGCACCGATCCCAAGATCGGCATCATGCAGGGTTGGATCGACGCGGCCGGCATCGGCTGGGAGGACGTGGCCTATATCGGCGACGACATCAACGACGCGCCGGTGATGGAGAAGTGCGGGCTGACCGCCTGCCCCGCCGATGCGGTGGCCGAGATCCGGCAGGTTGCCGATATCGTTCTGTCCAAGGTGGGCGGAGCCGGCTGCGTGCGCGAGTTCGTCGACTCCTATCTGGACCTGACGCATGCGGGAGGGCACTCATGAACCCGGTCTTTGAGAGCCTGTTCGGCACGGACAACCTTGAAGAATATGTCAGCGGCGTTTTCTCCGACGAGCTCGACAAGCTGGGGTGGCGCGAGCAGGTCAGCTCGGGCTGGCAGATAAACGCGCCGCGACACCGGCTGTTCGGCCGCGTCCGCACCTTGAAGCTCGAAACGATCGAGACCGACGACGAGCGCATCGGGATGGGGCTGGGATTTCTCGCGTCGCTTTCGCCCGGCGACGTGCTGGTGGTCGAGGGCAGCATGGACTACGCCTATTTCGGCGAGCTGATGACCCGCCTTTCGGTTGAGATCGGGCTGGCGGGCGCGGTGATTGACGGGCTGACCCGCGACACCTTTTACACGCAAACGGCCAGCCTGCCCGTGTTCGCGCGCGGCTATTCCCCGAAGGACATCAAGGGGCGTGGTCGGGTGCAGGAGACGGATGGCGAGGTCAATGTGGATGGCCGGACGCTGCGCACCGGTGACTATGTGTTCGGCGATAGCGACGCGCTGGTCTTCGTGCCCGAGGGCGTGATGGGCGATCTGCGCCCCAAGGTTCTGGAGGCCATCCAGGACGAGGCGACAATCAAGCGGCGCATCGCCGAGGGCCAGTCGGTCGCCGAGATCTTGCGCCACCACGCGGCATTCTGAGCGCGCCTGCCACCCCCAGAGCCTCCTAGCCCCGCGCGGCCCGGGGCTCTTCCTCGCTGTTGGTCGCCGTGGTCCAGCGGTCGAGTTGTGCCCGGCAGAGCGCAAGGAACCGCTTGGGCGGGATCGAATAACTCTGGTGGCTGTGGTTGCGCCCGGGCGTTTGGAGCGCGTCGGCCGGATCCAATTCGGTGCCGAGGCGCATCCGTTTGCCAGCACTCACCGCATCCTCGTGCCGCATGATGCGAGTGCGCGGCAAGGGCGCAAAGAGGACGGAGTCGCCCGCCAGAATGCCGGGCGTGCCGTAGGCCACGCCAGGCACGTCAAGGAAGGCGGGCAGCAGAATGGCGCTGGTCATCGGGCCGGCGTAGAACGACGCGCCCAGGATGCGGCGCGCCTTCTCCTCCATCGTCTGGCCGAAGAGGTGTTCGACCGTCAGATCGGCTCCGAACCGGTCTTGCCAGCGGTCCATCAGGGCGGCTTCGCGCGCGCGGATCTGACCATAGGCTTCGCACCCGCGGCCGCTGGTGTTCGACGTCATGCCGTTGACAAGCAGGTGCACGTGCCCGAAGCGGCGCGTAGCCTCTTCGATCAGGCCGGTCAGGCCCTCTTCCTGCTCGAGCCAGGCCCGCTTTTCGAGGTCGAGAGACACAAACAGGGTGAAGCGGTCGCGGTGCGCATCGACAGAGCCACGCACATGGTCGCCCAAGGCGCGCATCACGTCGCCAATCCGCTCTCGCGCCAGCTTGCGGGGCGCGATCTTGCCGGGTCCTTCGACCCAGGCCACGTCCGGCCGGGCGCGCATCTTGGCAAAGTCAGACGACGCGAGGCAGGACATCGGCAGCGTGCTTCCCTCGCTCGACAGGATCTCCTGAAACGGCAGCATCATGCGGTCGGCATCGATGACAATCTCGTCGTAGCGGTCGCGATCCATGCTCCAAAGGGCGTAGGCGGCGAGAAAGACGCCGTCATAGACCCGGTCGTTGCGCAGCGCGAGGACACGACGCCGCCCGATTTCGGCCGGATCACGCCCCTTCGCGATCGCCTCAAGCAGGGCGGCCGCACCCGCACGGAGGGGATCGAAATCGGTGTCGGTGCCAGGCGACAGGATGGCTTCACACCCAGAGCCCGTCAGTAGAAGCCCTGCATCCCGATCTTCCACTGAAACAGACAGAACCACCAAGGGCGCCGGTTCCGCGCCCTGACCCGAAGGCGCCCGCAATCCAAAATGCTCCACGGGGCGATAAGAGCCCGCATCCTCGCGCCGACGGAACACCACCTGGAGGGGCGCAGCAAGGAGCCGCTGCCATTCCGCCTCGGGCAGCGAAGCGGCGGCAGGACGCGGCGGGATTTTAGCGTCTGGCGCCCCGTCCAGAAGCCTGCGCAACGACAGCTCTGTCATAGGCTTCCGGCGATAGGCGCCGCGCAATAGCTGTCGCAGGCGCTGCATCATCGCTGGGCTTGCGGGAGCGGTTTGTCGGTCCGGCATCACGGGGGTCTCTCTCGGTGCCGGGCATCCCCGGGGGTGCAGTCACCCACAGCCGGCGTGGCGCGACGGTAGCGCTCGCTTTGGTTGAAGTAAATGACGCCCCGGAGGAGCGCGGAGCGATGGCAGCGCTCCGCCTCGGCGCGTGTCAGCGGACCTCACTCACGCGCCAAGGCCGGCTGCGCGCAGCCTCTCGCGGAACAGAAACAGGTCATCGATATTCACAATGTCGGGCCGGGCCGCGATGACGCGATCCATCACGTCCGCCTTCCGGCCCATATAGCAGACCATGATCGGGATTCCGGCTTTGCGGACCCGCTCGAAATCGCCCCAATCGTCTTCGGGCATGTATTCGATGAGGGACGGGCCGCCATAGGCCTCCATCGTCTCCTCGAGCGTGTCGAAATCCTGCCGGCGCGACATGACGCGCGCTGCGGGCTCGAGCGCGCGAAGCTTCGACAGGCGCTCGGGCCGGTGATCCCAGAAGAACACATCCTCGAGCATCTCGGCATCCCGCACGGTGGCGAGCACACTCTCGGGCTCGGCCTCCTTGACCTCGATGTAGATTCCGCGCCCCCACGACTTGGCGAGGTGCAGCATATCGGCAAGGCGGGGCAGAGGCGTACCGCGGAAATGCGGTGCGAACCAGCTGCCCGCGTCCCGCTCGGCCAGCGCTTGCCACCGTTGTGCACGCACCGGGCCCGTGCCGTCGGTCGTGCGGTCCAGCGTGCCGTCGTGGATCACCAGGAGCGTGCCATCGGAGGATTGCTGGAGATCGAGTTCCACCACATCGAACCCGGCGGCAAAGGCGCAGCGCGCCGCGGGAAGCGTATTTTCGGGCGCGACCGTGTTCGCGCCCCTGTGGGCGACGGTGCGCACGCGCCAATCGGGCGGGGCGCGAAACGGATGCACGAGTTCCGGCATGTCCGAGCAAATGCCAAAGACAGGCATCTCGCGCAGCGCTGCCATACGCGAGGGGTCTTCCTCGTGCCAAATGGCGACGGCTTGTTCGCGCGCTTCTGCCTCGGCCAGAAGCTCGGGCGTCACCGCGTCCTGCGGCCGGTCCATCCGCTCCCAGCACAGATGGACAATCTCGGCCCCCTCGGCATAGGCGAAGGGCTCGGCGCCGAGCGGTACCAGAACTGCGCGCGGATAGGGCGAGCCGATGGCCTCGAGCCGGCGGACCGTGTCGGGATCGAAGGCGCCGATCACGCCTCGCTCGATCCCGTGTTCTGCCAGCTTGCGCGCAGTCGGCACGGCGGCGCGGGCATCCTTGATGTCGGCATAGATGCCGATCCCGCGGCGGACGGCGAGGACGAACACCTCATCAAGCGCCGGAACGCGGCAGCGGGCGGCGGCCGTCTCTGTCCGCAGCTCATCGAACGAGGTGCGGGCCACGGGCGTTCCGGCCGCCGTTTCGGCATCGTGGTGCGCCACAAGGATATCGTCGGCCGTCAGGCGCACGTCGACTTCGAAGAAGTCCGCGCCAAGATCGGCGGCAAGATCAAACGCGCGCAGGGTGTTGCCCGGCGCATAGGCCGAGGCCCCGCGATGGGCGATGGCATAAGGCTTTGGCGGCTTCAGCCAGTCCTTCACAGCCGCCTCCCATCCGCCGCGAAGGCCAGAATGCGGTCGGCCGCGACGCCCCAATCCACCGCGTCGCCGGGCTTGACGCCATTGCCCGCGGGAAGGATTGCACGCAGCTGGCCACCGCCCTGAAGGCGCACGGCGACGAGGTCTTCGCGGCCGTGGGTTTCGCGCATCGTCACTTCGCCCGATAGGCCGCGCCCGAACTGCGGCCCGAAATGCTCTGGCCGGATGCCGAGCGTCACCGGCCCGGCCTGCGCGAGCCGCGCCGCGCCGATCATCTGCCCGTTGTCGAGCTGCACGCCTCCGCCATTCGGCGCGCCCTTCACAAACGAGATCGGCGGGTTGCCGAGAAAGCCCGCCACGAACAGGTCGACGGGCCGTTCATACATTGCTGCGGGCGCGTCGAGTTGCACGATCCGGCCGCCATTCATCAGGGCGATGCGGTCGCACATCGACATCGCCTCGACCTGATCATGGGTCACCAGGATGGCGGTGGTGCCGGTTTCGGATTGAACGCGGCGGATCTCGGCCCGCATCTCCATCCGCAGCTTGGCGTCGAGGTTGGCAAGCGGCTCGTCGAGAAGAAGGATGTCGGGCTCGCGGACGAGAGCACGCGCCAGCGCCACGCGCTGCTGCTGGCCCCCCGACAAGTGCGCCGGGCGCCGCTCCAGCAGCTCGCCAATATGCACCAGGCGCGCGATGTCTTCGACCTTCCGCTCCATCTGGGCGCGGGGCATCTGCGCCACGCGAAGCGGGAAGGCGATGTTCTGCGCCACGGTCATATGGGGGTAGAGCGCGTAGTTCTGGAAGACGATGCCGACCTTGCGCTCCTGCGCGGGCAAGTCCGTGACGTCGCGGTCGCCAAAGAGGATGCGCCCGCCATCGACGCGGTGAATGCCGCAAATGGCAAAGAGCGTCGTGGATTTGCCGCATCCCGAAGGACCAAGCAGCGCCAGCATCTCGCCATCGGCCACCTCAAGGTCGAGCCCGTCGACAACAACGGTCTCGCCGAACCGCTTGGTGAACCTTTGAAGCGAGAGCCTCATCCCTTGGTCCCTCCACTGTAGATGTTCAGCAGCCGCTTGTGGAAGACGAGGTAGACCACGATGACCGGCAGCGCGTAGAACAGCCCCACCGCCTTGTAGAGGCCGAAATCGGCGCGGGTCACGTCGGACACCAGGCTTGCGAGATAGGTCGAGAGGAGTTGCGGCGCGTTGCCGGGCGCGAGCACCAGCGGCAGGACAAACTCCGACCAGGCCGACAGGAACGAGAAGATCAGGATCGCCGCAAGGCCCGGATTGACCTGGGGCAGCACCAGCTCCCACCAGACCCGCGCGCGGGATGCGCCATCGGCCATGCCGGCCATTTCGATTTCCCAAGGAACAGTGTCGTAGAAGCCCTTCATGATCCAAACGCCGAAGGGCAGCTCGAATGCGCACTTGACGAGGATTACGCCCCAGAGCGTGTCGTAGAGCCCGAAATATTGCAGGATCAGAAAGACGGCGACGATCAGGGTCACAGTCGGGAAGGCGTGGAGCACGATCAAACCGCCGAGAAACATGCGCCGCGCCGGCATGTCGAGCCGCGACAGAGCATAGGCCGCGGTCAGCGAGATGGCCGACACTACAAGCGCCGTGACCGAGGCAAAGACGAAGGTGTTGAAGGTCAGCGTCCAGATCGTCGGTTGGTTGGGGGAGAGGGGCCCTGTGAGGAACCGCCAATGCTGCAGCGTGACGCCGTCGGGCAGGATGGCTCCGGCAGGCGAGGTCGTGAAGCTGTCGACCACCAGGTAGACATACATCAGGACCAGCGGCGCCGAGATCAGCACCAGGATCGTCACAATAGGCCAATTCGGGCCAAGCCGCAGGACAGGGCGCCGCAGCACAGCGCGGGAGGGGCGATCGAGCACATCGGTCATCGCTCGATCCTCGGCTTTGCCACCAGATCGGCGAAGTTGAAGAACCGCAGATACGCAAGCGACACGACCGTTCCAATCACCACGAGCACGAGCGCGAAGGTCGCCCCCAGCCCGTATTGCAGGTTGCCGCCGTAATTGTTGAGTGCCGTGCGGAAGGCGGCCAGGGCCCAGACCTCGGTGGTCGAACCTGGGCCTCCATCGGTCGAGAGCAGGATGTATTCGAACGAGGCCAGGAGCGACAGCGTCTGATAGGTCGTGACAAACAGGATCGGCCAGCGAAGCTGCGGCAGGACGATGAAGCGCACCTGCTGCCACCGGCTCGCCCCGTCGACCTCGGAGGCATAGAGCATCGTCTGCGGGATCGCCTTCATCGCCGAGGCAAAGATGATCATCCCGAACGACGCGCCAACGACCCCGTTGATCAGGATCACGGCGGTCCAGGCATGCACCTCCGACGACATCATCCAGTTGCGCGGCTCGACGCCGAGGGGCTCAAGCGCGGACGCGATGAACCCGTTGTCCCACAACAGCCACTTCCACATCAGCACATAGAGGACGGGGGGCAGGATGCGGGGCAGAAACCAGATCGTGCGGAACATCGCCGACAGACGCTCGGGCAGGTAGAAGGTCGAGATCGCCACGAACAATCCCATCCCGACATTGAACAGCACAAGCGTGGTCGCGACGTAGAAGACGGTGTTGAGCGCATAGCGCCAGGTCGAGGGAAGCGTGAAGAGAAGCTCGAAGTTTCGGGTCGTCCAGGTCCAGCCGGTATAGGCCTCGGCCACCAGGGTGTCGTGCGTTGACGGGTCAAGGCCCGTCCCATCGAGCGCGGCGCGAAACGCGTCTTCGGTCGGATAGCGGTTGTTCAGGATAGAGGTCTCGAACGCATCGGCGGCGAGCTTGCGATCCCGCGTCACGCGGATCTCGTCGGCCCTCAGATCACGCAGATCGCGCTCCAGATCGCGGCGGCTGTCATAGCTGTTGCCGCCCAGCGCCACGCCGACCTCTTGGGCCAGATCCTCGCCAAAGGCGTCGGCTAGGCGGGCGAGGCCCGCCTCGTCGACCAGAAAGCCGGCACTCTCCAAAGTCGCGAGCGTGTCCTCGGGAAAGCCGTCTGCCCGCAGGTCGCGCAGGCTGTCGAGCGTCAGCATGTACTCGCCGCCGCGGATCCCCGTCGAGGTCGACATGTTGGTGAAGGCGAAGACGCCCGTCATGACGACCGGCACGAGGTAAAAGAGCACCGCCACCAGAAGCGCCGGGAGCATGAAGAGAAAGGCAAGCCAGGTGCCGCGCATGGGGCCAAGGCCTCCGGATGAGCGGGCGCCCTACGCGCAGAGCGCCCGCAAAGACATCAGCGAATGATCAGCTCATCGCCGAGAACGGAGGTCAGTTCGGCCTCAAGCTCGGCCACGGCATCCTCAGGCGACGCGGTGCCGGTCCATGCGGCTTCGAGACCTTTCCACATTGCCTCGGAATAGACGCCGTATTCCGGATGGTTCGGCTGCGAGTTGGCGTGGGGCAGCAGAACGCGCGTGGCTTCGTCGGCCCAGCGATCATTGGCGTAAAGCTCGACGTCGGACTGCGACTGCGCCACGGCGAGGTGCGCCGATTTGATTGCGTGAAGCGTGTTGAAGCGGGGCTCAGTGGCGATGGCCACAAGCTGCGCCGCCACGTTCTGCACATCGTCGTTGTCCTGCGCGGTCACGAGATATACCAGCGGATGGGTGATCGTATTGGCGCGGCCATCGTCCCCGTCGCCGGGGATGAGCGTGAAGGCAATGCTGTCGAAAAAGTCAGTCAGCCCTTCGGCCCCGGTATAGCGGGCATAGTGCCAGGTGCCGCCGTGCCAGAGCGCGGCCTTGCCGCTGGCAACCTCGGAATACCACTGATCCCACTCGGTGCCGATATGGTTGCGCTTGGTCACCCCGGCCGCGACCGCGTCGACGAAGAACTGGTAGAACTCGGTCATCGCGGCCTTGTCGAGCACCAGCTTGCCGCTGTCGGCGTCGAACAAGTCACCGCCGAACGACTGATAGAACTGGGCATAGTCGGGGCCGTTCGACACGCGGGGGTAAAAGCCATAACCCTCTTCGACCAGACCGGCATCGACCGCCTTTTTGGCGTCTTCCAATACGTTGGCGAGCGTGTAGTCGCCCGCTTCGACACGCGCGGGCAGGGCGTCGATCTCATCGTCGGAATAGCCGATCTCGCGCAGATGGTCTTTCCAGAAGAAGAACGGGCGGCTTTCGGCGTCCTGCGGGATGCCCCACTGCACACCCCCAAACGCCGCGATCTCCATCAGGTTGGGATAGACGTCGCTGAGCGGCCAGGCGTCGAGGTCGAGATAGTCCTCGGCGGGCACGATATAGCCGGCCTGGCTCCAGGGCGCGATGTCGAGATGGCTCGTCACCACGATCTCGGGCGCGTCGCCTGCTTCAGCGGCCAGCGTCACGGCCTGCTTGAACTCGCCCCACCCTCCGAACTCGAACTTGTAGTCGACGTTGATCTCGACCTCCTGACCCCGGATCGCCGCCTCACGTTCGTAGAGGTCAGCGGCCAGTTCGATGGCCTCCCAGCGATAACTGTCGGCCGGGTTCGAGCCGCCGGCCCAGACCGAGATGTTGTATTCCTGGGCCGCCACGGGCAGAGCGAGGGTCGTGGCCACAACACCGGCAAAGGCGGCATTGAAGCAGATCGGATGCGTCATCGTCGTACTCCAAGAAGGTTCGGGATCGGTGGATTGCGTCGGTGGCGCGCTTCGCCACCCATCTCGCTTACCCGTCCTGCTTGACGTTTTGATGACCCAGCGTCCGCTGGCGGCGGCGCTCTGGGCGCGCGTCGCCCCGGTCACTCCATCCGGATGACGTTGCGATCGACGGCGAGGACATAGCCCTTGCGGGCGATATTGCGGACCAAAAGCTCGCTGACCATCTGGTTGCCGAGCGAGTCGCGCAGACGCTTGATCCGGGTGGCCCCGGCGGCCTCGTCGCACTCGGCCGAGGCCTTTCCCTGGATCATCCCTTCGATTTCGGCACCCGACAGGACGTCTTCGTCCATCCGCGCCTCGGCCAGGACGGCGAGCGTCTCGATGGCGGCCTCGGTCAGCTTGAACTCCATCGCATTGAGGCTGACGAGCCGCGCCTCGCGGTTGATGATCAGGCTCGACACCGTGAGGCCCGAGCGCTCGATCTCGGCCATGCGCCGGTTCAGCGCGACGATCATCACGAGGAACACCAGCGAGGCAACGAGCAGAGCCGTGCCAAAGACCATCAGGATGAAGATGATTACGCGGTAGCTCTGCAGCACATCCGAGAATGCGGTGCCCGAGGCCGCCAGGATCTCCAGCAGCTTGATCTCGGCCGCGCTCGTCAGATCGTCGTTCTCGACGAAGATGCGTTCGACCTTGCTGTTGAAGGCATCGGCATCGGGCAGGTTGAGAAACAAGAGCGCTGCGGCCAGGGCGAGGATCCCCACCACCGCCGCAATGCCCAGCCCCACAAGCCGAACCGACGGGCGGCGCAGCTCAGTAGCGGAGGAAGAACTGTCCTGCACTCTCGCGCCTTTCGTCGAGGCCCTCGGGCCCGAAGACGCCCAGAACGTTCAAAAGCTCCCATCCCTCGCGCGAGATGCGGCCGGCGATCTCGCGGGCGGCGGGGCTTGGGGCGCATTCTCCCCGGACCTCCGCAACGCCGTAATGGAGCTTGAGCGGGCCATCCTGCTTGGCCTTGTAATCGGCATAGCACTGGGCCGAGAGCGGCCCGGCGGCGAGGAGGAGGGCAAGGGTGATTGCTGCGCGTCTCATCGTGCCCAACCTGCGCGACACGGCTGGGATATTCAATATCCGCAAGGGCTTCGTGCCGTGGTTATCCGATATCCAGCGGCCGCTATTGAGCGATTTTGCCGGCCCGGACAAGCGTCAGGGCACATCCAAGGCTCGCATCCGAGCCCGCACGTTGTGCACGCCCTGAAAGGAAAGACCATGCTGAAGCACCTGCTCGCCACCACCCTCGCCGCCGCACTCGCGGTCGCAAGCCTCGCCGCACCCGCCGCCGCGCAAGTGAACGACGACACGCGCCGCGCGCTCGGTGCGCTTCTGGCCATCGGCACGCTCGCTGCGATCGCCTCGGCCGCCAATGCCGACCGCGACGACGATGATGATGACGACGACGACGACGACGACGATGACAAGCGCCGTTACGTGCAGAGAGACTACCCGACCGTGATCGGCCGCCCGAACACGAGCCGCGATGACCGCCGCTACGTCGACCGACAGGTGATCCGCCGCGAGAACCGCGGTCACGGCCTCGGGCCGGGATTTCTCGACAATCAGCGTGACCGCCGCGTGTCCGTCCCGTCGGCCTGCCGGCGGACCATCCGGACGAACCGGGGCCTGCGCGACGCCTATGGCGCGCCGTGCCTGCGACGCAACGGCGTGAACCTGTCGCGCCTGCCCAACCGGTGCGCCCGCCTTGTCGACATCGGCCGGACCGACGTCACGGCCTGGGGCGAGGGGTGCCTGCGCAGCGAGGGCGTCCGCATCCGCTAGGAGCTTCGACCCGGGCCGCGACCCTGCGCGTGTGTATCTTTCGCAGGCGCGGTTCGGGCGAAACGGGCGCAGCCGGTCTCAACCTTGCCTGGTCGGGACACCCCCATCGGCGACGTCCGAACTGGGCGGAAGGGCTTCCTTCCGCCCCTTTTCGCTTGCGCAGGCCGCCGCGACGCGGTCACTGGGCCCATGCCCGATCTGACCCACGAAGACGCCCTTCGCGCCGCCGGTGCCCGCCGCATCGCGGGTGTCGATGAGGTCGGCCGGGGGCCCCTTGCCGGGCCGGTGACGGTGGCCGCCGTGATCCTCGACCGGGCGTCGGTGCCCGAGGGGATTGATGACAGCAAGGCACTGACCCCGCGCCGCCGTGCGGCCCTCGCCGCCGCGCTCCATGCCTCCGCCGAGGTGGCGATCGTGCACATTTCGGTCGCGGATATCGACCGGCTGAACATCCTGCAGGCGACCATGGAGGGCATGCGCCGCGCCCTTGGTGCCCTCAGCGCCCCGCCTTGCCACGCCCTGATCGATGGCTCCCGCCTGCCCGAGGCCCTGCCCTGCCCGGCCACGGGCCTTGTGAAGGGCGATGCGCGCTCGGTCTCAATCGCGGCAGCCTCGATCGTGGCCAAGGTGGCGCGTGACGCGCTGATGGTGGAGCTTGCGCAACAGCACCCCGGCTACGGCTGGGACCACAATGCCGGCTATGCGACCGAAATGCATCGCTCAGCGCTGCGGAATCTCGGCCCGACCCCCCATCATAGGCGTTCGTTCGCCCCGGTCCGCAACATGTTGTGGCAAGAAAATTCATCAAACAGCTGATTCAAAATAGAAATTGACCGCGAATCTCGGCTGACTCATGCTCAACTCAACGATGCGCCGACAGATGCGCAGGGACAGAGGCAGACGACGACGATGACGACACGGACCCGGGGGGCCGCGACCGGAGAGGCGCGCGCGCTTTCCCTCAACACGATCCTGCCCGGCGATTGCGTCGAGGCGATGCGCGGCTTGCCCGACGCATCGGTGGATCTCGTCTTCGCCGATCCGCCCTACAATCTGCAGCTCAAGGGCAGCCTGCACCGGCCCGACAACTCGATGGTCGATGCGGTTGACGACCATTGGGACGCGTTTTCGAGCTTTGCGGCCTATGACGCCTTCACCCGCGACTGGCTGGCCGAGGCGCGGCGCCTTCTGAAGCCCGCCGGCGCCCTCTGGGTCATCGGCTCATACCACAACATCTTTCGCGTGGGCGCAGCGGTGCAGGATGCCGGCTTCTGGATCCTGAACGATGTCGTCTGGCGCAAGACCAACCCGATGCCGAACTTCCGCGGCAAGCGCCTGACGAATGCCCATGAGACACTGATCTGGGCCTCGCGGTCGGAAGGGGCGAAGTACACGTTTAACTACGACGCCCTGAAATCGCTGAACGAGGGCGTGCAGATGCGGTCGGACTGGCTCTTGCCGATCTGCACCGGCCACGAACGGCTGAAGGACGCGGCCGGCGACAAGGCCCATCCCACGCAGAAGCCCGAGAGCCTGCTCTACCGGGTGCTGCTCGGGACGACGAGCCCCGGCGATGTGGTGCTCGACCCGTTCTTCGGGACCGGCACGACCGGCGCCGTGGCCAAGGCGCTGGGGCGCAGCTGGATCGGAATCGAACGTGAGGCCAGCTACCGCGAGATCGCGGAGCAGCGCATCGCGCGTGTCCGCCCGCTGGACGCATCCGCGATTGCCACCGCGCCATCGAAGCGCGCAGAGCCGCGGGTGCCCTTCGGCCAGCTTGTTGAACGCGGCCTCTTGCGCCCTGGCGAGACGCTGACCTCGCCCGGTGGCAAGCGCGCGGCGCGTGTCCGGGCCGACGGCACGCTGGTGGCCGACGGCGCGCACGGCGCCACCCAAGGCTCGATCCATCAGGTGGGCGCGGCACTCGAAGGCGCCCCCTCCTGCAACGGCTGGACCTATTGGCACGTGAAGCGCGACGGCAAGCCTGTGCCCATCGACGTGCTTCGCCAGCAAATCCGGGCGGAGATGCGCGACCGCCCGACCTGAGAGTTTACCGAGGTACCGCCGGTGCCTGTCGCCTGACACGAATGGCACCCAACTGCCCCGCCCTTGTGGCGGGGCTTCTTTTTCTGGTCGGGCTGTTCTGTGCCGGGTGGCCCCGGCGCGTGACCTGGGCTGCCGTCAGGCGACGCGCCGGCCTTCGGCATCGACTATGAGCTGTCCGTCTTCCTTGGCAAACGGGCCCGGGGGCCAGCGGTCGAGCAGGTCCAGCACGGCTTCAGACGGGCGGCAGAGGCGGACGCCCTTTGGTGTGCACACGATCGGCCGGTTCACAAGGATCGGGTGTTCGAGCATCGCCTCCAAGAGCGCCGTGTCGGGCACCGACGGCTCGGTGAGCCCCAGCTCCTCGGCGGGCGACTTGGTGACCCGCAGCGCCGTGCGGGGCGTCAGGTCGGCCGCGGCGAAGAGCGCAAGAAGCTGCCAGCGCGTCCATCCCGTCTCGAGGTATCGGATCACGGTCGGCACATAGCCAGCCTCCTCGATCACCGCCAGAACGTTGCGGGAGGTTCCACAATCGGGGTTGTGATGGATGACGACGGCCATGGCCTACTCCTTTGTGCGAAGCATCCACCCCATCAATGTCACCGCGATGACGGCGCCGACGCACTCGGCCAACACAAACCCTGGCAGATCGAGGGGGCGGATGCCCGAGAAGGTGTCGGTCAGGCTCCTGGAGATGGCGACCGCCGGATTGGCAAACGATGTCGAGGCGGTGAACCAGTAGGCGGCCGTAATGTAGAGGCCCACGAGCCAGGGCACGGCCTCGCCCCGGAACCGGATGCCGCCCAGGATCACGGCGACAAGGCCGAAGGTCGCCACCACTTCGGCGACCCATTGGGGCCCGCCGGTGCGGACCGTCTGCGAAACCTGCAGCACGGGTTGCGCGAACATCAGATGCGCGATCCAGGTGCCCAGGATGCCGCCGGCGATCTGGGCGCCGACATAGAGGCCCGCAAGGCGCGGCGCGATCTCCTGCCGGATGGCGAAGGCGAGCGTCACCGCGGGGTTGAAATGCGCGCCCGAGATCGGGCCGAGGATCGTGATCAGCACCACCAGGATCGCCCCTGTCGGGATCGTGTTGCCCAGAAGCGCGAGCGCGACATCGTCGGTCAGCGTCTCGGCCATGATGCCCGAGCCCACGACGGTGCAGACGAGCATCCCGGTGCCCAGCGCTTCGGCCGCCAGCCTGCGCGTGTCGTCGAAGGCCATGGCCGAAGCTCCCGTCCGCTCACCCTGAGTCGCGCGGCTCTCATAACGGGCTCACGCGCGGCAGGCGAGGGCGAAAGGAACCGGTCTGCCGCCCCTTCCAGCGCCGTCCTGTCCGCCCCACACGGGCCGCCCGGCGCTTCGTTCGAATCGATCCGCTGTCTAGGGTGCCGCCATTGCCGAGGCGCAACCGGGGGCCGACCGTTGGATACGCAGACCGAGACGCCGCAGACGCTTGAACCCGGGACAATCCGGCTGGCCATTTCGGGGGACCGCGACGCGCTGGCCGCGGTGACCGAGGTGCTGCGCGGGTCCGATACGGCCGCGCGCAAGGCGCTCGCCGCAGCTGTCGCGCCCACTGACGCCATTCGGTTGATCCTGCGCCTGAAGTCGAAGGACGCCAAACGCCTGTTGAAGGCTTTGCCCGACACGCCGTCGCTGCGCGTCCTGAATGAGCTCGACCCGGCGCTTGCGGGCGATCTGGTGGACGAAGGGCTCCGCGCCCGCCTGCACAAGCTGGTTTCGCGGCTGCACGAGGATGCTGCGGCAGAGTTTCTGGCCGGCATGCCCTCGTCGCTTCGGGCAGACCTGCTCAACGACCTCGGCAATCCCGCCGAACTCCTGAGCCGGCTCGACCATGCCGATGAGAGCGCCGGGGCGGTGATGGCCCATGACGCAATCTACACCACAGCCGAGCGCACGATTGGTGAGGTGATCGAACAGATCCGCGCCAATTCCGACCGCATCCGCCGGATCTATGCCGTGTATGTGGTCGATGAGCGCCGCCACCTGATCGGTGCTCTGAAGATGCGCGATCTGCTGCTGAACCCCGATGATTGCCCGGTTGCCGAGGTGATGCGCCCGGCGCCCAAGGCGGTGACGGCCGATCGCGACCGGGCCGAGGTGGTGCACGAGGCCGAGGCGGCGGGGCTCCCCGTCCTGCCGGTGGTCGACGGGGACGGCAAGCTTCTGGGCCGCATCACGCCAGAGGAGCTGCGCGAGATCGATCAGGCGGAAGCGGACGAGGATATCAAGATCATGGCGGGGTTGCGGCCAGACAGCTCGGCCCTCGACACGCCCTTTCAGATCGTGCCGCGCCGGCTGCCCTGGCTGGCCGCGGGCCTGGTCGGCGCCGGCATCGCCGCCCTCGTCGTCGGGGCCTATGAGGACGCCCTGGTACAGGCCGCGATCCTAGCGAGCCTGATCCCCATCGTCATGTCGCTGGCCGGTAATGCGGGCATTCAGGCCTCGACGGTGACGGTTCAGGCCCAGACCGCAGGCACCTTCTGGATCGGCGATCTGTGGCGCCGGATCGTGCGCGAGATCGGAGGTGCGGCGCTGAACGGCGCGGTGGTGGGCGCGCTCGTCGGAACCGGAATCTTGGTGATTGGCGCCACCGGGGGCATCGACCGGGCCCCGGCACTGGCGCTCGCCGCCGCATTGACACTCGTTCTCGTCACCGTGCAGGCCTCGGCCATCGGGTCGCTGGTGCCGGTGGTGCTGGAGCGATTGGGGTTCGACCCGGCCGTTGCAACGGGCGTGTTCATCACGACGTCGAACGACGTGATCGGCGTGCTGCTGTTCTTTGTGATCGCAACCGCGATCTATCTCTAGCGGAGCGCGCCCTAGCGCGGCATCGGATTGGTACCCAGCTTGTAGGGCGTCCAGTCGGCGATCTCGGGATAGAATCTGCGGCGCCAGGCCCGCACGCGCGGGTTCATCACACGCCGCCAGACCGGCGGGATCATCGCGAACACCGTCATGACCGGATAGCCATGTGGCAGCTGCGGTGCCTCGTCGTCGCCGTAGGTCTGCAGCAGGGGAAAGCGACGGTCGGGCTTGAAATGGTGGTCGGAATGGCGCTGTAGATTGATCAGTAACCAATTCGACGCCTTGTGGGCCGAATTCCAGGAATGCCGCGGCTTGACGTGCTCGTATCGACCCTCGCCCAGATGTTCCCGCGTCAGCCCGTAATGCTCGACATAGTTCACCAATTCGAGCTGCCAGATCGCGGTGAAGGCGCAAAAGAGGAATAGCGCCAGCCCCTCGGCCCCGCCAAGCGCGACCGCAATCACGAGTGCTGCCCCCTGCAGAGCCGCGTAGCGCCAGAACGGATTCGACAGTGCCCAGGGCGACGCGCCTTTCCGGCGCAGGCGCGATGCCTCGGCGCCCAGGGCGGAAAGGAAGCACTGCCGCAACACTCTGGGAAAGAAGCGGTGGAAGCCTTCGTTGTAGCGTGCCGTTACAGGGTCGCGCGGGGTGCCAACATAGCGGTGATGGACAAGCAGGTGCTCGCTGCGGAAATGGCTGTAGAGCACGCTGGACAGCAAGAGATCGGCCAGCCACCGCTCGAGCCGGTTCTTCTGATGCATCAGCTCGTGGGCAAAGTTGATGCCCACCGTGCCGCCGATCACACCGAGGCCAAAGAAGATGCCGATCTTCTCGACTGTGCTGAGATCCTCGGCGCCCGGTACTGTGAGCACCGCAAAGACCATCAGCACGGCCTGGATCGGAAACCAGATCAACGTCACCAGCCGGTACCAGAACAGATCCTCGACCGGCGTTTCGGGGTCTTCGTTGCGCGTCTCAAGGCCCGCGATGGCGTCGAGCAGCGAAAAGCCGCCCCAGCCGAACAGGGGCAGAACGGCAATCCACCAGCCGCCCTGGGTCATGGCCACTACGGCGAGCGGCACAAGCAGGAGGCTGAGCCAAAACGGAGCCGCCCGGCTGAGGCGGGCGATAGGCGGAGGGGTCGCGCTAACTGTCATGAACCTGGCAACGGGCGAGTGAGTGGCGAACATTCTATCGCGAGAATACGGCAGAATCAAAGCGTTGGCAGCGCGCGTGACGCAAGGTTCCAGACCTTGCGCATGAGCGTGGGCAGCGCCGACGGCCGGAACTCGTGCCGCCCGGTGAAGGCGCCCCGTTCCGGCGCTGCGGCCTGCGGCACCTCGGCCACCCGCACGGCCAAGCGCAGGTGGAAGTGCGTAAACGTGTGGCGCACCTCTTCGCCGAGCGGCCGCCAATGGGCAGCCAAGGGCGGGGCCTCGTCGGCCGGCGCCTCGGCCCAGGCGGACCCCGGAAAGCCCTGCATGCCACCCAGGAGCCCGCTTTCGGGCCGTGTTTCCAGCAGGATCGCGCCATCGGCCCTTCGCGCGACATAGGCGATGCCCTGTCGCACCGGTTTGGCTTTCTTGGGCGACTTTCGCGGCAGCTCGGTCGCGATGCCGAGCGCGCGCGCCCGACACGCCCCCATCACGGGGCAGATCCCGCAGGCCGGCGATTTGGGGGTGCAGATCGTGGCCCCGAGATCCATCACCGCCTGCGCATGGTCGCCAGGTCGGTCCATAGGAGTGAGCGCAGCCGCGTGGGCGGTGAGCTCCCGTTTGGCCGCAGGCAGCGGGGTGTCCACGGCATGGAGCCGCGCCATGACGCGCTCGACATTGCCGTCGACCACCGTTGCGGCCTCGTCAAACGCAATCGCCGCAATGGCCGCCGCCGTATAGGGGCCGATCCCGGGAAGCGTGCGCAGACCCTCGGCGCTTTGCGGAAACCGCCCACCGTGGGATTCGGCCACCTCGCGGGCGCACTTCAGGAGGTTGCGCGCGCGGGCATAGTAGCCAAGGCCCGCCCATTCCCCCATGACCGCCGCATCGTCGGCCTCCGCCAAGGCCCCGACCGTGGGCCAAAGACCCGTGAACCGCTCGAAATAGGGGATGACGGCCGCAACGGTCGTCTGCTGCAACATGATCTCGGACAGCCAGACGCGATAGGGATCGGCGACTTGGCCTGCGGCGCGGTCGGCCGGACCCACCCGCCACGGCAGCGTGCGCGCGTGCACGTCATACCATTCCAACAGGTCGCGGCTGATGCTCACCTGCTCGTCACGCATTCTTGAGGCGCTCCCCTTCGGCCGCTCTGGCCCTTCCGTTCGACCGCCGTATGATAGCGTGAGAACACATGAAGGGCAGGGCATGGCGAATACCGGGCAGACAGCCGGGCCGAAACGGCGCGGCCGAGGCTTCAGGGCGGCGGGCGCGTTGGTCGAGCGCCCGGTTCGCGCGGCCACGCAGTCGCGCGGCTTCGCCGTGACCCGACTGCTGACGCATTGGGCCGAGATTGTCGGCGAAGACGTCGCCGCCGTCGCGCGCCCGGTCAAAGTGAGCTATGCGCGCGGCGGGCTGGGAGCGACGCTGATCGTCCTCACCACCGGGGCACGCGCGCCCATGCTGCAGATGCAGGAGCCTCGCCTGCGCGAGCGCATCAATGCGTGCTATGGCTATGCTGCGATTTCGCGGATCAAGTTCACCCAGACCGCCGCTACGGGCTTTGCCGAGGGGCAGACGCCCTTCGGAGGTGCCGCCGCCCCGACCGCCACCGACCCTGGCCCGGCCCCCGAGGCCGTGGCCGAAGCACAGGATCTTGCAGCCGGCGTGACTGACCCGACGCTGCGCGCCGCGCTTGCCAAGCTCGGCGCCCACGTCTTGTCGCGGCGCTGACCCCCATCCCCAGCCCCCCAAGGAGGCCCCGAGATGACACGCTACCTTACCCTTTCCGCCATTGCCGTCGCCGCCGCGGCCGGGATCGGCTTCTACGCAACCCAAGGTGCACAATCGACAAGCACGAGCCTGCCCTCCTTCGCCGCACACGCGCAGGAGGCCGGCATCGACATCTCGACGGTGCAGGAGATGGCGCTCGGCGAGGACACGGCGCCCGTGACGCTGATCGAATATGCGTCGTTCACCTGTCCGCACTGCGCGAACTTCCACAGCGAGATCTTCCCACGGCTCAAGGAGGATTACATCGACACGGGCAAGGTGCGGTTCGTCAGCCGCGAAGTCTATTTCGACCGGCTTGGCCTTTGGGCGGCCATGGTCGCCCGCTGCTCCGGCGACACGAACCGGTATTTCGGCATCGCTGACATGATCTATGAACAGCAGCGCCAGTGGACCCAGGGCGAGCCCGTCGAGATCGTCGAGAACCTGCGCCGCATGGGGCGCCAAGCCGGGCTGACCGACGATCAGCTCGACGCCTGTCTGAGCGATGGCGACAAGGCGCAGACCCTCGTGGCCTGGTATCAGGAGAACGCGGCGGCCGATGGCATCGAGGCGACCCCGTCCTTCGTGATCAACGGCGAAACCTATCGCAACATGGGATACCGCGCCCTGACCGAACTGCTCGACGACGCCGCCGGCAGCTGAGGCTGCCGGCTCGGCGCCTGCATATCCGATCACGGCATGACCTTGTCGAAGGGGGTCCAGTCGGCGACGCTGAGCCGGACTGGCACCGTCAGCACCTGGCCGCGGAACGACGGCGGAAGGCGAACGGCGTCCTTCTCGGTTGTGACGAGTTGCGCGTCGAGCGCCTTCGCCTCGCCCTCGAGCCTGGCCATCAGCGCTTGCGTCAGCGGCTGGTGATCCTCAAGCGCCTCGGCCCGGACAAGGTCGGTGCCGAGGCCCCGCAAGGTGGCGAAGAATTTCTCGGGATAGCCGATGCCGGCGAAGGCCAGAGCGCGCAGCCCGGCCCAGTCCATTCCCGTCTGTAGGGGCTGCAGGGCTGCCTCCATGCGGGGCAGGCCGGCGGCTGCCGGCCCCCAAGCTTCTGTGAACCGCGCCTGCGCTGCCTCTTCGCCGATCGTCAAAAGGAGATCGGCACGCGCGAGGCCCACGGCCACCGGCTCCCGCAGGGGCCCGGCGGGCAGACATCGTCCATTGCCAAACCCCAAGGCGGCGTCTGTCACGACAATCGAGACATCCTTGGCCACCGACGGGTTCTGAAATCCGTCATCGAGCACGACGACCTCTGCCCCGGCCGCCTCGGCCGCGCGCACCCCCGCCGCCCGGTCGCGCGCGACCCAGACCGGTGCGAACGCCGCCAGCAAGAGCGGCTCGTCGCCCACGTCAGCGGCGGCATGGAGTGCGGGATCGACCTGAACGGGGCCCTCGAGCCGTCCGCCATGACCGCGGGTCACCACATGCACGCCCTGCCCCAGCCGCATCGCAAGCGCGATGACGGTCGGGGTCTTGCCCGTTCCGCCCGCGTGGAGGTTGCCGACGCAGACCACGGGCACCCCCGCCCGATGGTCTGCTGGACGAGCCACGCGGCGCGCGGTTGCCGCCGCATAAAGGGCACCCAAAGGTGAGAGCGCGCGCGCCAGGGCGCCCGGCCGTTCGGGCGGGCGCAACCAGAACGCCGGCGCGCGCATCAGCGCCCCGGCTGGCTCGGATTGGCGTGGCCAAGCGCAGCCTTCAGTGCCTCGGCCGCGCGCTCCTGCACCCGTGCGCCATCGCTCACGACATCCCAAGCGGCATGGGCGCGTGCGGCCACGGCGTCTGGCGTCATAAGGGCCTCGAGCCCGTCGGAAAGGCCGCCGGGCCGACGTGCCAGCTCCAGCGCACTCACCGCATCGAGCCGTTCCATGAAGCCGGCCGACGCCCCCCAACGTGGCCCTGAAAGCAGTGCCGATCCGAGGCTTGCCGGGCCTTGCGGATCCACCTCGGGGCCATCGCCGAACGTCCCGCCGAGAAACGTCACCGGGGCGAGGCGGTACCACAACCCCCCCTCGCCGGCCCGATCAGCCACAAAGATCTCGATCTGTTCGCTCGGCTCTTCCTCGGCGCTCCGCCGCGCAACATGCCAGCCTTCGGCCGCCAGGTTCTGGGCGAGCGCGGGCCCGTCCGTCTCCGGCCCGGGCATCAGGATCAACAACAGCCGATGGACGATCCGTAAACCGGACCGATGCGCGTCGAGCACTGTGGCAAGTTCGGCCTCGGTCGGCGCGGCGGCCAGCCAGACCGGCCGCGCCCGCAACGCCTGCGCAACCGCGTCCCGATCGGCGTCGTTGCACTCCGGTGGCTGGGGCACGGCGCGGAACGGCCCTGCGGTCTCCACCTTGGTGTCAGGCAGGCCGAGCTCCCGCAGGGCCGAAGCGGCATTGGCATTCAGGGTCTGAACATTGCGGAAGCGCGACACCACGTTGCGCAGGCCTCGTCGTGCCCGGGCGTTGTGTGGCCCGGGCGACGGAACATCGACCGCGACCTTGGCCGCACGTGACGCCGCGACGGCCTCCAAGAGCGGACTGGGATCCAGAGCGCCACACCAGAGGATGGCGTCGGGCGCATGGCCCGCGATCCACGTATCCAGGGCAGCGCGGCCTGGCTCGTCCGGGAGTTCCAATCCGATCAGAGCGGGGGGGACGGATGCCGCATGCGCCGCGCCAAACGGAGCCACGAGAAATTCCAGGTCCATCCCTTCATCACCGAGGAGCAAATCGAGCTCTGCGAGACCCGCCATGGCGGCATCGGATCCGGCCAGGCAGAGCACTGTCGCAGGTGCCTCCATGCGACGGGAGGCGGCGTCCGCTGCCGGCGGTTCGGCCGCGGCGCTCGGAGCGCTGCCAACGAAGCGGCGCAACCGTGTTAGGAGGCCGGTCGCACGGTCCACAATATCCTCAGCTATCGAGTTCCTCGGTGGGCGAGGCTTCCTGCTCCTCTTCCCTCAGACGGTGCAAGTGAGCAATGAAATAGCGCATATGAGCATTGTCGACAGTGCGCTGCGCCTCCGCCCTCCACGCATCCAGCGCCTTCTGGTAGTTCGGATAAATCCCAACGATGTGTAGGTCGTCGACATCCTTGAATGTGGTGCCCTGCGGGTCGACGAGCTCGCCGCCGAAGACGAGGTGAAGGCGCTGGGTCATGGTTGGCTCCGCTCTGTTTGGCGCTGGCGCACCCTACGGAGCCTCCGGTCTGCGTCAAGCGAGCCGGGTGCCGCGGGACGGGTGTGGGCCAATGAAAGCCATGCGTGCCTATGGTGGGCCGGTCACTCTGTCCAGGCGCCCGGGGCGAGCCGCGCGCGCAACTCCGCATGCAGGGAAGGTGTGGCGGCAAGGATGCCGGCCGTTTTCCGCGCCGGGCTGTTGAAGCGCAGCGCGGCACCATCCCGGTCGGTTACGCACAGCCCCGCTTCCATGGCGATCAGGGCACCGGCGGCGACGTCCCATTCCCAGGCATCGCGCAGTGTCACCATCCCGTCGAAGCGGCCCTCGGCGGCCAAAGCCATGCGGTAGGCGAGCGATGGCCGGAAATGCCGTGTGAGCGTGGGTACCGGCCCGCTCCACAGATGCGGCGCAAGGTTTGGCTTCGTGATCAATAGGTTCGCCGTGTCTAGGCCCCCGGACCTCGGCTCCGCCCTGAGCAGCGCGCCATTGCTCCAAGCGCCCACTCCACCGGCCGCCGTATAGAGCAGGTCCTTTGCCGGCAGATACACAACGGCGGCCACTGGCACGCGGTCCCGCACGACGGCGAGGGAATGCGACCAGGTATCCTCGCCCTTCAGAAATGCCCGCGTGCCGTCGATCGGATCGACGATGAACAAGTTTCGCGCGGCCCGATCCTCGGCGAGGTCGGCCGTCTCCTCCGACATCCAGCCATAGTCGGGGCGGGCGCCGCGCAGATGCTCGGTCAGGACGCGGTCGGCCGCGAGGTCAGCCTCGCCCACCGGGCCCTGGTCTTCGGCCTTCTCCCAGACCCGTTGCGCGTTTCTCCAGTAACCCAGCGCGATCTCGCCGGCGGCTCTGGCCGCGTCCACCAGAAGGGCGAGATCGGCCTCGGGCGCCCCCTCGGGCTTGCTGCTCGGCTCAGTCGCCAGCAAGCGTGAGGCCCTCCACCAGAAGCGAGGGGACAACCCGAGACACGTGCGGGCGGGCATCGTTGGCGGGAACCAGCGTCTTCAGCATGTCGCGAAGATTGCCGGCAACGGTGCACTCGTTGACCGGATAGGCAAGTTCGCCGTTCTCGACCCAGAAGCCCGAGGCCCCACGGGAGTAGTCGCCCGTCGTGGCCGAAATGGTCGAGCCGATCATCGAGGTGATCACGAGGCCGGTTCCCATTTCGCGCATCAGGTCGTCGGGGCTTTGGGCGCCTTGGGTCAATGCTATGTTGCCGGCTGCGGGCGACGGCGGAGACGAGACACCGCGCGCGGCACTTCCGGTCGTATCGAGGCCAAGCTTTCGGGCCGTGGCGATATCGAGGATCCACCCCGTCAGCACGCCGTCGTCGACGATGTTGCGGGCGACGGTTGGCACACCTTCGGCATCATAGAGGCGCGAGCCGGACACGCGTGTGCGATGGGGCTCGGCGGCAAGGCTCATGCCCTTGGGCAGCACCTCTTCCCCCATCGCATCCCGCAGCCACGAAGCGCCCCGGACGATGGCGGTGCCGTTGATCGCCTGCAGAAGATGCCCAACCAGCGAGGCCGCGACTCTCTCGTCATAGAGGACGGGATACCGACCCGTCGGCGGTTTTCTCGCGCCCGCACGGGAAAGCGTCCGCTCGGCGGCGACGCGCCCAACCTCGGCCGGGTCGGGCAGATCGGCCCGGTGCGTGCGGCTTTCACCAAAGTAGTCTCGCTCCATCCCGGTGCCTTCACCGGTGATGGCAACGCAATAGAGACTGGACGCGGTCGAGCCATACCCGGCCGAGAACCCCTGTGAGGTCGCCAGGTGCACATGGCGGTGCCCCCAACTGGCTGCCGCCGTTTCGGCCATCGTGATCCCGGGATGGGAGAGCGCCTCGGCCTCGGCGGCTTTCGCGGCGTCTTCAAGCTCTTGGGGGCTCGGCTCGGGCGCGGGATCGTCGAGCTCCAGCCGCGACATCGCGGTGTCTGTGGCAAAGTGGCTAGGCTCTGCCTGGGCAATGCCCGGGTCCTCAGGCGCCTCGCGCGCCATAGCCACGGCACGGGTGGCCATTTCCGTGATCGTATCCTCGGAGATGTCGGACGACGACACGCATGCCTGCCGCTGTCCAATCATCACGCGCAGGCCGATATCGACCCCCTCGGCGCGCTCGGCCTGCTCCAGGGCGCCCTCGCGGATATCAACCGAAATCGATGTGCCCGACGCGGCCATGGCGTCGGCGGCATCGGCGCCGGCAGACGCGGCGGCCTCCAGGAGACGGGCAGCAAGGCGGTCGAGGGGAGCATCCATGGATCTGAGCTATGGGGTTGTGCGGAGAGTCGCAAGTCGAGACATGCGCCGAGCATCGAATTTGCAAAACATACTGAGACTCCAGAATTTCATAAGGGTTTGCCAAGTAAGCCGGCGCCGCGGACGCTCGCCAGACCCTTGGCCGCGCAAAGCCCCACTCAGGCGCAAGAGCATCGTCACAGAGTGCTCAAATAAGGTTGCGTTATACAACTATATGGCACATGGTCCGAGACGGATTTCACGCCCTTGAGGAGCGACGAAATGGATGGACAGGTGCAGGCGGTGCGCGCCGCATCGCGAGAGCTCGTGCGGCGGTGGGGATTCCTCGGCAAGGGCATTGCAGGCACGGCGCTGACCGGCTCGACCGTGCACGCCATTATCGAAATTGGCCGGGCCGAAGGGCTCACAGCGGCCACCCTGGCACGTCGGTTGAGCCTGGAGAAGTCGACCGTGAGCAGGCTGATCCGCGGCCTCGTCGATCGCGGGCTCGTGCGAGAGGCCACATCCGACAGCGACGGCCGCGCCAAACCGCTGCACCTGACCGATGCCGGTCGCGCGGTACTGTCGCGGGTCGACCGCGTCGCGGACGCCCAGGTGGCTGACGCGTTGACCCGGCTCGGGCCCGTGGCCGCAGCCAAGGCGCAAGCGGGTCTTGCCGCCTATGCCCAGGCCCTGTCGCCAATCTCGCCCGATCCAAAGATCGGGCTGCCCGGCGTTGAAATCGGCTCGGGGTATGTTCCCGGGCTGCTCGGCCGGGCGGCAGAGATCGCCGCCTCGTGGGCCGCACAGAACCAGCCGTTCGGCGTGGCGTTCGAGACGCGCGTGGCGGCCGACATGGCAGAGTTCCTGCCGCGGGCCGATCGGCCGGCCAACGGAATCTGGCATGCCCGGATCGGCGGGCAGATCGTGGGCTCGGTGACCATCGATGGCGAGGACCTTGGCGACAACGTTGCCCATCTGCGCTGGTTCTTCGTGGCCGACGGGATGCGGGGCGCCGGGATCGGGCAGTCACTGATGGCGCACGCGATGGCCCATTGCGATGCGCAGGGTTTTCGCGAGGTGCGGCTCTGGACGCTCGCCGGGCTTGACGCAGCGCGCGTGCTCTACGAGCGGCACGGCTTCCACCTCGAAGACGAGTGGCAGGGCGATCAGTGGGGCGCCGAGGTGACCGAGCGCCTCTATGTGCGCCCGCGCCAGTAGCGGTCAGCTCCAGTCGAGCACGACCTTCCCGCTCTGGCCCGACAGCATCGCATCGAACCCGGCGCGGTACTCGGCAACGGGGAAGCGATGCGTGATCACCCTCCGCACGTCGAGCCCGTTCTGCAGCATGGCGATCATCTTGTACCAGGTTTCAAAGATCTCGCGGCCATAGACGCCCTTGATGGTGATCGCCTTGAACACGATGCGCGACCAGTCGACCGGGGATTTGCCCGGCGGAATGCCGAGGAGGGCGATGTGACCGCCCATAACCAGGTTCTCAACCATCTGATCGAGCGCGGCCTGATTGCCCGACATCTCGAGCCCCACGTCGAACCCCTGTTCCATCCCAAGCTCGGCGGTGACCGCAAATAGATCTTCCGTCGCAACGTTGACCGGGCGGATATCGGCAACCTGCGCAGCCAGGTCGAGGCGGGCGGGGTTCACGTCGGTGATCACCACATGGCGTGCTCCCACATGGCGCGCCACCGCCGCCGCCATGATGCCGATCGGGCCGGCGCCCGTCACCAGCACGTCCTCGCCCACCAGATCGAAGCTCAGCGCGGTGTGCACGGCGTTGCCCAGGGGATCGAGGATGGCCCCGATCTCGTCGTCAATCGTGTCGGGAAGAGGCACGGCATTGAACGCGGGCAGCACAAGGTAATCGGCGAACGCGCCCGGAACGTTCACCCCGATCCCCTTCGTTTCGGGGTCGAGGTGGAACTTGCCTGCGCGGCTCTGGCGCGACGTGCGGCCGATGAGGTGCCCCTCGCCCGACACGCGTTGGCCACGCCGGAGGTCCTCGACGTTGCGCCCGGTCTCGACGATAACGCCGGCGAACTCGTGCCCGATGGTCAGGGGCGTCGGTACGGTGCGGGCGGCCCACTCATCCCATTGCCAGATATGAATGTCGGTGCCGCAGATCCCAGTCTTGGACACGCGGATCAGCACGTCGTCGGGGCCGATCTCGGGAACCGGCATTGTTGCCAGGTCGAGCTCGGGCGCCGGTCGCGGCTTGACCAGAGCGCGCATCTGATTGGACATCGGCCTGCTCCTTCGGCGGCAGTATCTCACAGCCTTGCGTCGGAGCGGCGCGAGTCGCAAGGGCGCGGACGGCCGTCCGTGCGCACGTCTCAGCGAGCCGCGATGCAAACCGCCAAAGGGATACGAGTTGGCAGACCCGGAAGGCCAAATCCCCAGAGCAACCGCGCCGGCGACAGCCGGCGCCGGGCCCAAGCGGGCAAGGCCGCAAGGCCGCGACGCGCGGGAGCCCTAACCGGACCCGCGGTTCGGATCCGGCTCGATACGTCCCTAAGGTCTGGCGCCGACCCTAGATCAGAACGGCAACTCGCTGCCGTTGGCGAGAATGGTGCCGTCGGGCGAAACCGTGATCTCCGAGACCAGCGTGTCGGGCCCGTCGCCCGGCACCGCGATCGCGCCCAGCGCCATCCGGCCCATCATCGCCTGTTGCGGCGGGAGGAGTTGGATCTCCTCGAGCGTCTGCATCAGCCCCATTGCCCCGGTCAGCGACAGGCTGAGCGCGCCGTCGGGCGCCGGCGTACCCGGGCCAAAGGGGCCGGGCGCCGACCAATCGAAGGTGAAGGCCCCGCTGCCCTCCAGGACCGCGCCGCCCACTGTCAGCAAGAGCTCATTGATATCGAGGGCTGTGACCTCGGCGGGCAAGTCTTCAGGGGCGTCTTCGCCGTCCATCGCGAAGACATCGATGAGAAACTTCATCGTGCCCGACAGATCGAGCGCCACCGAAGCCGGATCGCGCGGCAATTGGCCAGCCGGGTCAACGAGGGCCCAGATCTCTTCTCCCACCGTCAGATCGCGCAGCGCGAGTCCAAGGGCCATGTCTCCCGGCTCCAAGGTCGTCGGGATACCGATCTTGACGGCAAGCTGGCCGAGCGCGCCGCCGACCTTCGGAAACGGGATCTCCGAGCCAGAGGCGGTGAATTCCAGATCGTTGTAGGCCAGATTGTAGAGCAAGCGCTCGGCGTTCATCACCACTTCCCCGGAGATGCCCGAGATCGAGCCGCTAGAGGTAAAGCTCTCCGGCATCCCTTCGGCCGAAATGGCATAATTCGTGGCGCCGACACCGCCCGTGCCGTCAACCGAAAACCCGTCATCGAGCATATCGCGGAGCGTGGTGTCGGGGCTCATCGCAACGAGGTCGGCCACATCGAACGATCCGGTTGTGTCGGAGGCGAGATCGGCCATGTCCAGCGTCATCTCGAATGTCCCGCCCTCGTCGGGATCGGTGGCTGCAATCTCAAGACCAAGGCTGTCGAGATTGTAGCTGCTCTCGATCAGAGGCTGTTCTCCCCCGGTTGAGCTGAACCGACCGGCAAGGGTTTCGGCGTTGATTGCAAAGACCACGTCGGTGTTGACCTCACCGCCCTCGGTCAGCTCATCGAGCGAAATGGTGATGCCGTCGGCGGCATAGGTGTTGGTCACGCCCCCGCCCTCGGCGTCGCTGAGCAGAAGCGACATGCCCGACAGCGCGATCGTGATCAGGGCTGACCCGTCGGCGCCTTCCTCGTCGGAGCCGGCAATCGTCACCGGGATCGAGGGAGGCAGCATAACCTCGACCCCGCCGGCGCCATCTTCCACCATCGAAACCTCCGACATCGTGGCGGTGATGGTCACATCTTCGACGTCGTCGATGTCGGCGGCGAGCGCGAGGCCGGACAGGGTAAGCGTGCCCCCGGACTTGGCTTCTGACCCGGCCGTGAGTGCGACGCCGGCGCCAGCGGCACGCTCCTGCCAGCTGGCCCACACCTCGTCGGCGGTGAGCGCGGGGGCCGCGGCGGGCAGCGCAACAAGCGCAACGGCAGCGGCGCTGGAAAGCAGGGGTCGGGTCATGGGGAAATCCTGGGTTCAACCATAGTCGCGCGGAGTGTCGGGGAGGTGGAGGAAGCGGTCAAGCCCGCGCCGCGAGAACGCCGCGCGCGGCGGGCCGCCGCACCTGTCCGGTCGCCGGGGTTTCGCGCCGCACCGGGGCGCTATAGCATCGATCAGGGATCGGAAGGAGACCGGCGATGGGCAAGATGGATGGCAAGGTGGTGGCCATCACCGGGGCGAGCCGCGGTATTGGCGCAGCGGCGGCGCGCGCCTTTGCGGATGAGGGCGCGCGCGTGGTGCTTCTTGCACGGTCCGGCGACGAGATCGCCGATCTGGCGGGCGAGATCGGGCCAGCCGCCCTTGCCGTTCCCTGCGACGTCTCGCGCTACTGGGAAATGGAGACGGCCATAAAGGCAACAGTGGACGCGTTCGGTCGGCTGGACATTCTGATCGGAAATGCCGGGATTGTTCAGCCCATTGGCCATATGGACGGGCTCGACCCCGATGCCTGGGGCCAGACCATCGACATCAACCTCAAGGGCGTCTTCCACGGCATGCATGCGGCACTCCCGGTAATGCTGGCCCAGGACGGCGGCACGGTGATCACAATCTCGTCGGGCGCAGCACACGGGCCGGTGGAAGGCTGGTCGGCCTATTGCGCGGCCAAGGCGGGCGCCGCGATGCTCACCCGGATGCTCGACAAGGAGTATGGCGATCGCGGCATTCTGGCCATCGGGCTGTCGCCCGGCACTGTGGCGACGGACATGCAGCGCGAGATCAAGGCATCGGGCATAAATCCGGTCAGCCAGCTCAGTTGGGACGATCACATCCCGGCCGACTGGCCAGCACGGGCGCTGGTCTGGTTGGCGGGCCAGGCGGGCCGTGCGTATGCAGGGCAAGAGGTGTCGCTGCGGGACGAGGCGGTGCGCAAGGAGGTGGGGCTTACGCGCTGACCGGATCAGCCCTCGGGCATGTCGCGGCGCCTGGCCCAGGCGCGGGCGTCTTCCAGGTCGGCCAGGGTAAATGTGCGCAACTTGGTCGACAGAACCGCGCCGGCGGCCTTGGAGATCGGCGTCAGCCAGCCTTGATCCCCCACAACCGCGACCTTCTCGATATGGGGCAACAAGCGCCGGTCGAGCTTGATCCCGTCCCAGAGCAGGGACGCCTCGAACCCGTCGAACCGATGGATCACCTCCACAAACCCGATCGGCGCATAGGCCTCGACGAAGGCTTCGATCTGCGGCGCGATCGTGTCGAAATCCTCGCGGGTGATGCGGCCATCGACGATGATCTCGGCGGTGCACGTCGCGGCGTCTTCGCTATAGGTCAGCATGGGCCCCTCCCTTCGCCGGGACGAGACTAGCACACAGGGCCCTCAGCGGCGACGCCCGGCCCTGCCCCGCCGCCCGCCCGGCGTCGGCGAAAGAAAAGCCGGCGGGCGGCGCGCGACCCATGCAGCAAACTTCGCCAGGCGCGGATGCGCCCGCAGGGCCTCGGGCGTTGCGTAGTCACGGGCGAGCTCCGCCTCTGTCAGCGTCGCATGGATTTCCTTGTGACAGATATGGTGCATCAGCACGGTCGGCCCGCCCTTGCCGCCCCGGAGCTTCGGCACGAGGTGGTGCAGGCTCTGGGGCACATCGGCCGGAATCGGGCGACCGCAAAGCGGACAGATCGGGATCTCGGGCGCGTCGGTCGCCATGCTTGCACCTCACGGTCGGGTTCGGCAGGACCCTGACATGACGGAGCGGCAGATCAAAACGGAGTCCGGGCCGGGCGGCCCACGCGGGCTGGTCGTGGGCTCGGGGCCGGCGGGCTTGGCTGCGGCCGAGGTGATGGCCGAGGCGGGGCTTGCCGTCACCGTGGCGGAGCAGCGACCCTCGATCGGTCGGAAGTTCCTGATGGCAGGCAAAAGTGGCCTGAACCTGACCAAAGATGAAGGCCCCTCCGCCATACGCGCAGCCATCGCTTGCCCGCCGCTCGACCCTATGCTCGATGCCTGGGGGCCAATGAATGTGATGGCCTGGGCAGAGGATCTGGGTCAGCCGGTCTATACCGGCTCGTCGGGGCGCGTGTTCCCGGTCGCCATGAAGGCCTCGCCACTTCTGCGCGCCTGGGCCGGGCGCTTGGCCGAGCTTGGCGTGGAAGTCCGCACGCGCTGGCGCTGGACGGGGCCGGACGCCGGCAACCCGGCCGCGCAGGTCTTCGAGACGCCAGAGGGCTCGGCGACGGTCAGCGCAGACGCGACCGTGCTCGCCCTCGGCGGCGCAAGCTGGGCGCGGCTCGGCTCCGACGGGGCATGGGCCGGGTGGGCCCGCGAACGGGGCCTGCCCGTCGCGCCCTTCCTGCCGGCGAATGCCGGGCTGTCGGTCGCGTGGCCTAAAGGGATGGCAGATCTCTACGGGACACCGTTGAAGGCCTGTACCTTCCGGGCGGGCGCGCTGCAAAGCCAGGGCGAAGCGGTGATCTCGGCACGCGGGCTGGAGGGCGGCGCCATCTACTCGCTGACCCCGGCGCTCCGCGAAGGCGCCAAGCTGGTCATAGACCTCGCCCCCGACATTGACGCGGCCACGCTGGCGCGCCGGCTGGCGGCGCGGCCGGCCAAGGAGAGCCTCGGCAACCGCCTGAGGAAGGGCGCGCGACTGGGCCCCGAGAAGCGCGCGCTCCTCAGAGCAAGCACCGGCGGCCCGGTGCCGGGCGCCCCCGACGCCCTCGCATCCCGGATCAAGGCCGCCGCAATTGCCCACGGCGGGGTGCGGCCGCTCGATGAGGCCATCTCCAGCGCCGGTGGCCTGGAATGGCGCGCACTGGATGACGGCCTGATGCTGCGGACGATGCCCGGATTGTTTGCGGCCGGTGAGATGCTCGATTGGGAGGCGCCGACCGGCGGTTACCTGATCACCGCCTGTCTTGCCACGGGCCGGCATGCAGGACGGTCGGCCGCGCGCTGGGCGCTCGCACGGCGCTGAGGCCATTGGCCCATCCGCGGTTGGGATTGGGGCGCGTGTCTCAGTCGCCTTCGCCCCGCGACATGGCTCGGGCCAGCGGCGCCCGGGCGCGCACGCCGGCGAGATAGTCGGTCAGGCGTGGCTCGGTCAGCGGGAAGTGGGCAACCTCGGCCCAGATGCCGCAATGCGCCAGAATGATGTCCGGCACCGTCATCTCCGCACCCATCAGGAACGGCCCCTCCGCCATGCGCGTCACGAGCGTCTTCTGGCTCCGCGTAAACTCCCATTTCAAGCTGTCCTTGATCGCGGACTGGCGCAGGGCCTCGGGCAGCACGAACGAGTGGCGCGCAGCCATCCATAGTGCAGCGTCGAACTCGTCGAGCAGGAATTGGGTCAGGCTGTCCTGTCGCGCCCGGTCGAGCGTGCCGGCGGGATGGGTGAGCATGCCGTGCTTGTCGGCCAGGTAGTGCAGGATGGCCGTGGAATCCGAGATCGGAATGCCGTCTTCCACCAGTACGGGCACCTTGCCAGATGGATTGAGCGCCAGCACATCGGCCGATCGTGGCGGCGCGGCGACATGTTCGTAAGGGGCGCCGATCTCCTCCAACATCCACAGGACGCGAAGCGCCCTGCTCTTCACGCTGCCGATTACCGAGTACATTGCCGTGCCCCTTACCCGTCCCCACCTCGCCGGTACCGGGGGAAGGCTGTCACGGCCCCGCGCGAGCGTCCAGCCCCCGATGACGCCTACCGCGACAGGTCGAGGACCCGGCCGTATCGCGGCTGCGTGGCTGGCGCAGCAGGGGTGGCCCAGAGCACCTGTATCCGGCGCGGCGGCATGGCGGGGAGTGGGGCGTCGAGGTCGGTCAGAACGACCAGAAGCGCTGGGTCGAGGCTGGCGGCGCGCGCGAAGAGATCGGTGAAATCCGTGCCGCCTCCGCGCGGCAGATCGAGCCGGCGCAGCGCCGCCTCGGTGCCGGTGAGAGGCAGACGAGCCTCAAGCCGAACGGTCTCGTCGAAGGCCATTAGGTGCAGCTCGGCGGCAGACCGGCGGGCGATCCCCGCAACCTCTCCCAGGAGCAGGCCGAGCGAGATGTCGTCGACTGAGGAGGAGGCATCAAGCCCGAGCGCGATCCGCGGCACGGGGCGCGCCCGCGTCGTGCCGGGCCGGAAAACCGGGCTCGGGGCGCCGCGCTCCCGCGCAGACGCCTCCATCGCAACCCAGTCCCGGGCCGGGCGTGACCAGACCGGCCGGCTGTCGGGCCGGAGCGCCCGGGCGGCGAGCCTGCGCAGATGCCGCTCCCACGGCTCGGCCGAGCGCGGCAGGTCGGCCAACCGGAAACCCAGCGCCCCAAGGCCCCGGCCCGCCGCCCGCCCGGCCTCCAGCGCGCGCGCAAGCCGCCCTTGCCACTCGGCGGCCGCCTCGGTGTCATCCGGGACGTCGCGCGCCGTGCCCTCCCGACTGTCGATATCGGGGGCGAAACGCGCCCGCGCGGCAGCATCCTCGGCGGGGCCGGGATTGGACCCAGTCTCAGCACCAGCCTGGTGGGGCGCGTCGCCGTCGCCTTCGGAGGGGCTTTGGCCGCCCTCGACCCCGGCCAGGGCCCGCGCGAGCGCCTCGACATCCCATTTCGCAAGCGCGGCAGCGCTCGGCACGCTCTCGCCCGGCAGACGGGCCAAAAGCGGTGCCAGAGTCAGGGCCGGGCGCGGCAGGCTGTGGCCCGCGGCAAGCACCGCTTCGTTCACCAAGGCATCGGCGGCGATGTTGAAGAGCCGCGGCCGGTGCCGGGGGCCAAGCCGCGCGGCCATCGCACGGTCGCGCGCAGGATGGCCGAGGGCGGCATGCAGGATCTGATGCGCCGCCGTGCCGACCTGCTCGTCGGGATGCAGGTCGGCAAAGCCAGGGCCGTAGAACACCGTATGCCCGTCGGTCCAGGCGGGCGGATCGCCGTCGCCGTCTTCCCGGGCCTCCTCCGGGACGCCGGTGTCGGCATCGCGATGGGCGAGCCAGAGGGCGAGGGCCGCCAGGGCAGGATCGGCTTCCGCGAGGCGCTGAAGTGCGGTCGTGGCGCGGGCAGTGTGGCGGCTCATCGGCTGCCCGGCACGATCAGGCGAGACCGGCATCAGCACGCGCATCGGAATAAGCCCGGAAGGCCGGCGAATCGAGGAACGCATCCTGCAGTCCGAGATCCAGGCCCTTCCGGATCAGGCCCTCGAAGCCATAGGTCGTCAGCTCGCCCAGGGGCATGCCGTCGAACCCGTCGCGCGGGCGCTTTGTGCCCAGGGTCCGGATCGCGGCAAGGATCTCGATAACCTCGGCCGCGTTCTCTTCGATCAGCGCCCCGTTCAGGCCGTGGATCAAAGCCGTCAGCCCATGCATCGTGGCCGGATACATCTCGATCCGCTCGGCGGGTGACGCCTTCAGCATCGCGTCGATCTGAACGGTCGCGACAACATCGTCGGCGACAATGGCAAACTCCGCCGCCACCGCCTCGCCCACAGTCCCGGCGACCATGATCTGCCGGAGCCGCCGGTCGGTCGTGCTCCGCAAGATGTCGGACACCCGCTCCCACGACCGCGGCGTGCAGGCGATGACATGGCCGCGCTCCAGCGCGGTCTCGGTCGTCTCAATCAGGTCGGGCCGGGTGCGGATAAACGCCGTGACGGCCGGGTGCAGGCCGCGCGGCACGGCATAGTTCTCGAGCCAGTCGGCCGCAGCGGCGCGCAGGTTCAGGTGCACCAGCCGGTCGGCCAGCCCCATGCCCATCTCATAGGCCACGGCCCCGTCCTCCACACGGTTGCCGGCCGCCACGATGAACGTGGTGTCGGGCAGTTTGTGGCGCCCAACACGGCGCTCCTGCAACAGGCCATAGACGGTGGGTTGCAGCGTAGGCGCCGCGGCGGTGAGTTCGTCGAGAAAGAGGAGCGTCGGATGCTCCGGGTCGTCGGGCAGATCCTCGGGCCGATACCAGACCGTACGCTGGGTGGCGTGGTCGTAGTAGGGCAGCCCGCGCAAGTCCTGTGGCTCGATGGTGGTGAGGCGCAGATCGAAGAGGTGCGCGCCGATCTCGCCGGCAAGCTGTTCGACGATCTGGGTTTTGCCGGTGCCGGGCGGTCCGTGGAGCATCCACGAGCTTGTGAAGCGCCCCTCGCGCTGTGACTGCCAGCCGTCTCGGAGAACGCGCAAGGCATCGCCGGCTGAAACGGTCATCGCGTTGACGGGCATGGGGCCTCCCTCGGGCGCTTCCAAACAGCCCGGAGTCTGGGGCGCGTCCCGTCGGCGTAAAGGGGGGTGCGGCGCGGCGACTGCCGTCAGCCGAGGGCGGCGAGCGCAGCCTCCTGACGAGACAGCATGCCGTCGACCTCGGCGACCGTCTCCGCCGTCAGGCCGCCCCCGGGCTTGCGCAAGGTGCCGTGGGCAATGGCGCCCCGTTTGGCAAGCACGTACTTCCGCACGGCGAGGCCGAGGCCGGGCTGGGTCTCGTAGCGGATCAGAGGCAGGTAGGCAGAGAAGAGCGCATGCATCCGGTCGTGCGCGCCTTCGTGATGGAGGCGCACGACGTCCGCCATCATCTCGGGATAGGCAAAGCCGGTCATGGCGCCGTCGGCGCCCCGGCCCATCTCTTCAGGAAGGAAAAGCCCGCCAAAGCCGCAAAGGATCGAGATCCGGCGCATCCCTGCCTCTGAGGCGCGGCGCAGGGCCGAAATCTTCTCCAAGCCCGGCCAATCCTCATGCTTCAGCATCACGCAGCCCGGGCAATCCGCGACGATGCGCTCGATCACTTTCGGCGCGATCTGAACATTCGTGACCAGCGGGAAGTCCTGCAGGACCCAGGGCGCGGTGCCCACAATTTCGGCCACGTTGTGGTAATAGCCGACGATCTGATCGTCGGTTCGCAAGGTGCCAGGCGGCGCGATCATGACGCCCGCAGCCCCGGCCTGCATGGCGCCATCCGATAGGGCGCGCATGGCCGCGAACCCCGGGGAGGACACGCCAACGACGACCGGCAGGGACGTGCGGCCGACAACGCGGCGAATAACGGTCATGCTCTCTTCGGCCGTCAGCTTGCCGGCTTCGCCCATCATGCCCAGGATCGTCAGGCCCGTCGCACCCTTCTCGACATAAAAGTCGACCATCCGGTCGATGCTGGCCTCATCAAGCGTGCCGTCGGGCAGGAACGGCGTGCAGGCAATCGTAAAGACGCCCTTGGCGGTTTCGTCGAGCATGATGTCCCCCTGTCATCGCGCGCGGGTCAGGCGCGCGCGAGCCCGTCAGGGGCGGCCGTGGACGAGCGCGGCGCAGATGCCGGCATCGTGCAGGGCGAGCGCGCGCCGGGCCGTGGCGCATTGGTCGATCTGGCTCTCGTTGTGCTCCAGACGGGTGATCTGGTCCAGAGGGTCCTGCGACCGGGGCGGAAGAAAGAGGCCGGGCCCGGACGCGCAGGCGCGCATCGTGTCGGCGGCCAGACGTGCGCGCATCGGATCGGGCAGGATCGCTGCTGCCGCCGTGGCCGCCACAAGAAGCGATGCGATCGCCACGGCAAGGGCGATGCGGCGCGACGCCTTTTGGCCTGCTGACGGCGGGGCCGGCGGGGCATCCCGGATCGACCGCAGCGCAATCGTCCAGTCCGGCTCCAGGCGCAGGCCACCCGAGGCGGTGCGCGACGTGTCGGCCTTGCGCCCAGAGGGTGGTCGCGGGGTCAGGCGGGCCCGCGTGCGCGGGCCGGAAAACGGCGTCGCTCGGGCTGTGGGCATCGGGCCGGAGGCGGGCGAGTGGTGCATGTGTCCGTTGTCCCATGGGGGCGTGGCAGTTTCGGGGCCGTTGGTTCACGTTTCGGAAACGGTGTGTCAGCGGCAATGTGTCAAACTGAGCGAGATTTGGCCGATCGCGAGGGACGCGGCAGCCTGGCAGGGTTCGACAACAGGCCGGCCCGTGGCCGCTTCCAAAAGCGCGCGGCGCGACGCCATCCCGGCACAGCCGAGAATGAGGACATCTGCACCGTCTTCATCGCAAAGCCTGCGCGCGACCTCGATCATGCGGCTCTCGGTGACCGCGGCATCGGACAGCTCGGCCACGCCGAGGCCTAGGGCCCGGTCGGCCACGACCCGCGTGGCCAGCCCACTCGCGCCATAGGCGCGCAGATGCCGCGGCACCGAGGCGGGCAGAATCGAGATCACACCGATCCGCTGTCCGAGGCTGCACGCCATAAGAAGCGCGGCTTCCTGAATGCCGACCACCGGCTTCGCGGTCCGATCTCGCAACGCATGAAGGCCGGGGTCCCCGAAACAGGCGATCACGAACCCCGCCGCCTCGGCCTCGAGCGATGCCGCGAGACGAAGGAGGTGGGAAATGGTCTCGTCGGCCTGCGCCTGGCTCTCGATTGCAGGTGGGCCCTCGGCCAGGGTGACACAGCGGATCGGCTGACCGAGCGCGTCCAGAGGGCCTAGGGCGGCGGCAATCCCGGCCGTCACGGTCTCGGACGAATTCGGGTTGATCACGATCAGCGGGGCGCGCGCGGGCATCGGCAGAGCCTTTCGGCAAAACTTCGGCAGACGAGCCCGGGCCTAGGCGCCCGGCCGCGTCGGGGTTTGGATCTCGATCTGGTGGCCTTCTGGGTCGTCGAACACAAACGCGCGGATGCCGAGATGATCGCTCTCAAACATGTCCGAGAGGCCCGCTGCGCCGTTCTTCTGCACCCAGGCGTACCAGGCATCGACGTCGGCCACACGCAGGCAAAGCTGCACCGGCTTCACGGGCGCGGACTTATGCATGCCGTGCGCCTCGTCCACCAGCCCGACATGGGCGCCGGGGCAGATCGCATAGATCTTGGACCACCCCTGATCGATGGCCAGGGTGAGGCCCAGGACATCTTCGTAGAAGCGCATCGCGGCCGCGAGGTCGCGATAGTAGAGAAACGTGATGGCGAAGGTTGTGCCGCCCGGAGGGGCGGAAGGCGTGTCAGTCAATGGAAATCCTCGCAGTCTCTTTTGCCGCGTACGGTGTGGCGCGTTGGTGGTGGATCACGTCATTGTCATAGAGGCACTGTCCCAAATGCGGGGCGGGACAGCCACTGGCCACTGCCGGGCGGTGCGCTCAACGCGCCGTCTTCCACGATCGTGCGGCCCCGAAGCAGCGTGCGCACCGGCCAGCCCGTAACCCTGGTGCCCTCGAACGGGTTGTAGCCCACATTGTCGTGCAGGTCGGCCGCGCCGTAGATGTGGCTGCGGCCAGGGTTCCACAGAACGAGGTCGGCGTCGGCACCCGGGGCGATGCGTCCCTTATGCTCGAGCCCGTAGATCCGCGCGGGGGCCCCGGCCGTCAGTTCGACGAACCGCGCAAGGCCACCTCTGCCGCGGCTGACCATCGCGTCGAACAGAAGCGGCAGGCGAACTTCGAGCCCGGGTTGACCGTTGGCGATCTTGGGGAACGGCGCGTCGGCGCCGGCCGACAGCTTGCCGCTCTCGTCCATGCGGTAGGGTGCGTGATCAGACGAGACGAGGCTCAGCACCCCTTCCTCCAGCGCAGCCCACAGGGCCTCACGATCGGCCTCCGACCGTTGCGGGGGCGAGCACATCCACTTCGCGCCCTCGATCCCGGGCCGGTCGAGAACCTCCTCGGTCTGGAACAGGTAATGGGTACAGGTTTCGGCCCAAACCGGAGCGCCCGCCGCCCGCGCTTCGCGGATCACGTCGACGACAGCGGCGGCAGTAACGTGGAAGATCATCGTGGGCGCGCCCGTCAGCCGGGCGAACCGACAGATGCGGGCCACGGCATCGACCTCGGCCCCCACCGGGCGCGACGCGGCATGGTCCAGAGGTCGTGTGCGGCCGGCCGCCAGAAGGCGGCTGCGTTCGCGAGCGATGATCGCGTCGGTCTCGGCATGCACGCACAAAAGCTGTCCCGCATCGCGCGTGACATCCATGAGCGCCAGGATCTCGGCATCCTCGAGCTTGACGTTGTAGGTGGTGAAGGCCTTGACCGACCGGTGCCCTGCGGACGCGATCCGCGCCACGCCACCGGCAAAGCCCGACGCGGTGGGGTCGGCCACCGAGAAGTGAAAGGCATGGTCGATCCGGGCGCCACGGGCGGCCCGCGCAGCATAGGCGGCCACGGTGTCTTCGGGCGGCTCGCCCCGCTGCTGGGCGGCAAACGAGATCACCGTTGTGGTGCCCCCCATCGCCGCCGACGCGGTGGCCGTCTCGAACGTATCGGCGTTCATCAGGCCCATCCCGGACATCTGCTCGATATGGCAATGGGGATCGACCCCGCCGGGGGTGACGATCAGGCCCGACGCGTCAATCACCTCACGCGCCGGGCCAAACCCGGTGCCGAGCGCCGCGATGCGCTCCTCCGAAACCGCAACGTCGGCCCGCACCGGGCCAGCCTCGGTCGCGATGGTGCCGCCGGTGATCACTGTGTCGTACGCCATGCGCCCTCCGTTCGCCTGTCCGGGGGAGTTTTGGACAGGCACGGCGGCGCCGCAATGGCCAAGGCCGCACTGCGCGCCCTTGCAGCACCGCGCGGGCGCATGGCAGGTGCGGAGCGGGAGGCACTCTATGCTCTTGATCCGTCATCTTGTCGTCGCTCTCTTCGTAGCTCTCGCCAGCGGCATGCCGGCGCCCGAGTTGCATGCGCAGGGGCTTCCGATCCCCGGCCTCCCCGGGGGGCTCGGCGGGATCACGACGCAAGAGGAGAACGGATCGGCAGACACTCCGCCCGCCGAACAAGGCGACGGCGCTGCCACGAGCCCGGGCAGCGAAACGACCGCCCCCCCGAATACGGGGACGCAGGACACGGCGACCCCGAGCACCGCAGCCCCGACGCAGGCATTGATCGACCTGTTGCGAGACGATGCCGCCCGCGAGGCCCTGATCTCAGAGCTCGAACGACAAGCCGCAGCCGCTACGACAGATGACCCCGGCGGGCTCGACCCGGCAACGGTCACAGGGTCCGGTTCGATTGAACGAGGCAGCGCCCAAGATGCCGCCCCCGCCGAGACGATCGCGGATGCCGAGCCGGACAGCCCCACACCGGGGGCCAATCTGACCTTCGGTGGCCGCGCCATGACCTTCACCCGCACCATCGCCAACAAGATATGGAGCGACATCGAGGGGTTCTGGCTCAGGCTCCATCGGATCCCCCACACGCTTGAACTGTCTCTCCGGGCCTTCGAAAGCGAAGTGATGGGGCGCGTGGCCATCGAGGCCGGCAAGATGGGCGTCTTTCTCTATGGGATGCTGATCGTGTTCCGGTTCATCGCGCGGTTCCCCCGACGCAGCATCGCACGGGCTGCGGACGGCGCGTCGTTCGTCTGGAAGGTCGGCCTGCGCATCCTTGCCAGCACGATCGACGCCATCGTCCTGCCGCTGACGATCTTTGTCGGGACGTTTCTCTTGCTGGCGGTCGGGCTCATCGGCGGTGATGCCGAGGGCACGCCGGAGCTCAGCCAGAGCCAGGCGCTCTTTGTCAACGCGTTTGCCGCCGTCGAGACCGCCCGGATCGTAATGCGCTTCCTGCTGTCTCCGCGCATGGAAGAGGTGCGGCTGATCCCGCTGAGCGAGGCCGCGGTGCAGAGCATCTGGCGGATCTCCAACGTGGCGGTCTTTGTGATCTGCTACGGCCAGTTCCTGGTCGTTCCCGTGATCACGGCCGAAATGTCGGTCTTTGTCGGGCGGTCGGTGTCGGCGGTTTTGTCGTCGATCGTGGTCTTCGGCTTCATCGTCTACGTCTTGCACCACCGGAAAGAGGTCGCTGCGACCCTTGTCTCTCCTGACGCCGAGGGCGCGGTCAAGGACATGGTGCGACCGCTCGCGCGGCGCTGGCACTGGCCGGTCCTGACCTACCTCATCTATGTCAACGGCTTGGTTCTGACCCAGCCCGGCAACGTGCTCCTGCCGATCCTCTGGGTGACGGCGCAGGTGATCGGGATCGTTGCGGTCACGGCAATGCTCGTCTCGGCGTTGAGCGAGGGGTCGTCGCGCCGGCTTCGCGTGCCCGCGATCGTAAGCCAGCGCCTGCCGCTCTTGGAAGAACGCCTCAACCAGCTTGTGCCGGCGCTGCTGCGGCTCTTGCGCCTGGTGATCCTCGTGCTCGCGGCCCTCGTGCTGCTCGATGTGCTCGGTGTGTCGAGCCTCGGGGGCCTACTGTCGTCGGGCTTTGCCGAACGGGTGTCGAGCGGGCTCTTCAGCGTGCTGCTGATCGTACTGCTCCTGTCCCTGGTATGGCTGGCGATGACAAGCTGGGTCGACTACAAGCTCAATCCCTTCGTGGGCAGCGTGCCGACGCCGCGGGAGATCACCCTGCTGACGTTGATGAAAAACGCCGTCACCGTGGCCCTTGTGATCATCGGCTTCATCACATCGCTGGCGCAGCTCGGGATGAATGTCGGCCCGCTCATCGCGTCGGCCGGTGTGATCGGTCTGGCGATCTCCTTCGGGGCCCAGCGCATGGTCGAAGACATCTTTTCGGGCGTGTTCATCCAGGCCGAGAATGCAATGAACGTGGGCGATGTGGTGGAGGTGGGTGGCACCGTGGGAACCGTGGAGAAGCTGACTGTGCGGTCGGTGACGCTGCGCGATCTCTCGGGCGTCGTGCATGTGATCCCGTTCAGTTCGGCCGCCAAAGTGTCGAACTTCATGCGCGGTTACGGCTATCACGTGGCCGATATGGGCGTGGCCTACCGCGAAAATTTCGAGGACGTGAAACAGGCCATGTTCGACGGGTTCGAGGAGCTGCGGGCCGACGAAGAGTTCGGCGAGCATGTGCTGGGCGATCTGGAGTGGTTCGGGCTCAATTCGTTCGGCGCGAGCGAGGTTCAGATGCGGGCGCGGATCAAGACGGTGCCGGGCCAGCAATGGGGCGTCGGGCGGGAGTACAACCGCATCATGAAGCGGATCTTCGACGAGCGGGGGATCGAAATCCCCTTCCCGCATCAAACGGTCTATTTCGGCGAGGACAAGGCAGGGCGGGCACCCGCGCTACACCTTGCCGTGGAGCGCCGGCATCGGGCACAGACCGAGGCGAGTGCCTGGGCCGCCGCCGGTGCAAAGACGGCCGACGCGCCATCCGAAACGGAAGACCCCAAGCGCGCCGACGAAGGCCAGATCCGGGGCGTCGACATGCCCGATGGTGAGGGGCGCTAGCCGGGCCGCCCGGCATCCGCTCCCCTTACTCGGTCGGCGGGCACCCAGAGGGCATCAACTCGTCGGTCCGCCCGGTCGCGCGGTATCCGACAAGACCCAACCATTCCTTCGCCACGAGATTCAGCGCAAGCAGGTTATCCGCGAATCTCAGGCGAAACCCGCCCTGATGATGGCGGAAATCCGTGGGCCACGGCACCAGGCCTTCCCAGCCCGCGGCGCAGAATGTGCCAAGCGCCCGCGGCATGTGCCAGGCGGACGTGACGAAAAGCCAGGGCCCCTTCTCGGTGCCCGGCGGGCGCAGCGGCAGGCCCTTCTCGGCGTTCTCCACGGTGTTGCGAGAGGTCGTCTCGAGCGCGACCCGCTCCGCCTCGATGCCAGAGCGCCGGAATACGGTGGCGGCGTGGCGGGCATTGCGGCCGTCGCCGAGCCGGATCGTGGCGCGCCCGCCCGTGAACATCACGAACGCATCCGGATAGCGGTGGGCAAGGGCGATGGCCTCGGTATAGCGCTCGCCCGCCGGGTTGAGCTGCGGCGGCGTGCCGGCCGGGCCGAACTCTTCGCCGCCGCCAAGAATGAGAATCCCGACGGGCGGCGTTGCCAGTTCTGGCGTGGCCGGAAAGCGAAGCTCCAAGGGCCGATAAAGCACCTGAGCAATGGGCGTGAAAGCGATGACCAGCACCGCGACAAGGCCCACCATCGACATCCGCTGGCCAAGGCGCGGCCTGCCCAGCCAAACGGCCAGCGGGCCGGCCGCAAGCAGCAAGACGAGCAGCGTTTCGGGCCTGAGGAGGAAGCCGCCCGCCTTGGCCACAATGAAGAACAGAACATCCATTTCGGCCGTTGCCCCCCCGTGGCGCGAGCTACGCGAGGTGGCGGGCGCCCCGCGCGGCCGCCAGCGCAATCTGACGCTGCCGCTCGCGGAACCGCTCCCGATCCGCGTCGCTGAACTCGGAAATGCAGAGCGGGCAGCTCACGCCCTGTTCCCAGTCCGGGCTAACCATGTCGGCTTGGGTCACGGGCCGGCGGCAGGCATGGCAAAGCTGTGCATCGCCCTCGGCCAGGCCGTGGCCCAATGCCACGCGCTGGTCGAAGACGAAGCACTCGCCGTGCCAAAGGCTGTCGGGCTCGGGCACCTCTTCGAGATATCTCAGAATTCCGCCCTCGAGGTGGTAGACCTCGCGACCCTCGGCACGCAGGAGCGCCGTCGACTTCTCGCAGCGGATGCCGCCGGTGCAGAACATCGCGATACGCTTGCCGGCGAACCGGTCACGGTGAGCGGCCCACCATGCCGGGAAATCGCCGAAGCTCTCGATCTCCGGGTCCAGCGCGCCCTCAAAGCTGCCGATCCGCGTTTCATAGGCGTTGCGCGTGTCGATCGTCACGGTGTCGGGGTCCGAGATCAGTGCGTTCCACGCCGCGGGCGGCACATAGGTTCCGGTGCCATTGGCGGGGCGGATGTCGGCCCGCCCCATCGTGACGATCTCGCGCTTCAGCCGCACCTTGAACCGCGAGAACGGCATCTCGGCGGCGGTCGACCACTTGCCATCGAGCGCCGCACAATCGGGCCAGGCTCGAAGGTGCCCCAGCAGGGCCTCGAGACCAGCGCGTGACCCGGCCACCGTTCCATTCACGCCCTCGGCCGCCACCAGAACCGTGCCCGCAAGGCCATGATCCGCGCCGAGCGCCTGCAGCGGTGCGCACAGGGCTTCGGGGTCGGGCAGGTCGGCAAAGCGGTAGAAGGCGGCGACATGGTGCATGCCGGCGGCATAGGGGAAAGCCGGCCTGGGGGGCAAGCGCCGAACGCCTGCCGCCACCCCGGCGGACACGTCTTGGGGATGTTGACGGCTCGCCCGCGGCCTCGCACGGTCTCCCAATCGAACGGCGGAGGACCCACGATGACAACGGCGCTATTGGTGATCGATGTTCAGAACGATTTCTGTGCCGGCGGCGCGCTCGCCGTGCCCGATGGCGACGCGGTCGTCCCCGTCATCAACGGCATGCTGGGAGACTATGCCGTGCGCGTCTACACGCAGGACTGGCACCCGCCCGGGCATTCCTCGTTCGCGTCCCAGCATCCGGGCCACGCCCCGCTTGAGACGATCGAGATGCCCTATGGGACCCAGGTGCTCTGGCCCGATCATTGCATCCAGGGCAGCCCGGGCGCCGCGTTTCACCCAGACCTCCAGACCGATCCCGCCGATATCGTGATCCGCAAGGGCTTTCGCTCCGAGATCGACAGCTATTCCGCGCTCTACGAGAACGACCACTCAACGCCGACCGGGCTCGAAGGCTACCTGCGGTCCCGGGGTGTGACGAAGGTCGTCTGCACCGGGCTCGCCACCGACTTCTGCGTGCACTACTCCGCCGTCGACGCCGCCCGGGCCGGCTTTGAGACCGAGGTCTGTCTGCCGGCATGCCGCGGGATCGATGCGATGGGCTCGATGGACGCCGCGCGCGCGGCGATGTCGGCGGCCGGCGTGACCCTTAGGGACTAGCGAGGCCGGCCACGGGACCTGCGGCCCCCGGACCCAACCGACAGGGGGCTGACACTCCGCCCACGCATGCGATAGCCTCGGCCCGTTAGAGGTCGACGAGGGAGGGCGGCCATGGTCGACGTTGCCACGCGGGTGTGGAACCACAAGTGGAAGATCGATCCGATCGTCCGCTCGCTGATCGACACCGACTTCTACAAGCTCCTGATGTGCCAATCGGTGTTTCACAACAAGCCGGACACTCAGGTGCGCTTCAGCCTGATCAACCGCACCGCCTCGGTCCCGCTCGCCAAGCTCATCGACGAGGGAGAGCTGCGCGAACAGCTCGACCATGTGCGCTCGCTGTCGCTGTCGCGCGGCGAAAGCACCTGGCTCCGCGGCAACACCTTCTATGGCAAGCGGCAGATGTTCCGGCCCGATTTCATGGAGTGGTTCGAGGGCCTTCGCCTGCCGCCCTACGTGCTGGAGCGGCGGGGCGATCAGTATGAGCTGACGTTCGAGGGCGCCTGGCCCGAGGTGATGCTGTGGGAGATCCCGGCGCTGGCCATCCTGATGGAGCTGCGCGGCCGCGCGGTGCTGCACCGGCTGGGCAAGTTCGAGCTGCAGGTCCTTTATGCAAGGGGCATGACCAAGCTCTGGGAAAAGATCGAGCGGCTGCGGACGATCGACGCGGTTCGGATCGCCGATTTCGGCACCCGGCGGCGGCATTCCTTCCTGTGGCAGGACTTGTGCGTTCAGGCGATGATCGAAGGGCTGGGCGAGACGTTCGTGGGCACGTCGAACTGCCTGATCGCAATGCGCCGCGAGGTCGAGGCGATCGGAACCAACGCCCACGAGCTGCCCATGGTCTATGCCGCATTGGCCGCCGATGACGTGGCGCTGGCGCAGGCGCCCTATGACGTGCTCGCAGACTGGCAGCGCGAGCATGACGGCAACTTGCGCATCATTCTGCCCGACACCTATGGCACCGCCGGGTTCCTGGCGCGGGCGCCAGACTGGCTGGCGGGCTGGACGGGCATTCGCATCGATTCAGGCGATCCGGCGGAAGGCGCCGAGACGGCCATCCGCTGGTGGCGCGAACGCGGCGAGGACCCGTCGGAGAAGCTTGTGATCTTCTCCGACGGGCTCGACGTCGACAAGATGGTGGAGCTGCACCGGCAGTTCACGGGCCGGGTGCGGGTAAGCTTTGGCTGGGGCACGCTTCTGACCAACGATTTCCGCGGGTTGGTCAAGGGCGACGCGCTGGCGCCGTTCTCGCTGGTCTGCAAGGCGGTCGAGGCCAACGGGCGCCCGACCGTCAAATTGTCGGATAACCCGATGAAAGCGATGGGGCCCGATGCCGAGATCGCGCGGTACAAGCGCGTCTTCGGCGTGGGCGCTCAAGAGCCGATTTCGGTGGTCGTCTGACGGCGCCCGTCGGAGGCGTCAGAACTCCTCGTGCCCCCGCGAGAGATAGCGCTCGGCCAGGCGCAGGGCCCGGTCGGCATAGGCCCGGCACAGCGGGTCGCCCTCGGCGCAGCGGGTCATGACCCAACCGCACGATGCCAGGGCCCGCAGCGTGACGAACAGCGGCAGGTCCTGCGTAAGGCGGGCAACGCTGCCCCGCCGGCCGGCATAGCCCGCGACAAGCGCCGCCGCGAGCTCAGGGTAGGCCGGATCCTCGACATGCGAGATGAGCGCAGTGCCAAGGTCGTAGGCCCGCTCGCCGCGCCCGGAATCGTCGAAATCGATGATCCAGAGCCGTGTTCCGTCGTCGAGGATGTTGTCGGACAACAGATCCGCATGGATCAGGCCGTGGTCGCCATGGGCCCGCGCCTCGAGCCGGGCCCGCGCCGCAAACCGCATATGGCCAAGGAGCTGCGCCTCGGCGGGGGTCAGGCTCGGGTTCTCCCAGAACCGCCCCCAGACCGGCGCGTCGCCCAGAAGCGCCTCGGCCGACCACGATGGGAACGCCCGGGTCGGCGGAGCCAGCCTGTCGGTCTCTTCATGGAGACGCGCCGCCAGTGCGCCGAGCCGCCGAAACTGGTCGGGCGTCTGCGGCATATCCGACAGCGGCGTCGCATCGACCCAGGTCACCAGGCTGGCCACGCGCCCGTCTGGCGCCGGGACGAGCCACCCCCCGCTGTCGCTCGCCACCGGCGTCGGGCAGGGAAACCCCTGGTCCGCGAGCGCCGCCATCCATCCGAGCTCGGCCGAGATGGCGGCGGGGCTTCGATAGCCCGCACGGTGCAGGCGCAGCGCGCCGCGCAGGCCGTCGCGCACGACGACATCGAACACGGCGTTTTCGCGGTCGACGACAAGCCGGGGCGCCGCCTCCGCGCCCCCCCATGCCGCCAGAGTGGCTTCAGCCAGGGCACCGAGCGTCGACGGGGGCGGGTCGGTTGGGCGGCCAGGAAACGGGGTCAGCCCGTCGGACGGGCTCATTCGTCGCCCCCCACCGGGCCGCGCATGGCCTTGACCGCGCTGCGCCGAGACTTGGCATCGAGCCGCCGCCGCTTGGACGCCAGCGTCGGTTTGGTGGCGATCCGGCGCTTCGGGCGTTCCGCGGCACTGGCCACCAGTTCGGCCAGCCGCTCGCGCGCGATCTCACGGTTGCGGGCCTGGCTGCGGGTTGTGTCGACCTTGAGCACGATCGCTCCGTCCGACGTCCAACGACGCCCGGCCAGACGGCGCAAACGCGACTTCACCGGCGCCGGCAGGTTTGGCGAGCGCGCGGCTTCGAACCTCAGTTCCACCGCCGTCGACACTTTGTTGACGTTCTGGCCCCCGGGCCCCGATGCGCGCACGAATTGCTCGGTCAGTTCCCAGTCCTCAAGTGTGATGTGGTCGGTGATGCGCAGCATTCTAGAGCGTCGGAAGCAGGATGGGCGAGCGAGTGGTCGAGCGGGTGTAGCACGGGGTCGGCGGACTGGGGAGTCCACGCCGAACCATCAGAAAACGGAAAAGGGCCACCCCATGTGGGGCGGCCCTTCCGAGTATATTGGAGGTGGGGTCGGTCAGGGCATCGCCTATGGCCGTCCCGCGCGGGTGGCGTCTGCCACCAAGGGCTGCCCTAGCGGCGCGCCTCCCGCGTTGTCCCGACACCTCGCTCCAGCATGACTCTCGACACTGGATCACCTCCTTTCAGTTGTTGAAACCTGAGCCGAAGGTGGGGGGCGCGACTCCGTGTGTCAATGATTTTCGATGGGCGCGGACGCGACAAGGCGCGCAGCGATCAGCCGGAACGGCACAAGAGCCACAAGCGCCAGCGCCAGCTTGACGCCCCAGTCGGCGATCGCGAGCGATACCCAGAGCGGCAGAACCGGGCCCCATCCGAGAAGTGGCACGCCATCCTGCGCCCAGGTTGGCGCGGCCGCGGGTTCAAGCCCGTTCAACCCGGCCGCAAAGGCGATCGAGAAGAACAACGCCGTATCGAGGGTCGAGCCCACGAGTGTCGAGGCAAGGGGCGCGCGCCACCACGCACCGCGGCGCAGCCGGTCAAAGATACTGACATCGATGAGCTGTGCGGCAAGGAACGCAATGCCCGAGCCAACCGCGATCCTGATCGTCGTGGCGTCGAACGCAGCAGCGACGAGCGAGCACGCAATGCCCGTGGCAAAGCCGGCGGCAACCACGCGACGGGCGGCTTTCGGGCCATAGGCACGGTTCATCAGGTCGGTCACCAGAAATGCGATCGGATAGGTCAGCGCGCCCCAGGTCAGCCAGTCGCCAAGCAGGAACTGAACGAGAATGTTGGAGGCCACAACGGTGGCGGCCATGGCGGCAATCCCGGGCAAAAGCCGGGCGAGGGGCGGCGATTGGATCATCTGTCGGTGTCCGTTTTTTACAAGGTGGCGGAGACTTGTGGCGCTCCGGACCGAGCGGCCCGAAGCAAGGGCGCGTCGTTACTCCGGTTGGTCCGGTTGCGCAAGGGGGAGCGGAACCTCGACCATCTCGGCCCGCTGCCAGGCGTTTCCATTGTCGTCCGAAACCATAACGGCCCGCACCCGACCTTCCGGATCGACCCAAATGGCGAGCCCTTCGAGGTTGCCGTGGCGGCCAAACGGGCTCTCGTAGACAACCGTGCCCGGAACATGCGTGCCGCGCGGCACGGCGGCCGCATCGGCCACCCGGCGGATGCGGCTGGCAAAGACCGGGCCGAGAAACCGACGCTCCAGCACGTAGAGCGCCCCGTCCGGCCCAAAGTCCGCGCCCGTGACGCGCCAGGGCCGCTCACGCTCCAGATAGAACGCGACCTGCCAATCGTGCACCGTCATCCATGCGCGCCGCGTGAAGCGCAAGACGGGCATGTCGGCTGCGCCGCGCGGCGGACGCTCGGGGATCGCGTAGATCCGGCCGAACCGGTCGGACGCCACGGCCTCGAGCCCCGCATTGGCGCGCCGAACCGCTCCTTTCGGGATGTCGGGGCGCCACTGCCCCGTGCGCGACCCCGGGGGAAACATTCTCAGGCGGTTCCACATCTCGAAGACAACGTGCGCGGTGCCGTCGGACGGGCGCATGTCGATCCCCTCGATATCGTATTGGCCAGCGTGGAGAATCTCGCCATTGGGGCCGTCAAGCGGCACTGGCGACGGGGCCTCAACGCCGACCAGGCGGCCTGCGCCATCGCGCAAAAGGCGGCCCGATGTGGCCGCGCCGAAATCCGTCACCGCCCAGAATTGCGACCCGTCTTGGGATACATCGATCCCCGACCAGCCGTGGATCGCCCGACCGACGCCTGGAAGCGCAACGGCGGAAACGGCGTCGGGTGGAACGGCGCGCGCGACCGCGACGTAGACGGCCGCAAGGGCCCCAAAGATCCCCGCCGCCGCGCCGCCGGCCGTTACCGCGAGGCGAGGACCGCCGCGCATTGCCGGGGCAGGTCGGCCATCGTGTAGTCGCGCGCGTTACGTTTGCGCGGGGCGGGCTGGCTGGGCTTCTGCGTGGTTTTCGGCGGGTTCAGGTAGTCTGTCACCCACCATTCAAGCGTGCTGTCGCAGCCATTGCCGCCGTTGGAGAGCGACTTGACGGTCGGCGTCTGCGTCACGCAGTTGCGCGACCCGCGGGGGCATTTCAGCCGCACGTGAAAATGGTAGTTGTGGCCATAGATCGGCCGGATCTTCTGCAGCCACGCCGTGTCGGACCGCCGAGCGGTCTTGCACATCTCGACCTTGACAGGCGGCGTGACAAAGATCCGGTCAACCCTGGGGTCGGACGCCGCGAACTTCATGATCTCGTAATGTGCCTGCGTCCAGTTGCCGTTGACCGAGCGCTGGTCGGCCGAGCGCACATTGTCGGACGACAGGTTTTCGCGGGCGGAGCGCGACAGGTTCAGCCTGTCGGCACGCTTCATCCAGATGTCGACATCCAAGCCGATCTGATGGCTCTGGTGGCCCGACGTCATCGGCCCGCCGCGCGGCTGAGAGATGTCGCCGACATAGAGGCCACGCCATCCCGGTTGCGTCGCAGCAAAGCGCGACACGTCCTTGATGTAGTCGATCACGATCGGATGCCCCCAGTTTCGGTTCCGACTGAGGCGCATGGCCTGCCAGGTCGGGCCGGACTCGGCGAGTTGGGCAAATCCCGCGCCGCAGCCCTTGGCATAGGATCCGATGGCTTCCGGCACCTGCTCGGAGCTGTCGCGCTTGGCGCCGAAGAGCTGGTTGGCCTTGGTCTGGGCGGGCGCTGCTAATGGCGAGAGGGCGAGGGCAAGGCCTAGGATACAGGCCGAGACGCGGGCGAAGGATGCCATTCGTTCACTGCTCCGTTTGGTTTTGTCCAGACTAGCAAGACGAGGCCAAGAAGGAAGAGTGCGATGAGCGGCGTAATGCCCGCCTGTTGGCTGCCCGTGATGTCGGTGGCCACGCCGATGGCGAGCGGCGCGAGAAACGAGGTTGCCTTGCCGGCAAGCGCATAGAGACCGAATGCCTCCGTCATCTGATCGGCCGGCGACTGACGCACCATCATCGAGCGCGACGCCGATTGCAGCGCGCCGCCCGCCGCCCCGATCCCCGCGCCGAGGATGTAGAACGCGATGTCGGGCAGGTTCGAGTCGGGCGCCACCGGCATGCCCAACACGCTCTCCCGCGACACGAAGACCACGGTGATGGCCAGCGCCGTGAGGATCAGCACGCAGGTGACGATCACGGGTTTGGGGCCAAAGTGGCTGTCGGCATGCCCGCCGATCCAGGCAAAGAGAGCCGCGGTGATCACGGCGAGAATGCCAAAGATCCCCACATCGATGACGGACCAGCCCAGAACCCCGGCCGCGTAGAGGCCGCCAAACACATAGAAGCCGTTGAGCGCGTCGCGGTAGAACATGGACGCGCCGAGAAACGAAAACAGCGACGGCCGTTGCGGCAACGATGCAAGCGTCGCCTTCAATTCCGGCCAGGCCGCTGCCGCCGCCGCGCGCATCGGGAGCGCGTTTGCCCGAACGGGTTCGCGCACCCAAAGGAAAAACGGCACCATGAACACCGCATACCAGACCGCGGTGAAAGGCCCGACCAAACGGGTGCCCTCGCGCGCCTCAGGGTCGAGCCCAAAAAGCGGCGGGATTCCCAAAAGCGTTGTGCCGGCCTCACTCTCGGCAAAGAAGAGAAGCATCACGACGAGCGCAATCAACCCTCCGAGATAGCCGAAGGCCCAGCCACTCCCGGAAATGCGGCCGATCTCATGGGCGGGGCCGAGGGACGGCAACATCGCGTTGGTAAAGATCGTAGCGAACTCCATCCCGATCAGGCCAAGGGCAAAGAGCGCAAGGATGAGCGTCAGATTGAAGTCGCCAGGGGCGGCAAGCCACAGGCCCGCCGAGCCCACCACGTAGAGCACCGAAAACGCCCAGATCCAGCCAATTCGGCCGCCGCCCTTGTCGGCCATGGCGCCCAGAAACGGGGCGGACACCGCGATCAGGAGTCCGGCAGTTCCGATACCATAGCCCCAGGCGGCCTGCGCGGCTGATCCGTCTCCAAGCAGATCATTGATGTAAGGACCAAAAATGAAGGTCAGCAGCAGGGTGTTGTAGGGCTGGCTGGCCCAGTCAAAGAAGAACCAGCCCCAGATCCGTTGCCGTGCCGTCGCCATCCCGGATCGCCCCTGCCCTATGCCCCGTATGCGACAATCGGTGGTCCTCGGCGCGTGTTCAGCGGTCCCTCAGAAAGTGGGGTCCGCACGCACCGACCCATGCCGAGCCGCACTCAATCGTTTGAGTGAACAACACCGCGGAGCGACCGGCAAGCAGGCGTGGGGATTAGCGTCGGATGCGAACGGTCTTGTGACCCGACGCGCCGCTGCCAAGGGTGGCGGCGAACGCGTTGCCGCCGCCTTGAATGGCCGTGCCAATGGCGCCGATACCGCCGCCCGAAGACTGGCGACTGCGCAGGGCCGAAAGACCGTTGGACATCGAGGACCCGCCGCTGGTGAAGTCTCGCAGGCCATCGCGCACGCTCTCATAAAGGGCGAGGCTCATCTCGTTGATCGGGTGTCCGGCGGTCGAGACACCGCCATGCCTCAGTGTCGGGCCTTGCTGCCACGCCGTTTGTCGCGACGTCCCGTTGTCCCACTGCCCAAGGAAGGCCAGCGAGAGCGACAAACACAGGACTATGACGAACATTCGGACTGCGCGCAGCATGGGTCCATTCCAGGCATGACAAAGACATGCCCAGTTTCCCGGCGACCATGGCGATATCCGGGCGGTCGCGGGGCAGCCGCGCAGATCGGCCGCAGTTGTTGCAAATTTGCATCAATTGGGGATCTTGTCACTCTCCGACGCGAATAGTCTTGCGTTGGGCGGTGGGTGCCGCGCGGCGGATCGAGCCGCCGACATGCGTCCCTTTCAGCTCGCGCTCGATCTCGGCGAACAGGCCGCCGCCACGGCCCGACTGGCGCTGCTGCAGCGCGGCGAGCCCGTCGGACATGCCACTCCATGAACTGCGGAAAGTGGACTGTTCCGCCTTGCCCTGCATGGCGCTGTGGAGGATCGCGTAGAACGCGACGGCCGCCGTCAGGCCTTGAGACTCCATCTGCTCGAGATGTGCAAGGTCCTCAGGCGGCGGTCCGTAGCGCAGGCCGAGGGCCCCCGCTCCCGCGATGCAGATCGGCAAGGCGACACGGAGAAGGCGAAAGGGGATGGCCATGGGTCGGCCCTCGAAATTTCGGGCCCCGGGCAAGCGGGGCGCGTTAACCATGGCCCACTGGTCGCGCGCGATCCGGGCATCATTTGGGCAGCGAGCGGGCACCAAAGCGATCTTGCGGTGCCTGCCCTGGTCCCCTAACGCGCCAGCCCCAACAACCCGTTGCGTCACGAACGGACACTACTCAGACGTCGCCGAGGGGTTCAGATGTCGCCAAGGGCAGCTAACGCGCGCGGTTTCCCCGCCCCTCGCCGACCGCATCATCGGGATCGTCTTCGTCGTCGTTGGCGTAAAACGCGGTGACCTGGGCGACGACAACGGCATTGTCGGCGAGCGCACGCTCCATCAGGCGCTGCTCTTCGGGGGCGATCTCGTCGCCATCGGCCAAGCGCTCGGCCAGAGTGCCGTAGCCCGTCACATCGAGCGGCGCCATCCCGGCCTGGCGGAGAAGCGCCACCGTCTCACGCACCGCCTCGGCTTCGTCGACCCCGGCCGAGTAGCACAATAGGCCCGCACCGGTCGCATCCTCCGGCAGGCCGTCGTCCGGCGCCCGGCCGACCTGCACGACCAGCGTGAACACCTTCTGCGGCCGCTTGGGCGGGCCCGGTCGAGAGCCGCCGGGCGAACCGGGATCGGCAGGGTCGGTCATGTCGCAAGGCTCAAAGCTGTTGCGGGCGAAGCACGTCGCGCGGCTTAGGCCGCCGGCAGGGGGATGGCAATCCCGGACTCGACCACATCGGACGGCGCTAGGCTGGAATAGGGGTCCCATCCCGGCTGGGTTTCCCAAAGGTGCCGAAAGCCCCCGATCACCGCGTCGCCGGCCGCCCCCGGCAGGGCGGTGTAGGCGCGATCAAACTGCATCCAGCGCCAGGACAAACCGTCGGCCCGCTCGGCCGCCAGACGCGCGACATCGGGGTCGGCGGCCAGGGTGATCGCCTCAATGAGCAGAAGCGCCGTCGCCTCGGCAAAGCCACGCGCGGGTGGGAAGAGGCTCGTCAGATCGACGACCTCGCCCGGATGCCACCGCGAGGGCCCCCGCGGCAAGACCGGGTGCGCCTGTTCCAGCAGGGCGTCGAGCGCCACAGCGTGCGCCTCCGGTGCGCGCCGCATATCGGCACGGGACATCGCAGCCCGGATCTCGGTCGGTGCGGCGCGCGCAAGCGCCGACAGGCGGCCCAGCACGTCGGCCGTCGAATGCGTGACGAGGTCGGCACCAGCTGGCGGCTCCTCGAGCCGGACGCGCCCCTGGGCGGAGAGCCCCGCGATCCCCCTCAGCAAGGCCCCGCGCACCCGATCCGGCAAGGTGCGGTACTGCGCGCCATGGGCGTCGATATGCCAGAACAGATCGTCCTGCCCCGCGCCAAACCGCAGCCGGTCGGCGATCAGAAGCGCAGTGGCGGCCACGAAGCCTTCGGTGTCTTCCCCGGGCAGCGTGGCGGCCAGCTCGAGTGCGGGCAGAATCTCGGCCGCCGCACCGTCGATCCGCCCGCTCGCCAGCGCGGGGCGCAGCGCCTCGGGCGCTGGAAGGCCGGGGATACGCGCTGCAACCCGCGCCCAGACTTTGGGCTCCGCCGCACGGGCGAGGGCCAGAAGGTCTGCGAGAGTCTGCAGCCGGGCAAATGGGCTGGGAAGGCGCAATACTGAAACCATGGTCATACACAACAGGCTCAATGCCTAGTGTGGGCAAGTCCACTGGTCTTTTGGACAGTTTTTCACGGTTAGGGTTAAGCCCACGGAAACAGCACGGCACCGCCCCGTGAATCGTCTGTCAGAAAAATCTGACACTTTGCGCCGCACCCCTGTTTCTTTTTGCTTGATCGGGGGTGCTCTGTGCTATTTTCTGACATCATGACTGTCAGCTCAAGTTTACACTCTGGCGCGGTCGCCACACTTCGCCGATGGCCCGAGCCCCGCGCGGCTCTCACGTTGATCAAGCCTGTGACATGGTTCCCACCAATGTGGGCCTATCTTTGCGGCGCCGTGTCGGCGGGCGGCAGTTTTGCCGCGTCCTGGGGCCTCGTTCTGCTCGGCATGGTGCTGGCCGGGCCCATCGTCTGCGGCATGAGTCAGGCGGCAAACGATTGGTGCGACCGGCATGTGGACGCGATCAACGAGCCCGATCGACCGATTCCGTCGGGCCGGATCCCGGGCCGTTGGGGGCTCTGGATCGCGCTGGCCATGTCGGCGCTCTCGCTCGCGGTCGGTGCCCTGCTTGGGCCCTGGGGCTTTGCCGCGACCGTGGCCGGCGTGCTGGCCGCCTGGGCCTACTCGGCCGAACCGGTGCGCCTCAAGCGCTCGGGCGTCTGGGGGCCGGGGCTTGTCGGCCTGTCCTATGAGACGCTTCCCTGGCTCACCGGGGCCGCTGTGGTCTCGGCTGGTGCCCCGCGCTGGGAGACCGTGACGGTTGCCGTGCTCTACGGTCTCGGCGCCCACGGGATCATGACGCTGAACGACTTCAAGGCGCTGGAGGGCGACCGGCAAACCGGCGTCAACTCGCTCCCCGTGACCCTGGGGCCCGAGCGTGCCGCCCGCGTGGCCTGTTGGGTGATGGCCGTGCCGCAGATCGCGGTCGTGGCGCTGCTGGCGGCATGGGGGCGTGAATGGCATGCGGCCGCGATTCTCGTGGCGCTCGCCGGACAGACCTGGGCGATGCGCGTGATGCTGACCGATCCGAAGGGCCGCGCACCCTGGTATAACGGCCCCGGCGTCGGGCTCTACGTCTCCGGCATGATGGTCGCGGCCTTCGCGCTTCGGGGGCTCGCATCATGACCCTGGGTTGGGCAGGATTGGCACGGCTCTGCCTAGCGAATGCGGCTATCGGGGCGATGTCTGCCTTGCCCGTAAACCTCTTCAACCGGCTGATGACGGTGGAGCTGGCCCTGCCCGCTCTGTTGCCCGGGCTGCTCGTCGCGTTGCACTACGGCGTGCAACTCACGCGGCCCGTGTGGGGCCACCGGTCGGACGCAAAAGGTGGCCGAACACCTTTTGTAATCGGTGGGATCGCCGTTGTCGGCCTGTCGCTGGTGGCGATCGCCTATGGCGTCCGGCTCGCCGAGGTCTCGGTTCCCGCCGCCCTGGCCGTCTGGATGCTCGCCTATATCGGCCTTGGCCTCGGGATCGGCGCGGCCGGCACATCGTTTCTCGCCCTTCTCGCGACCGCGGCACCCGATGCGCGCCGCGGTGCCGCGGCGACGCTTGCCTGGCTCCTGCTGATCGCCGGGGCGATTGCCGGCTCCATTGGCACCGGAATCGCACTCGAGCCCTATTCCGTGGACAGGCTGTTGGTCGTCGTGCCGTGCGTGGCCGCCATCGGGCTGATGCTGGCCTGGGTTGCAACGGCAGGGGTCGAGCGTCGGCTGGGCGCAGTGCCCGCGCCGGACGAGCCCGACCTTCGCGCAGCGCTCCGCGCGACGTGGGCCGACCCCGCGGCACGGGCCTTCACCGGCTTCGTGTTCCTGTCGATCCTTGCGTTCTATCTGTCAGAGCTCGTGTTCGAGCCCTTTGCCGGACACGTCCACGGCCTCGACCCGCAGGACTCCACCAAACTGTCCGGCGGCAAAGATGGAGCCGCCCTCTTGGGCATGTTGGGCGCGGGCCTTCTGTCGAGCTTCCGCATCGGCACTCTCCGGGCCTGGGCTGTCATCGGATGCGTGATTTCAGCGGCGGGCCTCGTGGCGCTTGGGGCCGGCGCCCCGCTGCTGCCGGCCACCGTGACGCTCGGGCTCGGCAACGGCTTGTTCGTAGTTGGCGCCATCGGCTCGATGATGCGCCTCGCCGCCGCCCGCCAGGGCGCGACCGGCACCCGCATGGGCGTCTTTGGAGCAGCGCAGGCTGTGGCGGCCGGTCTCGCAGGGCTGATCGCCACCGGCATCCTCGACGCCGCGCGCCTCGCTCTGCCGCTCGAGGGCGCCTATGCCTTCGTCTTCACCGTCGAGGCGATCCTCTTTCTCGCGGCGGCGGCGGTGGCCGCGCGTCTGCTCGACCGGCCCAGCCCTGTGGCCGCCATCCAACCGGGAGAGTGACTATGATCTATGATGTCGTCGTCGTGGGAGGCGGGCCCTCGGGTGCTACAGCTGCCGAAGACCTGGCCCGCGCAGGTGTCCGGGTCGCGCTCATCGACCGGGCCGGCCGGATCAAACCCTGCGGCGGCGCCATCCCGCCCCGCCTGATCGCCGATTTCGACATCCCCGAAAGCCAGCTCGTCGCCAAGATCGACACCGCTCGGATGATCTCGCCCACCCATCGCTCGGTCGACATTCCCATCGAGAACGGCTTCGTGGGGATGGTCGATCGCGAGCATTTCGACGAGTTCCTGCGCACCCGGGCCGAAGAGGCCGGTGCCGACCGCTACACCGGCACCTATCGCGGGATCGACCGCGACGGCGCCCGTCCGGCGGTGATTTATCGCGACAAGGCCACAGGCGAGGAACAGCGCCTCGAAACCGCGTTCATCATCGGGGCCGATGGCGCCCGCTCCAATGTCGCCCGCACCGAGGTAAAGGACGGTGACCGCATCCCCTATGTGATCGCCTATCATGAGATCATCGACCCCGACGGCGCGGCGCCCGAGTGCGTGAACGGCGCCTATCAGGCCACCCGCTGCGACGTCGTCTATGACGGCAAGATTAGCCCCGACTTCTATGGCTGGGTGTTCCCGCACGGGGCCTCGGCCAGCGTCGGCATGGGCTCGATGGTCAAGGATGTGGATCTGAAGCAGGCCACGGCCGATCTGCGCGTGGCGGCGGGGCTCGACCATTGCCGTACGATCCGCCGCGAGGGCGCGCCGATCCCCCTCAAGCCGCTCGATCGCTGGGACAACGGCCGCGACGTGGTGCTGGCCGGCGATGCGGCCGGGGTCGTGGCGCCGTCGTCGGGAGAAGGGATTTACTACGCGATGGTGGGGGGGCGCGTTGCCGCAACCGCGACCCAGGCGGCTCTGGCCTCAGGACGGGCGAAGGACCTCACCCTGGCCCGCAAGCTCTTCATGCGCGAGCATAAAAACGTCTTCAAGATCCTCGGCGCCATGCAGGACGCCTACTACCGCTCTGATGAGCGCCGAGAGCGCTTTGTGTCGCTGTGTCACGATGTCGACGTGCAACGCCTGACCTTCGAAGCTTACATGAACAAGAAGCTGGTCAAGGCACGCCCCCTCGCGCACCTCAAGATCGGGCTGAAGAACCTCGCGCACCTTACGGGGATTGTTCCCGCGGTGTCGACCTGAACGCGCTGAAAGGCACAGATGACGGAAACGCTTATTCCGGCCTGGGTGAACGGGGATCTCCGCCCCGTTGAAAAGCTCGAGGTCCATAAGCGGGGGCTCAAACACAAGGCCGTCTCTGTCTTTCTGTTGGACGGGGAGAATGTGCTCCTGCAGCGCCGCGCGCTTAGCAAATATCACACGCCGGGTCTTTGGGCAAACACGTGCTGCACCCATCCGCATTGGGACGAGCCCGCCGCCGCCTGCGCGGTGCGCCGCTTGCGCGAAGAGCTTGGCGTCGAAGGCGTCTACCCTGCCCACCGCGACACGGTCGAATACCGCGCCGAGGTCGGCAACGGCCTGATCGAGCACGAGGTTGTCGAGATCTTTACTGCGATGACCGAGCGCAAGATGCGGGTGGCACCCAACCCCGATGAAGTCGCACAGGTCGAATGGGTCGGGTTCTACGATCTGACGGCCGAGGTGGCGCGGCGGCCCACGCGGTTCACGCCGTGGCTGCGGATCTATCTACAGGAACACAAAGACCGGATCTTCGGCACGCTGATGACGGTGTAGCCGGGGCCGCCCGGCCAGAGCGACCCCAGTACACAACTCAGAACGGGTGAATGCGCGGCCAGTTCTCGTCACCGGCAACGATGTGGGCGGGCACGTCTTCGAGCCACAGGTCCTGCGCGCGGGGATGGACCTGCAGGTAGAGCGTGCCGTCGACCACCTCAAAAACGTTGGGATCGCCCGGCGCCTTGTAGCCCTGGCTCGCCGCCCACGAGCAATAGCCGTCATAGGCCGGGGCAAAGGCCTCGGGCCCGTCGGCAAAGGCGTTGCGGTTTTCCTCGGAAGCGAAGTACCAGATGGCGCCGTTCCAGAAGTGGTTGAAGCGCGCCTCCCCTTCGACGGGCCCATCCTGGTGATACGAGACGGGATCGTAGCCGCCGATGGCCACAGCGAGCTGATTGCCGGCCAAAGCTGGCGTTGTGGCGGACAGGCCGATGGCAAGGGCGAGCGTTGCGAGCAAACGTGTCATGGTGTTTCCTTCGATTCTATCGGGGCCTGCGAAAGCGGCCCGCCAATCCACTAGCAGTGGCGGCGCACACGGGCCTGTCACGCTTAATCCAGATGACACGTGAAGCACGCAGGCTTGAGCAAATGTCAGCGGGGGCGATTCAATGAAGGTCGGAATTGTGGGCGCGGGGCTCGTGGGCGCCACCGCAGGATATGCGATCGGGATGACGGGCGCGGCGCGCGAGGTCGTTCTGGTCGACAAGAACAGCGCACTGGCCGAGGCGCAGGCCGCCGATATTCTCCACGCAATGCCGTTTGCCGGAAACGTCTCGGTACGGGCGGGCGATTACCAGACCCTGGAAGGCGCCGACGTGATTATCCTCGCCGCTGGCGTCGCGCAGGAACCGGGCGAAAGCCGGCTGGACCTGCTTGGCCGAAATGCAGCCGTGTTCGAGGCCGTCATCGGCAATGTTCTAGGGGTCGTTTCCAATCCGATCCTTGTCGTCGCGACGAACCCGGTCGACATCATGACGGATGTGGCGCTGCGCCTGTCCGGGCTGGCCCGGGCGCGGGTGATCGGGTCGGGCACGATCCTCGACACGGCCCGGTTTCGCGCCCTTCTCGCCGCACATCTGGAGGTTTCTCCGCTGTCGCTCCACGCCTACGTGCTGGGGGAGCACGGCGACAGCGAGGTTCTGGCCTGGTCGGGTGCGCGGGTCGGCACCATGCCCCTGGCCGACTTTGCAGCCAAGGTGGGCCGGCCCGTCACCGAAGCGGTACGCGCCGAGATCGATGAGGGCGTGCGTCGGGCCGCCTACAAGATCATCGCCGGCAAGGGCGCAACCGGGTATGGCATCGGCGGCGGCCTCGCCCGGATCGTCGCCGCGATCGCGCGGGACGAGCGGACCGTCCTGTCTGTCTCTGCGCAGCCGGAGGCTAGGGACTGGCCACAAGCGGCGTTCTCGGTGCCACGTCTGATCGGGCGCGGCGGCCTTCTGGCTGACCTGACACCGACAATCGATGCGGGGGAGCGCGACGCACTCGCCGCATCGGCGGCCTTGCTCAAGGAAACGTCCGACGCGCTGCGTTAGGGCGGGTCCAAGTTCCTTGGAACAAGGAACTTGCAAAAGTCTTGAACCAAGACTTTTGGCCCCGGCCGGTCAGGCGCGCTGCTGACCGAAGGCGGGGGCCTCGATCCCAAGCGCGCGCAGCGCCGTCGTGGCGATGTCGGAGGCCGTCAATCCGGCATCGCCATACATCGCCGCTGGGCTGGCCTGGTCGATGAATCGGTCGGGCAAGGTCATCGTGCGTACGGCCAGGCCGCGATCCAACAGACCCATTTCGGCAAGGTGATGCAGGACCTGCGCCCCGAATCCGCCCCTGGCGCCCTGCTCGACCGTGATAAGCGCGCCATGGTGACGCGCCAGCTGCGCGATCAGATCGGTGTCGAGCGGTTTGGCGAACCGGGCATCGGCGATAGTCGCGGTGATGCCGCGCGCCGCGAGATCCTCGGCCGCAGCCCGAACCTCGGCCAGATGCGCTCCGAACGACAGAAACGCGACGCTGTCGCCCTCGGCAACAATACGTCCGCGCCCGATCTCGAGCACCTCGCCCCGCTCGGGCATCACAACGCCCACGCCCTCTCCACGCGGATAGCGGAAGGCAATCGGGCCTTCGTCATGGGCCGCAGCTGTTGTGGTCATATGCACAAGCTCGGCCTCGTCGGCCGCGGCCATCACAACAAAGCCCGGCAGGTTCGACAGATAGGCCACGTCAAAGGCCCCGGCATGGGTCGCGCCATCGGCGCCCACGAGGCCGGCCCGGTCGATCGCGAAACGCACGGGCAGGCGCTGAAGCGCCACATCGTGCACGACCTGGTCGTAGCCGCGCTGCAGGAAGGTGGAGTAGATGGCGCAGAACGGCCGCAGCCCACCCGCGGCCATCCCGGCGGCAAAGGTCACGCCATGCTGCTCGGCAATGCCGACGTCGAACACCCGGGCCGGAAAGCGCTCGGCCACCAGGTTCACCCCGGTCCCCGACGGCATCGCAGCGGTCACGGCCACGATGGACGGGTCCTCCGCGGCGAGCTGCGTCAGCGTCTGACCAAACACTTTGGTGTAGGCTGGTGCGTTGCCCGACTTCTTCTGTTGCGTTCCGGTGGCAACATCGAATTTGGCCACCCCGTGATACTTGTCGGCCGATGTCTCGGCCGGGGCATAGCCCTTGCCCTTGACCGTCAGCGCGTGGATCAGGACGGGGCCGGTCGCACGCGCCTTGGCCGCCCGCAGAACCGTCAGCAGGCTCTCCATGTCGTGGCCGTCGACAGGGCCGATATAGGAAAAGCCCAGCTCTTCGAAGAGCGTGCCGGCGGCGCTTGCAGCCCCCGTCACGAGCTGGCGCGCCCGGCGCGCCCCGTCGCGGAACGGCCCCGGCAGCGCGGCCTCGAACCCCTCGGCCATCTGCGCGAGCGGCGAGGCGTAAAGCCCCGACAGATAGCGCGACATGGCACCCGTCGGCGGCGCGATCGACATCTCGTTGTCATTGAGGATCACGAACAGGCGCCGGCCCTCATGCCCGGCATTGTTCAGCGCCTCGTAGGCCATGCCGGCCGAAATCGAGCCGTCGCCGATCACCGCCACGGCGTCGCCCGTCGGCTGGCCCATATCGCACGCAACGGTGAAGCCGAGGGCGGCCGAGATCGAGGTCGAGGAATGGGCCGCCCCGAACGGATCGAACTCGCTCTCGGACCGCTTGGTGAAGCCGGACAGCCCTCCCTCCTTGCGCAGGGTCCGGATCCGCCCGCGGCGGCCCGTCAGGATCTTGTGGGGATAGCATTGGTGGCCGACATCCCAGACAAGCTTGTCCTTGGGCGTGTCAAAGACTGCGTGAATGGCAACGGTCAGTTCCACCACGCCGAGGGAGGAGCCGAGATGTCCGCCGGTTTCCGATACCGCCGAAATCGTCTCGGCCCGCAACTCGCCCGCTAATCGGCCCAGATCGCGGTCGGTCAGCGCCTTCAGGTCGGCAGGTCCTGCGACCCGGTCGAGCGTTGGGGTGAGGGGGCGGTCGGCAGGGATATCGGCAGACATGGAACGATCCTCCCGGAAAGTCTGAGGCGGCACCACGCGCCCGAGGGAGCGCGCAGTGCCTGGGTCCTGTAGCCAACAGGAAGGGAACCGGGGGTTTACCCCCGCGCCCGGGCCAAGGGTGGCGGCCCGAACTGGCTGTCGGCAGCGCCCGATGGCTGGGTCGCGGCCGGGTTCCGGACCGGCCGCCGCTCAGGGGGCGACGGCCGGCCTGGGGTTCGGTGCGTCAGGCCCGGGCGATCTCGGCGATGGCCGACCCGGCCGGGGCCTCGATGGCGCCGAACGAGGGATCCGGCGCCTCCTTGCTTTCAGGCGGCAACAGCGCGCCGATCGCCACCCAGACCCAGATGAAGACGACAGGGATGAATGCGATCGCCGCGCCGATCAGCATCCCCTTGCCCATGAGCTGGGCACCTTCCTGGAACAGGCTCGGGTCCTTGCGCTCGCCAAAGATGGGGCGTTGCTCAGCCATGTGCGTCTCTCCTCAGTAGATGGGCGCGTAGTTGTGGATCTCGGCCCAGACGCGCCAGTTGTCCACGACCGTGCCGGTGAGCAGGATGCCGATGCCGCCCGTAAGCGTGCAGAGGACGGCAAACCACCAGGCTCAGCGATGAATGCCCTCCATCGTGGCGTTGAAGCCCATGGTCCAGCGCCAGAACAGGGCCGCCCGCTCCGAAGCCGTGCCGCGATCCTGGATCTGGTCGATCTCGCGATCGCCGCCGAAGCGGGAGACAGCGAGGATCGTCGCCCCATGCATGGCAAACAGGAGCGTCGAGCCGTAGAGGAACACGATCGAGAGGGCGTGGAAGGGATTGTAGAACAGGTTCCCGTACATCAGCGAGAAATTGTTCGTCCAATCGAGATGGGGGAAGATGCCGTAGGGCACCGCCTCCGACCAGCTGCCCATCAGGATCGGGCGGATGAGGCCCAGCACCAGGAACAGCCAGATGGCCGACAGAAACGCCCAGCAGATATGCTTGCCCATCCCCAGCTGCTCGGCGAGCAGATAGGAGCGGATCCACCAGCTCATCACCGAGACGAGCAGGAAGAACGACGCCACGATCCAGCCGAGCCCTTCGCCCAAGGGCGGGATCGAGAGGCCGTATTCGGGCCCGGGCGGCTCGAGCGAGAAGTAGAACAGATCCCGCAGGAAGACGGCCGGGTTATAGCCCGCCTGATCCCAGAACGAGAGGCCGCAGATTACGAACCAGATCAGGCCGCTCGCGATCGACACGACGCCGAACGCCCCCAGATAGATCGGCCCGACCTGAGCGTTGCCGAGCCACCCCAGAACGTTGGAGTATCCCGGCTTGCCCACGCGCTCGTCGATGTCGAAGTCGCCGTCGCCGGCCATGCCGAACTCTGGCTCACCCCGCACCTGCACCTGGGTGAAGATGTTCTGATACTCAGCCATTAACGCCTCCTGCGATGTCGCCCCACCAGGGGAGGAACACGTACCAATCCCACCAGGCGATCCACTGGTCGAACCAAACCGTGCCCGAGATCACGATGCAGACCGCGCTCCAGAAGCCGGCATTCAGCGCCAGCAGCAGGCCCAGGCGATGGATGCCCAGCGTGCCGACCGAGTAGCCGATGAAGTCGCGGAAGTAGGTGTCCTCGTGGTCCGGGGTCTTCATCTCGGTGTCCTTCTTGGGATTGACCGCCGAGAGGATGAGCCCGCCATGGAGGGCAAGCGCGAGCGTGGTGGTGAAGAAAAGGGTCACCGCCAGCATATGCGCGGGGTTGTAGTGGAAGTTGCCGTACTGGTAGCCGACATTGTTCACCCAATCGAGATGGGTCCAGATGCCGTAGGGGAACCCGTGCCCCCAGGCGCCCATCAGAACCGGGCGGATGACCACCAGCGTGGTATAGGCGAAGATCGCAACCCCGAAGGCGAAGGGCACGTGATAGCCCATGCCGAGCTTGCGGCAGATCTCGACCTCTCGGAGCAGCCACGAGATGAAGGCGCCGTGGGCGCAAATCGTGACAAGCTGCCAGATGCCGCCTTCCATAAGGGGCGCGGCGCCCAGGCCGTATTCGAGCGCTGGCGGTTCGATAGAGATGAGCCAGGGGTTCCAGACCCCATCAACGGCGGTCGACCAGAAGATCAGGATCGTGCCGAGCGCGGCAAAGAAGAACGTGGTGACGCCGAAAAAGCCCACGTAGTAAGGGCCGACCCAGAAATCGAACAGGTCGCCGCCGATGAGCGTGCCCCCCGGCACGCGATATTTTCGTTCGAAGCTGAGCAATGCCATCTTCTTACTCCGTTGTGGCGGCTGGCTCCCCGGAGGCGCGCGGGTGCTCCCCGACCTGGCCCGGCCGTCGGTGACTTTTGGTTGTTCCGGGCGGCAGGATGTCCAGCCGCCCGGAACGGGTGCGCGGACCGCGGATTACTCCGTGGCGACCGTGCCGTACTTGGCCTGGGCGACATCGAACCAGTTGTACCGCTCGGTTGAGAGCAGAACGAGGTGGATCATCGCGGCCAGGAGGAACAGGAAAACGCCCTGGGCCACGAACACGCGGCGAGGGTCGAAAACCAGCCAGATCTTGTAGAACTGTGCCATGATCTATCGCCTCCTCAGAACCAGGGTTTCCAGATGAACGTCGCCAGGTGGGCGACGATCGCGACGGCCGAAAACAGCCACAGGCCCTGCATGTAAACGGCATGCAGCTCCTGCGCCTGATCGTCCGTCAGACCTGTGAAGGACAGGTCGTCACTGTCAGCCATGTGTTTCCTCCGAAACTCAGACTGCGCCGCGCGCCCCGCGGCCGGGTTTCGCGGGGTGGCCCCGCGGACATCCACCGCCCCGAAGGGTTCGGCGAATGGGGTGGGGCCCCGCCCCGGCACGCGCGGATCCGGCACGTGCGGCGCGAGGCCGAAGCTCGGTCGCCCTCAGGCGGTAAAGATCATCGGCGTGATGATCCGCGCCTGGCTCCAGGCCTTGGCCAGCGGACCCTTCTCGGGCAGCCGCATCTGGCGCAGGGCCGACAGCGTCCAGGTGACAAAGGCCAGGGGCAGCGTCGCCAGGAAGATGATCGCGAAATAGGCGTAGAACTCCCGCCGCGGTGCCGCGGGCGTGCGCCGGGTCCGCGGCGCATAGGCCCGCGCATCCGTCGCCTTCGTCGGCGTCAGCGAATGATCGGTGATATCGGCCATTCTGGATCTCCTTCTGAGGGTGTCACGTGTCAAAGCCCGCGGGGGCGAGCTGGCGTATGGTGTCGAGTGCAACCCGCTCGGCCCCGGCCTCGAGGGCCGCGGCCTCGGCCTTGTCGCGGAGCTGCTTGGCCGCAGAGATGCGGGTCAGAACGGGATGGTCGGCGACGATCCGGTCGAGGAGCGCCGCGGCATCGTCATCCCAGGGGAAGTCACGACGCAGGCGCGTGGGCGTGGCTTCGGCCGCGTCCATCTCCGAGCCGAGGGGCAGAATGTGGAAGAGCGCATCGAAAAGGCCGTTGCAGACCTCCTGCAGCAGGTAGGTTGCGCCGGCGTAGCCCATCATCGGCGTGCCGGTCGCGCGGCGGATCGCGGCGCCGGGGAAGCTCGCGGGGATGAAAGCGGGCTGGGGGCCGTGCCCGCCCTTCAACTCAGCCAGGTACATCTTCTCGTTGATCGAGCCCATGACGACGATGGGCCGATGCTTGGCGATGTCGGCGCGCACTCGGTCGTTGTCCGGCTTGCGCCCGGCCACGCGGGCATGGGCAAAGGCGCATGGAAAGCCGAGATCGGCCTCCAGGAAGTTGCGGATGCCGCGCGCATAGGTCTCGTTCGCGACGATGCCGAAGCTCGCCGTGCCGAAAAAATCCTGTGTGACCGAGCGCCAGAGATCCCAGACCGGCTTGATCGTGGAGTGTTTCTCGGTCTCGATGAACGGTTCGGGGTCAAGCCCCAGAAGCTCCCCCAGGGTCTGGAGGAACTTCGTGGTCGACCCGACCCCGATGGGCGCCTGGAGATAGGGTTTGCCGAGAACCTCGGCGAGGCCGCGCCCAAACTCGCGGTAAAGGACGATATTGACGTCTGCGTTCACCAGGTTGCGCATCTCGGCCAGATGCGCGCCCAGCGGATAGACCATGTTGACCTCGGCCCCGATGCCCTCGACGAGGCGGCGGATCTCGGCAAGATCCGACGGCATATTGAACGTGCCGTACATCGGCCCAAGGATGTTGACGCGGGGCTTGGCGCCCTCCTCGCGCTTTGCCTCCTTAGGCATTCGGCCCTTGGTCATGCCAAACTCGGTGAAGCCCCAGGTCATGGCCCGGTCGGCGGCTTCCCATTGGTCCTCATCGATCGTGCGGGGCAGGAAGCGCTGGATGTTGGTGCCCTGGGGCGTCACGCCGCCGCCGATCATCTCAGCGATCGAGCCGGTAACGACGACGGCCGGCAGCGCCGGGTCGAGCGTGCCCCAAGCCCGTTTCATGGCGCCTTCGGTGCCATCGCGGCCAAGCTCCTCCTCTCCGAGACCCGTCGTGACAATGGGCAGTTCGTGCGGAGGGAGGCCGTCGGTATAATGCAGAACGGAGGTGACGGGCAGGTTCTCGCACCCGACCGGCCCATCGATGACAACCTGCAGGCCCTTCAGCGCGGTGAATGCGTAGACGGCCCCCCAATAGCCGCCGGCCCGGTCATGGTCCTGCACTAGCATGGGGCGCTCCATTCGACCGGGATGCGCATGCAAGTCGCCGAGGCAACGCGTTTCCGCGCACTCGGCGCGCCTCTTGGAAACACGCCGCGCATCAGATCATCTCCGCGGCCTTAGCGGCGCGGGCCTTCTTTTCGAGCTTCTTGAGGTGGGCTGCGCGGAAGTCGGGGCGGAGGTTCGGCGCGCCTTCCCAGACGCCCGCCGTGTCGCCCGCACCCACGCCCTCGAAGAACGCCTTCATATCGGCCATCCGGTCGCGGTTGCCGATAGCGGCGTTGATCACCTGTGCCAGCGAGCCCGCACCTGCTGGGCCCATCAGCGGCCTGGCCGAGACGAGGTTGGTGAAGTAGAGGCCGGGAATGCCCTTCTCCTTGGCCTTCTGCACCACGGGCGTGGTGCCGATGGCGAGGTCAGGCTTGATCGCCTCCATCGCAGCGCAATCGTCCTCAAGGCTCGCGCGGTACTTAACTGTGCAGCCGTGCGCCTCGAGCCACTCTCGGTCGGGCGCAGACATCGGCGTATTTGGGCATGCGGTGCCGACATAGGGCACCTCTGCGCCGCTCTCGATCAACAGACGCGCCACCAGCAGTTCCGAGCCCTCATAGCCCGACAGCGTCACGGTCCCGTCGATCCGGGTGGCGGCGAGCGCGGCCCTGACGCCCGGGAGGAACGCGTTTTGCGCTGCCGCCACCCTGTCGGCCGGTAGCCCGAAGGCCGCGCCGATCCGCGAGAGCCAGTCCGCGGTGCCATCGTACCCAACGGGCGCAGACGGCACGATCGGCCGGCCTGCCGCCTCGAAGACCCGCATCGCGGCCGCATAGAACGGGTGGATCGCCGCGACGGCTCCGCAATCGAGCGCGGCATAAAGCTCGCGCCACTCGCGCGCCGGCACCACGGGCCCGGCGGCAAGGCCGAGCGGCGCCAGCAATTGGCCCAGGATCATCGGATCGGCCGGAAACATCTCGCCCAGGAACGTCACGGTCGGCCGGTCGGCGCGGCCCCCTTCTGGGGCGGGCACGGGGCCGGCCTCCACTTCGGCGCGGGCATAATCGAGCATCGCGCCCGCGAGCACGTCCTTGGCCTCGGCATGGGTCGGAATGCCAAAGCCCGGCACGTCGATGCCCACGATCCGCACCCCGTCGATCTCCCTCGGCAGAAGGCGCAGGGGAACGCCGGAGGCGGTCGGCACGCAGAGGTTCGTCACGACGACGGCGTCGAGCTTCTCAGGGTCGGCAATGTCGTGGACCGCCTCGCGGATATCCTCGAAGAGCTTGCCGGTCACGAGCGTCTCGGAGTTGAACGGCACGTAGCCGACCGACCGCCGCGCGCCGTAGAAATGGGAGACAAAGGTCAGCCCGTAAACGCAGCAGGCCGAGCCCGACAGGATCGTCGCCACCCGCCGCATCCGAAGACCGACACGAAGCGATCCAAAGGCCGGGCACATGCTTTGCGGTTTGTCGTGGGGGCCTTGCGGATAGTCGCGCGCATATTGGTCGAGCAGATCCGACTGGCCGGCCGCCCGCGCCGCCGCCTCCATCTCGCCCGCGGGCGCGTGGCAGCCGCCGCTCACCACCTGGCCGTCCGCGCCCCGGACTTGATCCGGGGCCTCCCCCGGCCCGGTCTCTGCGGCCGCGCGGGCAACGCCAAGATCCACTTCGGCCTCGGACGCCTCGTCATAGGTAATCTCAACTGGCCCGTCAGGCGTCGTCATAGACCACCTCCAGGCTTGCCCGGGGGGCGGCGTTCTTGCCGCGCATGTCTTCGTCGGTCGCCGGCACCAGCACGAAATCGGCGCCCGTATCCTTGCCGTCGAAGAGCGCCAGCAGCCCGTCCTGACTGAGCGGCATCGGATGGGTCGGGGGTGCCCCGGCGACGTTCTCGGCAAGCTCCGCAAAGAGGTCGCCCCACTGGGTGGCCGAGGACCCCACGATCTCGTAGGCCGCAGACTTGCGGCGCAGGTCATCGTCTTGCGGGATGGCGGCCAGCACGGGGATGTCGACCGACCTGGCAAAGGCCTGGGCCTGGCCGGTGCCGTCATCCTTGTTGATGACCATGCCTGCGACGCCAACGTTGCCGCCAAGCTTGCGGAAATACTGCACCGCCGAGCAGACGTTGTTGGCCACGTAGAGCGACTGAAGGTCGTTCGAGCCGACGACGATCACCTTCTGCGCCATGTCCCGCGCGATCGGTAGGCCGAAGCCGCCGCAGACCACGTCGCCCAGGAAATCCAGGAGCACGTAGTCGAAATCCCAGTCGTGGAAGCCGAGCTTCTCCAAAAGCTCGAAGCCATGGATGATGCCGCGCCCGCCGCAGCCGCGGCCCACCTCGGGCCCGCCAAGCTCCATCGCAAACACGCCGCCACGCTTGAAGCAGACATCGCCGATCTTCACCTCTTCGCCGGCGAGCTTCTTCTGGGTCGAGGTCTCGATGATCGTGGGGCAGGCCTTGCCGCCGAAAAGCAGGCTCGTTGTGTCCGACTTCGGATCGCACCCGATCAGCAGCACGCGCTTGCCCTGCTCGGCCATCATGTGGCTGAGGTTCGCCAGCGTGAACGACTTCCCGATCCCGCCCTTGCCGTAGATCGCGATGATCTGCGTCTTCTTGGTCGGCTCCTCGATGGGCACCTCGAGCGTCGGTTCCTCCGCCGCCTCGTCGCGCAGGCGCTGGTCGAACTCCTTGAGGTTAGGGATGTCCTTCATGCGTCGCTCCAATCGAGGATCATTTTCAGGCAGGCAGGATCGCTGAAGGCCGTCGCATAGGCCCCCGGCGCCTCATGCGCGCCCCGCTGATGGGTGATGAGATCGCCGAGCGAGAGGGCGCCCGCTTCCACAAGGCCGCGGGTCGCCGCAAGGTCGTCATGCGTCCATTCCGCCGCGATCCGCAGGCGCGCCTCCTTCATGAAGGCGGGCGGAAACGCGAAGCTGAGGGGCTGGGTATAGAACCCGGCCAGAACGATCTCGCCCCCCTTGGCGATGCAGCCGATCAGAGTGTCGAGGAGCGCGCCGTTGCCGGACGCGTCATAGATCGCTTCGTAGTCGCGGCGCGGATCGTCGTCGGGGTGGAGAACCTCGTAGCCGGCAGCGCCGGTCTGACGATCGGCATCGATCTCCCACACGGTCGGCGCGGGGTGGCCGGCAGCAATCGCAAGGCGCGCCAGAAGCCGCCCCAAAACGCCATGGCCCACCACAAGGTCGGGCATCTTCTTGTCGAGACCGGCCATCGCATGACGCGCCGTTGCTGCAAGCGCCAGCAGCGCGCCCTCGGCGCCCAACGCCGGATCGATCCGTGTGACCCGGTCGGCCTTCGTGACAAGCCGGGCCGACGCGCCGCCGAACAGGCCGCGAACCTCGCCATAGCAATTGGCCCCCGGAACGAAGACATGATCGCCCGGCCTGAACCCCGTGTCGGGATCCGCCTCCACCACTTCGCCGGCGGACTCGTAGCCGGGCACGAGCGGATAGCCCATGCCGGGAAACGGCGGCATCTGTCCGGAGTAGAAGAGCTTTTCGGTGCCCGTCGAGATGCCGGAAAACGCGACATCAACGACCAGATCGCCGGCGCCGGGCGGCGCCAATGGCACTTCGCCCAGCGCGAGCGTCTCGGCCCTTTCGAGGATCACGGCGCGTGTCTGCACGTCTCACTCCCCCCTGCGGCGCGACTCGGACTGCGCCGGATCGCCACGTTTACAGTGTTGTGTAAGTCTAGCCTGACACCATCATCTGTCAACAGAATTGGACAGTGCATTGTCTCTTGACATTGACAGTTCGACGAATCGCTCCGTCAGGCCGCAGGCGTGCGCGCCTCGACCACGGATGTCACGAAGGGGCGCGACGTGGCGCGGCGGACAACCCCGGTGAATCCGGCCGCCCGCAACAGTCCCGCGATCTCGCCGGGGCGACGCGACCGGCCCGTGCGCATGGCCATGCAATAGAACGCAAAATAGACATCGCCCGCCCGCTCCGGCGCGCGTTCACCCGCCATCGGTTCGGACACGATGAGGCGCCCGCCAGGCGGCAGGGCCCGGCGGACCGCCGCAAGCAGGGCGGTCACGGTCTCATCCGCGTGGTCATAGAGCACACGAACGAGGGAAATTGCATCGGCGCCGCGCGGCAATGGATCGTGCCGGAAGGAGCCGGAATGGATCGTCGCGCGGTCCGACAACCCGGACTCTTCAAATCGCGCCCGCGCGCCGGGAGCCACGGCCGGTAAATCGAAGAGCGCAAGATCGAGCGCCGGCCTCGCCGCGCCGATGGCGGCAAGGAAGGCGCCGGTTCCGCCGCCGACATCCATCAGAAGGCGGATATCGTCAAACCGGACGGCACGCAGCGTTTCCTCGGCCACCAGCGCCTGGCTCTCGGCCATCAGCTCGGAATAGCGCGCGGCGGCCTGGCCCTCGACCGTTCCCGGATCGGCGCCGAAGACATAGGGCCAGAAATGCGACAGCTCGGTGTCGACCTCGCCGCGCAGAAGCGCCAAAGGGTCGGCCAGGTCGCGATAGAACACCGCGTGATGGCGGATCATGTCCGCCAATCCCGGCACGCCCGTTGCCGCTGCCCCAAGCCGCGCCGTCTGGTAGCCTTGCGGGCTTTCATGAAGAAGGCCGAGCGCCGCGCCGGCGCGCAGAAGCTGCCCCATGCGGCCCGGGTCGATCCGGTGGCGCGCGGCCAGTGTCTCGGCCGTGCGGGGCGCATCCATCAGGTCGGACAGCAGATCCAGCTCGACAAGCGCCAGGAGCACCTGCGCATGCACGAAGCCCGCCACCAGGTCGAACAGTCGCTCGCCATCGGCCCGGGTGGCGCGCGCCGTCAGCGGATGGACTGCAGCGCGGGACTGGAACGCAGGGCTGGCGACCTTCGCGTTGCGCCACGCTCGAAACCGCGCGAGGAGCGAGGGGCGAGGCACCGGTGCATCCGCGCCCCCCGACGCAGCGGATTGGGCGAACGCCCGGCGCTTTTGCGGTTCAAGATCGCCGCTCTGCACCATCCCTATTCGGCGGGCCGGGTCGCGGCGACCGGGGTCATGCGCTCGGCGGTCAGGCGCACCATCTCGGCCAGCGCGGCCTCGCCGGGGCAAGACGGGATCGACGCGATGGCGCCCGACAGAATGTCCTTCAGACGGCGGATCGCACCCGGCACACCGAGCTCCGTCACCGCAGATGGACGGTCATGCACGGCATCCTGGTGCGCCGGCTTGCCCAGCGTCTCGGCATCGTAGAGCGCATCGCGCAGGTCATCAGCCACTTGAAACGCCTCGCCGATGCGCGCGCCGAGCTCTTCCCACGGCTCCGCGTCTTGCCCGGCGGCTACGGCGCCCATCTGGGTGGCAGCGATGAACAGCGCCCCCGTCTTGGCGCGGTGATAGGCCGACAGGTCGATCGTCTTCTCGCTCTCCCAACCCTGGCCGGCACAGATGCCGCCCGGCATGCCCGTGCGCTGCGCCAGATGCAGCACGAGCTGTGCCACACGGTCGGGCCCCTGGGCGCTCTCCCGCGCCAGCACTTCGAAGGCCAGCACGATCAGGCTGTCGCCGGTCAGAAGCGCAAGCGGTTGCGAGTAGGCCTTGTGCACCGAGGGCTTGCCCCGGCGAAAGTCGGCGTCGTCGAAGCACGGCATGTCGTCATGCACGAGGCTGGCGCAGTGGATGAGTTCCAGCGCCGCCGCCGCCGCGTCCGACAGCGCCGGCCGGTCATCGCCACAGGCGCGGGCCACCGACAGCAGGATCGTCGGGCGAATTCGCGCTCCGCCCGGGTTCACCGCATAGTCGAGCGCGGCAGCCAGCCGGGGCGGGCCGCCGGGAACGCGGGATTGCCCGGTCAGGATGGCCCGCCGCATCGCGGCCTCGATACGGTCTGTGAGCGGCATGGCAAGCTCCCTGGCTGTGTCGTCGGCGGGGTCGGCTGCTCGTTGCAAGAGTGTCAGCCAAAGTGGACGCAGTATGTGTCTATTAAAATGGACACATGCGATGGATTGAGTCAATCTAAGTTGACACATTGCAGGAGAGCCGTGTGCAGACACACGCGCAAGACAGGGTGATTGTAATCGGTGCGGGCGTGGGCGGGCTTGCAACAGCCATTCGGCTCGCGGCGCGCGGCGTGCCCGTGCGGGTTCTCGAGGCCCACAGCCATGTCGGCGGAAAGATGCGGACGCTCCCGTCACCGGCCGGCCCGATCGATGCGGGCCCCACCGTGCTGACCATGCGGCACGTGTTCGACGATCTTTTCGCCGCCGCCGGCGCCCGGCTGGACGACCACGTAACGCTGGAACGCGAGCATTTGCTGGCCCGGCATTTCTGGACCGACGGCTCCGTGCTTGACCTCTGGGACGACCCCGAGCGCTCGGCCGACGCCGTGCGGGCCTGGGGCGGCGCGCGGGCCGAGGCCGACTTCCGCGCGTTCTCGGCCAGGGCCAAGCGGCTCTATGACGGGTTTCAGGCGCCGATGATGAACGCAGCGACACCCCGCTTCACCGCCCTCGTTGCCCATGTCCTGCGCCACCCGCGACTGGTCGCCGATATGGGCGTGGGCTCGCTCGCACGGGCGCTTCGGGCGCAGATTCGCGAGCCGCGGCTGCGCCAGCTCTTCGGGCGATATGCCACCTATGTGGGCGGCTCACCCTACCGCAGTCCCGCCGTCTTGGGCCTGATCTGGCACGCCGAGGCATCCGGGGTCTGGCGGGTCAAGGGCGGGATGCATCGGCTTGCCACCGCGATGGCCGGGCTGGCCGAGCGACTTGGCGTCGAGATCGCCTGCGACTGCCCCGTCGCCGCCATCGACACATCAGGCGGCCGAGTCACGGGTGTGGTGACGCGCGACGGCACGCGGCTGCGGACCAGCGCAATCGTCCATGCCGGGGACCCAAAGGCCTTGGCAGATGGTCTGTTGGGCGAGGGCGTATCGGGCGCCGTGCCGCCCCGGGCCGTGGCCCCGCGCAGCCTGTCGGCGCACGTCATGGCATTCGCCGCCGAGCCACAAGGCGCCGACCTCGCCTATCACAACGTGTTCTTCGCAGACGAGCCAACGAAGGAGTTCGGGCCGATCGACCACGGCCAGCTCCCAGCCGATCCCACGGTCTATGTCTGCGCCGAGGACAGAGGCGGCGGGGCCCCGCCGCCCGGCACGCTGGAACGGTTCGAGACCATCGTGAACGCCCCGCCCACGGCGCCGGCCACACCCATAAGTGAGGAAGAGACCGAAGCATGTCTGACAGCCACCCTGACCCGTCTCGCCCGATCTGGCCTGCACTTCGCACCACCCCCGTCGCGGGCAGCCCTGACCACGGCGACCGAGTTCGGCGCGCTCTTCCCGGGCTCGGACGGATCCCTCTACGGGCGGAGCCCGCATGGCCTGACCGCGGCGTTCGACCGGCCGCAGGCGACGAGCCGGGTGGCGGGCCTCTATCTGGCGGGCGGGGGCGCCCATCCGGGGGCGGGGATCCCGATGGCAACGCTCTCCGGCCGGCACGCGGCCGAGGCGATTCTGACGGCCCGTGCTTCGACCTCGCCGTCCCGCCCGACGGCTATGCCTGGTGGTATGTCGATGGCGTCTCCGACTGCGGCACCCGCGCCATCTCGATCATCGCCTTCATCGGCTCCGTCTTCTCGCCCTGGTACCGCTGGTCGGGGCGCAGGAACCCGGCCAACCACTGCTGCCTGAACGTTGCCACCTATGGCCGCGGCGGGCGGTGGACGATGACGGATCGCGGCGCTGAGGCCCTGACCCTCAGCAATGACGCCATCGGGATCGGGCCGTCCGAGATGCGGTGGGACGGCGATCGGCTGATCGTCGACATCGACGAACTGGCCTGGCCCCATATGCACCGCCTGAAGGGGCGCGTCACGGTTCATCCCGCGGGTGTCACCGACGTCGAGCTCCCGTTGACCGACGATGGCGCCCATATCTGGCGACCCTTCTCACCGACGGCCCGCATCGAGGTGGACCTCGACCGGGGCGGGTGGAGCTGGTCCGGCCACGGCTATTTCGACGCCAACTTCGGCACACGCGCCCTGGAAACCGACTTCAGCTATTGGACCTGGGGGCGCTATCCGACGGGCGACGGCACGCTCGCCTTCTACGATGCCGACAGGCGGGACGGCACGACGCTCGCCCGGGGCTTTCGCTTTGAGGGCAGCCAGGCCGAGGAGATCGCGCCGCCGCCCAAGGCCCGCGTTCGACGCTCTCTTTGGGCCGTGCGGCGCGAAACCCGGGCCGATCCGGGCGCGCAGCCGCGCCAGGTCAAGGCGATGCTCGACGCACCGTTCTATTGCCGCTCGGTCGTCGAAACCGAAATCGATGGTGCCCGGGTGGCCGGCGTGCACGAGGCGTTGGATCTCGACCGCTTCGCCTCGCCCTGGCTGAAACCCATGCTTGCGGTCAAGGTCCCCCGCCGCGCCGGATGGCCGGTTCAGGACCGGAGTCGCAAGGCGTGAAGGACGCGCCCCTTCTGAACCTCGTGCTCGCCATGGCGCTGGTGATCGGAGGGGGCTGGCTTCTGGTGATCGGTCGGCCGGTTCTGCTGCCGATCATGCTGGCCGTGATCTCGGTCTACATCCTCACTTCGGCGGTCGACTGGATGCGGCGGTTTCCCCTGATCTCCGCCCTGCCGAACGGCGTGCTGCGCGCCGTGGTCCTTGGCCTCTTCGCCCTCGTGCTCTACGCCTTCTCGGTGGTCGTCGCCTCCACGGTCGAGGAGATGACGGCCCGCGCCCCCGCCTATCAGACCAATCTGAACACGCTCCTTGGGCAAATCGAAGAGAGCTTCGGGCTGCCGCCGCAATCGATCCTCGACGAGGCGGTCAAGGCCACAGTGGGGTCGATTGACGTGCGCGCTGTGGTGCTGGCCCTGCTCGGCAGTGCCACTACGGCCGGCGCCACCGCCTTTCTGATCGTGATCTATTCGGGGTTTCTCCTCGCCGAACAGGCCCGCTTCCCCGCCAAGATCGCCGCCGCCTTTCCCGAGGCCGACCGCGCCCGCGCAATGCTCGACACGGTGGTCGACGTGAACCGGCTGATCGGCGAGTACCTGGCCGTCAAGACGCTGGTCAACGTGATCCTGGGCGCGGCCTGCCTTGCGATCATGGTAGCGCTCGGCACCGATTTCGCCCTGTTCTGGGCCATCATCATCGGGCTGGCGAACTACATCCCCTATGTCGGGTCCTGGATCGGCGTCGTGTTTCCCGTGGTCCTGTCCATCGCGCAGACCGGGTCACTCCTTCAGACGCTCATCCTCGCCGCTTGCCTGACGGCGGCGCAGATCGCGGTGGGCAATGTCGTCGAGCCGCGGTTGATCGGCAAACAGCTCAATCTCAGCCCCTTTGTCGTGATCGCAGCCCTTGCGATCTGGAGCTCGCTCTGGGGCATTCCGGGCGCCGTTCTGGCGGTGCCACTTACGTCGATGCTGGCCATCATTCTGGCCCGGTTCCCGCAGACGCGGCCGATCTCTCTGCTGCTCGCCGACCGGGTGATGCCGGACACCGCGCGCGACCCCGGGAGCGCGCCCGCCGGCTAGCCGCCAGCGGCCACCATCGGCGCGTGCGCCAAGGCCGACGTCTGGGCCATGTGGATGAACACCGCCACAAAGAAGACGGTCGAGGCAACCATCACAAAGACATGCCAGATCGTGTTGTGGAACGGCAACGCCTCCCACAGCAGGAACACCGTCCCGAAGGTATAGAGGAACCCGCCCGCCAGCATCAGGGCGATCACCGGGGTCGAGAGCGACTGCAGAAGCGGCCAGCCGAGCACGAGGCCGGCCCAGCCCATGGCGAGATAAAGGCCGAAGGCCACCCATTTCCACCGCGCCGACGCAAAGACCCGCAGACCCGTGCCCGCCAGCGCCGCGCCCCAGAGGCCGGCGACAAGGCCAATGCCCTGGCCGGTTAGAAGGGCGAAGGGCGTATAGGTGCCGGCAATCTTCACGTAAATCGCCGAGTGGTCCAACCGCTGATAGAGCCAGGCAAGCCCGGCTTTGGGGAACCCATTGTAGAGCGCCGAGCAGGCGATCATCAGGATCAGCGAGCCGCCATAGATCGACAGTGCCGTGATGCCCGTCGCGCCAATATGCCAGACCGCGGCGAGCGTGATCAGCACCGGCACGGCTGCCAGCGCGGCGACCAGCGCCACGAGGTGCACCGCCACATCCGACATGTGCTCCGCCCGGCTGTAGGACGCGCGAGAGATCAGATTTCCCGTCATGTCGGGACGCCTGGCGGGGGGTTTACTCGACCGTCCTGTGGCACGGCCGTACGGCGTGAACTGGCAACTCTATGCGTGGCGCGCATGCACATCCTCGTTTCGGCGTAAGACCGCGAGGTTCAGCGCAAACGCGATAGACACCCACACGATATAAGGAACAAACAGCGCGCCCGAGAGCCAATCGACCCGCCAGAGCGCAACCATGGTGGCAAAGACCGCAAGCCAAAGCGCGCCCACGCCGATCAGGCCAGACCGGATCCGCTTCGCCCCGAAGAAGATCGGCGACCAGATCGCGTTCAGGACGATCTGAACCGTCCAGAGGGCAAGCGCATGGAACGCCTCGGCGCCAAACAGCGTGGCGCGGGCGGCCGCAAGCGCCATCAGCAGATAGAGCGTCGCCCAAGTCACCGGAAACACCCAGTCGGGCGGCGTCCAGCTTGGCTTGTCAAGCTGGCGGTACCATTCGTCCGGCGTGAACATTGCGCCGGTCGACGCTGCAGCACCGCAAGCCACAAGAAAGATGGCGAAAAGCGACCAATCCATACCCTGATGATATGCAAGACGTGGTAAACGTCCAGTTCACATATCGTTTCGCATGCGCCGACAGCCCCAGTAGGCGGCCTATTCGGCTGCCATCCGGGCCCGTGGATCGGGGCGCTTCGCGGCACGGCGCGCGGCGTCTCGGGCCTTAAGCTCGGCAAAAAGCGAGACGAGCTCGCCCGCGCGGCCCTCGCCCCAGGGGTGCCACCCCGCCGGCTTGGGGGCCGCCGCTTCCACAAGAAACGCCGTTTCGGGCAGGGGCGTGCCATAGAGAACGGCCGAGCGCGGCATGATCGTCGAGGCGCCCGCGCGCACCGCCGACAGCATAAGCCAGCCGATCTTCTGTATGGCCGTGGTGCGGGCGCGATGCGAGACGCTGTCATGTCCGGCCCGGACGATCTCGGCACCGATCCCGTCATAGATATGGCGGGCGGCGAAAATCCCAGGGCGACAGGCAGCGGGCAAGGCGCCGATGCCGGCCTCTCCGCGCAGATAGAGCCGGCGTGCCTCGGCCAAGAGGCGACGCACCATGGCGCGGATCTCGTCCGAGGGGACCGGATCGCGCAGAAAAGCCGACGGCTCCAGGCCGGCTTCCGCAAACCAGTCGGTCGGCAGATAGATCCGGTGGGCGCGTGCATCCTCACCCACGTCGCGCGCAATGTTGGTCAGCTGCATCGCCACGCCCAGATCACAGGCCCGCGCGAGCGCATGGGCATCGCGCACGCCCATGATCACCGTCATCATCGCGCCAACCGTGGCGGCCACCCGTGCGCTATAGGCCCGCAGGTCCGACAGGTCGGCATAGCGGCGCGCCATCGCATCCCACGCCAGTCCTTCCAGCAGGGCCTCGGGAAGCGCACGCGGCAGGCCGACACTCTCGATCATGGCGGTGAACGCGCGATCGGCCGCCGCGTTCTCGGGGCGGCCGGCATAGGCCCGCTCCAGGCGTTCGCCCAGGCGAAGAACGGCCGCCGTCTTCTCGTCATGCAAATCGACCGAATCGTCGGCCAGCCGGCAAAAGGCGTAGAGCGCCAGCGAAGGCGCTCGCACGCGAGCCGGCAACAGCCGGGATGCGGCGTGAAACGAATAGGATCCGGTGCGGATCGCCGCCTCGCAAGCGGCCAGATCGTTCGGATCGATACCCGCGATGCGGGCCTTTGGCGCCGGCACCCTGACGGGTGCGGCCAAGTCGGTGGCGAGATTTGCTGCGGCGTCTGTGGGGCTCATGGGCGCGGTGCCTCCGGGGTCGTCAGTCGGGGTCGTGTCGGTCCGCGGCGTGGCATGGCGCGCCTCACTCCGCCGCCAGGCGGACAGGCGTCGCCAGTGGCCTCGCGACGGGCGTTGCGTCGGGCACGAGCTTGGCGAGCACCTCGGCCGAGGCCACGACGCCGGGCAGGCCGGCGCCCGGGTGTGTCCCCGCGCCCGCCAGATAAAGGCCCTCGGCCTCTTCCGACACGTTGTGCGGCCGAAACCACGCCGATTGCAGAATTCTGGGCTCGATCGAGAACCCACAGCCCAGGGGCGACAGATAGCGATCACGGAAGGTCTCGGGCGTGAACACCTCCGAAGCCGTCAGATGCGCGCCGAGCCCAGGCAGAAGCTGATCCTCCAGCACGTCCTGCACCTTGGCCCTATAGCGCTCGGCCAGGGCAGCCCAGTCCGGCGCCCGTCCGTCATGGCCAAGATGCGGAACCGGCGAGAGGGCATAGAACGTGTCGCCGCCCTCAGGCGCACAGCTGGGGTCGGTCACCGAGGGCCGGTGGACATAAAGCGACATGTCGTCGGCAAGCTTGCCTTTGCGGAAAATGTCCTCGACGAGGCCGCCATAGCGTGGCCCGTTCACCACCGTATGGTGCCCGACGTCGCGCCACATCTCCCGCGTGCCGCGCGTCCCGAAATACCAAACGAATAGCCCCATCGACCATCGGCTGCGCTTCAGCCGCGCGCGCGTCCAGCGGCGGCGATGATGCTTGCGCAGCAACCGGTCATAGGTGTGCCCGGCATCCGCGTTGGACACCACGATGTCGGCGCCGATCTCCTCGCCCGAGACGAGCCGCAGGCCCGTGGCCCGCCCGCGCCGGCCGTTCTCGGCGATGACGATCTCGTCGGCCTCTTCGCCAAACCGCAGCGTGCCGCCCTGGTCCTCGACAACGCGCGCCATGGCCTGGGCGATCGCCGCGACGCCACCCATCGCATAATGCACGCCGAACGCCTTCTCGAGATGGCTGACGAGGATGTACATCGACGTCACGCGGAACGGATCGCCGCCGATGAAGAGCGGATGAAAGCTGAAGGCCATCCGCAGCCGCTCATCGCGGAACCGCCGCGCCGCGTGGGCATAGACCGACCGGTCGGCCCGGAGCCAGGCAAAGCGCGGCAGCACCTTGATCAGCTCCCACAGCTCGTTCATCGGGCGACGGCCCAGATCCTCGAACCCGAAATCGTAGCGCTCGAACGCATCGGCCAGAAACCGGTCATAGCCCGCTACATCGCGCGGAGAGAGCCGCGCGATCTCGGCACGGACGCGCTCTTCGTCGCCCGACATCGTGAAGGTTGAGCCATCGGGCCAGCGGATCTCATAGAACGGATCGAGCGCCCGCAGATCGACCTCGTCATCGAAATCGCGCCCGCACGTGGCCCAGAGCTCACGAAACACCTTTGGCACAGTAACGATCGTCGGCCCCAGATCGAAGCGGTGACCGTCGCGCCAGAGCGCCGAGCCGCGCCCGCCCGGCATGTCGAGCTTGTCGACCACGGTCACGCGATAGCCCTTCGCGCCGAGCCGCATGGCCGAGGCAAGGCCGCCAAGGCCAGCGCCGATCACCACGGCATGGGGCCGCGGGTCGCCTCCCGCTGGCCGGTCGGGGGTCACAGGGCGCGAGAGGGACGGTGCGCTAAGATCTTTTGCCATGCTGTCAGGCTACGTGTGTCTAGTTTACTTTACAATCTGGAAATAGCTGCCACATTACAAGTATCCAACTTTTCCTGCGCACGAGCCGGGAGTGTCAGTTTTGCTGGACAGTACGGAAGCTTTGGGCCGCGATGTGGGGGTCAGCCCCGGGCCGGGTGCGTGCGTGTCCCTCAGTTTCCACCGGTTCGGGCCGGCGGCGGCACGGGCCTGGGCCTTTGCGCAAATGGGCCTGGCGCGCGCCTCCCTGCCCCGCGTCCCCGATCTGGCCGACTGGAAGCTCTGCGGATCGGGGGCCGATCTCGGCTTCATCCCGATCCCCAACACCGCCGTTTGGGTCATCCTCGGCACGTGGCCCGATATGGGCACCGCGCAAAGCCGGATGGCGGCGCACCGCCCGTTCACGGCATGGTCTGCCAAGGCCGAAGAGGTCTGGACGGTGTTTCTCGCCCCCACATCCGTGCGCGGCTCATGGGCCGGCCGGCAACCCTTCACCGTGTCGGCCGACCCGGTCCCGGGGCCCGTCGCCGCCCTGACGCGCGCAACCGTCAGGCCCTCGGTCGCGATGCAATTCTGGAAGCGCACGCCCGATCTCAACCGTGCCATTCTTGCGGATCCAAACGTCATCTTCCGCGCCGGCATCGGAGAGGTGCCGCTGATGCAGCAGGTGACGTTCTCGATCTGGCCCGATCTTGCGGCGATGGCCGCCTTCGCGCGCGCCCCCGGCTCGCTCCATGCCGACGCGATTCGCGCGGTGCGCGACGGTGGCTGGTTCCGCGAAGAGCTCTACGCACGGTTCCGCATCCTCGGAACGCAAGGCACCTGGGAGGGGGCCGACCCCCTCGCCCGAACCGACATCCAAGGGAGGACGCCATGACCGACCAGACCCCGATCCGCACGGCCACGCGGCCCGCCGCCTTCCCCTTCTCCGCCATTGTTGGACAGGCAGAGATGAAGCGCGCGATGGTGCTGACGGCGATCGATCCCAAGATCGGCGGCGTTCTGGTCTTCGGCGACCGCGGCACCGGCAAGTCCACCGCCGTGCGCGCCCTGGCGGCCCTGCTGCCCCCAATCGAGGCGGTCGAGGGCTGCCCCGTGAATTCGGCCCGCGTCGAGGATATCCCCGACTGGGCCAACGTGCCGGGGCGCAAACGCTCCAAGCGGCCGACCCCCGTGGTCGACCTGCCCCTCGGCGTCACCGAGGATCGGGTGGTCGGCGCGCTCGACATCGAAAGGGCCCTGGCCCATGGCGAGAAGGCCTTCGAGCCTGGGCTTCTGGCGCGCGCCAACCGGGGCTACCTCTATATCGACGAGGTGAACCTGCTCGAGGATCACATCGTCGACCTCCTGCTCGACGTCGCCCAATCCGGCGAGAACGTAGTCGAGCGCGAAGGTCTCAGCATCCGCCATCCAGCCCGGTTTGTGCTCGTCGGGTCGGGCAACCCTGAGGAAGGCGAGCTTCGGCCCCAGTTGCTCGACCGGTTCGGACTGTCGGTCGAGGTCGCCTCGCCCACCGATATCGACGACCGGATCGAGGTCATCCGCCGGCGCGACGCCTACGAGACCGATCCGGCCGGGTTCCTCGCCGTCTGGGACAAGGAAGACGCCAAGCTGCGCCGCAAGATCGTGTCCGCACGCAAACGGATCGGTGCGGTGGAGGCGCCCGACGCGGCCCTGCGCGCCTGCGCTGAGCTATGCGTCGCGCTCGGCGCGGATGGACTGCGCGGTGAGCTCACCCTTTTGCGCGCCGCCCGCGCTCTGGCGGCGTTTGAGGGCGCAAAGGCGGTCGACATTGCCCAGATCCGGGCCGTCGCGGCCTCGGCCCTGCGCCACCGTCTGCGGCGCGACCCGCTCGACGAAGCCGGCAGCACCGCGCGTGTGGGCCGGGTCGTGGGCGAAGTGCTCGGCGGCTGAGGACCAGCGCGATGCGCGCCCCGCATATCGCTATGCCCCGCCGCCCAGCGTTTGACGGAGGCGCCGGATGACCCCGTGGGAGCGTGCCACCCTCGCATTGCGCCTCCTGGCGATTGACCCGGTGGGGCTCGGCGGCGTGTGGCTGCGCGCGCGCTCGGGGCCGGTGCGCGACCGGTTCGTGGAGGGGCTTGGCCTGCTGCCCCTCCCGTTGCGAAAGATCCACCCCAACGTCACCGACGAGGCGCTCTATGGCGGGCTCGATCTGTCCGCGACGCTCGCGTCCGGTCGGGCGACCTGGCAGCCCGGCCTTCTGGCCGAGCAGTCGGCGCTGATCCTGCCGATGGCCGAGCGCTGCCCGCCGGGCCTTGCCGCGCGGCTGAGCGCCGCCCTCGATCAGCGCTCGGGCCATTGCCTGATCGCGCTCGATGAGGGCGCGGAGCCCGACGAGGCGCTGCCCGACGCGCTCCGCGACCGGCTGGCCCTCCATATCGAGCTTGACGGCCTGTCCTACGGCGAGGCGGAAGCCATCATTGAAGATCCGCCCGCCGCGCCCGTCCTTCTGCCCAGCGCGCCACCCAATGCCGCCCGCGACCTAGCCGCTCTTGCGGCAAAGCTTGGCATCGCATCGCTCCGCGCCCCGCTTCTGGCGCTCCGGGCTGCGAAGGCGCATGCAGCCCTGGCCGGCAGATCCGAAGTGGAGGTCGAGGATCTGGCGATTGCTGCAGCCCTCGTTCTGGCCCCGCGCGCGACCCAGATGCCCGCCGATATGGCCGACGAGGCAACGCCGGAGCCCGAAACCCCGGAACCAGACACAAACGACGCCCCGCAAGAGCCGGAGGAAGATCAAGCCAGCGACGCCATACGCCTGCCCGAGGATATCCTGCTCGAGGCCGCCGCCGCTGCCCTGCCCCGCGATCTCTTGGAGCGGCTGGCGGCGGGCCGTGCCCCCAGGGCCGCGCACGGCGCATCGGGCACTGGCGCAGGAAAAACCGGAAACCGCCGCGGCCGCCCTCTGCCGTCGCGCCCCGGCCGCCCGGGCGGCACGGCCCGCGTCGATCTGGTGGCAACGCTGCGCACCGCCGCGCCCTGGCAACCGCTCCGGCGTCGCGAAGCTGCCGCCCGGGGCGACACGCGCCCCCTTCAGGTTCGCGGCGCGGACGTGAGGGTGAGGCGGCATCTCGAGCGCTCCGACAGGCTCCTGATCTTCGTCGTTGATGCGTCGGGCTCGGCCGCAATGGCCCGCCTGGCCGAGGCCAAAGGCGCCGTCGAACTGCTGCTCGCCGAGGCCTATGCCCGTCGGGATCATGTCGCGCTGGTCGCCTTCCGCGGCACGGGAGCCGAAGTGCTCCTGCCGCCCACCCGCTCGCTCGTCCAGACCAAGCGGCGGCTCGCCGCGCTTCCGGGCGGGGGCGGCACACCGCTCGCCTCGGGCCTCGCCGCCGGAGCAGAGCTGGCGCGCTCCGCAACGGGACGCGGCATGACACCGACGCTCGCCGTGCTGACCGACGGGCGTGCGAACATCGCGCTTGACGGCAGCGCCGGTCGGCAACAGGCCGGCGACGATGCCGCCCAACTTGCGCGCGTGATCCGGGCGTCCGGCGTGCCTTCGCTCGTCATCGACACCGGCGCCCGCCCGCAACCCGCGCTCCAGAGCCTGGCCTCCGAAATGGGCGCCCCCTACCTGCCGATGCCGCGCGCCGATGCGGCGCGTCTCTCCACCGCGGTGGCCGCCGCCTGCCCGGGCTAGGGGCCCCTTGGACTGGTCGTCCTATGCCGAGATCTGGCCGTCGGCCGAGGCCTCCCGGTTCGTCGATGCCCGGCCCCATCGCTGGCATGTGCAGGAGATCGGCGCCGAAGATGCGCCCCGCATCCTCTTGCTCCACGGCACGGGCGGCGCGACTCACAGCTGGCGGGACGTCGCGCCGCGCCTCGGCACCGACTACCGGGTCATCGTGCCAGACCTTCCCGGCCACGGCTTCACGAAGTTGGGCGCCCTGCAGCGCTCGAGCCTCGAGCTGATGACCGACGACCTGATGGCGCTTGTGGAGCGTCTCGGCGCCCCGCCCGACGCCATCGTGGGCCATTCATCGGGCGGAGCCCTCGCCCTGCGGATCGCACAACGCGGGCCCACCCCACCGCGCGCCATCGTTGGGATCAATGCTGCGCTGGAGCCATTCGCGGGCGCGGCGGGCTGGCTTTTTCCCATGATCGCAAAGGCGCTCGCGTCCAATCCCTTCACGGCGCCGGCTGTCGCGCGCATGACTACGGAACGCTCGGTCAAGTCGCTGATCGAGGGCACCGGCAGTCAGCTCGACCCGCTCGGCCTCGCGCTCTACCGCGCCTGTATCTCGGACGCCGGCCATGTCGACGGCGCCCTGACCATGATGGCGCAATGGCGGCTCGACGGGCTGACCGACGCGCTGCCCAACACCGCGATCCCGACGCTCCTTCTGACCGGCGCGGCCGACCGGTCGGTGCCCCCCGACGTATCGGTCCGGGCCGCCGACCGAATGCCGCAGGCCCGCCATGAGCGCTTCGACGGCCTCGGGCACCTGGCCCACGAGGAGGCGCCCGAAACAGTCGCCAGTCGAATCGCGGAGTTCCTCGACGAGGTGCTCTAGGGCTACGTCCCGGCGCACCCGACAGAGGCCAAAGGAAAGGGCCGCCCCGGTGGGAGGCGGCCCCAGACCTTCGACGTCTCGCAGGCTTACTGTGCGGACAGCGAGGCCAGGTAGGCGTAGAGGTTCAGCGCGTCCTCCTCAGAACGCACGCGGAACGCCATGTTGCCCCGGGCGCGGCTGTTGCCCGTCGCATCACGCAGGAAGCTCGTGGGGTCCTGCACATAGGCCACGAATGCCTCCTCGGTCCATTCCAGGCCCTGCTCCTTGGCTTCCTCCAGGCCCGTGCCATAGCGGAAGCCATCAACCGAGCCCATCACCCGACCGTCGACGCCATAGAGGTTGGGGCCCGTGCGGGCGTTGCGGCCCGCAAGCGTGTCGCCGGCCTCATTCACCACCACATGGCACGTGATGCACTGGCGGAACACCGCTTCGCCGGCGGCGGGGTCGCCCGAGGCGTGGCCGCCGGCAAGCGCCGGAGCTGCTGAAATGAAGGCCAGCGCGGCGCTGGCAACGAGCTTGCGAATGGTCATGTGTGTTACCGTCCTCTGTTGCAAGACTGGGGCCCCACGACCCCTGTTTCAGGCGGCGGCCTTTGCGGCGCGTCTCGCTTCGGCGGCAACTTAGTGTGCTGTCGCGCGCAAGCAAAACGGTTTGCCCGATTTTCCGCCACTTTAAGAATGCCCGTGTTCAGGCGACCTGGCGCGCCAGGGCACACTGGCTCCAGAGCGCGTGGAGCGCGCCCACCAGCCGGTCGATATCGGCGTCGGTGTGGTGGGGCGACGGGGTGAAGCGCAGGCGCTCCGTCCCTTTCGGGACTGTGGGATAATTTATGGGCTGCACATAGATCCCGTAATCCTGCATCAGGATGTCCGAGATCTGGCGGCACTTCACCGGGTCGCCGATCGGCACCGGCACGATGTGGCTGTCGTTGGGCATGTGCGGGATGCCCAGCGCGTCGAGCCGGGCCCGCAGGCGGGCAACGCGGCTGCGCTGGCCCATCCGCTCGGCGTCCGACTGCTTGAGATGCGCAATCGAGGCTTTGGCCGCAGCCGCCACCGCCGGTGGCAGGGCCGTGGTGAAGATGAAGCCGCTGGCAAAGCTGCGCACGAAGTCACACAGAACGGCCGATCCCGAGATATAGCCGCCGACACAGCCATAGGCCTTGCCGAGCGTGCCCTCGATCAGATCAATCCGATGCGCCAGCCCCTCGCGCTCGGAGATCCCGCCACCGTGGGGCCCGTACATGCCCACGGCATGCACCTCGTCGAGATAGGTCATGGCCCCGTGCGCCTCGGCGACCTCGACGATTTCCTTCATCGGGCAGATATCGCCATCCATCGAATAGACCGACTCGAAGGCCACGATGCGCGGGCGCGCCGGGTCGATCGCCGCCAGCTTGCGGTCCAGATCCTCCACATCGTTATGTTTCCAGATCACCTTGTCGGCGCGGGAATGCCGGATGCCCTCGATCATCGAGGCATGGTTGTCGCTGTCCGACAGGATCACGCAATTCTTCAGCCGCGCACCGAGCGTCGACAGCGATGCCCAGTTCGAGACGTAGCCCGAGGTAAAGAGAAGGGCCGCCTCCTTGCCATGCAGATCGGCAATCTCACGCTCCAGCGCCACATGCAGCGCGTTCGTGCCGGAAATGTTGCGCGTCCCGCCAGCGCCCGTGCCATGCGCCTCCACCGCTTCGCACATCGCCCGCACGATGTCGGGATTCTGCCCCATCCCAAGATAGTCGTTCGAGCACCAGACGGTCACGTGATCGGGCCCTTCGCCCTTGTGCCCGGCCCGTGGGAAGGCGCCGCAGCGTCGTTCCAACTCGGCGAAGATGCGATAGTTGCCCTCGTCCTTGAGGGTGTCGAGCTGGTCGCGGAACAGGCTGTCATAATCCATCGTTCTGGCCTTCTTGGTCATTCTGCTGGGCTGGATTGGCGGGGGGCGGAAGGTGGTGTGGCGGGCACACTCGGTTCGGGCAGCATCCATCGCCAGAGCCGGTCGTCGGGCAAGGGCACAACCATCAGGATGTGCTCTAGAAGGGCCAGGGCGGCGATGGCGGTGACCAGGGCATAGCCGGTGCGGTCGGCCGCGGTCACGGCGCCCATAAGGGCACTGAGAAGGACCCAAAGAACAGCACCGAGGAGCCCCAGCGACACCGGATAGAACCAGGTGAAGCGGCGGATGCGGAAATGCGTGGGCAGGTGGGCCAGCGCGTCGGGCAAGAGCCCCGTATGGATGCGCGGCACGCCGAGAAAGAGGTTCAGTTTGGCGGTGATGCGCGCGCCGAAGAGCACCGCGAACGTCAGGAAGCCGAAGGGGTTCGCGGCCTCCCGGGCGGCCAATGCCATCGCCCCAAGCGCAACCAGGAGCAGGATCTCGTGATAGGCCACGGCGCCAAAGGCGCGCGCGAAACGCTCCAGCGGCGACACGCCTGACGGCGTCTGGCCGCGGTTCGGCCCGGCCACCACGCCGCACAGAAACGCCATCTCGATCCAGCCCCAGATCAGGAGCGCCGACAGGAACGCAGCATAGACGGCGCCAACCTCGGGCCGCGACAGCGTGTCGACGAAGAGGCCGGCGCCCAGAACCAGCACGGGTGTGCCCAGTAACACCGCCCAGACATGGGCCCGCCGCCCGCCCGCATCGGCCAGTCGCACGGTGGCAAGGATCGCCCCGGTGGAAAACCACCAGGCAAACACCGCCACCAGACCTGCGATCCAAACGTCCGACACCGAGGCTCCTCTCCCTATGCCATTCGACTTCGTTCGATGCCCGTGGGGCCAGGGTTCACTCCGGCCCCCGGGCTCTGCTTAATAGGCCGGCTGCAACCGAACGTCGGCCGGCACCTCGTGCTTCTTCGCCGGGATGAAGTAGAGCGCGGCAAAGGCCCGCGCGGCGCGCAGGCTCCCCCACGCCCGACCAAGCAGGCCGCCGACGCCGCCCGCCTTTGTCGCGCGATCAATATCGGCCGACGCCTTCTGCAGCCGCTTAAGATTGCGCATCCAGGCCGGATGATCGATGTCGAGCGTGATCGGGAAGATCTGCCGCGACAGCTCCGAGGTTTTGCGGAACACCTCCTGCCCGTACCAGTCGGTGTCGACGCCCAGCGCCTCGTGGAATGCGGGCCGCTGATGGTCGCGCACATACATCGTGGAGTACACCGCCGTCAGGAAGAACTTGATCCAAAGGACGTTGCCGCCCGAGGTCAGCTTGGGATCGGTCTTCATCAGCAGCGCGAAGGCCTCGCCGTGGCGGAACTCGTCGTTGCACCATTCCTCGAACCACTTGAAGATTGGGTGAAACCGCTGCTCGGGATGGGCCTGCAGGTGCCGGAAGATCGTGATGTAGCGGGCGTAGCCGATCTTCTCCGACAGGTAGGTGGCGTAGTAGATGAATTTCGGCCGGAAGTAGGTGTACTTCTTCTTCTGCGTCAGGAAGCCGAGGTTCACCGCGATGCCCGCTTCCCGGAGCGCATCGTTGATGAAGCCCGCATGGCGCGCCTCGTCGCGGGCCATCAGCTGAAAGAGCTCCACGATGTCGCCGTTCTTGCCGCGCCGCTTCATCTCTTTGTAGAGCACGCAGCCCGAAAACTCCGCCGTGCAGGATGAGATCAGGAAGTCGATGAATTCCTTCTTCAGCTGGGGCTCCATCGCGTCCCAGTCGACATGGTCCCAGGCTTCGTTCTTGCGGAAATGGCCCTTGTTGGGGTCGGCCTTCATTTCGGCGATGAGCGGGTCCCACTCGTCGCGAACCGGGCCCACATCGATCGCGTCCATCTCGTCGAAATCGGTGGTGTAGAACCGCGGCGTCAGCAGCGTGTTCTGCATCGCGACGGCGGTGGCGGTCTCGCTGTCATGGACGGCCTGCGCCTCCTGGATCGCAAGGCCCTCTTCGACGGTCGTGGCATCCGCCGTATGCATGTTCTGCACGTTCATAGCGTCACCTCCTCCGAAAACGAGAACTCACAGAGCTCCATGACCTCGAAATCGCCGGTCCAGCGCGTCCAGAGGCGTTCGAGCGCCGAGGCGCGCCAGATGACGGCGGTCCGCTCCTCGGTGACCACCTCGCCGAACGGCGCCATGATCTCGGGGCCTTCCACGCGCACTTCGTCACCGGGGTAGACGACGGCGCCGTTGTTGAAGCGCACATGCGCATGCAGGCTTTCGAAACAGTGCGAGACCTCGACCGTGCAGGGCGCGATCTCCTTCTCCTTGGTCAGCAATCCCATTCTCCTGGTTCCCTTTCAGGTTCGGGGCGCGGGATGGCGAAGCCCGCGCCGGTTGGGGCCGGGTCAGTCGGCGATGTAAGCGGCAAAGACGTCGCGGTTGCCCTTTCCGAAGGACCCAAGCTCGACGCTCCAGCCGGTCTCGCCGTCATGGATGGCAAGCCGGCCGTTTTCGTAAGAAACAAGGCTCAGAGGCAACGTCGCGGCGACGCCGTGCTGCATCCGCGTGCGATACATCGCGCGCCAGATGACCGACACGAAGCCGGCCTCGCTCTCGCTCAGATCTGCGATCACGGCGCCCGAGGGCTCCAGCACGCGAACGGCGCCGGTCTTGGGATCGCCGTCGAGCACGATCGTCCGGGACGCAGCGATGGGCGCCGCCTCGGGCACCCCGGTCAGCGGCCGGTCGGTGAGCACGGCATAGGTGACAAGCGCCAGCGAGGTCAGCGCAAGGATCAGCATCGCCTTCAGCAGAACCGAGGGGATCATCTCGCGGTCGCGGTTGACGAGTTCGGGGTTGCGGGCCTGGGCAAGGTTCATGGGACGGTCAGACATGACAGCGCTTCCTTATTCAGCGGGCACAGACACGGGCGCCGGGGCGGCCTCCGGCGTGCCAACATCGGTCTTGCGGGCAAGTACGGGCTGGGCCAGCCGGCCCTCGGCGGTCTCGGCCAGGAGCGTGGCGACGGCCTGTGCATCCGGAATGCACCGGAACGCCGGCTGCGGCAGCCGCATCTTCCACGGGCGGGCATGGGGCCAGAGCACCAGGTACGACAGCTGCGCGCCGCCCTCCGCCTGGGGCTCAAAGGCGATGGTCCCGTGCCCGGTCGAGCCAAGGTCGAGCGCGATGTTCTGCAGCCGCGAATAGGGCAGTTGCAGCGTCACCTGCAGCGCCGCGCCGATCCGCAGGATCACCCGCGACGTCGTGACGGTATAGACCGTCGCCCGCGCCTGCACCCACGAGAAGCCCCACAAGATCAGGACGGTCGCCGCGCCAAGGCCAAGGAGCGGCACGGCCGAAGCGAGCGCCAGCCCGATCGGCAGATCGGCAGCGGCCGAGCCTGCCCGCCACACGGCGAGCAGGGCGAAATAGCCGATCACCCAGCGCAGGCTGAGGCTGTCGACGGCGAGGCGCCAGGCCGAGGGGCGGCCCTGCCAGAGGATGCTTTCGCCCTTGGGCAGCGGCTCGGGAAGCCCCGGCGCGTGTTCAAAGGCGAAATCTTCGTGGTCGGCGTCATATGGCATGGTCGGTTCCCTCGTGGTCTGGTGGTCGGGGTCGGGGTGGCGAAGCCCGACCCCCCGGTCCGGTCCGGCTCCTCAGATCAGCTCGATCGGCGCCTCACGGCCACCGCCGTAAAGGTTGCCGGCGGCGACGTAGGCCGAGATCTTTTCTTCCTCGAGTTTGGTGACTTGCTTGTCCGACTTCGTCGCGGGGATCCCGGCGAAGCGCGACTTCACAAGGCTGCGCACGATCACCTCGCGCCGCTTGATCGAGGCAAGCTGGATCGGCACCAGGCGCTTGCCCGCGCCGTCCACGTCGATCTCGATATACCGCGCAAGCTGCTCGGGCTCGTCGATCCACAGATCGGTCACGGTGCCAACGACCTCACCGTCGCGGCCTTTCACGGACAGGCCCATCGGATTGTTGCCGGCGGCAATGGCATAGTTTTCGTGGGCCGACATCGGCACGATCTTGGGATAGCCCTTGCCGTCGAGTTCGGGCTTGTCCTCGCGCGGCGCCCACGAGGCCGGGCCAACGCCATCGGCCATCGGATCGCCGGTGGGGCGCATCGGATAGCCGGGGAAGGCCGAGGTGCGCTCGAGCGCCAGATCGGTGCGCCGGTGGGCGTCTTCGTTGGCCTGGCTCGGCACCGTGAACTCGCCGCCGCCATGGGGCAGCATGCGCGTCTTGGCCTCGGGCACCGGGAACGGGCCCTGGTTGGGGGCAGGGTTGCCGTCGTCGTCTTCGAGAGGATAACCCTCACGCATGTTTTCCGTCTGTAGGTAGTAGATCAGCAGCGCAAAGAAGATCCAGAAAAGCCAGATCGACAGGCTCGCCAGATCGAAGTTTCCGAAGAAGTTGACACCGACCATGGGGTCCTCCGTTTCGATTGAGCGGGCGGGGAGCCTCCCCCGCCCGTCGGGCTTCAGGTGGGCAGATCGGCGAGGCCGATTGTGCCGGTTCGGGGTTCGGGTTTGCGCAAGGTGCCGAGGCGCACGAGCGGCCCCAGAACGGCAAGCGTGGCGAAGAGGAGCGCGATCTCGATGTGATAGACCACCGAATAGCCGGTGGCCGCGCCCAGGGTTTCAGGCAGCGAGGTCGCGCCAACAAGGTCTCGGATCGAGCCGCCGGCGAAGATCGCCACGCCCGCGGCCGTGGCCTGCGCGGCGCCCCACGCCCCCAGGGCCAGGCCGCGGCCCGCGGCCCCGCGGGCGGGCAGCGTCATCGCGGCCGTGAGCGTCGCGACGGCAAAAAGACCACCGCCAAAGCCGATGCCGGCCGCGCCCGCAAAAAAGAGCGCGCCAGACCCAAGCGGCGCCGCAAAGATCACCGCCGAGAAGGCCGCAACACCGGCGAGAAGGCCCGTGGCGGCCATGCGGAACGGGTCCCGTCCCTGGCTGAGCCAGCGCGCCGACAGTGCAAACGCGACCAACGCACCTGCGGCCCAGGCCGCCGTCAACAGCGTCGTCGCCGACACCGAGAGACCCAGGATCTCGCCGCCATAGGGCTCGAGCAGCACGTCCTGCATGTTGAAGGCCAGCGTGCCCAGCGCCACCACGGCGATCAGCCGGCCCGCCTGCCCGCCCGCCGCGAAATCGGCCCAGGCATCGCGGAAGGCCGGGCGCGGCGCGGCACGTTCGGCGCGGCTCATCGGGCGCGGCACTTCCTGCTTCCACAGCGCCACAAGGTTCAGGCCCACCGTGACCACGGCTGCCCCCTGCACCACCTGGATCAGGCGCAGCGGCGTGAAATCCCGCAAGAGCCACCCGATGATCAGCGCCGACACGCCCATCCCGACAAGGAACATCACATAAAGCAGCGCCACGACCCGGGGCCTTGTCTCGTCGGTCGCCCGGTCTGATGCCAGCGCCAGCCCTGCGGTCTGCGTCATCGAGATCCCGAGGCCCGTCATCACAAAGGCCAGCGCCGCCAGGATCTCGCCGTCATAGGGAATCGAGTGCACCGTGTCGCCGCCAAGCACCAAGAGCGCGAACGGCATGATCGCCAGGCCGCCCATCTGCCAGAGCGTGCCGAACCAGATGAACGGCACCCGCTTCCATCCGATGGCGCTCTTATGCGTGTCCGACCGGAACCCAAAGAGCGCCCGGAACGGGGCCACCAGCACCGGCAGCGCAATCATCGCAGCCACGATCACCGCCGGCACATAGAGCTCGACGATCATCACCCGGTTCAGCGTGCCAAGGAGCAGCACCGAGGCCATGCCGACCGACACCTGGAACAGCGACAGGCGCAAAAGCTCCCGCAACGGGAACCCCTCCGACGCGGCATCGGCAAAGGGCAGGTATCGGAGCGCAAGGCTCTTGAGGCTCGCGCCGGTGCTCATCGGGCCACCTCAAGACAGGTTGAAATGTAAAAGCCCGAGGTCACCCGCTCGATCTCGGCCAGATGGCGCGGCACGCCGCGATCCGCCAGGGCCTGGGCCAGCCGCGCCGGGCTCTGCGGCACCATCACCGGCGAGCGGTCGGCCTGCGGAAAGAGCTTGCCCACCTGCCACATCGCCATCAGCGCGGGCGTGCGCGGCGCAACGGTGAACACGATCTTCCCCGAAACCCGGCCCGTCAGCGCGTCCATCGCGGCCGCAATGTCCGGCGCGCCGTAGTAGATCAGGCTGTCCATGGCCAGCACGTGATCGAACCGGCCAAGCCCGCTATCGAGCATGTCGCCCGACCGAAACACCACCCGGCCCGGCAGCCCGGCCGGCAGTCGCGCCCGCGCGATCTCCACCAGCTGGGGCGACAGGTCGATCGCTACGACATCGGCGCCACGTTCGGCCAGCGCCTCGGTCATCTGGCCCGTCCCGCAGCCCGCATCCAGAACGCGCTGCCCCCGCAGGTCGTCGGGCAGCCGCGCCAGCATAAGGGCCCGCATCCGGTCGCGCCCCGCCCGCACCGTCTCGCGGATCCGGCTCACCGGGGCGTCCGAGGTCAGCCGCTCCCACACCCGGGTCGCGGTACGGTCGAAGTAATGCTCGACGCGGGCGCGCGTGCCCTCGTATGCCGGCGTCCGCTGCATCAATCGAAGCCCAACAATTCAAAGATCTCTCGGTCGGGCAGGGGCGCCGGGGCCAACGCCTCGGTCCCGCTCCAAAGCGTCTCGGCCAGGCGGACATACTCGGCGCGACAGCGCACGATGTCCTCGTCGTCGTCCATCTCGAAGAGCGTCTTCTTCTTCAGCCGCGACCGCCGGATCGCATCGACCGCCGGCATATGCGCAATCCGCTTGAAGCCCACGGTCTCGCAGAACCGGTCGACCTCTTCGGTCGTCTCCGAGCGGTTGGCGACACAGCCCGCAAGCCGCACCGAATAGTTCTTCGACTTGGCCTGCACCGCCGCGATGATCCGGTTCATCGCATAGATCGAGTCGAAATCGTTCGCCGTCACGATCACCGCGCGGTCGGCATGCTGCAGCGGCGCGGCGAACCCGCCGCACACCACGTCGCCCAGCACGTCGAAGATCACCACATCGGTGTCTTCCAGCATGTGGTGCTGCTTCAAGAGCTTCACGGTCTGGCCCACGACATAGCCACCGCATCCGGTGCCCGCCGGCGGCCCGCCCGCCTCGACGCATTGCACGCCGTTCCACCCCTCAAAGACGAAATCCTCGGGGCGCAGCTCCTCGGGATGGAAGTTCACTTCCTTGAGGATGTCGATGACCGTCGGCACCAGGCTTCCCGTCAGCGTGAAGGTCGAGTCGTGCTTCGGGTCGCACCCGATCTGCAGCACCCGCTTGCCGAGCGTCGAGAACGCCGCCGAGAGGTTCGACGAGGTCGTCGATTTCCCGATCCCACCCTTGCCGTAGACCGAGAACACCTTGGCGCCCTCGATCTTCATCGACGCATCCTGGTGGACCTGTACCGAGCCTTCGCCATCCTCACCCTTCAACACGGGCGGCGCCCCCACACGGCGGCGGGCGGCGGGCGGCTGTCTGGGATCGTCATAGGGGCTCATGCCACCCTCCTCTCGAGAGGGCGCATGCCCCCATCATCTTGACGAAAATACTCCGGTGTCCGGGGCAGGGCCCCGGTCCGGCGGGCGCCGCGAATGCGGCCGGGGGACCAGCGCGTCTTCATTCCGCTGCGATCCCCTCCAGTCGGTCTTCCAGCTCGTCGGCGGCGTCCATCAGCGCCTCAAGCGTGTTCGGATCCGGCTGCCAGTAGGCCCGGTCATGGGCCTCCAGAAGCCGCCCTGCCAAACGGGCCGAGGCTTGGGGGTTGGCCTCGGCCAGGCGCCGGCGCATCTCGTCGTCGAGCACGAACGTCTCCGACAGGCGCTGATAGACCCAAGGCTCCACCTGCCCGGTCGTGGCCGACCAGCCGAGCGTGTTGGTGACCTGCGCCTCGATCTGGCGCACGCCTTCCGGCCCGTGCTTCAACAGCCCCTCGAACCATTTCGGATTAAGGCTCCGCGACCGCGTCTCCAGCGCGACCTGGTCCTTGAGCGTCCGCACCTTCGCCGCCCCGCGGGTCTGGTCGCCAATATAGACCGACGCTTCTTCCCCCCGCGCCCGCTTCACGGCGCGCGAGATACCGCCCAGCGTGTCGAAGTAATGGTCGACCGTGGTCACCCCCAGCTCGACCGATTCCAGGTTCTGATAGGCAACCTCGACCTCCGCCAACGCCGCCTTCAAAAGCGCGGGGTTGGCCGCCGACTTGCCGTTCACGCCGTAGGCAAAGCTCTTCCGCCGCTCGTAGGCGTCGGCCAGCTCGTCCTCGCCGTCCCAGGCGCCCGAATCGACCAGCCCGTTGACGTTCGAGCCATAGGCGCCCTCGGCGTTGGAGAAGACGCGCAGGCTCGCCTCCTCAAGGCTCACGCCCGCCTGCTCGGCATAGGCCAGCGCGTGGGCGCGGACGAAGTTCATCTCCAGCGGCTCGTCGGCCGAGGCACATTTCCACGCGGCCTCGGCCAGCATCTTGGTCTGCAACGGCAGGAGATCGCGGAAGATGCCCGACAGCGTCATCACGACATCGATCCGAGGCCGGCCGAGCTCGTCCAGCGGCACCAGATCGGCCCCCGACAGGCGGCCATAGCCATCAAACCGCGGCGTCGCGCCCATCAGGGCGAGGGCCTGCGCAATCGGCCCGCCGTCGGACTTGATGTTGTCCGAACCCCACAGGACCAGCGCAATCGAGCGCGGCAGCGTCGCGTGCGTGTCGAGCAAAAGCTGCGCCTGCCGCGCCCCGTCGGCCAGCGCAAAGGCCGTGGGCATCCGGAACGGATCGAACGCATGGATGTTCCGGCCCGTCGGCAGGATCTCGGGGCTGCGGATCAGATCGCCCCCTGGCACCGGCGCGATATAGCGGGCAGACAGCGCGCGCATCAGCGCAGGCAACTCCGCGTCCTGCTGCAGCGCAGCGTCGACGCGCGCGCGGGTCTCGGCGCTCTGGTCGGCCATCGCCGCGATATGCTCCGCCCGCGCCTCGGCCCCCATCGGGCGGCCCACCACATGCAGGCCATCGGGGATCAGCGCGTCTTCGGTCTCCAGAAGGCGCAACCACAGATCCGAGGGCGTGATCCCGCCCATATCGACCGCTTCGGCTTGTTCCGCGATCAGGCCCTCCAGCTCGGCCCGCAGCGGGTCGTCCGCCGCCATCGTCCGGTAGCGCGCGAGCGAGTCCTTGAGCTCCGCCAATCCCTTGTAGAGGCCCGCCGTCGCGAGCGGCGGCGTCAGATGGGTCACGGTCACCGCGCCCGCGCGGCGCTTGGCCAGCGTCGCCTCCGAGGGGTTGTTGGCCGCATAAAGATAGACGTTGGGCACCTCGCCGATCAGCCGGTCGGGCCAGTCCCGCGCGCCCAGGCCCGCCTGCTTGCCCGGCATGAACTCCAGCGCGCCGTGCATCCCGAAATGCAGGATCGCGTCGGCCCCGTAGGTGTTCCTCAGCCAAAGATAGAAGGTGACGAACGCATGCGTCGGCGCGAACCCCTTCTCGAACAGAAGGCGCATCGGGTCGCCCTCCCACCCAAAGGCAGGCTGGACGCCGACAAAGATCTTGCCGAACTGCGCCCCGAGCACGAACACGCCGCGCCCGTCGGACTGCACGCGCCCCGGCGCCGGGCCCCAGACCGCCTCGATGGCCTTCAGGGGCGGGGTCTGGCGCACGATCGTCTCGGCATCGACATGGGCGACAACGTTCGCCTCCTGCCCATACTGCGCAGCGTTGCCCTGCAGGATCGCGGCCCGCAGCGCATCGACGCTCTCCGGCAGCTCGACGTCATAGCCGTCATCGGCCATCCGGCGCAGTGTGTTGAGGAGGCTCTCAAACACCGACAGATGGGCCGCCGTTCCAACCGCGCCGGCATTGGGCGGAAACCCGAAAAGGACGATCGCGACGCGCTTTTCGACATTCTCCTTGCGGCGCAGGTCGACCAGGCGAAGGGTCTTCTCGGCGAGGCTTGTCACCCGCTCACTGCAGGGCGCCATCGCCTTATGGTCCGAGACGGCGCCGCACCCGTGCTGGCAACCCTGGCACCCGCCGGGCCCGTGCCGGCCGCCGAACACGGTCGGGCAGGTCGCGCCGTCGATCTCCGGAAGCGCAATCAGCATGGTGGTCTCGACGGGGCCGAGCCCACCCGGGCTGGCGGCCCACTGGCCGAGCGTCTGAAACTCCAGCGGATGCGCGGCCAGATAGGGCACGTCGAGCCCCGTCAGCATCTCGACCGCCGCGTCGCTGTCATTATAGGCAGGTCCGCCGACCAGGCTGAACCCGGTGAGCGAAACGAGCGCGTCGATCTTCGGCCCATCGTCGCTCTTGAAGTACCGCTCGACCGCGGGGCGCGCATCGAGCCCGCCCGCAAAGGCCGGCAGCACAGCAAGTCCCTGCGCCTCGAGCGCCCGGATCACCGCGTCATAATGCGCCGTGTCCGAGGCCAGGATGTAGGAGCGCAGCATCACAAGGCCGACGGTGCCGCGCGCCCCCTCGGTGCGGGGCATGTCGGCGGCGTCGGTCACGATCCGGTGGCCGGGCAGGTTGGGGTGATAAAGGCCCACCTCGGGGTAATTGACCGGCGCGGCGGCCTCGATCTTGTTCCATTGCGCGTTGTCCGCGTACCGGCTGACCAGGAACCGGATCATTTCCCGCACATTGTCGTCCGACCCGCCGAGCCAGTACTGCATCGTCAGGAAATAGGCGCGCAGGTCCTGGGCCTTGCCCGGCAGGAAGCGCAGGATCTGCGGCAGGCGCCGCAGGATCTTCATCGACGCTTCGCCCGACGACGACCGCTTGACCTTGGGCTTGAGCTTTTTCAATAGCTTCATCGCGCCGCTGGCCGGCTGGCTCATGTCGAGCCCACCCATGCGCGTGAGGTTCACGATCGCCGGGTCCGCGATCACACCCACTAGCGCGTCCAGATCGTCACGCCGCGCCTCAAGGACGGGGCGAATGGCCTCGATATGCTCTTCGATGAAGAGCAGATTGCAGACCACGATGTTGGCGTGAAGCACCGCGCGGCGCGCCTCGTCGAGCGCCTCCGGGCTCTCGCCCCATTCGGCCGCAGCGTGGATCGACACGGTCAGGCCCGGGAACTCGTCCGACAGCCGCTCAGCCGCACGCGCCGCCGGACCCGCCGCATGCGCATCAAGCGTCAGCACCACAAAGCGGTAGCCCGGGATATGGCTGTCATCGCGCATAGTGGGCCTTTGCCTCATAGAGCGTGTCGACACTGATCTCGCGCAGCCCCTTGTCGGCCGCGAACTTTTCGGTGTTCCGCCGCGCCTTGCCGCGCACGAAGAACGGAATCTTTTTCAGCTCGCGCTCGGCCTCGGCGAGCCACGTGACGACATCGCCGCCCGCCTGTGGCTGCGGCTCGACCGGCGCCGCGGCCGTTTCGACCGGGGACGTCTCGCCACCGCGGACAGGCGCGTGCCCCCCGTGGTGGGATGGGCCGGCGGCGTCGTGGAACTCGAAATCCTCGCGGAACATCGCCAGCAGGTGCTCTTCAAGCCCCATCACCAGCGGGTGGACGAGCGTATCGAAGAGCACGTTCGCCCCTTCGAACCCCATGACGGGGGAGTAGCGGGCGGGAAAGTCCTGCACATGGACGGGGGCCGAGATGACGGCGCACGGAATGCCCAGGCGCTTGCCGATATGGCGCTCCATCTGCGTCCCGAGGATCAGCTCCGGCGCAAGATCCTCAATGGCGCGCTCCACGTCGAGATAATCATCGGTGATCAGCGCCTCGACGCCAAACTCCTTGGCCAGAGCACGGATCGAGCGGGCGAACTCGCGGTTGTAGCAGCCAAGGCCCACCACCTCGAAGCCCATCTCGTCGCGCGCCACGCGGGCCATCGCCGCAACATGGGTCGCGTCGCCGAAGAGGAACACGCGCTTGCCGGTCAGGTAGGTCGAGTCGACCGAGGCCGACCACCAGGGCAGCCGCAAGCGGCTCTCGTCGGCCTGCACGTCCACGCCCGCCAACTCCGCGACCTCCGCCACGAATGCCCGCGTCGCGCCGACGCCGATCGGAATGGTCTTGGTAAAGGGCTGGCCCAGCTCGCGCTCCAGCCAGCGGGCCGCGGTTTCCCCCGTCTCGGGATAGAGCAGCACATTAAAGTGCGCCGCACCCATGCGGGCGATGTCGGACGGCGCGGCCCCCATTGGCGCCGCCACATTGACCGCGATCCCCATGTCCGCGAGAAGCCCGGTGATCTCCTCAACATCGTCGCGGTGGCGGAACCCAAGGCCCGTGGGCCCGAGGATGTTCGCCGTCCGACGGGCCGCACGCTCGATGGGGCGTGCCAGCGCGCGAACGATCTGAAAGAACGTCTCGTCGGCGCCAAAATTCTCCTTGCGGGAATAGCTCGGCAGCTCCAGCGGAATCACCGGAACGGGCAGGCCCATCGTTTCGGCCAGTCCACCGGGATCGTCCTGGATCAGTTCGGCCGTGCAGGACGAGCCGACGATCAGCGCCTCGGGGCGGAACCGGTCATAGGCGGCGTGGGCGGCCTCCTTGAAAAGGCCCGCCGTGTCGGAGCCCAGATCCTGCGCCTGGAACGTGGTGTAGGTGACGGGCGGGCGATGCCCCCGCCGCTCGATCATCGTGAAAAGGAGATCGGCATAGGTGTCGCCCTGCGGCGCGTGCAGCACATAGTGCAGGCCGGTCATGCCGGTGGCGACCCGCATCGCGCCCACATGGGGCGGCCCCTCATAGGTCCAGACCGTCAGCTTCATGGCCGCCCTCCGGCCGTGAGTATTTGGATCGAGATGATGGAGGGGGTGCGGCTCATGCGGTGCCCTCCAACCTGAGCGCGGCACGGCGGCGCAGGGGCCTGGCGAAAAGGCCCGCAAGATCCCCGGCCTGCTCGTAGAAATGAACCGGCGTGAAGACCAGTTCGATGGCCCATTTCGTGGTCATCCCCTCGGCCTCGAGCGGGTTGGCCAGGCCGAGGCCGCACACGGTCAGATCGGGGCGGGCATCTCGGGCGCGGTCGAGCTGACGGTCGACATCCTGCCCTTCGGCGATCCGCGGGCCCTCGCCCAGGAGGGCCAGGTCGGGACCGTGAAGCGCGCGGTGGATATAGGGCGCCGCCACCTCCACCGCCTCCATCCCGCATTCCCGGGTCAGGAAACGGGCGAGCGGGATCTCCAACTGGCTGTCGGGGAAGAAGAACACAGACCGGCCCTTCAGCGTTTCGGCCTGCGCCGCGAGCGCGCGCCGAGCGCGGGCCCGGGGCGCGGCCGTGACCTCGTCGAACCGCTCAGGGCTGACGCCAAACTCATGCGCGAGCGCGCCGAGCCACGCCGTCGTGCCTTCCTCGCCGAACGGGAACGGAGCCGGAATGTGTCGGGCGCCACGGCGCTCAAGCGCTCCGGCCGTGTCGGCCAGGAAGGGCTGGGCCAGGGCGAAGACCGTGTTGGGGCCAACCTCGGGTGCATCGCCCGCGCGCGCCGCAGGCAAAACCTGCACATCGTCGATGCCCAGTCCCCGGACGAGGGCCAGCATCTGATCCTCCACCACGTCCGGCAGGGCGCCGATGATCAGAAGGTTGCGCCGCTCGGTGGTGCCGAGTTCCGGCACCATCGCCGCCAAACAGGCATCCTCGCCCTGAGTGAACGTCGTCTCGATGCCGCTGCCGGAATAGTTCATCACCTGGACGTGCGGCGCGTGGAGGGCCGACAGCCGCTCTGCAGCCTTCGCCAGATCGAGCTTGATCACCTCGCTGGGGCAGGAGCCGACCAGGAACAGCCGGCGAATGTCAGGCCGGCGTGACAGCAGGCGCGCGACCTCGCGGTCGAGTTCCTCGTGAGCGTCGGCCATGCCGGCGAGGTCTTTCTCCTCGAGAATCGCTGTGCCGAAGCGCGGCTCGGCAAAGATCATGACCCCTGCCGCGGCCTGCAGAAGATGCGCACAGGTGCGTGAGCCCACGACCAGGAAGAACGCGTCCTGCATTTTGCGGTGCAGCCAGATGATCCCCGTCAGACCGCAGAACACCTCGCGCTGGCCGCGTTCGCGCAGAACCGGTGCGTCAAGGCAGCCGCCGGAAAGAGGGGGGCGTGGCACTTCGGTCATGCCGGCACCTCGTCGGCCGGAGCCACGCCGCCCGCCGGCGCATCAAGCCGCGCCCGGCGCAGCTTCAGCAGGAACTGCGTGGCGTTCACCACATAGATGGCATAGGCCGCCAGCGCGATCGCCATCTCGGCCTTCGCACCCCAGTTCGCCGCAAAAAGTGCATAAAGATAAAGGGTATGGAGCGCGATCACCCCAAAGCTCACCACGTCTTCCCAGAAGAAGGCTGGCGCGAACAGGTAGCGGCCAAAGACGACCTTCTCCCAGATCGCTCCGGTCACCATGATCGTGTAGAGCAGCGCCGTCTTGAGGAGGATAGAGACCGTGGCGGCCTCATAGCCGGCGCCGGTGGCGAGATAGCGCAGGACCAGAATCAGCGAGACGGCAAACACGAGGAACTGCAGCGGCGCGAGAATGCCCTGAACCAGCGTCCATACGCTGGCATCGCGGCGGGCGCGCTCGGCTGGCGTATAGAGCGGCGCCGGCATCTGACGCGCGCGCGGGCCGTCGTGCATTTCGTCCTCCCTCGGAACTCCAGTGCTGTCCACGAGTATGGGTGGCATGTTGAAGGTGTCAATTGAAACTTACACTCCACTGCTCCATTTGCTTGACGGTCTACCCTAACGGGTATGGGAGTCTGGCAGAGGAATTGTCCCCTAGTCGCAAAGAGTTGGGCTCGAAACCAAGCAGAAGGCGCCAACAGCGCACAGGAACCTGTCAATTCGGTTTGACATGTTTGGCCCGTTGAAGGACACTCGACGACGCTACTTCCTTGCCTCACCCAACCTTGAGGTGTCCAACGGGGAGAGACTCAAGCGATGCTGAACGATCAACGCGACTCGACCCCGGAAGCCTCTGAAAATGACGCGCTGGCCCGAGGTTGGCCGCGCGCCGAGACAGGCATAATCAACGGGCAATCCGACATTTGGCATGCCGGCGCACGCTTGACATCGGCAACGGATATTCAGGCCGAGATCGCCGCTGCCGTCCTCTGCGATGACAGGGGCGAGATGGCGAGTCGCCTCGCCGCGCTCGGGCTCGACGGCGACGCGGACACCCCGCCCGACCAGGCAATTGTCGACACTCATATCCCAGCCGTTGCGCGCGCCCTGGGTCAGGCCTGGGTCGACAGCCAACTGAGCTTCGCCGAGGTCACGATCGGCGCGGCGCGGTTGCAAAGCGTGCTGCGCAATCTCGAGGGCGGCCAACCTGAAGCCCAGTTCGATGCCGATGCGCCCGAGGTTCTGATCGTGGTGCCCGAGGCCTCGCAACATACGCTCGGTGCGATGGTGGCCATGTCGCTCTTCCGTCGGGAGGGCGCGCTTGCCCGGCTTGCGCTGGGCCAGGCAGCCCGCAGCGTGGGCCAGATGGTGCGGATGCATCACTTCGATATGGTCGCCGTCTCTGCTGCCGGCCCCGAAAAGCTTGATTTTCTGGCGAACCTGGTCAATTCGGTACGATCAGGGCTCGCGCCTTCTCCGCCGATCGTCGTCGGCGGCGCGATCTTGTCTGTTGTTCCCGATGTGGCGTCCCGAGTTGGGGCAGACTTTGCCACATCTGATCCGAAGGAGGCGCTTGAGCTTTGCGGTCTTACACGGTTACCGGACGAAGGGCGACCGGCACATACGAAACCGACGCCGAGGTCGGGGAGGCAGGTCCGCAGCGGGCCCGGTCCGAGTTGAGTTCAGGCGGATCGGCATACTGGAATTCAGGGTCGATCCCGCTGATCGCGCCAGACATACTGGGCGACATCATTGCACGTGCGGCCGACCTGTCGGTGGTGGTCTCGCCCGAGGGCCACGTTCTGTCGGTGCTGCGCAACCCTGAAAGTGCCCGGCTCACCGAGACCGAGGCATGGCAGGGTGAGAACATCCGCGACTGTCTGGCGCCCGACAGTGTCGGCAAGGTCGACGATGCGCTGGCCGCTATCGCGGAAGACGGACACGGTCGGTCCGGCGTCGAGTTGAACCACGGCGGCGTTGCAGGCGCCGAGTTCCCCATTCGCTATTCCTTTCACCGGATCGGACCCGACGGCACTGTGCTGATGATCGGGCGTGATCTGCGCCCGATCGCCGAGATGCAGGAACAGCTCGTCAAGGCGCAACTTGCGCTTGAGCAGGATTATGAAAGCCAGCGCGATTTCGACACGCGCTACCGCGTCTTGATGGAGGCCGCCGAGGATCCGGTTCTGTTTGTGTCCATCGGGTCGGGCCGGATCACGGATGCGTCCGCCACGGCCGCGGGGCTCCTCGGGATGACGCGCGAAGATGCGGTGGGCGCGACTCTGGCCCAGAGTTTCGAGGGCAAGCGCCGGGGCGAGTTCATCGAAACCCTGACCAACGCCGCCCTGACCGAGGGCGCCGGCCCGGTGCCGGCCCGGATCAAGGGCGACGGGCGCACCGTGGGCCTGCGGGCCCGGGCGTTCCGTGCGGCCGGCGAACGGATGCTGCTGCTGCGGATCGTGCAGGACGGCCAGCATGTGCCGGGCCCTGCCGACGCGCTGGGCGAGGATCTGACGGGGCTCTTCATCGAGGGGCCCGACGCGATCGTCTTCTGCGATGCCGACGGCCTGATCCGGTCTGCCAATGATGCGTTCCTGTCCCTGACCGACGCCGCCCACGCATCGGCCGTCAAGGGGCACAGCCTCGGGCGGTTCCTGTCGCGCGGATCGGTGGATCTCAAGGTGCTGCTTGAGAATGCCCAGCGCTCGGGCCAGATGCGCATGTACGCCACACGGCTGACCGGCGAATACGGCAATCAGGTCTCGGTTGAGATCTCGGCCACATATCTGCGCCATCCCAACCATCCCGCGCTTGCCTTCGTGATCCGCGATGCGAGCCGGGCCGAAGCGATGCGCAAGCCGGGAATCGGCGTAACCGATGACGCGATGCGCTCGGTCATGGAACTGGTCGGCTCCGCGACGCTGAAGGACATCGTGGCCGAAACGACGGATGTCGTCGAAAAGATGTGCATCGAAACCGCGGTCGAGCTGACCCGGAACAACCGCGTCGCCGCCGCCGAGATGCTCGGCCTGTCGCGGCAATCGCTCTACGTCAAGCTGCGCAAATACGGGCTTCTGGCGCGCGACGAGTGAAGCTTTGGGCGGGGGCACTGCCCCCGCACCCCCGGGACATTTTCCGCCCAACGATGGGACGGAGCGCCTCAGTCGCGCAGAAGCTCGTTGATCCCGGTCTTGGAACGCGTGCGCTCGTCGACACGCTTCACGATCACCGCACAATAGAGGTGGACACCGCCGGTGGAGGGCAGCGAGCCCGCGACGACGACGGAGTAGGGCGGGACCTCGCCCATGAACACCTCACCTGTCGCCCGATCGACGATCTTGGTCGACTGGCCGATGAAAACGCCCATGCCGAGGACGGAGCCTTCGCGCACGATCACGCCCTCAACCACTTCGGAGCGGGCGCCGATGAAGCAATTGTCCTCGATGATCGTGGGGCCGGCCTGCATCGGCTCCAGCACGCCACCGATGCCGACGCCGCCCGACAGGTGAACGTTCTTGCCGATCTGGGCGCAGGACCCGACCGTCGCCCATGTGTCGACCATCGTTCCGGTGTCGACATAGGCGCCGAGATTGACGAAGGACGGCATCAACACGACGCCCGTCGCGATAAAGGCTGAGCGGCGCACCACGCAGTTGGGTACGGCACGAAAGCCGGCCGCGCGCCACTGGTTGTCGCCCCATCCTTCAAACTTGCTGTCGACCTTGTCCCACCAGCCGCCGCCCTGCGGGCCACCCGCTTGCTGCGCCATGTCCTTCAGGCGAAAGCCGAGCAGAACGGCCTTCTTTGCCCATTGATTGACATGCCAGGTGCCGTCGTCCTTGCGCTCGGCGACGCGGAGCTGCCCGCTGTCGAGGGCGTTCAGCGTGTCGTCAATCGCGTCTCGGGTTTCGCCCGTCGTCGCGGGCGTGATCGTGTCGCGTGCCTCCCAGGCGGCTTCGATCGCGGTTTCGAGCTGCGCGTTGGACATTCCCGCTTCCCTCTGGTCTGCTGCGTCCTGGCGCCTATAGACGGGGGGCGGGCGCGGCGCAATCGGCTCCGCCGGTCCTTAGGCCGGACGCGAGGGGCCCGACCCGGAGGTGCGGCATGTCTGAAGACAGACACAAGGGGTTTCGCGACGCGGCCCAGGACAGCGAGACGGCGCGCGAGGTGCCGCAGACGGCCCAGACCATGGCACCGGCCTATCGCCTGGCCTTCATGGACGATGCTTTCATTTGCCGCGACGAGTTGCGCCCCGTGCGCCTGCAGCTGGAACTCCTGAAAACTGAGCTCCTGATGGCCGAGGCCGGCGTCGAGAGTACCGTGGTGCTATTTGGGGGCGCGCGGATCCGCGAAGGCGCGAACGGAACTGGCATGGGCGCGCTGGGCCATTTCTACGACGAGGCCCGCGCCTTCGCGCATGCCGTGACCGAGCGCTCCCTCGGCACCGGCGGGCGGCACTGGGTGGTCTGCACTGGCGGCGGGCCCGGCGTCATGGAGGCGGGCAATCGCGGTGCGGTCGACGCCGGCGGGCGATCGATCGGCCTGTCGATTGTGCTGCCCCACGAGCAGGCGCCGAACCCCTATGTTACGCCGGAGCTCTGTTTCAACTTCCACTATTTCGGCATCCGCAAGATGCACTTCCTGATGCGCGCCCGAACCATCGCGGTGTTTCCCGGCGGCTTCGGCACGCTCGACGAGACCTTTGAGGCCCTGACGCTGATCCAGACCGGCCGCATGGAGAAGATCCCCTTCCTTCTCTTCGGCGAGGCGTTCTGGCGCCGGGTGATCGACTTTGACGCGCTGGTCGAGGCCGGAACGATCAGCCGGGCCGATCTCGACCTGTTCCGGTTCGTCGAATCCGCAGATGAAGCGCTCACCGCCATCGACGCCTGGGAAGGGGCGGGCGAAAAGCGCAGCGAAATCCCCGGCCGCTAGTCCGGACGGCTCCGAAATCGGGGCTCACGCCGTCGGCTGGTGGCGATCCGCACGCCGGTCGCGGCGTGCGCCCGAAAGTCAGAGCCCAAAGATCGTCCCACGACGATTAGTCCACGAAATTCAGCGCACGACATTCAGCGCCCCAAGGTCAGCGCACGATGAACTCGGCGTGCAATGCACCGGCGGCCTTGATGCTCTTGAGGATGTCGATCATGTCGCGCGGCCCGACACCAAGGGCGTTGAGACCGGCGACGACGTCTGAGAGTGAGGTCGTCGTCGGCACCTCCGCCAGGCTGATCCCCGCCTCTTCCTCGATCTGCGCGTTGGTGCGAGGAACGACCACGGTCTGCCCGGGCGAGAACGGGTTGGGCTGCACCGCCAGCGGCGCCTCTTCGATCCTGAGCGTCAGGTTGCCCTGAGACACCGCAACCCGGCTGATCCGCACATCCTCCCCCATCACGATGGTGCCGGAGCGCTGATCAACGACGACTCGCGCCCGCCGCTCGGGCTGAACCGTCACGTTCTCAATCCGCGACAATGCATGGGCCGGCGAGCGTGCGCCGGTGGCGGCAATGCTGATCTCCACTGTCCCGGCGTCGAGCATCCGTGCAACGGAACGGCCGAACGCCTGGTTCACGGCCGCCTCGATCCGGTCGGCCGTCGTGAAATCGGGCGTCCGCAACGCCATGCGAATACTCGACAGCGTCGAAAAGTCGAACTCGATCTCCCGCTCGACCCGCGCCCCGGCCGGGATCACACCGGACGTCGGTACGCCCTGAATCACCTGCGCCGCTTCGCCTTGCGCGGCGGCGCCGCCGGCAATCACGGTGCCCTGGCTGACGGCATAGATCTCGCCATCGGCGGCCGTGAGGGGCGTCATGATCAGCGTGCCGCCCAACAGGCTCGAGGCGTCGCCGATGGCCGACACCGTCACATCCACCTGGCTGCCCGCACGGGCAAAGGGCGGCAGCGTGGCCGTCACGAACACGGCCGCCACGTTCGACGGGCGGAATTGTTCGCCCGTGATATTCACGCCCAGCCGCTCAAGGATGTTGGCCATGATCTCTTCGGTGTAGGGCGAGTTTCGGATCCCATCGCCCGTGCCGTTGAGGCCCACAACAAGGCCGTAGCCTACAAGGTCGTTCCCCCTCACGCCGTCGAACTCCACCAGATCCTTCAGCCGGATCGGCGCGCTTTGGGCCGTGGCCATGACGGGCGTGAGGGCGATCAGCGCCGACAGGAGCGTGGGGAAGATGGCGGCGAGGATCTGGCGCATGTCTCAGAGGAACCTTGTCAGTGTCAGCTCAGAGCTGCGCACGGTGATGGCATAGAGCAGTTCGAGCTGGGTCTGCACCGCTTCGAGCTGCGTCGAGGAATCGTAGATGTCGGCGTCGGCCAATTCGCCCCGGGTGATCCGAAGCGCGGTCTCCTCGGCGCCGTTGCGGGTGACAACCGAGTCCAGCTCGGCCTCGACCGCGCCGACTTCGCCGCGCAGCGTCGACAGCCCGGTTTGCGAGCGCAAAAGCGCGGTGCCCGCCATCTCCGCGAGTTCGGTCTGCTCGCTGAGCGTCCCCGCAAGCGGCGGGCGGTCGGCCATGGCGGCCAGCGCAATGCCCGACAGGATCTCGCGCAAGCGTGTGTCCTCGGCCGTGATGTTGATCGAAAGCGACTGGGTCGACGAGACGGGCTGCGCGCCGACAGGATTGGCCGAGCCGATATATCCGACAGTGTCGAACCCGCCGCCAGGAGCAAACCACGCGGCAACTTCGGCCTCCACCGTTGCGGCGTCGGCAGCCACCCCCGCCACCGCAGCCTCGACGGCGGCCAGAATGACATCGGCATCAGCCAGCGCAGGCCCGTCGACCGCGGCGCCGGCAAAGAGCGTGCGCCCCCCGAAATTGGTGTTGAGGGCCGACACGGCGCTGTCCATCTTCACGCGCGCCTCTTCGGCGAGGTTCTCGGTATAGGATTGCTGGTTGGTTCCGCGCGCAGCCAGCAGCTGCGGAATGAACCTGTCGGTCTGGTCCTGGATCGTGCCGAGCATCGTTTGCATCGCCGACGCCCGAGCCGTGAGCTCGGTGGTCGCGGTGCCGTAGGCTGCGAGCGACCGGATATCCCGCTCGACAGAGGCAAGCACGGTGAAGTCGCCCGACAATGCAGCGGGCAGATCGGCCTTGCGCCCCGTCGAGATCTCCTTGGTGAGGCGGTCGATCTCGCTTCGCACGTCAGCGTTGCGGCGCCGAAAGATGAGGGTGCGGGCCAGATCGCCCACGGTTGCGACTTCGTTCATCAGATCCTCCGGAGCTCTTCGAACAGCTGGTTGATGGTCTGGATGACCCGGGCGTTCGCGCCATAGGCCTGTTCGATCAGCAAGAGCTTCTGCATCTCGTCATCGGTATCGACGCCCGACTCCGCCTCCTGCTCCTCAAGCGCGGTGAGCTTGGCCGTCTGGAACGCGGTCTCGGCATCCTGGCTCTGGCGCGCGATCGAGATGTCGGACAAGACGAACGCGATCTGCCCCGTCACCGAGCGCGGTTGCGCGCTGGCCGGGCCCGAGGCAGGGCTGCGGTTCTCGGCAAACCGATCGGCGAGCGCCGTGATCAGGTCGGACTGGCCGGCATCGCCTTGCGCGGCGGCGCCAACGCCGTCGCGCAGGCGCCACGCCAGGCCGCCGTCCAGCGGGTCGACGGCCGAATTGACCTTGAGGCGCAGAGCCAGTCCCTCCTCATTGGCCGGATCGAAGGCGACGCCCAGATCGGTGAAGAGCCCCGCGCCGCCCGCGGCGATCGTGGGGTCAAGGGTCGGATCCTGGTAGCGCTCGACCAAGTCGCGGGCCAGCGCATCAATGGCGGCCTGCGCCTCCAGCCCTGCCTCGTCGCGCAGCGCGAACTGGGCGGCCAATTCGCCGCCGCGCAGGAGGCCGTTCTCACCGGTTGTGACCGGGCGACCATCAAGCTCCAGCCCCGAGAGCGCGCCGCTTGCGAGCGTCATCCCCGGTTGGACGAACCCGGCGGCCTCGAACGAGAGAAGGCGTGGACGGCCATCAAGCAGCACGGCGCCGCCGTCGGTGTAGAGCGCAACCGCGCCATTGGCACGGGGGACCTCCCGGATCGGCACGATCTCGGACAGCTCGTCGATCAGCTGCTGGCGCTGCTCCAGCAAAGCGCTGGAATCGTTGCCCTGCGCGGTCTCGAGCCGCTGGATCTGGTCGTTCAGCCGGTCGATCCGGATGACGGCGGCATTGACGTTGTCCACCAGGCCGGAAATTGCGGTGTCGGCCCGCGTCCGCACCTCCTGGATCCGGTCGCCGATGTCGCCATAGGCCTGGGCGAGCCGGCGCGCCGCGGTGATCGAGGCCGTCAGTCGCGGCTCGGAGTCCGGGGTGCTGGCCGCCTCCACCAGGCTGGCCTCGAACGCCGCCGCCAGAGCCGACAGCGATCCCGGGTCGGTCGGGTCGCCGATCGCCTGTTCGATCTGCAGCAGACCGGCCGACAGCGTGCGCGATTCCGAGGCATTGGCCTCGGCCACACGTCGATCCGCGATCAGAAGCGGATCGGATACGCGCGTGACCCCCGCCACCTGCACACCCATCCCGAGTGCCCCGAGCGTCTGCGACTGAAGCTCAAGCTCGCGCCGTGCATATCCCGGCGTAAGCGCATTGGCCACGTTGCCCGACACGATGTCGGCGGCACGGGACGTGACGGCGAGGCCTGATGTGGCATTGGAAAGGGCGGTGCTGAGCGACATGGGAGGTCTCCCCCTTCACGGGTGGGTTCGGGGCGGCGCGCACGGGCGCCGCAATGCGCAAGCGGCAGAGGTGGACGCGGCATGCAGAGCAGCGGCCGCGCCAGCCATTACCGCTTGATGTTGGTGGTTTCCTGGAGCATCTCGTCGACGGTCTGGATGACCTTCGCGTTCGACGAATAGGCCCGCTGCGTCTGGATCAGCGAGGTGAGTTCGCCGGCCACATCGGTGGTCGATTCCTCGAGCGCAAAGCTCGCGATTTCCCCTGTCGCGCCGTCGCCCGCATCCCACAGGAAGAAGCTGCCGGAGTCGGTCGAGGTGCCATAGGTCTGCGCGTCGAAGGCGATGAGGCCATTGGCGTTCGGCAGGTCCACAAGCGGGATCTGATAGATCACCAGGTTGATCCCGTTGTCGAAATTCGCCGTCATGAAGCCGTTCACGTCAACCTCGACGGAGGTCAGGTTGCCCACGGGGCTCCCGTCCTTCGAGATTGAGGTGGGCGCGAAGCTGTCGGACAGCTGGGTCAGACCCGAGCCCGTGCCGATGGCCCCAATGTCGATCTCGATCGGCCCGCCCGCCACGTCGATCGAGAACAGGCCGGTTGCATCGTCATAGGCGCCACCCGAAACTGTGGTGACCGAGGCAAGGGCCCCGCCATTGGTCCGTGTATCGTCAAAGACCAGGGTGTATTCGCCCACCACGGCCCCATTCTGAGCACTGTCGCTCAGCTCCATGGTCCAGGTGTTGGTGCCCGGGTCCCCGGCGGCGGCCGCTGTGGTCGGTGTGAAGGTGAGCGTCAGGTCCTGGCTGGTGCCAAGGTTGTCGAAATACTCGATGGGCAGGGTCACCGGCCCTTCATTGCCCGGATCGGCCGGATCGAGAAAGTCGGTGAACGTGGCCGGCAGTGTGATCCCGAGCGACATTTGCGTTGTCGGCTCCGAGGAGGATTGGTTGACGGTCACCTGCACCGGCTGCAGCCCGTCCGACGTGTCGCGCGGGAAATCAGGGATCGAGCCATCGGGCAGCGCGGGCCAGCCCATGAGAACCAGATCGCTTTCGGTAACCAGATACCCGTCCTTGTCGGTGCGGAACGACCCCGTGGTCGACAGGAGCATCGACGGCGCGGTCGAGCCGAGCTCCGCCTCCCGCATCACCGGAAGGAACCCGCGGCCCTGCACGGCCAGGTCGGTGGAGTTCGACGTCGAGCGCAGGGCGCCCGGCTGGTCGATCAGACGCGTCGAAGTCACGCGCACCCCACCCGCGGAATAGGTGCCGTTGCCCTGGCTGGTGACCAGCGACTGGAAGTCGGTACGCGCCACCTTATAACCAACCGTCCCCGAGTTCGCGATGTTGTCGGAGATGGTGGCAAGACGGCTTGCATTGGCGTTTAGGCCGGCCACGCCGGCGTTGAGCGACGAAGAAATAGTCATGAGCACGCGCCTTTCTATGCGGGTCCCGAAGGTCTCGGTCCCGATCTAGACGCGGCCGAATTAAGGCCGGGCTAACGGATAAAAAGCGGCCTACTTTCTGGCCTTGTCCCCTTGGCACCGGATTGGCCTCCGGCGCCCCGGGCCCCCGCCCGGTGTCGACATGTCGAACCTTGCCCCCTTCTGCACAGGTTCGCCGGTCTTCTGGCGCCTGATGCGCCTGCGCCCCCTCCTGGCGCCAGCCCGCACCCTTGCGGGGCGCCGGTCTTGATCGGTCGCTGCAGTCCCTGAAGCTCAGGGATCCAGCGGCGCGTCCTCGGCTGCCCCGTCGGTCTCGCCGGGCGCAGGATCGCCGCCGCCGTCGGGCCTCGCTGGCTCCTCCGTCGGCGCACTGACGTCATCCGTTTGGGCCGAGCGCGGGCGCCGCAGATCGGGCACATCCCGGCGCAACAGCAACAGCTCGACCCGGTCGTTGCGAACGGCCAGCGGATCGGCCGTCACCGGATCGCGGTCGGCATGGCCCACCAACCTGTCGATGCGCTCGGGCTCCACCTCGGCTTCCATCAGCACCTTGGCGGCGCGGGCGCGGGCAATCGTGCGCTCCCATACCGGGTTCTCCGACAGAACGACGGGCACCGACCGACTATGGCCGTCAATCGCAATGTCGTTGACAGCCAGCGCAAACACCTGTCCGACCGTCGTCACCAGCCGCTCAAACAGTGGCTGCGGCGCGTCGGTCTGGGCGTCAAACAAAGGAGCGCCGGGCAGCGAGAAGATCTCAACGACCAGGCCCTCATCGGAGATGCGCGTCACGATATGGCGCAGCTCTTGCTCCGACAGAAGCGCCTCGGCCCCGGCCCCCAGAAGCCGCGTCTCGAGATCCTCGAGCATCTCCTGCTCGAACGGCAATTCGCTGATCGTGCGCTTCTCTTCCTGGGGACTCGTGGCGCCAACGCCCGACCGCGCCAGCGTTTCCTCGGTGAAGATCGAGTCACCCGACAGCGCCCCGTCTCCGCCCCCGGACGACCGGTTGATCGGGATCGTCGGGCTGAAATGGTCGGCAAGACCCTTGCGCTGCTTCTCGGTCGTTGCGTTCAAAAGCCACATCAGCAGAAAGAACGCCATCATGGCCGTCACGAAGTCGGCATACGCCACCTTCCACGCGCCGCCATGGTGACCATCGCCGCCGACCACCTTCTTACGTTTGATGATGATCGGTGCATTGGCATTGGCACCCATACCCATACCTCATTCACACCCCGTCCCGGGCTTACGGCACAGGCATGAAGAAAGGGTTGAGCGGCTCAGCTATAGTCGTAGTCGTAGTGCCCATAGCCGTCGGACTGGAACCGGCACTTGTTGAGCACGATGCCCAGGATATTGGTCTGCTCGGCAAGCTCTTTTTCGCAGACATCGATCTGGCTGATCGTCGAACTGCCGGCTTCGGCCACGATGATCACCGCATCAAGCTTGTCGAGAAGCGCTTGCGCATCGTCGTTGACGAGCGCGGGCGGCAAGTCAAACAGCATGATATCGGGCTGATAGGTCTCTTCGATCTCACGCAGCACCTCGCTGGTCGAGCGGCGCAGGAACAGATCGGACGGGTCGCGCAAGCGGGTGTGGTTCATTGCGATGGCTAGGTTCTCGCCAATGCGATGGGCGTTGCCCGCAAACGTCTGATGGCGCATCAGAACATCGGCCACCGAGCTTGTCCCGGATCGGCCAAATGCCTTGGCAACGGCCGGGCGCCGCATATCCATGTCCATCAGCACCACCCGAAGGTCGACTTGCCGCGCCAGCGAGATCGCGAGATTGATCGACGTCGTCGTCTTGCCCGACCCTGCGAGCGGCGAGGTGACGCCAATGCGCTTCCAGTTGTTGGCGGCCGCAAGCTGCAGGACTTTCGTGCGCAGAAGGTCAAATGCCGCCGCCTCCGTGCCGCCGCTCAGCGCCACCAGCCGCCGCCACCGCAGACGTTGCGGATCCACCTCCATCCGGGTCAGCTCTCTCCACGCCGCGGCAACCGCATCCGCATTGGCCCGCTGCCGGCCGCCCCCGCGCGCCGACGCCAATGACGCGCCGGCCTCAGTGCGCGCCCGACTGGCCCGGGCCTTGTCGAGGGCCGCCTTCAGTCGCTCCATATCCGGGTCCTCATGAGGGTCATGCGCGCGGCATCGCGCAGGCTCAGGGCGTTCGGCCGTCTCAAGGCAGAAGCTTGGTCACGATGCGGTCGAGCAGCAGATCGAGCGGCATGACCTCATAGTGCGCGTAATAGAGCAGCGCCGGAATGCCCGCCACAATCGCGAGAATCCCCACGATCGCCACCAGCCGACGCCGGAAGGATTCGCCGGGCGTCTTGATATAGGGAACGGTCGCGATGGGGGTGATCCCCAGCCCGTTGGTCAGGTCCACCGGGCGGCGCACGGCCTTGTTGAGAATTTCCAAGAGCACGATCAGGCCAAGCCCGGTGCCGACACCCGCCACCACACCCGTCATGGCGATCAGCGGCCGGTTCGGGCTGTCGGGCGACGAGGGCGGCAGGGCCTGCTCGATCACATCGATCCGCTGGCCCTTGCTCATCACTTCGATCCGCTCGCCGGTGACGGCCTGCGACAGCCGGTCGACGGCCCGGTCGTAAAGGCGTTGGACGTTCTGATATTCCCGCTCGAGCGCGTCGAGCGCGATGGCATTGCTCGGCGTCCTGACGATCGTGTCCTCGAGCACGGAGAGTTCTTCCTCGATCCCCTGCCCGTCCTCCTCGAGGAACTGCAAGCGGGCATCGACCTCGGCAATCTGAAGATCGATCATCGTCGCGGCTTCGTCGATCCGGGCCTGCTGCGGGTCGTCGCCACTCACCTGGGTGCTCAATTGCTCCGCAATCTGGGTCTCAAGGGCGGCGATGCGCGAGCGCAGGATGCTCACGCGCGGGCTGTCTTCAGAGTACACGGTCAGGGCCTGCGACAGGTCTCCCTGCAGGGACACAAGCTGGCGCTCGCTTTCCGACCGCGGGGCATTGCCCTGGTCCGATGTGTCCGCGCTCAGCCCGGACTCGCGCATCTGGATCAGTCGCGCGCGCTGCTCTTCCAGCTGCGCCCGGTCGCGCGCCATGATCGACAGCCGCTCCTGCAGCAGGCTCTGCCGGTTCATCCGATAGTCGAGCGTCGAGGGCAGCGCGTCGGAATTCTCGTTCTGAAACCGCAGGATCTCCTGGCTGCGCAGATCCAACTCGCCATCCAGCCGTTCGACCTCCTGATCGAAGAACGACAGCGTGTCACCGGCCTGCGTCTGCCGCTGGGTCGCGCTGTCGGCAAGGATGCGCGTGATGTACTCGTTCACGACCGCAGCCGCGATCTGCGGCGACCGGGCATAGAACTGCACCTCCAGCACCGTCGCGCCGTTGCGCCGGCCGCTCCGGTTGAACCGGCTGTCCTGGCGCATACGGTTGACGATGCCGTCGGGGCTCATCGACCCCATGTCTTCGTACACATCGTAGCTGCGCGCGATATCGAGCAGGTTTGCCCGGGTCAGTAGCCTGCGCTGCACCACCTCAAGCTGCGCGATCTCGTCGAGCTGAACTGTCGATTCCGCAAGGTCCTGCGGGATCTTGGGCGCCTCGACCAGCAAGAGCCCCTTCGCGGTAAAGACTGTCGGCAGGATCACGGCCAGCGCCACGGCTGCCGACGAGATCGACAGCGACGCCAACAAAAAGATCGGCAGCCGCTTGAAGAAAACCGAGATGTAGTAGCGGATCTCTGCGTTCATTCCGCCGCCTCGTCAGTCGCCACAAAGCCGCTGACAAACACGCCGTCCGCGATCACATGCTGCACGGTGGCCAGCTTGATCGGGTTCTCTTCGTTGATCGCTCCATAGACAAGGCAGAACTCGCACAACTTGTTAACAAGTCTGGGAATGCCGCGCGTAAGCCGGGCAATCTCCTCGATCGCCTCGGGCGCGAACTCTTCCCCGCTGCCGCCAGCATGGGCCAGCCGATGGCTAATATAGCCGCCAACCCCTTTCTCATCGAGCGGCGTCAGGTGAAAGGCCGCCACCACGCGCTGCGCAAACTGCTGCAGCTCGGGCAGCATGATCATCCGGCGCAGCTCCGGCTGGCCCACGAGGACAAGCTGCAACAGCTCGTCGCGCCCGGAGTTGATGTTCGTCATCATCCGCAGCTCTTCTAGGACCTCAACCGTCAGGTTCTGCGCCTCGTCGATGACGACGGCCACACGCCGGCCCTCGGAATACTCCTTCACGAGCCGATCCTGCAGGGTCTGGTAGAGCGACACATAGTCGGCGTCCTGCGGCGCCTCGACCGACAGAGCGTTCAAGACCCAGCGCACCAGCTCGCCACGCCCACCCTGGGCGTTCGAGATCAACCCGACCGTCGTATCCTCGCTCACAAGATCCAGCAGATGGTAGAGCAGCGTGGTCTTGCCGACCCCGATCTCGCCCGTCAGCACGGTAATCGGCGACCGCGTCACAATCCCGTATTCGAGCACGGTGAAGGCCGCGCGGTGCGCGTCCGTCCAGAAGATGAAGTCCGGATCGGGCAGGAGGGTAAACGGCCGCTCCTGCAGGCCGAAGAACTCCGTATACATGTCGCCTGCAATCACGACCCAACTCCGCTTGGCCCGACCCGCAGCGTGCGAACATGCGCGTCCGGGCACTGCCCAAATCGGCCTTTTCTTGGGGGCGCAGACCGCCACGCCACCGGTGTGTGCTTGTACAACCGTGGGCGCCAGACACGCAATGTCGCCCACTGCGAATCTCCGGATATTCGCCTGCAAAGTGAACGCGATTCGCGCACGGCGCGAACATGTGGCCTCAAGCACACGCAAGTTTATGCCACAATGAACCAAATCTGACGAAAGGCTTTCACGTTCCAAAGCGCTTCGCTATGTGGCGATTGTGGACGACGGCGATCTGGCTCGGATCACCGGGATCCCCAACAGTTTTTGTGTGCCTGCGACGGAGGTTTGATCCTATGGTTGAAAGCGTCGAATCGTCCCTTCACCGTCGCAGCGCGCTGGATGTCGACGCGCGCGTGCACGCGGCAGGGTTGGGCGATTGGGCCTACCGGGCGTGGGGCAAGCGTCTGACAGATCTCATTCTTGTCCTTCTTGCCACCCCCATCGTGCTTCCCGCGATCGCCCTTCTGGCAATTCTCGTCGCGGTCGACAGCGGACGACCCTTCTATGCCCAGACCCGGGTGGGGCGCGGCGGCAGGTCCTTCACGATGTGGAAGCTGCGCACGATGGTCGCCGACGCAGATGCCCGCCTGGCGCGGCATCTGGCCGACAACCCGGCCGCCGCCATGGAATGGAAGCACCGCCAGAAGCTGCGCTGTGATCCGCGGGTCACACGGCTCGGCGCTTTCCTGCGCGCCACCTCGCTGGACGAACTCCCGCAGCTCTGGAACGTGCTGATGGGCGACATGTCGCTCGTGGGGCCGCGTCCCATCATGGAGAACCAGCGCGCCCTCTATAGCGGGCGGGCCTATTATGCACTCCGCCCGGGGGTCACCGGCCCCTGGCAGGTGTCGGACCGCAACAATTCCGACTTCTCGGCCCGGGTGGGCCATGACGACGCCTATTTGGCGACCATGTCCCTGGGCAGCGACATGGAGCTGATGCTGCGCACCGTCCACGTCGTTCTGGGCCGCACCGGCTGCTAACCGGGCCCGCGGCCGCGCATCGTCCCACCCGTGCTGCACTACGCGGCATAGCTCTCCGGCGGAAAGTGTGGTTCAACGCCACCCAAGCGATGCGCCTCAAGCATCCCCGAGCCAAGTCCCGAACGGAGGGTACGAGATGACCGACGGACGACCCCGCCGCCTGTTCGCCACCGCCTCGGCCCTTGCGCTGATGCTCTTGCTCGCCGCCTGCGACACGGCCGAAGAGCGCGCCCAGCAGCATTACGAAAACGCCGTCGCCCTGCTCGAACAGGGGGATGCGCCCCGCGCCATCGTCGAACTCCGCACCGTCTTCTCGCTCAACGGTCGGCATCGCGACGCGCGCGCTCTACTCGCCCAGACCCTCCTGTCCCAGGGCGACGAGGCCGGCGCTATGTCGCAATATCTCCGGCTGGTCGAGCAGTACCCCAACGATTTCGAGGCGCGCCTGATCCTCGCCGAGCTCAGCCTCCTGAGCAAAAACGAAACGATCGCCGAGGAGCACGGCCGCGCCGCGTTCAGCCTCGCGCCCACCTCCGTCCGCGCCCAGATCGTCGACAACGCTCTGAACTACCGCGAGGCGGTCCTGACCGACGATACGTCGGGCCGCGCCGACGCCGCCGCACGCGCCACCGAGCTGGCGGCGCTCCAGCCCGACAGCACGATCAACCGCACTGTCGTGATCGACCAGGCGGCCTTCGAGGGAGACTACGATTTCGCGCTCGCCGAGCTCGAAGACGCCCTGAACGACACGCCGCGCCAGCGCCCGTTCCACCAGATGAAGCTGAGCCTTTACGCCCGGCTCGACGACGACGAGGGCATCGAACGAACCCTGCGAGAGATGTTCAGCATCTTCGCCGAGGATGTATCGATCGCCGAAAGCCTCATGCAGTTCTACTCCAGCCGCGGCGATCTCGACGGCGCCGAGGCTTTCCTGCGCAGCCAGATCGCCCCCGGCGAGCGCAACGACGCCGGCCGCATCACGCTGGTGCGGTTTCTCAACGAGGCCATCGGGCCCGAGCGCGCCCTGGAAGAAGCCAACGAAATGATCGAGGAGGGCACCAACAGCCAGCTCTTCGAAGCCCTGCGCGCCTCCCTGCTCTACGATACCGGCGCGCGTGACGAGGCTCTGGAAGAGCTGCAGCGGCTTGTGGACGAGGCCGATGACAGCGACCAAAGCCGCGACATCATGGTCTCCTACGCCCAGATTCTCGAGCGTGAAGGCAACGACGTCGCGGCCCGCGCACTGGTCGAGCGGGTGCTGACGGCCGATCCCTCCAATGTCACCGCGCTTGTGCTGCGGGCCGGATGGCTGATCGCAGCAGACCTGCCCGACGAGGCGATCCTTGCGCTCCGGCGCGCGCAAGACCAAAGCCCCGAAGACCCCGAGATCTACAGCGCCATGGCCCGCGCGCACCTGCGCAACGGTGACCGCGACCTCGCCGGCGAGATGCTGGCGCTGGCCACCGAAACCTCGAACAGCGCGGTTGAAGAGAGCCTCGCCTACGCGCGCTATCTGATGCAGGAACAGCGGTTCCTGCCGGCCGAAAGCGTGCTCATCGATGCGCTGCGTCTGGCCCAGAGCGACATTCAACTCCTTGCGACCCTCGGCGACGTCTATGTCGCCCTCGAAGACTGGGCGCGCGCCGAGCAGGTCGAACAGGCCCTGAGGAGCATGAGCGGCGATCTTGCCCCCCTCGTTGCCGACCAGCTCCGCCTGCAGACCCTCAGCGCGCAAGACCGCAACACCGACGTCATCGATTTCCTTGAATCGCTCACCGACCGCGAGGCGGGCAGCCTGTCCGCCGAGATCGCCATCGTCGCCGCCTACCTGGAACAGGATCGGCCCGAGCTCGCCCAGGCCTATCTCGACGATCTGCTGGCCAAGGACCCCGAGAACGCCGACCTGCGGTTCGTGCTGGCGGCGCTCAGCTCGACGACGGGCGATCTTGAAACCGCCGAGCAGGAATACCGCCGACTGATCGATCGGGGCGAAGGCGGCGAGCGGGCCTGGATGGAGCTGATCCGCGTGCTCAACGAAGCCGGCCGGCAGGACGAAGCCCGCCAGATCCTCGAACGCGGCCTGAACGCGATCCCCGAGGCGCAAGACCTGTTGTGGATGCGGGCCACGTTCCTGGAGCGGCAGCAGGATTACGAAGCCGCCATCGAGATCTATGAGGATCTCTACGAGCGCAATTCGGCCACAAGCGTGATTGCCAACAATCTCGCCAGCCTCCTGACCACGGCACGGGACGACGAGGAAAGCCTCGAGCGCGCGGCCCGCATCGCCCGGCGCCTTCGGGAAAGCGACTTTCCGCCCTACATGGACACCTACGGCTGGATCCAACTCCGGCGCGGCAATATCGACGAGGCGCTGCGGTATCTGCGCCCGGCCGCCCGGGGCCTGCCAAGCGATGCCATGGTTCAGGTCCATTACGGGCTGGCACTGGCGGCCAGCGACCGCAACGAGGCCGCGCGCGACCAACTCCAGAAGGCGCTCGACCTCGCCGGCGACGATCCGCGCGCCGCATTTGTGGCGGCCCGGACCAAGCTTGAGGAGTTGCAGAATAGTGATAGTCCAGGGTTGGTTTCCGAGGACGAGATCGAAGCCATTCCAGATTTGCCCACCGGGGGTGTAACGGAGTGAGAAAAAGACGTTCGCGCGGTACAGGCCAACACCCGCTTGTAACGACGACGGAGGCTTAGGATGAGACGAGCAGCACGTCGGATCATGGGCGTGGCGATCGCGATAGCGTGGATCGTCGCGGCTGCTGCTGTGCCTGCTCAAGGCAACTATCAGGTCCAACCCGGCGACACCCTGTCGGTTGAGGTCATGGAGGACAGCAGCCTCAACCGCAGCGTCCTCGTCACACCGGATGGCCGCATAAGCGTGCCGATGGCCGGCACGGTCGCCGCAGGCGGCCGAACGTTGAGCCAGATCGAGCGCGCGATCGAATCCGCTCTGGCCCCAAACTTTGCCGTGTCGCCGAATGTGTTCGTTGCCGTCACCGGGATCCCGCCGGACGAGGATGGCGTTGGATCTGAAGAATCCGGCGCGTTCGTTGTCTACGTAGTGGGCGAGGTGAACGATCCGGGGCCCAAAGCGGTTCTGCCAGGCACGACGGTCCTCCAACTCTTGTCGCAGTCGGGCGGGTTCACGCCCTTCGCGGCGACCAAGCGTATCCAATTGCGGCAAGCGGATCCCCACACGGGGGCAGAGCGGCTGTTCACCTTCAACTACCGCGCCCTGTCGCGCGGCGCGCGAATTCAAAATCAACCGGGTTTGCGCGAGGGGGACGTGTTGCTTGTCCCGGAGAGACGGTTGTTCGAGTAGGACGGAGAACGGGTGGGGGACAAAGACCGAACGCAACAGCATGCAGATTGGCGTGATCCCCAGCACGTGCTTCTGCCCACCCTGGATCGCTCCGTCGTTGATCCGGCCACGGCGCCGACAGAGTGCGAAGCCGCGAGTGGAACGGTCGCAGATCGGCCCCTCCGCCCCAGCACCACCCTCAAAGCAGCATCAGCCCCGGCCGCAACAGCGCGACGGCACCCGGCAAAGTGGAACGCACCGCTTTACGCCGTTCTGGCGGCCGCGCTTCCCCTGGTCCTGGCGGCGCCGCAGGGCCTGAACGCACAAGCCAGCGAAGATCTTCCCGGGCCCGATTTCGTCCTCGACTTCGCGACCGGTCTGGAAGTGTCGGACAATTACGAGAGCATCCGTGACCCATCGGGAACATCCGTGGTGTTCACAAACCGTCTTGGCCTCTCATTCGACTCCCAAACGCGGAACCAAGCGCTGTCTCTCAATGCCGGAATTACCTACGAGGAAGGCGAGTTTGCCGACGACCCCGATGCCGGTGGGTTCGACCGCCCCTTCATCGGGGTCGACTACAGCCTCTTCAACCGCAGCACCCTTCTGTCATTCGGGGCGCGCTATAGCGAGCGCGACAACGATGCGACCACGTTCGTGGAAGACCCAGACTCGTCGGATCTGACGGTCGACAGCGGCACCCGCGTCGACACCAACTACAATCTCGAGTTCGTCTTCGGCCGCGACGCCCCGGCAACCTTCACCTTCACCACCGACTTCGACGAACGTCGCTTCGACGACACGTCGGACCCGTCGCTGACCGATCAAACCATCCTTCGCTACGGCTCGCAGATCGACCTTCGGCTGTCGGAAAACACAACGCTCAACTTCATCGGCAGCTATCGCGAACGCGACGAAGAGGATGCCGGCGACACCGAGGAAATCAATTCCAGAATCGGTGCCGGCCTCACCGTGGTGACGCGCACGGGTCTGGAGATGCGCGCTGCCCTCTCCTTCGACCGCAACGAAACCACCGAGACGGTCAACGGTGACCGCAGAACCGAAACCGAGGAGCTTCCACGCTTCAATTTCGACCTGGTGCAGGCGCGACAGAACGGCAACGTCACGGCCGCCCTGAGCCAGCGCCTCACCGACACTGGCGGCCGCACCGATCTGGCCTTCGGGCGCGAGCTTGACTTGCGCAATGGCGGTGAATTGTCGGCCTCCTTTGGCGTTTCGGCGGGAGAGAACGACGATGAAATCCGCCCCATCACGTCGATCACCTATGCCCAGCCGCTTCCGCGCGGACAGATACAGGCAAGTCTGCGAACGAGCATCCGAACCGACGACACCGATGGCGACGTGATCTCGACGCGGGGCAACCTGGGCATCACCCGCGAGTTGACCCGTCTGTCGAGCCTGTCTCTTTCGATGAACCTGAGCGCCTCCGACGCCGTCGACGCGGACGGCACCGACCGCAGCCGGAGCCAGGTTGGGGTCACCTACAGGCATCAGCTGACCCGGGACTGGTCCTTCAACACTGGCGTCCGGCACTCGATCTCGCGCGAGACAGACCGGAACCCGATTGTCGTCAATACGGTCTTCGCCAACCTGTCGCGGCAGTTCGACCTGCGGCCCTAGCGGATGCGCCATCCGACAATCCAGCCCGCCGGCACAGATTGATGCCGCCGCACGTGTAAACGCGGTGCACCGACGCGCGGGCCTTGTCGATCCTTCGCCGAATGCCCATTGATCGGCTATGCGCCCACAGCCCGACAAGCCACCGCTGCGCGCCGAAACCCACGTGCTGGCGCCCTTGCGCCCCACCGCCGCCGGGCGTGCGGTCCTCGCTGCGATCCTGATCGTCTGCGTTGCGGTCGAGGTGATCCTCCTGATGGGGGATCTGGGCCTGATCGGCATTCCGAGGATGCGCATGACCGCCCTCGAATACGGCGCGTTCTGGCCCGGCCTTGTTCAAGACTGGGAACCGAACTACCCCGGGCAGCCCTGGCTCATGTTCCTCAGCCACGGTTTTCTGCATGGCGGACTTCTCCACCTGGCGGTGAATATGATGACCCTTGTTTCGCTGGGTCAGCCGGTGCTGGCCCGGATCGGCGTTACCCGCTTCCTCGCGCTCTACGTCGGCTCGATGGTCGCCGGCGGCGCGGTCTTTGCACTCCTGTCCCAGTCGCCACAGCCGATGGTCGGCGCGTCGGGCGCCCTCTTCGGCCTCGCGGGCGCGCTGCTGGCCTGGATCTGGGACGATCAGCCCACCCTCGGGCGGGCCCTCCGCTTCGCGGGGCGCGGTGTGCTGCTTCTCGTGGTCCTGAACGTTGTCCTCTACCTCGTCTTCCAGGGGCGGTTGGCCTGGCAGACCCATCTCGGCGGCTTTCTCGGAGGGTGGGTGCTCGGCATCGCGCTCGATCCGCTGCCGCCGATGCGCCCCGGGAGACGTAAGACATGAGCCCGATCGGCCGCTTCTTCGGCAGTGCGAGGGGGCGCGAGGCCGCTCCGCTGGATCCGCCACGCCCCGCCCGGCTGACCTATGCCATCGGCGACATCCACGGCATGTACGGTCTTCTGGGCGAGATGCGCGCAGCCATCCAAGAGGATGCGGGCAGCGCCCCGCACGACATCGTGTTTCTCGGCGACTATGTCGACCGCGGCCCCCACAGCCGGCGCGTCCTGACCGATCTGATGGACTTCGAGCAAAGCGCGTCGCATGTGGTCTGCCTCCGGGGCAACCACGACCAGGCGCTGCTCGACTTCCTCGACGCGCCGGCAGCCAATGCGCATTGGCTGAGTTGGGGCGGGCAAGAAACGGCGGCAAGCTTTGGCGTGTTCGGCCTGGCGGGCGGCGGCTCGCTCACCGAACGGCTCGAACGGATGGGCGCGGCCATGTCGAGCGCGGTCGATCCCGCCTTGCGCGACTGGGTGGCAGACCGCCCCCTCTGGTGGCGCTCGGGCTCCCTTGTCGCCGTCCATGGGCTGACCCGCCCCACCATTCCGATGGAACAGCAGGACGCTGAGACACTGCTCTGGGCGCGCCCGGGTCGAGACCTTGCGCCCAGGGACGACGGCGCCTGGGTGGTCCATGGCCACACCATCGTGCCCAACCCGCTGGTGCGGGCCGGGCACATCTCGATCGACACCGGCGCGTTTCGCGGCGGGCCGCTGACGGCGGCGGTGATCGAGCCCGATGTCGAACCCCGATTTCTGCAGGTGGGGACCTAGGACAAAGCCTCCTGAAGAGCACAAAGTGCGGCATTCAAGATGAATGTCCTTCTGCTTTGCGGGCCACCTGAGTGCCTAGTGACAACCAGCCCCGGCAGTGTCATGTTCTGCGCGCCGGCGTGCGTGGAAGGACTACCTTATGCTGCATCCTGTTATTCTTTGCGGCGGATCGGGAACCCGCCTTTGGCCCGCCTCCCGCAAGGCCTACCCCAAACAGTTCGCCCCGCTTCTTGGCCGGGAAAGCCTGTTCCAATCCACGTTGCGCCGTCTCTCGGGCCCAACCTACGCGCGCCCCCTGGTCATGACGAACGTCCTGTTCCGTTTTCTGGCCGCCGAACAGGCGGCCGAGCTTGGCCTCACAGACGCGCGCACCGTCATCGAACCTTCGCTGCGCAACACCGCTCCGGCCATTCTCGCCGCGGCCTTCATGGTCGCCGCCGAGGACAGTGAAGACGCACTCATGCTTGTCTCGCCGTCCGACCATGTGATCGACGATGTCGCGGCGTTCAACGCAGCCGTCGAGAAGGCGGCACGCGCGGCGCAAGAGGGCAACCTCGTCACCTTCGGCGTTGCGCCGGACCGGCCGGAAACCGGCTATGGCTATCTCGAGCTGTCCGCTGCCCCGGACGGGTCGGGCGCCTCCGTCCCGCTGACCAGCTTTCGCGAAAAACCCGACGCCGACACCGCCGCACGCTTCGTCGCCTCCGGGCGTCACCTGTGGAATGCCGGGATCTTTATGTTCCGCGTGCGCGACCTGATCGCCGCCTTCGAGGAGCACACCCCCGACATCGTCGACCCGGTGAAGTCCGCCGTCGCCAACGGCCGGGACGACCTCAGCCTCTTCCGGCTCGACGAAACCGCCTACGGCCAAGCCCCGGCCATCTCGATCGACTTTGCGATCATGGAAAAGGCCAGCCGGGTCGCGGCCGTCCCCATGCCCTGCCGTTGGTCGGATCTCGGCGCGTGGGATGCGATCCTGGCCGAGGAAGGCCCCGATGCCGATGGCAACGCCACCCACGGCGCCGTCACGCTTCTCGACAGCGCCGGCTCCTATGTCCGGTCCGAGGAGCCTGGCATGCAGGTGGTGGGGCTCGGCCTCACCGACATGGTGGTCGTCGCCATGCGCGATGCCGTGCTCGTGGCCGACCGTAACAAGGCGCAAGACGTCCGCCACGTCGTCGATACCCTGCGCGACGCCCAGGTCAGCCAGGCCGACGATTACCCCCGGTTTCACCGCCCGTGGGGCTGGTACGAGACGCTCTGCATCGACGACCGCTTCCAGGTGAAGCGCATCATGGTGCGCCCCGGCGGCGTCCTCAGCCTGCAATCGCACATGCACCGCTCCGAGCACTGGGTCGTGGTCGCCGGCACCGCGGAGGTGACGATTGGCGACGAGGTCAAACTCGTCACCGAAAACCAATCGGTCTACATCCCGCTCGGCACCGTCCATCGCATGGCAAATCCCGGTCGCTTGCCGATGTATCTGATCGAGGTGCAGACCGGCGCCTATCTCGGCGAAGACGATATCATCCGCTACGAAGACGCCTACGGCCGCGGATAGACCCGCCGCCGCCCGATCGCCCCCGATTCCGCTGCAACGCCCGGCACGCCGCCGCCGGCGTCCCGGTGCTTTCTCTTGCCAGCCCGATTCGCCCCCGTCATGGTGACGACGGGTCCGGCGGGCGCGCCGGGGGCAATGGAACGAAAGAGGGTTTCCCATGAGCAAGCGCGACGAGTTGATCGAGAAGTACGCCGGCGATCTGAAGGATAAGTGCGGCGTGTCGCCGGACATGGATTTTCTGACCAAGGTCGTCATCGGCCTGGGCCCCTCGATCTACAACGCCGACTCCGAAACCGTGGCCTTCTCGCAGCCAAGTGAGCTCGAGACGGTCAAGCAGAACTATCTCATCGGCAAGCTCGGCCTATCCGACGGCCCCGAACTCGATGACGCCATCGCCAAGGTCGGCGAGCAATACGGCATGTCCGAGCGCAACAAATACCGCGCGGTCGTCTACTATTTGCTGGCCAAGCATTTCGGCCAAGAGGGCAAATACGACTGAGCCCAGGCACCGGCTCCAACGCATTCCATTCGAATTGCCGGTATTGAGGCTTTGCCAGCTTCGATCGGCTGATGTACGCAATAGATGTCCGATCAGGATGGTTGGCCCTTATGAGGCTCGCGCGTGGTGCGAGGGCGCGTGGGAGGAGGGCTGGCCAAGGTGCGGTCGGCCCTCCTTTTCCTTTCAGTCGCCGCGGATTTGGAACCCTTCCAGAGGGCAATGGATCCTGAGCCGCGGTGCGAGACCGAGAACTCCTTGACCCGTCCCACGAGCGCGCTGCCAAGGCGGCATCGGATCCCTGCGTCAGGCAGCCGCCGTTAATCGACAGGGGCTGCCCCTTGGTCCGCTGACTCTCCGGCAGAGCCAACGCCGCCTCGCCTGGCACAACATCACTCACCTTCGCAGGGAGCCTCGTCCAACTCTTCCAGACCGCTGACTTCGAGGCGGTCCCAAGTCACGCCGTCCGCCGGTCCGCGCCAGTCCACCCCGCCGCATCCCAAACCTTCGTCGCCCCAATTGCTCAGGCCCGAACAGCGGTCGAGCTGACCTAGAGCGTTTCAGGTTTTGACGGAAGCGTATCCTGCGTTCTTGAAGTAGTTTGCACAGTCTTGTGCTGAGAAGCGATCGAGTATCGTTCCGACGGCCCGCCAGAGTGTTTCTCGTGTGCGGGCGCTGGTGTTTCTCAT
>JBCBMY010000007.1:0-311520 GCA_039822045.1 Pseudomonadota bacterium | reverse complement strand
GGCTGGCGGTCGCGCAACACCGGCGGGATGATGCGGGCGATGCATAAGGGCGCGTGCGGGCCGTTCGGCACGGTTCTGGGGCCCGAGCGGTAGCGCGCCGTGTCGAAATGGAAATGATCCTGATGGAACCGGTTCGCATTGGGCCCCAGAACCGTGCCGAACGGCCCGCACGCGCCCTTATGCATCGCCCGCATCATCCCGCCGGTGTTGCGCGACCGCCAGCCATGCAACACGGTGATCCGCTCGCCGGACTTCAGGATAAAGGCCGAGATATCGATCGCGCGCCCCTTGGCGTGCTCCGACAGGCGCGCGCCGCGCTGGTTGTTCCGCGTCCGACAGGCATAGTGCGCGGCCACCTGAACTCCGTGCAGGCCACCGCCCGTCCGCCCCACGGCCGGCGTCGCCACGCCCGACATCCAGGTGTTGAGCGCCCGCGCCGTGGTGCAGTCGATCGTGGCCGGGGTCGACAGGAGCACGCCCGACACCTCGGTCACCCGCACCGGCTCGGCCACACCGCAGGCGCCGGGTCCGCGGATCGGGCTGATCTCGGCGCCCCGGATCTCGCGCACGCCGCAGACCGAGCCGCGTACCGGCGGGGCTGGTTGCGCCGCCCTTCGGAACAGCGCGCCCAATCCCCTCGGCCGTTCCGCAGGCCGGGGCGCGGCGGCGGCAGAGGTCGTGGTCGGTGCCTCGGTCGGGGCCGGGCGGGCGTCAGCCGAGGCAGCCGCCTCAGCGTTTGCCGCCGCGGCTTCGGCAGCCGCTTGCGCCGCTGCCGCCGCCGCGCGGGCGGCGCGCGCCTCCATCCGGGCCGCCCTGCGCATGATGAAGCGCGGCCGTGGTTTGGGGCGGGGAATGGCGTCGCCCGGCAAAAGCCGCAGGCTCTGCGCCCGCGTCACCTGGGCCTGCGTCTGCGCTTGGGCCTGTGTTTGCGCTCGGGCCTGTGTCTGCGCTTGGGCCGGGGTCTGGGCGGGAACGGGCTGAACGACCTGCGGCACCGTCACGCGCACCGGCGCCTTGGCCGAGGCCGCCGCCGTGACACCGGCGCGCGCCTCTGGCCGCAGGCTCGACGACGGCGCCTCGGCCAAAGCCATGGCGGCCCAAAGCGCCACGGCCACAGCCACAGCCATGGCACCCGCCGCGCGCGCCGTCCGGACGCTCACGACGCGCGCGCTTTCTCGTCGGCCGGCGGATCCGCAACCGCGACCGGCCCGGCACCTTCTGCCCGCTTGGCCGTGCCCCGCCCGAAATCGGGCGCGTCGGTGTCCTGTCCCGCCTCGACGATCCCGCGTCGGATCGTCCGCGTGCGGGTGAAGTAGTCGTGCAGCATCTCGCCATCCCCCGTCCTGATCGCCCGCTGCAGGGCAAACAGCTCTTCGGTGAACCGCCCGAGGATCTCCAGCGTCGCCTGGCGGTTCGCCAGAAACACGTCCCGCCACATCGTCGGGTCCGAGGCAGCGATCCGCGTGAAGTCTCGAAACCCAGCCGCGGAATATTTGATGACCTCCCCCTCGGTCACACGCTTCATATCGTCGGCCACGCCGACCATCGTATAGGCGATGAGGTGCGGCGCATGGCTCGTGACCGCGAGCACCAGATCGTGCCGGAGCGGGTCCATCTGCTCGACATGCGCGCCCATCCCCTCCCAGAGCGCGCAAAGCCGTGCCACCGCGTCGGCCGGGGCGCCCTCCACCGGCAGGATCAGGCACCAGCGATTGTCGAAGAGCTCGGCAAAGCCCGCACGCGGCCCCGAATGCTCGGTCCCGGCCAACGGGTGCGCGGGGATAAAGGCCACGCCCGCCGGCACATGCGGCGTCACGGCCTCCAGCACCGCACCCTTGACCGAGCCCACATCCGACAGCGTCGCGCCCGGCGCAAGGACCGGCGCGATCTCTTCCGCCACCGCCCCCATCGCGCCCACCGGCACGCACAACACCACCAGATCGGCGCCCCTCGCCGCCTCGGCCGCGCTCTCGGTCACCTGGTCGCACAGCTCTTCGGCGATGGCGACCGCACGAACCTCGGCGTCCACGTCATAGCCCACGATCTCACCGGCCAGACCCGCCCGCCGCATCGCACGCGCCATCGACGAGGCGATCAGGCCCAGCCCGATCAGCGCCACCCGGTCGTAAACGGCAGACGTCCCAGAGGTCACGCCGCGTCCTCGGCCAGGCCGTGCAGGACGGCGACCACGCGGTCGGTGTCGGCATCCGTGCCCACGGTGATCCGCAGCGCCTCGGGAAACCCATAGCCCGCCACCTGCCGCACCAGAATCCCCTGTGCCACCAGTTGGTCATAGGCCGCCTGGGCCGCCGCGGGGCCGGCAAAGCGCGCGAGCAGGAAGTTCGCGTGGCTCGGATCGACCTCCACCCCCATGCCGCGGAGCACCTGAAAGAGCCGCGCCCGGTTGCGCGCGTTCACCTCAAGCGTCTCCTTCACAAAGCCGCGGTCGCGCACCGCGGCCTCGGCGGCGGCCAGTTGCATGCCCGACAGGTTGAACGGCCCGCGGATCCGGTTCAGCACGTCGATAATCGCCTGGGGGGCATACCCCCAACCGATCCGCAGCCCGCCAAGCCCATAGAGCTTGGAGAAGGTCCGCGTCATCACCACGTTGTGGCGCGCTTCGACAAGAGCCGAGCCCCCGTCATAGCCGGGCTCGTATTCGGCATAGGCCCCGTCGAGCACCAGCAGGCACTGCGCCGGCAGCCCGTCGGCCAGCCGCTCCACCTCATCGAGCCCGATGAACGTGCCCGTGGGGTTGTTCGGGTTGGCGATAAAGACGATCCGCGTGCGCTCGGTCACCCCACCGAGCAGGGCATCGACATCGGTGTGGCGCGCGCGCTCGGGCACAGCGACCGGCGTGGCGCCGGCGGCCAGGGCCGAGATCCGGTACATCGCAAAGCCATGCTCGGTATGCAGAACCTCGGTGTCGGGCCCCGCATAGGCCTGACAGAGCATGTGGATGATCTCGTCCGATCCGACCCCGCAGATGATCCGGCGCGCATCGAGCCCGTGCACGTCGGCGACCGCCTCGCGCAAGGCCAGATGGTCGGTCGAGGGATAGCGGTGCATGTCGCCCGCCGCGGCGGCCATGGCCTCGATGGCCTTCGGGCTCGGCCCGGCCGGGTTCTCGTTCGACGACAGCTTCAAAACGTCGGTGCGGCCCGCGATGGCAGACTTCCCGCCCTCGTAGAGCGCGATGTCCATGATTCCCGGCTGCGGCGCGATCTCGCCCGGCATGGTGCTGCACCTTTCCCACAATTTGCGTCGTTCTACCGGCTAAGCGCTTGCCTTTCCAGCGCCGATCTGAGGGTTGGCGAGGCGCCACCGAACGGGCATCTTCGGCCCATGTCCTCCGCAGACACCGCCCTCGCCCGCCGTTACGACGCCGCAGCCCCCGGCTGGGCCGACAAGATGCGCGCACTCGGCTACTACGATGGCTATCTGGGGTTTCTCAGCGCCCCCGACATGCCCGCCCCCGAAGGACCGGCGCACCATGTCGTCGATATGGGGGCCGGGACCGCCGCCTTTGCCGAGGCCTGGGTCGCCGTGCGCGGCGCGCCGGACCGCATGACGCTGGTCGAGCCGGCACCCGCGATGCTCGCGCGCGGAGCGGCAGCCCTCGCCCGCCGGCAGGTCACTGCCGAGACCCGCGCGGCAACGCTCGAGGGTGCGGCAGACCTTGCGCCGGCCTCCGACCTTCTTGCCGCGCACCTTATCGAGCATCTGCCCGAGCCACGCGCGGCCCTTTCCGCGTTGCGCGCGCGGCTCGCGCCGGGCGGGCGGCTCTGGCTCGTGGCGTCCAAGCCACACTGGTGCAACGCGATCATCTGGTTGAAATGGGGGACGCCGAGCTTTCCGCCCGACCGGATCGCCGCGCTACTGGCCGACAGCGGCTTTGCCCTGTCCGCGGAATATGCCTTCCCCGCGGGGCCCCCGTCGCGCACCAGCCGGGGGTATCTGGCCATCCGCGCCTAAGGGCTGCGCCAGACTGCTGACAGATTGGTGGCGGGAAATCGGTTTCAAGGGGCGCTCCGGTGCGATTGTGCACAGTGCGGTGTGGGGTTCGGGCCCTGTCGCCCAGACACGCTCAGGTTTATTTTGAGATCACGGATCACGCTGCTCCCATGGCGTGACCGAACCGAAAGCAAAACCATGACTGAACAACATCTTACCGCACCATCGCTCCTTACGGACGCGCTCGAAGCGGTCGGGCGCGCACTTCCCGCAGCCATGTTCGTCTGCGGCGTCGTCACCGGGATGCTGGGCATCCTTCCCCTTGCGGCCCTCGGCATTGCGGCCGGGGTGACGCTGTTTGTCTACCCGCACCTCGAGCCGATGGAGCCGCCCGAGTTCGATGACACCAGCGCCCATGACGCGGCCGGCAAGCCCGGCACGTGGACCGGGCCCATGTCGCACTGCAACGGCTGACCGTCCGGGCCGTGCCATCCGATGCGTCGCCGGGCGTGGATGCTTGGCGGCGCGGTCGTCGCAACGGCTGCGCTCTTGGAATGGCGGCGGTGCGCGAGGCGCAGAGGCCAAATCGCTCCGGCTGACCAAAAAAAACCTCGCCGCTGAAAGCGACGGGGCCATTTTGCGTGTCCGGCAGACCGATCAGTTCTGCGCGTAATATTCGATGACGAGGTTCGGCTCCATCTGCACCGCATAGGGGATGTCGCCCAGGCCCGGCGTACGCACGAAGGTCGCCGTCATCTTGTTGTGGTCGGCCTCGACGTAATCGGGCACGTCCCGCTCGGCCAAGCCGACCGACTCAAGCACGATCGCCAGTTGGCGCGAGCGTTCGCGGATCGAGATCACATCGCCTTCCTGCACCCGGTAGGACGGGATGTTGACGCGCTTGCCGTTCACCTCGATATGGCCGTGGTTCACGAACTGGCGGGCGGCAAAGATCGTCGGCACGAATTTGGCGCGGTAGACCACCGCATCGAGCCGGCGCTCCAGAAGGCCCACGAGCAGCTCACCCGTGTCGCCGCGGCGCCGCTCGGCCTCGGCATAGATGCGGCGGAACTGCTTTTCCGTCAGATCGCCGTAATAGCCCTTGAGCTTCTGCTTGGCGCGAAGCTGCAGACCGAAGTCCGACATCTTGCCCTTGCGTCGCTGGCCGTGCTGGCCGGGGCCGTATTCGCGGCGGTTCACGGGGCTCTTGGGGCGGCCCCAGATGTTCTCGCCCATGCGGCGGTCGATCTTGTACTTGGCAGCGGTGCGTTTGGTCACCTCTGATCTCCTTCGGATGCGGCCCGCAGCGCTTAAGCGCTTGGGCCCGGTATGAAGGGCGTTGTCCTTTCCCTCGGTCCCGGATGGCCCGGGCACTGGGGCGACAGGCATCCCCTTGCAGGGGCCGCCAACACCAATAGAAGCGCGCCTCATACACCCGTGGCGATGCGTGTCAAGCCTGCAGCGCGCATGGGCGGCCCGGCCGCGATCACCGGCCGGCAAGCGCCCGTCCGGTCAGGCCGCCCCCCGAAAGGACATCACCGGGGCCAGGCCCAACGGGCGGTGCGCCAGGGCAATCTGCGCCTCGCCCTGCCCAAGGGTGCGAAGCGCTGTGTGGGGGGCCGGGCCGCCGAGGCAGGGCAAGCCCCCCGCCATGATCAGCGCCGCGCCCGCCGGTCCGGGCGCCACGGCCACGGCAATCAGGTCGGCCCGCGGCACCGGCCGCACGCCGGGAAGCGTGTCGATGTCTGCGGCTCGCACCAGCGCCTCCTCCAGCCCGAAGAGCATCCGGAAGACCGGACTCTCAAGGCCAAGCCACGTGCCCCGCCCGAGAAGCACCGGCGCATGGGGTCCCTCGGTGCCAAAAAGCCCCGCGGGCAGCGCGACGGCCGGCGCGCCGGGGCGCAAGCGGATCGCCCGGACCGTGCGCACGCCCTGATCGGTCAAGACCGGATCGCCCGGCCGAAGCCGCGCGGCGGGCACCGGCCCGTCCGGCGTCTCGACGGGCATTGCGGGAGCGTAACCGCTGAGCGCGTGGCCGCTCGAGGCAGCTCCGGTTTCGGTCACCTCCGGAGCAACGACGGCCCCGGTGCCGCTCTGCGCGCCCACGGCCGCGTCGACCCGGCGTCGCGCCACCTGCACAACCCAAAGCTCCTTGCCACAGGGCGGCACGCCCTCGGGAAAGAGCGCCAGGCCCTGCGCCGCATAGCCGCCCGGGGCATGGCAAACGGGCCAGGCGCGCCGGCCATCGGTCACCATGAAGCCACCGCGCGGAACCGGATCCAGCGGGCCCGCGCGGCGGGGCGGGGCGTTCGGTTGGTCCTGGCCCAGCACGGCGATCGGGGCCGGCTTGCCAACGATCCGCGCGGCCCTCGCCGCGGCAATCCGGTGCAGGGCCGACCGCCCGATCGCCCCTTCCAGCCGCAACGGGCCGGGCACCGCATCAAGAGGCCAAAGGCGGCCCTGCCACCCCCAGATCGACCCGACCCGCACCTCGTCGCACGGGGCGCCGCGCGCACCGTCGGTTTCCGTCTGCGCCCAGTCGACGGCGAACAGGCGTCCGTGTCCCGCTCCCGTCCCGCTTTGCCCTGCCATGCCCGCTTGCCCGGCTCTTCCGGCCCTCTGCCGAATATCCTCGACGCTAACACAGGCCGGATCGGCCGCCCAGCCCGCCCCAGCCCCGCGCCCCCATCGCCGCCGACCGCCGGGGCGTGCGTCGGCAAGACCCTGCGCTGCGACGATCTTGGCACGATGCACCCGGCGTCCCATTTCCATCACCGCCCCCTAACGTTGCGTCATGGAACGCAATTGCGCGCCGTCCTCCTCCCGCTGCACGCCCCGCCGCCACCGGCGTGCCGGACTGCCCGATTCCAAGGCACCTGCCGGCAAATGCGCCACCTCGCCCCTTGCATCACCCCCCGCTTCGCGCTTTTCTCACCCGGTGAACGGGATAGCCGGCACGCGCTCTACGCCGCATCGAGCGCGCGCCCACATGGTCAGGCGACGGGTAAGGCGGCGGGCAGACTTCCATGGCGATCTCCTTCGTGCTGAACGGCACGCCGGTGCGGGTCGAGAACATGCCCCCGACCCGCACGCTCTTGGATTGGCTGCGCGAGGATCGGGGGCTGACCGGCACCAAGGAAGGCTGCAACGAGGGCGATTGCGGCGCTTGCACCGTGATGGTGACCGAGCCCGGCGGCCCGCCCCGGGCGCTCAACGCCTGTATCCTCTTTCTGCCGCAGCTTCAGGGCAAACGCGTCCGCACAGTCGAGGGGATCGCGTCGCCCGACGGCACGCTCCACCCCGTGCAGCGGGCGATGATCGACCATCACGGCGCGCAATGCGGCTTCTGCACGCCCGGATTCATCGTCTCGATGGCCACCGCGCATGCCAATGGCGCCACCGACCATGACGACCAGCTTGCGGGCAATCTTTGCCGCTGCACCGGCTACGCGCCCATCGCGCGCGCGGCCCAGGCCGCGGCCGCCGACCCTGTGCCAGACTGGATCGCACACGAGATTGCCGCGCCAGACCCTATCGAAGCGTCTGGCTCAGAGGCCACCGACGATGCGCTTGCCCTCCCGGGCAGCGCCGATGCGCTCGCCGAGTGGTACGCCGCCCATCCCAACGGCACGCTGATCGCGGGCGCGACCGATGTCGGCCTCTGGGTGACCAAGCAATTCCGCGAGCTGGGGCCCGTCGCCTTTCTCCATCGCGTCCGCGATCTGCAGCAGATCGAGATCGGCGCCGATGAGGTGCGCATCGGCGCTGGCGTCACGCTCACCGAGCTCGGCACGGCCATGGCCGACCTCCATCCGAGCTTTGCCGAGTTGATCCGGCGCTATGGCTCGGTCCAGGTGAGGAACGCCGCCACAATCGGCGGCAACATCGCCAACGGCTCCCCCATCGGCGACGGCCCGCCCGCCCTGATCGCCCTCGGCGCAACGCTGCATCTGCGCCACGGCGATGCGCACCGCCAGGTGCCGCTCGAGGAGTTCTTCGTCGCCTATGGCACACAAGACCGGGCCCCGGGCGAGTTTGTCGAGGCTGTGAGCTTCCCCCGCCAGGCCGACACGCTCACCTGCTACAAGCTGTCCAAACGGTTCGATCAGGACATCTCGGCGCTTTGCGGCTGCTTCAATATCGGCGTCGAGGCGGGGCGCGTCACGCAGGCCCGCATCGCCTTCGGCGGCATGGCCGCGACCCCGAAACGCGCGCGCGCCGTCGAAGCCGCGCTCGAGGGCGCGCCCTGGACGGCCGAGACCATCGCGGCGGCCACGGCGCGGTTCAGTGACGATTTCCAGCCGATCTCCGACATGCGGGCCTCTGCCAGCTATCGCCTCCGCGCAGCGCAAAACATGCTCGCCCGGCTCTTTGCCGAGCGCTCCGGCGCGCGCGTGTCCGTCCTCGATCTCGGTGCCCCGGCGGAGGCCGCCGAATGAGTGCCGCGGCGACATGGGGGCAGACGTGACCTGGCCCACGGAGCCCCTGCGATGAGCGTGGCCAAGCCCCTGCCCCACGACGCCGCCCGGCTGCATGTCACCGGCCAGGCCCGCTATGTCGACGATATCCCGACGCCGGCCGATTGCCTGCACCTCGCCTTTGGCCTGTCCGAGATCGCCGCGGGCCGCTGGAGCGAGATGGACCTGGCCGCCGTTCGCCAGGCGCCCGGTGTTGTAATGGTGCTGAGTGCCGCCGACCTTCCGGGCCACAACGACGTCTCACCCACCCCGGCGTTCCACGAAGAGATGCTGTCGAGCAGCGACATCCACTATATCGGCCAGCCGCTTTTTGCGGTGGTCGCCGACAGCCACCTCGCCGCACGACAGGCGGCGCGCCTCGGCCGGATCTCCTATGTCGAGACCGAGCCCTGCCTGACCATCGACGACGCGCTCGCCCGCGATTGGCGGTTCGAGGACGGGCCGCGGGTCTATGGGCGCGGCGATCCGGACGCCACGATCGCAGCCGCACCCCGCACGATCGAAGGCACGATGGAGATCGGCGGTCAGGAGCATTTCTACCTCGAGGGTCAGGCCGCGCTCGCTCTGCCGCAGGAAGGCGGCGACATGGTCGTCCATTCCTCGTCGCAGCATCCGACCGAGATCCAGCACAAGGTGGCCGAGGCACTCGGCGTGCCGATGCATGCGGTGCGGGTCGAGGTGCGGCGCATGGGTGGCGGGTTCGGCGGCAAGGAAAGCCAGGGCAACGCGCTGGCCTGCATCTGCGCGGTGGCAGCCGCCGCGACGGGCCGGCCCTGCAAGATGCGCTATGACCGCGACGACGATATGGTCATCACCGGCAAGCGCCACGATTTTCGCATCGCCTATCGCGCCGGGATCGATGAGGCGGGCCGCATCCTTGGGCTCACGTTCGAGCAGTTCTGCCGCTGCGGCTGGAGCCAGGACCTGTCGCTGCCCGTGGCCGACCGCGCGATGCTCCATGCCGACAATGCCTATTGGCTGCCGTCCGTCCGCATCACCTCGCACCGCCTGCGCACCAACACGCAGTCGGCCACCGCCTTCCGCGGCTTCGGCGGCCCGCAGGGCATGGTCGGCATCGAGCGGGTGCTGGACCATATCGCCCATGCCGTGGGTCGCGACCCGCTCGACGTGCGGCGCGCCAACTTCTATGGCGCGCCAGCCCCTGACGGCGGCGGGGGGCCGTCTGCCCCCCACCCTTCGGGCACCCCCCGACAGTATTTGGATCAAGATGATGGAGGCTCCGCGGAGCATATCGAGCCGGACGGCGCGACGGCGCCAGCGGGGGCGCTTGCGGAGGGTCAGGCGCGCCTGGGCTGGACGACACCCTATGGGCAGGTCGTCGAGGATTTCGTGCTGCCCGGTCTTGTCGACCGGCTGGTTGAGACGTCGGACTATGCGGCGCGGCGGGCCGAGATCGCGGCCTGGAACGCCGCCGAGCCCATCGTGAAGCGCGGGATCGCGCTGACGCCGGTGAAGTTCGGCATTTCGTTCACGCTCACCCATCTCAACCAGGCCGGCGCGCTGGTGCATGTCTATAACGACGGTTCGATCCACATGAACCATGGCGGCACCGAGATGGGTCAGGGCCTGTTCCAGAAGGTGGCGCAGGTGGCGGCCGACCGGTTTGGCGTCGACATCGCGCGGGTCAAGATCACCGCGACCGATACCGGCAAGGTTCCCAATACCTCGGCCACGGCGGCCTCGTCGGGGTCGGATCTGAACGGGATGGCGGTAAAGGCGGCCTGCGACGAGATCCGCGACCGCCTCGCGGCCTTTGTCGCCGAGCGCCATCAGGCCGTCCCGGCCGATGTGCGCTTCGAGGGCGGACACGTGCATGTGGGCGCCGAGAGCTATCCGTTCGACGCGGTGGCCCGCGACGCCTGGATGGCACGCATCTCGCTCTCCGCCACGGGCTTTTATGCCACGCCCAAGATCGTGTGGGACCGGATCCGCGGTCAGGGCCGCCCGTTCTATTACTTCGCCTATGGCGCCGCGGTCACCGAGGTTGCGCTCGACACATTGACCGGCGAAAACCGCATCTTGCGGGCCGATATCCTGCATGATTGCGGGCGCTCGCTGAACCCCGCGCTCGATATCGGCCAGATCGAGGGGGGATACGTGCAGGGCGCGGGCTGGCTGACGATGGAAGAGCTTGTGTGGGACGGGGCCGGGCGGCTGCGAACCCACGCGCCCTCGACCTACAAGATCCCCGCCTGTTCCGACCGTCCGCCGGTGTTCAATGTCGCGCTTTGGGACGGGGAGAACCGCGAGGAAACGATCTATCGCTCCAAGGCCGTGGGCGAGCCGCCTCTGATGCTCGGGATCTCGGCCCTTATGGCCCTGTCCGACGCGGTGGCCGCGTGCGGCCTGGCCTATCCGGCGCTCGATGCGCCGGCCACACCTGAGCGCCTGCTCGACGCCGTCGACCGGGTGCGGGCGTGAGCCTCGATCTGGCAGAGCTGCGCGCGGCCGTGGCGCGCACTGGGCGGGTCGCCCGCGTGGTCGTGGCTGAGGCCCAAGGATCGGCGCCGCGCGAGGCGGGCGCGGCGATGCTCGTCTGGGCGGACGGGCAAGAGGGCACGATCGGCGGCGGCGCACTGGAGTTCGAGGCGGCAGATCTCGCGCGCCGTGTCCTGTCGGGCGCGGCCGCGCCGGGATTGACCCGCTACCCGCTCGGCCCCGCGCTCGGGCAATGCTGCGGTGGCGCCGTGACGCTCGTGACCGAGATCTACGACGCCGTGAGTGTCGCCGAGATCGCCCACCCGGTTCATGCGCGGCGTGTGACCGGCGCCGGGCCCGCGCCCCTGCCCGTCACCCGCGCCCTGGCCCAGATCCGGCGCGGCACCGAGCCTCCGGCCCTGCGTTTGATCGAGGGGTGGCTCATTGAGCCGGTGGCCGCCCCGGCCCACGCGCTGTGGCTGCACGGCGCGGGCCATGTTGGGCGGGCCATCGCCTCGGTCATGGCGCCGCTGCCCGACTGGGCGATCACATGGCTCGACACCGGCGCCGACCGCTTCCCCGACGTGCCGCCCGCCGGCGTGGACGTGCTCGTCGCCGCCGAGCCCGCCCGGGCCCTGGCCCACGCCCCGCCCGACGCCCATCACCTGATCCTGACCTACTCCCACGCCCTCGATCTGGCGCTCTGCGATGCAGTGCTGACCCGCGGCTTCGCCTCGGCGGGGCTGATCGGGTCGCGCACGAAATGGGCGCGCTTCCGCAAGCGGCTCACCGAGGCCGGCCACGCGCCGGCCGAGATTGACCGCATTCGCTGCCCGATCGGCGACCCGGCCCTTGGCAAACATCCCCAGGCCATCGCCATCGGCGCCGCAGCCGCCCTCGTCCGCGCCGTGTCGGGCGATGCAGCCTCCCCCGCCGAGGAGCGCCGCGCATGACCGATCTCTTGGCGGTGCGCGGCCTGACCAAGGCCTATCCCGGCGTCGTTGCAAACGAAGAGGTCGACCTGACGATCGGCGCGGGCGAGATCCACGCGCTTCTGGGTGAAAACGGCGCCGGCAAGTCGACCCTCGTGAAAGCGATCTATGGCCTGGTGAAGCCCGACGCCGGCACCATGGCGCTCAGCGGCGCCCCCTTTGCGCCGCCCGAGCCGCGCGCAGCGCGCGCTGCCGGCATCGCGATGGTGTTTCAACATTTCTCGCTCTTCGAGGCGCTGACGGTCGCCGAGAATGTCGGGCTCGGCATGGAGGCGCCGCCCAGTCCCCGCCAATTGTCCGAAGAGATCGCGCAGGTGTCGCGCGCCTATGGCTTGCCCCTCGACCCTGCGCGCCAGGTGGGCGGGCTGTCGGCGGGCGAGCGCCAAAGGGTCGAGATCATCCGCTGCCTGCTGCAGGACCCGCGCCTTCTGATCATGGACGAGCCGACCTCGGTCCTGACGCCGCAGGAGGTCGAGATCCTCTTCGCCACGCTGCGCAAGCTCGCGGCCGAGGGCACGTCGATCCTCTATATCTCGCACAAGCTCGAAGAGATCCGCGCGCTCTGCGATGCCGCCACGATCCTGCGGCGCGGGCGGGTCGTCGGCACGGCCGATCCCAAGACGTCGAGCGCGCGTGAGTTGGCCGAGATGATGGTCGGCACGACGCTCCATCAGCCCGACCGCGCCGGCCGAACCGCTGGTGACCCAATCCTGGAGGTGACGGCTCTTTCGCTGCCGCCCGCCTCGGCCTTTGGCACACCGATCCGGGAGATCGGCTTCACCCTCCGTGCGGGCGAGATCCTTGGCATCGGCGGCGTGGCGGGCAACGGGCAGGACGAGCTTCTGGCGGCGCTTTCAGGCGAGCGGCCCGCCCCCGGCACCACGCGCCTCGAGGGCGCCGAGATCGGCGCGCACGGCCCCAACGCCCGACGCGCCGCGGGGCTTCTGGCTGCGCCCGAGGAGCGGCTCGGCCACGCCGCCGCCCCCGACATGTCGCTCACCGAGAATGCCGCGCTTACCGGCTGGCAGCGTGAGGGTCTGGCCCAGGGCGGCTTTGTCAGTTGGACCCGGGCGCGCGCCTTTGCCGAGCGGGTGATCGAGGCGTTTGACGTGCGCACACCGGGCCCGGGCGTTGCGGCGCGCGCGCTCTCGGGCGGCAACCTGCAGAAATTCGTCATCGGCCGCGAAGTGCTGCAGCGGCCCCGCGTGCTTGTCGTCAATCAGCCCACCTGGGGCGTCGATGCCGCCGCCGCCGCCCAGATCCGCCAGGCGCTGATGGACCTCGCGCAAAACGGCGCGGGCGTCATCGTCATCACCCAGGATCTCGACGAGATCATCGCCGTGGCCGACCGGTTCGCCGCGCTGAATGCCGGCCGCCTGTCCGAGCCCGTCCCCGTCGAGGGCCTGACGATGGAGCGGATCGGGCTCATGCTCGGCGGCGCGGGCGAGATGGATGTGGCCGACACCACGGCCGCCCACGCCATTCAGGAGCGCTACGATGCCCCCGCGTGACGCGCGCGCCTCCGGACCGGCGCAACCGCCAGGGCCGGTCGACGGCTCTCGCTGCCGGAGGCGCCATTGATCGTTCTTGAGAAGCGCCCCACGCCCTCGGCCTTCTGGCAATGGGCCACACCGCTCGTCGCGGTTCTCCTGACCATGGTCGCGGGCGGGCTGATGTTTGCCGCGCTCGGCCAGCCGCCGCTCGAGGCAATCCGCATCATTTTCTGGGACCCGCTCTTCAACGACCAGTTCGCGAGCTACTCCCGGCCCCAGCTTCTGGTGAAGGCCGGGCCGCTCATTCTGATCGCAACGGGCCTGGCCATGGGCTTTCGCGCGGGCATCTGGAACATCGGCGCCGAGGGCCAGTATATCCTCGGCGCGATCTGCGGCGCGGCGGCCGGCCTGGCCCTTTACCCGTCTGACAGCGCCTTGATCTTCCCGCTCATGGTCGTCTGCGGGGCGCTGGGCGGGCTGGTCTGGGCGATGATCCCGGCCCTTTTGAAAACCGCCTTCCGCACCAACGAGATCCTGACCTCGCTCCTTCTGGTCTACGTCGCCGAACAGCTCCTGGCCGCCATGGCGCTCGGCCCCTTGCGCAACCCCGAGGGCGGCGGCTTCCCCGGCTCGCGCAACTTCCGCCAATGGGAGGCGGCCTCGAACCAGGAGCTGATTGCCGGAACCGGCATGCATTGGGGCGTCGCCACGGCCTTCATCGCCGTGATCCTGGCCTATGTGCTGCTCTCCCGCCACCTCACCGGATTTCACATCCGGCTCGCGGGCCAGGCGCCCCGCGCCGCCCGGTTTGCGGGCGTGAACCCCACGCGCCTTGTGATCTTCTGTTTCGGCATATCGGGCGCGTTGGCCGGGCTCGCCGGGCTCTTCGAGGTCACGGGGCCCGCGGGCCAGATCTCGATCGACTTCGGTGCGGGCTATGGCTTCACCGCCATTATCGTCGCCTTCCTTGGCCGCCTGCACCCGATCGGCATCCTGCTGGCGGGCCTTCTGATGGCGCTCACCTATATCGGCGGCGAGCTTGCGCAGCTTATGCTCGGGATCCCCGCGGCCGCGATCCAGCTCTTCCAGGGGATGCTCTTGTTCTTCCTCCTCGGGGTCGATGTGCTGACGAACTACCGCATCCGCCTTACAAAGGGGGCGCCGGCCTGATGGACCTCTCGGCGATCAACTGGCTCCTCCTTCTGGCTTCGCTCATGGTGGCCTCGACCCCGATCCTGCTGGCCGCCCTTGGCGAGTTGGTGGTCGAGCGCGCGGGCGTCCTGAACCTCGGGGTCGAGGGGATGATGATCACCGGCGCGATCTGCGGTTTTGCTGTGGGGCTCGAGAGCCAGAGCGCCACGCTCGGCTTCGCCGCCGCCGCGGTGGGCGGCGCGCTCCTGTCGCTCCTCTTTGGGGTGCTTACCCAAGTGCTGCTGTCCAATCAGGTGGCCACAGGCCTCGCCCTCACGCTCTTCGGCCTCGGCCTCTCCTCGCTTCTGGGTCAGGGCTATATCGGCGTGCGCGGGGTCGAGGTGAAGGACGTGCCGCTGGGGCCCCTGGCCGACCTTCCGGTCGTGGGCCCGATCCTTTTCCGGCATGACGCTATGGTCTATCTCTCGCTCATCCTCATCGTGCTCGTCTGGCTGTTCCTCACGCGCACGCGCGCGGGACTGATCCTGCGCGCCGTGGGCGAAAGCGCCGAGGCCGCCCATGCGCTCGGCTACAAGGTCATTCGCATCCGTCTCGCCGCCATCGCCTTTGGCGGCGCGCTCGCCGGCCTCGGCGGCGCCTATCTGTCGCTCGTGCGCGTCCCGCAATGGACCGAGGGCATGACGGCCGGCGCCGGCTGGATCGCGCTCGCCCTTGTCGTCTTCGCGGCCTGGCGGCCCGGCCGGCTCCTTCTGGGCGCCTATCTTTTCGGCGGCCTGACCGTCCTGCAACTCAACCTGCAGGCCGCGGGAATGAAAATCCCGGTCGAGTACTTGTCCATGTCCCCCTATCTGATCACGATCCTGGTGCTCGTGATCATGTCCTCCGGCCGGGCCCGCACGGCGCTCGGCGCCCCGGCTGCCCTCGGCCGGAGCTTTCACGCAACGGCCTGAAAGGGCCGCAAAATCAATCAACAGGGAGTACGATCACCCATGCTACGACGCACTTTTCTTGCCGGCACCGCGCTGGCCCTTTCGCTTGCCGGCGCGGCCCAGGCCGGCAGCCACGAGCCGGTCAAGGTCGGCTTCGTCTATGTCGGGCCGATCGGCGACGGCGGCTGGACCTATGAGCACCACCAGGGCCTTCTGGCGGTCGAGGAGCATTTCGGCGACGCGGTCGAGACAGTCTATCAGGAAAGCGTGCCCGAAGGCGCCGATGCCGTGCGCGCGATCACCCAGATGGCGCTTGCGGGCGCCGACATCATCTTCACCACGTCCTTCGGCTATATGGACGCCACCGTCGAGGTGGCCGAGAAATTCCCGGATGTGAAGTTCGAGCACGCCACCGGCTACAAGCGCGCCGACAATGTCTCGACCTACTCCGCCCGGTTCTACGAGGGGCGCGCGGTGCAGGGCCACATCGCCGGCCGGATGACCGAGACCAACAAGATCGGCTATATCGCGAGCTACCCCATCCCCGAGGTCATCCGCGGCATCAACTCCAGCTACATCCACGCCAAGAAGGCCAATCCGGATGTCGAGTTCTCGGTGATCTGGGTCTACACGTGGTTCGACCCCGCGAAAGAGGCAGACGCCGCCACCGCGCTGATCGAGCAGGGCGCCGACGTGGTGCTGCAGCATACCGACTCCACCGCCCCCCAGGCCGCCGCCCAGCAGGCCGGCGACGTCATGACGTTTGGCCAGGCGTCGGACATGTCGGAATACGCACCCTTCCCGCGCGTCTCCTCGATCATCGACAATTGGGCGCCCTACTATATCGATCGCGTCCAGGCAGTGATCGACGGCACCTGGGAGAGCACCGACACGTGGGACGGGATCGCCCCCGGCATGGTTGAGATCGGCGAGATCACCGATGCCGTGCCCGCCGACGTGAAGGCCGAGGCCGAAGGCATGATCGAGGATCTGCGCTCGGGCGCCTATCACGCCTTCACCGGCCCGCTCAGCAAGCAAGACGGCTCGGCCTGGCTCGCCGAGGGCGAAACCGCCGACGATGGCACCCTTCTCGGCATGAACTTCTATGTCGAGGGCCTGACGGGCGAGATCCCGCAGTAGCCCGTGGGATCGGCCGGGCGGGCCTGTTGATCCGCCCGGCTCACTGTTCCGCGTCCTCCCCTGCTCCGGACCGCCCATCAATCCCAGCGGCCTTGACCCGGCCGCCACCCATCCCAGTTCTCCCGCAAGGATCGATGACGCCTGGAGACCACGATGGCCCTAGACGCACGCCCGACCCACGACCTGCCCGTATCCGTCCCCGGCCTGACGTTTGAGCCGAGCCTGATGCAGAGCTACCGGATCGCCCGGCGCAACGTGCTCGAGCTGATCCCCGAACGCGCCTACCACGAGCCGATGCTGACAGGTGGCAAGCGCCCCGGTTGGGTGATGGTCGTGGATCCCGCCGGTCTCGAGCGGGTGATGAAGGACCGGGTCGACGCCTATCCCAAGAACGCGATCCTGAAGCGGCTGATGAAGCCCCGCCGCGGCACCAACCTGATCATCTCCGAAGGCGACGCCTGGCGCCGGCAACGCCGCACCCTGTCGCCCGTTTTTGCCAAACGGGCCCTGGCCGACGCCGCCACGGTGATGACCCGCGCCGCCGAGGATTGTGTCGTGCGGGTCGAGACCGCACGCCGCGAGGCCGACGACCCGGTCGATGTGTTCCCCCAGATGGCGGCGGCCACCTGCGACGTGATCTGCGATCTCTGCCTCTCGGGCCGCGACACGGTCGACCGCGAAGCCCTGCGGCAGGCCGTCGATGCGTTCGTGGCAAGCCAGGGGCGTATCTCGCTTTTCGACATTCTGGGCGTGCCGAACTGGGTGCCCCGCCCGTTCGAGCTGACCGATCGCTCGCGCATCCAGATGGACAGGCTGGCCGACAGCGTCATCACCGCGCGCCAGCGCCGGGGCCCGTCCGACCCGCCGGACCTTCTCGATCTGATGCTCGCCGCGCCGACCGAGGGCGCCGACCCGCACGAGACCCGCAACAACCTGCTCGGTTTCCTCTTCGCCGGGCATGAGACGACCGCGCTCGCCCTCACCTGGGCGCTCTACCTCCTGGCCTTCGACCCGACGGTGCAGGCGCGCCTGCACGATGAGGTGGATGCGGCTCTCGGCGACCGCCCGGCCGCCACGTGGGACGATCTCGAGGCGCTCGCCCTGACGGGCCGGGTGATCGACGAGGCGCTGCGCCTTTACGCGCCCGCGGGCTTTCTCACCCGCGTCGCGCTCGAAGATGACGAGATCTCGGGTGTGCCGGTGAAGGCCGGGATGACCGTGATCCTCCCGATCCACGCGCTCCACCGCCATCGTCTGCTCTGGGAGGCGCCCGACCGGTTCGATCCCGACCGCTTCCTGCCCGAGGCGGCAACCGGCCGCCACCGCTATGCGCATCTGCCCTTCGGCGGCGGCCCACGGATCTGCATCGGCGCCGCGCTCGCCCGCCAGGAGGCCGTCATCCTGCTGGCCTCGCTCGTCAGGCACTACACGGTCACTCTGCCGCCGGGCTTCTCGCCGGTGCCGCAGATGTGGTTCACCCTGCGCGCCGCCGGCGGCATGTGGCTAACCCTAACCCCGCGCTGAGGCAGACTAAGTCGGCCCCGCGTTATCTGAAGCGGAGGGAGCCCGTCGCCTGCCGTTCAAGGCTCCGAAATCCGGCAGGCACCGGCGCGCCGGCCGGCCGAATGGCCAGAACCTCAAACAAGACGGTCTGGTATTCGTTGTTGGCCCCGCCGACCAATCGCCCGCACCGCAAGCCCGTGGAGCGGATCGATCTCGCATCGACCCCGCCGCTTCGAGCATCGAAGGCATAGCGCAGGCAGGCATCGGCACCGGGGACGCCACCCGTTCCCGGCAGGGGATCGGCCCGGGTGTTCGACATCACCCACCCCGGCGGAGAGCTGGCCAGCGCCACGCGCTCTTCGATCATGATCGCCTGCATCACCACGGCGCGGCGCTCCGCTGCGTTGCCCGACGCGATCGCGGCCAGCCCTTGCGGGATCGCGTCTGCGGGCCTTCGGCCCTCCTTGAGCACGAAATCGGTTGTGGCATTGGTCCCGACCAGACTGCACCCACTGACCTGGCGTGTCGTGTCTCCGCTGCGCCCGATCGCGGTGGGCCCGAACTGGCACCCGCTCGGCGCCGAGAACGTCGCGATGTTCGACGCAACCAGGGGCGCCTGTTCGGTGCACGATCCCAGAAAGCACGCCGCTGCCGCCGCAAACACCGCTATTCGAACCATATCACTCTCCTCAATCGGTTGCGCCACCCTGCCGGGAGGATACCCGACATGCCCGGACGCAGATCAGGCAAAGGCGATGACATTGCGGCAGCGGCCGGCACGAGAAAGCGCCTTCCCTTTGGCCGCGATTCGCGCTACGCGCACGCCTTCACTGAAACCTGGGCATACACCCTTGGAGGATGCCCGTATCTTGGAGAATACCCATGGCTGGAGAGATTCCGGATCTCGTTGCCACGGAACGGACGGGGACAGGCAAGGGGGCCGCCCGTCAGGCTCGTCGTGAGAACCTCGTTCCGGGCATCGTCTATGGCGGCGGGCAAGACCCGCTTCCGATCAACCTGCCCTACAACGCCCTGATCAAGAAACTGAAGGACGGTCGCTTCCTGTCGACGCTCTTCAACCTGCAGGTCGAGGGCCACGACGACGTGCGCGTGATCTGCCGCGGCGTTCAGCGCGATGTGGTCAAGGACCTGCCGACCCATGTCGACCTGATGCGCCTGCGCCGCACCAGCCGCGTCAGCCTGTTCATCGCCGTCGAGTTCATCAACGACAAGGATGCGCCCGGGATCAAGAAGGGCGGCGTGCTCACAGTCGTGCGTCCCGAGGTCGAACTGCGCGTGACGGCGGGCGACATCCCCGAAAAGATCACGGCCGATCTGACGGGCCTGAATATCGGCGACACGATCACCATCTCGCAGATCCCCCTGCCCGAAGGCACCCGGCCCACGATCGACCGCGACTTCGTGATCGCCAACATCACCGCCCCGTCCGGCCTGGCGGCCGCGGCAAACGAGGCCGAGGAGACCGAGGAAGAAGCCCCCGAGGCCTGATCGCCGCTGAGTTTCCACCGCTCGAACGTCGACGAGCCCGCTGGTTCACCACCAGCGGGCTTTTTCTTTGCGCAACCCTGCGCATGCGCGTTGCGCCGCGCGGAAGGGTCGCCGCGTGGATTGTCGCCCTACAACGACACACCCTGATTCAACCCAAAGTTGCCGGATCCACAGCGATTCACCGTTGGGCAACTCTCTTGACCTAGGGTCCTGGCCGATATGCCGCCGGATGGGCGCATCCCGTGACGGGATGCGGTCTGCGCTCGTCTGGCCCACGACGCCACCTCAGGAGCCAAAAAAATGAAAACCTCTTGGTTTGCCAATCTGCCAACAAAAAACAAGGTGGTGCTCGGCGCATCTACGCCACTCATCCTGATGGGCCTCGTCGGCGTGATTGGCCTCGTGGGTCTGTGGCACATCAATCGAACATCCAATTGGGTGAACCACACCCACAACGTTCTTGCCGAAGCGAGTGAGATCGTGGCCGGCGCCGTCGACATGGAAACCGGCATGCGCGGGTTTCTGTTGTCCGGGCAGGATGCGTTTCTCGACCCCTACAGAGCCGGCGAGGATCGCACCTATGCCACCATCGCCGAGTTGCAAACCACCGTAAGCGACAATCCGGGTCAGGTTGCGCGGCTCGGCGAGGTCGAGCAGGTGCTCCGCGAGTGGCAGTCGAATGTCACCGAAATGCAGATCGCGCTCCGGCGCGAGATCGGCGACGCGCCGACAATGAACGACATGGCGCGCCTTGTGGGCGAAGCGCGCGGCAAAGCGTATTTCGACACCTTCCGCGGTCGCATCGCCACATTCATCGAACGCGAAGAGGTGCTCCTCGTCCAAAGGCAGTCGGAATTCGAGAACAGTCTGCGCAACGGGTCGGTGTCAGCCGCCTCCACTCAAGAGGCCATGAACTGGGTCGTCCATACCTACAACGTCATCGGTCGGGCCAACGCTCTGCTTGCGTCGGCGATCGATATGGAAACCGGCATGCGCGGATATCTCCTCTCCGGTCAGCAGGAGTTTCTCGAGCCATTCGAGAGCGGCAGAGACCGTTTCGCTTCGATCCTAGAGGAGCTGAAGGAAACGGTCAGTGACAATCCGGCCCAGGTCACCCTTCTGGGAGAAATCGGCACGGGGATTGACGAGTGGATCTCGGAAATCGTGCTGCCAACCATCGAGTTCCGAACGTCGATCGGCGACGCCAAGACGATGGATGACATGGCCGATCTGGTCGCAGAAGCCCGGGGAAAGCAGTATTTCGACAGCTTCCGGGGCTTGATGGCCGCCTTCACCGAAGAAGAACGCGCGCTGATGGAGGAACGGGAGGCGTCGAGAGCCGCCACCATGCTCTTCGCCGTCATCGGCATCTTTGGCACGATGCTCATCGCAATCCTGGCCGGCGGGTTCGCCGCCACCAAGATCGGCAATTCGATTGCACGGCCAATCGTCGATATCACCAAGGCCATCCGTGGCCTCGTCGACGGGGCGGGCGATGTACTTATTGAAGGTCAGGACCGGCAGGACGAGGTCGGCGACATCGCCAGGGCCGCGCAGGTCTTTAAGGAAAACGCGGAGAAGGTCGAGCAACTCGCCCGCGCCGATGCCGAGAAGTCGAAGGCGCTTCAGGAGGCCTCCGACGCCCAGATGCAGGAGGCCAAGGCCCGGGAACAGGAGCAGCGCGAGGCCAACGCCCGTGCCGCGACCCGCCAGGAAATGATGACCCGTCTGCAAACGTCGATCTCCGAAGTCGTGGCCGGCGCGGCGGAGGGCCAATTCACGAACCGGGTCGACGACAGCTTTGAAGATCAGGACCTGCGCGAACTGGCCAAGGGCATCAATCGCTTGATGTCGGTTGTCGGCGACAGCCTGGAATCCACCGTTGACGTTCTGTCCCGCTTCGCCGACGGGGATTTGGGCACACGGATGGAGGGCGCCTACGCGGGATCCTTGAAGGAACTCCAGACCAATCTGAACCGGACCATCGGGCGCCTGTCCGAACTTGTCGGCGATATCTCGACGGTGGCGACCGACATCACAGCCGATGCACAAGAGATCGACACCGCAGCATCGTCCCTGTCCGAAAGAACCTCGGAACAGGCCGCCGCCGTCGAGGAAACAGCGGCCGCGATGGAGGAGATGTCAGCCACCGTGAAGAGCAACGCGCAGAACTCCAAGGAGGCGCGCGAACTGGCGACCGACGCGAGCGAAAAGGCCCGCGCCGGCGAGCAAATCGTCGAAAAGGCCGTGGGCTCGATCTCCGAGATCGAGGCGAGCTCCAAGAAGGTGGCCGATATCGTGTCGCTGATCGACGACATTGCCTTCCAGACCAACCTGCTCGCCCTGAACGCATCCGTCGAAGCGGCGCGCGCCGGCGACGCGGGAAAGGGCTTTGCGGTCGTCGCCTCCGAGGTGCGGGGGCTTGCGCAGCGCACGTCGGATGCGTCCAACGACATTCGAGACCTGATCGAGGTCAGCGGCCAGGCGATCTCCGACGGGGTCAAGATGATCTCTCAAACCGGCACGTCCCTCGGCGAGATCCTGTCGTCCATCGAGCGCGTCGAAGAAACGATGAAGCAGATCGCAGTGTCGAGCGAAGAGCAGGCGCAAGGGGTCTCCGAGGTGTCGGCCACCGTTACCAGCTTCGACCAGCTCACGCAGAAGAACGCCTCGATGGCCTTGCAGAGCGCTGAGACCGCCGCGTCCCTCTCGCGCGGTGCCCAGCAACTCGACCAGCTGCTCGCCTACTTCAAGCAGAGCGCGGAGACCGGCATGACGTCTGCCGAGGCCAACCCCGACAGTCGAGCCGCCTAAGCCGGGGCGCCCTGCAACGCAGGGCGCTCAGAGTGCTCCCGACGGTCCGGTGCCACCGGCCCTTTCCCATCGGTCCGCCGTTGGCGGAGCAACGGGTCGAAGGACCGGACAAATACGACTTGGGCCCACCGAGCCCGGAGGACTGGTTTGTCTGCTTGCCACAATCCTCACGGTCACCGTCAACCTGCTGATGGGCGCGGGGGAGTCGAACGACCGCCTCCCCGCCCGGGTCGCATTTGGGGAGGCACCGGCACCGTCTCCGCGCTAGGCTCGCGCCAAACCGGCCGCCAAAGGACCAGCCCATGGAGTATCCCCCGTTCATCCGCGACTTGCCCTCGCTCGACCTTCCCTTCTCCGACGACGTGGTGACGACCAGCGTCACGCGGACAGACTCTGCGCTCGTGGTCTTCTTCACGTTCCACCAGGATGTCGACCTGCCCGAGCACAGCCATGGCGCGCAATGGGGAACGCTCGTGGACGGCGAGATCGCGTTGACCGTCGCGGGTGCCACTCGGATCTGCCGCCCGGGCGACAGCTGGGACATTCCGGCCGGCACGCCGCACGCCGCCAAGATCAAGGCAGGCACCAAGGCCATCGACGTGTTCGAGGAACCCGACCGCTATCCGCTGCGCCCCTAGCTCGGGCGCACCACCCGCCAGAGCGCAACGGCCACCGGCACCGCGATCAGGGGCGCAAGCCACCCGACCCACAGCGCCGGCCCGTCCGGCCCGGTCCCCAGCACCAGCGCCGTGGCCAGGGCCGGGTTCAACGCGCCCCCGGCGCCCGGCCCCACCGCAAGGGCCATGGCGCCAAAGGCCAGCCCCACAGCAAGCGGCGCAAAGTCCTCCCGCGCGGCCTGCGCCGTCGCCCCGATGGCCAGCAGCAGAAACAGTGCCGAACCAAAGAGCTCGTCCCAGAACCCGCCCCCGATCGCGACGGCCTCGCTGGCCCCAGTCGGCATCGTGAGGCGCAAAACCACCGCGGCCACGATCGCGCCCGCAAGCTGGCCGGCCCAATAGCTCAGCAGATCGCCCTTGAAGCGTCCGGCGAGCTGAAATGCCAGCGTGACAATGGGGTTGAAATGCCCGCCCGAGACATGCCCGAACGCATATCCACCGGCAATCAGGGCGAAGGCAGCGGCGACGGCGACCGCGGCGGAATGTCCAAACTGCGCCCCGGCCGCCCCAACGGCGAACACGAGGAAAAACGTGCCATAAGCCTCGGCCACGCTCTGCTTCATCGGAATTGCCTGCCCCGCACTGACCCCGCCCCGGCGACGGGACCGTCACGCCAGCCCATAGCCAGCCGCCAACGCGCCGGCAAGGTCAGCTTAGGCTCTGAACCGCCGAGAAAATCTCGAGCTCGGGCGGACCGTCATACATGTCCTTGTGGCTGCCCGCCCCGGCATGGGCCGCCCGGAACGCCTCGGATTTCGTCCAGTCGGTGAAGGCCGCCTCGCTCTCCCATGTCGTGTGCGATGCATAAAGGACGTGCCCGTCTCGCTCGGGCCCTTTCAGCAGGTGAAACGCCACGAATCCCGGCACGCTCTTGAGGTGGCTGTCGCGCGTCGCCCACACGGCCTCGAACGCGTCGGCATGGTCCGGCTTCACCCGGAAGCGGTTCATCGTCAGGTACATGGATCCTCCTTCTCCCCACCACCGGGGCTGGCCTTGCGCGCGACTTCAAGGCATGACGGAGGCGCGGTCAAGCGGCAGGGAGAGTGCGATGCGGATCATCACCGGTCTCGGCAACCCGGGCGCGCAATATGCTGGACACCGGCACAATATCGGCTTCATGGCCCTCGACCGGATCGCCGCGGACCATGGCTTTGCCCCCTGGCGCTCCAAGTTCAAGGCCGCGGTGGCCGAGGGCCGGCTCGGCGGCGACAAGGCGCTCCTGATCAAGCCGCAAACCTTCATGAATCTCTCAGGCGACGCGGTCGGCGAGGCGATGCGCTTCTACAAGCTCGACCCTACGGATGTGATCGTCATCCACGACGAGCTCGACCTTGCCCCGGGAAAGTGCCGCGTCAAGCAAGGGGGCGGCCACGCGGGCCATAACGGGCTGCGGTCGGTCCACGGCGCGATCGGCCCCGACTATACCCGCGTGCGCCTCGGCATCGGGCATCCGGGCCATAAGGACCTTGTGTCGGGCTATGTGCTGCACGACTTCGCCAAGGCCGATGCCGACTGGCTCGACGACCTGCTGCACGGGGTCTCCGACGGAGCGGACGCGCTCGCCTCGGGCGACTGGGGCAAGTTCCAGAACGCGGTGTCGCTGCGCACCAACCCACCCCGATCCGGCGGCGGCGACAAGGCGAACACCAAGTCCAAAACACCCGATGCGCCGACTAAACCCGCGCCCCACCCCGAGACCACGGCAGAGCCCGCAAACGCGCCCGACGCACGATCGCCGATGCAAAAGCTCCTTGACCGGTTCCGCTGATATGGCAAGCGCCCGCACCCTCGGCCGGTGGGCGCTGCGTGCCGTCCTTGCGCTCGCTGTCATCGCGGCGGCCGGCGGCCTTTGGTACCGCGAGGAGATCGGGCGCCTCCTCGTCGTCAACACGCTCTTCGACGCGGATCGGATCGTCCACAACTTCTCGCATATGGGAGATGCGTTCCCGACGGCGCCCCTGCCCATCGGCGACGCGCCTCCGACGCCCCTGCCGGATGGCCCGCCGCTGGACCTGCCCGCCGGCGTCGCCGCCTGGCTCACCGAGACCGACGCAACCGGGATCGTCGTTCTCGACGCTGGCGCGCTCGTCCACCAGACCACGTACCTGGGCACGGGCGACGACGACCTCCGCATCTCGTGGTCCATCGCCAAGAGCTTCCTCTCCGCGCTCACCGGCCTCTCGGTCGCCAATGGCGAGATCGCCAGCCTCGACGACCCGGTGACCACCTATGTGCCAAGCCTCGACGGCACGGCCTATGACGGCGCAACGGTGCGCAACCTCCTTCAGATGTCCACCGGCGTGACCTTCGACGAGGACTATCTCGACCCGAAGTCCGACATCAATCGCATGGGCCGCATCCTTGCGCTCGGCGGATCGATGGACGGCTTCGCCGCCTCCCTGTCGGAGCGCGACCGCCCGCCGGGTGAGACCTGGAGCTATGTGTCCATCGACACCCATGTCCTCGGCATGGTTCTGCGCGACGCCGCCGGGCGCGACCTGCCCGAGCTGATGTCGGAGCGCCTGATCACACCCCTCGGGCTCGAAGCCGAACCCTATTTCCTGACCGATGGCGACGGCGTGGCCTTCGCCCTTGGCGGGCTCAATCTCACCCTGCGCGATTATGCCCGCTTCGGCCTGATGATCGCGCAGGACGGGCGGCTGGGCGAGCGCCAGATCGTGCCGGCCGACTGGATCGCGGAAAGCACCAACGCAAGCGCGCAGACCGGGCCGGGCGCCCTGCGCTACGGCTACCAATGGTGGCTGCCGGCCGAGCCCCGCCCGGGCGAGGTGATGGGGCGCGGGGTCTATGGCCAGTATCTTTACATCGACAGGGTCCGCGACGTGGTGATCGTGCTGACGGCCGCCAATCGCCGGTTCCGCGAGCCCGGACAGACCGACCGGGCCATCGCCATGCTACGCGATCTGGCCGACGCCGTCGTGGCCCGCAGATGAGCTCTGCGACCGAAGAGGCCGTGCGGGCGGCCTTCGCGTCGCAGTCGATCAGCTGCGATCGGCTGGGCTCGCCCTTCATGGCCCGGCTGATGGCGCTCTTCGCCGAACGGATCGCGCCTGGCACCGAGGTGGCCGACCGCATCCTGAGCTGGCCGGGCGACCCGGCCACATCCGCCGACAGCGTACCGCTGCGCGTCGCCGGCGCGCTCCATGGCCTGGTGATCGATGGCCTGGCCCCCGACCTCGCTGCGGCCTACCCACCCCAAGACGCCACCGACGATGATCTCTGGCGCGCGGTGACCGCGTCGATGGTGGCGCACTCCGCCCGTCTGCTCGACTGGATCGCCCGCGCCCCGCAGACCAACGAGGTGCGCCGCTCGGTGGCCCTCATCCCCGCGCTCACGCTCGTGGCGCGCGCCACCGGCCTGCCGCTGGCGCTCCGCGAGGTGGGGTGCTCGGGCGGCCTGAACCTCCGCGCCGATCTCTTCGCGCTCCAGGCGGGCGACGTCCGCTACGGGCCGCCCGGCGACATGGTGCTGCGCCCCGTCTGGTCCGGCCCGGCGCCCGATCCCCTGTCCCTCCGGGTGGTCGAGCGCCGCGGCGTTGACCTTGCGCCGCTCGACCCTGCGACCGACCGCACCCGCCTTCTGGCCTATCTCTGGCCCGACCAGCCCGACCGGCGCGCGCTGACCGAGGCCGCGATCGGCCTTGCCGAGCGCCACCCGGCCATCATCGACGCGGCCGACGCGGTGGCGTGGCTCGCGCGCACCCTGCCCGATCGCCCGTCGGGCGCCGCCACCGTTCTCTTCCACACAATCGCCTGGCAATACCTGCCGCCCGAGGCCCGGGCGCGGGGCGACGCCCTGATCGCCGCAGCCGGGGCTGCGGCCACGGCCGTCGCGCCGCTGGCCCGCATCGCGATGGAGGCCGACGGCGGCGATCGCGCCGGCCTGACCCTCACGCTCTGGCCCGGCGGCACGCCTGTTCCCCTTGCCCGGGTGGACTTTCACGGCCGCTCCGTCACCTGGACGGGCCCAACCGCCCTTTGACCCGTGGCCAGATTGGCCCACATCTTCCCCAACCCGTCGGATGGAGACGACCCATGGACAAAGACCCCGAAGTCAACGTGCTCGGCGGCACGCTCGCGCCCTGCTCGACGGACCCGATGACCGGGTTCTTCCGCGACGGCCACTGCAACACCTGCGCCTCCGACCGGGGCAGCCACACGGTCTGCGCGGTCATGACGGCGGAATTTCTCGCGCTCTCGAAATATCTCGGCAACGACCTGTCGACGCCACGGCCCGAGTTCCGCTTTCCCGGCCTCACGCCGGGCGACCATTGGTGCCTCTGTGCCAGCCGGTTCCTGCAGGCCCACGAAGAGGGCGCGGCGCCACAGGTCAACCTCGCCGCCACCCACGCAAGGGCGCTCGACATCGTGCCGCTGGAGATCCTCGAAAGCCATGCGATGGCCGCCGAGTAACCGAGCCGGGCCGGCGCCGTCACCGACGCCGCGCAAGCCTCATGCCGCGGCCAGGCCCTCGCCCAGCAGGTCCTCGATGAAGTGGCTCACAAGCTGCGCGCGGCCCGATACGCCCGCCTTGCGATAGATCGCCGCCGTCTGCGCCTTCACCGTGCCTTCCGAGGTCTCGCGCAGCCCGGCAATCTCGGCTGTGGTGAACCCTTTCATGACGAAGAAGGCCACATCGCGCTCGGCCGGCGTCAGCCGCCACTCGGCAAAGCGCGTCTCGATCAGCTCGTGGAAGGCCCCCGTCACCTCGGCCAGACGGTCCTCGGCCGCACGCCGCTGCAGGTTCGCCGACCGCAGGGCCAGAACCGCCAGCCCGATCCCGGCCACAAGGCCCACCGTGGCGCTCAATTGGATCAGCTCGTGCACCCGCCAGCTCAACGGTTCGGTCCGGATGCCGATCACGCCTGCAAAGATGTCATAGACGAAAAACGCCGCACAGAGCGTCTGCAACACAACGACGATGGCAAAGAACAGCGCGCCGAAATCGCGGCGTGATGGGCCACGCGGCGTGCGGCGGGACCTAGTCATCGTCGTCGCCATCGTCATCGTCGCCACCGTCGTCGTCATCATCATCGTCGTCGTCGTCATCGTCGTCGCGGCCGCCACCACCGCCGCCGCCGCCCGCGCCAGACCCGGACTGGCCGCCCGAGCCACCGCCCTGGGCATCGTCGCGGCGCGCGGCGCCGGCCTGGCTTTGGCGGATCAGGTCGCGCAGGATTTCCCCCGTTCCCGGCTCAAGCACGATCTCTCGCATCAGCGTCCCACGGCTTGCCGTAATCCGGATCCGGCCAAGCAGCGTCCGCCGCGCGGTGATGTCCGAATAGCCCTCGGCGACCAACTCGCGCACAACCCGGTCCGGCACGGATTGCGCCGCGCCCGGCTCCGGCGCGACCAAAAGCGCCAGCGCAAAGAGGCTGGCAAAGAGCAATCGCATCAGGCGCACGCGTCAGCTCCGAAACAAGGGCAGCACCATCGCCCGCCCGTCTCCCCGGCCACTGGGCCGGGGAGACGCTGTCGGGCCTTGGAGCAGGGCTCAGTCGTCGTCGTCGTCATCATCGTCATCGTCGTCCCGGTCATCATAGTCGCGGTCGTCGTCGTCATCGTCGTCGTAATCGTCCCGATCTCGGCCGTCGCGCTCGTACCGGTCATCGTCGTCGCGGTCATCGTCGTCGCGGTCGACGAGATCAACCAACGCGCGCAGGATCCGTGCGGCCTCGCCCTGTTGCGCCAGCAGCGCGCCCTCAAGGAGCGCAGGCTCACGCGGGACCTCCAGACCCGCGATGGGTCCGAGCGCCTCGGGCATCCCCTCGGCCGGCTTCATCAAACCGGCCTCCGGGGCGGCGTTGCCCGGCAGCGCGATGCCAATGCCAAGGGCGCCAACGATCAGGGTCCGGGTCAGGGTCTGCGTCTTCATGGGTCTACTCCGTGGTTCGGGGGTGCCGCACCGTGCGGCGACCTGACCGAACCAAGCGCGGCCGCGCCCGCCGAACCATTCGCTCAGGGGTTATGTTCGGGTCTGTAAACGGATGCGCAAGATGCATAAACCTGACCCAGACCGCGCATAAACCGAGGTTTACGCGCGCTCGATGGGCAGTTTATGGATTTTCGCTCTGCATTGGTCGCGCCGCGCCCGCGCGCGACGGCCGGCCGGGCGGCTCAGCGCCCCTCGTCACCCATATCGAATCCCAAATGCCGGGCCACGGTGAAGATGTCCTTGTCGCCGCGCCCGCACATATTCATGCAGATGATATGGTCGCGCGGCAGATCGGGCGCGATCTTCATCACATGGGCCAGGGCATGCGACGGCTCGAGTGCCGGAATGATCCCCTCCTGCGCACAGCAGAGCTGAAACGCCTCCAGCGCCTCGCGGTCGGTGATCGCCACATACTCGGCCCGGCCAATGTCATGCAGCCAGGCATGCTCCGGCCCGATCCCGGGATAGTCGAGGCCGGCCGAAATCGAGAACCCTTCCAGGATCTGCCCGTCCCCGTCCTGCAACAGATACGTCCGGTTGCCGTGCAGCACGCCGGGCCGCCCGCCGGTCAGCGAGGCGCAATGCTTCATCTGGTCATTCACGCCCTTGCCCCCGGCCTCAACGCCGATGATCCCCACATCCGCATCGTCGAGGAACGGGTAGAAGAGGCCCATCGCGTTGGAGCCGCCGCCGATTGCCGCGATCAGCGTGTCCGGCAGGCGCCCCTCGGCCTCCAGCATCTGCGCCTTGGCTTCCTTGCCGATGATCGACTGGAAATCCCGCACCATCGCTGGGTAAGGGTGCGGCCCCGCCACCGTGCCAATGCAATAGAATGTGTCGCGCACGTTGGTCACCCAGTCGCGCAGCGCATCGTTCATCGCGTCCTTCAGCGTGCCACGACCAGACGTGACCGGGATCACCTCGGCCCCGAGGAGCTTCATCCGGAACACGTTGGGCGATTGCCGCTCCACATCATGCGCGCCCATATAGACCACGCATTTCAGCCCGAACTTGGCGCAGACGGTCGCCGTCGCCACGCCATGCTGGCCCGCGCCCGTCTCGGCGATGATCCGGCCCTTGCCCATCCGGCGCGCCAGCAGGATCTGCCCCAGCACGTTGTTGATCTTGTGCGCTCCGGTATGGTTCAGCTCGTCGCGCTTCATATAGATCTTGGCGCCGCCCAGATGCTCGGTCAGCCGCTCGGCGAAATAAAGCGGGCTCGGCCGCCCCACATAGTGGGTCCAGAGATGCTCCATCTCGGCCCAGAAGGTTTCGTCGGTCTTGGCATGCTCGTACTGCTTCTCGAGCTCCAGGATCAGCGGCATCAGCGTTTCCGACACAAACCGCCCGCCGAACTGGCCAAACCGGCCGTTCTCATCCGGCCCCGTCATGAAGCTGTTCACGAGATCTTCCGGCATCGCTCTCTCCCCTCTGGTCGACAGGGTTCTAGTGCGCCCCAGCCGAAAGGGAAAGCGGTGTCGGGGCCGAAGCACGCGACCGCGTCAGCCCCGCCGTTGTGTCCGGCACGTCTCCCGGTGGCGCGGGCCCGTCACCCAGGGCAGATGCCGCGCGCGCTCAGGCCGGCGTCGCAACGCCCCTTGCAGCGGCGGCGAACGCGGCGATCTTGGCCAGGTCCTTCACGCCGGGCGCGGCCTCGATCCCGGTCGACACATCGACCTGCGCCGCCCCTGTCAGGCGGATCGCCTCGGCCACATTGTCCGGTGTCAGGCCGCCGGCCAGCATCCACGGCCGGGCCCAGCGCCGGCCCGCAATCAGGCGCCAGTCAAAGGCCAGCCCGTTGCCCCCCGGCAGCACCGCATCCTTCGGGGGCTTTGCGTCCACCAGGATCTGATCGGCGACGCCGGCATAGGCATCGATCTTGGCCAGATCCTCGGCCGATGCGATGCCCAGCGCCTTCATCACCGGCAGGCCGGTGCGCGCGCGGATCTGGGCCACACGCTCGGGGCTTTCGCTGCCATGAAGCTGCAGCATATCGAGCGGCACGGCGTCGAGGATCGCGTCGAGACGCGCATCGTCGACATCCACCACCAGCGCTACCTTTGCGATCCCCGGCGCCACATCGAACGCAAGCGCCCGTGCTGCATCGGGCGTCACATAGCGCGGCGATTTCTCAAAGAAGACAAGCCCGACATACCGCGCCTTCGCCTCGGCCGCCGCGGCGACATCCTCGGGGCGCCGCACGCCGCAGATCTTAACGGCGACGGGGGCCTCCGACGTCGGCGCAGGAAAGGAGAACGCCGCCGCGCTCATCCCGCCTTCTTGGACTGGTCGAGAATGGCGAGCACGTCATCGGTCGCGGCCGGGTTTTCCTTCTTCACCTTGGCGAGATCGCGCTTCAGGGTCTTGACCTGCTCCCGCCGCTGGCTGGCCTCGCGCCGGATGGCCGCCTCGCGCAGGAATTCAAAGACATAGCCCAGGATCACGCCCACCGCGAGCGCTCCGAACACCACCATGTAAAGCGGCAAGGTGTAGGTCCACGCAAATGGCACCTCATTTGCCAGTTCGGGCGTCAGCAGGTTCAGCGTGACCGGATCCCGGTTGGCCAGCGCGACTACGATCAGGCAGGCCAGAACGGCCAGCAGAAAAAGGTACTTTATGAAACGGATCATCAGGGGCCTCAGGCGTCGGCTTTCTCGTTCAAACGATCCCGTAGCAGCTTGCCGGTCTTGAAGAAAGGCACGTGCTTTTCCTCAACGCTGACCGACTCGCCGGTCCGGGGGTTTCGGCCGACCCGCGCATCGCGCTTCTTGACCGAAAACGCGCCGAAGCCGCGCAGCTCCACCCGGTCGCCCCGCGCCATCGCATCGATAATCTCTTCGAAAATCGTGTTCACGATGCGCTCAACGTCGCGCTGATAGAGGTGTGGGTTCTCGTCGGCAATGATCTGGATGAGTTCCGATCGGATCATAGTCCCCCCGCCGCGAGCTGGTTGGTAGCGCTCGCTTTTTCCCGTTATGCGCCGCGACTATACGGCGAATTTGCCCCTGCGGAAACGCTCGTTCCACAGACGGGGCGCACAAATCCCCAACTAAAGTGCGGATTTCCGGACGAAAAACGAGCCGTCTCCCGGCTCCGCGCGCCTCGGAGGCCTCGCGGGCCGCGACGGGCCCCCGGCAGCGCGCGAGCGATTCGCGAATTGGATATGGCGCGCCGGCCCACCACTCTGGTGACGGCTCAGAGCTGGTCCACCGTCGCCCAAACGACATGGAGGAACTGGTGCGCCGTCTGCGGATCGCCCATGAAGGGCGAGATCGGCGCCCGCCCCTCGCGCACTCCGTCGGCCGCCTCGTAGATCACGAGGTTCTCCTTGATCGTCGCCAGCACGTCGATCTCGGCAAGCGTTTCGGGGTCCACCGCTTCCGGGTCGTCCGACAGGATCACGAAGTCGGCGATCTTGCCGACCTCGATCGAGCCCTTGCTGTCCTCCTCGAAATGCTGCCAGGCCGGCCAGATGGTCAGCGCCTTCAACGCCGTCATCACGTCGACCCGCTGGGCAGGCCCCAGGATGTCGCCCGAGCGCGTGCGTCGCGTGACGGTCGCCGAGAGGATCCGCATGCTGTCGGGGAAGGCCACCGGCGCGTCGTGGTGCGAGCCGAACATCATCCCCCGCTGCCGCGCCCAGCCCGTGGGCGAGATATTGTCGGCGGCCACCGGGCCCACGGTGTGATCCCGGTGCCAGTCGCCCCAATAGAAGGTGTGCATCGGAAAAAGCGACAGGAACACGCCGAGCCGTTTGTAGGCGTCGAGCTGATCCTCCCGCAGGAACTGCCCGTGGATCAGCACCGGCCGCAGATCCGGCGTGCCGTGGATGGCCTGCGCTTCGTCGAGTGCCGCGATCAGCATGTCCGAGGCGCCCTCGCCATTGGCATGCACCATGATCTGCATCCCGTTGGCATAGCAGAACTCGACCGCCTCGACCGTCTGATCGAGCGAGATCGCCGAATAGCCGGCATAGGCCGGGGGATACTCGCCCACCGGGTCGTAGTAGGGCCGATCCCTCAACGCGGTGAAGCCCTGCGGCGAGCCATCGATCGTCAGCTTACAGCCCCCCACGCGCACGCGGTCGGCATAGATGTCTGACACCGCACCCACGATGAAATCGCCGTCCTCCAGGACGTCGGGAAAGGCCACCACGTCGATCGGCAGGTCGCCCGCCGCCCCCACCGCCTGCAGCGCGGCGACCGAGCCAGCCGAGGATCGCCCGTCCTGCCCCGTCGTGTAGCCGAACGAGGCCCAGAGGTCCGCCCCGGCCCGGGCGAACGCTTTCACGCCCTCATCGCCCAGTCCGGCCAGAACCGGAATCAGCACCTGAAAGAACGCATATTCTTCCAGCACCCCGTTGGGCTCGCCATCCGGCCCCTTTCGGATGATCCCGCCCGGAGGCGGCTCGGTCGTGGCGTCGATCCCGGCCAGGGCGAGCGCGGCGCCATTGGCTACGCCCAGATGGCCCGACTGGTGGACGATCAGCACCGGGATGTCCGAGCGGACGGCGTCAAGCTCGTCGCGCGTCGGATGGCGGAGTTCGTCGAGCTGCGCATTGTCATAGCCAAAGCCGATGATCACCCCGATCTGATCGACGATCTCGGCATTGTCGTCGGCCCAGTCCCGCAGCGTCTCCTGCAGCGCCGCGATGTTCGCGCCCGGCCCGTCCGGCGGCGGCAGGAGGTTCGCCGACAGCGCCTGCAGCCCGCCGAAGACCACGTGACCGTGACTGTCGACAAAGCCGGGCAGCAAGGCGCGCCCGGCCAGATCGACCATCTCGGTCACGTCGCCGCGGTGGGTAGAGACCGCCTCCAGGGTGCCCACGGCAAGGATCAGGCCGTCTTTCACGGCCACCGCCTCGACCCGCGGGTTGGTGTCGTCGATGGTCAGGATCGGCCCGCCGGCATAGATCGTGTCGGCGATCTCCTGGGCGGGCGCGACCCCGGCCGCGAGGGCAAGAGCAAGGGCGAGGTGCAAGCGCATAGGCGGGCTCCCGGGCATAAGCATGCCCGTAGAGCGACAGCCCCAGCCGCACAAATCAACCGCGCGTATCCCCGCAGGCACAGAACGGACGGGTCGGCGGCGATTGCACGCCAATAGCGTTCAGCCCCGGCGCGGAACAAAGGCCGCCGCGCATCGCCGGGCCGCGGCGCGGCGATCCAACGTAGATTCGAGTGCGCTCTATGGTCGAGGTCGCGCGCACTGGCCGAGGGGAGCGCCAACCTGATCGTATCGCCGGGCCGTGGGGGCGGCCCGGCGATGCGCGGCGGCCTCGCGGCCTTGATTCCGCGCAGGGAGACCAGACCCCGCTTTGCACATCGACGGCGTGGGTCAACTTTCGAACCCCAAACGAAAACGGCCCCGCCAAGGCGGGGCCGCTCTCACGTTCCTTTGGCCGCCCGGCTCAGTCGTCGTTGCCCTTGAGCGCCGCACCCAGAATATCGCCGAGCGATGCGCCGGAATCGGACGAGCCGAACTGCTCCACCGCTTCCCGCTCTTCGGCGATCTCGCGCGCCTTGATCGACAGGCCCAGACGGCGGGTCTTGGCGTCGATATTGGTCACGCGCACATCCACCTTGTCGCCGGTCTGGAACCGCTCGGGGCGCTGCTCTGCGCGGTCGCGGCTGAGGTCGGAGCGGCGGATGAACGACTTCATCCCTTCATATTCCACCTCGATCCCGCCATCCTCGATCGCCGTCACCTCGACCGTGATGATGTCGCCGCGCTTCACGCCGCCCGTGGCTTCGGCAAACTTGTCGCCGCCGAGCGCCTTGATCGAGAGCGAGATCCGCTCCTTCTCGATATCGGTCTCGGTGACCACGGCCTTGACCATGTCGCCCTTGCGGTAGTTCTGGATCGCGTCCTCGCCCCGCTCGTCCCACGACAGGTCGGAGAGGTGCACCATGCCGTCGATCTCGCCGGGCAGGCCGATGAACAGGCCGAACTCGGTGATGTTCTTGACCTCGCCCTCCACCTCGGTGCCCTCGGGATGGGTCTCGCCAAAGACCTCCCAGGGGTTGCGCATCGTCTGCTTGAGGCCGAGCGACACGCGCCGCTTGGCGGTGTCGATCTCCAGCACCATCACCTCGACCTCCTGAGAGGTCGACACGATCTTGCCCGGATGCACGTTCTTCTTGGTCCAGCTCATCTCCGAGACATGGACCAGACCCTCGACGCCCGGCTCCAGCTCCACGAACGCCCCGTAATCGGTGATGTTCGTCACGCGGCCCTGGTGGGTGCTGTCGAGCGGATACTTCACCTCGACCGAATCCCACGGATCGGCCTGAAGCTGCTTCATGCCAAGCGAGATGCGGTGCGTCTCCTTGTTGATCTTGATGACCTGCACCTTCACCGTCTCGCCGATCGACAGGATCTCCGAGGGGTGGTTGACGCGGCGCCAGGCCATGTCGGTCACGTGCAGGAGGCCATCCACACCGCCGAGGTCGACGAACGCGCCATACTCGGTGATGTTCTTGACCACGCCGTCAACGGCCTGACCTTCGGCGAGGTTCGCGATCACCTCGGCGCGCTGCTCGGCCCGGCTCTCTTCCAGGATGGCCCGGCGCGACACCACGATGTTGCCCCGGCGGCGGTCCATCTTGAGGATCTGGAACGGCTGCTTGAGGTGCATCAGCGGGCCGGCATCGCGCACCGGGCGCACATCGACCTGGCTGCCCGGCAGGAACGCCACGGCACCGCCGAGGTCGACCGTAAAGCCACCCTTGACGCGGTTGAAGATGGCGCCTTCGACGCGCTCCTCGTTGGCATAGGCCTTCTCGAGCCGGTCCCACGCCTCTTCGCGGCGGGCCTTCTCGCGCGAGATCGAGGCTTCGCCGCGGGCGTTCTCCACCCGGTCGAGATAAACCTCCACCTCGTCGCCGATCTCAATCTCGGGGCTCTCGCCGGGGTTGGCGAATTCCTTAAGCTCGACCCGGCCTTCCATCTTGTAGCCGACGTCGATGATGGCTTGTCCCGCCTCGATGGCGATGACCCGGCCCTTGACAACCGAGCCCTCGCTCGGCGTGTCGATCTCGAAGCTTTCGTTCAGGAGGGCTTCGAATTCCTCCATCGATGTGGTCGCGGACATATGTGTCGTTTGGTCCTTTGGTCTACGGTTTTTCGGGCCGGGCGGTTGTCTCCGCCGGTCTTTGGGTTGGTCTGTCAGGGGCGTTTCGGAACGACGAAGGGCCGGAGAACTCCCCGACCCTGCTCATTGTCCCGGCGTTGACCGCCTGTCTCGGTGACGCGATGCTCTATACAGAGACGGTGCCGGACTGGCAACACCTACCGCTTCGTCGTCTATGCGCGCGCGTGCCCGCGCCGAACACCCGGGCCAGGCCCCGTGCACGGCACCGCGATCCCGGGTCAGCCCGAGCCGTGGTGAACGGCGTCAGCCGCCCGAGCGAGGTGCACCGATGCGAGCACCGGGCACCCCCGTCCAGTTGCAAGGCACGCGAGGGAGGATCCCCGCACGTCGCGCCGAAACGTCAGCTGATCCCAGCGTGACGCTTGCCCTCTTCGATGCACACCTCGTCCGCGGCCTGGACCGACATTGAACGGGGCCGATCGATCGAGCGATCCCAGATTACGCGCTCGCGCGTGTAGAGCTGGCACGTCACGATGCCGTCTCTTGTGCTCACTTCGACCGGGACGCTTTCATAGTCTCTGGGGTCGATGCATCCGGCCAGGCCGGCAGCGATGCCCAGAACCAGGGTCAGCTTTGCTGCTGTTGCTTTCTTCCACATGCCACTTCCATTCGATCCAACAATGGCCTCTCACGGGCATTGTTTCGCAAGAGTGTGGAAAAATAGGAAATTCGGGCACAAATAAGGTCTGGGCGTCGCAACTCGGCGGTGACGCTGCATGTGGGTCCGATCTGCCGCACCCCCGATCGGCCGCACGGCACGACCGAAGGTGCTGAAATCATTGGGCGCACGCCGCCCGCAAGCGGTGCGGCGAACAGATGGCGATCAGGCCGCCCGCTCCGCCTTCGGCGTCCAGTGGAACTTCTCGAACGCCTTGTCGGTCGGCGTGTCGAACAGCGAGTTGGTGTAGTTCGACATCACCTTCTGCGCGATGATCGCAACGATATCCAGAACGGCGCGCCGGCCATAGCCCGCCGCCTCGAACGCCGCGACCTCATCGGCCGAAGGGCGGCCACGGGTCTCGAGCACGGCCAGCGTGAAGGTCCGCAGCGCTTCCAGCTTGGCGTCGGGCAGCGGCGTCTCATCGCGCAGCGCATCGATGATCGCGTCGTCGATCTTCTCCATCTTCGCGATACCGGTATGGGCCGGCACACAATAGTGACAGGCGTGATAGACGTTGACGGTCATCCACACGACCGTGCGCTCTTCCGGCGTAAACGCGGTGCCGTTGATCGCGGCGGCATGCAGGTTCTGATAATTCTCCAGGAGCGCGGGGCTCTCGGCCATAACGGCATGCAGGCTCGGCAGCCGGCCGAACGCCTTCATGGACTTCTCCAAAAGCGGTTTGGCATCTTCGGGTGCACTGTCGAGCGTATGTACGACGGTATCCATAGGGGCCTCCTTGGGCATGATTTCGCGCTGGGTCAGATGGCGCGAAACCCGGCCCCTTGCATCGGCCACGCCCGAACGCACTCCTGTGCACCAGCGCAGAACACGCCTGCGCGACGGCATGTTACGGCGCGTCGGTCTCGATCCGGCTCCCATGGGCAATGGGCACACGCCTATAGGCCGGAGACAGCAAGACACGCGCGGGGATCATCGGATCGCCATAGCCCTCCAACTGGCCGTCGCTAAGGAAACAGGGGGAGAGATAGCGCTTGAACTCCTCCGTCTCGCTTGACCCCGGAGACCTGATCAGCCTCGGGATCTCCTCCCAGATCCAGGGGCGATCGTCAGAACCCATCGTGCGGTTCACGGGATCTCCCCAAACGTCGGTACAGATCCGCGTCCCGTCCTTTCGGGCGATGAACCGAACGGCGTTGGCCCCGGCAAGGATCTCCGGCGACCCAATGACAGAGGGCACTTGGTAGCTCGTGGAGATGGCCGAAAAGGTACAGCCATCCTCCAGGTCCGCGCCATGCAGCGCCGCTGCCAGGCGTCTCAAATCCTCTTCCTGCTTCGCCCGGGCGGCAACGGGGCCGACCGCGGGTTGGATACGCCGCAATCCGTCGAAGAAGGGGCCCGCGTCGCACGATGGCGGATCCTTGGTGACGGAGGCCTCCAGCACCTCGCGCCGCTCGCAGGCCGGCAAAACGGTCAGGCCTGTCAGCACAAGGATCAGCGGCCACGGCCTAGCCAACACTTGCCGTCTTGGCCGAGCCAACCACCCGCGCCGCCTCTTCCACCGCCTCCGCGATCGACATCGACGTCGTGTCGATATGGTGGGCTTCGGCGGCGGCCGCCAACGGCGCGTCCGTCCGCCCCCGGTCGCGCGCGTCGCGCCGAGCCAGATCGGCCGCAACCTCCTCCAGCGTCACCACGTGGCCCTTCCGGATCAGTTCGCTGTGCCGCCGCCGGGCCCGCACCGGGTCCGAGGCCGTCACGAACAGCTTCACGGCGGCGTCGGGGCAAATCACCGTCCCGATGTCGCGCCCATCCAACACCGCCCCGCCCGCGCGCATGGCGAAGGCCCGCTGGAAATCGACAAGCGCCGCCCGCACCGCGGGCAACGCCGCCACGCGGCTCGCCGCCTCCGCCGCCTCGCCCGAGCGCAGCCGCCCTTCATCCTCCAGATCGGCCGCCTGCAAGGCGCGCGCGGCGGCTTCCGGTCCTGTGCCGTCGAGCGTCTTCAGGCCCACGGCCCGATAGAGCAGCCCGGTATCGAGATGCGGCAACCCGAACCGCGCCGCGATCGCCCGCGCGATGGTGCCCTTCCCGGCGGCGGCCGGCCCGTCGATGGCAATCGCAAAGCTCACGGCCGCCCCCGCACCCGGTCCCCGCGCATGCCAGCGGCAAGCATCCGCCTGCCCCCATCAACTTGACCGAAGTACGCCCGCCGGAGGCGATCCCACGCGCCCCACCGGTGCCCGTTCTGGGTCATTCCTGGACCTGCGTCGTAAAGGCCGGATCGGCCCCCGGGCGCTGCGGCGTCCCATCCGCGATCTCGTAATAGGCCCCCTTGTCGGCGCAAAAGATGTGCCCCGCGAGCGTCAGGCCCTCCGCGTCATCCAGCGTCCCGGCAAAGATCGACAGGTTGACGCCCGGGCCGTCCCAAAAGAGCTGCGAGCCGCAGACCGGGCAGAAGCCGCGCCGCGCCGTCGGCGAGCTTTGATACCAGCGCGGCTCCCCCGTGATTTCGACCGACGCCCGCGGCGCCGACGTGGCCGCCACATGGTGGCCCGATGTCCGCCGGCACTGGCTGCAATGGCAGGCCACGACCGGGCGCATCGGGCCCGTCACGCGATAGCGGATCGCCCCGCACAGGCACCCGCCCGTGCGCTCCTCCCCCGATGCCCCGCTCATGCCGCCTCGGTCTCGGCCTCGAACACCGCGCCGAGCGCCTCCATCAGGGGTCGGAACCCGGGGAACGAGGTGGCGATCGGGCCAGCATCGTCCACCGTCACCGGCGCCTTTGCCGCCATCCCGCCGATCAGCAGCGCCATGGCGATCCGATGATCGAGCCGCGCCTCCACAATGGCGCCGCCCGGCACACCGCCAGGCCCGCGCCCATGCACGGTGAAGCTGTCCTCGGTCTCATCCACGCGCACCCCCATCGCGCGCAGGCCCGTGGCCATCGCGTCGATCCGGTCGCTCTCCTTCACGCGCAGCTCATGGGTCCCCGGCATATGCGTCACACCGTCGGCATAGGCCGCGACAACCGAAAGGATCGGATATTCGTCGATCATCGACGCGGCCCGCTCGGGCGGCACCTCGATCCCGGTCAGGCGCGGCGAAAAGCGTGCGCGCAGGTCGGCCACCGGCTCTCCGCCCTCTTCGCGCGGATTTTCGAAGGTCAGATCGGCGCCCATTTCAACCAGCGTCGTGTAGAGCCCCGCCCGCGTCGGGTTCAGCCCGATCCCCGGCACCAGAATGTCCGACCCCGGCACGATCAGAGCGGCACAGACAGGGAAGGCGGCCGACGACGGATCGCGCGGCACCGCGATGGTCTGTGGCCTCAGCTCGGGCTGTCCGGTCAGGATGACGGTCCGGCCGTCATTGCGCATCTCAGTTGCCACCTGCGCCCCAAAGCTCGTCAGCATGCGCTCGGTATGATCGCGCGTGTCGGTGCGCTCGGTCACCCGCGTCTCCCCGGGCGCATTGAGCCCCGCGAGCAGCACGGCCGACTTCACCTGCGCCGAGGCGACGGGCGTGGTGTAGTCCACGGGCACCGCGTCGGCCGCGCCGGTGAGCGTCAGCGGCAGCCGCCCGCCCTGGCGCCCCCGCGCCTCGGCCCCGAAGAGCGCGAGCGGGCCGGTGATCCGCCCCATCGGGCGCGAGCGCAGCGAGGCATCGCCGGTGAAGGTCGCCGTGATCGGCGTCGTCGCCATCGCACCCATGATCAGGCGCACGCCGGTGCCGGAATTCCCGCAATCGATCACGTCCTCGGGCTCGGCGAACCCGCCCGTGCCCACTCCATGGACCGACCAGTGTCCTGCCCCGTGGCGGATCACGTCGGCGCCGAAGGCCCGCATCGCCTTGGCCGTGTCGAGCACGTCCTGCCCCTCCAGAAGCCCCGTGATCTTGGTTTCGCCCACGGCCAGCGCGCCCAGGATCAGGGACCTGTGGCTGATCGACTTGTCGCCCGGGATCTCGACGGTGCCGGTCAAGGCGCCGCCGGCGCGGGCGGTCAGGGGCGTGGCGGGGCCATGCGCGGACATCGGGCTCTCCCTCTGGCGATGGGGCCGCCGTCACCGCCGGCCCGTCTGGGCTGCGGGACTAGCCCAGTGCCGCCCGGCCGTCCAGCCTCACTCCCGCCGCCGAAAGGTCAGGTAATGGGGCCGCCGCCCCTCGCGCAGCGCCTTCTGCTCATAGCGGGTCGAGATCCAGTCCGGCCACGCCTCGCGCCAATCCGCCGGGTCCTCGGCCAGCCAGCGAAATCCATGCCGCGGCACCTGCTCCAGGGTCTGGCGCACATAGTCGGGGATGTCGGTCGCCACCCGCAACGCCGCACCCGGCGCCATTACCCGCGCGAGCGGCTCCAGGTACTCAGGCGTCACAGCGCGCCGCCGATGATGCCGCGCCTTGGGCCAGGGATCGGGGTAGAGCAGGAAGCACCGCGCGATCGACCCGTCGGGCAGCACATCGAACAGATCCCGCACATCGCCCGGATGAATGCGGATGTTGCTCGCGCCCGCATCCCGGATCTTGGCCAGCAGCATCGCGACACCATTGATGAAGGGCTCGCATCCGATCAGCCCAACGTCAGGGTTGGCGACGGCCTGATGCACCATATGCTCGCCGCCGCCAAAGCCGATCTCCAGCCAGACCGGCGCCTCGCCAAAAAGGCCAGGCAAATCCAGCTTATGCCGCTCGGGGTTCTCCTCCCACCCCACCGGTCCCGGCGACAGGGCGGCAAGATCCTCGTCGAGAAGGGTCCGCTGCCGGTCGCGCAGGGTCTTGCCATGGCGGCGGCCATAAAAGTTGCGCCAGGGCGCGCCGGTCGGATGCGTGTCGGGTTTCGGCATGGCGGCGCCGCCCTAGCGCCTGCCCGGCCCCGCGGTCAAGCCGGGTTGCGCCGCTCAGGCCGACGTCGTCGCGCCCTCGGCCACAGCTCCGGCCGCCGCCGCCATCGCGGCCTCGGTCTGTGCGAGGTCCTCTTCGGTCAGGGCGAGGCAAGGATAGGTCTTGCCCGCCGACTTGAAGATGCCATGCGTGTGCAGCCGGCCGTTCCACCGTGTCGCGGCCTCTTTGTCCGCCCGCACAGTGTCGCGGTAGTCGCGCACCGGGCCCTTCGAGAAGACAAGCTCAAAGAGCGTCGGGTCGCCGACCACCTGATGCGCGACACCCGCCGCGCCGAGCGCACGCGCGGCGCACTCCATCAGGCGCCGCCCCGTCGCGCGCAACTCCGCATAGGCGCCGTCGCGCGCCAAGATCTCGAGCGTCTTCAGGCCTGCGACCGCCGCCACCGGATTGCCCGACAGCGTGCCCAACTGCATCAGCCAGCCGTCGGCCCCGACCCTGGCCTTGTCGAAATGGTCCATCACGTCGGCCCGGCCGACGATGGCGGCCAGCGGAAACCCGCCCCCGATCACCTTGCCCAGCGTCGCGATGTCGGGCGTCACGCCGTAAAGCTCCTGCGCCCCGCCCCACGCCAGGCGAAACCCCGTGACGACTTCGTCGAAGATCAACAGCGCGCCGGCCCGGTCGGCCTCGTCTCGCAAGAGCTGCAGATACCCGGGCTCGGGCGGCACGATCCGCTGCAAAGGCTCGACGATGATCGCCGCCACCTCGCCCCCGCGCTCGGCCATCAGCGCGCGAATATAGTCGGTGTCGTTGAAGGGCGAGATCAGCATCTCCTCGGCCACACCCTCCGGAATGCCCGCGGAATCCGGCACCGCTTGGGGGAAGTTGGCAAACCGCGTTGGGGCCAGGCTCATCTGCGCCTCGGCGCTCATCCCGTGATAGCCGCCCTCGAACTTTACGATCTTCGTCCGGCCGGTGAAGGCCCGCGCCAGCCGCATCGCATACATGTCGGCCTCGCCACCGGTCGAGACATAGCGCAGCCGCTCGGCACACGGCACGGCCGCGCAGATCACCTCCGCCAGTTCGATCCCCTGGGCATTCGAGGCAAAGAACGTCTGGCCCCGCGGCAGCTGCTCATAGACCGCCTCCAGCACCTCAGGGTGGGAATGGCCCACCAGCATCGGCCCCGAGCCGATAAGGAAATCGACGAACTCGCGCCCATCCTCGTCCCACACGCGCGCGCCCTTGCCCTCGCGGATCACCACGTCGGGGTTGAAATTGCCAAAGCCCCCGGCGGGCAGAACCGCCCGCGCGCGCTCGGCCCATTCCGCCTGGCTTGCCACCTTCAGCATCGCCCGCCTCCCTCTCAGTCCAATACCAGGTCCGGCGGGCCCAGCGCTTCGGGGTCCCCCGCCACGCCCAGGCCCGGCCCCTCGGGCGGCGCAATCCGCCCGTCTCGCCGCACCGGCGCGCGCGGGTCGAGCCGCGGCGCCACATAGCCCGACAGATCGCACACATTCAGCACCCGTCGCGGATCGGTCGCCGCGCCCAGATGCAGCACCGCCGCCGTCGCGATGTCCGAGCCCCAGGTGTCCTCGATGCACATCTTCGCCCCGAGATACAGGATCAGGTCCCGCGCCGCCCGCGCCGCCGAGATCCCGCCGAACTTCGACAGTTTCACCGCCACCGCATCCATGACCCCGCGCTCATGGGCCTCAAGCAGGGTCGCGGTGTCGTGGGCGCCCTCATCGAGCTTCATCGGCAACCCGGTCGCCACACGTACCCGTTCGCAGTCTGCCAGCGTTGCACAGGGCTGTTCGAGCATGATGTCGAGATCGGCCACCGCGCGGCCGACCCGGCTCGCATCGAGCGAGGTCGACCCGCAATTCCAGTCGCCATAGACGATCGGGCCGGGGCCCACGGCCTCGCGCACCAGGCGCAGGCGCGCCACATCGGCCGCCCAATCCGCATCGGCCCCGAGCTTGACCTGAAACTGCCCGATGCCCTGCGCCTGCGCCTCCCGCGCGATCGCCGCCATCTCCTCGGGCGCGATGCACGTGATCGAGTGATAGAGCGGCAGGTCCGCCACCCGCCGACCGCCCAACAGCGCGTGCAGCGGCAGGCCGGCCACCTGCGCCGTCAGATCCCAAAGCGCGATGTCGAGCGCCGATTTGGCATAGCGGTGCCCGATCAGCCAACCGTCGAGCCGCGCCATCACCGCCTCTGGCCCCACCGGATCGGCGCCCGCCAGCATCGGCCAGAGCTCGGCCATCGCCGGGCCGACACCCCGCGCATAGGCCGGCAGGTAGTGCGGGATCGGGCACACCTCGCCCCATCCGGTCCGCCCCGATGCGGTGTCGAGCGCCAGAACGACCGTCTCGACCGTGTCGCAGGCCTTGCCGTCGGCCATGTAATAGGTCGCGTGGCTCGTCAGCGGCACATGCCACAAGCGCAACCGCACGATCCGCTCCGACCCGCCCTTCGCGGGTGCCGGTGCGGCAAGGGATGCTGCCGGTCCGTCCATCCTCAGCCCTCCGAATAAACCGCCACGGGCGGCCCCAAGATGTCCTCGTCCGGCGCAAAGCCAAGGCCCGGCGCTTCGCAGATCCGCAACAGCCCGCCCGTGTTCCGCGGCCCTCGCCCCGGCGCGACATCCACCGTGATCATGTCCTGACAGGCCCAGCAGCCCAGCCGATGGCTCTCGGGCACCGATTGTGCCAGCGCGGCCGCCTCGGCATCGGCCATCACCGTGCCCCCCGTTGCCATCGCGTAGATCTGTTGCCCGTGGGCCAGCGCGATGTCGCGCATGCGCCGCGCCCGCGTCAGGCCGCCCACCCGGTTGAGCTTGATGTCGACAACCTCGGCGATCCCCTCACGCGCCACCCGCGCGGCGTCCTGCACGGTCACCAGGCTCTCATCCACCGCGATCGGGGCACTCGTCACCGCCCGCACCGCCGCGATATCGTCGAGGCTCTCGCAGGGCTGCTCGAAGGTAACGCCAAGGCCGGCCGTGGCCTGCATCACCAGCATCGCCTCACGCCGCGACCAGGCCCGGTTGACGTCATAGAGGATGTGCTCCTCCGGCAGGCGCCGCTCCTCCAGATAGCGAATACGCGCGATATCGGCCTCGGCGTTGCCTCCCACCTTCACGGAATGGGCCCGGTTGCCCTGTCTCCGGAACCGTTCGATCCGCGCGTAGACCTCTTCCGGCGTCCCTGAGGACACCGACGAGACGATCCGCGTGCCCGGATCTCCCTCCGCCCCGCCAAGCATCGCCGCCAGCGACATCCCCTGCACCTGGCCCGATATGTCCCACGCCGCGAAGTCGACCGGCGCCTTGGCGTAAAGGTGGCCGGGCAGACAGGCATCCATCGCCCGCTCCAGCGCCTCAAGCCGCCGCGGGTCCTGCCCGAGGATCGCCGGCGCCATCGTCTCGATCCCGGCGCGGATGCCCGGCCCATGGGCGGGCACATAGGTGTGGCCCCAGGGCGTCCCTTCACCCCATCCGGTCACGCCGGCATCCGTCTCGAGTTTGACGAAGGTCGCGTCGAGCGCCTCGAACTTCAGCCGCCCGCCCGACAGCCAATAGGGCTCGGCCAGCGGCAGATCCGTCTGGTAGACAGAGATGCGCGTGATCTTCATTGCGCCGCCACGTCCCGCACCCCGTCCAGCCCGACCACCAGCACCGGCTCGCCCAGACTGTCATAGTCGGGCCGAACCCCGAGCCCCGGCGCATCGGGCGCATAGAGCTTGCCGCCCCGCGCCTTTGCCCCGCCGATCCCGGTCGACCGCGTGTTATAGTTCATCAGGTCCGTGGTGTTATGCAGCCAGTCTGGCGGGGTCGTCGCCGCGAAATGCGACAGGGCGGCGGTCGCAATCTCACCGCCCCAGCTGTCCTCGGCCACCACCGGCATGCGCGCGTCGACGAGGAAATCCCGCACCCGCCGCGCCTTCGACAATCCCCCGAGGTTCGAGATCTTCAGGCACACCAGCTCCGCCCCCCGATCCGCCACGATCCGCCGCGCGGCCTCCATCCCGGTCACGCACTCGTCGAGCTTCATCGGCTGGGTCGCGACCCGCCGCACCTGCTGGCATTCCTCGTACGTGCGACAAGGCTGCTCCAGGATGTAATCCAGATCCGCCGTCGCCCGCGCCACCCGCACGGCGTCGTCCACCCGCCAGCCCTGATTGGCATCGGCCATCGCCTTTTCGCCGGGCCGGAGGAGCGGCACTGTCGCACGGATCCGCTCGATATCGGCCGCCCAATCGGCGCCCACCTTGATCTGAAACTGCCGGTAGCCCGCCGCCCGGTACCGATCGAGCTCCGCCACCGTCTCCTCGCGCGACCGCTGCGGCGCGACGCGATACATCGGCGCCCCCTCCGTCAGCTTGCCGCCCCAGAGCCGCCAGAGCGGTGCATCGAGCGCCTGCCCCAGAATGTCCCAACAGGCCGCATCGAAGGGCGCCTTGGCATAGCCATGGCCCTGAACGCACGCGTCGAGGATCGCCTCGATCCGCGCCACGTCGCGCGCGTCCTCGCCAATGAGCGACGGCGCCACCAGCCGCGCCAGAGCCGGCACGCCTTCGGAATGCGCCACCATGTAGTTCTCGCCGCACGGCGTGAACTCCCCGCACCCGGTGACCCCCGCCTCGGTCTCGATCACCACGACCGACGCCTGCGCGACCTCAATCGCGTTCCCCGCGCCCCAGGCGTAGGCGCCGTCCACATACGGCAGCCCGGTCTGGTAGACGGAGATGCGGGTGATCTTCATCCCCGCCCCTCCGCCGCCCGTGGGACCGTCAGCGCCGTTGCAAGAACGTCGACCGGCGCCCTTTGAGTGCCTGCAGCAAGGTGTAGACCGCAGCGAACCACCCTGCGATGGCCGCAATCAGCCATCCAAAGAGAAACATGCCGCCCTCGCTCTCGCCACTGAGCAAGGTCCCCAGAACCACTAAGACCCCGAAGCTCCAAGCAATCAGCCACCCTCCGAGAAACATGATTGTAAAGACTTGCTCGCCCAATCCCATCTTGTCTTCGTATGACGTCTCGTCCGTGGACTTTCGCGTCTGAGGCATCGCGTAATGCTGGGTGGAGCCAGCCTCTTGTCGGCGTCGACCCCACATCCAGAGTGCCCCAGCCGATCCGGCTACGAGAGCAACGAGCAGATGCGAAAAGTCCAACGCCATAACGATCCCTCCTTCTGAATACCATGGTATACATAAGTATTCCGAAGAGGAATTTGAAGGCTCCGAAGGATCGACCCAAAGCGCATGGTGCGGAATCAAGGGCTGAAAGCCCGCCGCACCATCGACGGGCCGCCCCCACGGCCCGGCGATTGATCACCACCATCGCCTCGCAGAAGGCGAGTCCTGACTTCCCAACCATAAACCGCGTCGACCAACTGTCGGATCGCCGCGCCGCGGCCCGTCGACGGCGCGGCTCAACACCCCAACACCAAAGGGCATTGCCACCAAAAGGCAGCGCACGGCGCGTGTGAAGTGAGCGGCGTCCCGGAAACCGTCCTGTGGGCGGTCTCAGCCGTGAACGGGCGGGGCCCTGGGGAAGTGGGCGGGACGCTCGTCGTGCGCGGCCCGTCTCCGTCACGGCACCACAACCAGGTTGCCGACATGCCCCTTCTCGGTGAACGCCGTCTGCGCCTCGCGCAGCTCCGACAAAGGGTAAGTCGCGGCCAGGATCGGCTTCACCTCGCCCCGCTCGATGTACGTCACCAGGTCGGCAAACATGCCCACCGGCACGATGGTGGCACCCGTGAAGGTCAGGTCCTTAAGGTAGAACCACCGCAGGTCGAACTCCACGATCGGCCCGGCAATGGCGCCCGCGCAGGTGTACCGCCCGCCCCGCTCCAGCACGTCGATGAATTGCGGCCACATCGGCCCGCCCACGACATCGGCCACCACGGTGACTTTTTCGTCCTTCAAGGTCTTCACAAGGCTGTCGACCGAGCGCGGCAACATCCGGTCCGGCCCGTAAGCCTGCACCGCCGCCTGCTTGGCCTCCGACACCATCGCGATCACCCGTGCCCCGCGCCGTTTCGCCAGCTGGATCAGAGCCCCGCCCACGCCGCCCGAGGCCCCCGGCACCAGCACCGTGTCGGCCGCGCCCACCTTGGCCCGCGTCAGCATGTTCTCCGCCGTGATGTAGGACGTCGCGAAGGTCGCCAACTCCGCATCCGTCAGATCGCTCTCAACCACGTGGACGTTGCGCGCCGGCGCCTTCGTCATCTCGGCAAAGCCGCCATCGACCTCGCTCCCAAAGTACCCCACACGCGTCAGATCATCCGGCGCGTCCCAGTCGCGCAGCCAGGTGTCGATCAGCACCCGCTTGCCCACGAGCCCCGCGTCTACACCCTCTCCCACGCCCAGGACGCGGCCACACACATCCGCCCCCTGGATCCGCGGGAAGGTCAGTGGCGCCGCGCCCCAGGTCGGATCCTCCTCGTCGGGGTCGGCCTCGTAGCCCTCCCCCGCCGTTGCCTCCGTCACCGCCTTGGAATACCACCCCGTCCGCGTGTTCACGTCGGTGTTGTTCAGCCCGCAGGCCAGCACTTTGATCAACACCTCCCCCGGCCCGGCCACCGGGTCGGGGACGTCGTCGTGCCATTCCAGGGCATCAAGGCCGCCGTGGCGGGCCAGAACCATTGCTTTCATCAGACGAGCTCCAGGGCATCGGTGCGGGGGAGCTTGCTGTCGGGGTCATAGACCGGGCCCCCCAGCACCTTTGCCACCCGCGCCGCGCCCTGCACGATGACCGTCAGCGCCGTTCCCGGCGCCGCGGCCTCCGGCGTCACATAGGCCCAGGCCAAAAGCTTGCCGACCGTGGGCCCATAGGCCACCGACGCCGTGGTGCCGACGACCCGGTCGCCCAGCAAGACCGCCTCGCCGCCATGGCCATCGGCCACGCCATCCTCGGCAATCTCCAGATAGGCGCAAACCCAGGGCAACGGCCCGGCCAGCGACGCCTCCGTCTCCGCCTTGCCCAGATAGTCCTTGTCGAGCTTCACAAAGCGCATCACGTCGGCCTCGGGCAACGTCACCTCGTTGGTGAGCTCCGTGGCGCCCTTGAAGCCCTTCTCCATCCGCATCGCGTTCATCGCGAAGGACCCGTAATCTCGGAGCCCCAGCGGCGCCCCCGCGGCCCAAAGCGCGTCATAGACCTTCAGCGCGCCCTCGGCAGGGATGTGGAACTCCCACCCAAGCTCCCCGGCATAGGACATCCGGAAGGCCCAGAGCTTCACGCCTGCCACCGTCATCTCCCGCGCCTTCAACCAGGGGAACGCGGCGTTCGACAGATCCTGATCCGTGCACCCCGCTAGGATCTCCCGCGAGGCCGGCCCGTTCAGCGTCAGCGCCGCCCACGCGGTCGAGCGGTTGACGATGGTCACATCCTCGCCCGCCCGGTTCTGCGCCAGATGATCCAGCAACCGCTCCTCAAAGAATGCCGCACAAACGAGATAGAAGCGATCACCGCTCCCAGCGTCCCGCCCGGCGGCAACGCCGGGCAGCCCCCGAGCGCCCCGTCGCTCCGCAGGAGCGCCCTTCCAGGGCGTCGCGGGGGCTTCACCCCCACCCGCGGTCGCGGGCTGCCCTCCCTGCATACGAACGACCGTGCATTCCAGCTCGATCGTCCCCTTGCGGTTCAGCATATGTGTCAGCGCTATGCCGCCCGGCTTCTTCGGCAACCGGTTCGCGGTCAGCCGGTCGACCAGCGCGAACGCGTCCGGCCCCGCCACCTCGATCTTCGTAAAGGCCGAGATGTCCATGATCCCAGCGGCCTTGCGCACCGCGGCCACCTCAGCGGCGATCACATCGTCCACCGCCGTGCGCTTGAAGGAATAGACGTCCTCCGCCGCCATGCCCCTGGTCGCAAACCAGCGCGGCCGCTCATGCCCGAACACCTCCTCGAACACAGCACCCTTCGCCTTCAGCCGCTCATACAGCGGCGAGGGCTTCACCGGGCGCCCGGCCAACCGATTGTAATGCGGGAACGGCACCTCGTGGCGCAGGCAATAATCCTCCTCGGCCTTCACCACCTGCCACTCCTTCGTGGCATAGTCGCCGAACCGCCGCGGATCGAAGCCCCGCATCGAGATCCCGGCCGAGCCATGCACCATCCACCGCGCCAGCTCCCGCGTCAGGCCCGGCCCCCAGCCGATCCCGATCTGCGTCCCGCAGCAGCACCAGTAGTTCCGCACGCCGCCCGCAGGCCCGATCAGCGGATTGCCATCGGGCGGATGCGAGATCGCCCCGTGCACATCGCGCTGGATCCCCAGTTCTGCAAAGATCGGCATCCGGTCCAGCGCCGCCTCAAGCCACGGCATGATCCGGTCATAATCCGCCTCAAAGAGCTCGTTCTCCGCCTCCCACGGGCAGTGATCCACCCAGACCGAGTTCGGATTCTCCTTCTCGTAGATCCCAATGAGCCCCCGCTTCTGCTCCATCCGGATGTAACCCGAGACCAGCCGGTCATCCCGGATCACCGGCAGTTCCACCTCCAGACCCTGAAACTCCGGCACCGGCTCGGTCACGAAGTAATGGTGGGTCATCGACGTCATCGGCAGCGTCAGGCCTGACCATTCGCCCATCTGCCGCGCATAGGTCCCGCCAGCGTTGACGACATGCTCGCAGCGAATGGTCCCCTTCTCGGTCTCGACCACCCACTCGCCGGTCTCGGCTTGCGTAATGTTCGTCGCCCGGCACCGCCTCACGATCTTCACGCCCTTCGCGCGCGCGCCCGCCGCCATCGCCATCGTCACGTTCGTCGGGTCCACATGCCCGTCATTCGGCGTGTGCAGCGCCCCGATCACGCCGTCCACGTTGTAGAACGGATGCAGCTCCGTCACCCGCTCCGGCCCCACCAGCTCCTGCTCAAACCCCAAAGCCCGGCCGACCGACACAGTGTGCCGCAGCCAGTCCATCTCGTCCTCGTTATACGCCAGCCGGAACGAGCCACAGCCATGCCACGTCACCGCCTGCCCCGTCTCGGCCTCCAGCGCCCCGGAATAGAGGTCGATGTTGTACTCCACACACTTGCCCAGCGCGAAAGACGAGGTCGATTGCGTGATCTGCCCCGCCGCATGCCAGGTCGACCCGCTCGTAAGCTCCGCCTTTTCGAGCAAGACCGTCTCCGGCCCCCACCCTTCATGCCCCAGGTGATAGGCAAGGCCGACGCCCATCACGCCTCCCCCCACAATGACGACACGCGCATGGGTCGGCAGGTCGGACATCGCATTCAGCCTCTATGGAGTCGCAAAACTGCTCGACAGGCTAGCGGTTCAGATATACCGTCGTCAATCATGAATGGTACAAACGTATCAGATTCCGCCACGGACGCGCCCGACGCCGTCCTGACCCGCCTCGCCGCCGACCTCGATGCGCTGTCGCCCGAGGCCAAGAAGGCCGCGACCTACATCCTGGAAAACCCGCAGGCCGTGGGCGTGTCGACCGTCCGGGAACTGGCCGACTACGCCTCGGTCACCCCCAACACGCTGGTGCGCATGGCCCGCCGCGTGGGGTTCGAGGGCTACGAGGATTTCCGCGCCCCCTTCCGCGAGGCGATCCGCACCGGCAATGTCAGCTTCCCCGACCGCGCCCGCTGGCTGCAGGACACCGCCAAGCAGGGCGACCTCGGCGCGCTCTATGCCGAGATGGCCAGCGCCGCGATCCGCAATGTCGAGGAAACCTTCGCCGCGATCCCGCTGGAGCGCCTCAAGGCCGCGGCCGAGGCGATCTGGGCCGCCCGCCGTGTCTATGTTCTGGGGGTCGGCGTCAACAACCCCAACGCCCAGATCTTCGCCTATCTCGCCTCCACCGGCATGACGGATTTCCACGCGATCCCGCAGCAGGGCTCCACCGCGACAGACGATCTGGCCTGGGCCACCGATCAGGACATCCTGATCGCGATGACCTGCAAGCCCTTCCGCGCGGAGGTGGTCGAGGCGGTCGAGGTCGCCCGCGAACAGGGCCTGACCATCGTCGCGCTGTCGGACAGCCCCGCCTCTCCAATCCTGCGCGCCGCCGACCACCCGTTCACACTCGCGGTCGACACGCCCCAGTTCTTCCCCTCCTCCGTCTCGACCGTCGCCCTTCTGGAGACGCTCCTCTCCCTCATCATTGCCGTTGCGTCCGACGAGATCGTCGACCGCGTGGCCCGGTTCCACCGCCGGCGGCACCAGCTCGGCCTCTACGTTCAGGATCCGCCATGAAGGACGACGTGACCCCCACCCGCGCCCTCGATCCGCGCCACTATATCGACCCGGCGCTCTATGCGGCCGAACGCGCGGGCCTCCTCGCCCGCACGTGGCAGTTCGCGGGCCATGTGGCCGAGGTTGCCAATCCGGGCGACTACTTCACGTTCGAGGTGGCGGGCGAGAGCCTCTTCTGCATCCGTGGCCGCGACGGGAGCTTGCGCACCTTCTACAATGTCTGCCAGCACCGCGCCCATCAGCTCGTGCAGGGCACCGGCACCACGCGCAGCCTCGTCTGCCCCTACCACGCCTGGACCTACGAGCTGACCGGCCGCCTCCGCTCGGGCCCCAACCTCACAAAGGCCGGGATCGACCGCGCCCAGATCTGCCTAAGCGAGGTCCGCACCGAGCTCTTCCACGGCTTCATCTTCGTCAATCTCGATGCCGACGCCGCGCCGATGGACGACTGGTACCCCGGCGTGCGCGAGGAACTCGCGGAATACGTCCCCCAGATCGACGCGCTCGCCCCGCTCGAATGGGTCGAGATCCCCGAACACTGCAACTGGAAGATCTCGATCGAGAACTATTCCGAGTGCTATCACTGCGCCCTCAACCACCCGACATTCTCGACCGGTGTGATCAAGCCCGAAACCTACGATATCCAGCCGCAGCACGGCTATGTCCTGCGCCACACAACCGAAAGCTCGGGGCTCGAGAACATGAGCTACGAGATCGACCCCGAGGCCAACGCGCATGCCACCGAGTATCGCTCGTGGTTCCTCTGGCCGATGTTCTCGTTCCAGGTCTATCCTGGCAACGTGCTCAACACCTATCACTGGCGCCCCGGCGCGGTCGACACCGTCACCGTGTTCCGCGGCTGGTACACCGAAAACGGCTGGGACAGCGAAACGATCCGGCGTCTCGCCCAGCAAGACCGGGCCACGACGGTCGAAGAGGATATCGCGCTTGTCGAGAGCGTTCAGCGCGGCATGAACTCGCGCGGCTACCGGCCCGGGCCGCTGGTGCTCGACCCGGGCTGCGGGGTGAATTCCGAGCATTCCATCGCCACGCTCCACGAGTGGATGCGTGCGGCGGCCGCGCAGGACGCGCCCCAGGTCGCTCCGGCAGAATGAGCCGACCGGGCCATCTCACCGGGCAATGCCTCTGCGGCGCCGTTCGCTGGCGTGCCACCGCCTCGCCCTTCCGATCCGTGATCTGCCACTGTGCCGACTGCCGCGCGGCAACGGGCGCTGCCGCGTCGGGCTATCTCGGCTTCGCCAAGGCGCATATCGCATGGGAAGGCACGCGGACCTTCCACCGCACCTCGCCCGGCACCACCCGCGGCACCTGCCCCCACTGCGCCGCCCCGCTCAGCTATATGTCGACGCGCTGGCCGGGTGAGCTTTACCTCCACGCCGCAACGCTCGATGACCCCTCAGCCTTCCACCCCGAGGCGCACCTCCACTGGGCCGAGCGCCTGCCGGGGCCGGTCCGGCCCGACGATCTGCCGCGGCACGACGGCCGCGCGCCGACGGTGCTCGCCTCCCACCGCCCGCCGTCAGGCCCACCAACCGCAAACCCGTCGCACTGAGACCCGCCACCGAGACCCGCCCATGACAAACACCCCTCCCTTTTGGCACAATTACATCGACGGGCACTGGGTTGAGGGGGGTGCCGGCCGCCTCGCCGTCGAAGACCCGGCCACAGGCGAGACCATCGCCGAACATGCCCTTGCCGATGCCACCGATGTCGACCGCGCGGTTCAGGCGGCCCGCCGCCTTCACCTTTCGGGCGCGCTGTCGCGCCTCCGGCCCGTCGAGCGCGGCCGGATGGTGCAGGCTATGGGCCGGTACCTCCTTGAGCAGATCGACGAGATTGCCCCGGTCCTCACCGCCGAGCAGGGCAAACCGCTCTGGGAAGCCCGGATCGAGATCGAAGGCGCCGCCCGCTATTTCGAGTATTACGGCAACCAGGCCGAAACGGTGGAGGGGCGCTCCATCCCCCTTGGCTCGGACTATCAGGACTTTACCTCCTACGAGCCGTTCGGCGTCTCGGCCCAGATCATCCCGTGGAACTACCCCGTCGAGATGACCGCGCGCTCGCTCTCGGCCGCGCTCGCCACCGGCAATGCCTGCGTCATCAAGAGCCCCGAACTGACACCGCTCACCAACGCCTGGTTCGCCCGCGCCGCCGAGGCCGCTGGCCTGCCCCCGGGTTCCGTCAACGTCCTGTGCGGGCTCGGGCGCGACGCGGGCGCGGCGCTCGCCGGCCACCGCCACGTCAACCAGATCGTCTTCACCGGCTCGGTCGGCACCGGCATCGCCATCGCCACGGCCGCCGCCCAGAACGTCGTGCCTTGCGTGCTGGAGCTTGGCGGCAAGTCGGCGGCCATCGTCCATGACGACGCCGATCTTGAGGCGTTTGAGAACGACATCCGCTGGGGCATCTACTTCAACGCCGGCCAGGTCTGCTCGGCCATGTCCCGCGTTGTCGTCCACCGCTCGCGCCATGCCGAACTGGTCGATCGCGCCGTCTCGGTGGCCAACAGCCTTTCGGTCGGCCCCGGCGGCGAGCGGCCCGAGTTCGGCGCCAACATGGGCTCGATGGTCAGCCTGCCACAGCGCGACCGCGCCCTCGGCATGGTCGAACGCGCCCAGGCGGAGGGCGCCCGCGTCGCCACCGGCGGCCGCGCGCTGAACCGCCCTGGCGCGTTTCTCGAGCCCACAATCCTCACCGACGTCGCCCCCGACATGGAGATCGCCCAGCAGGAGGTCTTCGGCCCCGTCCTTTCCGTCATCCCCTTCGACACCGAAGCGCAGGCCATCGAGATCGCCAACGGCACCGATTACGGCCTCGTCGGCGGCGTCTTCACCCGCGACCTCGGCCGGGCCACCCGCGCGGCCCAGGCCATCCGCGCCGGCCAGGTTTTCGTCAATGAGTGGTATGCCGGGGGCGTCGAAACACCCTTTGGTGGATACGGAAAGTCCGGCTACGGTCGGGAAAAGGGCCGCGAAGCCCTGTGGAATTACGTGCAGACGAAGAACGTCGCCATCAAGCTCAGCTGACGCAGAGCACGCCCAGGCCCGCCAAGAGGCCGCAACGAAGAACAAAAAGCTCAACAGAGACAGAGGGATAACATGTCAATCAAACCACCGGTCACCGATCTGCCGATCAAGACGGCAGACAGCGGGTTTTACCGAGGCTTCACCAAAGACGTCACCATCACCGCCAAGCTCTTGGTGGGCGGCCTGATCCTCTGGGCGGTCGCCTTCCCAGATCAGGCCGGTGCCGTCCTCGGCGCGCTGAACTCGATCATCCTCGCGACGTTCAGCTATTGGTACGTCTACGTGATGGCCTTCTTCGTCATCCTCTGCTTCTGCCTCGCGCTCTGGCCGACGGCGGGCAAACTGAAACTTGGCCTGCCCTCCGACGAGCCCGAGTTTTCGAGCTTTTCTTGGTTTTCCATGATGTTCGGCGCCGGGATCGGCATCGGCATGCTGACCTTCGCCACCGCCGAACCGATGTTCCACTTCGGCACCAACCCCTCGACCATCATGGGCGTCAACGAAGGCAGCACCGCTGGCAATGTGCGCGACGCCTATATGTGGTCGTTCAGCCATTGGGGCTTGAGCGCCTGGGCGTCCTATGCGGTCGTCGGTCTTGCGCTCGCGTTCTTCTCCTACCGACGGAACCTGCCGCTGACGATCCGCTCCGCGCTGACGCCAATCTTCGGCAAGACGCTCTCGGGCCCAATCGGCCACCTCGTGGACATCGTGGCCGTGGTCGCCACCGTCCTCGGCGTCTCGCAGACCCTCGGCTTTGGCGTCGAACAGTTCGTGGCCGGCCTCGTCCGCATCGGCGCGGGCGACTGGATGCAAACGACGGCCGCAGACGGCTCCGTTTCGTCCTCCACCGCGGGCATCATCGTGGCGCTCTTGATCATCATGGGCGCCTCCACGCTCTCGGCCCTCTCCGGGGTCGGCAAGGGCATCAAGTGGCTGTCGAACATCAATATGGGGCTCAGCTTCTTCCTGCTGTTCTTCTTCCTGATCTTCGGCGCCACCTTCTTTGGCCTGTCAGCGCTCTTCGTCGGCATGTTCGACTACCTCATCTCCCTGCCGCGCGTCCTCTTCACCGTCTGGGATCCCGTCTCGCTGGAGGCCTTCACGGCGAATGCCCCGGCGGCCATCGCGTCACTGCCAGCCGAGGATCTGGCCGCCGTGCACTCTGCCGCCACAAGCCCCTGGGGCACAGAGGTCTCCTTCGCCGAAGGCCTGCCCGAAAGCGCCGCCGCACTGCCGGCTGGTGACATCGCCGCCGCCTACGCCGCCGGGACCGAGGGCCGCCTCTCCGGTTGGCAGGGCGCCTGGACGATCTTCTACTGGGCTTGGTGGATCGCCTTCGCCCCGTTCGTGGGTCTGTTCCTCGCCCGGATCTCCAAGGGCCGCACCATCCGCGAATACGTGCTCGGCGCGATGATCGTCCCTGCGATCATGTGCTTTGTGTGGTTCGCGCTCGTGGGCGGCACCGCCATTCACCTGGAGCTGAACGGCGGGGCTGAGGGCGCGATCCAGGGGGCGGGCACCTCCGACCAGCTCTTCGCCATGCTGGCGTTCATGCTGGCCGAGAACATCGCCTACATCATGTCGGTGATCGTGGTCATCCTGTTGCTGACCTACCTCGTCACCTCGGCAGACTCGGCCGTGCTGATCATCAACACGATCAATGCCGCGGGCGATGAGGGCCCCAAGGCGCGCCCCCACATCCTCTTCTGGGGTGCGGCTCTGGCTCTTGTCGTGGGCGCGCTCATCATCGCAGGCGGCCTCGGTGCGATCCAGACCGCCATGGTAATCGGCGCCCTGCCCTTCAGCGCGGTCATGGTCCTGATGGGCCTCGCGCTCATCAAGGCGATCTGGCGGGATGGCCGGCGCGAAGCCGCAGGCCTGCCCACCACCCATGACGACGATGGCCCTGTGCATCACACTCCCGACGGCGCGACACCTGCGCCCGCCGAGTGATCCCGGGACAAAACCAACAGGGCGGCCCCGGAGCGGGCCGCCCTTTTTCGTGCGCCCCCTCCCGACCGCCCCCTCCCGACCGCCCCCTCCCGACCATGGAGACGAACATGGACCAAGACCTCTTCGAGCAGGGCCTCGCCCAGCGCAAATCCACCCTCGGCGCCGACTATGTCGAAAAGAACCTCGCCGCGGCGGATGACTTCACCCGCCCCTTCCAGGAGGCCATGACCGCCTGGTGCTGGGGCTTCGGCTGGGGCGACGATACGATCGACGCCAAGACCCGGTCCATGATGAACCTCGCCATGATCGGCGCGCTCGGCAAGATGCACGAATGGGAGATCCACTGCCGCGGCGCGCTCAACAATGGCGTCACCAAGGAGGAAATCCGCGCTATCATCCACGTGGTCGGCATCTATTGCGGCGTGCCCCAGTCCCTCGAATGCTTCCGGGTCGCGCGAAAGGTCCTCGAAGACGCCGGCGAGCTGTAGGACCGCCGCCCACGGGCCTCGCGCCCGGTCCGTCCCGACACACGGCAGGAGCAACGGGCACCCCATGAAGACCATCGGCATTTTGGGCGGCATGTCCGCCGCCTCCACCCAGATCTACTACCGCGAGCTCTGCTGCCTGACGCAGGCGCGGCTCGGCGGTCTCCATTCCCCCGATCTCCTGATCCGCTCGGTCGACTTCGCCCCCGTCGCCGCCCGGCAGGCCGAAGGCGACTGGCCGGCCCTCGCTGCGGCCCTAAACCGCGAGGCCCGCGCCCTCGAACGCGGCGGCGCCGACCTGCTGATCCTTGCGAGCAACACAATGCACAAGCTCGCCGACCCGATGATGAGCGGCCTCTCGATCCCGCTCGTCCATATCGCCGAGGCCACCGCCGCCCAGATCGCGGCCGCGGGCCTCCAGGCGCCCGGCCTCATGGCCACCGCCTTCACGATGGAGGAGCCGTTCTACGCCGACCGCCTGCGCGCCGCCGGCCTCACCCCTCACATCCCCGGGGCCGCAGACCGCGCCACCACCCACCGCATCATCTACGACGAACTCTGCAAAGGCATCACGACCGAAGACAGCCGGCGCACCTACCAAGGGATCGCGGCGCGCCTCTTCGAGGCCGGCGCCGATTGCCTCATCCTCGGCTGCACCGAGGTCTGCCTGCTCCTCAATGCCGACACTGTGCCGGGCCCGGTCTTCGATACCGCCCTCATCCATTGCGAGGCCGCACTGGACCAGGCCCTCGCCTGACGCTCCAGCGCCTCACCCCATCATCTTGGCACAAATACTCAAATCGTCGGCCAGCCCGGGGTCCCCGGCCCGGATCAGATCGAGACCCGCTCCAGAAGCGCCTCCCGCGCCACATTGGCCTTCACGTCCGACAGCACCACCTCGCCCCGGCTCATCGCCACGAAGCGGTCGGCCAGCCCCCAGGCGAAATCGAAGAACTGCTCGACGAGCACCACGGCAATCTCCCCCTCGTCGCGCAGGCTCTCGATGACGCGGCCGATCTGCGTGATGATGTTGGGCTGAATGCCCTCGGTGGGCTCGTCGAGCAACAGCACACGCGGCTGCGTCACCAGCGCCCGCGCGATGGCCAGCTGCTGCTGCTGCCCGCCCGACAGATCGCCGCCGCGACGCCCGGCCATCTCCTTCAGCACCGGAAAGAGCTCATAGATCCGCTCCGGCACCCCGCGCGTCTCCCGCGGCAAGCAGGCGAAGCCCGTCTCGAGATTCTCCGCCACACTCATCAGCGGGAAGATCTCGCGCCCCTGGGGCACATAGGCGATCCCCGCCTGCGCCGCCTGCGTGGCCGACAGGTGCCCGAGGTCCTGCCCGTCGAGCGCGATCCGCCCGCCGGAATAGGTCTGCCGCCCCGCCAGGGCCTTCAGAAGCGACGTCTTGCCGACCCCGTTCACCCCCATCACCGCCGTCACCTCCCCCGGCCGTGCCTCCAGCGAGACGCCAAACAGGATCTGGCTCTGCCCGTAATGCAGCGTCAGATCAGTCACGGATAGCATCGATCTGCCCTTTCGAACGCCCCTGCGCCGGGCGCGACGGGGGTGGGCGGGCGGGCCGCGCGCCCGGCGCAGGGGCCGCGCTCACCGCCCAAGATACACCTCGATCACCTCGGGGTTCGCCGTCACATGGTCGATCGAGCCCTCCGCCAGCACCGACCCCTCGTGCAGCACCGTCACCTTGCACCCCAGCCGCCGCACGAACTCCATATCGTGCTCCACCACCACAACCGCCTTCGTCTCGGCGATCTTCTTGAGGAGCGCCGTGGTGTGCTCCCGCTCCGCCACCGTCATCCCCGCCGCCGGCTCGTCGACGAGCAAGAGCCGCGGCTCCTGCGCCAGAAGCATCCCGATCTCCAGCCACTGCTTCTGGCCGTGGCTCAGCTCCCCCGCCACCCGGTCGAGCTCGTCCGAAAGACCAATCTCATCGGCCACCTCGGCAATCCGCGCAACGTCCCCCCGCCCCTCGCGCCACAAAAGCACGTCGAACGGGCCGCGGTCGTTCTTCAGCGCCATCCGCAGATTGTCCCGCACCGTTTGCGCCTCGAACACGGTGGGTTTCTGAAACTTCCGCCCGATCCCTTCCCGCGCGATCCGGCTCTCGCTCATCCCTAGAAGCGAGATCGACCGGTCGCCCCAGATCACCCGCCCCTCGTCGGGCTTCGTCTTGCCCGTCACAATGTCCATGAACGTCGTCTTGCCCGCCCCGTTCGGCCCGATCACCGCGCGCAATTCCGGCTCGCCGATCTGGATCGACAGGTTGTTGATCGCCTTGAACCCGTCAAAGCTGACCGACACGCCGGACACTTCCAGAAGCGTCGTCATCTCCGCACCACCCGATCGATCAGCCCCGCCAGCCCCTGCGGCGCAAAGAGCGTCACCGCCACAAAGGTCAGGCCCAGAAGCACCAGCCACCAATCCGTCCACTGGATCGTGTAGACCCCCAAGTTCACATCCGGCGCGCCCCCGCCCGTGAACCAGCTCGACAGAAGCGACACGAAGGCCGCCCCGATCACCGCACCATAAAGCTTGCCGCGCCCCCCGATCGCCACCCAGACCGCGAGATAGATCGAGGCGATGGGCGCGATCTCGGCCGGGTTGATGATGCCCGCTTGCGGATAATAGAGCGCCCCCGCGATCCCCGACACGACCGCCGTCAGCACGAAGACAAAGAGCTTGTAGCTCTCGACATGGTAGCCCAGGAACCGAACCCGCGCCTCGTCGTCCCGGATCGCCCGGATGACCGAGCCCATCTTCCCCGAAACCGCCCAGGCAAAAAGCACGTAGCCAAGGCCCAACGCCAGCCCTGAACCCCAGAAAAGCCAGATCGAGATCTGGTCCTGCCCGACGCCTTCCAGCCCCGGCAGGTTCTGAAGTCCCGACAGCCCGTTATTGCCGCGCAACCCGCTGTCGTTCTGGAAGAGATAGAGCGACAAAGCCAGCGTCATCGCCTGCGTCAGGATCGACAGATACACCCCCGTCACCCGGCTCCGGAACGCCAGCCAGCCAAAGACCAGCGCCAAAAGCCCCGGGATCAGCACCACCATCGCAAGCTGTAGAAAGAGCGAGTCGGCAAAGATCCACACCGCCGGAAACTCGTCCGACCCCACCACACCGAAGATCTGCGTCGCAATCGCGTCCCGGATCTCGCCTTCGGTGGGCGGGATCACCGCCTCGGCCAGGCTGTCTGCCACGATCAGTTCGGTCCGGGCATACATCAGCCACATCCCGATCGCGTAGCCCCCAAGCCCGAAGAACGCGAAATGGCCGAGCGACAGGATCCCGCAATAGCCCCAGACCACATCCATCGCGAGCGCTACCAGACACAGGCACAGCGTCTTGCCCAGCGTCTTGACCATCGAGGTCGAGATCGCGCCCGATCCCGTCGCCTCGGCAAAGGCCGTCACGCCAACGCAGAACGTGATCAGCGCGAGCAGGAACCACAGAACGGACGGGTTCTCCGACAGAAACGACCGCCTCATGCCTCGGCCCCTTCAAAAACAACGGCGCGGGTCATGAACACGCTATGGGGATCCAGGCGGTAGTCCCCGAACGGCGGGCATAGCTCAAAGCCCGCGCTGGCATAGAGCGCCCGGGCCGGCGCGAAGAGAGGATCGGTCCCGGTCTCGAGCCAGAGCGTTGTAAGCCCCTCCGCCCGCGCTTTGTCGATCACCGCGTCGAGGATCGCGCGCGCAATCCCCCGCCCTCGCGCCGACATCGCTGTATGCATCGACTTGATCTCGCCATCGGTGTTGGAGAGCCGCTTCAATGCCCCCATTCCCACGAGCGCCCCATCCGAATCCCGCGCGGCCCAAACGGTCAGTCCCGGCTCCGCCAGCGCCTCCACCGGCAGCCGATGACAGCTCTCGGGTGGCGAGGTCCGGTCGCAAAAGTCCACATGGGCCTGCACAAGCGCCGCAAACTCAGGTGAGGTCAAATCGGCAGGCTCAAGCGTCACGCCCATAGCGACGGCCCTCCAGCGGTCTGCAGACTCGCTCCAACAGATCCCCGTCCCGCGTGCCGTCCTTCGCCCGGAATCAAGGCCGAAGGCCGCCGGGCGAGCGCCAGTCCGCCCCACCGGACTGGCGCTTTGGCGCGGCTACGCGCTACGTTAGAACCTCTCAATGAAGCTGAGAGATAAAGCGCCCTGTTCGCCCGTCGGAAGCGCCACCCCGCGGGCCGCCGCTCGCCCGGCTCTCTGGTCACCAAGCCCATCCCTCAATCCCCCGCCGCGCGGCCCTTCAGGGCCACGATGCCCTTGGGCCGAAACTGAATGAAGAGGATGATGAAGAGGATCATGTACGTCTGCGCGGCCAGCGTGTTCGACGGGTTCAGCCACTCGATCCCCTTCTGCAGGATGCCGATCAGCCCCGCACCGGCCAGCGTCCCCCACACATTACCCACACCGCCCACGACCACCGTCATGAAGCTCTGCACGATGTAATCGGCCCCCATCTCAGACGTCACCTTGGCATAGAGCCCGATGGCCACGCCCGCGATCCCCGCAATCCCCGAGCCGAGCCCGAAGGTCAGCATGTTGATCCTGTCCGGGTCGATCCCCATCGAGGCCGCCATGCCGGGGTTCTGCGTCACCGCCCGAACTTCCAGCCCCAGCCGCGTCCGGTTCAAGACAAAGAGGATCAGCGCCAGGAAAACCAACGCCAGCACGAAGATCGCAATCCGGATATAGCTGATCGACACCACGTCATTCAGCACCCAGGCGCCGTCGAGCCACGAGGGCGACGTGAGCGGCCGCGCCTGCGTCCCGAAGATGTTCTTGGCCAGCTGCTGCAGGGCGATGGAGATCCCGAACGTCGCAAGCAGCGTCTCCAGCGGCCGATGATAGAGCCATCGGATCACCAGCCGCTCCATCGCCACGCCCGCCGCGAAGGTCACGGCAAAGGCCAGCGGCAGCGCGATCAGGATCGACACGGTGTAATTCGGCACGAAAAGCTGCACCACATAGCCCGTATAGGCGCCCATCATGATGAACTCGCCATGGGCCATGTTGATCACGCCCATCACGCCAAAGGTCACCGCCAGCCCGATGGCGGCGAGGAAATAGATCGAGGCAAGCGACAGCGCGTCGAGCCCCAGATCCAGCGCCTGGTTCATCCCGACCCGTTGTTCGGACGCCGCAAGCGCCGCCTCGGCGGCCGCGATCACAGCCTCGTCGGTCTCGACATATTGCTCGAAAAAGCTGTGGTCGGCGAGCGCGGCTGCCCGGTCCGCGTCCGTCACCAGGGGCGGCACGGCGCCCTCGGCGGCAAGCGCGGCATAGGCCTCGGCCCGAGCGGCGTCGGTATCGAGCCTCGCAACCGGAACGCCGCCCACGCGCCCCTCAACCACGTTGGCCTCAAGCGCCGCCTTCACGGCATCGGCCCCGATGAAAGGCGGCGCCAGCTCCGCGTCGACCAGCGCCGCATAGGCCTCGTCGTCGGTCAGGTCGTCGCCCGGCACCAGAAGGCGCGCCAGCCGCGGGCCCTCGGGCGCGTCCGCCGCGACGCGGAACTCGGTCGACAGAACCTGGTTCAGAGCCGCCCGGGACTCGACCGCCAGATCGCCCGACAGGCTCTCGAGCGCGGCCACCCGCACCTCGGTCGTCTCGCCGAACCGGGCCTGAAGATAGGCCAAAAGCTGTTCCTTGCGCGCCTTCAGCGCCGGATCCGGCTCGTCGGGGATCGACGCTTCAAGCGGGCCGACTTGCCCGGGCTCAAGATCGCGCGCCAGCGCCTCCACGGCGCCTCGGCGCACGGCGATATCGGGCGAGGACAGTTGGAACTGCACCAGCGCCGTGCCGATCACCCGTCGCACGCCGCCATTGGGGCGCACATCGTCAATCGCGTCTTCGGGGACGTCCTCGGCCACCGGCTCGCGCGTGGCGATGTCGAAGAGCGTATAGGTCTCGTCGCCCGTCTCCTCGGCATAGAAAAAGAGGCCGTCCTCCTCGCGCACCCATACCTCGCGTGCCGCCCAGGCGGACAGGAAATCGGGCACTTCGGGCAATCCGCTGGCGATCAGATCGTCGATCACCACACCAACCGAGCGGCGCCCGGGCTTGGCCACCTCCTCCTGATGGGTCTGCAGAATGTCCTGAAGGCTCTGGGCAAATGCTGCCGGCACTGGCAGCCAAAAAACCAGCAAGACCGCGAGCATCTGGATGAGGGCGCCCGTCGCACTCAGGCGTCGAGGGCAGCGGCCGACCTGGAGGCCGCGTCTACCCGATCGGCCAGAATATGCGCTCGAAAGCATCAGCGTCGGACTTTCTGCTGGTAACACCGCCAAAGCGGCCTCCTGGGGGAGGTCGGCCGCCGCCCGGCGGTGTCGCCGGGCGGGCCGCTCGAACGGTGCACGCCTTTCGATGCGCTCCGCATGCGGTCGTGTCAGGACATCAGGGGATCGGGCGGCCCAAGGGGCCGCCCGACCGTCTCACATCAATAGTTCGACTTGATCTGAACGCAGGTCTCGGTCTCGGTGTTGAACATCCCGCACTCAAGCTCCTGCCAGTCGCTGACCAGCACCGCCGATTCCGGCAGGAAGTCGGTCCAGGCGTCGCCCGGCACCTCTTCAGTCTGGCTGATGATGTCGAATTGGCCGTCCTCGGTGATCTCGCCGATCAGCACGGGCTTGGCCAGATGGTGGTTCGGCAGCATCACCGCCGTCCCGCCCGTCAGGTTCGGGAATTCCTGGCCATACATCGCCTCGCGCACCGCGTCGACTTCCGTGGTCCCGGCGGCTTCGGTCGCGTTCACCCACATGTTGAAGCCGATATAGTGCGCCTCCATCGGGTCGTTCGTCACCCGCTCGTCGCCCATCCGCTCCTTCCACGCCGCAACCCAATCCTCGTTGGCATCCGTCTCGGCCGACTGGAAATAGTTCCAGGCCGCCAGGTGACCGACCAGGTTCGACGTATCGAGGCCCGAAAGCTCCTCTTCGCCCACCGAAAACGCCACAACGGGGATGTCGTCGGCCGACACGCCCTGCGCCGCCAGCTCCTTATAGAAGCCGATATTGGCGTCGCCGTTGATCGTCGAGATCACGCCCACCTGCTTTCCGTCGGCGCCCAGATCGATGACGTCCGACACGATCGTGGCCCAGTCGGAATGGCCAAACGGCGTGTAGTTGACGAAGATGTCACCCTCGGGAATGCCGGCATCCTGCAGGTACGCCTCCAGGATGTTGTTCGTTGTCCGCGGATAAACATAGTCGGTGCCCAGAAGCGCGAACTTCTCGACGCCCAGCTCTTCCAGGAAATAGTCCGTCGCCGGGATCGCCTGCTGGTTCGGCGCCGCACCGGTGTAGAACACGTTCTTCGAGCTCTCCTCGCCCTCATACTGCACCGGGTAGAACAAAAGGCCGTTCAGCTCCTCGATCACCGGCAGCACCGACTTGCGGCTCACCGACGTCCAGTTGCCAAAAATCACGTCCACCTCGTGCACGGTCAGCAGCTCGCGCGCCTTCTCGGCAAAGAGCGGCCAGTCCGACGCCGGGTCGACCACGACCGCCTCGATCTCGCAGCCCAGCACGCCGCCCGCGTCGTTCTGAAGGTCGATGAGCATCTCCATCGTGTCCTTCAGCGTCGTCTCCGAAATCGCCATCGTGCCCGAGAGCGAGTGCAGCACACCCACCTTCACAGGGCAGGCCTCTTGCGCCGCTGCCGGCATCGCAATCGCGGCGAGCGCAAGGCCCGATGCAGCGCCAAGAAGGGTCTTTTTCGTCATCTGGAGCATCCCCCGAGTTGTCATGCCGCGGAAAGTGCGGGGCGCGGCCCGGCATCATCCTGTCCCCGGGGGCCCGCGTCCCGCACACCGCAGCTCATTCGTTGTCGTCACGCCGGCACGGTCCCCAAAGACCCGCCCGAGCAACTCTCGTGCGCCCCGTCCGGACGGGCCGGCGGCGGGACGGACCGAGTCCTAGCAAGCACCCTGCGCGGGCGAAGGCCGGAGCCGTCGATTGGCCGGGCTTCCGCCTGAGAAAACCGCAAATGCCCGTTACTTGGGCGAAAACGGCGCCCGCTCGATGCAAATCGGGCAGGTCTCGCGCGACGGCTCTCTCGCGACTGCCGGTCTTTTCGGCGATGGGCCGGCGGCACAGCCAAGGGATCGGGCGATGCCGCCACCCCGGCGACCGGAACGCCCGACACCAAAAGAGCGATCTGATCTGCATCAATGCACCGGCTTCGGCGATCCGATAGGCCACGGCACACCCTGTTCGGTGGAGACCTCCGATGCGCCTCACCCTCCGCACCAATCTGGCCATGCGCGTGCTGATGTGCGCTGCGGTCAACCCGGGACGCCTTGTGCGCAAGGCCGACATCGCGGAGGCCTGCAACGCCTCGACCAACCATCTCGGTGTCGTCATCAACCAGCTCGCCCAGGCCGGCTATCTCACCACGGTGCGCGGCCGCACGGGCGGGTTGCGGCTGGCCCGGCCACCCGGAGAGATCCGCGTCGGCGCCGTCGTCCGCGAGTTGGAGGGCAATCTTGGCGGAACCGAATGCTTCGCCTCGGCCGACGGCAGCTGCCCGCTGACCCTTTGCTGTCGGCTGCGCGGGATCCTGTCCAAGGCGCTTGAGGCGTTCCTGCGCGAGCTCGATCAGGTTACCCTCGCCGAACTGGTCGACGACAACACCGCACTCGAAGCACTCCTCAACCTCGAGCCGGCCTGAGCGCCCGTCACGCGCCCAATCACGCGCCCCGCCGCGCCACCCCGCCGCGTCGCCCCTCTCCAAGGCCCCTGCGCGCTGCCCGTCGCCACGTGGCTGCCGTCGGGTCCCCTCCGGCTCGGCTCTGGCATTGTGGCCCGGGCTGCCCCATCTTGGGCCCGACCGTCAGGAGACCCGACCATGCCCCTAGCCGCCCGCGCGCCCCTGCGCGCCTGCCTGCTCGCCCTGCCGCTTGCCGCGGCGCTGCCGCTGTCCGCCCTCGCGGGCGAGGTCGAGGGAACCGTCACCTATCGCGACCGCGCGCTCCTGCCCCCGGGCGCCACCCTCACGGTGACCATCGAAGATATCAGTCGCGCCGACGTCCCGTCGGCGGTGCTGGCCGAATCCGAGCAGACCATCGACGGCGGCCCGCCATTCCCGTTCACCATCACCTATGACGACGACGCCGTGGACCCGCGCGCGCGCTACTCGCTCTCGGCCACCGTGCGCCACGAGGGCGAGCTCGTCATGCGCACCACCACCGTCACCCCGATCCTCACCGGCGAGGACAGGCATTCGCCCGAGCTTCTGATGTCGCGCACGGGCAGCTCCCGGAATGCGGCCGCGGACGAGGGCCCCGCCCTGCCCCTCCAGGGCGAGCTCCGCTATCTGGCCGATGCCGCCACGTTCACCGACTGTCGCTCCGGCGAGGCGTTTCCCGTGGCGACCGAGGGCGCCTATTTCGACGCCGAACTGGCCTATCTCACCCTCGGCACCGACGGCGCCCCGGTGGTCGCGGTGCTCGACGGCTACGTGGCCTCCCGCTCCGCAATGGAGGGCCCCGACCGCGACCACCTTATCATTCAGCGCTTCGTCCGCATGGCCCCCGAGCTGACTTGCGCGCGCGCCCTGGCCGAGTCCGAGCTCATCAACACCTACTGGAAGATCCTTGAGCTGGGCGACGCGCCCGCCCCCACCCCGCCGGACGGCCGACGCGAGCCGCATCTGATCCTGCGCACGGGCGACGTAGCGGGCTTTTCGGCGACCGTGGGCTGCAACAGCTTCGCCGGCGGGTTCCAGCTTGCCGGCGACGGGCTGGCCTTTGGCCCCGGGCCTGCCACGCTGATGGCCTGTCCGCCGCCCCTCGACATCGCGGAAGAGCTGCTGCGCAACGTGCTGGCCGAGACCGCAGGCTGGCGCATCACCGGCACGACGCTCGAGCTCACCGATGCCAGCGGCGCGGTCGTCCTGCTGGCCGAAGCGGTTTACCTGCGCTAGGGCTCAGGCCGCCGCGCCCCCGGCAAGGCGGGTCACAAGGCCCGGAAGCACGTCCCAATGCGAGAACGCCGCCGCGTGGGGCAAGTCCTCCACGGGCGTCTTGCGATATCCCTCGGTGAACAGCAGGAACGGCACGCCGGCGCGCGCGGCCGTCTCGGCGTCCACCTCGCTGTCGCCGACATAGAGGCAGGTCGACGCGCCCAGACCCTCCATCACCGCGTGCAGGGGCGCAGGGTCGGGCTTGCGCACGGCCAGGCTGTCGCCACCCATCACCGCCCCGAAGACGTGCGCCAGGCGGAAATGCTCGAGCACGGTGCGCGTCGGCCCGATCGGCTTGTTGGTGCACAGGCCCATCGGATGGCCCCGCCCCGCCAGCACCGCCAGCGCATCCACGGCGCCCGGATAGGGTGCGGTCAGCGCCACCGCGCCCTCGTAGGCCCCCAGGAATGCGGCATGGAGCGGCTCGAACCGATCCGCGTCGATCCCCCGCGCCGCCATCGCGCGCCGCACGAAGGTCGGCGTGCCCGCCCCCACGAAACTCCGCGCCTCATCGAGCGAGAGCGGCGCCACACCCTCGGCACCCAGCGCGGCATTGGCGGCGGCATGGATGTCCGGCGCGCTGTCGATCAGCGTCCCGTCCAGATCGAGAACGACCGCGACACTCATGCCAGGGAGGCCCGCAAGGCGCGGATGTTCGCGCCATAGACCTCTGGCGCCTCGACCGACCCGCCCTTGAACACCGCCGAACCCGCCACCAGCACGTCCGCCCCGGCCGCAGCCGCCAACGGGGCCGTCTCCGCCGTCACCCCGCCATCGACCTCGATATGGATCGGCCGGTCGCCGACCATCTCACGCAGCGCCCGGATCGTATCGAGCTGGCTGTGGATGAAACTTTGCCCGCCAAACCCCGGGTTCACGCTCATCACACAGATCAGGTCGACCATGTCCAGAAGCGGCCGCGCCGCCTCGGCCGGCGTACCGGGGTTGAGCGCCAGCCCCGCCTTACACCCCGCCCCCCGGATCGCCTGCAGCGTTCGGTGGATGTGCGGGCCCGCCTCGACATGGGCGGTCAGAACATCGGCCCCCGCCTCGGCAAGGGCCTCGATAAAGGGGTCGACCGGCGCGAGCATCAAATGGACATCCATCACCGTCCCGATATGGCGCCGGATCGCCGCGCAGAGCGGCGGACCGAAGGTCAGGTTCGGCACGAAATGCCCGTCCATCACATCGACATGGATCCAGTCGGCCCCCTGCCCCTCGACCGCCCGGATCTCGGCGCCGAAATTGGCGAAATCGGCCGACAGGATCGAGGGCGCGATCTTCGGCGCGCGGTCAAATTCCGGGTCGTGCGGCATGGCAGGGTGCTCCTAGAAATGACGGCCACCGCCTCCTAGCCGGGATTCGCGGCAAGGCCCAGCCTCGACCCGACCTTGCCCCCCGCAACGCCCCGCCAGGATCCCCGGCCCGGTCGCGCACCCGCCGCCCAGCCCAAGGAAACGCCCCGCACTCACCTTGCGTCAAGGTTGGCCCAGCGCACAAAAGATCGTACGCCCACCGTGACCTGCCGGTCACCGGGCGGCGGCCCGCAACCGGCTCACAGACCGAACTGATTTCATTACTGGGCCCATCCCGTCCGGCCCCTTTATCGGGTGACACTGTAATGTCCTGGACCTTTTTGAGCTTTCCCGACCTCTTCAATTCCGACATCGCCGATTTCTCGGGCGGCGCTGCCGCAGACATCGCCGCCCTCTTCTCCGACGGCTATAGCGCCACGCTGCCCCAGGCGCCCGGCTGGCAGCCCGGCGACCTGAACGCCGTGACGGCCGACTATGTCAGCGGCCTCCTCACCCAGTTCGAGCTGATGAGCGCGGCCGCCGGGGGCGACCCCAGGGCCGTCCTCATCGCCGGCGACCTGATAGGCGGCGCATGGCACCGAGACACCGCGCGCGTCGCCGATCTCCTCGGTGGCCCCAACAGCACGCCCGACGAAGACGCGCTGATCGGCACCGAGATCCTGCATACATGGCTCCAGCTTCTCTTTGCGGAAGCCGGCTTCGATGTCGTGTTGCCGGCCCTCGGCGACCACGATATCGGCGACAACAACTGGCCGGTCGGCAGCGACATGGCGGGCCGTGTCGGCGAGATGAAAGAGCTCTTCGGCGAGATCCATATCGACCCGCTCAACCTGCCCGGCACCTGGAACGGCGTGCCAACCCGCGCTCCGGCCGGCCTCGGCCAGTATGACGAAGGCTCCTACCTATACGCGCTCGACAACGTCCTGTTCCTCACGCTCGACCCGTTCGAGTGGGAGAGCGGCGCCACCCGCCTCGGCACCCGGGGCGCCGTCGCGATCGACTACACCGCCGAACATCTGGCCTGGATCGCGGAGGTGCTGGAGGCCGCCGAAGCCGCGCCCGAGATCGACCATGTTATCGTCCAGGCGCACGTGCCGGTGCTCGGCCCCGTCAACAGCCGCATCTCCAGCGAGGTGGCCCTCGACAACGGCCCTGATTCCGAGTTCTGGCAGCTGCTGCAAAGCTTCGGCACCAATGCCGGCGGCAAGGTCCGCGCCTATCTCAACGGCGAGGTCCACGCCACGACCCTGATCCATGACGAGGCCAGCGGGATCGTCCAGATCAGCCACGGCTCCCTGATGGTCGCCGACGACACCTATTTCGTGGCCTTCGAGGTGTTCGAAGACCGGATCGTCGCCAACGAATACCGGATCCAGACGGGCCGGGGCGACGTCGATCCGGTATGGCGTGTGACACGCGACGTCGATCAAACCCGTGATGTGGTCCTGTCGGGCGCCGAGGTGGTCGGCTCGGTCGAGATCGATGTCTCCACCGGCACCACACTCTTTGAGGCAACCGGCTCGATGGCCGGCAGCTTCGAGCGGTCGGGCTTCCGGACATTCGTCGGCGGAGAGAGCGACGATCGGCACACCGCCGACAATCGCGACAATCCGATGTTCGGTCGCGGCGGCGACGACACGCTCGACGGCTTCATCGGCAACGACACGCTCCTCGGCGAGGCGGGCAACGACCATCTGCTGGGCGGCAGCGGCGACGATCGGCTCGAAGGCGGGGCCGGCGGCGACCAATTGGACGGCGGACCCGGGTTCGACCTTGCCCGCTACACCGCCTCGCCCACCGCAGTCGATGTGCGCCTCTTCAACAACCAGGCGCGACTTGGCCATGCCGAGGGCGACAGCCTCGCCGGGATCGAGGGCCTTGTCGGGTCCAGCTTCGGCGACACGCTCATGGGCAGCCCGGGCAACAACCGCATCTTCGCCGGAGCCGGGGACGATCTGGTGTTTGTGGGCTTCGGCAACGACCGTGTCCAGACCGGACCGGGGAATGACACCGTATCGGGGCAAGACGGAGACGACGCCCTCTATGGCGACGCTGGCTCCGACAGCCTGAACGGCGACGCCGGCGATGACAGCCTCTTTGGCGGCACAGGCGATGACGCAGTGCGCGGCGGCGACGGCAACGACGCACTCCAGGGCGATGCCGGCAAGGACATGCTTTCGGGCGACGGCGGCAACGATCTCGTCGATGGCGGCGACGGCCACGATACGATCCAGGGCCACGGGGGCGACGATACCCTCCGTGGCGGGCCCGGCCGCGACCTGCTGATCGGCAACAGCGGCAATGACGATCTCGGCGGCGGCAGCTGGCACGACACGCTGAACGCCGGCGCGGGCGACGACGTGCTCGTCGGCTGGACCGGCCATGACGTTCTCAATGGCCAGTCGGGGAACGACACGCTCGAGGGCAATGCCGGCGATGACGCGCTATGGGGGGGCTCCGGCAGCGATCTCCTTCTGGGCGGCCGGGGCAACGACTCGCTCCACGGCCAGGACGGCGACGATGTCATCGAGGGCGGCCTCTGGTCCGACACGGTGCGGGCCGGCGCGGGGAACGACACCGCGCGCGGCGGCAATGGCCGCGACGACATCGCTGGCGACGGCGGGCACGACCGTCTCAGCGGTGGACAGGGCCGCGACACTCTCCACGGCAATCAGGGCGCGGACACCCTCCGCGGTGGCGACGGCGCCGACCTGCTCGAAGGCGGACGTGGCGCCGACACGCTCTTGGGCGGTCTCGGGGCCGACACCCTCGTGGGCGGCGGCGGCGACGACCTCTTGCGTGGGGGCGCCGGGCCCGACACCTTCATCTTCGGCAACGCGGCGGGCACCGACCGGATCGAAGGGTTTGAGACAGACGGCGCCGGGGCCGACCTCCTGCGCTTCACGGGATCTGCCGTGAACAGCTTTCAGGAGTTCCTCGACGGCGCGCGCCAGCAGGGCACGGCGGTGCGCTTCCAGTCCGACACCGCAGAGATCGACATCACACTCGCCCGCACCCGGCTGGCCGATCTGACGGAGGATCATGTCGACTTCGTCTAGCGGCTCGGGGCGAGCCCGGCGACTCACTCCGGCGCCGCTCTTCGGCCCGTTGCGCGATGCGGCGGGCACCGTACGCCGACTCATATGAAACTCATATGCGAGTCATATGGTTCTCATATGCGAGTCATACGAAAGTAATATCGAATTCATATGCTTTTCATATCGCGATTTTTTCCTTTTCGCGGGCGGTCGCGGCACCCATCCTGCGGCGATGACCGAGCAGGATCAGACCGGCACACCGCGCCTGTCGCGACTGGGAGAGGCCGCCGTCGCCGTCTCTTTCGCCCCCCACCTGACCGAGGCCGCAAACCGCGCCGCCCTGGCCTTTCGCGCCGCCGTCGATGCCGCGGGGTGGGAGGGTGTCGAAGAAACCGCCACGGGCCCCGTCTCGACCCTTATCCGGGTCGCGCCCGAGGTCCTGCCCCACACCGAGATCGAGCCCAGACTGTCTGCGCTTCTGGCCTCGCGGAATTGGTCCGATGCCCCCTTGCCATCGGGGCGCACGCTCTGGCGCATTCCAGCGGCCTTTGGGGGCGTGCATGGCCCGCAGCTCGCTCAAGCCGCTGATCTCGCAGGGCTTTCCGAAAGCCAGGCGATAGAAAGCCTGACCGCCGAGCGCCTGCGCGTGCTCACGATCGGGTTCGCCCCGGGTCAGCCCTATCTCGGCCTTCTGCCACCCCGGTGGGACATTCCGCGGATGACCGGACTGACCCCGCGTGTGGCGCCCGGCGCGGTGGTCGTCGCCGTCCGCCAGATCGTACTTTTCACCGTCTCCGCGCCCACGGGCTGGCGCCAGGTCGGCCTCTCGGCCTTTGCCGGCTTCCGCCCCGATGCGGCCGAGCCCTTTCCGCTCTCGGCCGGCGACGAGGTGGCGTTCGACCCCGTCTCGCCAACTGAGCTTGCCCGCTGGCAGGCCCGCGCCGCCGAGGGCCACCTCGCCGCCCGCGCCGAACCCCTGCCATGACCCGCCACCTCGAAATCCTCACCGCCCATCCCGGCCTGACCATCCAGGATCTGGGCCGCCCAGGCTTGCTGGCAAAGGGCGTCTCACGAGGAGGTGCTGTGGATGCCACGGCGCTGGCCGAGGGAGGCGCGCTTCTGGGCCAACCCGTTGACTGGGCTATCGAAATGGCCGGTGCAGGCGGGCGGTTTCGGCTGTCGGGCGGCGGCGGAACCGTGGCGCTGACCGGTGCGCCGATGCGGGCCGAGATCGACGGCCGGTCCGTCGCCTGGGCCGCAAGCCACGCCCTTCCCGGGGGCGCGGTCCTGTCAATCGGCCCGGCCCTCGCGGGCGCCTATGGCTACCTCACGCTCGACGCCCCGCTGCGCACTCCGCCGATCCTCGGCGCCCGCTCGGCCCATCTCGCCGCCGGCATCGGCGCACCGCTCGCATCCGGAGACGCCCTGCCCCTGGGCCCCGCATCGGGCGCGTCACCGGGTCTGACATTTCGCAATTTGGATGACCGGTTCTCGGGCGGGCTTCTCAGGCTTCTGCCCCACGCCCAAAGCCACCTCTTCAGCGACGAGACCCTGGCGCGGTTCACCTCGGAGATATTCCAGCGCGATCCGAGGGCCAGCCGAAGGGGCTTTCGCCTCGTACCGCCCGGCGAGGGCTATGGAACAACGGATGGCCTGAGCATTCCATCAGATGCAATCACACCCGGGGACGTGCAGGTGGCCGGAGACGGTACACCAATGATTTTGCTCGCAGAATGTCAGACGACAGGTGGATATCCCCGGATCGGAACCGTCATCTCGGCCGACCTGCCCCGCGCGGCCCAGGCCGCCCCCGGCGCGGAGCTGAGCTTCCGCTTTGTGACGCTGGACGAGGCGCTGTCGGCCCGCGCGGCGCACCGCGCACATCTCGCCGATTTGCCACGCCGGATTGCACCCCTCTTGCGCGACCCAAGCGAGATGGCCGACCTTCTGAGCTATCGGTTGATCGACGGCGTCACCGTTGGCGACGACTTGGCATGAGCGCGGGACCGGGCCCGGAACGGCAACCGGGAAAAAAGCGAACGGGGAGAACCACATGGCGCAGAGCGTCGATCTGAACGCGGATATGGGCGAGAGCTTTGGGCCCTGGGTGATGGGCAACGACGAGGCGCTGCTGGAGGTGATCACCTCTGCCAACGTGGCCTGCGGCTTCCATGGCGGCGACCCCGACGTGATGGCGCGCACAATCGCCGCCGCGGCTGCCCGCGGCGTCTCGGTCGGCGCCCATCCGGGCCTGCCGGATCTGCAGGGGTTCGGGCGACGGCGGATGGTCATCTCACCGGGCGAAGTGGCGCATCTGGTACAGTACCAGCTTGGCGCGATCCGAGGCATGGCGCAGGCCGCCGGCGTTCCGGTGGGGCACCTGAAACTTCACGGGGCGCTCGCCAACATGGCCGCTGACGATGAGTTGCTCGCCCGCGCGGCCTATGAAGCCGCCTTGGAGATCGACCCCGACCTCACGATTTTTGTCATCGCAGGCACCGCCCAGCAGCGCGCAATGGAGGAGGTGGGCGGCGCCTGGGCCGGTGAGATCTTTGCCGACCGGGCCTACAACGCGGATGCAACGCTCGTCGATCGCCGGCAGCCGAACGCGATGGTGCACGACCCGGCGATTGCCGCGACACGCATGGTGGATTTTGTCACCCGTGGCGTGATTGTTCCGGTCGAAGGCGCGCCGTTCCCCGTGCAGATCGACACGATCTGCTTGCATGGCGACGGGCCGGAAGCACTCGCCATTGCACGGGCCACGCGCGACGCCCTTGCCGGATCCGGCATCACCCTGAGCGCGCCTTGGGGCCCATCCGAGAGGGCGGCTCGCGCCTCTTAGAGCGGGCCGACCAGCCGGCCCTATTCGGCGGCGGGCAGCATGCGGGGCGAGTCGAGCCAGGCTTCGGCCAGCGGCCGAAGGGCAAGGCGCGCGCCCAAGGTCCGCGCGAGAAGCGAGAGCCCCGCAATCTTGCGCTGGACAAAGAGCACGTCGACCGGCGGGATATGGGTGAACGAGCGGTCCGAGGCCATGGCCATGCCCTGATCGCGGAGGCGCGCAGCGAGATCGGCGTCGCGAAAGTCGAACGGTGTCGCGGCGCGCAAGGGCACGAAGGCCGTGTCGATCATGCCCGCAACCATCGCGCGATGGTGGGGCGCCGTGTCGGGCGCAACAAAGCCCAGCGCCTCAGCGGCCTGATCGATCTCGTCCGCCCCGCCCCAGATCCCTGCGGCCATCAGCGCGCGATAGCCCTCCGACACTTCGGCAGGCACGGGGCGGGCCGCGCCGAAATCGAGGAGCCCGATCGTCCGGCTTTCGGGGTCGTAGCGGAAGTTCGCGAAGTTGGGGTCGGACTGGATCAGGCGAAACTCAAACAGCTCACGGAAGAGGAGCAAGAAGAGCCGTTCCACGATCCAGTCGCGTTCGGCTTGCGGCAGGTCTGTCATCTCTTCGAGCGGACGACCGGGCAGGAACGTCATGGGCAGGACGTCGGAGGTGACGAGCTCGCCGATTGGTTCGGGCAGCGCGAAGTTCTCGGTCTCGCCGAGCAGCGCGGCAAAGCGCGTGAGCTGCCCGGCCTCGCGGGCGTAGTCGGCCTCCTCGTGGAGCTGACGCTTGGCCTCTTCTAGGAGCGGCGCGATGTCCATCCCCTTGGGGACAAGGCCCGAGACCCGCACCAGCGCGCCCACATTGGTGACATCGCTATCGATCGCGCGGCGGATGCCGGGATATTGCACTTTGACCGCGAGCACTCGCCCGTCGGGCAGCGTGGCCCGGTGGACCTGCCCGATGGAGGCGGCAGCCATGGGGCGGGGCTCGAACTTGCGGAATTGCTTCTGCCAGCCGGGGCCCCATGCGCCATCGAGCACCCGGCGCAGCTGGGCCGGCGGCATATAGTCGGCGTCGGCGCGGAGGCGTGAGAGGATCTGTGCCAGCTCGGGCGGCAGGACGTCGCCTGCATCCATCGACACGAGCTGCCCCACCTTCATCGCGGCGCCGCGCATCCGGGCAAGCTCGGTCGTGAGACGGTGGAGGTTCGCGGGCGTCAGCAGCAGATCCTGCATCGCCGGACGCTCGCCGCGGGCATAGGCCCGCGCGCCCTGGACCGCCAGCGACCCGGCGATGCCGGTGGCCGCACTGCCAAGCCGCGTCATCCGCGCCAGGCGCGAGGACGGGACGGCGAGCGGCCGTGCGGCTGGCCTGTCGGGTGGGGTCTGATCGGTCATCGGCGGCTCCGGCTTGCGATTGCCGCGGATATAGGTGGGCGCGCCCCCAAGTCAGGGGACGCGCCCGTTTGGTTTAGCTCGCCTTTGTCAGGTCACGGCCAGGAAGCTCTGGACGGCCGCGAGCTCGTTCTGCGTGATCTCGTGGCCGCCCTCGTGCCAGGCGAGCATCACCTCGGCGCCCTGAGCCGCGAGATAATCCGACAGGGCCTCGGTTTGGATCGCAGGCGTGATCGGGTCCCGCTTGCCGCCGGTGACCAGAACCCGCTTGCCCGCGAGGCCCGGCTGCGGTGCCGGCTTCCAGGGGATGAGCGGGTGCATCAGAATGTACTCATCCACCAGCTCGGGCCGCTCCAATGCGGTGGCCGCGATGATGTTGGCCCCGTTGGAATAGCCCATGGCGATGACACGGCTCGCCCCGGTCTCGGCACGCGCGTCCTCAAGGAAGCCGGCCATCTTTTTCGTCGCCCGCGCAAGGTCGTCCATGTCGTAGACGCCCATGCCGGTGCGGCGGAAGAAGCGGGCATGGCCGCCCTCGCTCACGTCGCCCCGTGGGGAGATCACATGGGCCCTGGGCATCAGCTCCTGGGCCAGCCCATGGAACTGGGTTTCATCCCCGCCGGTGCCGTGGAAGGTCAGGAGAAGGGGGGCGCCCGGGGCGCCCTCCGTCCGCTTGAAAGTGTAGGCGCCGAGGCCTTCTGTCTTCAGATCAGTCATGGATCGGCTCCAGATACTTGGTTTCCAGAAGCTCGCGCAGATGCTCGTGCTGCGTGGGCAGTTTCAGGGCTTCGCCGAGATGGGCGGTGTCCTCGTCCCGATCAAAGCCAGGCTCGTTGGTCGCCACCTCGAAGAGGACGCCGCCGGGCGAGCGGAAGTAGATCGCCCAGAAATAATCGCGATCGATGACGGGCGTGACGCCGTAGCCGGTGTCGCTGAGGGCCTTACGCACCTCGAGCTGCTTTTCGCGATCATCGACCGAGAAGGCGATGTGGTGGACGGAGCCCGCGCCCTGCTGGGCATAGTTCGCGCCCTTGATCGTCTCCAGGTCGATGACATCCGCACCATTGCCGTTCGGCACGCCGAGGCGGACGGTGCCATTGGACCGGTCCCGCTCCTCGTAGCCCATGAACTTCAGAAGCTCCTCGGTGGCGCCGCCATCCGACACGCGGAAGTGGCCGGAATGGAAGCCGCGGATGGCGTGGTCGCCGTCAACGATGCCATCGGTCCAGGGCGCGCGGGTATCACCTTTGTGCTCGGTCAGCGCGAAGCCATCGCCATCGGGGCCGGCGAAGTAGAGGCGGCTCTCGCCGAAGAGCTCGGTTTCGTCGAGCCCCTCAACCCCTTCAGCCGCAAAACGCTCCTTCCACCAGCCGAGGCTGCCCTCGGGAACCGAGAAGACGGTCGTGCCGACTTCGCCGAGGCCCGGCTTGCCGCGCCGGGAGCCCGGGAACGGGAAGTAGGTCATGACAGAGCCGGGCGTGCCGGCCTCGTCGCCGTAATAGAGGTGATAGACCTCGGGGGCGTCGAAGTTGACCGTCTTTTTCACACGGCGCAGGCCGAGCGTCTTGGTGAAGAAGGCATTGTTCGACTGGGCGCCGCTGGCAAGCGACGTGACGTGGTGCAATCCGTTGATCTGGGTGAGCATTGTCGTGTCTCCCTTGATGCCGGCACCGGGTGGCGCCGCTGATGGACGTGACATAGCGAGTGCGTTCTTGCGCAAAAACGCAGATCACGGGATATGACATGTGCACATTTGCGCAGATCGAAAAACCCGGACAGCGGAGAGGCGGGATGCCTCCGGCGGGAGTTTTTGGAGCAAGGTGACAGGGAGGGGCCCCGCCATCATCTTGATGGAAATACTCCCGCCGGGGGCGCCTTTGGCAGCAGGCGGCCGTCAGGTCAGGCGGTCGGGCAAGACGAGACCGCGCAGGACCTCGTCGGCCGGCATGGGGCGCTTGCCTTCACGCTGGGCCTCGGTGACCTCAATCGCGCCCGCGCCGCAGGCAATGGTGAACCCGTCAATGACCGCGCCGGGTGCGCCTTTGCGGTCGGCGGGCCGGGCACGGTGGAGCTTTAGACGCTCCTCGCCTGCCAGGCACCACGCGCCGGGGAAAGGCGACAGGCCGTGGATCTGGCGGACGATCTCGGCCGCGGGGCGGGCCCAGTCGATCCGAGCCTCGGCCTTGTCGATTTTGCTGGCATAGGTGATGCCGCCTTCGGGCTGCGGCGCGGGCGGCAGGCTGTCGAGGCGGGCAAGCGTGGCGACGATCGCCTCGGCCCCGATCGTGGAGAGGCGATCATGAAGGTCTCCGGTGGTCTCCTCCGCGCCGATCGGCGTGGCGCGGCGCAGAAGGACGGGGCCGGAGTCGAGCCCGGCCTCCATCTGCATGATGCAGACCCCGGTCTCGGCATCGCCCGCCATGATCGCCCGGTGGATCGGCGCTGCCCCGCGCCAGCGCGGCAGAAGCGAGGCGTGGATGTTGAGGCAGCCTCGGGCGGGCGCGGCCAGGACCGCGCGGGGCAAGAGCAAGCCATAGGCGACAACGACGGCGATCTCGGCTTCGAGCGCGGCAAAGGCGTCCTTCTCGTCCTGAGGCTTGAAGGAGGGCGGGTGGCGGACGGCGAGGCCCAGCGCCTCCGCCTGGGCATGGACCGGGGTCGGGCGGTCTTTCTTGCCACGCCCGGCGGGCCGGGGCGGCTGGGTGTAGACCGCCGCCACCTCGTGGCCCGCCTCCACCAGCGCGTCGAGCGCCGGAACCGAGAACTCGGGCGTGCCCATGAAGACCAGCCTCATCGGGCCGCCTTTCGCGCCTTTTTCAGCAGCATGTCGCGCTTCACCTTCGACAGGCGGTCGAAATACATCTTGCCCGCAAGGTGGTCGATCTGGTGCTGGACCGAGGTTGCCCAAAGCCCTTCGAAGGTTTGGCGCACACGGAAACCCGCAGTGTCGGTGAAGGCCACGATCACTTCGGCGGGACGCTCCAGTTTGGCCGTGACGCCCGGCAGGCAGGGGCTGGCTTCCTCATGCCTGCGCATCTGTGGGCCGGCATCGACCAGCTCCGGATTGGCCATGCGGATCGCCTTGCCGCGCGTGTCGGAGGCGTCGACCACCGCCAAGCGCAAAGGCACGCCGATCTGGACGGCGGCAAGGCCGACCCCGGGCATCGCCTCCATCGTCGCGATCATGTCGTCCCAGATGGTGCGGATCTCGTCGGTGATGGCGGGCACGTCCGCCGCCGGGGTTGCAAGGCGCTTGTCGGGCCAGCGCAGGATCGGGCGGGGCGTGCCGGGCACGGGCGGTCAGGCGCGGGCGCGCTCACGCTTCAGCTTGACCATCTTGCGGGTGATCATCTGGCGCTTGAGCGGCTTGAGGTAGTCGATGAAGAGCACACCGTTCAGGTGGTCGATCTCGTGCTGGATGCAGGTGGCCCAGAGACCCTCGAAGTCTTCCTGCTGCTCCGCACCGTCCCGGTCGAGCCAGCGGACGGTCACTTCGGCCGGCCGTTCCACCTCGGCATAAATCTCAGGGATCGACAGGCACCCTTCCTCATAGGTCGAGCGGGTGTCGGCGGCGGCCACGACCTCGGGATTGAACATCACCAGCGGGCGCGGCTCTTCGTCGGGGTCTTTCACGCAATCGGCCACGATCAGGCGCATCGTCTGGCCGACCTGGGGCGCGGCCAGACCAATGCCGGGCGCCTCGTACATCGTCGCGAGCATGTCGTCGGCCAGGGTGCGCAACGTGTCGGAGATGTCGACAACCGGGTCGCAGACGGTTTTCAGCCTTGGATCGGGGTGCAGCAGGATCGGTTTGATGCTCATGGGACGGGATTAGGGGCTCGCTGCGCCCGATTCAAGCGGGGCGCAGCCGTGCGCGGCGTGTCACGGGCTTGCGTATGATCTCGATCCTCGTCAGAACCCCGCCACCGCCGATGCCTGAGGAGAGACCATGCCGCTCGACCCCACATTCTTCGACGAGATGATCGACCGCCGGGGCACCGATTGCTCCAAATGGGATGCGATGGAGGCGATCTATGGCGTGCCGACGGCCGACGGGATCGCGATGTGGGTGGCGGACATGGATTTCCGCTCGCCCGAGGGGGTGAACCGGGCCGTGGCGGAGATGGCCGAGCACGGGCTCTATGGGTACGGCTACGACGATGCCGGGTACCGCGAGTCGATCAGGTGGTGGATGGAGACGCGGCATGGCTGGTCTCCCGATCCGGCGCATATCTTCACGACCCACGGGCTGGTGAACGGCACGGCCCTGTGCGTCGACGCCTTCACCGCGCCGGGCGATGGAATTGTGCTCTTCACCCCGGTCTACCATGCATTCTTCCGGGTGATCCGGGCCGCGGGGCGCGAGGTGACCGAATGCGAAATGGTGGAGGTGAACGGGCGGCATACCCTCGACTTCGACGCCTATGACGCCGCGATGACGGGCCGCGAAAAGATGGTGATCTTGTGCTCGCCGCACAATCCGGGCGGCCGGGTCTGGACGCGGGACGAGCTTGAAGGGGTAGCGGCATTCGCGCGGCGGCACGACCTGATCATCGTGTCGGATGAGATCCATGAGGATCTGGTCTATCCTGGCGCGACGCACCTGCCTTTTGCCCTGGTGGACGGCGTGGCCGATCGTCTGATCATGCTGACGGCGGCCTCGAAGACCTTCAACATTGCAGGGTCCCATGTGGGCAACGTGACGATCGAGGACGATGCGCTGCGGGCCCGGTTCGCGGCGCGAATGGCGGGGCTTGGCATGTCTCCCAACACGTTTGGGCCACGGATGGTTCAGGCGGCCTATACGCCCGAGGGGGCGGAGTGGGTCGACGCGCTCGTGGCCTATCTCGACGAAAACCGCCGGCTCTTCGATGCGGGGATCGCGGCAATCCCGGGTCTGCGCTCGGTGGCGCTCGAATCGACCTACCTGGCCTGGGTGGACTTTGCCGGGACGGGCATGGAGGCGGACGAGTTCACACGCCGCGTGAGCACCGAGGCGCGGATCGCGGCCAACAAGGGCACGACCTTCGGCAAGGGAGGCGACAGCTTCCTGCGGTTCAACTTCGCCACGCCACGCCCGCGCGTGCTGGAAGCCCTGACGCGCCTGGCTGACGCGTTCGGCGATCTGCAGTAGGCCGCTCGGGCGCCTGGGTCAGGTCGTGACCACCTTCGGTATGAGGGCGACGGGTGCGTCAGGCTCTTTGGCGTGGTCGGGACTTGGCGGACCGTCGGCCACGGGCGTCGTGTACTTGAACTCGTAGACCTGCTCGCCCGCTTCCTCGCGCGCGGTCACGATCAATGCCTGGCAGAGATGGCGCGTGCCGTCATAGAGGTCGACCCGGCCCCGCAGCCGGGGCGCATCGGCCACCGCAACGGCGAACCCGTCGGCCCAGTGGCGCAAGACACGAAACTCTCCGGCACCGGAGCGCACCCGGACGCGACTTTTGGACAACTTGCGCGCAAGGCGTGCCTCTTGGAGGCCGTCGCGAACCTCGCGTGGCAGATACTCGGACATGGGGCAGCTCCTTCCCAAAGCGCCTAATACGTAGCAAACGCTACAGGTTTACGACGAGTCAAGCGCTCTGCGCCCGTGAACCATCCCGGCACGGACGATTCCTCGCGTTGGGACCGGCCGGAGCGCTCGTGGCGTGTGCGCCGGTGCAGGGCAGGCGCGCGCGGGGCGTGGTTTACGTGGCCGCTTGGCGCCGTATCTCTATCGCAGCGCAGAGGAGATCGGTATGGGCAAACTCATCGACGGCACGTGGCACGATGTCTGGTACGACACGAAGTCGACCGACGGCGAATTCAAGCGGACCGAGGCGAGCTTTCGCAACTGGGTGACGGCGGACGGGTCGGCGGGGCCGTCCGGCGAGGGCGGGTTCGCCGCCGAGAGCGGGCGCTATCACCTCTATGTCTCCTATGCCTGCCCCTGGGCGCACCGGACGCTGATCTATCGCGCGCTGAAGGGCCTTACGCCGCATATCGGGGTATCGGTGGTGCATCCCGACATGCTGTCGGACGGCTGGACGCTGGCCGACGACTATCCCGGTGCGACGGGCGATACCCTCTTCGGGCTGCCCTTCCTTCGCGATGTCTATCTGCGCGCCAAGCCCGACATGAGCGGTCGCGTTACGGTGCCGATCCTGTGGGACAAGGCGCGCGACACAATCGTGTCGAACGAAAGTGCCGAGATCATCCGCATGTTCAACACCGCGTTCAACGGGCTCACCGGCGATCAGCAAGATTTCTACCCCGAGCCGCTGCGCGCCGAGATCGATGCCATCAACGCACGCACCTATCCAGGGCTAAACAACGGTGTGTATCGGTCCGGGTTTGCGACCACGCAGTCGGCCTATGATGGCGCGGTCAACGAGGTGTTCGAGACACTGGAGTGGATGGAGGAGCGGCTGAGCACGAACCGCTACCTTGCGGGAGCACGCGTCACGGAGGCGGATTGGCGCGTGCTGCCGACGCTGTTGCGGTTCGACCCGGTCTATCACGGCCACTTCAAGTGCAACCGCGCTCGGGTCGTCGATTACCCGAACATCTTTGCCTACACACGTGAGCTCTACCAGGTGCCGGGCGTGGCCGAGACGGTGAATTTCGACCACATTACAAGGCATTACCACTATAGCCACGACAGCATCAATCCGCACCGGATCGTGCCCATCGGGCCTCGGATCGATTGGATGGCGCCCCATGATCGTGGGCGGCTCGCCGCCTAAGCTTGCACGCGTGCCGTTTCCTCGTCGGCGCATCGCATGCAGTGGCTCAGAGCGGCCGCGTGGCGGTCAGTGCGCCACTGCTGCGCCGAAATGGTCGACCATGCTGGCCAGATCCTCGGGCTCGGTCGCGGCCGGAAGAAACGCGCACGCATTCGATGCGTGCTGAAAGATCGAACCGTCGGAGAAGAAACTGGAGCCGGTAACAAAGACGACGCGAGCGTCTGGCCACCGGTAGCTGGCAAAATCGGACACGGCGAGCGAACTCTCGCCGGGCAACACGACATTCAAAATGATCACGTGCACTTCGTCGGCCTGCAGATACGCAATGGCCTCAGGCTGGCTTTGTGCCAGAGTGACCGAGTGTCCCGAACGATCCAGGTGCCGCTTCCACAGCCTCCCAAGATCACGGTTGCTCTCCACGATGAGTATCTTCATTTTGCCTCCGTGCCGCATTCTCACGACACCACAGCCCCACGTGCCAAGTAGGCGCCAAAACTATTACCGGAGTCTTAACGCAACTGCCGGGTTGGTTAACGGTCGGCGGGAATTCGCCTGAAAACACTGCACATCCCTGTGAATTGGACCAACTTGTCGCGCCTTCCACAATCCGGTAGGGGCGCGTGCCACAATCTGAACGGAGTGTTGACGCGATGCGCTTGCCGCTTGTGATTCTGTGCCTTGGCCTGAGCCAGCCGGCAGTGGCCTCCGTGCCGTGCGGGGCAGATTTTGGACAGTTTCGCGCCGCAATGGCCAGCGAGGCGGTGGCGCAGGGGTTTGACCGCCAGCTGGTGTCCAGTTTCTTCGACGGCGTGCGGCAGGATCCCGAGGTGTTGCGCGCAGACCGGGCGCAGGGTGTGTTTCAGCTTCCGTTCATCGACTTCTCACGACGGCTGATCAGTTCCGCGCGGATCGAAAACGGACAACGAAACGGCGCGCGCCACGACACCGTGTTCGACCGGATCGAGCGCGAGTTCGGCATCCCGCGCGGCGTTCTGTTGGCGTTCTGGGCGTTTGAGACGGATTTCGGCGCCGTTCAGGGCGACTTCAACACGGTGAACGCGTTGATGACGCTTGCCCATGATTGCCGGCGCCCAGACCTCTTTCGACCGCAGGTCTTCTCGGCACTTGAGCTCTATCGGCGGGGTGATCTCAACCCCGACAGCACGACAGGCGCCTGGGCCGGAGAAATCGGGATGGTTCAGATGCTGCCGTCGGACATCCTGGACTATGGCGTCGACGGCGACGGCGACGGGCATGTCTACCTCAAGACCTCGCCGGCAGATGCGCTCTTGTCGGGGGCGAACATGCTGCAGGGCTTTGGCTGGCGGGCCGGTGAGCCCTGGTTGCACGAGGTCGTGCTGCCACAGGACTTCCCGTGGCACGAAACGGGGCTCGATACGGAGCGCAGCGTTTCGGACTGGGCGGCTCTGGGCGTTGAGGCCCGCGCGGGGGACCTTGGACCCGGCGACCTGCCGGCGCGGGTGATCCTGCCACAGGGCCGTAAGGGCCCCGCGTTCCTAGCCTATCCGAACTTCGACGTCTATTTCGAGTGGAACCAGAGCTTTGTTTACGTGATGACCGCGGCATACTTCGCGACCCGTCTGGAAGGCGCACCGATCTACCGCGCCGGCGCTCCGGATGCCGGGCTGAGCGGACAAGACATGGTGCGACTGCAGACGAAACTCCGCGATCGGGGATACGACGTTGGCGGGATCGACGGGATCCTTGGCGCCAAAACCCGGGCCGCGGTGCGCGTCGAGCAAAGGCGGCTGGGCCTGCCGGCGGATGCCTGGCCGACACCGGACCTTCTCAACCGCCTCTGAGCCGGGCAAATCTCTTGAGTCAAGAGATTTGCAAATTCCTTCGCGAAGGAATTTGCGGCGCGCGGGTTGGAAACGGGGCGCGCACGCGATAGCTGCCCGCTGACCATCGAGCGGGAGCAGTTAATGCTGCGATACACCTATCTTGCCCTTGCCCTGTGGGGCGCCGTGCATCCGATGTACTGGTTCGTCAGCCATATGCGGCAGACGGGAGGCGGCCTGTCGGGCCTCATCGACGCTTGGTATGTCAATGCATCAACGACGGGTCTGGTCTGGGATCTGACGATAGCGGCCGTTGCCCTGACGGTCTGGGTGATTGCAGAGGCTGTTGAGCGGAGAGACTGGCTGATGCTGCTTGCGGTTCCGGCAACCTTTTGTATCGGCGTGAGTTGCGGCCTGCCGCTGGCGCTGTACCTGCGGCTTCGTGCCAGGGCTGAGGGCTAGGCCATGGATCATTTCCTGTATCACGCTGGACGGTTGGCCGCGGAGGGAGTGGATCTGGCGGAGATTGCGGCAGAGGTCGGGACGCCATTCTATTGCTATTCCACCGCCACCTTGCTGCGCCACTTCAGGCTGTTCGACGAGGCGCTCGACTGGGGCCCGCACCTTGTCTGCTATGCCATGAAGGCAAATTCGAACCTCGCCGTCATCGCAACATTGGCCCGGGCCGGGGCCGGGATGGATGTGGTGTCCGGTGGGGAGTATGTGCGGGCGCGGGCGGCCGGGGTTCCGGGCAACCGGATCGTGTTCTCGGGCGTCGGAAAAACCCGCGCCGAGATGCAGCAGGCGCTCGCGGGCGGTGTCCGCCAGATCAATGTCGAGAGCGAGCCGGAATTGCGGGCTCTGTCGGAGGTCGCGTCGTCGATGGGCCTGAGCGCGCCCATCGCTCTGCGCGTCAACCCCGATGTCGACGCCGGGACGCACGAAAAGATCTCAACCGGCCGCAAGGAGGACAAGTTCGGCGTGCCGATCGGGCGGGCCCACGAAATCTATGCCGAGGCTGCACGGCTTCCGGCGCTCGATGTGATCGGCGTTGACGTGCATATCGGCAGCCAGCTGACCAATCTGGAGCCGTTCGAGGCAGCATATCTCAAGGTCGCGGAGCTGACCCGGACGCTGCGGGCGGATGGGCATGATATTCGGCGGCTCGACCTCGGCGGCGGCCTTGGGATACCCTATGCGCGGTCGAACGAGGCGCCGCCCCTGCCGTCGGACTACGGCGATCTTATCCGCAGAACCGTGGGGGACCTTGGATGCGAGATCGAGATCGAACCCGGGCGCCTTATTGCCGGCAATGCCGGCGTTCTCGTGTCGAAGGTGCTCTATGTGAAGGAGGGGGAGGACCGGCGGTTTCTGATCCTCGACGCCGCCATGAACGATTTGATCCGGCCCGCGATGTATGGCGCCTATCACGATATCGAACCGCTGATCGAACCCGCCCCAGGGAGCGAGCGGCTTCCCTATGACGTTGTCGGGCCGGTTTGCGAAACGGGCGACACCTTTACCAAGGCGCGGCCCCTTCCCGTTCTTTCGGCGGGCGATCTTGTGGCGTTCCGCTCTGCGGGTGCTTACGGTGCGGTCATGTCTTCGGAATACAACTCGCGTCCGCTGGTGCCCGAGGTCCTGGTGGATCAGCATCAATTCGCCGTCATTCGCAGACGGCCCAGCTTTGACGAAATGCTCGCGCGCGATAACATCCCGGAGTGGCTGGCCGTGCCCGCGCCCGACGGGTGAGGCGCGCAACCGGTGACCCCTGGGCGCGCGAGCGCCTGACACCAACGCGCCCGGCCCGGGCGTTCAAGGGAGCGACATGACGGCCAACCTTCGGCAAGACCCCCGCCCCGACGACCAAAGAAACGTTGCGATGAAGCGGCTCATTCGCCCGTTGCGGCTGACCCGGCTTGGTATGGCCGCAGAGCGGCTGTGCCGGGCGTTCTGGCCCCTCTGGTCGGTACTGATTGCAACGGCGGCGGCGTTGTTTCTGGGACTGCACGAAACCGGACCGGTGGAAGCGGTCTGGGCCGCAGGCGTTCTGGCCGTGATGGCTGTGCTCTGGTTCACATATCGCGGGATTGCCGCGTTCGGATGGCCGACGCGAGACGAGGCGGTGGCCCGGCTGGACGCGACGCTGCCCGGGCGGCCGCTCCAGGCCCTTGCCGACACCCAGGCCATTGGCGGGTCGGACGACGCTTCGGTCGCCGTCTGGTCCGCCCATATCCGACGGATGGCAGACCGCGCCGCCTCGGCCGGACCGGTTGCGCCGGACCTTCGGCTGGCTGGCCGCGACCCCTATGCGCTGCGCTATGTGGCGTTGACGGCGTTCGTTGTCGCGCTGCTCTTCGGCTCGATCTGGCGCGCTGCGACTGTGACCGACCTCTCGGGGCCCGGCGCGGGCGCCGCGTTGGCCGCCGGCCCGGCTTGGGAAGGCTGGGTTGAGCCGCCGCTCCATACCGGAAAGCCGAGCCTTTATCTGAACGACATCGCTGGCGACAGCCTGCAGGTGCCGCAGGGAAGCCGCGTGTCGTTGCGTCTTTACGGCGAGGTTGGATCCCTGACCGTAGACGAGACCGTCTCGGCGCGGGCCGGCGAGGAAATCGAACCGGCCACGGCGGCCGCGCAGGGCTTCGATGTCCGCCAGGATGGCCGCATCTCGATCACCGGTGAAGGAGGGCGCGCATGGGATGTCGCGATCATCCCAGATAGTGCGCCCAAGATCGCGTTTGAGGGGATCATGCGGCGTGAGGCGAGCGGCCAGATGAGCCAGGGCTTCACCGCGGAAGACGATTACGGGGTGGTGTCCGGGCAGGGTGTGATTGCGCTCGATCTTGATGCCGTGGCCCGCGCCCATGGCCTGACGGTTGCGCCGGAGCCACGCGAGGCGCTCGAGATCGACCTGCCTATGCCGATCACGGGCGACCGGGCCGCGTTTGCCGAGACCATCATCGAGGATTTCTCGAAGCACCCGTGGTCTGGCCTGCCGGTGACCTTCACGCTGACCGCGGTGGATGCGATGGGCAATGAGGGTGCGTCGGAGCCGATGGAGCTGCAATCGCTGCCGGGGCGGCGCTTTTTCGATCCGCTCGCATCGGCGTTGATCGAACAGCGGCGGGACCTGCTCTGGTCGCGCGAGAACGGGGCGCGCGTGGCGCAGGTGATCCGGGCCGTGTCGTACCTGCCCGACGATATCTTCCGCGACAGCTCGACCTATCTGCAGCTGCGGTTTGCGCTGATGCGTCTGGAATCGGCGCTGCTGGCGCAGGATGGTCTGACGCCTGAGGTGCGCGACGAACTTGCCGAGGCACTTTGGGTCATCGCCCTGAAAATCGAGGAGGGCGACCTGTCGGACGCGATGGAGCGGCTGCGGCGGGCGCAGGATCGGCTGAGCGAGGCGATCCGCAATGGGGCGTCGGATGAGGAGATCGCGCAGCTGATGCAGGAGCTGCGCGATGCGATGCAGGACTACATGAACCAGCTCGCCCGCCAGCAGGATCCAAACCAGGATCAGCAGCAGCTCTCGGAGAACAGCCAGGAGATCACGGGCGACCAGTTGCAGCAGATGCTCGACCGGCTGCAGCAGTTGATGGAGGAGGGGCGCACGGCCGAGGCGCAGGCACTTCTCGATCAACTGCGGCAGATGATGGAGAACATGCAGGTCACCCAGGGCCAGGGCGGTCAGGGGCAGCAAAGCCCTGGGCAGCAGGCGATGGAGGGACTGGCCGAGACGCTGCGCGAGCAGCAGGGGCTGAGCGACGAATCTTTCCGCAATCTGCAGGATCAGTTCAATCCCGGTCAGGAGGGGCAACAGGGTCAGCAAGGGCAACAGGGCCAGCAAGGCCAGGAGTTCGGACAGGGGCAGCAAGGCCAGCAGGGTCAGGGGCAGCAGCCGGGCGGGCAGCCCGGGCAGCCCGGCCAGGGCCAGGAGTTCGGACAGGGCCCCGGCCAGGGTCAGCAAGGCGGTCAACAGCCGGGCCAGGGCGGCCAGCAGGGCCAGGGCGGCATGCCGTCGGCCGATGAACTGGCCGACCGGCAGCGCCAACTGCGCCGCGAGTTGGACCGGCAGACCCAGAATCTGCCGGGCGCAGGCACAGCCGAAGGCGATGCCGCGCGCGACAGTCTCGGACGCGCGGGCGATGCGATGGACCGGGCCGAGGGCGCGTTGCGAGAAAACGACCTGCCGGGTGCGATCGACGAGCAAGCCCAGGCCATGGAGGCGCTGCGCGAGGGCATGCGAAACCTCGGCGAAGCACTAGCCCAGCAGCAGCAGGGTCAGGGCCAGCAGGGCGATGCGCTTGGCCAGGCGAACCCGAACAGCCGGCGCGACCCGCTTGGTCGCGATGGCGGCAATAACGGGCCACTCGGCACCGAGGAGAACCTTTTGCAGGGCGACGATGTCTATCGCCGCGCGCGGGACCTGTTGGACGAGATCCGTCGGCGGTCGGCCGATCAGGAGCGGCCGGAGGTGGAACTTGACTACCTGCGCCGCCTGCTGGACCGCTTCTGAGGCCACGCGCCTGAAGCGCACGGCCAGGGTTGTGCGTATCGGCAGCCATTGAGAGTTGGTGTGGTGCGCTCGGCGCTGCGGTTAGAGGGCGTCGTTAGCCAAACGAGCTCCGCGGAGCGGCGGCCCTTGCCAGCCTGTCGTTGATGGCCTCGCCGAGCCCCGTGTCGGGGATGGGGGCTACCGCAATGCCCTGCCCGTCCATAGCGTCGAGCGTGCGCAAGCAGCCGAACAGAGCCGCGGCCGCCTCGCGCAGGTCTCCTGACGGGGAAAGAGACAGGCCGGGCGGCTCGGGCCCTGCGCCCGACCAGGGGCCGAACCCCAGCCATAGCTCGCCCGGGCCAGGGGCGGCGGCCGCAAGGCGCACGGGCTTGTCTGGTGCGTAATGGGAGGCGAGCTGTCCGGGTGCGGTTACTGCGGAGCTGTCCGCTCGGCGCAGGAGCGGCGCGCCCAACGCCGCCTCGAGGGCCGCGACGGGAATACCGCCCGGACGCAAGAGCACAGGCGCAGGGTCGAAGCCGACAATCGTGCTCTCGATACCGACACTGCAGGGGCCACCATCGATCACGGCCGCGATTCGACCGTCGAGGCCGTCGAGCACGTGGGCGGCCGTCGTTGGGCTGACCGCGCCCGACAGGTTGGCGGAGGGCGCGGCAATCGGGCCGTCGAACGCAGCAAGAAGCCGGCCGGCCACGTCACCCGCCGGCGCCCGCAGCCCAACCGTCGGAAGGCCCGCCGTCACCAGATCGCTGAGGCCGGCGTCGCGTCGGACCGGCACGACAAGCGTCAGGGGACCTGGCCAGAACGCCTGGGCCAGTCGGAGCGCTTCGCCCTCGAGGCGGCCGATCCGCGCCGCCGCCTCGAGCCCCGCGACATGGACGATCAGCGGGTTGAAGCGCGGGCGGCCCTTGGCCTCGAAGATGCCCGCAACGGCCGTGCCCGAGCGCGCATCGGCGCCAAGGCCATAGACCGTTTCCGTGGGGAAAGCGACGAGCCGGCCCGCGGCAAGACACGCAGCGGCCCGGGCGATCCCGGCCGCATCGTCGCCCAAGCGAAGGGTCGGATCGGCGTCAGGCGGCCGGCTCATTGCTCATCTCCAAATTCGTGACGCCGCGTTGCGCTTTGTTTCCGGTCGACACGCGCACTAAGCTCGACGGTAACCGCAAGCCATACCCCCCTCGCGCGCAGCCGCCAAGACGGCCCGACGCACGAGGTGGGGCCCCTGCCCTGCCGCAGGGCCGAGCGATGAGAGAGAGATGACATATACCGCCCCGATTTCCGACTTCCGCTTCCTTTTCGACCATGTCGTCGACATGGGCCTAGTCGCGGAAACCGAGCGCTTTGCAGAAACGACGCCGGATGTTGCCGACGCGGTGCTGACCGAGGCCGGACGGCTCTGCGCCGAGGTGATGGCGCCGCTCCGCCGTGCCGGCGATCTGAACCCCGCGCGCCTCGAGAACGGGGTGGTGCGGACGTCACCGGGCTGGGCCGAGGGATATCAGGCCGTGGCCGAGGGGGGCTGGGTTGCGGTCGGCGCACCGGAGGCGCATGGCGGGATGGGCCTGCCCTTGACCCTGCAGACGGCGGTCAATGACATGATGAGCGGCGCCAACCTTGCGCTTCAGCTCGTCTTCCTGCTCTCGCAGGGGCAGATCGAGGCGATCGAGGCCCATGCCTCGGAGGAGCTGAAGGCGCTTTACCTGCCGAAGCTGATTTCGGGCGAGTGGACCGCAACAATGAACCTGACAGAGCCGCAGGCCGGCTCTGACGTGGGCGCGCTGACGACCAAGGCCGAGCCCCTTGGCGACGGCACCCACGCGATCAGCGGGCAGAAGATCTACATCTCCTACGGCGATCACGATTTGACCGACAATGTCGTCCACCTTGTGCTGGCCCGCCTGCCGGGGGCGCCGGCCGGCACCAAGGGGATCAGCCTGTTTCTGGTGCCGAAGCGCCTGCCGGACGAGACGGGCGAGGCGGGCGTGGCCAACCGGGTGATCCCGGTCAGCGTCGAGCACAAGCTGGGCATTCACGGCTCGCCCACCTGCGTGATGCAGTTCGACGGGGCGACGGGGTGGCTCGTCGGCCAGGAAGGGGGCGGCATGGCCGCGATGTTCACGATGATGAACAATGCCCGGCTGGGCGTGGGTGCACAGGGGGTCGGGCTGGCCGATGCCGCGACCCAAGCCGCGCTCGCCTATGCGATGGATCGCAGGCAGGGCCGCTCGCCCTTGGGCGAGGCAGGAACCGGGTCAATCGTGGACCATGCCGATGTCCGCCGCACCTTGAGCGCCATGAAGGCCGAGACGTTTGCGGCGCGGGCCATCGCGCTGGCCTGCGCGATGGCCATCGACATGCAGCATGCGAGCGCCGGCACGGTGTCGGAGACGGACTGGACGGCGCGGGCCGCGCTGCTGACCCCGATTGCCAAGGCGTTTTGCACCGATATCGGGAACGAGGTGGCCCAAGCCGGTATTCAGCTGCATGGCGGCATGGGCTATGTCGAAGAGACGGGCGCGGCCCAGTTTGCCAGGGATGCCCGCATCACCCCGATTTACGAGGGCACCAACGGAATTCAGGCGATGGATCTGGTCAGCCGCAAGCTCGCCGATGGGGGCGAGGCCGCCTATCGCCTGCTTGAGGAGATCGAGGCCGGTGCCGAGGAGGCGCGAGCCGCCCTACCCGACCTCGCCAAGCCGGTCTGGCAGGCGGCGGAGAACCTGCGCGAAGCCACTGAATGGCTGGTGGAGCAAGATCTGCAGGATCGGTTCGCCGGTGCCGTGCCATACCTCAGGGCCTTCGCCCGTGTCCTTGGCGCGCACTACCATCTGAAGGCGGCGATGGCCGAGGGCGAGGGCGCGCGACTGGCGCTTGCGGGCTTCTACATCGAGCGCCTGCTGCCCGAGCATGGCGGGCTTCTGGCGCAGGCACGCGCCGGCGCCGAAGGGGTCTATGCCCTGAGCCTCGACGACCTCGCGGCGGCCTGAGGAGGCAAGGGCCATGGACGGCACGGCAGACGCTCCGATCCGGTATCCGTGGCCCGACGCGCCCCTCGAGGGCGAGGCCGTGGAACTGGCCGAAGGCGCTCTCTGGATGCGCCTTCCCCTGCCGATGGCACTAGACCATGTGAACATCTTTGCGCTCGACGAGGGCGATCACTGGTCGGTGGTCGACACGGGGTTTGCCTCACGACGAACCCGTGGGATTTGGGAGGCGTTGGAGGCAGGCCCCCTGAAGGGCAAACCGGTGGGCCGCGTGATCCTGACCCACCATCACCCCGACCATGTCGGGCTGGCCGGCTGGTTTCAGGAGCGCGGCGCCTCGCTGGCCGCGACGCGCGTGGCCTGGCTTACGGCCCGGATGTTGACACTGGACGAGCAAGACCGGCCCTCGGCAGAGTCGGTGGCGTTCTGGCGCGCCTCGGGGATGGATCCGGAGATCCTGACCAAGCGGCTGGGAGAGCGCCCGTTCAACTTCGCCGACTGCGTGGCGCCACTGCCGCTGGGCTATACTCGTTTGGCCGAGGGCGACGTTCTGCGCGCCGGGGGCCGGGATTGGGAGATCCGTCTCGGCCAAGGGCATGCGCCTGATCACGCAACCCTCTGGAGCCGCGACGATCATCTTGTCATCGGGGGCGACCAGCTCTTGCCCTCGATCTCGCCCAATCTGGGCGTCTACCCGACCGAGCCCGACGCTGATCCGGTGGGAGAATGGCTGGAGAGCTGCACGCGGCTGTCGGCACTTGCGCGGGAGGACCAGCTTGTCTTGCCGGGGCACAAGCTGCCCTTTACCGGACTGCCGGCCCGCATGGGCCAGTTGATCGACAACCACATCGGTGCGCTCGACCGGCTGCGGGAGTGGCTGACTGCGGCGCCGCGGACGGCGCACGAGTGCTTCGCCCCGCTTTATCGACGCGAGATCGGGTCTGCCGAGTACGGGCTGGCGCTGGTCGAGGCTGTCGGCCACTTGAACCATCTACTGGCCCGTGGCGATGTGCTGCGTGACCGGCGCGACGACGGGGCATGGCTCTGGCGGATGACCGACTGAACGGCCCCGGTACGTGGGGTCGGGCCGACACACTGCGGCAGAACTGCGCGGTGCGAGCGCTTAACACGGTCGCCCCTATCGGCTAAAGCCCATGGCATAAGGCGTTACACGAGGCGAAAGATGGCCGATACGAACCACGAACACGGCAAGATGGACGTCACCAACCAGGAACGCATGTTTGCGAGCTTTGTCCGGTGGGTGACAAATGCGGTTATCGGCATCTTCGTTTTCCTGATTTTCCTGCTTCTCGTCGCCGGCTAAAGGCCCCATGACACGGTTCGAGCGGCCTGGCCGCCGCGCTGTGCTGATGGCGCCGGCCCTGCTGGCCGCGTGCGCTGCTGAATCCGTGGTTGCGCCCCCTGGAGAGGTGTCGCGCGCGGTCTATCGCCATAGCGGCCCGCCGGCACTGACCCTGTTCACCATGATTTCGACGCGCTCGGATGCAGGCGCGCATTCGGGGCTGATGGTGAATGGATCGCAGCGCGTGATCTTCGACCCGGCGGGTACGTTCAACCACCCGCAATTGCCCGAAGTGAACGACGTGTTCTTTGGCATCACGCCCGCCGCTTTCGACTTCTACGTAGATTATCACGCGCGCGAGACCTACCGCGTGGCCGTGCACGAAATCGACGTGTCGGCGGAGCAGGCGGAGATTGCGCTTCAGGGGGTACGGAGGGCCGGGCCCGTGGCGCCGGCCCGGTGCAACATCGCGATCAGCGACGTGGTCGGGCGTGTCCCCGGGTTCGAAGACTGCCCGCGCGCCTGGTTTCCGCGGGCGACGATGGAATATTTCCGAGCAAGGCCGGGCGTGCGCGCAGCGCTCTATGAGGATGACAGCCCCGACAGCCGCGGCGACCTGATCGAGGTGCCGCTCGTTCGATAGGCCGGGCACGCGGCGGTCAGAGCACCAGCCGGATGGCGTAGAATGTGCCCATCCCGACGAGGATGGCGCCGAGAACGCTGCGCGCCAAAAACCCCACCGCAAAGGCTGCGAGGGCGGCCACGAGGCGGGCGGGGTCGGGCGCGCCGCCCGTGGCACCCGGCCAGAGCACAAGGGGCGCAACGAGCGCCGGGATCACCGCGACCGGCGTATAGCGCAGATGGCGGAGGAGCCACGGAGGAAGCTCACGGGCGCCGATCAGACCGATGAACGAGAACCTGACAGCCCATGTGCCCACGGCGATCCCCGCGGTGATGAGCGCGATGGTGGCGTCGGAATATCCCTCCATCATGGAGCCTGGCGCTGGACTGGAATTGCTAGGCCTCGTCGCTCGATCTCGGCCCCCACGATCATCGCCACGAGGCCCGCGACCAGAAGGCCGGTGCCATAGGGCAGGCCCGCGAGCGCGAGGCCGAGCAGGATCGCCGTGGCCGCCGCAGCCAGATGCGCGAGCGTTCGCAGCCCCGGCGCGATCAGGGCGATGAAGGTGATCGGCACGGCGAAGTCGAGCGCAAGGCCCTCGGGGATCCCCTGCCCCGCCAGCGCGCCCGCAAGGGTCGCGGCATACCAGAGCGGCGCAATCAGGCTCATCGTTCCGAAGAAGAAGGCCATGCGGCGCGGCAGCGGCATCTGCGGCTCGGCCTCGAAGCGCGCGTGGCTGATGGCATAGCTCTGGTCCACGAGCAGATAGCCCGACAGCACACGCTGCCAGAGCGGGGCGCCACCGATGTAGGGCGCGATCGAGGCCGAATACATGGCCATGCGCAGGTTGACCGCGAGGGACGAGGCCAGAACCACCAGAGCGGGCGCCTCTTCGCGCATGAGCTGCAGCGCCGTCAATTGCGCCGCCCCCGCGAACACTGTGACCGACAGGCTCATCACCTGCGCAAGATCGAGGCCGGCTTCGGTGGCCACCACGCCGAAGACAAGGGCGAACGGCCCCACCACGATGAGAAACGGCGCGCTGGCGCGCATCCCCTCGAAGAATGCGGAGGAAGGAGTGGCGGATTGCATGGCAGGTCCTTATCGTCGGCAACGCGTAGGCCGATTGGAGGGGGGATGCAAGGCGAGCCAGAGACCGCTGAGATGCCCCCCGATCCGGAGGTTTTGCGCGGCTTTGGCGATGCCGAGCGCGCCCGGGTCGCCACCATGTTTTGGGAGGCGTTCTCAGACAAACTGGGCCTCGTCCTTGCGCCCGAAGCGCGCGCGCTGGCGTTTCTGGAGGCCTCGGTGCGCCCCGACCGGGCATTGGTCGCGCGTGCCGCCTCAGGCGAGATCCTCGGCGTTGCGGGGATGAAAACGGAGGCCGGAGGATTGGTGGCTGCGGGCCTGCCCGAGATTGCTGTGCATTACGGGTGGATGGGTGCGCTTTGGCGGGGACCGCTTCTGGAGTTGACCGAGCGACGGATCGAACCGGGCCAGATGCTGTTGGATGGGCTCTTCGTCACCGCATCGGCCCGTGGCACGGGGGTGGGCACGGCGCTGATCGAGGCGGTGGTGGATGAGGCGCGTGAGCTTGGCCTGACCCAACTGTGCCTTGAGGTTGTGGACAGCAATCCGCGGGCCCGAGCGCTCTACGGCCGCCTTGGCTTCCGCACAGTGCAGGAAGAGCGCGGGCGGCTTATCGGCCGGGCCTTTGGCTATCGCACCTTGTACGTCATGGCTCGCAACGTCTGACCTTCTTGGAGGGACGGACGAAAGCCGGCAAAGCGCCGCCCGGGCCGGTCGGGTTGTCGATCAGTCAAACGTTCCGGCGACGCGACCGACCAGCATGAAGGCACGAGCGGTGCGCGTTTCGGCGAGCGACACGATGTCGGCGTCGGACGCGCGCGGCTCGAACGCTGCGAACGTGTGGTCGAATTTGCGCAGGAAGTGATGGGCCACGTCGCGAAAAATCGGGTCTTGCCGCATTCGGCCCGCCGTGAGCGCGAGACAAGACCGGTCGCGCACCCCGCCAAGGGGCGCGATCCCGCGCCCCCGCTCGCCTTGGGCAAAGCGGCGCCAGACCTCGGGACGCGCGCGGTCGGGGGCGAGATCGTCCATATAGATCCCGTCTTCGGCGAGGAGGGTGAGCACATCCTGGGCCGAGCGCACCAGCTCCGCGCTGAACCGGTCTTTAAGGGCGAGGCGCAGGGCGCGAAAGCCGACAGCGTCTCGTTCGTCTTCGGGGAAGTTCAGCGCCCGAATGAACTCGTCGTTCGGCAAGGGCTCGTCCAGGGCGTCGGGCGGCGTGCCGAGGGCGAGCGCGGGCTGATGTGTCTCTTCAGCGGTTTTCTCTCCCGCAGGTCTGGGCCGAGGGGCGGCGGCCGGCAGGGCCTGCGACGAGGGCGGCGCGGGGCCGGTGACGCCTCCGGCCTGGGTCAACTGCGCCAGGACCGACTCCGCCTGCCGCTGGGCGCGGGCGATCTCGTCGAGCTTGGCCTCGACCGGTGGGCGGATGCCAGAGGAGTTGGATTGCGACTGCGTGGCCTGGGCATGGCGGATGGCATCCACGGCGGCGGCCAGGCGCGCGCTCTCCTCGGACACGACCCGCGCGGAGCGGGCAGCGACGGCCGCCACCCAAATAAGGGCCACGGGGAGAATGATTGCGACAAGGACACCGAATGCCCCGATCCCAGGCGGGAAGGCGCTGGGTACGAACAGCCAGAAAGCCAAAAGCAGCAGAAGCCAAACCGCCGTTAGGCCGGAGGCAATCACGAAGGCCGGCTCGACCTCGCCCCCCCGGGGCCGTGCTGTCACAAGACCCAAGCTGTCGGGCTGTGGGGCCGCCCGCCCCGTTGCTGGATGCCCCTCAGGCGCGCTGCCCGCAGCCTGATCCTTGGCGGCGGGGGAAACGACTTCGGTCATCGGCTCGGCTTCGCCTCCTGCGGCTCGTTCTCAGACGAACTTGACGGCTAGCACCTCGTAGCTGCGCTCGCCACCGGGCGTGCGTACTTCGACGCTGTCGCCCTCTTCCTTGCCAATCAGCGCCCGGGCGATCGGCGAATTGATGTTCAGAAGGCCCCGCTCGAGATTCGCCTCGGGCTCGCCCACGATCTGATACGTCTTTTCTTCGTCCGTGTCCTCGTCGACGATGGTCACGGTGGCGCCAAACTTGATGGTGCCCGACAACCGTTTGGGGTCGATCACCTCGGCGCGGCTCATCAGCCCTTCAAGCTCCTTGATCCGGCCTTCGATGAAGCTCTGCTTCTCTCGGGCGGAGTGGTATTCGGCGTTCTCCGACAGGTCGCCATGCTCGCGCGCTTCTGCGATCGCCTGAATGACCGCCGGACGCTCGACGCTCTTCAGCTTTTTCAGTTCCTCGTCCAGCGCGGTGAAGCCCGCGCGGGTGATGGGTAGTTTTTCCATGTCGGCCTGTGTCTCTTCCGGTTGCGCCCAAAAGGGTGGGGTCGCCTGCACCGCAGTGCAACTGGAAAACTCCTGCTCACCGCAATTGTCAAGTGCGGTCCGGCGCGGCACAGCGGGATCCTGCGAGCGAAAAGCGTGCGCACGGCACGGTGTGAGGCATATGGGCGGACTGGAAAGCACTGACGCGGCGGTCTCAAGCGTATTTGCCGTTCGGATCGTGTGGTTGCCAAAATTCGCGCCGATGTCGAAAAGTGCTTCGCCAGGCGCGAGACCCTGCGCCAGCACATCGCTGTCCTCTGCCCCGTCCTGGCGCACATTGTTCCTGTCGCCGGTCTCGTCGACGAACTCGCGGAGGTGTTGACCGTTTTCTCGCAACTGCCCCGCCACGTGGGCGCACGCAGCACAGAGGGTTTGAGGTGGCCGAGACGAGCGGTACGGCGTGGCGTCAGTCGTGCGCGGGATGGACACAAGCTTAAGGCGCGACGTTGGATTCTGGTCTGGAAAAGGGGCGCTGTAGCCTGGCCCGCGCAGGCGGGACGTGGCGTTGCGACGTGTGGTCGCCCGGTTTCGATTGACCTTCTCGGCCGCTGTCCGATAGGCGAACTCAGACTAATTCCGGACCGAGTGAAACATCCAGGGAAGGCGCGATGACCGAGATCGAACGCGAGTCGATGGAATATGACGTGGTGATCGTCGGAGCCGGGCCAGCGGGCCTGTCGGCCGCGATCCGTCTGAAGCAGATCGACCCCGATCTCGACGTGGTGGTGCTTGAGAAGGGCTCGGAGGTGGGCGCGCATATCCTGTCAGGCGCAGTGCTCGACACATCCGGCCTCGACCGTCTGCTGCCCGATTGGCAGGCGCAGGGCGCGCCGATCACGGTGCCGGTGACCCAGGATAACTTCTATGTCCTTGGCGAAGCCGGGCAGTTGCGCATCCCCAACTGGTTGATGCCGCCGCTGATGAACAACCATGGCAACTACATCGTCTCGATGGGCAATGTGTGCCGCTGGATGGCGGAACAGGCCGAAGGTCTGGGTGTGGAGATCTTCCCCGGCATGTCGTGCTCGGAGCTTGTCTACGCCGAGGACGGGGGCGTGGCCGGCGTGATTGCAGGCGAGTTCGGCAAGCAGGCTGACGGCACACCCGGGCCGGCCTATGAGCCCGGGATGGAGCTTCGCGGCAAGTATGTAATGCTCGGTGAGGGCGTGCGCGGCTCGCTCGCCAAGATCGCAATGGAGAAGTACGGGCTGATGAAGGGCAAGCAGCCCCAGAAGTTCGGCCTTGGCATGAAGGAGATCTGGGAGATCGACCCGGCCAAGCACCGGCCGGGCGCCGTCACCCACACGATGGGCTGGCCGCTGGGATCCAAAGCCGGGGGCGGATCCTTTATCTATCACCTTGACAAAAATCAGGTTTACGTGGGTTTCGTCGTTCATCTGAACTACGAGAACCCCTACCTCTACCCCTACATGGAGTTCCAGGCCTTCAAGCACCACAAGTTGGTGGCCGACCTTCTGGAGGGCGGCAAGCGCGTGGCCTATGGCGCGCGCGCAATCTCGGAAGGCGGCTGGCAGTCGATGCCCAAGGCCGTGGCGCCTGGGCTCGCGCTTTTGGGCTGTTCCGTCGGCCTGGTGAACGTGCCCCGCATCAAGGGCAACCACAACGCGATGCTGTCGGGCATTGAGGCGGCTGAGGCGGCGGCCGAGGCGATCAAGGCCGAACGCTCGGGCGATGAGCTGGAGGCCTACGACGCCGCCCTGCGCACCGGCCCCATTGCGAAGGACCTCAAGCCGGTGCGGAATGTCAAACCGCTCTGGTCGAGATATGGGCTCGTCGGGGGTCTCGGCCTTGGCGGGTTCGACATGTGGCTCGGCAATCTGACCGGTCTCAATCCGTTCGGCACGATGGCCCATGGCAAGTCCGACGCCGAGGCGACCAAGCCCGCCAAGAAGTTCGCCCCCATCGACTATCCGAAACCCGATGGTGTCTTGAGCTTCGACCGGCTTACCAATGTGTCGTTCGCGATGACGAACCACGAAGAGAGCCAGCCCGCGCATTTGACGCTGAAGGACGCCAAGATCCCGGTCGAGATCAACCTGCCGAAATATGCCGGCCCGTCGCAGCGCTATTGCCCCGCCGGGGTCTATGAGTTCGTCGAGGAAGACGGCAAGGACGCGCGGTTCGTAATCAATTTCCAGAACTGCGTTCACTGCAAGACCTGCGATATCAAGGACCCGAGCCAGAACATCGTCTGGACCGTGCCGCAGGGGGGCGACGGGCCGAACTATCCCAACATGTGAGCGCGCCTAAGGGGGCCGGCCGCCACGCCGCTACCGAGTCCCGCCAAGGCCGGAGCATGGCGGCCAATGTTTCCGGTGCACCTCAGGCAATTGACACGGCGAGGGGACCTGCCCCGTCTCGGTCGGTCCCGAGCGGTGGCTGGACTTGCACTCGTCAAACGGCTGGCTTTGCCTGGCTTGGCGATGTGGCAGGATGGAGGTCTCTGAGGACGCCTACGGCCGTCGGCCCTGCGCCATCGCAGCCGAAGATATCCCTTTCAGCGATCAGGGAGATCCTCGACAGGCGCGCTCCCCAAATACGGGCGCGTTGCGCCGTCGAAGGGTTCGACGGGAAGCGCCCATAGTCGGTCAGGGTTGCCGCGGCTAGCGAGAGGCGAACATGGTTTCGACATCGGCCGACGAGATCTCGCGGCGCTCGCCCTCGAACGTGTAGTACTCGGGCTTCTCGTCTGCGCACAGGTCAGCAGCGAGGTGCAAGCCGTCCGGATCGTCGAGGGCGCCGGCCGAAAGAGAGATCATGCCGTCCATCGCGGCCGGCTGGACGTGGCGCACGAACATCGGCGTCCCGCAGACCCGGCAGAAACATGAGGTGTCGCGCTCGGACATCGCGTAGTGGACCAGATGTCCCCAGCCGCTGAATGCCGTGTTGGTCGCCCGGATCATGATGGTGAAGGCCACACCGCCCGACCGGCGACGAGAGGGCGCGTCGTGGTTGGCAAACACCATGCTGACGGGGCGCTTGATCTGAAAGCTGACTTTGCCGCAGAGGCAACGGCCCGTGGCCAATCCATCGGCGCCCGGTTCGATCGGCTCGCGGCGAAGCTCCGGCAGCTTGTCGCGGCTCAGCCCCGTAGCCATTCCCATGTGGCGGTAGCCTGTATCGCCGTCCTGTGTTGGCGCCTTGACCCCTGCCGGCGCCGCGCCGTCATCCGATCCGAACCCGAACGGGCACTTTCCTGCTGTTTCGTCTTTCATCCTCGTCCCCTTTGTTGTCTGCGAACCTATGGTCGCATGCTTCGCTCTTCAGGCAGCATTCGTTGTGTCGCGCCCCTCGCATTTGGCGCAGAAGATTTCCCCGGTCCGGACATGCATCCGTACAGTCGACCCCGGCGGCACTTCGCCAGAGCAGCCGTCGCACACGGCGCCGATGTCGAGCACTTCACGCGAGTAACCCTCCAGATGCACTTCCATCCCCTCCCGCAGCACGCCGCGGGGCGTAGGTTTGACGATCTCCCGGCGAAACATTTCGTGGAGGGCGGCCCAGCGGCGGATCATCGGCTCGGGCACGCCGTGGCGGCGCACGATCCCGAAGAAGAGCGCCTCGCGGTGGTCGAAGACCTCGTCGGAGATGACCATCCAGTGATGGGCATTGAACGGCTTCTCTCCGAAGTAGAGCTTGGTGCCGTGGAACAGGTCTTGCAGGAAACTGTACTGCTTTTCGATGGCGCGCTGCTTGGTGACGCGGTGAAAGAATGGGGCAAGCAGCGGGTCCTCATAGACCGCGGCATAGAACTCTTCGAGGATCCGCGTGAGCGTGGCGCCTTCGCCGAGTGCCTCCCAAAGCTCGGGATCGGCCTCGATCACTTTGAGCTTTTGCGCGTCGCGCGGGGCGTAGGGAACGGGCGGCTCAAACGGATCAGCATATATGCGGTCGAGCGCCGCGCCGGCGGCCACGGCTTGGATGCGCGCCGTCTCCACCATATCGGGGTTGCCGCTGAGGAACACGGCAGTGTCGGCCAGGTCGTGCCCATCGGCGAACGCGAGATCGGTGATCCGCGCGGCGTGCATGTCGCCGACCGCCTCCCGTGAGGCGGCCTGAACAACCTCGACCCGGTCCTTAGGCAGCGCCGAGAGCCACGGCCCGAGATAGAGGTCGTCGGCTCCACGCCCGCCGTGAAAGAGGCGGATCCGGCCGCGATGGCCGGAGGCTACGGCGTGCCGCGCGATCCCCGCCAGCACGCCCCCGCCGGTTCCCGTGCCCACAAGCAGGAGCGGACGGTCGGCCAGGCTCTCATGCCAGACAAGGCCGCCCCGTGGCCCGCGAAATCTCACGCTGTCTCCGACCCCGAGGCCGGCCGCCCAGGCGCTCACCGCGCCGGCGCTCCGGACACGGATATGGACCTCGAGATAGTAGTCGTCTTTTGCGCTCACCACGGAGAATGGCCGGCTCTCGCCGGCTCCATTCATCAGGTCAATCACCTGTCCGGGCACCCAGGAGAGCGCGCGCATGGGCTCAAGCCGCAGGCAGAGGATATCGGGGGCAGGCCGAAAGGCCTCTGCGACCAACGCCTCCTCGACACATAGTGAGAGATCGGCCCGAACCGCTTCGACGGCTTCAACCGCATCGGCGCAGCATGGCAGAAAAAACCCCAACGCGCGGTATTGCTCTGGCAGGGGCGCGATGGCGGCGGCGCCGGGGTCGCCGCTTTCGGCCTGCAACATGCACGCCCGGCATGTGCCCTTGCGGCAAGAGAACGTGACGGGGGCGCCTTGGCGGAGCATGGCCTCAAGCGCGCGTTCGCCGGGCCTCACGTCGTATCTGACGCCTTCGAAACGGATCCAACTCTCTGACGACATGCCCGTCCTTCCTATTTCCGCGCGTGTGACAGGGCCGGGGCGGTCGGCCCATGGCCGAGGGGCGCCGGAGACATCACGTCTGCCGTCTCGACCGAACGGGCGCATCCCTGCGGACATGTCGGGGTGTTTGCGTGCTCCGAGTGGCTTTCGGGCGCGGGTCCGTCGATCCAGGGCATGTCGGGGGCGTCGACGCGGAAGGCCTCGGGGTCGACACCATCCGCCTCAAGCCCGCACGCCAGTTCGAAGTCCCAAAGCTCCTGCTCCACGGCCGGGTCAAGCGAAGGCCGATCTTGCACCTGGGCCGCGGCCTCTGCAGCCTTGTCCGCCGGGACTCCCATGAAGACCAACTGCTGCGCCAGTGCCCGCAAAGTGTCAGGATCGGTGGCCGGATTCAAAAAGGTGATGCGGCCGCCCGCCTTGAGCCGCACTTCGTAGGCTCGGCACCGGCCTTGCGCTGTCACGAAGCCGGGATCTGCCCCCTCCGGTGGCAGCAAGCGGGTGGTCACGTCGAGGCGCGCCAGGCTCGCACCGGCCTCGCCTGCCGCACCTTGCCCGCAGACCAACGTGTCGATCCCCGCATTCGCCAGAGCAGCGGCCTCGGCCCGTGGCTCCCGCATGTCGTGGGGAAGGGCGTAGGTATAAAGCTTGCCCTTGACGATTTCCTGCAGCCGCCCGTTGGCCCCAGCGGCCTGAACGGCAACCTCGAAGGGCAGCGTGCGCAGATCGTGGCTGAGATGGTGAGACGGCGTGTCGACACCGGCCATCACCACCCATCCGGACCCGACGAACTGGCGGCCGGCATCGGATCGGGGCGCCTCGAAGAACTCAGGCGTCGGCGTGAACTCCTGCACACATCCGCCGGCCAGCAGCATCACATGATCGGAAAAAGAGCGCATATGGTGCTGGTTGTGTGAGACAACGAGGAGCGCACGCGACTGCGCCATCGTCGCCAGCCGCTCCATCACACGCTCGCTGTCCTTCGGTGTGAGGTCTGCCGTCGCCTCGTCGATGCAGATCAGCGCCGGGTTAGATGACAGGTGCACGCTGAAATGCATCATCATCTGCTCAAACGACTGCGCTTGCTTCTGCCCGTAGAGGAGCGGGTGGTTCCGAGGGCCCAGCGGGGCGAAGAAATAGTCCGCCCGCTCGACTTCGGCGCTATAGATCTTGGGGTCTGCCCGTCGGCAGAGCCATTTCAGGAGTGTTGACTTGCCGGTACCGACTGGGCCCATGAGCGCGGTCAACCCGGTCGGCGGCAGGGAAAAGGACTGGTCGCTCAGCACCAGCTTGCCCTGTGCGCGCAAGGTCAGACCTTCGACATTCAGGATTGGCCCCGCCACCCTCAGCCTCCGAACGTGTCGAATATGCGGTCAAAGGCCGTGAGGACTCGACCGAGTTCGGCATTGGTGTGCGCCGCAGCGACGACGTCGTCTGACGTCATCAAGACGGCCAGGGCACGTTGATCGCCCCCCTTTGGACGCAGGATCACAAGGTGTGGCAGGTTGACGGCGCCCCCGGTTCTCTCACGCCATTGGCTCAGGTCTTGGCACAGGTCGGAGCAGTGCCGCACCCAGTTGGAATTGCCCGCAGTTGGATGCGCGACGCGGAGTGTTCCGTCGCCCGCGCAGTGCGTGACGCTTTCCGCGAAATCGCGACACTCGGTGAAGAACCCGTCCGCCGGGGCAGAGGCATTGGCGCTGATCGGGCGCAATTGGGCCGGCTCGCCTTTGGGTTTGCCTAGGTTTTTGCGCGCCGTGACAACGTCGGACTCCACGTCCGCGGTGCCCGGCTTGGTTGGGCCGGTGTCCGGCCGGCGCGTCGGCTTTCCCGTCGGCCGTTCGGGCGCGTTCGGGGCCACTCGCTGTGTCTGGGCGTGCGGGCTGGTGCCCAGCACGCGCCCGACAAAATGGTTCAGGGAAGTGCCAAGACTCATCGGTGGCCTGCCCATGTCGAGGGGCCGAAACTGGCCCGTCATGCGGGCGGACGGCTATACGCCCGCCCGCGAACGATCAGAGAGCTTCGGCGACGTTCTCGAGGCTCATGCGCGCCTTCGTCAGCACCATGCCAGGGTTGGCGCTTTTGCGGCAGACGAACGTGCAGACGTGATTGTCATACATCTTTGTCCGCATGAAGATGTGGATCAGGTTCTCCGAGAATATCAGAATCTCGTTGAAGTAGTGCGCATCGCTTTTTGTGCCGCGAGCGCTCTTGAAGATATCTTCAATTCCGACCACCGAAGACCCCTGGAACAGATCCGCCGTCGCGGCGGCGAGCATATCCAGCACCTCTTGCGGGTGGGAGTCAATTGTCTGGATGCCGAGCAGCATCCCGCTTTCCATATCGACATATCCCGAAGCGAGGCATTCTGGGATCGAGGTCATTGCTTTTTGCAGGGCTTTGTCAAGAGACATGGCGTTTCCTTCACTGTCGCTGTTGGATCGGCGGGTCTTTTCCAATTGTGCCGATCTGAATTCGTACAAATGGCCTGACGGCCATCCGCTCTCCCACGTCGGTGCCGGCTTGGAAAATTCGTCCAAGTGGCACCGCCCCCCTTGCAAACGCCCCAGCTCATGTTGCCGAACCGCCGCGAACTCTTTCAGGAACTCCATTTGCGTATCGGATTCGATCCAATACCGGTTCCTTGATTTCACTTCTGCGATTGCCGCGTTGAAATTCGGACAATACCAAAGCAACATCGCGGCAAGCAATGTTCCGGTACGTCCGCGTCCCGCACGGCAATGGAAGACTACCGACCTTCCCGCTTCCACCTCTTCGGCCACGCGGCCGCACGTGTCCCTTGCCTGTTCCAGGGTCGGCGGGTGCATGTCGGGTATCGGTACGTATAAGCTATTGATTCCGTACTCCAAGAAGCGGTCAACCGGCGGCTGCCACTCCTCGGTCAGGGTCACAACAAGCGAAACTCCGACCCGCCGGATGGCCGCTGCATCCACATCGAAGGAGTTCGTAAGGCCGGGCCTGGGCATTCCGCCCAAGCTCCCTCGCACCAACCAAGTGAAATTCCTGGGTCCGGAATAGGCGGATGGCGCATTGGGCCTGTCCTGTGGGAATGCCGGCTTGCCGAGGCACTTGGAGTTTTCCCCCGCGGCGCACCCGCGACAATTTGACGGTACAACTGAAGATTGCATGTACGACTAAGCCCTATCCCAAACAAGCGATCCGCCAATTCGGCGAATGGGGAAATACGTGTTGGGCATTACCTGCAACCACTCGAGCTCTTCTATTCACCTACAGATGATGGCGTGCGACGAATTGTCCGTCATTACTCTTTTCGCTGATTAGCGCCTCAAAAGCCGCAACCAGACTTGGCGTTTGCGTCACATCATGCTGCTCGCGAACTGTCTTCCATATCTCGCGAATTCTGTCCACTTCGTTTTCGACGTGCAATTCTTCGGATAATTCTGTGCCCTCGCTGCCACGGAATATCTCGGCTTCCCCAATCACGCCTCCGTCGGATCCGCCCGTATTGGAAGCGATTTCGGGAACGTGGTCTTGCATTGGCGGAACGTGCTCGGTCGGGGCTTTCAACCGTTAGTTGGAAAGATCAACGCGCCGCCGCTCAACAGAACCATAGGCAGAGGGATCTTTCAGGCGATAGCTTTCGAAATCGGCACTCATCCTATACGGGCGGAAACCGTACAAGTGCATTGGCTCTTCGCGTGTCGGCTCGTCCTCGTGCAGATCCGTCGGATCCGCCGCGGGCGAAGCTTGCGCGTCGCTCGGCTCCAGGCGGTTGTCGAAGACAGGCCGCTCAGAGGTGTGGTTTGGCAAGTTGACGACGGGAATGAAGGGGTCGTCCGAAGCGCGCGCGGGCGCGGACGCCTGATAGACAAACTCTGGCGTCGCGCCGGCATCGTGCGCATCGAGCTCCGACGTGACCAGGGGCTCGGAGCCGTCGGCCTCGTCGGCCATCTCCGGAGCGACGGGTTTCGACCCTTCCAGCACGTAGCGCGCCATCATGAAGCTGCGCTGAACGGCCACGCCCTCGACGATCTGGGCCAGCATGTCGGAGAAGGCCTCGGCGCCACTCTCGGTCCAGGCCTCTGCGTCTCCCGCGGCGCGGGCCCGGATGGCGTTCGTCAGCGAGATGAACATCCGCGCGTTGAACAGATCCGACGTCTCGCGTTCGAGACGTCGTGCAATTTTGCGAAGGTTGAGCTCGGACGTGATCTTGTCCTTCCGGGTGACGAGCAAGATCGAGGTCTCGCGCAAGCGGGATGGCAGCGCCTCCCAGGCCCCGCGCTCGCTTTCCCGCCAGGCCTGGCCGGCATGGGTGCACCACATCACGGCGTTGGCGTAGCGGATGGTGCGGATCCAGTCGTCGGCCCGGATGTTGGGGTCGGAGATGCCGGGCGTGTCCATCAGGTCGCAGCTCTGCAGGATGTCGGCCTTGCAGAACAGGCGGATATAGGCCGTTTCGTCGACCGGGATCGCGTCGCGGTCGTCGAGGTCCACCGGGTGGCGGTTGCCGGCACGGTCGACGCGATAGGCCGGGCTTTCGCCATAGCGGAGCCAGACCGGCGGCATGCGTGTCGCGGTGATCTGGGTCGGCAGAACTTGCTGGCCGATCAGGAGGTTGAGCAGCGTGGACTTTCCCGCGCTGAATTCGCCCATGAGCGCAATGACGGGTTTGCGCATGCTCCAGTCGGCCAGGCGCTCCAGTTGGACCTGGGAGACCAATCGTTCTTCGGTGACGCGTGCACTCATGGCGCTGCTTCCTCTGCGGTCTGAGTCGTGTGCCCCTCGTGGTCGTCGGTGCCATCGTGGGACGGCAGATCCTGCAGCGCGTCCCGAAGGCTGTCGTTGAAGGGCTTGACGCCCATCGCGGCGGGATCGTCGGCATCGCTGTATTCCGCCGCGCGGCGCAGGAGGCCCAGGATCGTTTCGGTCTGTTCGCTATGGAACTCGGCCAGGATATCTCGCATCTCGACAAAGACCTCGGCCAGTTGCCGTTCCCGGAGGTCGTTGATCATCGTCGCGATTTCGTCGGCGATCAGGCCCCTGTAGTCGTCGGTGCGGGCCTTCAGGCTGCGTCGGCGAAGCCACCAGCGCTTCCACCAGGTGCTGCCCAGATCGACAGCGATGGTCTTTCCGAATTCAACCGGGGGCGGCATCTTGGGCACCTGCGGCGGCTCGATCTGGAAGCCGTCGATGTCGAGGCCCAAGCGGTCGAGATAGATCTCCGAGAGCGCCGCGGCCGAGGCCTGGTACACCTGCTCGACGTCGGCCTTTGCCTGGGCTGCCAGCCGGTCGTACGTGGTGCGCAGGACCAACCGCAAACCGGCGGAGTTAAAGGTCCACGTGTCGCCGGCCCGCTGTTCCTTGAGGTGCTCGACGAGCGCGTCGATCGCGCGCGTGACGTAATCGTCCTGCACTCTGTCGAGGCTTGTGGCGAACGTGCTGTCGAGCTCGGCCACGACGTCGTCGACGCGGGCGCGGGCCTGCCGGGTGAGGGCGCCGAGATCGCGACGCAACGCCATGGTGTCGATCTCTGCCAGTCGGTCGGCAAGGCGCTTGCTGGCGTTGAGGGCCTCCTGCGCCGCAATCTCGCTCTTGATGTTCTGCAGCTTTGTGCGGACCAGTCGAAGATGCCGAAGCCCCGGCCCCTCGATCATGCGCTCGTTGAGGGCCCGCATCAGGTCGGGAATGCCGGAGAGTTCCCAGACGGTTTCGTGCTCATCCCCGTCGGCATCGGGGCAGCGCGCGCGCCGCCAATCCGCCAGAGCCGCCTCGGCATCGTCATCGAAGTCGTCATAGTTGCCGCGCAGGGCCGCTTCGGCCCAGCGCGCGCTGCCAAAGAGGACGCAATGCTCGCGAAGGGCGCGAAACTGCTTGAGCGTCGACTGGATGCTGTCTTGGATCTCCGGGATCTGCTCGCTGGGGCGCTCCAATTCGTCGATCCGGTTGACGAAGAGGATGACCTGTCGGTTCCGGTAGTTGGAGATCAGCCGGACAAGCGCGAGGTCAGTGGTGTTCAGCGCTTCATGGGCGGACAGAACGACGACACAGAGCTTGGATTGGCGCAAGGCGCGAATGGTGATCTGCTCGCGCACCATGAAGGTGTCGTTCACGCCCGGCGTATCGCGGATGACATAGGCGCCGCCGAGTTGCGGCAGGTCGAGCCAGATGTCGGCCGCGCGGGTGATGTCGGAAAACCGCCCCTGCTGGCTCTTGGGATTGAGCTCGATTTCGTCGGGGTCGCCGAGGCAGACATACCGCTCGATCAACTCGCGATCGACATAGCCGTACTTGTGCGTCTTGCCGAGCAGGGCCTCAAAACTTCCGCTCAGCCGCTCGCGGGCGGTCTGCCGCATCTCTTCGATCTGCCTGCGAAGCCGCTCGATATCTTCGTCGGCGCCGGCGCGTCCGGCGAGTTCCCCAAGCCGACCGCCACCCTTGACGAGCTTGTCCCATTCATCGGTGCTGAAGAACTTGAACTGCGCCTTCGTCTTCGGGTTGGCGACCTTCGAGTTCATGTGGAGCGACGTGACCACCGACGTCCACGGGTTCACGTCGGAGGGCAAGAGATCGACATTGCCGCTCAGCACGTTGGTCAGCGCCGTCTTTCCAGCCTTCACCTGGCCGATCAGTGTAACCGAGGCTTCAAAAGAGAGAACCTTGCGCGCGAGAGCGCGCAGTTTCTTGGCCATCCCGGGGTCGGCCTCGGTGGCCTGTGCCTCAATTGCGGCAGCCAAGGTTTCGAGCTTCTGAAAGTAGGGCCGGATCTCTTCGGACCCCTGCCGCAGCAGGTCGAGATTCAGTGGCTGCGTGGGCTCTGCCTCGGCGTCTTCGATTTTGTGCGCCAGCTCGTTCATGTCACACCCCAATTCTTGGAAACAATCGGCCGGATATCCAGCATTCCAATTCAGAAGCGGCAACCGACACGGATGCCAACGAAGGGTGGCAAGACCACCCAACCAAGCTCGTTTTTCGGCGTCGAACCAATGTCATAGCGGCAACCCCTGCGTTGCGTTTGACAACAAGCACGCGCATAGAATTCCAGGTGCCTCGTTCAAGGCCGAGACTGGAAACAGTTTGTGGGAACTTTGAGGGTCGATTGTGGTGTCTTGTGGGCGTTGCGGCCATAGCGCGATGACCTGTGCCGAGTGTGCACCAAAGCCGCCTTGGGCTGTGCGGACGAAAGCGGGAAAACCGAGGGTCTTGTCTGCCAGTTCCATATGCGTTGTGACGTTCTGCCGGTTGGTGTGGCTTAGGGGTCATGGTGGTGCGCGCCGCGCGCCGTCCGGAGGCCAAGATGCAAAGGGCGCATCCTGTTGGGCGCGTCAGATGCTGGAATGGTCGTGCGTGCTCCCCGGAGACTTTTCGATTTCTGGGATCCATAGATTCAATCGACGACCGCGCTTCGCCGTAGGGGCGTGGGGCGACGTCGCGCCCGGGTCCGCGAGGTGCGGCGCCCGGCCCGTGCCGGCTTCGCTGACCGGCGCGGCGACGGCGCGGCGGGTGCGAAACACCCCAATGGCGGCCTCGTCGGCTTTCTGCGTGGCCTGGCGCGGCATTTGGGCTGCCAGGATTTCCGCAGGGGCGAGCGACAGGCCCGAACCCTCTGCACGGTCATCGGATGGGGTGCTCCCGCCTCTCGGCGACGAGCCCTCTTCCAGACGCCGACGGCATGCTTCGAGCTTGTCCGCCAGATCGGCTCCCCCCGTCCCCTGCCATGCCGGGCGGGAGCGGGAGGCCTTGCGAAGCCCGGAGCGCGCGCCAAAGATGAAGGTGGCGTCATCAAAGTAGTCCGAGGTCTCGCGCTTCACCCGATCCATCAGATCGGCGCGATCGGCGTCGGTGCGGAGCTTGTCGGCCCGCGAGATGGCCAGAATGGCCATGCTTGGCCGCGCGTCGCGCAGTTCATCGAGGATCTTGCGCTCGGTCAGCCGCCAAGCCTGAGAGGCGATCGTCACCCAAACCAGCACGTCGCTCGCCCGCACGGCTTCGAACTGTGCATCGGTCAGGTCTTCGGCTGTGGTAAATGGCACTTCCTGAAGCACAAAGCGGCGCAGATGGCGCCGCGCCGTCCAGACGCTGATGTCCTCGGCGCCCCGCAGCGCGTCGCTGGCGCCCTGCACAGGAATGTCTCGCTGGCTCTGGTCGGGATACGTGGCGTCGATGCCAGCCTGAGCACGCCAGCGCACCGTCGCAGCGGCGCGAACCGGGGCTCCGAGATTGTCAGGCAGAAGCCAGTCGCGCAGCAGAGCATTGAGGACCGTGGACTTGCCGGCACTCACCTCGCCGCAAACGGCCACCCGCGTGATCGCGTGGTCGTCTGCCTTGCTCTTGGCCTCGTGGCTCGACATGTGCGTTCTCCTCAGGCGGCCTTGGCGACTTCGGAACTCGCCAGGGCACTCTGGATCGCCGAAAGCGTGATCAGCCGTCGCTCGAGCACTTCCATGTTGCTCTGCAGGCGCTGGACCATGCGGGCGCGGATGTCGGGGTCCTTGGCGATGACCTCGAACTCGACCTTGTCTTTCTTCAGGCGGTGAACCCGCTCTGTCAGCGATGTCTCGAACATGCGCAGCATCACGCGGATACGGTCGCTTCCGGCAGAGGCGCGTTCGACCTGCGCTTCGTTGAAGGCGGTGAGCAGCTTTTTCAGCGCAGGGCGGAGCGCCTCGGCGGCGATCACCAGCAGTGCGGAGAGGGTCTTGTCGATGTCGACCTCGGGCTTGCGCCAAAAGGCCCACCCCCGGTTGACGATCAAGTTCAACGTGACCGAGCGCTTGGCGAGCGTCAGGGTCGACGCGAACTCCTCGTAGGGCAGATCGGAGAGCGTGATGCAGTCCGTCATGTCCTCGAACCGGTCTCTGATACATTGCCGGCTCGCGCTGAGGCAGGTGTTCAGCGCGACATCCGTGCCGGCGCGCGACTTCTCCCACGCGACGGCGACCTCCCTCTCCATGGGCTCCTGCAATGGAGTGACATCGATCTCGAGCGACGTAGCGCGCGCGGCCCGCATGGATTCGGAGAAGAGACAGTTGCGGAGCATCGGTTCTTGCTCTGCCACGAAGGTCTCGATCGCGGCGACTAGCCGGGTTTCGAGCCGCGACCAAGATTTCGACAGAACCTTTTCGATCCTGGCCTCGGCCGCGTCGACATTGTCTTCGAGCTCGCGCTGCACGTGCTTGATGGTGTCGATTTCGGCTTGCAGGTCTTCGGCCGCCATCCCGGCAACCTCGCTCGTCACGCTGGCCACCTGCGACTGGATCGAATCCCGCTCGCGGCGCGTCACAAAGAGGCTGCCATCCAGCTCGGCCCGGATATCGCCTGTGAGCTGCGCCAACTGGCGGCCGCCCACGCCATCGTCGATCAATGTGGAAAGCGCGGCCTTCACCTCCTGCAGCCCGGAGGCAAGGAACAGCCTGTCGCAGCGGTCATTCGGAACGATGCCGTAACGGGCCTTCAGGTAGCGCTCCAGTCGCGCGTCATCGAGCGCCTTGCGCTCCGCTTCGGCCGCTGCACCCTCCTGAAGCGTCAGGTCAGCCATGTAGCCAGAGCCCGCCACGATGGTGAAGTCGATGTCGGGAATGGCGTTGCGCAGGCGGCGCGAGACGTCATCGAGCACCCGCGGCACATCGGTGTCGTAATCGTCAAGTTCATCGATCCGGTTGACGAAAATCAGAACATCCTTGCTGTCCTGCTTGGCCAGGATCCGGATCAGCGCGATGTCCACCTCGGTGAGCGGCTGATGCGCCGAAAGGACCACGATGAAGACGTCGGACTTGTCGAGGCTGCGGCAGGTGAACTCGTCGCGCACCAGGAACGGGTCGTTCACCCCAGGTGTGTCGGTGATGATCGTCGGCACCTGGAATTCGGGCAGGCGCGTGTAGATGTCGGCAACCTTGGTCAGCGACGCATAGCGCCCCAGCGCATCGTTCTCGCTTGATGCCTCGGAGCCCGGGCCGGCGCAGACATAGGTCTTCAAGAGATCCGCCGAGACGAAGTCATAATCGTGGCTGGTGCCCAGAAGCTTCTCGAATTGCGATCCGAGACGGGATTCGGCCCGGGCCCGCATCTCGTCGCTTTGCTTGCGAAGAAGCTCAGTGTCGAACCCGGGCAGGAGCTGCTCGGTCAGCTTGCGGATCTTGGATTGGCCGGCCGCAATCTCCTGCCAGTCGTGTTCGGCGAAGAACTCAAACCGGGCGCCAGACACCGGGTCGCCCGGGACGTTGAGGCGGATGTTTGTGACCACCGAGGTCCAGGGGTTCACATGCGAGGGAAGAAGGTCGTGGCTGTAGAGGAACGCGTTGAGAAATGTGGATTTTCCGGCTTTGACCTGCCCGATCACGGCGACCTTGGCCGCCCAGGCATCGAGACGGGTGCGCAGATCCCGAAATCGCTGCCGCATGTCGCGACCGACGGACTTTTCCACATCATCGAGGGAGCTTCGGAGAAAATCCAACTGCTGGCGTTGGTTCGACGCAATCTTCATGGTCACTCTTACTCCTCCCGTCCTGCGCGGTTTTGGGAAGTTCCTGCGGACCCGCCTACTCTCGGACCAGACGGCTGAGCCTGAGGCGCATCGAGGGCGGCGATGAGCGCCTCGACCGCATTCAGCAGCGCTTTCGGATCAGTCTTGTCGATGCCGCGCGACGCGTTTTCCCACGCCGCGCGCGCAGGGCCGACCTTGGCTCCTGCCGTCGTCCCGCAATCTTGCGCAGGAGTTCGCAGCGGCACTATCGCGCCACCTTCGCTGTCCTGGGTCGCCGCATGCGCGGCCGACCCTTTGGCCCGGCGTGGCCAGATCAGAGGAAGCACAGGCCCCGACCGTTTTTTGCCGGGAGCCGGCGCATGGCTTGCCACGAAACTCTCTACCAGCTCGTTACGGGATCCGGTTCCTTCTCCCATCTCGGATGTGACCCGCGACAGCACCTTCGAGAGCCCGTCGATGTCGGCCCGGTCCAGAAGCGAGGCCATCCGGATCTCTTCAAAGAAGGGCGCCGCTTCGCGCTCGACCCGGCGCCGCACTTTCTCTGCATCGCGAGGATCGGTCAGCAGATCCGCATGCGTGACGACGAGCAAGGCATCGAGCTTCAACCGTGCCGGCATGGCGTTCCACACCGCCTTTTCGCTCTGGCGCCAGGCCTGCGTGGCGTTGGTGCACCAGACAACAAGGTCGGCAAACCCGAGCATCCGCTGCCAGCTTTCGGCGCTCATGTTGGGGTCGGAGTTGCCCGGCGTGTCGATGATGTGAAAATGCTCCAGGATCGGAGACGGGTGCGACAGGATGCAGTAGTGGGTTTCGTCGGCGTCGACTTCGGCCAGGCTTTCGATCTCAAGACCCTGGCCGCGCGCGTCCACCTTCATCAGCGCTGGCTCGCCGTGGACGAGCCAAACTGAGGGCAAGGCCGTCGCCGTAACGTTGGACGGCAGCACGTCGTCCCCGGCCAGTTCGTTGATCAGGAATGTTTTTCCGGTACTGAACTCGCCAGCCACCAACACGCGCGGCTTGCGGGGTAAGGTGGCGCTTGGCGCCGACCGGGATGAGCGCTTGCGGATCATGCCGAGGCCCTCCGCAGCTCTTTGATCCGCGCGCTGTGTTCTTCTGCTTGCGACGAGTCTTCCATCATCCGCTCCAACAGCGCCTCGCAGAACCGGCCCTGATCGAGGGCAAACGTCGTGACGATCTCGCGCGTCGTGGCGACGGCGGGGTCAAAACACTGATCGATCAACTCGTGGATCAGGGGGGCCGTCTCGGCTTCGATTAGCTCGCGATACTTGCTCTCGATTCGTCGTGACCGTCTGGCCCGCAGGAATTTGCCTGTCGGAGCAACGTCCCAGATCCTGGACCACCAGCTGCCTCCAAGATCGAGGGAGATGGTGCGGGCAAGAACGGTGGGGGGCTTGTGCTGAGGTTGCTCGGGGAAATCGATCGTGTCGCCCTTGCGGACCACGCCAAGTTCCTCGGCGAGAAGCGCCTCGACCTGATCGACAACCTTCTCGAACGCCGTTTCGCCCTCGCCACGCAGCTTGCCGCAGACCGAGGAATATGCGCCCTTCATGGCCATTCTCAGGCCCATCGGATCGTGGTCCCACGAGCCCGTTTCGCCAAACACGGCGACGTGCGACTGCAGCGCATCGATGGCCGAGTCAGCAAAGGTCTCTTGTGCCCTTTCGAGCCTCTCAAACAGCTGAGCGCGCAGCTCGTCTGCAGCTTCGTCGAAGCCTTCCATCACCGTTTGCAGAGTGTCTGCGACCTTCTGCACCATATCCGCCTTGGTCAGCGAGATGCCGGCCAGGCGCTCGTCTGAGACCTCCACGGCATTGTCGACCATCTCGCTCATCTCGATGATGGTCTCGACCTCCGCCTCGAGGTCTTTCAGAAAGGCGGCGCCCTGCCCTTCCACGACGCGGCGCGCGATGGCGAGGTGGAGTTGCACAATGCCGGAGGAGTCGAGCGAGGCCTCTCGCACGGCTTCGACGGTGGCCAGGTCTTTATCGGGATGCAGCGTGGCCAGGGCTTCGCGGCTGCGCGGCGCCATGGCCTCGCTGTCACTCAAGGCGAAGTTCGCCCAGTAGCCGCTGCCGAACAGGATCTCAATCTCGTCGTCGAACCCCTGTCGGGCGAGGGTTCGGCGCAGCGATGTCCGGATTTTCTCTTCTTCTGACTTCGGATCGGCCAACTCGTCGATACGGTTGACAAAGATCAGAACCTCACGGGCCTCGACCGCGCAGATGATGCGCAGGACGGCTACATCGACCGTCGACAAAGCCTGGTGTGCAGACAGGACGACAACGCAGACCCGGCTGTCGCTGATCGCGTTCAGCGTGATCTGCTCGCGCATCATGAACGTGTCATTGACGCCCGGCGTGTCGCGGAGACACAGGCCGCGGGGCAGGCCCTCGACGTCGAGATAGAGGTCCGCCGTTTTGGTGAGGTCGGCGTAGACCCCTTCCGTTACGTCCTCGCCAACTTCCGACGGGTCGCCATAGCAGATGTAGCGGTTGATGATGTCGTCATTGAGGTCGGGATAGGCGTGTGAGGAGCCGATGAGCGTTTCGAATTCCTCGCCCAGCCGTGCTTCGGTGGTCTCGCGCATGCGAATGACCTGCGACCGCACTTCTTCGGCTTCACCTTCATATCCCGCGCGCGCGGCCATCTCGCCAAGGCGACCGCCTGTAGCCACCAAGCGATCCCATTCGTGCTGATCGAAGAACCGGAACAGGGCGCGTGTCCCCGGCGGGCGGTGGCGGCTGTTGAGGTGCAACGCCGTAATGACCGATGTCCAAGGATTGACGTCGGTCGGCAGAAGCGACGTCTCGCCGATCAGGGCGTTCAAGAGTGTGCTCTTGCCGGCCTTGACCTGTCCGATGACGCTGACCGAAGGCTCATAGGCGCGGATCTTCTCCAGCACGCGCTCAATCGGCTCTTCGACGAAACTCAGCGCCGAGTCCGAGAAGACCTCGACAGCCTCCTCCAGTGCGTCGAGACGGGCCCAATACTCATCGAGGACCTCAAAGCCCTTGCTGTGCTTTTGCTTCAAGAGGGACTTCGACATTATCTGCCCGCCCATTCGCCACTTTGACCTGTGTGGGCCGGCGGCCGGAGGCGAACTTCGATTGGGCTTACGTGCGCAAAGGTCGGAAAAACGCCGATCGTATCCAGTCCGGCAACAATCTGGCTGAACATTCGGGGTTCTTTGTCACGGCAGGCGGAAACAACCAATGCGATACTGCCTACAATGTTGCTTCGTCCTAAAGTTCTGGCCGGAATCTTCATGGTTGGCCCTTGATATCGTTAACCCACGCTTAATTACTGATGGTCGTTCCTGTCCGAAATCTGGCGACGAATGGGTGCTTTGGCGGCGCGTTGTCCATTTTGACGTCCAATCTCGTCTCCTTCCCCGCGGCCTCAAGAGGGTGAAACTCGCAACAAAACGGGGCAAATGGATGGTCTGTTCGGGGGCTGAAGAAGGCGTCACGTCTGCAAAGGCCTGCGGCCAATACAACGTGAAAGGCTGATCGCCCCACAGCGAGCCTCGATGCCGTCGGCCTCATCCCCTTGCCGATTCTAAACCCTGCGGTGAGTATGCTCCCGCGATACAACCGGTGGTGTGGCGCCTGGCTTTGCGCCGCGGGTCGGTCGCTCTGAGGGAGCCGATGTAATGCGACGAAGAACGAGAGCGCCGGAATGGGGAACGTCGCCAGTTTGGCACTCAAGGCGGGTCGCGCCTATGTCGACGAGTTCGTGTTCGGTTGACTGCATGGCATTGAATTCAAACGCAATTGGATCATCACCTCTCGCCGGACCTTGTCACCCGTATCGGCTTAAGATCGCTTCCATTACGCCAAATCATCAATACCCCACACGGATAGATGGGTGGCAAAGGAAATCCTCGTACCCAATTCGCTCCATTTCCTGGAATGGAATGAAGCTTGCGAAGTGATCACCCTCCCCTTCACGCCATACGATCTTCCGGTTCGGACGTCGGATGAGATCTCCATTGGCGAACACAGTGGGCCTGCATGGTCCGTCCGCTACGGTCGGCGCCACATGAGGTTCCGAAAGGTGGACGCCTGCGAGACAATCTTCGGCAAACAGGAGATCATCCAGAGTGCCGAATGCCGAGACGGCAGACGGGCGATGGCTGGCCAGTCTACGCGCCTTCCCAATGCCCCGAGCTTCAATCGCGGCGCGTTGCTTTGGAGAGCGCATGACGGACGACTCCATCAATTCGTCCGTTCGGCAGGGGGAGAGTGCCTTTCCCGAATATCCATAGGTCAGCGCGACTATGGAAAGCCACGCACCCTCATCGCGGAACTTCCCGAAGGCGGCGCATTTCCTGTGTCAGAGCCGCTAGCCGAAAGAACCCGTGTGCCATCTTTGTGTACGGCGTGAGCAGAAAGAAGGTGAGGACGGCCCCAAGATGAAGAGCGAGCAATCCGGGCATCAGCGTCGTGCCGCCAAGCCAATAGAGGCCAAGCCCGGTCGCCGCGACAAAGAACAGAAGAAAGAGGAACCCCATTTCGCCGCCCCACACAGCAGCGGCACCCAGGCTTCGATCGCTCTGCAGCTTGAGCCGGGCCAGCAGGAGCGTCCCGATCACCATAAGGATCCCGCCGGGCACGCCGAGAAGCTTGGGTAAGGACCAGAACGGATAAGGCGCCTCCAGAGCGAACCCGTAGTGAAGGACCGTGCCACTCGAGGTCGACAGAAAGCAGAGGAGGAAGCCATACATCACGGCGTGATGGGCGTGTCGGCGCGCGTGCGAGAACCGGTCTTCGTCTTCGAAATTGCATCCGTCGCCGTGGCCACCGCCTAGATTGTCCATACGTGCCGCCGCTCGGACGGCTGCGACGAGATCGGCCGATCTCAACGCGCCTCCGCCCGTATCGCGCCAATACCGCCGCAGACTGACCGCAAGCGAGGCTAGCGGAAATAGAAATGCGGGTGCAAAGATCGCCACCATCGCGCCATGAGACATGACCGCGTAGAAGCCCTCTCCACCCGCAGGCGCAAGAAGCCACAGGGCAAGAAGGATCGCGGCGAACCCGGCGACCAAAGCGGCAGCCAGCGCGACGCCGCTTGCGTGGAAGATGGCGGACAACGACCGAGGCCATGCATAATCCTGCCAGCTTGCCTGTCGGACATCGGCCAAGGCCGCGGGCAGGTTCAGGTCAAATTCATGCGGCGCCGTGTATTGACAGGCGTAGTAGCAGCCCCGGCAATTGTGACAGAGATTGGCAAGATGCGTGAGGTCGCCGTCGGCGAAGGCGCGCTCCCGGTGCAGCGACGGAAATACCGCGCAGTAGCCCTCGCAATAGCGACACGCATTGCAGATCTCGGCCTGCCGCCGCGCTTCGTTCAACAGATCAGCCTGCATGGGCCGCGGCCTCCCGTCCTGCAATACGTCCAAAGACAGTCCCGATGGTCATGCCGAAACCGGCCAGATACCCCTCGCCGAGGATCGAACCCGCCATTGTTTCGCCTGCCGCCCAGAGATTGGCGACCGGCCGGTTGCCGACGCTGCACTGCGCGGTCTCGTCGACTTTGAGCCCGAGATAGGTGAACGTGACACCTGTCCGGAGGCTGTAGCCATAGAAGGGAGGCTCGGAAATCGGCCGCGCCCAATTGGTTTTGGGCGGGGTGAGGCCGGTCGTCGCCACGCCGTCGAGTTCGGTGGGTTTGAAGCCCGAGGCATCGCCGCACGCTGCGTTGAACGCGGCAATTGTGGCCCTCAGGTTCTCAGGCGGCAGCCCAAGCTCTTGCGCCAGAGCATCGAGCGTGTCGGCCTTGATCGGCGGAAAGACCGACGGCATGAAAAGCTCCAGCGATTTGGCATCGATGATCGCATAGCCAACCTGATCGGGCTGTGCGGCCACCAGCCGCCCCCAAATCGCATAGCGCTTGGGCCAGACATCCTGACCCTCGTCGTAGAACCGTTCGGCGTTTTTGTTCACGACGACGGAAAACGGCACGCAATCGAGCCGGGTGACGATCCCGCCGTCAAACTTCGGAGCCCGGCCGTCGATCGCGACCGCATGGCACTGGGTCGGGTCGCCGACTTGCGCGACGCCTTGATCGAGAAGGTCGGCAAGCACGACGCCGCGGTTGTAGGGCGTTCCCCGGATCAGGAAGTTGCGGGCGGCAGGCCCCCAGGCGCGCGCAAGCCAGTCGATATCGGCCTGGAACCCGCCCGAAGCCACCACGACGGACTTTGCCGATACGGACTTTGCCTCGCCGTCAAGGGTGTAGTCGACCCGGGCGACGCGGTCCTCCTCGAGTGCGAGATGGGTCACTTTGGCCTCGTAGAGCACGTCGACACCAAGCGCCTGAGCCGTCCGATAGTAGGCATTCACCAGACCCTTGCCGCCGCCGAGAAAGAACGCATTCGTGCGCGCGAGCGACAGGGTACCCGAGAGGGACGGCTGGAAGCGCACGCCATGGGCCTCCATCCAGGGCAGGCATTCCTCGGAGGCGCGGATCACCATGCGGGCCAAGCCCTCATCGGTCTTGCCGCCCGTCACTTTCAGGAGGTCGGCGAGGTACTCGTCCTCGGAGTAGCTCTCGACAAGGGGGCCGAGGGGCCCGTGGTGCATGCATCTGAAGTTTCGGGTGTGGCGCGAGTTGCCGCCTCTGTATGGCTTGGGCGCGGCTTCGAGGATCAGGACGCGCGCGCCCGCTTTTGCGGCCGTCATGGCGGCACAGAGCGCAGCGTTGCCGCCCCCGATCACCACGACGTCCGGGTGCTCCGTCGATGACTTCCCCATTCACATGATCCTTCGTGCCTTCCGAACCCGTGCCTCTGTGCCAAACGCGCTTTGACACCGGGCTTCGGCTCGGCTAGTCTTGTATCCAAACGGATACAAAATGCAAGAGCCTCGATGAACGCCGACAGAGAGCCAGCAAAATCGAGCGGCGAGGCCGCCTATGACGCCTTGCTCGCGTCGATCCGCGACGGCCATTTCCGGCCCGGCGACAGGTTGCGCGAAGAGGATGTCGCCGAACGGCTTGCGCTGTCGCGCACGCCGATCCGCGAGGCGCTGCGGCGGCTCGAGGCTGACGGGATTGTGGAACATCGTCCACGATTTGGAGCCGCCATCCGCAAGCTCAATCAGGTGGAACTCGTAGAGCTCTACGAGATGCGCGTGGTTCTCGAACGCACCGCAGCGGAGTTGGCCGCAAAGCATGGCTCTGCCGCCGAGTTCGATACGCTCGACACTCTGAACGCCGAGATAGCCACCGAGGTCCGCAACCCGGCCAAAGCCGCCGCGATCAATCAGGCGTTCCACCGCGGCCTGTATCTGTGCGCGCGGAACCGATTTCTGTTGGAAGCGGCGCGTGCGCTGAACAATTCGCTCCTGCTCCTCGGGCCAACGACCTACACCGATGGTGCACGTCTCGAGGAAGTTGTGGGCCAGCACGCCGACATTGTTGCAGCCCTTCGATCTGGCGATCCCGCCGCTGCCGGCGCCTCAGCCGCGGTGCATCTGCAAGCCTCGCTCCGCTATCGCTTGCGTGCGATGAGCGCATGAGACCGGTCCTCTATGCCTTTCTCGTCGGGTTCGCCGGGGTCGCTGTCTTTCATCTGCTATCGCTGCCCCTGCCGTGGCTGCTTGGCCCGGTCATCGCGTCACTAGTGGCGGCGCTTATGGGAGTGCCGCTCAAGGGCGTGCGCCCCGTGAACGAGGCCATGCGGACGGTTCTGGGCGTCGCTGTGGGAGCGACGCTGACCCCGACCGTCCTCGCGACCTTTCCGGGCATGTGGCAGACCCTGTTGCTGGTCCCGGTAATGGTGGCGGCCATCGGCGCGGTGGGCGTTCCCTATTTCCTGCGTGTTTGGCGCTACGACTTTCGGACATCGTACTATGCAACCATGCCCGGCGGCTTTCAGGACATGGTGGTGTTCGGCGAAGAGGCCGGTGCCAATGTGCGCGCTCTGTCGCTGATCCACGCCACGCGGCTTCTGCTCATCGTGGTTGCGTTGCCCTTTCTGCTCTCACAGGTGTGGGACGCCGACCTGAGCAACCCTCCCGGTGTGCCAATCGATACCTTGCCCCTCCACGACCTGGCGCTCATGGTCGTCTGCGCCGGGGTCGGATGGTGGAGCGCCGCGCGGATCGGAATGTTTGGCGCCACGATTCTGGGCCCGTTGATCGTGGCAGCACTCGTCACACTTGCCGGGCTCTTGGAGAACCGCCCGCCGGCCGAGGCAATCTGGGCCGCACAGTTCTTCATCGGTCTGACGATCGGGTCGAAGTATACCGGGATTACCCCGCATGAGGTGCGCCGCGATCTGGCCGCAGGGGCCGGGTTCTGCGTGCTTCTTCTGGTGCTGACAGTGATTTTCGTCGAGGCGATCTATGTGCTCGACCTCGCGCCCGGCATGGAGGCGCTGTTGGCCTTCACTCCGGGCGGCCAGGCAGAACTCACGATCCTTGCGCTGATCGTGGGGGCCGACGTCGCCTTCGTGATTGCGCACCACGTATTGAGGCTGTTCGTGGTGATCCTCGGTGCGCCGATCTTCATGCGGACGTTTGCGCCTGCGCCTCGGGATTGATCACGTGGATCGGAGCGCCGGCCGCATAGGCGTTGACCTGGTCAAATATGTCTTTGAACTGCAGGTCGAATTCATCCTCGGTGACATAGCCGATATGCGGGGTTGGCAGCACGTTGGGATGGGTGAGAAGCGGGTGTGACGGGTCACTCAACGGCTCGGTGTCGAAAACGTCGACGGCCGCATGGATCCGGCCACGGGCAATTTCGTTCTCCAACGCGCCGGGCGCGATCAGACCCGAGCGCGATGTGTTTAAGAGGAGGGCGCGTGGTTGCATCGCAGCAAGGTCGGCTGCGGTGACGATCCCGCGCGTCTCGGGCTTCAGGCGGACATGGAGGCTTACGACATCGGAGCCGGCGAAGAACGCCTCTCGGCTCGCCGCGATGCGCGCACCCTCTGCTTCGGCACGCGCGCGGCCCTCGTCCGAGGCCCACCATTGCACGTCCATGCCGATCGCTTGCGCATAGCCGGCCACCGCCTTTGCAATCCGGCCATAGCCATAGAGGCCAAGGACCCGCCCGCGCAGGGTGCGCCCCACCCCCATCTGCCAGGTGCCTGCGCGGATCGAGGCGACCTGTTGGGGGATTTGCCGGTAGCTTCCCAGGATCAGGGCAAGTGTCAGCTCTGCGGCAGCATAGGAGGGGGTGCCGGCATGCATGTTGGAGCACAGGAGCACGTTGTGGCGCGTGCAAGCCTCAACATCGACATGCGGGTAGACGCTGCGCTGGGAGATCAGGCGCAGGTTCGGAAGGCGGGCGAGGAGTGGCTCGCCGATGCGTGTGCGCTCCCGAAACAGGACCAACGCCTCGGCCGCGCCCACACGTGCGGCGAGCGTCTCGGGATCGGGTTCGTGGTCGGTCCAGACGGTGACCTCGTGGTGCTTAAGCAACGCGAAACAGGGAAGCGTCCGGAGTGTGTCGAACCAATCGTCGAGGATGTGGACCTTCATCGGCTCTCCACGCCTGCACCCAAGGTTGGCGTGCGCGGCGTTGCGACGAACGGCGGCGCGGCAAGGGCCGCAAGGGCTGCGCCGATCGCGTTGCGCTGTCCGACCAGGTGGTTGAACTGCGCGTCGCACCCTGAGACGGGCGTCGGATAGGCGCGAAGCTCGTCCTGGATCATCGCTTGTGCCGCGCGCAGCTCTCCGATCGCCTGAGTGAGATGGTTGTCATAGCCCATGGCAAGTCCTCGTGATAGATTGTATACCACAGTATACCATACTAGGTCCCAGGTCAATCCGGGGCCCAGATCGCACGCGGAACAAAGACCGTGCCGGCAGCAAGTTTTCGGGCCGTTCGCACGAGGCCCGCCGACAGGATCGTGACATCCTCGCCGTCCCGGGCGAAATCCATGACGACGTTCAGCTTTCCCATCGGATGCTCGAGATCGAGGGAGACCGGCGAAGCGTTCGGTGCCGCCAGAATTCCGTCGGCTACTGTGCCGGGCGTCAGAAGGCAGGCCGCGATGCATTGAGAGCCTGTCACCGCGAGCGTCGGATGGCACTTCCAAGGCATGAAGTATCGAACGGTCGCAGCGCCCCCGTCCCGCGGCGAAGCGAGGAGACCGATCTTGGGCATGACCGAGGTTGAGACGTCGCCAAGCCCCATGCGCGCGCCGGCCTCAAGCCGGATCGCCTCCATCCGCTCGAAGAGGCTCGCATCGTCGTCCAGCTCTTCACGCGTCTCGTAGCCCGTGACGCCCAGATCAGCCGCACGCGCAATCATCATCGGCATGGCGACGTCGATGCAGGTCACATCGACGCCGCCGAACATGTCGCGCCGCGAGCCCGTGGGGAACATCGCGCCGGTCGCACCGCCAACCGTCTCCATGAACTTAAGACTGACAGGCGACGCTGTGCCGGGCACGCCATCGACCTGGGCGTCGCCGGCATATTCGACTGTTCCGCCCGGTGTGCGCACCGACGATTTCACTTTGGCGCCAGTGTTCACCGCCCGGATCTTCACATCCGTCTCGGCGCCCGTCGCAGGCACAAGCCCCATCTCGATCGCGGCCGGACCAACGCCTACGAGAATGTTGCCGCAGGTCGGCTTGAAGTCGACGAGCCTGTCCTCGACGCTCACCTGGGCGAAGAAATAGTCTACGTCGGCCCACGCGTCGTCGGATTTTGACAGCATCGCGACCTTCGTTGTGACCGCGGCACCCCCGCCGATGCCGTCAATATTGAGCGGATGGCCGGATCCGACCATCGCCACCAATACTTCGGCCAACTGCTCCCGATCCTCGGGCAGATCGGACCGGTTGAGGTATGGGCCCCGCGACGTGCCGCCGCGCATAAAGATGAAGGGAATGCCGGTTTGGCTCATGACAGGTGCTCCGAGATGCGATCGGTCATCGCGGTGGTGAACGCCCGGGTGCCAAGCGCGCCCCCGAGATCGGCTGTCCGGGTTGCGGGCGACGCGATGCAATCAGCGACGGTGACGCGCACCAGATCGGCCGCGCGACCCTCGCCCAGATGCCGCAAGAGCATCTCCAGCGACAGGATCAGCGACACCGGGTTTGCCTTGTCCTGTCCGGCGATGTCGGGCGCCGACCCGTGCTGCGCCTGTGCGGCAACATGCGCGGGCCCGACATTGAGGGAACCCGCAAGGCCGAGGCCGCCGGCGAGTTCGGAGGCAAGGTCCGACAGGATGTCACCGAACATGTTGGTCGTCACGATCACGTCGAACCGGGACGGGTCGCGCACCAGATGGGCGGCCGCGGCGTCCACCAGCATCTCGTCATAGGCGATTTGGGGATGTTGCGCGGCAACGTCCCGGACGGTGTCGAGGAATAGACCGTCGGTCAGGCGCATTACGTTGGCCTTGTGAACGGCGGTGACGCGCTGCGCCGGGCGTTCTGAGGCAATGGCGAAGGCGCGACGCGCGATCCGGCGCGAAGCAGCCTCGGTGATCCGCCTAAGCGAGAGTGCCACGCCGGGCACCGGCATGATCTCCCCCGGGCCCGCATGCAGGTTTCGATCGGCATAGAACCCTTCGAGGTTTTCGCGGGCGACGATCAGATTGAGCGGGCCTTGGATGGGCGCATCGACGCCCTCCCACCGTCGCGCGGGCCGGATGTTGGCGTAGAGGTCAAGTTCCCGCCGCAAAACGCCGGACGGGTTCAGCCCGCCCTCCTCGCGCGGTGGATAGGCATTGTGCGAGACCGGACCGAGCAAGATGCCATCGGCCGCGCGCGCCGCGGCGATGACCGCGTCGGGTATGGTCGAGCCCTGGGCGCCAAGCGCGTCGAACCCGATGGTGGCATGCTCGACCGTCAGCGGCTGCGCAAGCGCCGGAGTGACCGCGTCGAGAACTTCGAGTGTGGCTGCCACGATTTCCGGGCCGATCCCGTCGCCGGCCAGAACGAGCAGCCGGCGACCGGTCATGTCAGGGGCCAGGGCAGGTCGACATACTCTTGCAGAAGTCCTGCGGGGAAATCGCGCCCCAGAAGCCCGGCCAGTGTGCAGATGAAGGCGATGCCGGCCGCGGTGTAGAGCGCGGCAAAGCCCCAGCTGCGCCCTGCCCTCAATCGAATGAAGAGGAACAGGAACGCCGTAAGGGCAAGAACGAACCCGACAAGCGAGGTGAGAACGAGGAGACCCGCAAACCACGCAAGCGTCGCCCATAGACCATGGGTGAGGGTGTCGGCATCTTCTGCTTCGCGATCAGCAAAGAGCGGGTGGGTCTCGGGGCGAAGCATCATCTGCACCAGCAGGACCAGCACTGCGAGGATCGAGACCCCGGCGACGAAGCGCGGGAAGACACGGTCGGCCGCCGCATAGTCGGGGATCGTGGCAGCATCGATGAACGCAACCAGAAGGTAGGCCAGCACGACGAGCAGGAAGATCAGCGGAGCACGCTTCGAGCCTGCCTCGACCTTCCCCTCGGCCATGATCGTCTTTGCCTGCCGGAGGCCCACCACAACCGAAATCACGGTGATGATGATCAAGACGATGACGATGGGCGAAAAGATGTAGTCGAGCCCCTCCTGGACCCCCTGCCGGAACCGCGAATTGGCGATCTGCACCGCCTGGTTGGCATAGGTCTCGGCCGGATTGGACAGGACGAACCCGATCAGGAAGGCCGGGCGCGACCAGTCGAACCGGCGCATCATGATCCCCAGAAGGCCAATCGCGAAGAGCGCGACGAGGTCCATAATGTCCTGCCCTGACTGGAAGGCGGCGAACGCGATGATCATGAACAGGAACGGCGCCAGGAGCGCAAAGGGGATCGTCGTCAACCGCGCGATCCCGCCCGAGGCTGCGATGCAGATCAGAGTGCCCACCACGTTGGCCATAGCAAGGAGCCAGACGATGGCATAGGTGATGTCGAGGTTGTTCTTCAGCATCGAGGGGCCGACCTCGATCTGCCCTGAGCCAAGGAGCGCGACGGCTCCGATGAAGATGGCCATCGAACCTGAGCCGGGGATGCCGAAGAGGAGTGTCGGGACAAGGCCCCCGCCCTCTTTGGCGTTGTTCGAGCTTTCGGGCCCGATCACGCCACGCACTTCGCCCGAGCCGAAGTTCGACTTGTCCTTGGTGGTCTGCACCGAATGGCCATAGGCGATCCAGTCGACAACCGAGCCTCCGAGGCCCGGGATGACGCCGACCACCACGCCGATGATCGAGCAGCGCACCGAGAGCCAGATGTTGGCAAACCAGTCGCGCACGCCGGAGAGCCAGCCGCCGCCGAGCGGTGCCCGGTCGGAAATCGACCGGTCCTGGCGCAAGAGCGCGACGATCTCGGGGATGGCGAAGATCCCCAGGCCCACCACCACAAGCTTTAGCCCGTCTACGAGATAGGGCAGATCGTAGGTGGCCATGCGCAGCTCGCCCGCGCTGTCGCCCTCGCCGATCGTGCCAATCATCATGCCGAGGCCGGCCGCGGCGATCCCCTTGAGCGCCACCCGGCCGGCGAGAATGCCGACCATGGACAGGCCGAAAATCGTGATCATCAGGAGTTCCGGCGTTCGGAACTCCAGCACGATCGGGCGAGCGACGAGCACGAAGAGCGTGAGGAACGTCGCACCGACCAATCCGCCGAAGAGCGACGACGCGAAGGCCGCGGAGAGAGCGCGCGCCGCTTCCCCCTTCTTGGCCATGGGAAATCCGTCGAGCACCGTGGCCTGCGAGGCCGAGGACCCTGGAATACCCATCAGGACCGAGGCGAAGGTGTCCGATGTCGGCACCACTGCGACCATGCCGATCATCAGTGCAAGGCCCAGGATCGGGTCCATCCCGAACATGAAGGGCAGGAGGAGCGAGAGGCCGGCGATGCCGCCCAGGCCGGGGAAGACCCCTATGCAGAGGCCCATGACCACACCCAGCACGAGGTAGCCGAGCACCAGCGGTTGCAGAATGAGGGTCGCGGCCTCGCCCAGCGCCGGAAGCGCCACAGACAAGAGGTCCATCGTATCGTCCTTCGGAAGGAGAAGAATGGCCCCGCCCGCGATTGGCCGCGCACCTTAGAGCGCGCGAACCCGATGCACAGGTGGGCGGGGCCGCCGGATCAGTTCAGCGTGACGCCGTAGCGATCCCTGAGCCAGCCCACCACAAAGGACTTGGCGGCTTCGGGCACGTCGGTCGCAGCCGACATGGCCCCGGTCGCTTCAGCCCCGGTCATCTGTGGGTAGACGCCAAGACGGGCCTGCGAAATCTCGGCAAAGTCGTCACGGGCCTTGATCGCCTCGAAGGCGGCCTCGTAGGTCGCGATCGCTTCATCGGACGCGCCGGCGGGCAGGAACACCATCTTCTGCGCCGGGAATCCTGCGACGAAGAAGGCCTTCCAGGCTTCCCACTGCTCGCCGCTCGTCTCGCAGCCTTCGGTGGCCTCGCAGACCTCCTTGAAGGTGGGCATGTCGGGGAACGTAGGGTCGCGCACGATGTTGCCGTCGGCGTCGAGCGCGCCCCAGCTCATCATCGGCACGGCCGTGCCCGCCTCAACAAGCGGCGTTACGCCCGAAAGGAACGACGACGACGTCTGGTAGTCGATGTTGGCTTCGCCGCGCTCGAACATCAGGCGACCGTCGCCGCGACCCTTGATGCCGAAAACCGGCTCAACCTTGAGGCCGAGCATTTCCCAGGCCAATAGCGGTACGAGATCGAGCCGCGTGGCCCCCTGGCTGCCATAGATGAAATCGACGTCGCGCAGGGCGCTCGCGTCGAGGCCGTCCATTGTGCCGGCGAGATCGGGCGGCAGGTAGGCAACGCCGCCGGTTCCCGAAGCGAGCACGACGTTCCAGTCGCCATACTCATAGCGCACGCGGGGATCGTCGAGCAGATAGGGGAACTGGGTCGAGCCGGACGAGCCGAAGATCAGCGTGCCTTCGCTGTCGCCAAATTCCTGCTCCTGAAACCAGTTTGCGCCCTTGGTCGAGCCCGCGCCCGGCATGAATTTCACCACAACCGTGGGCTCGCCGGGCAGCGCTTCGCTCAGCAGCGGCGCGTAGAAGTTTGCCCACTTGGCCGACCCGCCCGTTTCGGAGAAGGGGATCACCCATTCCACGGTTTCGCCCGACAGATCGAGCTCGGCAAACGCCTGGGTCGCGAACGTGGCAGACGCCGCCGCAACGAGGCCCGCCGCAATGCGACGGGTGGTCGAGAATGCAGTCATATTGTCCTCCCGGAGTGCAGACGAGCGTTGCGCCTGCGGTCACTGAATACCGGAGCTGTCCCCGGTTCGTACCTATACCATCCCTCACGAAGCTTGCATGAACCCTTCATGCACAGAATGATACAGCGCGATGCGCATTGTACTGGTCGAAGACAATCGCAGCCTTGCCAAAGGCATCGCCTATCGTCTGACGGACGATGGGCATTCCGTGGACGTGCTGCACCACGGTGCGGATGCCGATGTTTTCCTGCGTCAGGAGCATGCCGATCTGGCGATCATCGATATCAACCTACCGGGGACCAGCGGCCTCGATTTGCTCAAGGGGATGCGCCGGCGCAATGATCCCAGGCCGGTTATCCTTTTGACGGCCCGTGCGCGCACCGAGGATCGGGTCAACGGCCTCGATGCCGGAGCAGACGATTATCTGGCCAAGCCCTTCGAGATGGAGGAACTGGCAGCGCGCGTCCGGGCCCTGGGGCGCCGGAAGGACGTCGCACCCCGCCGCGTCGCACGGCTCGGCGCGCTGGAGTTCGACCTCGAGACCTACCAACTTCGCCACGACGGATCGATGCTTGACGTTCCACGGCGCGAGCTTGCGGTCTTGGCTGCCTTGGTCGAGGCCAACGGTCGCGCCCTGTCAAAGAAGATCTTGCTCGACCATGTCTACGGCGCAGGAACCGAGACCGATGAGAAGGTGGTCGAGGTCTATGTCTCACGGCTGCGCAAGCGGCTGAGCGATTACGGCGTGCGAATCCGGGTTCAGCGCGGGATCGGGTATTCGATAGAACGGGCCGCGCCTTGAGCGGAGCGCTGTCTCTCAGGGCACGCCTGACCCTGATCATTCTCTTTCCGTTGCTCGTCGTTTCGGTGGCCGCCGGACTTTGGCAATTGGGCAATGCGCGCGAAACCGCGGCCGACGTCTTCGACCGCAGCCTCCTGACGGCCGCACTCGCTGTCGCAAACGATGTGGCTGTCTCGGGCGGCGACGCCCTGTCGCCGCGCACCGAGCAGATCCTCGCGGACACTTCTGGCGCACGTGTCTACTATCATGTCTATGCTCCAGATGGCGTGATCGTTGCGGGCTATGCCACGCCGCCGGTCGGGATCCCCCGCTCCGACACCGTCGTCAGCGCGCCGACATATTTCGAGGCCACCTATCTCGGCCGGGCGGTGAGCGGCGTGCGGCTGCAGGCCCGCACGCAGATCGACGGCTTTGCCGGTATCTTCACCACGACCGTCTGGCAGGATTCCTCCGTGCGCTCGGCGTTCGTGCGCCAGCTCGTCCTGCGCTCGCTGCTCGTTATCGCCCTGCTCACCACCTGCGTCGGTCTGATCGTGTGGTTCGGGGTGCGGCTCGGCCTGCGGCCGCTCCTCGACCTGGAAGAGGCGATAGAGTTGCGGTCAAGCGATGATCTTTCGTCGATCCGACGCCCTGTGCCAGAAGAAGTGCGCGGTATTGTCGAAACGCTCAACCGCCTTTTTGACCAGGTGTCGCGCAGCATGACCGCGCAGTCGGAGTTCATCTCGAACGCCGCGCACCAGCTGAGAAACCCGATCGCCGGCCTGCTGGCACTGGCCGATGCTGTGCACCGGGCACCCAACGTGCAGGAAGCGCGCGCCCGATCCGAAGACATGCTCAAGGCCGCACGCGAAACGGCGGATCTCACGCAGAAGCTCCTGACCATCGAGCGGGCAAAGGCGCTGAGCCCCGACTCGCAAAGGGAGCGGATTGATCTTGGCGCAAGCCTTCGCGACTGGGTGCCGGGATGGCAGGCGGCCGTTGGAGATGACGTATCGGTTGCGTTGCGCGACGGGGGTCAGGCCGGTGAGATCATCTGCGATCCGACCCTTTTGCGCGAGGCGATCGCCAATCTGGTCGACAATGCAAAGGTCCATGGTGGGCCGAGCCTCAGCCACATCTCGATCAGCGTTGATCGGCGAGGATCCGAGATCGCGCTCAGCGTTGAAGACGATGGGCGCGGCATGGAGGTCCGCGACATTCCAAAGGCCGTCGAACGCTTTTCGCAGCTCTCTCCGACATCGGGCAGCGGCCTTGGATTGCCCATCGCCGCTGCCATCGCCGAGGGCCATGGCGGCAGCATTGGCCTGCGCCCACGCCACCCCGGGTTGGAGGTCACCCTGCGTTTACCAACCGGGTGTGAAACCGATCCCACGCCGACGCTCCGGTCCGCCGCCCTCGCGCAGGCGGCTCCGTAGATGGGAGACACCGGCGACCTCTGGCGGCGCTGTCGATCACGTTAGGACGTTACGGGAGGGTTCTGCGTGTCTGTTTACGGTTCGACCACCGAGGGGTCGGGCCATGGTGCGTAGCAGTCGGGTCATGGGCGCAGCCACGTAGCGGTCACCTGGGGGGCGTCGCACCGGGTGCTGTCAGAGCCCGACCTCGGCCACGCTCTAAGAGCTTTCCGGCCGGCTTGCTGTGCGCCCGGTATGCGTGTTGCCGCGCGGGCCACTCATTAATCACCATCGCGCCCGGGAGCGCCGGCGTGGCGGGCCCCTACCGGCGAGGCACGGGCGTCGATGGCTGGATGCGCGGTGTGCTTTCTGGCGGCATTGGTCGATTTTGCGCAGCGTCTCGAAGTCGAATTCACCGTTGGAAAGGGCAACGCGGAAATGGCGGCCACGGATGGAGCCGTGCTGCAATTTCCGAGACTTCACTCTGAGCGAGCGACAGTGCGTCGGCCCTAATGCGCTACGCCTGCGCGCCCCGTAAGATTTGGACTGACATGGCGCGAATGAAATCTGCTGGCCCAATGCGATGCCTCAAGTGTCCAAAAGCAATCCAAACCCAATCTACCCAAGATTGATCAATTTCCCTTAGCTAAATCAATTGGTGAAGTAGGGAATGCTTGCAATCCAGGGAGCGCGCAAGCGACCAAGGAAGCGCCAGTGTTCCCTCGGCCTGCTTCCGTCTGACCAGAGAGTTTACATTCCGTTGAACCCCCCTCACAAGCCGGGGCTCAGGGGCCGGGTCAGCTCATGCGCCAATTCTTGCACACCGCCCAATCACGCCTCGCGCGCGCCGGCTAGTGCCTGTAAAGTCTATATATTTCCCCTAAATCCACTGTGAACGCTGGCTGCCACTCATTGCGTTGCCCCACTCCTCCGTATAATTCACGGGAAATTACCGGTGACCACCGCGTGAATTAAACAGTTGCAATTCATCCATTGCAACGTGCGCTTGAGCGGCTGGATCGACGGATTTAGTGTCGTGGGGCTACTGACGCTCTGAGCCGGTTGCATTGACCGGCCTTGCGAACGCTTCCGCCACGCGGGATGCAGCAATCAACCCAAGTCATGGGGGGCCCGACAATGGCCACTATTAACTTCACAGCACCCAGCGTTATCGACTTCACTGCGATTGATATGTCGCGCAGTGGGGCACCCGTGCTGCAATCGTCAATCAGCTACGATTTCCTGACGCCGTCCAATCGCGTTACGGTTGAGGGTACCGGCTTTGTCCACAACGGTAACGATCTTTCCTCTGGAACGATTCAGACGATCGGAATCGATGTGGGCAACGACTCCGTTGCCAACGATCCCAGCGATGACGAGATCGAAATTACCGGCCTCAGTTTGACATCAAATGCTGACCTGTCCTCGATCGACAACGGCGAATTCAGCTTGCTCGGCGTGGCCCTTGAAGGCGACGACTTCTTTGACCTAAGCGATCTTGACGAAGACGGCATCACCCCGACCGGCACCAACCGGATCTTCGGTGACGACCTCAACAATGTCTTCCTGACCCTCGTGGGATCAACGAACACCAACAACGGCGGGAACGATACCTTTGACGGCGTCGACAACGATGTGGAACTCGCCGGTGATGTGTGGAACCTCACGGGCCAAACCGGCAGCTTTGGCTTCCCCGTCACCTATAACGGCGGCGACGACACCTTCAACACCACCGATACCGAGGAATTCGCCCGCGTCTCGGGTGACGCCTGGGAGATGGATCGCCCCAGCAGCCCAAGCGTCACTCTCAACGGCGGCAACGACCTGATTGACATCTCGGGGTCCACCAGCGCCTCATCCTGGGCCACCGGCGACGTCTACATCCTCAACAACGGGACAGTGAACGGCGGCGAAGACACGATCCAGGGCGATGCCTCGTTCTCCCCACAGATTGCCGGCGACGTGCGCGTCTACAACGGCGGCACCGTGAATGGCGGCGACGACGTCATCTCTGCCGAGGAAGCGGGGGACATCGGCGGCGATGTCTATACTCTCAATGCTCCGGTGCCGACGGGTGAGTTTACGATCACCGGCGGCAACGATGAGATCTACGGCGGATACGGGACCGACGATGTAGGCGGCGATGTTTACAACCGGGTCAGCGACGTCGACAACATAATCGTCGGTGGCGACGACTTGATCGTGGGTGGTGCAGGTGGCGACCGCCTTTACGGCGAGGTTCGCTTCGGCTCGCTCGCCGGTGTGTCCGGCGGCAACGACATCATCCTCGGGGGCGACGGAAACGACGATCTGCGCGGCCAGACGGGAGATGATTTCCTCGATGGCGGTGAGGACGATGACACGATCGATGGTGGCACGGGCGAGGACACGGTCAGCTATGCCACGGCGCACGCGGGCGTGGTCGTCAACCTGAGCCTCGGGTTTCAGAATACCGTTGGTGCTGGCAACGACGTCCTGATCGACCTCGAGCACGTCGAAGGCTCCCGCTACGCCGATGTCCTGCGCGGCAACGCCGGGTCTAACATGATCGATGGCGGGTTCGGCGATGACGAGCTGTATTCCGGTGCCGGATTTGACGTGCTGACCGGCGGCATCGGCAACGACACGCTGGACACAGCATCCCAGACGGATGACGTGGCGCTCGGTGGCTCCGGCGACGACCTGCTGGAAAGCACCGGTGGCGGGAACCTTCTCGATGGCGGCATCGGCAGCGACACGGTTAGCTTTTCGTCCACGGCCTTGGACGCACGGATCGATCTCGTGCAAGGCACGGCGTCGCTCGAGGGCGACTCGACCGAAGACGCACTTTTCAATATCGAGAATGCGGCCGGCGGCGACGGCGACGATACGATCAGCGGCAACAACGGGGACAATGTGCTCTCCGGCAATGGCGGGGCCGATGAGATCAATGGCGCAGGTGGTCGCGACACGATCGAGGGCGGCGACGGCAACGACACGGTCGAGGGCGGCAATGGCAACGACGAGATTTCCGGCGACGCGGGCGAGGACTCCCTCGACGGTGGCAATGGTCGTGACACGATCCTTGGCGGCACCGAAAACGATACGATCGAGGGCGGCAACGACCGGGATCGGCTTGAAGGCAATGCCGGCAACGACCTTCTCGACGGCGGCGGGGCCAACGACCGTCTCGTCGGCGGCAGCGGCTCCGACACGCTTCTGGGCGGCGGCGGCAAAGACCGGCTCGCAGGCGGCGGCAGCTCCGACGACCTGCAAGGCGGCGCGGCACAGGACACGCTGATCGGGGCGGACGGCAACGACACGCTCGATGGCGGCGGCGGCAACGACACTCTCGAGGGTGGCAATGGCGTCGACGAGTATCGCGGCGGAGCTGGCGCCGACACGCTTGTCTTTGCTCCGTCGGCGGGGACGGTCGAGGATCTGGTCTTTGGCTTCGAAGATACCGGGGCCATCACCGACGACATCATCGACGTCACGGCCTATGGGTTCGCCTCGGTCGCCTCGATTACGCCAGTCGCAGATGGCAATGACGCTATTCTGGGGTTCTCGGGCGGAGACTCGGTGCGGCTTGTCGACTATCTGCTGACCAACACGCTGAGCGATCTGACGCCTGACGATTTCCTGGTCTGACGGTACCCTTGCGGCGAACGTTCGAAGGGGGGGGCCACGGCCCCCCTTTTCTTGTTGGTGGTCCAGCGGACATGGCCGGGCCCATGACGCGCACCAAAGGGCAACATTCGGGCCTTTCCCAAAACTTCGTCGACCCGGCGGCCCGGTTTTGCCCCGTTTTCGCCAAAGCCACGCGGCATCGCAACCGGTACGGCGTTCGGGACGGGAGGCGCAGCATGTCCAGCGACACGATTTTCGGGCTGAAGCCCGCGACCGTGTACGCGCTTGCCGGATTGTCGGTCGTCGCGATGCTCGCCGCGATTGCATTCGAGCTGATGGGGCTTCAAAGCCTGCCGGGCCTCAGCGGCTCGGAGCATGTTGACTTCGACATGTTCCACGTGGTCGCCCAGCTTGCGCTTGAGGGTCGTGTGACCGAGGCCTACGATCTCGACGCTATGCTCGCCGCACAGCACGAGATGGGCGGGGTGCCCGAGCACATGACGTGGACCTATCCCCCACCCTTCGACCTCCTTATCGCCCCCTTCGGCGCGCTTGACAGGAACCTGGCGTTCCTGCTCTTCACCGGCGCCTCGTTGGCGCTCTACCTTTGGACAATGTTGCGTCTCGCAGGGCCAATGACGGGGCTTGCGCTGCTTGGCGCCCTGCCCGCGGCGATGATGGCGCTACGGAATGGGCAGAATGGATGCCTGACAGCGGGCCTTATCGGGCTCACCTGCCTCGCCCTGCTCAGGGGCCGATCCGGTCGGGCGGGCATTCCGCTCGGCCTTTTGGTGATCAAGCCCCATGTCGCGCTCGGCCTCGGCCTGTGGGCTCTGGCCGCGGTCCGCGTCCGCGCCCTTCTCGTGGCGCTGGGAACTGCCCTGATGGCGTGCCTTGCCGCCACGGTTGCTCTCGGCACCGAGGTGTGGGTCGCGTTCTTCGACGCCATTGGCGTTGCTGGCTCACAACTTGAGGGCGGCGCCTACCTGAACTTTCGCATGGCATCGGTCTTTGCCACGCTGACCTCCTTCGGCGTGGAGGCTTCTGTGGCCATGACCGCGCAGCTTGGAACCACGCTTTGCACGCTCGCCGCTCTGGTCTGGGTTGCCCGGCGTTGGCCCCTGCGCCCGGCCCTTGCCATTGCGCTCCTGGCGACGCCGCTGCTTGTCCCGTACCTCTATGACTACGATCTGGCGCTCTACGGGATCGCGATGGCGCTTCTCCTCCCCGAACTCGAACTGAGAGGACGGCAGGCTGCCGCGCTCCCGCTTCTCGTGCTTGGCTGGATCGCTGGCGGGACCGGCCTTGTGCAAAATGCCCGTGGTGCGGCCGAGGGCCTGGTTGCCCCAGTGACCGGCGCAGGGATCGCCGCCTCGGCACTCCTTCTGCTTGCCCTTGCCGTTCTCAGACCAAGAGAGGCCCGGCCTAGCGACACTGCGCAGCAGGACGTTGCGCAAGCGCGCGCCTAGAATCTCGCCCCTTCACAGCCTCCAAACCTGCCCGCCCCGCTCCTGTGACCGGAACGTTACAGAGCGCCTGCCATAGTCGGGGCGCGCGGGATGGCCGTGCTTGCAAGATATTGGAGGCATTATGGAAGAGAGCATCGGTTTCTTCGACATCGTCTGGTCGATCTTCTGGCTGTTCCTGATGGTGGCGTGGTTCTGGGTGATGATCTCGGTTGTCGCCGACATCTTTCGCTCGAAAGACCTCAACGGTATCGCCAAGGCGATCTGGGTCGGCTTCGTCATCCTGATCCCGTGGCTGGGCGTGTTGGCCTACCTGATCATCCGGGGCGACAAGATGCAGGAGCACAATGCCGAGGCCCTCGCCAAGATGGAGGACGCGCAGCGCGATTACATCCGGTCGGTCGCCCATGTCTCCAGCGCCGACGAGCTTGAGCGGCTGGCCGCTCTAAAGGAGAAGGGTATCCTGAGCGAAGAGGAATTCGCCGCCCAGAAGGCAAAGGTCCTCGGCACCTAGCGGACCCAAGCGCGCGTGCTTCTGTGTGCGCGCTGACGGTGCAGCCCTTCAAGCGCACGCGGAACACGGTTCACCACCACCGGCGGGCATGGTAGCGCAGACCAAAAGCGCGCGCCCTCTCCATGCGCGCCTCTTTCGGCTTGGCAGCGCAAGGAGCGCGCAACGTGGCAGAGGGTGTCGGCCGGCTCCGGCGATTGAAGTACCAGATCCTGTCCGGCGTGCCCGGTCGCCGGGGCGCGCACCACACAAAGAAACTCGGCGCCACGCGGCGCGCCGAGGTCGAAACCGCCTTCGACGCCGCCCTTGCGGCCGCCGGCGGACGCGTCTGCATCGATCTGGGCGCCAATGCTGGCGAATACACCACCATGTTAGCTGACCGCGCCGCAAAGGTGTACGCCTTCGAGCCGGACCCATGGACCGCCGCCCTGCTCCGCGAAAACCTGGCCGGGTGCGACAACGTTGAGATCGTCGAGGCCGCGGCGGGCGCGGCCGCGGGGCGCATGCCGATCTACAGGTCGACGAAATTCGGAGACGATCCGACCAAAGCGTCGCTCGCCTCCACGCTCCTGCCCGAGAAGACGAACGTCCAGAAGTCGGCCAGTGCGGAGGTAGATGTCGTGGATTTCCGCGCCTTCGCCGAGGGCCTGGACACCGACATCTGGCTTCTGAAGATCGACATCGAGGGGGGCGAAGTCGAGCTTCTGGAACGGCTTCTCGACCATCCTGTGCTCGATCGTATCGACTATATCTTGGTGGAGACCCACGAAACCGGGCTTCCCTCCCTGGCGGCCCGGACCCGGGCCCTGCGCCGTCGTGCCGCGCGCCTTGCTCGACCCGTCATCGAGATGGATTGGCACGAGCGGTTACGGCGCAGGGCCGGCCTCCTGTCCCGCGACCTCAGCGTCCACACCCTCGATCCAGTCGAGGTGCAGCTCTAGGGAAAACGTGTCTCGCGCAAACGCCTGCGCCTTGGTGCAAACCCGGGCCACGCCATCTGGGTCCGCCAGGACACCGGTCACCGTCCGGGCAAAGGCATCGGCATCGTCGGCAGGCATCAGCCAGCCCGTCTCGCCATTACGGATGATTTCGGGGTTGCCGCCTTCGTCGGTCGCCGCGACCGGCACGCCCGCAAAGCAAGCTTCGATCAGGGTGCGGCCCAGCGCCTCGCGCCGCGCGCGCGCAACCAGCACGCTCAACCCGGCCATGTAGGGGCCGAAGGGAAAGCGCTGCCCCATCACGTGCAGCCGGTCCGTCAAGGCCAGAGCCTCGGCCCGACTGCGCACGCTGGCGGCAAGGGGCTCGAGCGGCGCCCCGAACGTACAGAACACAACCGGCGAGACGGTACTGCCGACACGGCCGGCCATCCCGACGAATAGCTCGGGCCGCTTTCGCTCGGAGAAGTTTCCCACAAAGCCCACAACTGGCGTGCCGGGCGCGACGCCAAGCTCGGCGCAGAGAGCATCACGTGCCGCGGCACTGGCCTTCTCTTGCTCGAGGAACGGGTTGTAGATGACACGTGCCTTTGGCTGGAGCGCGCGCGTCAGGCTCGACTTTGTGAAATGCGAGACCGTCAGGACCGCGGCAGCGCGCCCGGCATAGTCCGTCATGTGCTTGCCCGGCGCGGGCGTTCTCTGGTGCCAGATGTGTTTGGCCGCACCGCGCATCACAGCCGCGTTCCAAATCTGGTGGTTCCGCATGTCATGCGTGTGGACGATGCCGAATCCAGCTGTACGCAGAAAGGGGTCGAGCCGCGCGCACGCCCGACGCCGGCGGAGCCATTGCTTCCACGGCGCCCGCATGCGCGGCGGCTTGGAAATCTCGGGGAGCGAGATCCATGTCTCTCCCGCCTGAAGCAGGTAGTCTGACAGTGGGCCTCCAGCCTGATGCAACCCCAGTGTCACGTCGTGGCCCCGCGCGCGCAGCCCTTGCGCGAGCAAGAGCGACGAGACGTGAGACCCGCCAACGCTATCGCCTGTGTAAGGAAACAGAACTCGGGATGCAGGCACGACGTGACCTCCAACGGTCACGCCAGTAGAAGCCTCTGCGCCGAGGTGTCAAGCTAACCGCAGGGCCCATCCAACGCCCTAGGCCAGTTCCATTTCCGGCACATCGTCCGGCACGATCAAAGGAGCCGCCGTCGCGGCCAAAACGTCGTTGATGGGCACGCCTGGCCCGCGCTCGCACAATGCCAGACCGTCCTCGACCGGTTCGATCACCGCCATTTCCGTCACGATCAGACTGACCTTGCGCACGGCGGTGAGGGGCAACGTGCATTCCGGCACGATCTTGGCGTTGCCCTTGGCCGTGTGGGTCATCGCGACGATCACACGCTTTGCGCCAGCCACCAGGTCCATCGCGCCGCCCATGCCGGGCACCATCTTGCCGGGGATCATCCAGTTTGCGAGATAGCCGCGCGCGTCCACCTGCAGCCCGCCCAGCACCGTCATGTCCAGATGCCCGCCGCGGATCAGGCCGAAGCTCATCGCACTGTCGATCGACGCAGCCCCCGGCACGGCCGTCACAAAGCCGCCGCCCGCATCAGTGAGGTTGACGTCTTCCATACCCTCCGGAGGACGCGCGCCAAGGCCGATCACCCCATTCTCTGCCTGGAAGAACACGCCTGCATCGGAGGCGATGTAGTTTGCCACCATGCTCGGCAGGCCAATCCCGAGGTTCACGAGCATCCCCTGCCGCACCTCAAGCGCCACCCGCCGGGCGATCACCTCCTTGGGGTCCATCTTTTCCACTGCGCCATCCGCCATCACGCGGCCCTTTCAAGCATGTGGTCCACCAGAATGCCCGGCGTCTTGACGCTGTCGGGCGAGATCACACCGACGGGCACAATATGCTCGGGCTCGGCGATCACGGTATCGGCCGCCAGCGCCATGATGGGATTAAAGTTGTGCGCTGTAAGCGTGTATTCGAGGTTGCCGACATAGTCTGCCTGACGCGCGGCGATCAGGGCGAAGTCTGCATGTAGCGGCGTCTCCAGCAGGAAGCGCTCACCATCGACCTCGACCACTTGCTTGCCCTCTTCAACCGTGGTCCCGACGCCGGTTCGCGTCAGCACGCCGCCGAGGCCCACACCAGCCGCACGGATGCGCTCCACCAGGGTGCCCTGGGGTACCAGATCGACATCGCACTCCCCAGCGATCATCTTTTGCTGCGTCTCGGGGTTCAGGCCGATATGGCTCACAATAGCACGGGACACGGCGCCGCAACTGATCAGCTTGCCGATCCCCTTGCCCGGCATGGCCGTATCGTTGGCAATGACGGTGAGGTTTTTCAGTCCCCGCGCCACCATCGCATCGATCAGCCTGTGGGGCGAGCCCACGCCCATGAACCCTCCGATATGCAGAATGGCCCCGTCGGGGATCATCTCTGCCGCCGCTTCTGCCTTGATCGCGGTGTCCATCATGTCACGCCGTCTCCGTTTCCCGGGCCCGCGCCGTCTTGGCCGCCGCGCGCGCGATCACCAGTTCCTCGTTGGTCGGGATCACCAGAACCCGTACGCGGCTCAGACCGCTGGAGATCTCGCCCATATTGGCCGCGTTGGCATCGGGATCGACCTCAAGTCCGATCCAAGCCATCCCCGCGCACACCTCAGCACGCACATGCGCCGAATTCTCGCCGATCCCGCCAGTGAAGACCACAGCGTCGAGGCCGCCAAGTACCGCCGCCAACGCGCCAAGCTCGCGTCGGATACGGAACGTGAAGTATCGGATGGCCTGGCGCGCCTCTTGCGTGCCGGCCGCTTCGAGGGTGCGCATGTCGTTTGACAGGCCCGACAGCCCCAAGAGCCCCGACTTCTTGTAAAGCAGGTCCGAGATCTCGGATGCGCCCATCCCTTCCTGCTCCATAAGGTAGAGGACGACCCCGGGATCGAGCTGCCCGCACCGCGTGCCCATGGGCAACCCGTCGAGCGCCGAGAACCCCATGGTTGAGCCCACCGAGCGCCCACCGAGCATTCCGCACATCGACGCTCCGTTCCCCAGATGCGCAACGATCACCCGGCCCGCATGGAGAAGCGGCGCCGCCTGCAGAAGGTGCCCCGCGATATAGTCATAGGACAGGCCGTGAAACCCGTAGCGGCGCACGCCCTTGTCATAGAGGTCTCTCGGGAGCGCGAACGTGTCGTTCTCCCACGGGTGATGGCGGTGAAAGGCCGTGTCGAAGCAGGCGACCTGCGCGGCGTGCGGAAAGCGCGACATCGCCGCCCGCACCCCGGCCAGATTGGCCGGTTGATGCAAAGGGGCAAAGGGCGCGTAACGCTCAAGCTCCTGCAGTGTCTCTGCACTCAACTCAAGCGGCGCATCGCGTTCAGGCCCGCCATGGACAACGCGGTGCCCGACGCAAGCGATCTCGGCCCCTGGAAACCGCCCGGCTACGAAGCTCAGAACCCGGTCGAGCGCATCCGCATGGTTCGGGATTGTCTGCGCGTCCTGATCCAGGAGTGGTTCGCCCGTGGCACTCTTGGCGTGCACGCGCGCGCCGCTACTCCCGATCCGCTCAATCAGCCCGGTGCACAACGGTGCAGGGTCACCAGGCCCCAACGCGAAGAGGCCGAATTTGAGCGACGACGACCCGGAGTTGACAGTCATCACGTGGGGCATCGCGCGTCTCCCGTTTCTTTGCCTCTCCGGAGGCCGCCGCTATCCTGCCGGTTGGTCACTCAGCGGATCGTCCAGGATGTCCTGCGTCATTGGAGGCAGATCCAGCACCGCGTGGAAGCGCTGAAGCAAGTCCAGCGTGTTCGGCGCCATCTCATCAATCCGGCCCGGAATGTACTGCACCACGTCGAGGGCCTTGCGCCGATCCGTCTTGGTTCGAAGGAGCTTCGGCAAGCTCTCGATGGCACGCTCCGGGTCGAACGTGACGACGAGCGTCTGCTCATGGATGATCCGCGACCGTTCATCCATGTCCAAGTCGGAGAACGGCTTGTCTTGCGTCAGCACCGTGGCCGAGCGCTCCAATCTGTCCCGCCGGACGCTGCCGCGACTGTCGGCGATCATAACAAGCATCCGGATGACAGCCTCGACGAAGCCACCGGTTTCGGCATTGGCCAATGCCGACTGCACCTCGGGCACGGTGCGCAGTTCGGCGTCTGACATCAGCGTCCGACCGACCGCCATCGGCTTGCCAAACGCCATGGCGAATGGGTTCGTCCAGAGCGCGAGGAACGAGGCCTCGTACATTGCGTCGCGCACATCGCGATAAAGATCGAGCTGCTGCTCGATGATGCCCGCCCAGAGCTTCTCGGCCTTTTTGTAGGGATTGTCGCTGGACACCGCCGGCATCTCTGGCAACGCATGCATCCAGGTCTGGATCACCGACGTCATAGGGTTGTGGCTTGACATGGCGGACCGCTGGACCCGCAGCGGATGAAATGACCGCATTGCCTCGGAAAAGGCCGGGTTCACCATCGCCCTCACCATCGGGCGCAGCGCGATGTCGTACATCTCGGCCTGGAGTTCCGACAGCCGTGCGACGCCGGCATGGCCGCCTTCCTCTACGCGCCCATCATCGATCTGCCGGAGATCCTCGAAGCTCCGCTCGGCAAAACTCACCACAAAGGACTTCTCGTGTCCCTCGCCGGTCTCCTCTTCGATCATCATCTCGTAGAGGCCGGGGGCCAGCGCCTCGATCGTCTTCATCACCGAGGCGACCTCGGTGTGCTCTTTCTTTGCAATCTTGGCGGACACGAAGATCCCAAGATGGCCGACCTGCTCGTGGATCATATAGACGATGCGCTGGCCGCGGACCTTCACCTCGTTCTCGTCGGAATAGCTGTCGACGATCCAGTTCAGGGCCTGCTGCGGTGGAGTGATGTTGTCGCCGTCGCTGGTGAAGACAATCACCGGCGCCTTGACGGCCTTGATGTCGATCGTGCGGCCGGGCTCGAGCTGCGCCTGATGCTTGACCAGCCGGTTGCCGACGAAGAGTTGTTCGACGATCCAGCGGATCTCAGCCTCGTTGAGCATGAAGAAGCCGCCCCACCAGCGCTCAAATCCAAGAAAGCGCTGGCGGATGCCCTCGGGATTTTCGAAGACATCATAGTACTTGCTGAAGTAGTTGCGGCTGGGGTTCAGCTGCTCGAAATTCATCACCAGGTGGGCGCCGTCGAACACGCCGCCTCCGAGGTCGGACCAAAGCATCGGCTGGTAGGTGCCACCGATGAGACCGCCATTGTAGCGCATCGGGTTCTTGCCGATCTCGCCCCCCCAGGGCTGAACCGGCGACCCGTTCAGCACGATCGGGCCGGTCAGGTCGGGGTTGGTCGCGGCCAACAGAAGCGTCGCCCAACCGCCCTGGCAATTGCCTGTGACCACAGGCTTGTGGCTCTTGGGATGGCGACGCTGTACCTCGCGGACAAACTCGGCCTCGGCCGCCGCGACATCGGCAAGGGTCTGTCCGGGTTCCGGCATGTGGCTGAAGCTCACGAAGTAGACCGGATGCCCTTTCAGCAGCGCAACGCCAACCTGGCTGTCGCTCTTGAACCCGCCGATCCCGCCGCCATGTCCCGCACGGGGATCGATAATGATGTAGGGTCGCTTGACATCGATGACCGACATGTCGGCGGGCGGGATGATCCGCAAGAGATCATAATTGCAGGGCCGCGGAAGGGTCTTGCCGCTGATGATCACCTCGTAGTCGTAGATCAGAACCGGCGGGCACCCGGCCGCCTCGTGCTCAAGAAAGATGTCGCCACGCTCGCGCAAAACATCGAGCGTGAACACAAAGCGGCGAACAGCATCCTGGAGATAGTTGGGAAGCGCCTCCTTCTGGCTTCCGCCCCAGCTCGTCGCGACCTCGGCAAGCTCGTCCATGTGCTTGCGGACTCGGTCCGCGTGGGTCCGCGATATGTGGTGCGACTGGCGCGATACCGACTGCATCAGCAGCTCCATCGTCGTCGCAACGTCGCTCAGACTGTTGGCCATTGCGCCGAGCACTTCGCCTGGTTCTGCCGACAGCTGATCCATGATCGATCGAAGCGTCGGGGCGCCAAAGTCTTTGCCCTCGCCCGAGAGCGGGTTGAACACCGTATCCTTCGCCATGATCGTATCTCCTAGTCTCGCCGCAGCGTTTGGGGCCGGCGCCTGTCGGATCAGCCGACGATGCCGTAACCGCCGTCTATGGGATGAATGCCACCGGTGACATTCGACGCCTCGCGGCTTGCCAAAAAGGCCGCATAGGCACCGACATCCTCGATGGTCGCCAGGTGGTGGGTGGGAGCGCGGGAGGCCGCCGCGTCAAGCAACTCGTCGAACTCGGCGATGCCGCTGGCCGCGCGGGTCTTCAGTGGGCCGGGCGACAGGGCGTGCACGGAGATACCGTTTGGCCCAAGCTCGGCCGCCGCATAGCGCACCACAGCCTCAAGCGCCGCTTTGACCGGGCCCATCATGTTGTAGTGCTCGACGACCTTGGTAGAGCCCTGAAACGACACGGTCATGCAGGTTCCGCCGTTCGGCATCAGCGGCTCGGACCGGCGGATCATCCGCAGGAAGGAATGCACCGAGATATCCATCGCGACGCCGAAGCCGGCGGCCGAACTGTCCACCACCCGGCCGTGCAAGTCGTCGCGCGGGGCAAAGGCGATCGAGTGCAACAGTGTATCGAGCCGACCCCAGCGCTCCTTGATCTCCGCAAAGAGGGCATCGGCCTGAGCGTCATCGCGCACGTCGAGCGGCAGGATAATCTCGGCGCCGAGATCCTCAGCCAGCGGCCGCACATATGGCTCTGCCTTGTCGTTGAGATAGGTCACCGCGAGCTTTGCGCCCTGATCGCGGAAGGCGCGTGCGCACCCGTAGGCGATCGAGTTGTCGTTAGCGATGCCCACGACCAGCGCCGTGGTTCCTTCGAGAGAATACATTCGGCCCCCGCCCGGTTCCCGGTTTCCGGTCTCTGCATTGCAGCATGACGCTGTAAGGGATTCGTGACACCCCCTCGTCACGTTTGGGCGAACTGGGCCGTGGAGGCCGGTCGAGGGCCACGGCGCGCTCAGGCAACACTTGAGGTTTGCGCGACAGGTTTCTGAAGTACAATATTTTTGTGACGTTCTGGACCAGGACGTTCGCCGCCCCATTGGGCGCCATCCGCTGCTCCACGCCGTGGCGCGTCGCGCTGTCGCATCAGCCCTGACCCGGCCGCGAAAGGTCGCCGCAAGCGTCGCGCTTTCTGCATGCGCTCACCTTGCACCGGGGCAGAACCTACACGAAGCTGGCCCGTAGCTCGCGAAAGGACCCGCCCATGACTGACCGCTTCCCGACTGGCCAGACCACCCGCCGTCGCATCCTTGGCGACGCACATGTCGACCGCGCTGAAGCGCAGATGACCCCGCTCGACACCGCCTTCCAGACCCTCATCACCGAAGCCGCCTGGGGCAATGTCTGGGCGTCCGACGGCATTACCGACCGCGACCGCTCGATGCTGACGCTTGCGCTCCTCGCCGCTCTCGGCAACTTCGACGAGATCCCAATGCACATCCGCGCCACAGCGCGCACGGGCGCGACCCAGACCGACGTGATCGAGGCGTTTCAGCATGTCGCGATCTATGCCGGCGTCCCGCGTGCCAACCACGCGCTGAAGCTCGCCAAACAGACATACGCCGAGATGGAGGCCGAGCCATAAGCGCGCCTGCGCTATCCGGCTCCGATGGCCGAAAACCAATGACCTCTGCGCCCGCAGCCTGCTCGGCATCCCCACCGGCGCTGCCCAATTGACTTACCGTCTCCCCCGGGGGCAAATGCGCCGCGACGATAGCCGACGGAGGGACCCATGCAGAAGATCTACGGTAGTGCGGCGGAGGCGCTCGACGGACTGTTGTTCGACGGCATGACCATCGCCGCCGGCGGCTTCGGCCTCTGCGGGATCCCGGAAATTCTGATCGCTGCCATTCGCGATGCCGGCACGACCAACCTCACCATCGCCTCGAACAATGCCGGGGTCGATGATTTCGGCCTAGGCCTCCTGCTCCAAACCAAGCAGGTGAAGAAGATGATGTCGTCCTATGTGGGCGAAAACGACCTCTTCATGCAGCAATATCTCTCGGGCGAGCTGGAGATCGAGTTCAACCCGCAAGGGACGCTCGCCGAGCGCATGCGGGCCGGCGGCGCGGGCATCCCGGGCTTCTACACCAAGACCGGCGTCGGCACCCAGGTCGCCGAGGGCAAGGAGCACAAAGACTTCGACGGCCAGACCTATGTACTGGAGCGCGGGATCTTTGCGGACTTGTCCATCGTCAAGGCCTGGAAAGCCGACGAGACCGGCAATTGCATCTTCCGCAAGACCGCCCGGAACTTTAACCCACCCGCAGCCATGTGCGGGAAGACCTGCGTCATGGAGGTCGAAGAGATTGTCCCCGTCGGAACCCTCGACCCCGATAACATCCACTTGCCCGGCATCTATGTGCACCGTCTGATCCAGGGCGAGCATGAAAAGCGGATCGAGCAGCGCACCACCCGCGCCCGCGCAGCCTAACCCCGGACCTTCAGCCTCAGGAGACCCCCATGCCCTGGGACCGCAACCAAATGGCCGAACGGGCCGCTGCCGAGCTCGAAGACGGGATGTATGTGAACCTCGGGATCGGCATCCCGACACTCGTTGCGAACTATACCGGCGACAAGGACATCACGCTGCAATCCGAGAACGGCATGCTTGGCATGGGTCCGTTCCCTTATGAGGGCGAGGAAGATCCCGACCTGATCAATGCGGGCAAGCAGACCATCACCGAGATGGACCGCACCGCCTATTTCGACAGTGCGACATCCTTCGGGATGATCCGCGGCGGCAAGATTGCAGCGGCAATCCTGGGCGCCATGGAAGTGGCCGAGAACGGCGATCTGGCCAACTGGATGATCCCCGGCAAGCTCATCAAGGGCATGGGCGGCGCGATGGATCTTGTGGCCGGGGTCGGCCGCGTCATCGTCGTGATGGATCACACCAACAAGAAGGGTGAGACGAAGCTGCTCAAGGAGTGCACCCTTCCGCTCACCGGGGCGGGGGTCGTCGACCGGATCATTACGAATCTGGGGGTCCTTGATGTTGTCGATGGCGGTCTCAAGATCGTCGAGCTTGCTCCTGAAGTGAGCGAAGACGAGATGCGCGCCAAAACAGCCGCCGCTATCGTGTGACCAAGCTGCCCAAGGCCCAAGCCGCTGCGGTCGGGCCGAACCGGGCCTTCCCGCCATGCCGGTGAACCTGCAGACCAACCCGCTCCACGGCGCCCTCTTTGGCGATCCCGACCTTGCCACTGTCCTGAGCGACGCCGCGCACGTGGCGGCGATGGTGCGCGTTGAGGCGGCGCTCGCGCGGGTCCAGGGGCGGCTCGGGATCATTCCGGATGGCGACGGTCTGTCCGATGCGCTCGGGGCGATCGAGATTGCACCGAAGGACCTCGCCCTGGGCACGGCGTCCGATGGCGTTCCGGTTCCGGCCCTGGTCGGCGCCTTGCGCGCCGCGCTCCCCGATGCCCTAGGCCAGGGCCTCCATTGGGGCGCGACAAGCCAAGACATCGTCGACACTGCCCATGTGCTGCAATATCGCGCCGCGCTTGGCATCATGGGGCCGCGCCTGGCGGCCCTGATCGACCGGCTTGAGGCACAGAGCATCGCCCATGCCGACACGCCCATGGCCGGACGCACCCGATCTCAGGTTGCAGCTCCGACGACCTTCGGCCTGCGCGTGGCGACCTGGGCCCAGCCCCTGATCGAGGCTGAGACGGGGCTCGCCGCGCTGCGGCCCCGCCTCCTCAAGGTGCAATTCGGCGGTGCAGTGGGCGCCAACAGCGCAGTGGCGCCCCATGGCCCGGCCATTTCTGCGGGGATGGCCGAAGAGCTGGGCCTTGCCGACGCCCCTCCCTGGCACACCGGCCGCTCAGGACCGCTCGCCTTGGCGGCCTGGCTCACGTCCCTTGTCGCCGGACTTGGGCGAATGGCGGGCGACCTGATCCTGATGGGCCGGACAGAGATCGGTGAGGCGCGTGCGGGAAAGAGTGGCGCCTCCTCCACTATGCCGCAGAAGGCCAATCCTGTGAGCGCCGAGGCTGTGGTGACGCTTACGCGCCTCTGCACAACGCTGACGGCGGGCACGCCAGCGGCGGCCTCACCTGTCGAAGAGCGTGACGGCGTGGCATGGGCGCTGGAATGGGCACTTCTGCCCCAAGCTCTCCTGGCCGCCGGTGGGGCGCTCCGGCACGCGTGCGACTTGGCGGACACCCTGGCGCCCGACCCCGCCGCCATGGCCGCGCGCCTTGCCGCCACCGAGGGCGCGCTGGCCGAGACGGCCAGCTTTGCCCTTGCAGCCCACATGCCACGCGCGGAAGCCAAGGCCCTTGTAAGGGAGGCCATTGCCGCGCCTGAACCCTTGGCCGAAGCCCTTGCGCGCCTCGGTCCAGACGGCCTTGACTGGCCAGCCCTTCTCGACCCCAAGCGTGCCTGTGCGCCGGCCGCTCAGACCGCACGCAGCATCTTTGCGACGCGCCGGGGACCGACCTAGGCACGGCCCGTTAGGAGCCGCCCATCGGCTGGCCGCCGAACACCAAAGATCATCGCGGCGCCCGAAGGCTCCGGGCCTTAGCCAAGCCGCGACTTTACGAGGGGTCCGACTGCGCCAAAATCCATCTGGCCCGTGTATCGCGCCTTGAGGGCGCCCATGACGCGACCCATATCGCGAATGCTCTCGGCTCCGGTTTCCGAAATGGCGGCGCCGATGGCTGCATCGACCTCGTCCTTGGCGAGCTGACGCGGCAGGAATTCCTCGATCACCGCGATTTCCGCGCGCTCCTGCTCGGCCAACTCCAGTCGACCGCCTTCTTCGTAGGCGCGCGCGCTCTCCTGGCGCTGCTTGACCATCTTGCCCAAGATCTGCAGCACCTCGGCATCGCCGACGCCAACCGTGTCGCCCTCTCCACGGGCAGCGATGTCGCGGTCCTTGATTGCGGCGTTGATCAGACGCAGCGTCGACAGCCGCACCGCGTCGCGCGCGCGCATCGCGTCTTTGAGCGCGCCGGTCACCCGAGCCTTCATCTCCGTCATGGGAAGGATCCTTTCGCGAATCTCTAGCCGGCGCTAGTTATAGATGCCGCTCCGCCATGACAACCGCCGCACCCGGCCGGCATGCGTGGCCGGCACGCAGCCGCGGTCGCTCCGCAGAAGTGGGAGTAATCCTGGCAGAGCCGGCGCTTGACGCTGCCCGCCGCCACCCCTAAAGCCTGAGCCGTTTGCCGCACACAGGACCCAAATGCCGAGCCACGCCTCCCCCACCGCCTGCCTCGCCCTTGCCGACGGCACGCTGTTCTACGGACGAGGGTTCGGCGCCACCGGGCAGACAACGGCTGAACTCTGCTTCAACACCGCAATGACCGGCTATCAGGAGATCATGACCGATCCCTCCTATGCCGGTCAGGTCGTCACCTTTACCTTCCCGCATATCGGCAATGTCGGCGTCAATGCCGAGGACGACGAGTCCATGCAGCCTGCCGCCGCCGGCATGGTGGTGAAGTGGGATCCCAGCGACCCCTCAAACTGGCGAGCGGCGGAGCCGTTGTCGAATTGGCTCAGGCGGCAAGGACGGATCGGGATTGGCGGTCTCGACACACGCCGTCTGACACGCGCCATTCGGCAGCAGGGGGCGCCCCATGTCGCGCTCGCTCACGACCCCGAGGGCAACTTCAACATCGAAGATCTGGTGGCGGCCGCACGCGCCTTTCCCGGCCTCACCGGGCTCGACCTCGCGCGCGAGGTGACCTGCGCCCAATCCTACCGGTGGGATGAGATGCGCTGGGCGTGGCCCGATGGTTATGTGCGGCGCGTGGCCCCCGGCCGCCGGGTTGTCGCAATCGACTATGGCGCCAAGCGCAACATCCTGCGCTGCCTCGCCTCGGCCGGTTGCGATGTCACCGTGCTGCCGGCCACCGCCTCGGCAGACGATGTGCTGGGCCATTCTCCCGAAGGCTTGTTTCTTTCCAACGGTCCAGGCGACCCCGCGGCGACCGGCGCCTATGCCGTGCCGATGATCGAGGGCGTTCTCGAACGCGCCGACATCCCGGTCTTTGGCATCTGCCTCGGCCATCAGATGCTCGCTCTGACCTTGGGTGCCAGCACGATCAAGATGAACCACGGTCATCACGGCGCCAATCACCCCGTGAAGGACCTGGAAACCGGCAAGGTTGAGATCACTTCCATGAATCACGGCTTTACCGTCGACAGCCAGACCCTGCCCGCCAGCGTTGTCGAGACGCATGTCTCGTTGTTCGATGGGTCGAACTGCGGCATCCGACTGGAGGATCGCCCGGTTTTTTCGGTGCAGTATCACCCCGAGGCCAGCCCCGGACCGCAGGACAGCGCCTACCTCTTCGAACGCTTCGTCACGGCCATGGGTGGGCCGCTTGCTGTCGAAGCCGGCTGACGCCCCCGTCACGCTTCCCGTTAAAGCTTTGTCAACATTAACCGGCTGTTAACTCACGGCCGGCACAGTTTGTCGCAGCGGTTGTCCGTCGCACTCCAACGGCGGCGCGGGGCGTCGATGCGCTCCGAGGCAGGTGCAGATGCGGCGGGTGGCGCACAGCCCATTGAGATGTCCCTTCAGGCCAGAAAGGCCGACAGAGTGGTTGAACGGTTCGATTTCAAGCGCACAGGCGTGCGCCCCAGGGAGCGCTCGGGTGTCGATGCCGTCAAACGCGCAATCGAAGAACGGGATTCCAGAATTGGTCCGTCAGCGACGGGCGCCGCGAAAGGCCGCGCCGACCCTATGAAGGGCACGCCCGTGGCTGGCACCTCCACGCGCGATCTCACTCCGGTAGGCCGCGCCCCAAGCGCCCTTCATCCGAGCACGTCATCAAGCGTTTCCTCCGCCCCGAAGGCCACCCGTCAGCCTCTCCCGTTTAAGGTGCCGCCGGTCCTGGGAGGCGTGGGGTCGATCAAGCGGCTACTCAGCGCCACGACGCCTCTCCCGTCGCGTCCCATAGCTCCCGAACCACACACGCCCCTGCGTGACAGGCTCCGAGTTCTGCAGGGGCCCGGAACGAAGGACGACCAGGCAGCCCGATCCAGCGAGACACCCCCTCGCCCGAGCGCCGATCGGGTTCCGCTCGGGCAGCACCTTGTCTCGACCGGGGCGCTTGCGCCTGGCGATCTTGTCAAGGCCCTCGCCTTGCAGCAGCGGGAAGAGGCGCGCCTCGGAGAGATCCTGCTGGCGCACGGGATGGTCGCCGAGACCGACCTCTTCGACGCGCTGGGCACGCAATGGCAAACCGGTCGCGCCGACCTCGATTTCACACCGCCCCCTCCCGATCTCATCGATGCAGTGGGGGCGGCACGCTGCCTCGCCCTCGGCTCGGTGCCGTGGCGCCGCATGGGGACCGTTACCGCGGTGGCCACGGCCCGTCCAGAGCGCTTCGAAGGAATGCGGCCCGAACTCGAGGCTGCCCTTGGACCGGTGGTCCTGGCGCTTGCAACCGAAATTGAGGTGGACCGGGCGGTTGCCCGGGCCCGCGGCCCCGCCCTTGCTCGGGCTGCTGAACTGCAGGTCCCGGCCGATCTATCCTGCCGGAACTGGGATGCCAGGCGGGCCGCGCGCCTCTGCACCATTTCGCTTTTCGTTGTTGGTGTCGGCGCGTTCATCACGCCAGTAGGGATTACGGCGGCCCTAGCCGCCTGGGCCGTACTTACGCTCGCCGGCACGTCTGCGCTTAAGGCGACCGCGCTTTGGCAAGGCCTCGCCCCGAAACCCGCCGACAAAGTTGAAGACGACGCCCCGGACCCCGCGCCAGACCGACCCCTCCTCCCGCGTGCCGTCCCGTTGCTCACCCGCGCGGGCACCGCGACTTCGGACGCCGGCGACGTGCCGGCCCGCGCCGCCCCGCGCCGCGTGCGTCCGCCGGAAACTCTGCGGCTGCCGATCGTGTCCATCATGGTGCCGCTTTATCGGGAGGAGGACATCGCCTCGCGCCTGTTGGAACGCCTCTCCCGCCTCGTCTATCCGCGGGAGCTGACCGACATCGTGTTGCTCACCGAAGCCGAAGACCACACAACCGCCCAAGCCATTGCCCGCGCGGGACCCCGCCTGCCGCGTCACATCCGAGTGCTTACAGTCCCGCCAGGCACGGTACGCACCAAGCCGCGCGCCCTCAACTACGGTCTGTCCTTTTGCCGGGGCCAGATTGTGGGGATTTGGGACGCCGAGGATGCGCCGGCCCCCGATCAGCTCCACCGCATCGTAGAGGGGTTTGCGCGTCGCGGGCCAGAGATCGCCTGTCTCCAGGGCGTGCTCGACTTCTACAATCCCAAGGCCAACTGGATGGCGCGCTGCTTCACGCTGGAATACGCCATGTGGTTCCGCGCGATGCTGCCGGGGCTGCAGGCGCTGCGGATGCCGATCCCGCTGGGCGGCACAACGCTCTTTTTCCGTCGCGCGGCGCTTGAGGCACTCTCGGGCTGGGATGCCCACAACGTCACCGAGGACGCCGATTTGGGCATCCGCCTTGCCCGTGCAGGGTTTCGGACAGAAATGGTCGACACCGTCACACGGGAAGAGGCGAATTGCCGGCCGCTGGCCTGGGTCAAACAGCGCTCGCGGTGGCTCAAAGGCTACGCGATGACCTATGCAAACCACATGCGGTCACCGCGCGCCCTTTGGCGCGATCTTGGCCCATGGGGCTTTGTCGGCTTCAATATCCTGTTTCTCGGCACGCTTTCGCAGTTCGTCCTCGCCCCGCTCCTATGGTCGTTCTGGGCGCTGCTCCTTGGACTGCCGCACCCGCTGACGGGTCACGTTCCGGCTCCCCTCGCAGGCGCGGCGTTCACGCTCTTTCTTGTCTCCGAGGGGATTGGCCTCGCCCTTGCCGCGACCGCCGCATGGCCCCGAGAGCGGCGCGCCCTCCTGCCTTGGATCCCGGCCCTTCAGATCTATTTCCCTCTGGCCGCGCTCGCCGCATACAAAGCCCTGTGGGAGATGATCCGGCACCCGTTCTACTGGGACAAAACGGCCCATGGCCTCCACGACGAAGCCCCATGGGAGCGCGCCCGCGCCCGGGCGCTGCGAATAGCCGCCTCGGCCCGCCTCCCAGAATTGCCCATCGCTCGGGGCGCACTCACGCCCAGCGGGCGCGCTGTTCCCCCAGCGCGCCGCCGCCTCCGTGTTCTGAACTAAGCAGAACCCAGAGCGCGTCTCCCCTGATCCGGCATGTGCGTCGCAGTGGGCCCTTGATCGGAATACGCCCCCTCGGGGCTCAGTGCTCCGCCTATTGTGCCCCGCCCGCTTCAGCCTCTGCGTCAAGTTTCAGACGCTGCACGAAGGCAATCGAGATATGCGATTTCAGGGCCTCATAGGCCGCGTGCTCGTCACGATCTCGGATCGCTGCAACGATAGCGGCGTGTTCGTCCAGGGCACGGGGGCCCCGACCGGTGGCGGCCAAAGACGTTGTCGCCATCAGCGCCATGGTCCGATAAACCAGATCGAGCTGCTGAAAGAGATATCGGTTGTGACTGGCCAGATGGATCTGGCGATGGAACCGCCGATTGGCGCGGCTGAGGGCCGACGGGTCGTCAACGAGCGCGCGATCCTCGTCGACCATCTCCTCGAGCACCGCTACTTCCTCTGGTGTTGCGTGGCGTGCTGCGAGCCGGGCCGCAAGGCCTTCGAGTTCGGAGCGAACGACATAGAGCTCCGACAGCTGGCTGTGATCGAGCGACGCCACGATCAGGCTCCGCCCATCGCGAGCCAACAGGCTTTGGGTCTCCAGGCGTTGAAGCGCCTCGCGAATGGGCGTCCTGCTCACACCGAACCGTTCGGCCAACTCGCTCTCCACCAACCGGTCGCCCGGCCGGTAGATCCCGATATCGATCGCCTCCAGGATCAGGTCATAGGCGTCCTTGTGCGGCGTCCGTGCGTCGACCATGGCCGTTCCTCCCCGCATCTGTGATGGAGAGGCTACTTCCAACCATCTGAAAAGCAAGAAAAAGGACCGACAGCAGGTCAGCTGACGCGGGCTCAGGTGGCAAATGCCGGTGTCAGCGGGCTGGACGGCAGCAATGCCAGCCTTGCCCACAGTCTCTCGCCACCCTATCCACGACTGATGCCTCGCGCCGCCTTCTCCCATGTCGACACCTGGGTGTTCGACCTCGACAACACGCTCTATCCGCCTGAGATTCGCCTCTTCGACCAAATCGAAGCCAGGATGACGGCCTATGTCGTCCGACATCTTGGCGTCGATTCGGGCGAGGCCGACCGCTTGCGGGCAAGCTACTGGGCCGACTACGGCACGACGCTCGCCGGGCTGATGGAGGTCAACGGGATCGACCCCGACCCGTACCTCGACGACGTCCACGACATCTGCTTCGATGCACTCACGCCCGATCCGGACCTCGCCAGCGCGATCGAAGCGCTTCCCGGCCGCAAGATCGTTTATACCAACGGCCACGGCCCCTATGCCGAGCGCGTTCTTGCCGCCCGAGGCTTGGCGGGGCTGTTTTCGGCCGTCTACGGGGTCGAGCATGCGAACTATGCGCCGAAGCCGCGCGAGACAGCGTTCCGCACCGTGTTCGAACGCGACGGATTGGACCCGACGCGCGCGGCGATGTTTGAGGACGATGCCCGAAACCTCAAGATCCCCAAGGCGATGGGGCTTGTCACAATCCATGTCGCCGAGGCCTCTGACCCTGCGCCCCATATCGACCACCGAACAGCCGATCTGGCGACATTTCTTCAAGGACTGCTCTAGCCGTCACGCGCCGCAAATCTCTTGTATCAAGAGATTTGCAAGATCCTTGGACCAAGGATCTTGCTCCGCGGCCAGCGCGCGCTGTCTCTGCCATGGACGGCATGATCCAACCACCTACTCTTCAAAGCGAAGGGAGCAGCGCCCATGGCCCGAACCGAAACAGACTTCTTCATCGCCGGCGGCGGCATCGCCGGACTGACCGCTGCTCTCGCAGTCGCGCGCACCGGGATGCGCGTCGTGCTCGCCGCTCCGGCCCGCCCGATCACGGCACCTACGGAAGACGGGTCAGACCTACGGTCGACGGCCTTTCTGCAACCGGCGCGCCAACTGATGGACGAGATCGGCCTTTGGAGCGCTCTTGCGTCCGACGCCGTGCCGCTGGAGGGCCTGCGCCTGATCGACACAGTTGGGTGGCCTCCCGAGGTCAAAGACAAGCGGGAGTTTCGGGCGAACGATCTTGGGGCGTCCTGTTTTGGATGGAACCTCATCAATTGGCGCGTCTCGGCGGCGCTGATGTCGGTCCTGGACGAGGAGCCGCTGGTCGACATGCGGTTCGGTCGCCGCTTCGCCTCAATGCTCACCCGTCGATCCGGGGTCATCGTTCGCCTGTCTGACGGCGAGAGCGTCGCGGCGCGTCTCGTGGTTGCGGCCGACGGTCGCAATAGCGCTGTCCGTGCCGCGGCGGGAATCGGGGTCGATACAACTCGCTATGGCCAAAAGGCCCTCGCGTTCACGGTCACCCATCCGGTGCCCCATGGCAACGTATCTACCGAGGTCTACAATTCGGGCGGTCCGTTCACAATGGTCCCGCTGCCCGACCAGTCGGGCCAGCCCGCTTCGGCCATCGTCTGGATGAACCCGGGGCCAAAGGCCCTTGCGCTCGCCTCCGCCAACCCGGTGGCGTTCGAGGCCGAGATGTCCGCGCGTTCGGCCTACCATCTCGGCCCCCTGGCGCTCACATCAGCGCGCCGCGTTTGGCCGATCGTGTCGCAACGCGCCCGCGCGCTCACGGCCGAACGTACAGCGATCCTTGCCGAGGCCGCCCATGTCGTGCCGCCGATTGGTGCGCAGGGGCTCAACACCTCGCTGAACGATGTGGCGGCGCTCCGAGACTTGATCGCCGCCTCCCCAGAGGCGCTTGGCAGCCCTGGTATGCTCGCCCAGTTCGCACGGGCCCGCACACTCGACATTCAAGCCCGCGTCGCTGCTATCGACTTGTTCAATCGTGTCACCCGGTCCGGCGCGCCGCGCATGCAAGCCTTTCGCCGAAACGCCCTCAAAGCGATCTACGACATCCGGCCGCTCCGGCAGGCCGTGATGCGGGCGGGCATGGCACAGTAGCCATTTCCGCACTGGCCGGTTGCCACCTCCTCAGCTGAGTGGCCCGGGCAGGCGTTCTTCGCTCAACAGCACGTTGGCCTCGACGCTGCCAACACCGGGGAGCGCCATGATGCGCCGCCGCAGGACCCGTTCGAAGTCCGGAAGATCGCGTGCGGCCACGCGCAGTCGATAATCGTAGAGGCCAAGGACATGCTCAACTGTCTGCACCTCGGGGATCGCCGACACCGCCCGTTCGAAGTCCTGAAGCGAGGGTCGCCCCTTCGCCGCCAGTTTGACGCCCAGAAAGACTGTCACGCCAAAGCCCAACGCCTCCCGGTCAAGGACCAAGCGCCGCCCCGCTATTGCACCGGCGTCCGTAAGCCGCTTGATGCGCCGCCAGCAGGCGGGCTGTGACAGGCCGAGCGACCGCCCAAGTTCGGCTGCGCTCTGAGCGGCATCCGCCCGCAACGCCCGCAGAATCGCCCGATCGGTTGTGTCCAGATCCACGGTCACAGGGGCAGCGCCTCGTCCCGCTTGATGGTGGCCACGTGCATCAGGGCCTCGATGTCGGCGATATGCGGCAGTGAGAGGATGCGCTCGCGATAAAGCTTCTGATAATGGCCCATGTCGCGCGCGATCACCGCGAGCCGCACATCGACCCGCCCGAGAAACGTCTGAATCTCCAGCACCTCAGGTATCTGCCGCGCCTCAACAAGGAAGGCCTCGAACGCACCGCGTGCCGTCTTGTCCAGTGTGATCCGAAGGCTGACCTGTACCGCCCAGCCGAGTGCCCTCCAGTCGATCACCGCTTCTTGCCCCCTGAGAATGCCCCGCGCACGCAGCTTTTCCAGCCGCCGCCAAGCCGCCGTCGGCGTGCACCCGGCCGCCTCGGCCAGCGCGGGCGTCTTCATGTCAGGCTCTACCTGCAGGTGCCTTAGTAGCCGCCGGTCAAAGTCGTCGAGCATGATCTTCTCTGGTTCTCGAATTTATCTGCATGAACTTTGCGCCTTTTGGCCAAAAGCCGCAAGGAATGCAATCCTATTCGCACAATCCTCCCTATGCTCCGCCCACCAACACAAGGAAGAACAATATGCGCGTCTATTACGATCGCGACTGCGACATCAATCTGATCAAGGACAAGAAGGTCGCCATCCTCGGCTATGGCTCCCAGGGGCATGCCCATGCGCTGAACCTACGCGACTCCGGAGCCAAGAACCTGGCCGTCGCCCTGCGCCCCGGCTCCCCGAGCGCGAAGAAGGCCGAGGGCGAAGGGCTGACGGTCATGAGCATCGAGGAGGCCGCCGCCTGGTGCGACCTGATGATGTTCACCATGCCCGACGAGCTCCAGGCCGAGACCTACCGCAAGCACGTTCATGACCATATCCGCGAGGGCGCCGCCATCGCCTTTGCCCATGGCCTCAACATCCACTTTGGCCTGATCGAGCCCAAGGAGGGTGTCGACGTCCTGATGATGGCTCCCAAGGGCCCGGGCCATACCGTGCGCGGCGAATACCTCAAAGGTGGCGGGGTGCCTTGCCTCGTGGCCGTGGACCGCGACGCCTCGGGCCGCGCCCTCGAGATCGGCCTGTCCTATTGCTCTGCAATCGGTGGCGGTCGCTCGGGCATCATCGAGACAACGTTCAAGGAAGAATGCGAGACCGACCTTTTCGGGGAACAGGCGGTTCTCTGCGGCGGCCTTGTTGAGCTTATCCGCATGGGCTTCGAGACGCTCGTCGAGGCCGGCTATGCGCCCGAGATGGCCTACTTCGAGTGCCTGCACGAAGTGAAGCTGATCGTCGATCTGATCTATGAGGGCGGCATCGCGAACATGAACTACTCGATCTCCAACACCGCGGAATATGGCGAATACGTCTCCGGCCCCCGCATCCTGCCCTATGACGAGACGAAGGCGCGGATGAAGGCGGTGCTCGACGACATCCAGCAGGGCCGGTTTGTGCGTGATTGGATGGCCGAGTGCGCCGTGGGTCAGCCCTCGTTCAAGGCCACCCGCCGCAACAACGACGCGCATCAGATCGAGGCGGTGGGCGAGAAGCTGCGGGACATGATGCCCTGGATCACCGCCGGCCGCATGGTCGACAAGTCCAAGAACTGATCACGGGCCCTCCACCAGACCGGCGCGCGGACCATTGTCACAGTATCTTCACGATACCTGAACCCTGCTCTCGCGCACGAATGCCCATCCTTGGCCGGACCACCACCGGCCAGGGAGCCTCCCATGTCATTTCGCGCCTTGTTTTGGAACATTGAGAATTTTGAGGGTGACGACCCGACGCGGTTGCAGCGCGTCACAGACCACATTCAAGCTACCGACCCAGACATTCTGGGCTTTTCGGAGATCCGCGATAAGGCTGCGCTCAGGAACCTGCTTTTCGCCAATCTCACCGACTACGATTTCGGAGTAACCGACGGCGACCAGGGCATCGAGCTCGTCGCCGGCTGGCGGCGTGGCATGTTCGACCAAGCGCTCTATACCCAGCGGCGCGAGTTCAAGTCCGACAACCCGTTCCTGCGCCCGGGCGCGCTTCTCTCCGTCCGATTGGAGGGTCTATTCTACAACTTCCTGTTCCTGCACACGGATTCCGGTCGGACAACCCGCGACTACGACAACCGCCAAGACATGTTTGAGAAGATCTGGTCGCTGAACGAGACGCTCGGCGACATCGACCTCGACACGCCTGGCGAGACCCGCTTCATCGTGATGGGCGATCTAAACACGATGGGCCGATCAGCCCGAGCGCAGGTTGCCGCAATCAGCGGTGCTCAGGAAGTTGAGGACCTCGCCAATGACGCGCAAAACAACGACATGGCAATGACCAACAAGACCCACCCCAAAACCTGGGCTGACGTTAACAATGAGACGGGTGAGTTGCTTAGGTCGTCCGATCTCGATCATGTTCTCGTATCCAAGGATCTGCCGCTGGGCGATGCCGGCGGGTCGGAGACGCATGTGCGCGGATGGGTGGATATCGACAACGACCCGGACCGCCGTGTCTTCGTCGAAGAGATCTCCGACCATGCCTCCATCGAGATTGTCGTGACCACCCCTGGAGGGTGATCGCGTCTGGAATGGACATTTGGGAGGTCTGGTCTTGTCGTGTTGGCAGGGCTGGACCTTCCCGCCGCCCTCCCCCATGACGCGCGCATGACCACGGCTGCATCTGCCCCCTCGCCCGACCGCCCCGGCGCGCTCAACTGGGCACTTTTGACCTTTCTCGGCGTCGTTTGGGGCTCTGCGTTCATGGGGCAGTCCATTGCACTGCAAGGGTTCGAGCCCGTGACCATGGCGGCTCTGCGCTGCCTGATCGCGACCGCGGCCCTCCTGCCCGTGGCGATCCTCATGGGCCAGGGACCGCGGCCGACGCTTGACCGCGGGGGGCCGCGGGGCCTTCTTTTTGCCGCCCTGATCGGAGCCGGCGCCACAGCGGTCCCGTTCTTACTTCTGGCCTGGGGCCTACAACACGTTCCTTCGGCCTTTGCCGGGGTCGCCATGGGAGCGGTTCCGCTTCTCATTCTGCCCCTCGTCGCCGTTTTCTCGCCGGAGGAGGGGATTGGCCCGCGCCGCATCATGGGCGTGATCCTGGGCTTCTTTGGCCTGGTGGCCCTGATCGGGCCGCCCGCCTTCGCGGTCGCCGACAGCCCGCTGGGCCTGTGGGGGCGTCTCGCCTGCCTCGGCGCGGCGATGTCTTATGCGGTGGGCTCGGTCCTCACCCGCCGCGCGCCGGCCATGCCGCCCGTGGGGTTTGCCGCCCTCACAATGGTCGCCGCGGCAGCGCTGCTGACCCCCGCGGCCCTGCTCCGCGAAGGCTGGCCGCAGACTTGGAGCCTCGGACCGACGATTGCAATCGTGATGACCGGTCTTCTGCCCACCGGCCTAGCCGCCGCGATCAGGATCCGGATCATCACCACCGCCGGCTCACTTTTCATGAGCCTGGTGTCTTACATGGTGCCGCTCTGGTCGGTGATTTTCGGCATCGCGCTCCTGGGCGAAGACCCCGGCCCCGGCCTCTTCACTGGCCTCGCGTTGATCCTCGGCGGCATTGCCCTCTCGCAATCTCGCGCCATGGCCGCAGCGATCCGCCGACGCTAAACGGTCAGGCGGCGTGCTCGACGGCCGCGACAACCTCGTCCACCACCTCGCCCAAGAGCCCGGCATCCTCGCACTCGGCCATGACGCGAATAAGCGGTTCCGTGCCGGACTTGCGGATCAAAAGACGCCCGCGTCCGTTGAGGCGCTTTTCTGCACCCGCAATCGCCGCCTGCACTCCATCGGTTTCCAGGGGCGTCGATCCCGCCTCGTAGCGCACGTTTTTCAGGAGTTGCGGCACTGTCTCGAAGTTCCGCGCAAGCTCCGAAGCCCGCCGCCCCGTCTCGACCATCGCCGCAAGAAACTGGAGCGCGGCGATCAGGCCATCGCCGGTGGTCGTGTAGTCCGTCATCACGATATGGCCGGACTGCTCGCCGCCGAGGTTCATTCCCTTCTCGCGCATCCGCTCGACAACGTAGCGGTCACCAACCGGCGTACGCTCCAGCATGAGACCGCGCCCCGACAAGAAGCGCTCAAGCCCAAGGTTCGACATGACCGTCGCCACGAGCGCGCCGCCCCGGAGCCTCCCGGCCTCAGCCCACCGGCCCGCCAGAAGCGCCATCAGCTGATCGCCATCGGCCACTTCGCCCCGTTCGTCGATGATCATCACCCGGTCCGCATCGCCATCGAGGCAGATGCCCACATCGGCGCGGTACTCGACCACGGCCGTTGCTGCCTCGTCGACATTGGTCGAGCCGCATCCCTCGTTGATGTTGAGGCCGTTGGGCGCCACGCCGATCTCACGCAGTTCGGCGCCGAGCTCCCAAAGCACCTGCGGCGCAGTGCGATAGGCGGCGCCATGTGCGCAATCGATCACAACGCGGAGGCCGTTTAGGGTCTTGTCTGGCGGGAAGCTCGCCTTGGCCCGTTCGACATAGCGAAACCGCCCATCGTCAATCCGCCGGGCGCGCCCAATGTTTTCGGCCTTTGCAGGCTCCACTCCGTGGGCCAGAAGTGCTTCGATCTCGGCCTCTGCGGCATCCGACAGCTTGAAGCCGTCCGGCCCAAAGAACTTGATCCCGTTGTCGTGGTGAGGGTTGTGCGACGCCGAGATCATGATCCCAAGATCCGCCCGCATCGAGCGCGTGAGGTAGCCAACCGCTGGCGTCGGCACTGGCCCAAGCAAAAGCGCATTCATGCCGGTCGATGTCAGTCCTGCCGTCAGCGCGTTCTCGAACATGTAGCCGGAAAGCCGCGTGTCCTTGCCGATCACCACCCGGTGCCCATTCTTGCGGTCCTTTCGGAAGTAGCGGCCCGCCGCCGCCCCGAGCCGCAAGGCCATCTCGGCCGTCATCGGATGGGTGTTGGCGCGCCCCCGCACGCCGTCCGTCCCGAAGAGCGTTCGCTTCGTCATCGTCCTGCCTCCTCGTCATCCAGGGGCCGGCCCCTGCCTGTGCGTGGCCTCTGTTTCGAAGCCTTGACTGCCAACATTGTCGTACCACGATGGCCTGGGGTCTGAATAGACCAAGCGCACCCTGGGCCGGCAGGCAAACGCCAACATGTCAGCGCCCGGAGCATTGTGCCCCGGGCGCCCGCCTGCTCGTCCTGCCTTCGAAGTCTCCCGGGCCAGCGCCGGCCGGACCCGTGGCGCTAGGAGCGCGGGCCGCGATAGAAGTGGTGCAGACCTATCGTTGTGGTGCGTGGGAACACCCGCGCCCAGCGTGGATTGACATGCTTGGTGTGATAGTGCGTGGCGCCGTCGGTCAGCGCCCGGGGCGCGCCGGCCAGCATCAGACCGGCCACGCGGCCGACCTGATCCAGGGCACCGCGCTCGCTCATCCGCTCAGCATGGCCATCGCAGGTATAGGTGAACTGGCACTGGTATCGCTTGCCCGTGCCCTGGTTCACCACGGCGCACACCGTGTTGGGATAGATCCGGCTGTCGACCCGGTTCAGGATCACCTCGGCAACGGCGAACTGGCCCTTAATTGCCTCGCCGCGGGCCTCGAAGTACAGCGCCTCGCGCAGGCACTCCCACTCCGACCCTGTCCCGGCCCAACCGTTGCGCATCACCCAGCTCTGGTCGTAGCGCACGATCAGCGGCCGCGCGGTCTCGCGCACGTCGCTCATGTCCCTCAGGCCCGTCGCGGCACGAAATGCCTCCTGGTCGGACCCAAGGAGCCCACCGAGCAAATCCGTGAGCTTGGCCTCTTCGTCTGCCGGCGCGACGGTCTCGACGACGATGCCACCCTCTCCCTCCAGCCCGAACAGACTTGCGTCGTAGGAGGCTGGCGCAAGCGCCGGGTTGGTCGATGTCGACAGGAACGCTTCGCCCCGCGAAACAGTTGGCATGACCGCGGCGCACAAAAACGCAAGCGCCATGGCCCTGCGAGCAATGGTCTGAAACAGCAGCATCTTCGTCTTTCGTATGGCGACGCAGCTCCCCCGCGCCTCGTCCGGCGCGCGGGGTACCGCACGGCCCGGTGCCGTGTAAACACAGTCGCGTTGCCAAAATGCCTCAGGCGGCGCAGGCCGGCCCGAAGTTGCCCAAATTTGGGCAAAATTCTGCCGATGAGCCGTGGTTCGCGCGGATTCCCGCTAATCCGACGCCATCGGGTCGTCATCCCTCCCACACGGCGACAAGGCCAAGTGGGCGGCCGCGAGCCGGGCGATTGGCACGCGGAAGGGCGAGCACGACACATAATCGAATCCCGCCTCCCGACAAAATGCAATCGTGTCGGGATCTCCCCCATGCTCGCCGCAGACCGAAAGCGTCACGTCGGGCCGCGTCGTTCTCCCGCGTTCGGCACCGAGCAGAAGAAGCTCCCCGACACCGTCACGGTCGAGCGTGTGAAAGGGATCCTCCGGGAAGACTTCCTGTGCCACGTACGTACCCATGAAGCGACCGGCATCGTCTCGCGACAGACCGTAGGTCATCTGGGTCAGGTCATTCGTCCCAAAGCTCAGAAAGGCCGCGTGGGCCGCAATCTCACCGGATCGAAGGGCAGCGCGCGGTGTCTCGACCATCACACCGAGGCGATAGTCAAAGTTGCGGCCCGTCTCATTGCGCACCGCCACGGCCACAGCGTCGATCCGGCCTTTCACGAGCTCAACCTCACGCTTGGCCGACACGAGCGGAATCATGATCTCCGGCACCACCGCTGCGCCCTTGGCCTGGCGGCTCCCTTCGATCGTCGCCTCGAAGATCGCGCGTGCCTGCATATCGTAAATCTCGGGCAGCGTGACCCCGAGCCGAACCCCCCTCAACCCCAACATCGGGTTAAACTCACTGAGCGCTTCCACCCGGTGCGTCACGTCTGACAGGGGCAGATCCAGCGCTTCTGCGAGACCACGCAGGCCTTCGCGGTCGGACGGCAGGAACTCGTGCAAGGGCGGATCGAACAGCCGGATACACACGGGCTTGCCCGCCATGATCCGGAACAGCTCTACGAAGTCGGCCCGCTGCATGGGCAAAAGCCGCTCCAACGCTGCGCGCCGGTCCGTTTCGTTGTCGGTGAAGATCATCTCGCGCATCACCGTAAGGCGCGCAGGCTCGAAGAACATATGCTCGGTTCGGCAGAGCCCAATGCCCTCGGCGGCAAAGCTCTTGGCGGTCCGGGCGTCTTCGGGCGTATCCGCATTGGCGCGCACGCCGATGTCGCGCACCGCGTCCGCCCATTCCAGGAGCGTCCCAAACGGGCCATCTAGCGCCGGTTCAAGCATGTCGACCGCGCCCAACAGAACGTCTCCCGTGGAGCCGTCGACCGTGACGGTATCGCCCTCGCGCATCACCAGGCCGTCGGACGTGGTCAACATCCGCTTGCGCCCCGAGAGGCGCAGACCGGTGGCGCCGACCACGGCGGGCAGGCCAAGCCCGCGGGCGATCACGGCGGCGTGGCTCGTCATCCCCCCACGCTCGGTCACAACCGCATGGGCTGCGTGCATGCCTCGGATGTCCTCGGGCACGGTCTCTCTCCGGACCAGGACGCACGGCTCTCCCTGGGACGCCGCCGTTTGGGCGGCGGCCGAGGTGAACACCAGCTTGCCGGTCGCCGCGCCAGGGCTTGCCGCAATGCCCGCGAAAGCCACGTCGCGCTTGGCCCTGGGATCGACCTGTGGGTGGAGAAGCTCCGTCAGGGCCCGCGGCTGCACTCGCCGGATCGCCTCCTCGCGCGGGATGACGCCTTCCTCGGCCATAGTCACCGCCAGGCGCACCTCGGCACGGCTGCTTCGCGGCACGCGGATCGCATCAAGCACCATCAGCTCGCCTTGCTGAATGGTGAAAACGATCTCCATTTCCTCGCGCAAGCGCTGGCGGCAGGTCGCGGCAATGTCGCTGAGCTGGGCGTAGAGCGCTGGCGCCTCACTCTGAAGGCTTGGGCCGCGTGGGTCTTCCTTTAGAAACAGCGCCTCGTCGCGCCGGCCCATCGCATCCCGACCCAGTGCCTGGCGGAGGTACCGGCCATTCACGGCGGCCTGTCCGGTGGTGGCGTCGATCGCCCGGAACACGCCGGCGCCGCTTTCGGGCGGCCCCATCCCCAGCGCCATCTGTTGGACCACAAGGCCGAGCCCGGCATCAGCGGGCGCACCGCGCGCCTGGCGCAGGAGACGCGCGCTCGTCCCTTCCCAAGCCCGCGCCATCGAGCGCAACACCTCGGCAAGCTGGCGGGCCGGGTCCTGCGGAAACGGCTCCTCCGCCTCGTCCTCGTAGGCCAGCAAAGCGGCGCGGACGGCAGCGTTCCCGCCATGTTCAGCGGCCTGCTCGAAGGGCTCGGGGTCGAGCCGCGCGACGTCGGCCGCGTACGAGATGATGAACCGCAGGTAGAGCTTGTCGGCCGCCTCCCGGCCGAGCGTTTCCTCAAGCGCATCGCGGCGGGCATCGCACATGCCGATATTGAGCATGGCGCCGGGGCCGCCCCAATCGGGATCCTCCGAGGACGGCCGCACCGACACCAGCGGAGCACGGCCAAAGGCCGCCAGCAGGCGGCCGCTGTCGGGGCGATGGCCCTGCGCAATCCGGTGCACCTCGGCGAAGGACAGGGCCACCGTGCGCGGAACCGGGATCCCCAGCCTGACCAGCCGTTGAAGGCACTTCGCGCGTCCGCCGTGGGCGCCGATCGAGATGCGCGCCTCCGGTGTGACGAGGGTGAAGTCCTTGAACGCGATGTCTTGCACGTGTGCTGTCCTTTGCTGCACCTGCACACTACACCCGCATAGGTCTCCGGCAAGTCGCGCTGATCGACGCGGGCGTGCGTTGTGACGGACAGGCGGCACCTTGCGCACGCAAGGCCATGGGCAGATGGCACGTGCCCCGGGGCTCTAGCCTTCGACCTTGGTCAGATCCGCCAACTGCCCACAGATTGCTGTGATCCGATGCAAAAGGTTCAGCCGGTTGCGGCGCACGATCTGGTTTTCGGCGTTGACTTGGACGGCTTCGAAGAACGCGTCGATGGGAGCCCTCAACGCCGCCATCGCGGCCATCGCCCCTGCGAAGTCCTGAGATGCAAGCGCCGGGCCAATCGTCGCTTCTGCCGCGTCGAGCGCGGCGAAGAGCGCGCGTTCCTCGTCGATTTCCGCGAACTTCGGATCGGGCCCGTACTCGTAAGCGACACCGTCCTTCTCTTCAGCCTGCCGCAGTATGTTGTTGGCCCGCTTGAAGCCTTGGATCAGGTTTTCGCCGTCCTCCGTAGCCAAAACGGCCTGAAGGGCGCGTGCCTGAGCAGTGACACGCGCCAGGTCGTCCGCCGTATCCGACAGCACCGCATCGATCACATCGTGCCGTATGCCCTCATCCCGCAGATGGACCTTCAACCGGTCATGGAAGAAGCCCAAGAGATCCTGCGCGGCGGCCTCGCCTGGGTGGAGAGCGAACCCCTCGGAAAAGAACCGAAGTAGCGGCATCGGCTCGTCTGTCTCTAGCACAATCCGTATGACGCCAAGCGCTGCACGCCGCAGAGCGAACGGGTCCTTCGACCCCGTCGGCTTCTCATCGATCGCCCAGAACCCGGTCAGCGTGTCGATCTTGTCGGCGAGCGCTACAGCGCGCGACACGGCCCCGGCAGGCACCTCATCCGAGGGACCGGCCGGCTTGTAGTGGTCTTCGCACGCTGCCGCGATCTGGGGCGCAAGCCCTGCAGCTTCGGCATAGTAGCGGCCCATGACGCCCTGGAGCTCGGGAAATTCATAGACCATCTCGGAAGCAAGATCGGCCTTGCACACCACTGCGGCCGTCGCCACGGCGTCCAGATCTGCTCCAACGACGGGCGCGATCTCGCGCGCAAGTTGTCCAATCCGAGCAATTCTGTCCTGCTGCGACCCCAGCCGGCGCTCGAAGGTCACGTTGGCCAGCGGAGCGGCCATGGCTTCCATCCCATGCTGAGAGACGACGCGCAAGTCGTTCTCCCAAAAGAACTTCGCGTCCGATAGGCGCGCTGCAAGTACCTTGTGATTCCCCGCCAGGATGGTCGCGCCATGGTCCTCGGTCTCCCGGTTGGCCACCGTCACGAACCGAACAATTCGGCCCGTCTTCGGGTCTAGAAGCGCAAAGAATTTCTGGTGCTCCTTCATAGAGGTCCGAAGAACCTCGGGCGGCAGCCCCAGGAACGCCTCGCCAATCTCCCCGATCAGAACGACGGGCCATTCAACGAGACCCGCCACCTCGGCCAGAAGACCCCGGTCTTCAACCAGTTCGAGGCCCAGCGCAAAAGCCTGGGTCGACGCGTCATGCCAGATCGCATCGGCTCGCTCATCCGGGTCGAGCACCACATGGGCGTGCTTCAGCTTTGCCGAGTAATCCTCAAAACCAGAGACCGAAAACGCCGCCGGCGCCATGAACCGGTGACCTTCCGTTAGATCGTCCGCAGCGATCCCTTCGACCTCAAGCGGTACGACCCGCGCGCCCGTCTCGTCGGACAACAGGCAGAGGATCCGGCGCAGCGGCCGCACCCAGCGCAGCCGCCCGTTGCCCGGTAGCCCCGCGCCCGCCCAGCGCATCGATTTCGGCCACGGAAAGCCCCGGATCACGCCATCGAGCACCTCCGAGACAATCTCCTCTGCCACGCGTCCCGGCTTCTGGACCACGGCAAACAGCACGGCGCCCTTGGGCGTCTCCCGTTCCTCCAAGTCGCTGCGCGCGAGGCCGGTCGACCGCAAAAACCCCTCCACGGCCTTGGCAGGCGCGTCTGCGCGGGGGCCTTTGCGCTCCTCGCGCACCGTCGGGCTTTCTGCGGTCAGCCCGGACACCGCCAATGTCAGGCGGCGAGGCGTCGCGAAGGCCTCCGCGCCCGCATAGGTCAGCCCGGCCTGCACCAGGCCCTCGGTCACCAGTCGCTTCAGGTCCGCGCTGGCCCGCGCCTGCATCCGCGCGGGGATCTCTTCGGAGAAGAGCTCGATCAGAAGGTCGGGCATGGGCGCCTCAGAACGAAAGGAAGAAGTTGATGGCAGCGACGTTCACGAGATCCACAAAGAACGCGGCCACCAAGGGCAAGACGATGAAGGCGAGCGGCGCGGGACCATAGTTCTTGGTGACGGCGCTCATATTGGCAATGGCTGTCGGAGTGGCGCCGAGCGCAAAGCCGCCGAAGCCCGCAGACAGGACAGCCGCGAAATAGGATCGGCCCATCACGCGGAACACCACGAAGACTGCGTAGAAGAGGGTGAAGGCGACCTGAGCCGCAAGGATCACGGCAAGTGCCGTGCCGGACCCCGCGAGCGTCCAAAGCTGCATCGACATCAACGACATCGCGAGAAAGGTGCCCAGCGCGAAATCCGACACCGTGGCCAGCGAGGGCGTGCGCTGCACACGGAGGTCCGCGGGCGCGAACCGGGCCTGCAGGTTGCCCACGAGGATGCCCATCAGCATCGAAGGCACAAAGAGGGGCAGATCCAAGCCGACGGCCGACAAACCCTCCTGCAGGCTCAATCCAATGCCGATCGCGATATGAAGCAAAAGGATCGTTCGCATCAGCGTGACGTGGTCGAGCTTGATCTCGCGGGCCTCGTCATGGCCGTGGCCGACAATGTCCTCCTCGGCGTCTGCCTCGGGCTCGAGCTTGTTGCGCTCGATGAGAAGGCGCGCAATGGGTCCCCCGATCAATGCGGCAAGGACGAGACCGAGCGTTGCCACGGCGACCCCCAGCTCCTCGACACCCGATACCCCGCTCATGTCCGCGATCGTCGGCGACCAGGCGAGAACCGTTCCATGTCCACCGATCAAGGCGGCGGACCCAAAGAGCGGCCCGAACGCGCCGGGAAAGCCAAAGGCGACGGCACCGAGGCGGCCGATGACGTTTTGCACCACGATCAGCACGATGGTCAGCACCAGAAGGAGTGCCAGGGGTTTGCCCCCCTTCTTCAGATCCGCCAGCCGCGCATTCATTCCAATTGTCGTGAAGAACATGACGAGGAAATAGTCCCGCACGATCAGATCGAACGTCACCTCGAGATTGAACCAGGCAAAGAGCGCGAGCGTGACCAGGGACACGAGCACCCCGCCAGAGACCGGCTCCGGGATGTTGAACTCGCGCAGGAACGCCACTCGGCGCGTCAGTTCGACCCCGAGGAGATAGACCAGCAAGCCGCAGGTCACCGCGCCGCCAGCATCGATCAGGATGGTGAGGACCTCCTCCACCGATCAGCTCCCTTCAGGCGGCGGTGGGCAGCCCTCGGGCGGCGGATCACCGTCAAACACCTTCTCGCCGCAGGCATTGATCTGGTGCCAGGCAAAGCCGCGCCCGTCTTCGGTGAGCGCCACCACACGGTCGATCCCGTAGGTGACGTTCGCCTGACCGAGAAGCGCCACCGCCGTTCCATTCGCCAATGCGGCCGCAACGGCGTCGGCGTCGAAGCAAGGAAAGCTCACAGGAGCGACCGTTGGCGCGGCCTCGGGATAGGGCGCAAGGCCCGTCAGCTCCGTCTCTCCGACCAGGAAACACGCCCGGTACTTGAGGGGCGAGCTTGCTCCTTCGGCCAGCGAGAGGTCCGTCACCGGCAGGGCCGCGATGCTTCCATCGGCTCGGGTCAGGCCAATCTCGCCGTCTCCCGCCTCCGAGACGTCGTACCAGTAGAACTGTTCGAGGTAGTAGAGCCCGCCCCCTGCGAGCGCTGCCGCACCAAGGAGGACAAGCCCAACGGCTCTTCCATTCATGCTGGAGCGCCCTCGGTTTCGGCAGACCAGCCGCCGGCATCCGTGCGCACGTAGGCGTCCGCACACGCTTTCGACAGCGCTCGAACCCGACCGATATAGGCCTGTCGCTCGGTGACCGAGATGACGCCCCTCGCATCCAGCAGATTGAAGATGTGGCTGGCCTTTATGCACTGGTCGTAGGCCGGGTGCGCCATCACGATCCGCTTGCCGGTCTTCGGGTCCACGTCAGGGTGATCAAGGATCGCATGGCACGCCACTTCGGCTTCTTCGAAATGGCGCAGCAAGACTTCGGTGTTGGCTGCATCGAAATTATGCCGGCTGTACTCCTCCTCGGTTTGGCGAAAGACGTCGCCATAAGAGAGCGGGATCTGTGAACCGGGATCGTTGAATGGCATCTCCATGACGTGATCGACGCCAAGGACGTACATGGCCAGACGTTCGAGCCCATAGGTCAGCTCACCCGAGACCGGCTTGCAGTCATACCCGCAGACCTGCTGGAAATAGGTGTACTGGCTGACCTCCATTCCGTCGCACCAGACCTCCCAGCCGAGCCCCCATGCGCCCAGCGTGGGGCTTTCCCAATCGTCCTCGACGAAACGGATATCGTGCAGCGCGAAGTCGATTCCGATTGCCTCGAGCGAGCCCAGATAGAGCTCCTGCAGGTCGGGCGGGCTCGGCTTGATTAGCACTTGGTACTGGTAATAGTGCTGCAATCGGTTGGGGTTCTCGCCGTAGCGCCCGTCGGTCGGTCGGCGAGACGGCTGGACATAGGCCGCGGACCAGGCGCGGGACCCCAACGATCGCAGGGTGGTGGCTGGGTGGAAGGTGCCAGCCCCAACCTCCATGTCGTAGGGCTGCAGGACCGCGCAGCCGCGCGCACCCCAATAGGCCTGCAGCCGGAGGATCACGTCTTGAAACGATGTGGGTCGTGCGAATTCGCTCATGGGCGGGATGCCCCTCTGACTGGTCGCGCGCTTCCTAGGGGCGCGACCGGGGAGGGTCAACAGGCGGCACCCAGAGCGCCCGTGGGGGCTGTCTGCACGAGCGACCGACCCTCTTGGCAAAAGTCTTCGCAAAGACTTTTGCAAATTCCTTGAATCAAGGAATTTGGCCAGACACCGACGCGTCGCCTACCACCCAAGCGTCCCCGGTCCACCCTTGATCGTGCCGGTTAGGTTCGGCGTCGCCCAGCCGCCGTAGAAATCTCCGGGCTGCGGCGTCACCGCGACCCCTCCAACGAAACAGGACTCCATGAGCCCCGGATAGAAGGCCAGGAAGCCGGCAATCGCCGCATAGCGCGCTGTCGGCTCCGGATAACTCCATGCCGCCCGCGCCCGCGTCACATCACCGCCGGTCACGTCCCAGTAGGCCGCGCGCCCCTTCCACTCGCAGTAGCTCGACCCGCGTGACGGACGGAGCGTGCCATCCGCCACATCTTCGGGCGGTATGTAGTAGGTGGGCGCATGGTGCGTCTCACACACGCGCCAGCCGCGCTGCGTCTCCGCCACGACCTGGCCCCCCAATACGACTCGCAAACGCTGAGTGACAGGTTCGACCAGCGGCGGCCGCGGATAGGATTGCACGTCTTCTTCTGGGAGCGCAGCCAAGTCCAACCCACTGCTCACGCGCCGACGTCCGGCTCGCGAAGGATTTGTACGCCAGCGATCTGCCAGCTCTCTCCCAAGGGCACCATCTGGTAGAGCAGAGTATGCAGGCGGCCTTCCGCGTCCGTAATGATCACGCGCTGCAGCACGGTCGCGCCACGAAGTTCCCGCGCGCCGTATCGCACTTCTGCCGGGCGCCACACCATCGGGTAGCCCTGCCGCACCATGCGCCCGAAGTTTTCCGGCGTCCCGAAGAGCTGCTTGATCCCCGGTGCCGCAAAGGTGAACGCGGTCCCGAAATCATCCGCCCGAAATGCCTCGATCTGCGCTCCGATCACGTCGTTGGGATCGCTCTGGGCCAGGCTTGGCAAGGTGGCTGCGATCCAGACGAAGGCCGCAAGCAACAGTCTTGACATGGTTTTCTCCGATTTCGCTACGCAGGGTATATCTTTCCGCGCCTGCCGATTATGGTGGCGCGACTTGGGGTGGTGGCAAGAGCAGAAGAAAGGAGGCAGCCGATATGGCATTCCGGATCGACCCCGCCGACGAGGGCTTGCGTGACAGCCTGGTACGGATTGCGACCGAAGAAACCGGCCGCGCCCGGGCCGAGATCGACGACCCAACGCTGACGACCGAGCGCACCATCCACCAGGCGCGAAAGCGCACCAAGCGATTGCGTGGCCTCCTGCGCCTCGTGCGCTCCGCCTGCCCCGACTACGACGCCGAGGCAGAGGCGCTGCGGGCGGCCGCACGGGGTCTGTCGCGCCTCCGCGACCGCGATGTGATGATCGCCACCCATGACAGCGTGATGGAAACGACCGGTGCCGAGCGCCGCCGCTATGCGGCCGTCCGCGCCCACTTCACGCGCGCGCGCAACCGCGTCGCCGCCCAGCAAGACCCGCACGCTGCCCTTGCTGCCTACGCACAGGAGCTCGAAGATCTGGGCAACCGTGCGCCAGACTGGACGCTCGCCGGCAAGGATCGCGCCGTCCTCGAAGCCGGGCTCGCCCGCACCTGGAGCCGCGCACGCCGCGCAATGAAGCGCGCTCGGACGGGCCGCGACATCGAAGACATGCACGACTGGCGTAAGAGGGTGAAGGACCATTGGTATCAGGCCCGCCTCCTGACACCCCTCGATCCCGAGCGAATCAAGGAGCAGGCCCGCGCGACTGGCGAGCTTGGAGAGATCCTCGGCGACTTCCACGATCTCGATGTCTATCGCCTGCATTTGCAGGGGCCCGAAGCATCCGGCCTAGATCCCGAACGCCGGGCCGAACTGGTGGCAATGGCCGAGGCACGGATGAACGAATTGAAAGACGACGCGTTCGCGCGCGGATCCCCTCTGTTTGATATCCCGGCCGACACATTGTCCGCCGAATGGGGCGCACTCTGGAAGCGTTGGCGCAAGGCGGCCCGCGCCCATGCCGCGAACGGCTCGGAGTGTGAGGCCTAGGCACTTAGACAGCACTCTGCGTCGCGCGATTGAGTCGGACCCGGTCGACCCAGGGGAGCCGGTCGCCGCCGGCGGCCGACGAACAAACCGCCAGAGGGAGGAGTTAGGCTTGGCAGCTAGGCGCGGCAGGCGCGGCGGGCGAACCCGAGCCCCGCGAGCGCGCCGAGAAGCAGCAGACCGGCGGCCGGCAGCGGCACAGGCGAGACGTCAACAGTCACGTCATCGATGAAGTTGCCGACAGAGGGGCTGCCACTGCCCGTCGACACTGCGGTGAATGAGAGCCGCAGATCGCCGCCCAGCGCGGAGATTGACCCAAAGTCGGAGCTTTGGTTGACCTGCCAGGCCGCCGTCGTGGCTGAAAACTGACGATCAAATAGATCGGTATCGTCGGCAGTCCCATACTCACCGTCATCGCCCAAATCGGTGAGCAAGACGCGCATCACGTCGGTGCCCTGCCGCGCGCGGTGGGCAAAGCTCAACTCGATCGCGCCACCGGCGCCAACGCCCGTGATCGTCTGAAAGAGCGTGCCGAAAGTATAGGCATTCAGCTCTGCGTGCTGATCACCGGAGTACGAGGTGACGCCGTTGAAGCCGTTGGCCCACAGCTCAATCGCCTGGTCCGTCGTTTGCCAACCTGGCACGCTCGATGGGGCCAAGAGGCTAAAGCGCTTGCCGTCACCGATATCGATCTGCTCAAAGTCCCCATTGTAGGAGACCGTTACAGCCGCGGCAGGAGCCGCCAGCCCAAGCAGAACCAACGCGGTCAAGGCCAAAGCGCGTGACTGACGCCACGCCATCTCTAGAACCGACAGCATTGCGACGTCCCTTCACACACACCCCGCCGTGTTGGCTGATGCCCAAAGAGTGCGGCGCATTGGAGGCAAATCTTCGAGGATTGCGTGCAGCGAGGTCTGTCCCGCGTCAGTGGGCGTCGCCCTCAAATGCCAATAGGTGTCCTACTCGTTCAGGGCGCGGCGGCGCTTGCCTCGGCCGGCTCGGGCAGCAGGCGCCCCGCAAGTCCATCCTCGATCAGAGCGATGGTCTCGGCGACGCCGTAGAGCGCGACGAACCCGCCGAACCGCGGGCCCTGGCTCGCCCCCAAAAGCACTTCATAGAGCGCGCGGAACCAATCCCTCAGGGGATCGAACGCATGCTCCTTGCCCACTGCGAACACAATTGTCTGCAGCGCCTCGGGGTCGGTCTCACCCAAGTGCTCGCGCAGCCGCCCGGCAAGGTCGCGCATCGCGGCCTCCTCCTTCGCATCGGCCGCCCTAAACACTTTGCCGGGCTTCACGAAGTCGTTGTAGTAGCGCACCGCCCCTTCGGCCGCCGTTGCCATCTGCGGGTGGGTCTCGGGGCTTGCGTCGGGCGCATAGCGGCGAATGAAGCCCCATAGCGTCTCGGTATCTTCAGCATGGGCAACGCTCGCGAGGTTCAACAGCATCGCAAAGCTCACCACCATGTCCGAGGCTGGTGGCTGACCGCGATGAATGTGCCAGACGGGATTGGCCAGCCGCGCCTTCACATCCTGCCCGTCGAACGCGGCCAACTGCTGATGGTACTCGTCAACGGCCTTCGGAATGACATCGAAATAAAGCCGCTTTGCCGTGCGCGGCTTCTGGTACATGAAGTAGCTCAGCGACTCCGCACTGGCATAGGTCAGCCACTCGTCGATCGTCAGCCCGTTGCCCTTGGACTTCGAGATTTTCTCGCCGTTTTCGTCGAGAAAGAGCTCGTAGGTGTAATGCTCCGGCGCCTTCACCCCCAGGATCTCGCAAATACGGTCGTAGACCGGGGTGTTGGTGGAATGATCCTTGCCATACATCTCGAAATCGACGCCAAGCGCGGCCCAGCGCGCGCCGAAATCGGGCTTCCACTGCAGCTTCACGTGCCCGCCGGTCACCGGCAAGGTCCATTCCCGCCCGTCTTCGTCGTCGAATGTCACAGTGCCGGCGCCGGCATCGACATGCTTCATCGGCACATAGAGCACCCGCCCAGTTTCGGGATGAAGCGGCAGAAAGATCGAATAGGTCTGCTGGCGCTCATCGCGGAGCGTCTTCAGCATAATGGCCATCAGATCGTCGTAGCGCTCGGCGGCACGCAGCAGCACCTCGTCGAACCTGCCGGAGCGATAGAAGTCGGTCGCCGAAATAAACTCGTACTCAAAGCCAAAGGTATCGAGGAACCGTCGCAGCATCGCATTGTTGTGGTGCCCAAAGCTCTCGTACTCTCCGAACGGGTCCGGCACCGAGGTCAGCGGCCGTTGCAGATGCTCGCGGAGCGCCTCGGGATTTGGGACGTTCTCGGGCACTTTCCGCATCCCATCGAGATCGTCGGAAAAGCAGACGAGCCGGGTTGGAATGTCGCTGATCGCCTCGAACGCGCGGCGTACCATCGTGGTTCGGGCAACCTCGCCGAAGGTCCCGATATGCGGCAGGCCAGATGGCCCGTACCCCGTTTCGAACAGAACATGCCCTTTTTCCGGCGCTGCCCCCTCATAGCGCTTGGCAACGGCCCGGGCGACTTCGAACGGCCAGGCCTTGGAGGTCAGAGCAAGGGAAGTCAGATCGGTGTCGGACATTGCTGGCGTGCTTTCGGTGCAGGGATATTGGGGGCCAAGTAGCCCGGAATCGCAAGTTCCGCTATATCGGGCACCCTCGCGCCGCCGTCAACGCAGCCCTCCGTCACGCCCGATGCGCGGCGCCGGTGACGCAGCGGCAGGGGCGCTTCCCGTCATCTTGCACCGTATCTCAGACCCGCATATCTCCGTCGGGAACGCGAGGACCGTTATGCCGACCAAGCCCGATCAGCCCCTTTCCCCACAGGACGCGCTCGTTGCCGTGATGATCGCCACGTCGGTGTCTGACGAAACGGTGCGCACGGCTGAGCTCGTCACCATCGACCGGATCGTGAACCATCTGCCGGTCTTTGCTGAATACGACGCCGACCGAAGCCGCCTCATCGCCAACCTCGTCTTTGAGCTTTTGGAGGAGGAAGACGGCCTCGATGCGCTCTTTGGCCTCGTCCGCGAGGCACTGCCAGAACGGCTGTTCGAGACGGCCTATGCCATTGCCTGCGATGTCGCGGCCTCCGACGGCATGCTCGATCAAGCCGAATTGCGCATGCTCGAAGAGATCAGGCACGAGCTGAATGTGTCGAGGCTCCATGCCGCCGCCATCGAGCAAGGGGCCCGGGCACGCCACCTTACGCTGTAAATCGCGAACACACCGCACCGGGATCGCTTGTCCGAACCACCGGCGCCGTCAGCCGTAGAGCGTCACCCAGCGATCGATCAGCCGGTGCTGCAACACTCGCGCACGGCGGGCCCAACTGGCCGCACCATCCGGCCGCTCCCGTTGGGACTTCGGGATCCTGGCGCGCCGCTCGGTATCGGCGGCGAAGATCGCGAATGCCAGCTCACGCCCACCCGCAGCCGTGACATAGCCGCCCAGCCCTGAGACGAAATTGAGCGTCCCGGTCTTGGCCTGCACCCGCACCGGGCTCCCCTGTATGACCCGATAGCTTGCGTCCCGCAGCGGAATGGGCTTGAGCAGCGGCGACAGTCCGGCCTTCGGCCCAAGCTTCACCAGCGCCCGCACCATATCGGTCGGCGTGATGCGGCTCTCGCCGCCGAGCCCTGAATGGTCGACGAAATCCGGACGGCGCGAGCCGATCGCGGCGGCAAGCCAGTCCGACATTCGGCTCGCCGACGCTTCCAGGTCTCGCGGCGGCAGTCCGGTCGACACGGTAGCTGCCAACCCCATCACCTCAGCCGTGATGTTTGTGGAGTATTTCAGCATGCCGCGCAGGATCGTGTCGCATGACGCGCTTTCGACGCGCGTCAATGGGAGTGAGCCATCAGGCAACGTGTCGATAAGCGACGGTTTCCCCAACGCGATCCCGTGCGAGCGCGCGAAGGTCTGAAACACTTCTGCCGCATAGAGCGCGGGCTCGCGCACCGGCAGCCAACGCGCCCCGCTGGAGCCCAGAGCCCCCGAGGCGACGGTCCATGCATCAACGTCGCCCGCGTCTTCGTAGGTATAGATTGGCGTCGAGCGGCTCACGACCGACATCCGCGCGACCTGCACTTCCGGGCGATACTTGTCCGATCGGGCATCCATCGACACCGAATAGCCCGCGCCCGCGCGCCGCCACTCGAAATGCACCCGGTTGAAGTTGAGATTCAGGCCCGAGACGGCCGGGTTGTAGCCCACATGGTCCGGCTGCCCCGGGTCGATCCGCTCCACACGCGGCAGCGCTCCGTTCCAGACGCGGAATCCGCCGGTCACGCCCGTGAGACCTGCCTCCTTGAGCCGCGTCGCAAGCACGGCCAGATCGTTCGTCTGGAGAAGCGGATCGCCAGAGCCAGCAAGGATCAGATCGCCCTCTAGGCGGCCATTGTCATCCATCGTGCCATGGCACAGCACTTCCGTTCCAAAGCGGTGGCCGGGTCCAAGACGGTCTAATGCGTAGAGGGCCGTAACGGCCTTGGCGACCGATGCCGGTGGCTGAGGAAACAGCGGGCGGAAAGTTTCAAGAACTTCTCCGGTTCCTGCATCGGCAACGGCAAAGGCCACTTTGCCCGCGCCAAGTTGGGCATCCGCAACAATCCTCTCGGCCGAAGAGGCCCTGAGCGTGCGCGCCGCCTCCAGAGCCTCGGCCGTCGGACGAGGCGCCGGCCGCAGGGTGCGCTCTGGTGCAGATGCCGCCGCCGCCCCCGCAACACAGGCCGCAAGCCCGCCGAGAACCGCGCGCCGACCCGCTTGAGGGCCCGCCTGTCGCAAGGTTCGTTTGTGATCGCTCGCTGCCATGGGCCGCACTTAGCCAGAGCGGTCTGCACCGGGCAAGACTGCAGGGCGCACGTCTGCGTTAGGTGGCCGGATCGTCGCATCCGGACCACGCAAAGGGCAACTTGCGCGCGTCCTGGCGATCAGCCGGGGGCGCCTGCGGGAGATATCGGACCAGCGGGAGTGGCCGTGCCCGATGGCGCCTCGGGCACAGGCGCGGGCGCCACTGCAACGGCAAAGATCGAATAGTTGCGTGTCCGGCCCACCTGCTCGGCACCTGTCTGCAAAAGAGTGGTGCCTGCCGGGCTTCCTGCCGGACAGGCGATCAAGGCGCGGCCCGGTCGTTGCATCTCACGGGCAAACTGGCTGTCGCCCACGACCCGACAGCCATCGCGGCCGCGTCCGAAGTCCCCGACGAAACGCAGGCCAGGTTCGGGGGTGTCGTCAATCGTCGGCTGGTCGCGGCGAAAGGTGCACCCCGTCGCGCACAGCACCAGAGCAAGGCCGATCGCCGCAATCGCTCGCCCCCGCGTCCCTGTTCGGGCCATCCCCAAGCTGTTCGCCACAGCGCCTTGTGCCATCGCGCCCGTCACCTTTTCCGCGTCAACTCTTCGTCCGAACATGCCCCGTGCGCCGGAGAAGCGCCACCCATCCCGGCGTATCCGCCGATGTCCCGACCCGCAGGCCGCGCCCAGGCCACGACATATGGGCCAGCAAGCTCTCCAATGTCAGCCAGAAAGGCCTGCACGGCGCGGCACGCGAAAGAGCGTGAAATTGCGGGTCTGTGCCACATCTTGCACGCCGGACACCGACGCAATCTCGGCCGCTGCGGCACTTCCGGTGGGACAGCTCACAAGGTCGGCCGCACGGTCGAGGAAATCCACCGTGAACTGTGTCTCCCCGGTCAGCTGGCAGGGATCTGCCGCCCCGCGATAGGGCCGCACAAAGCTCAGCCCGGGATCCGGCGCAACGGCACGGCCAGACACGGTCACTGGACCAACGCTGGCTCCCTGCGCGCCGCCGCCCGAGCCTTCACCGCCACCGCCGCCGCAGGCCGCAAGTGCACCGCTCAGCGCCAGCCATTGCGCCCAAGTCCACATCCGGCCCAGAGCCGATCCGCCCGATTCCGCAGAGGAAATTGACATTGCGCGATCCTTTCGTGCCGGTTCGGGCGCTGGCCTCAGACTGACGGTCCGATTGCCGTGTAGATCAACAGCAACCCTGGCCCGGCCAACACCTAACCCGACTGTCCCTACTTTCGCCAATCCCCGCGGGCCCGAATGTCGGATGATGAGATGTCGCGCATCGGCACATCCACAAAGCACCAGGCCGGCGGAACCGAGGTGGCCAAGAGGCCCGCCGCCCGCGCCGGCAGGCGCGCCCGGGCAAATCGCACCGCTGCAGGCGACCGGCGTGCGCGCATTCGGTGGCCGGGACGGGCCAACACACCCACGGGCACATGGCGGAGGATCCATTCCCACCGGTCCCACCTATGGAACTGTGCAAGGTTGTCGGCCCCCATCAGCCACACGAACCGCAAATCGGGCCGCGCAGAGATGAGCCAGCCCAGCGTCTCGGCAGTGTAGCGCGTCCCGATCCGGGCCTCGAGGTCCGAGATCTGCACGCGCGGATGGCCCATCACCTTGCGCGCAGCCGCGATGCGCCGCCCCATTTCGGCTGGTCCATTTGGCTTCAGCGGGTTCCCCGGGCTCACCAGCCACCAAACCGCGTCGAGCCGAAACCGCTTCAACGCCTCGCGCGTGATATGAGCATGGCCCTCGTGCGCCGGGTCGAACGACCCGCCGAGCAGGCCAATCGCCTGACCCGACCGGGCAGGCGGCAGAACGGGTCGTGACGGTGTGGCGGACACCCTTCCCTCGCGCGGCATCGGCCGGTTGCGCCGGCCACCGCGCAGGGATGGGGGGGCTTGCCTCGGCTGTCAACGTCGCCCAACTTCGCCGCATGTGCCCTGTGACCCACCCGCCCGCGACAGCAGAGCCGATGGCGCCCGGTCCTCAATGCGAAATCGGCCGCCGCGTCCCCTCCTCGTCCTTGATATCGCTGGGCATGCGATCCGCGACGCTGCGGCGCCTGCTTTACGGCGTTTGGGCCCTGATGGCGCGCAGGTGGCGCCGCATCACATGGCGACACCCCATCCTGTCGGCCGCGATCGCCCTCGTCCTCGCGCCCGCAGCCTTGCGGGCCGAGTCGGATGCGCCAACAGCAGCCCTCCTGGCTCCCGTTGCCGCTCCCGCCGCCACGATGACCGACGACATCGGCAGCCCTGCACGCAATGCTGTGGTCAATCTAGGCCTCTGCAGCGGCACTCTCATCGCGCCGAACCTCGTCCTGACAGCGGGCCACTGTCTGCCCGGGCCGGTCCGCCAGCGTCTTCCGCGCGGGCGCAAAGCGGCCGCTTGCGAGAAGCTCCCACAAACCGCGAGCCTGCAGCGCGGCTCATGGGAAGATCCGGCCCACTGGAAGCTCGCGTCCGGACGCTTCATCGTGCGCTTCGGTCGGTCAAGCCGGTCACCGCGCTTCATCACCTCCGTCTCGGCCTATGCATTGCCCCGCTGTGCCGACATTGCACTTTTGCGCCTGGCCGCGCATGTGCACCCTGATATCGCGGTACCGGTGCCAGTTGCCGTGGAGCCTCCGCAGCTCCAGGCCCTGCGAACGCAGGGGGCGCTTCGCTTCGCCGGCTGGGGCAAAGAGCGCACCCAACGTGGCGCGCGCCCGATCCGGGCAACGGGCCCCGTGCAGCTCTGGGGGGAAAACCGCTGCAGCCTCGTCGCACGGCTGGCGCCCCGGGCCGACGGTCGCCCCGTCGCTTCGGGCGACAGCGGCGGCCCTCTGCTGATGTCCACCGCGCAGGGGGAGGTGCTCGTGGGCGTTCTATCGTCCCGCGGCGTGCCCGATCAGAGCACCTGCGGCAGGATCGTCCCGCGGCCGCCCGCCGGCACCGTGGCCTTCACCCCCACATGGCGCGCTGCCCCGGCTGACAGCGATGCCACCGATATCGGCCCATGGCTCCAGGCGATGACCCATCCCCGCGGTCGCCCCTGAGCCCCAGCCAGCCTCCGAGCCGGCCCCTCGCAAGGCGGCCGATCCCCCATGCTAGGGCTCACGTACACCCGTTGCCGCGCCCAAGCCCAGCGTATATCTCAGCCGGGCCAGAACGCGGAGGACAGCATGGCCAGCTACCAGTACGTCTACCACATGGATGGCGTCTCCAAGACCTATCCGGGCGGCAAGAAGTGCTTTGAAAACATCCGCCTGAGCTTCCTGCCCGGGGTCAAGATCGGCGTGGTGGGCGTCAACGGTGCCGGTAAATCCACCCTCATGCGCATCATGGCCGGGATGGACAAGGACTTCAGCGGCGGGGCCTGGGCCGCCGAGGGCGCCAAGGTCGGCTACCTGCCCCAGGAGCCCGCCCTCGACGAGACCCTCACCGTCCGCGACAACGTCATGCTCGGCGTGGCCGAGAAGAAGGGCAAGCTCGACCGGTTCAACGAGCTTGCCATGAACTATTCCGACGAGACGGCCGACGAGATGGCCCAGCTTCAGGACGAGATCGACGCCAACAACCTGTGGGACCTAGACTCCCAGATCGACGTTGCCATGGAGGCCCTCCGCTGCCCCCCCGATGATGCCATGCCGGAGAACCTCTCGGGCGGGGAACGCCGCCGCGTCGCCCTCTGCAAGCTCCTCCTCGAGGCGCCCGAAATGCTGCTCCTCGACGAACCGACCAACCACCTCGACGCCGAGACCATCGCCTGGCTGCAAAAGCACCTCATCGAGTACAAGGGCACGATTCTGATCGTCACCCACGACCGCTACTTCCTCGACGACATCACCGGCTGGATCCTGGAGCTCGACCGCGGCCGCGGCATCCCCTACGAGGGCAACTACTCGGCGTGGCTGGAGCAAAAGGCCAAGCGCCTGGCGCAGGAAGCCCGCGAGGACAAGGCCCGCCAGAAGACGCTGGAGCGCGAGCTCGAATGGATCCGCGCCGGCGCCAAGGCACGTCAGGCCAAGTCCAAGGCCCGGATCAACGCCTATGAGGAGATGGCGGGCCAATCCGAGCGCGAAAAGGTCGGCAAGGCCCAGATCGTCATCCCCAACGGCCCCCGCCTCGGCGCCAAAGTGATCGAGGTCGAGGGGCTGAAAAAGGGCTTCGGCGACCGCCTGCTGATCGAAGACCTCACCTTCTCCCTGCCGCCCGGTGGCATCGTCGGCGTGATCGGCCCCAACGGCGCCGGCAAATCCACCCTCTTCCGCATGCTCACCGGGCAGGAGACGCCCGATGGCGGCGAGGTGGAGTTTGGCGATACAGTGCAGCTCAGCTACGTCGATCAGTCCCGCGACGCGCTGGACCCTGACAAGACCGTGTGGGAGGAGATCTCCGGCGGCGGGGAAATCATCGACATCGGCGACGCCCAGATGAACTCCCGCGCCTATTGCGGCGCGTTCAACTTCAAGGGCGGCGACCAGCAGAAGAAGGTCGGGCTCCTGTCAGGCGGCGAACGCAACCGCGTCCATATGGCCAAACTCCTGAAGTCCGGCGGCAACGTGCTCCTGCTGGACGAGCCCACCAACGACCTCGACGTCGAGACATTGCGCGCCCTCGAAGACGCCCTGTCCGACTTCGCCGGCTGCGCCGTCATCATCAGCCACGACCGCTTCTTCCTGGACCGCTTGTGCACCCACATCCTCGCCTTCGAAGGCGAAGCCCACGTCGAATGGTTCGAAGGGAATTTTGAGGCCTACGAGGAAGACAAGATCCGGCGACTAGGCCCGGATGCGGTTGAGCCGACGCGGGTGAAGTATAAGAAGTTTGCACGCTAATTGCTGCACGCATCTTCCACTGAACAAGAATTATTGACTGGTCGGCAACGAAGACCAAGAGGCGCCGATTTGTTGGGTTTATTGCTGTTAAGGCCAACTTCATGAACGAGACGAAAAAAGCGCTACTGCGACAGCATCTGGCAGCGCTTTCCTCAATAGGTGCGCCAAAGTCCGCCTTTGTCTGTGTGATGTGCGGCGAGCAGCTCTCTTTGCGAGAAGCGATTGGGGAAAAGGTATCCATCGAAGACGTGCCACCGAAGTCAGTTGGAGGCAAGCCGCTCCTTTTGACCTGCAGGCTTTGCAACAACAGCGCCGGCACAGAGTTTGAAAAAGATCTGAGTCTACGTCATAGAGTAGAGGAGCAGGCGCGACGTATAGTCGGACAAGTTGACGGCGCCATGGGGCATCTCGTTGTTACCGCTGGCGGAAATTCGGTGAATGTAGATGCCCATAGGCATGGGAAACAGGTTCGTTTTTCAGTATCCGAAAAAAACAACCCTGCTACGATCGAAGCCTTTGCAGAAGTGATGAACGAGGGCGCTGCGGGGTTAAAGGTTCAAGTTTCATCATCAAAGACTTACCATCCCAAGCGTGCAAAACTAGCCGATCAAAAGTCAGCTTTTCTTATTTTCTCTGCAAAGTTCGGTTATACTTACGCGCTCAATGCAAGAAACCTCGAAATCAGACGACAGCTTGTAGAAATTGAGGAATCTCCACCAGAACCAATAGCCCAATACATGTCGCTCAAAGAGTCTTGTGACAACGTGATTGCAATTAACGAAGAGATCGGCCTTGCCACAGTAACCATTGGCAAGCGAGTGATAGGATTGCCGTGGCCTTCGCATCCATTGGAAGGCTACCTCGAACGTTGGCAAAGGGCGTTTGGAGCTTGCTCTCAATTCAAGACTCTCCCGCTCCCTCGCTCCTTTGAGGCGCAACTCGATTTCTTACCCTAGGCAAACGAACGTAGGGCGGGTTTCACCCCGCCCCCCCGCGGCATCGCAAACTATCGGCGGGGTAAACCCCGTCCTACGGCGCAAATCGCCCCTCCCGAATATCCCGATGGACCGAGGAATACGCGCATGCCTCGGGCGTCTCTACCAACCCGTGCTTAACGGGGCATACACGGCGTCACATTACTTGAGCCGCGGATCGGCAATGGGCGGCGGTGCGGCGCGGATTATGGTTGGAGGCTCGGACGACCTCGAAGGTCAGCGCAAGCGGCACCGTATCGCGGGTCCGTCGGGGCGACGTGGTGCGGATGGCGCGGCTTTGGCGGGACGATGCGCGGCTGTTTTCGGCTTTGGCTCCGCGCGGCGCGACTGGAGTGCGGCGTCCATGATACGATGCCGTGAATACACATACGTGCCCGAGGAATCTCCTTCGCGGAAACGGTATTCCGTGGTACTCTGAATATGTTGTTAACGCGTTCAGGAGTGCCAGTGATGCCGATGCGTTCGGATGAGGTCCGCGACCTCCCCCCTCTCCCATCTCAGGATGACAGTGCCAAGGTGCAGCCGCCGCCGCAGCCCGTGCAGCGGGACGATGCTCCGCATCTGCCCCCAAGCGCGATGGGCGACTGGGCGCTGCTCTAACCCTCGCACCGCTGGGTATGTCGTGACCGAGTAGGGCCCAGCCGCCGCGTTGGCCGGAGGGACACGTTGGATCCCGGGTGTCTGCCTCTTGGATCGGTGTGGCCGCACCCTCCCGGAAGCGTACACCGATCTTGCCGGGGAGCCGCCGCCCCTCGCCTGTGTGGCTAGGCCGCCTCAATCCGCCCCATGGACGGCCTTGCGGCGGGCGGCCTAGTCTGCGGCTATGCGCTTAGCCGTCCTCATCGTCGCCCTCTCCGCCCTGCCCGCGACCGCAAGTGAGCAGCTTCGGGCCCAGTACCGCTCGGATCTCCACCGGGCCGGGGTGCCCGATGCCTGCGTCGACCGGTTGGGGGTGGCCGATCTGGCCCAGGTGAAGGGCCTGTTGAACGACGATGCCCAGATGGGCGTCGCACCGCTCTGGCAGGAGGCGCGCCTGCGCGATGTCGCCCGCAGGGCCTGCCCCGACCTTGTCACCCCCGACCTCTAGCCGGAAGGGAACCCCATGCGTTGCCTCGCACTTGCCGTCGCCCTTCTCATCGCAGCCTGCACAACCTCGGGAGATGGGACCGATCAACTGCGCGCCCAGGTCGGCCGCGACCTGCGTTCCGCAGGTGTTTCGCAGGACTGCATCGACAGACTTGAGCTGCCGATCCTGGCCCAGGCCAAGGGAATCGCGAACGACCCCACCCGCTCGAGCCTCGACGCCATTCGAAAGCGCCAGCGGCTCCGCTATGCCGTTTCGGGCACCTGCCCGGAATACGGATGACGCGCCCGATGACGCCTACGCGCCTGCTGCTCACCTGCCCCGACATCAACACTGCTCGCGCCATCGCCGGCGCGCTTCTCGATGCACGCCTCGTCGCCTGCGCCAACATCTATCCCGAGATCGAGTCGCATTATATGTGGGACGGCGCGCGCCAGGTTGAAAGTGAAGTGCCGATGGCGCTCAAGACGCGGGCCGACCTGATCCCGGCGATCGAGGCAAAGCTGGGTGACCTGCACCCCTACGACGTGCCCGCGCTTGTTGCACAGCATCTCGACTTCGCCCATGGCCCCTATGCCGAGTGGATCGCCGAAATGACCGACGCGCCTTGAGTATCCGCACGTCCGTCTGCCGCACGGGCAGAGGCGCGCAACGCATGCGATCATCACAGCAAACTACGTTCCGCATCGATCTGCCTCCAAGCGGTCCGACCTATCGCGCTCATCCGAGCATCGCGATCGTCATGGGTCAGGGGTGAGAGCGCCGCACGCCCAACCGTAGCGGCGGGCCACGACCAATTCCCGCGGCGACGCACTCGTCGCCACACCGCGCGCCCTCACAAGCGAGCCCGGAGCGCCGACTACACGTTCGCCTACGGAGCCCCTGTCGCTCCAATTGCCCCCCATCGGCCATGGGTGACTGGGCCGCGATCTGACGCAATTCCTGCACCACTCCAGCACCAGTCCGGCACACCACCGGCATCGCCGCGCCAGACTCGTTGCCCATTCTGGCGGGATAACGAGTCGGAGACTGAAGATGCTGACCACCCTCGACTGCCCGGCAAAGGGCGACGCCAAACAGCCCGATAGCCGTGGCGAGACGGCCTGGCAGACCAATACTGGCGCGCCGAAGGACCGGCTTGCAGAGCCACCTCACTTGCCGCCGGGATCCATGGGCGACTGGGCTGCGATCTAGGCGCCAGCCAAGCTGCCACTCTTCGGATCAACCCGCCCTGCCAGGGCCGCCGCCCCCAAGGGCCCGGCTCGTCGGGACGGCGACGCGTTCCCTTACCTAGCTGCGGGGTGTTCCCATGGCAGCCGGCAGCTCCGCGGAGCTTGCACCCTCAACTTGCTTCAGGGCATTCGGCACGAAGAGCTCACTGAAGCCCGCAAGAAACCCAAACAGCAGATAGGTCCAGGGCAAATCCTCTGACCGGATCGACCCCATCAGCCATCCGCCCGAGATCAAGAGAATCACCACTGCGGCTGCGATCACACCGATCGGCACACGGACCGCGCCGGCATAGAGCATCTCTGGCCACGACACAGAGTGGTTGACCCGCACGTTCTCGATCGATGCCGACACCGCAAAGAACGAGCCTACGGCGCCAAGCGCGAGCACGTCGAACACGTGGCACTGGACCTCGCCATTTTCCCCAAAGATCACCAGATCCTCGCCATACCCATAGAACCGGAGAGCCGCCCAGATTGCCAGCAGGCCTAGAAGCGCGAACAGGTTGGCCGCGACGTAGCGCATTCGGTTCTTGCTGTCGCGCAGGGTGGTGATGTGTCGGCGGACATGCTCGAGAAGCTTCTTGGCCTCGTCCTCGTGCCCCTCAAAGGCCATCTCCATTGCCCGGGCCATCATCTCGGTGGCGCGCCGCCGCAGCGATCGAGAGCCGCTCTCGTCAAGGTATCCCGACCGGCACAGGCTGTCGACAACGTCACACACATAGGCGAGATCGACGGCGATGGCGCTCAACTGCCCCCGCAGCTCGCGGGCGCATGCATAGTCCTTAGGAAAGACCGTGCGGAGCCAGATATGATCCTCGATGGGTCTGGCCTGGATCCTTCCACGCGCGCCGACACTCTTGGTGGAACTCCCATCGGACGGATTTTCGCTAGGCTCACCCAGGCTCTCGCCAGTCGTCTGCAAGACCGAGTAGATGGTGAAGCGCTCGGTTCCGATCAGAATTCGGTCAATCCTGTCGCCCAGGGGATCGCATGCCCCCTTTACGAGCTTGTGGTCATCGGCAAGCCTGCAGGCATCGGGGCCCGGGGCGGACGCCACGGTCACCAGTTCTGAAGTGTCGGGGTGCGGTGTCATCTCGGAGGATCCTCCGTATCGCGGCCCAAACAACGGGGCACAGCTGATGGGCAAAATCGTTGTTCAGAACCAATGTGCAGGCGGTCGAAGCCTATCACGCTGCAGCTGTCCAAGACAGAACGGCTCCACGAGTACTTGCCAATGCTGTGCCGGGCGTGAACCGAGTGTGAGCGCTCGTGTGACGGGTGGGGCCGCCCATTCAGCCGGTCTGAGCGGGCCCGGCGCCTAGTCGCGGCGGTCATGCTCGTCTGCGCTCTCCCCGGTTCCAAGCGGCGCTTCGGCTTCCAGAAGATCCCAAAGACCATTGATCTCGGCGATCTTGAACTGGGCCCAAGCCGACAGGACGCGATTGATGCGCGCCTGATAGCCCCGCCCCATCCCGCGATAGAATGCTGCGACCGATGCATCGAGAAGGAGCGTCACTCGAACCTTCTTCTCGGTGACTTCAAGTTCGTCCTCCAGCACGCGCCAGGCCTCCGGCACCTGCTCCTTGAGGTCATAGAGCGCCATGCCCTCGGCATCGAGCGCCCCGAGCGCTTCGAAGAACCGGCGACGCGACAGCGCCTGCCCCTTCGTCACCCGATTGCCGGCCATTCCCGGTCCCCCCGTGTGCTGGTTGCCCGCTGCACGAGGTATCGGCCAAAGGTTAAGCCCGCCCATGCGCAGCGTGCGCTCGACGTGGTCGGCAACGAGTACGCGGTTCGAAAGGTCTCAAGCCACCCGCCGAGTGGCGCGGCTCCGTGCCCAAGTTCTGTCTCCAAGTCCGGCCCCTGTCACGGAAATGCGATCACCTGCGGCGCTCCAACCGGTTGAAAAACGCAACGGTCACGGGCAACACGAAATTGCGATTCGAAGTCAAGATCAGGGGATACCCCATGCACCGCCGTGCTTTTCTCGCTGCGACAGCAGCTACGCTGGCCACACCTGCGCTTGTGACCGCGCAGCAAAGCTTCACCCTCGATGAAAAGTACATGCCGCAATATGTGCGCGTGAAACAGTCGTATGCCCCTGGCCAGCTGCTCGTCGTGCCGCGGCAGCACTTCCTCTACTGGGTCGAGGAGCAGGGACGCGCCGTGCGCTATGGCGTGGGCGTCGGCAGGGCGGGGCTTGAGTTCACCGGTATCGCAACGATCGACGTCAAGAAAGAGTGGCCCACCTGGCGTCCGACCGACGAAATGATCGAGCGCGAACCTGATACTTATGCGCGCTTCAAGGACAACGAATACGTTCAGCCCGGCGGCCCAGGCAACCCGCTTGGCGCGCGCGCGCTCTACCTGTTCCAGAACGGACGCGATACGTTCTTCCGCATCCACGGCACCACCGAACCGGCATCCATTGGCCGGTCGGTCTCGAACGGATGCATCCGCATGACCAACGAACACGTGGTCGACCTCTATGGACGCGTGCCGCTTGGGGCGACCGTCACCGTCGTCTAGACGCAATAGGTCCGACACGACCGACTCCTGCGGCCTATGGGTCGGCCGATAGGCATTGTTTGCCGCGCACCGATGAGTGCAGTCTCGCCCCATCTCGCGATCCAATTGGTCTTGCCGTCTGCTGCAACCTCTCGGAATACGTAGAGAATGCGGATTGGTGAGGAGTGATTGTTGCCTTTCGCCAACTACGGCGACCGAGAACGGCGCGGCGTCATTCGGGATCGGCCAATTCTTGCAAAATCCGCGCCCTGGCATCGGGCGTCACCCTTGTCGTGCGCCCGGTGCGGTGCCATATCCCCTGCGCGACCGTTACCGCTCTCGATTCCCTGCCTCCCTTCCGGCGTCAGTTCGATCGATCCGCACTGACGCGCCGGGCTGCCGCATTGAGCGGGCAGCGATTATTGAAGGAGACACGGAATGGCCACAGGCACCGTGAAATGGTTCAACGCAACCAAAGGCTACGGGTTCATTGCGCCCGATGGCGGAAAGAGCGATGTGTTCGTTCACATCAGCGCTGTTGAGCGCTCGGGCCTCACAGGGCTCAATGACAACCAAAAGGTCAGCTTCGAGATCACCGAGGGTCGCGACGGCCGCAGCTCGGCGGTTGACATCGCCCTGATCTGATCGGGTCCGGACGTCTCCGCGCAGCTCTTTGGGCGCACATGCGGAGGCCCGGCCAATCTGGCCGCCGGATCTCACCTAGCCGGGTCGCCTCAACGGCCCGGTGACCTTGTGGGGCTTGAGCTAGCCTCCGTCCGGGTGTCGAGACCTGAGTGTCCCATCCTGTTCCAGATCCTAGCCCACGATTGCGTCGACTTCGTCGGCGAGCCGTGCCATCTCACTGGCCGCCGGGCTTGAGCGCGCGCGCTCAGTCACACCCTGCCCAGATCCCATCGCCTCAGCATAGATCACGCGGTTGCCCAGCGCCGTTTCGGCGGTCGGCGCCGGTAGGTCCGCCATCTGGCTCACGGTTTCGGCATGGACCCGCGTCCCCGGACGCGCCCTATTCAGCACCATCAACCCGGACTTGCGAGTCCGGTCGACGAGATCCAACACAGACTCGGTTGCCCAGAGATCCAGCGCGCTTGCAGACACCGGCACGAGCACCAGATCCGCTTCCCGCAGCGCCGGGCGCAGGTCGCTATCCGCCTTGGGCGGGGTGTCCACGATCACCAGATCATGATCCCGTTTCAGCTTGCCCACCTCATAGCCCACGCCCCATGCAGTCGCCGTGGAGAACTCCATCTCGGGCGCCCCCACGGTGCGTTCTACCCGCGCCATGAACCACCGACCCAGGCTGCCTTGCGGGTCAGTGTCGAGCAACGCCACCGACCGGCCCGAACGCAGGAAGTGAACGGCCAGGTGAACGGCCAGTGTCGTCTTGCCCGACCCACCCTTTTGCTGCGCCACGGTCAGAACCTTGCCACCCATCCGATTCCCCCATGCTCACCATAGGTATGGTGGACCATTCCTCCACATCCCACAATACCTGCGCCCGTGGCCCAGCGCCCACGGCTGACGCGTGCCGAGGAAGAAGCCACACCACCCGCTATTTCGCTGGAAATGCCCTGGCCGCCGGCTTATGCGTCACCCCGATGGCAGGGTGGTGGCGCAGAACGGGATTTCTGGCAGGCCTGGCATGCGTGGCAGCACCTGCGCAGGCACTGGATAGCGTCGTGGTCCGCGTCATCGGAGGGGGTGACTCGCTCAGCACTCTCCTCGAGCGCGCCTCAATCACGTCGCAGGCCAAAGCAGATGCCGACGCCGAAAACGACCGCGTCGAGCCTGCCGAAGCCGTCGCATCCGCCCAGGGCGAGTACCGCCAGATGACCGGCGCGCTCTATTCCGAGGGCTATTACGGCGGCACCGTGAGTGTTCGGGTCGACGGGCGGGAGGCGGCAGATCTTTCGCTGGTGAACCCGCCGGAGCGGGTCAGCCAGGTCGTGATCGACATACGGCCCGGGCCGCGCTTCCGCTTCTCGCGGGCCGCCATCGCGCCGCGCGCGCCCGATACGTTTCTGCCCGATGGCTACGCCGCCGGCGAAACCGCCCGCTCGGGTCTGATCCAGGAGGCGGTGACCGGCCAGATCGAGGGCTGGCGCAATGCCGGGCACGCTAAGGTCGTCCTGTCCCAGGAGCGCATCACCGCCAACCACGCCAACAACACGCTCGACAGCGACCTCCGCGTCAACCCGGGCCCACGGCTCACCTTCGGGCCGCTCATTGTGACCGGAAACAATCGCGTGCGCACCGAACGGATTGTGGCTATCGCTGGCCTGCCAACGGGCGAGGTCTACAATCCGGAGGAACTTGACGACGCGGCCGCGCGCCTGCGCCGCACCGGGGCGTTCCGGGGCGTGACTCTGAAAGACGCCGAAGAGATCGGCCCCGGTGACACGCTTCCAATCGTTGCCGAAATCGCCGAGGAGAAACGCCGGCGGCTTGGTGCGGGCGTCGAGTTCTCCACGACCGAAGGCATTGGCGTTACCTCGTTCTGGATGCACCGCAACCTGTTCGGCGGTGCCGAAAACCTGCGCTTCGACCTCGACATCCTGAACATCGCCGCGCCCGAAGACGACAACGGCATCGACTATTTCTTCACCGCGGTTTTGCGCCGTCCGGCCACTCCCGTGACAGACGTCGACACGTTCTTCGTCTTCTCGGCGAGCCGCGAGGAGGAACCCGCCTTTACGTCGACCACCTACGGCCTGGGTGGCGGCGTCGAATGGTTCGTCTCCAACGAACTCACCCTCTCGGCCGGCATCCTCTTTCAATACCAGGACATCGAAGACGCATTCGGCGAGCGCGAAACGGAGTCGCTCCTGTTCCCGCTCGCGGCCACCTATGACACGCGCGACGACGAGTTCGACGCGACACGCGGCTTCTTTTTCTCCGCCGAGGTCACCCCGTTTGTCGGCTTTCGCGACAGCGCCAGCGGCACCCATGTCCTGCTCGATGGGCGGACCTATTACGGCTTTGGCGAGGAGCGCAACGTCGTGCTCGCCGGCCGGGCTCAGATTGGCAGCCTGACCGGCCCCAACATTTCCGAGGCCCCGACCGACTTTCTGTTCTTTGCCGGTGGCGGCGGCTCGGTCAGGGGCCAGCCCTTTCAGGTGCTCGGCGCGGGCGAAGAAGACGGCGACATTTTCGGGGGGCGTTCCTATCTCGCGCTTTCAGGCGAGGTGCGCGCCTATGTCCGTGGTCCTCTGGGCGTCGTTGGCTTCTACGATGCGGGTTATGTTGGTGCGGAGGAACTCTACGACGGCTCCGGAGAGTGGATTTCGGGCGCAGGGATCGGCTTGCGCTACGATACCGGGTTTGGCCCGATCCGCGTCGATGTCGGCACGCCCGTGATCGAGGCCGACGACACCGACCCCGATCCCGTCCAGATTTATATCGGCATTGGACAGGCTTTCTGATGCGCTGGGTCCGCCTCCCACTTCTCGCCGTGCTGGCCCTCTGGGCCTTGGCACCTCCGGCACAGACGCAAGACCGGCCAGGCCTGATCGGGCGTCAGATCGAAAACGCCCTGTCCGGGCCCGGGCGCGTAGCCAGCGTCAGCGGCTTTCGAGGGGCGCTGTCCGGCCGAGCCACGATGTCGGAATTGACGCTCGCAGACGATGACGGCGTCTGGCTGACGCTGCGAGGCGCCGTGCTCGACTGGAATCGCTCTGCCCTGTTGCGCGGCCGGCTGTCAGTCAACGAACTCTCCGCCGAAGAGCTGATCGTCGTTCGGCCGCCCTTGCCCGCTCCGACCGACACCGCCCGGCCCGAAGCGCCCCCGGCCGAGGCGTCGGGCTTTGCGTTGCCCGAGTTGCCCGTCTCGATCAATCTGGGCTCCATCGCGATCGGCGAGGTCCTTCTCGGGTCCGCCTTTCTTGGCGAAGAAGCCACGTTCGATGTGTCGGGCTCGGTTGTGCTCGAGAGCGGTGCCGGTGATGTCGATCTTGCCATTGCCCGGACCGGCGGCATCGAGGACCAGATTGCGCTCGATGCCTCCTTCGACAATGCCACCCGCGTTCTCGCGCTCGATCTCACGGTCGAGGAAGGCGCCGGCGGCATTGCGTCAAACCTCCTCAACATTCCCGGCGCGCCGTCCCTTGCTCTGGATGTCGACGGCGAAGGCCCACTTGACGACTACACCGCCGTGATCGACCTGCGCACCGACGGGGCGCAGCGCGTCGCGGGCGAGGTGCGGTTGCGCGGGGTCGAGGGCGGCGGCGACTTGCGCTTCTCGGCAGACGTGGGTGGCGACGTCACCCCCATCATTGCCCCGCAATACCGTGATTTCTTTGGTCCCGACGTGCGGCTCGACGTCGACGGCTTGCGTGCGCAGGACGGCGCCCTCGACCTCGAGCGGCTTGAGATCCAGGCCCGCTCGCTCGACCTATCTGGCAGCGCTGAACTCGGCGCCGATGGCATACCGCGCCGCTTCAACCTGACTGGCCAGTTGGCCGATCCCACGGGCCAACCCGTACGCCTCCCCGTCGGTCAGGGCGAGCAGGATGCCGTGCGGTTGGCTGGGGCCGACCTTGCCCTCACCTACGACGCGGCCACCGGTGACGACTGGACGCTCGACGTCTCGGCCCGCGATGTCGACAGCCCAGAAGTGACCCTCGACGCGCTTGCCCTTTCCGGCGGCGGCACACTACGACAGGCAGGTAGCGACGGCCCAGTTGCGGTCACCGCCGAGCTCGACTACGCCGCCAGCGGCCTCGTGCCCGCCGATCAGGCCGTCGCGGAGGCCCTTGGGGAAGAGGTCGGCGGCCGGGCCGAGATCCGCTGGACGCAGGGCCAGCCGGTTTTCATCGACGATCTGACGCTCGGCGGAGCGGATTACGGGCTCGATATCGCCGGGAATGCCCTCTTCGCCAACCGCTCACTGCGCCTAGACGGCAGCGCGACGCTCGCCGCGGCCGACCTCTCGCGGTTCTCGGCCATCTCCGGGCAGCAGCTAACCGGCAGGGCCGATGTCGAACTGGCTGCGCAGGGCGACATCCTTGCGGGCATCTTCTCGGCGACGGTCGATGTAGTGGGGGAAGGGCTCGGGATCGGTCAGGAGGTGGCAGATCGCTTCCTCGAAGATCCAGTCACCATATCGACCGCCCTGCGCCGCGACGAGACCGGAACGTACCTTGATTTCTTCAACCTCGACAGCGCGGGCGTCACGGCCTCCGCCGAAGGCCAGATCGGCAGCGGCGCCGGCGATATCGGTGGCACCCTCTCGCTCACCGATGCCAGCCTCCTCCGCCCAGACCTTGAGGGCGCCCTCACTGTGCAAGGCCGTGGCGCCGAGAACGAGCCGGGGCTCTGGAACGTCGATGTCGACCTCACGGGGCCCTACGGCCTGGAAGGAGATGTCGCGGGCGCAGTAGGCCTTGGCCAAAGTGATGTCGTCCTTGACCTCGCTTTGCCTGACATTGCCCCGTTTCTGCCCGACTACACCGGCCCGGTTACGGTCCGAGGCACTGCCGCAGAGGCGCGCGCCGGCCTCTGGGACGTTGATCTCGACATTGGCACGCCCTACGACGGCCGATTGGATCTCGCGGGCCTTGTCGGGGGCGGAGAGAGCGACCTGACGCTCAATCTTTCCTTGCCCAATATCGAGCCACTCGTTCCACAATTCACCGGTGCCATCACGGTGCGCGGCACCGCAGCCGAGGCCGAAGCGGGCCTCTGGGACGTCGACCTCGACGCCGAGACGCCGTATGACGGCTCTCTTGCGATCGAGGGGCGTGTCGGCGGCGGTCAAGGCGACGTGACGCTCGACATTGCCCTGCCAGACATTCAACCCCTCGTCCCGCAGATCACTGGGGCCATTTCAGTGCGCGGCACGGCAGAGGAACAGGCTGGCGGCGTCTGGGACGTCGATCTGAGTGCCAACACGCCCTATGACGGAACGCTCGCGATCCAAGGGCTCGCCGGCGGCGGCCAAAGCGACCTGGCTCTCGATCTTGCCCTGCCCGACATCCAACCTCTCGTGCCCCAATTTAGCGGCGCCATCGTTGTCCGCGGAACCGCCGCCGAGGCCGCCGGCGGTCAGTGGGATGTCGATCTCGGCGCCGGCGGCCCCTACAGCACAACGCTTGCGGTTGAAGGAGTGGTGGGCGGCGGAGCAGGCGACGTGCGCCTCCGCGCCAGCGTGCCGGATGTCGCGGCCTTTGCCCCCGGGGTGCCCGGCGCCGCGTCGCTTACGGGGCGCGCCCGGGAGACCGGTCAGAACGGGCTGTGGCAGGTCGCCCTCGACAGCACCCTGCCCTATGCCGCCACCGCCAATGTCGAAGGCCGCGTCGGCGCGTCAGGATCGGCGGTCTCCTACGCGCTGCGCCTGCCCGACGTTGGGGCACTCTCGCCCGGACTGACCGGTGCACTCGCGGCTACGGGTACGGCCAGCCAGACAGTCGAAAACCGTTGGCAAGTTACCTCCGACATCGATGGCCCCTACGACGCGACCGCCAACGCCACCGCCCTTCTCGGCCCGGGCATCGATGGATCGGGCCGGACCGAGGCGGACGTTCGCCTTTCCGTTCCAAGCCTCGCCCCCCTTATACCCACTCTGCGAGGTGGCCTTTCGGCGACCGCGAGCACCGTGCAACAGGAGGGCGGTGCCTGGGACGTAGACCTCGATGCGTCGGGCCCGTTCAACAGCACGGCCACCGCGGCAGGCACCGTCGGCGGGGGCGACACCAATGCCGACATCGCCCTGACCCTGCCCGATATCTCGCCCTTCGCTCCCCAATATGCCGGCGCGCTGCGGGTCAACGCCACAGCACGACAGCCGGCCGGCGCACCCATCGCCGTCGACGGAAACATCGCGGCTCCTTATGGCATCTCCGCCGATGTCTCCGGCCAGCTGGGGCAGGGCGAGGGACAGATCCGCCTGGGCGCAAGCGTCCCCAACATCGCGCCCTTCGCGCAAGGCCTTACAGGGGCGGTGCGGCTTGAGGGCACCGGCACCGAAGGGCCGTCAGGATGGGCCGTCGACCTCACAGCCAACGGGCCCGACGCCGCCTCCACCCGCGTGAGCGGAACACTCGCCCCCGACTTCGCCACTGCCGATCTTGGCATCGCCGGAACCGCTCCCTTGGGCCTGTTGAACGGCGTCCTGGCTCCCGTTCGCCTGATCGGCGATGTGGGTTTCGATCTCAGGATGCAGGGCGCGCCGGGCCTTCCTGCCCTGTCCGGGACCGTGTCGACCCAGGACACCAGCCTCGAAATTCCGACGGTCGACCAGCGCTTTGACCAGATCAACTTGTCGGTGACTCTAGCCAATTCCACGGCGACCCTTGACGGCACCGCGCGCTCAGCCGCTGGCGGCGGTGTCACCATCTCTGGTCCGATTCAGCTGACGGGTCTGACCGCCGATCTCGCCGTGGGACTCAACAACCTTGTCCTCGAAGACCCGTCGCTCTTCCGTATCGAAGTGGGCGGCTCGGCGACAGTCACGGGCCCCCTTTCAGGTGGCGGCGGTGCGATTGGCGGCCGGATCAACATCGGGCGGACCGAGTTGCGCATCCCCTCGGGCGGTCTCGGCTTCGGTGGCGCGATCCCGCTGATCACCCATGTGGCCGAGCCCGGCGCGGTTCGCCTGACCCGCGAGCGCGCAGGCCTCATCAACACCGCGCGCGAGGCACGGGGCGGAGAGCGCGGCCCCAACATCTTCGCGCTCGATCTGGATATTCGCGCGCCGCGTCAGATTTTCCTGCGCGGCCGCGGCCTCGATGCAGAACTGGGTGGCGAGTTCCGGATCGGCGGCACCACGCGCGCGCCCGCCCCGGTCGGTGGCATCAACGTCATCCGCGGGCGGCTCGATCTCCTCGGCAAGCGGCTCGACCTTGAGGATAGCGGCCGGGTCACCCTGGGAGGAGACCTCAAGCCGTTTCTTGACCTGCTGGCCACCTCCGAGACCGAAGAGTTCACCATCCGGATCGAAATCTCCGGTCCGGTGGATCAGCCGGAATTCACGTTCTCCTCCTCGCCGGACCTGCCGCAGGACGAGGTGCTCGCACAGTTCTTCTTTGGCAAGGGCCTCGCCAACCTCTCCCCGGTTCAAGCGGTGCAACTCGCCGCGTCGATCCGCACGCTGACCGGCCGCGGTGGTCCGGGCATAAGCGGTGCGCTGCGACAAGGCCTAGGCGTCGACGATTTCAACATCGTCACCGACGATCAGGGTGATGCGGCCCTGCAGGTCGGACAGTACCTTACCGACAACATCTATACCGACGTGACCACCTCCTCCACGGGCAGCGAAGTGAGCCTCAACATCGACATCACCGACGACGTGACCGTCGAGGCCAGCACCGACGACAAGGGCGAAAGCTCTATCGGTATCTTCTACCAACGCGACTATTGAGGTCGTCCCCTGTGACACGGATGCCGCCTGGGCCTCCCCGGCGCCGACCGTCCCGCGCATCGGGTGCGCCTCAGCCCAGCCGCGCGGCAGCCATGCCGGCCGAAAACGTACGTGGTGGCCTGTTGATAACCGGCGCCATGGCGGGCTTTGCGATCGAGGACATGTTTCTGACCCGCGCCGCCATAGTTTTACCTGTCGGCCAGGTCCTTGTGCTCTTCGGCTTTGCGGGGATGCTCCTTTTCGCGACCGCCGCCCGCGCCCGGGGCGAGCGGGCCTTCGACCCGGCCATCCTCAAGCCTACGCTCGCCCTGCGTGCGATCTTCGAGGTGACGGGCCGGGCAGGACACATGCTCGCCCTCGCCACGGCCGGGATCACCATCACGTCTGTGATCCTGCAGGCGACTCCACTTGTCGTGGTCGCCGGCGCCGCGCTTGTCTTTGGCGAATGGGTGGGTTGGCGCCGGCTCCTCGCGCTGGCCATCGGCGTGACGGGCGTCCTCCTTGTTCTGCGTCCGGGCACCGAGGCGCTGACGGGCGGCGCCCTCTTTGCCGTGCTTGGGACACTGGGATTGCAGGGCGCGACCTTGCCACGCGGGCGGCCCCGGCCCGGCTCTCGACGTGGCAGCTTGGCGTCTACGGGTTCGCCGCACTGGTTGTCGCCGGCGCCCTACTTCTCGCGATCACGGGCGGGGCCGCTCTGCCCGACCTGTCTACCATTGCCGCTATCCTCGCCGCCACGCTGGTGGGCGTTCTGGCCTACGCCCTCCTCACTGCCGCCACGCGCATCGGTGATGTCTCCGCCGTCACGCCATTCCGCTACACCCGCCTTGTCTTCGGAGTTGCCCTGGGCATGATTGTCTTTGGCGAACATGCCGACGGGTGGACCCTAGGTGGCGCAGCCCTGATCGTTGGCGCGGGCCTCTACAGCCTCTTGCGAGAAGCGCGCCTCAGCGGGCGGGCGCGCCCCTAGCGGGCGGCGCTCCGGCGCCGGCCTCCGCTCTGGCCATGAGCTTGGCCATCTCGGTCAGCCGGTTGGAAAAGCCCCACTCGTTGTCATACCAGCCGAAGATCCGCGCCAAGCCACCCTCGGCGGCAAAGATCTCCGAGCCCTGCAATATCACGCTCTCCGACCGGCCTCGCAGATCGGTCGAGACCAGCGGCTCGTCCACCCACCCGATGAGCGGGCCGTCCGCGGCCGAACGGAGCATTGCCTTCAGCTCCGCTTCCCCTGGCGCGGCCCGCAGGGCCAGCATCAGATCAACCGCCGACACCGACGCCGTGGGCACCCGGACCGCCCGCGCCGTCACCCGATCGGCCAGCTCTGGAAGAACCGTCCCCAAGAGCCGCCCGGCGCTTGTCGATGTCGGCACCATGCTCAGCGCCGCCGCCCGGCTCCGTTCGAGCGGCCCGCGCGGCGTATCAACGGTCGGCTGCGACCCGGTATAGCAATGGATCGTGGTCATATGCCCCGATCGCACGCCAAACGCCGCATCGACAAGCTTCAGGAGCGGCGCCAGCGCGTTCGTCGTGCACGACGCGTTCGACACGATGCGCGCCCCTTTCACCGCCTGTTCGTTCGCTCCGATCACCGCCGTGACGTCCGCCGCCGCAGACGGCCCCGAGATCAGAACCCGACCCGCCCCCGCGCGCAGGCCCCGCTCGGCCACCTCTCGGGCCTCGGCTCGGCCTGTGCATTCCAGCACCACGTCGACACCGGTCAGATCGAGGGTCGAGATGTCGGCGGCGCCGGTAAACGGGATCGCCCGCCCCTTCACCTTAAGCATCTCGTCCTCAAGTGCCGCATACCCGGGAAACGGCCCGAACACGCTGTCGAAGCGGAACAGATAGGCGCAGGTCTCGCGATCTGCGATGTCGTTGATGTGGACGACGTCGACACCAGGCGCCTGCCCTTCTGCAACCAGCCGCAGAACCGATCTCCCGATCCGCCCAAACCCGTTGATCGCAACCCGTACCGCGCGCGCCATTACACCCTCCGTCAGACGGCGACCTCGGTCGCCACGCCCTTTTCGACGGCCAGAGCCATTGCCCGCTCGGCCACGGCAAGATCCTGCAGGCCCACACCGGTCCCGTCAAACAGCGTGATCTCGTCGTCCGAGCCGCGCCCGGGATGAGTGCCGTTGATCACCGCACCGATCTCGTGAATGTCCGACTCTGCCTTTGTGCCGGCGGCCACCGCATGCTGCGCCTCGCCCAGCGTCACCGACTGCGCCACCTCGTCGGTGAACACCGTCGCCCGGGCCACCAATGTCGTCTCGACCTCCTGCTTGCCCGTCGTGTCGGTCCCCATGCAGGCCAGGTGGGTGCCGGGGCTCACATGCGCCGACATGAGCGATGGCTCAAAGCTCGACGTGATGGTGATAATCACGTCCGCCTCGGCGCCCAGCCGGTCAAGCTCCACCGCTTCGAAGGGAAGGCCCAGCTCCTCCGCAGTCTCCGCCAGCCGCGGCAGCATCTCAGGGTGATAGTTCCACCCTACTACCTTCTCGAAGCTCCGCTGGCGCACCGCCGCGCGCATCTGGAAGGCGCTCTGATGTCCGGCTCCCACGATCCCCAGCACCTTGGCATCCGGGCGCGCCAGATGCTTGATCGAGACCGCACTCGCCGCGGCCGTGCGAAGCGCCGTCAACAGGTTGCCCCCTACGATCGCCTTCGGCCGCCCCGTATCTGCATCAAACAGCACCACGGTCGACTGATGGTTGGTCAGGCCCCGATCCGCGTTGCCCGGCCAATAGCCCCCCGACTTTAGACCAAGTACCAACCCCGCCCGATCAAAGCCCGACTTGAAGCCGTAGAGCGCATCCGCGTGCCCAATGGCCTCACGCACGACCGGAAAGTTATAGGCGTCCCCCTTCGACATTGCGGCAAACACCTGCTCGACGGCATCGAACGATGCCGCCGCATCCATCAGCCCTGCGATCTCGGATTCCGGTACGATAATCATAGTCGTCCAACCGTCGCCCGCCGGGCGCGGCCCCTCCCATCATCTTGACAGAAATACTCCCGCCGGAGGCTGGCCGAACGCTGCGGCCAGGCCAGCCGGCGAGGCATTGTTCAGTAGGCCTTGCCGCGCGCCGAAACTGGCCAGACGGCCTCAACCTTGCCGCCGCGCACCCCGATGTACCAATCGTGGACATTGCAGGTCGGATCGCAATGGCCCGGTACAAGCTTCAGCTTGTCATTGACCTTCAGCACGCCGCCCTTGTCCTCGATCACCCCATGCTCGTCAGAGCACTTGATGTAGGTGACGTCGTCGCGCCCAAAGATTACCGGCAACCCCGAATCCACCGATTGCGCTTTCAAGCCAGCGTCACAGATCGCCTTCTCCGCCTTCACATGGCTCATGACGGTGGTCAGCAGGAAAAGCGCATTCTCCCACTCGCCGCGGTCGATGCGGTTGCCGTCCTTGTCCAGGATCCGTCCGTAATCGGCATCCATGAACGCGTAGGAGCCACACTGCAGCTCGTTGTACACGCCCGAGTTCGACTCGAAATAGTACGAGCCGGTGCCGCCCCCGCCGACGATGTCACACTCAAGACCCTCGACCTTCAGCCCTTCGACGGCGTCCTTCACCATCGCGATCGCGACATCGACCTTGGCCTTCCTGTCCTCATAGCTGTCCATATGCTGCATCGCGCCCTGATAGGCCTGCAGACCGGCAAACTTCAGCCCCGGCGCCGCATCGATTGCCTTGGCGATCTCGACCACCTCGGGCGTCGTCGTCACGCCGCAGCGGCCTGCGCCACAGTCGATCTCGACCAGCGCCTCGATCTCGGTTCCGTGCTTTTGAGCTGCTGTCGACAGATCCGCCACGTTGGCCAGATCATCCACGCAGCACAGGACGCGCGCGCCGAACTTCGGCATCCGCGCCAACCGGTCGATCTTGGCCGGATCTCGCACCTGGTTCGACACCATGACGTCCTTGATCCCACCTCGGGCAAACACCTCGGCCTCGCTGACCTTCTGACAGCAGACGCCGACCGCGCCGCCCAACTCGATCTGCAGCTTCGCCACATCGACGGACTTGTGCATCTTGCCATGCACCCGGTGGCGCATCCCATGCGCCTTTGCATAATCGCCCATCTTCTTGACGTTGCGCTCCAGCGCATCGAGATCGAGCACCAGGCACGGTGTCTGGATGTCGGCCTCGTCCATGCCCGGCAGTGCCGGCACGTCATAGCCCACTTCCAGATCGTCGAGATTCGTGAGGTCTTTCATAATCGTCTCCCTATTCGCTCCCCCCAGCGGGCGCGCCTCCGGGCCGCGGGTGGGTGGGTGGGGCGGCCCGGAAGCGCGCCTGCCCCGGTCTCAGCTCTTGATCCAAGGCAGTTTGTCGAGATCGACATTGCCACCGGTCACGACCACACCAACGCGCTTGCCCCGGAACACGTCGGGGTTTTTCAGGATCACCGCAAGGGGCACCGCACACGAGGGCTCGATCACTTGCTTCAGCGTTTTCCAGCTGAGCTTCATCGCATCGATAATCTCGTCTTCCGACGCCGTCAGGATGTCGGTGACATAGCGCGACACGAAATGCCACGTATTCTCCTTAAGTGGCACCTTCAGACCGTCGGCAATCGTTTCGGGCGCATCGTCGGCAATGACGTGACCCGCCTTGAACGAACGATAGGCGTCGTCGGCCTGTTCCGGCTCGGCGGCATAGATCTCCACATGCGGTGCGATCGTCGACAATGTCAGGCATGTGCCCGAAATCATACCGCCACCACCGATTGGCGCGATCACCGCGTCGAGACCTTCGACCTGCTCGACGAACTCTTTGGAGCACGTGCCCTGCCCCGCAATCACGCGCGGATCATTGTAGGGATGCACGAAATCGGCGCCTGTCGCGGCCTGAACCTCGGCGAACACCGCCTCGCGGCTTGTCGTGGAGGGCTCGCATTCGGTGATTTTGCCGCCATAGCGGCGCACCGCGTCCTTCTTGGCCTGGGGCGCCGTGCGCGGCATCACCACGTGGCACGGGATGCCCCGACGCCCAGCGGCATAGCTGAGGCACAGGGCGTGGTTGCCAGACGAATGGGTCGCAACACCCCTGGCCGCCTCGGCTTCGCTCACCCCGAACACGGCATTGCAGGCCCCGCGCACCTTGAATGCGGCCGGCGGCTGCAGGCTCTCGAACTTGAAGTGAAGTTCCGTGCCCGCCATTGCGTCCAGCACATCGTTGGTGAACACCTCGGTGCGCCGGATATGGGGCTTGATCCGCTCATGGGCCGCAACGACGTCGGCATAGGTCGGAAGCGGCCGGTCTACATGGTCCTTCATCGCTGATCCTCCGTCACTCTGCTGCTAGACCTAGCGCGACACCCGGCGCCGTCGCGCGATAGTGGGCCTGCGCGGCGGCAACACCCGCCCCAGGAGTGAACGGAATGCCGATATCGGCCATCACCATCTCCGCCGCCGAAAGCCCTGCGAGCGCCTGCACGTCGCTCAAGAGGCCGAGATGGCCAATGCGAAACACCTTGCCTGCAACCTCACCCAGCCCGGTGCCGAAGGCGACGCCATAGGTTTCTGCCGCCCGCGCCACGATCGCGTTCGCATCGAACCCGTCAGGCACCCGAATTGCCGAGACCGAGTTCGACTGAACGTCTGGCGTTTCGGCGCAAAGGCTGAGGCCCCAGGCCCGCACGGCAGAGCGCACGCCCTCTGCGATCCGCGCATGACGTGCGAACACCTTGTCGAGGCCTTCCTCGAGCAGCAGATCGCACGACAGCTTCAGCCCATTCATCAGCCCCACGGCTGGCGTATAAGGATAGCCCGAGTTGGCGTAGCCACCCAGCATATCGCGGAACGAGAAGAACGTGCGCGGCAGCGTTGCCCGCTCCATCGCCGCCTTGGCCTTGGGCGATATGCCGACGATGGCCAGCCCGGGCGGCAGCATGAAGCCCTTCTGCGATCCGGTCACCGCAAGGTCGACGCCCCATGCGTCCATCCGGAAATCCATCGATCCGACCGACGACACGCCATCGACCATCAGAAGCGCCGGGTGCCCCGCCGCATCCATCGCGCGACGGATTGCTGAGATGTCGGAAACGACCCCCGTCGCCGTTTCATTGTGAGTCGCCAGGACGGCCCTGATCGTATGGCCTGTGTCGGCGCGTAGCACCTCTTCATAGGCTGCCGCGTCGAGCCCCTGTCCCCAGCGATGTTGGATCACCTCGACGTCGAGCCCGAACCGCGTGCACATATCGATCCAGCGGTGAGAGAACATGCCGTTGCGCCCTGCTACCACCCGGTCGCCGGCGCTCAGAGTGTTGGCGATCGCAGCTTCCCAACCGCCAGTGCCCGAGGCGGGAAAGATCACGACCTCGCCCGCCTCGGTCTTCAGGATCTTCCGCGTGCCTTCGAGAGCGGGATGAAGGATCTCCGCAAAAGCGGCGGAGCGGTGGTCGATGGTGGCCATGTCGCAGGCCTTGCGGATCACGTCCGGGATATTGGTTGGCCCGGGAATGAAAACGGGGTTCTCTGCTCGCATCTCGCTCCTCCATCGGACGCAGGGGTCATTAGGTGCGTCGTAACGCAGCAGACCGAGACGGAGCAATTTTTTTGAAGTCGTTTTGCGCAGGGTGAAAATACCCTCTTTTCCACTCTGCATCAAAGCCTTAGCTTTTTTCATCAGTAGCGGCACACAAAGGCACACTGAAAAATGTCTACAAACGGAGCCAGCGGAGGGGAACGTCGGGCGCGTGGGCGTCCCCGTGCGTTCACCGACAAGACCGAGCAGAACACCATCCAGTCTCTCGACCGCGCCATGGGAATTCTTGAGGCACTGGCAGACAGGGGGGCCGCCACCCTGTCAGATCTGGCCCACACGCTCGATCAGTCGCCGGCAACTGTCTACCGGGTGCTCGTCACACTTGAGACGCGCGGTATCGCCGAACTCAACCCCGAGGATCAGACCTGGGCCGTGGGCCCCAAGGCGTTCCTGATAGGTTCCTCTTTCTTGCGCCGGACCTCGGTGGTCGAACGGGCGCAGGCCCCGATGCGCAAGCTGCGGGCCGAAACCGGGGAGACGGCCAATCTGGGTGTGGCGCGCGGCGACGAGGTGATGTTTCTCGCGCAAGTCGAAACCGATGCCTCGCTCCGCGCTTTTTTCCCGCCAGGCACGCTAGCACCGCTTCATGCGTCGGGCATCGGCAAAGCGCTTCTGGCTTGGTTCGATGGGCCCCGGCGAGACGCCTATCTGGCCCGCGCCGTGCTCGACCAATTCACTGAGCACACCATAACCTCGCCCGACGCTCTGTCCGAAGATCTCGCGCGCATCCGGGCACGTGGCTATGCGCTCGACAACGAGGAACGTGCGCGCGGCATGCGCTGCGTTGCGGCGCCCGTGTTCGACGCAAGCGAGACGGCGGTTGCAGGTTTGTCGATCTCTGGCCCTGTGGCTCGGGTCACACCGGAGACGACGGAAGCGCTCGGCCGCGTCGTTGCGCGCGCCGCGGGCCACCTGTCGGAGATGCTCGGAGCCCGCCTCAAGCCCTGACCCGTGGCGCCAAGGAAACTGGTCTCTCTGTGGGCTAGCGCCGGACGAGACCGCCTAACCCAATCCCGCCGGGCGGTGGCGCTGCCACATTCGGCCCGATCCCGACTGGTTCTGCAGCGCCAATTGCGCCGCGCAGCGGGCGCGCGGCCACCAGAAGGCCGAGCGCCGCCCCCGGCGGCCCCTGATCGCCAGATGGCCGCCCAAGGATCGGTGCGGCTCGAAGCGGCGCCGGCGGCCGCAGCGCCACGAGTGTCGGCACTTCGCCGAACGCCTGGTCCAGCAGGCGGCCCGCCCAAGCGGCCCGCGCAGCCGACGAGGGTGCCCCCATCACCGTGGCGATCAGATGCACTTCGCCACGCCGGGCCGACGCCGTCAGCGTGTATCCGGCTGCGGATGTATACCCAGTCTTGATGCCATCGGCCCCCGGATAGGCCCCTAGAAACCGACGGTTCGTGTGCGAAACGACGCGCACGCCGGCGTCCGCCGTCCGACGGGTGTAGAGGCTCCGATACTCCGGAAAGTCCCAATGCAGCCGCCGCCCGAGTTCCGACATGTCGCGCGCGGTCGTCAGGTGCCCCTCCGCCGTCAGCCCGTGGGCATTGCGATAGGATGTGCCCGTCAGCCCCATCGCCGCCGCCATCCGGTTCATCTCGGCCACGAAGTCGTCCTCGGTGCCGGCCACAGCTTCGGCCAAGGCGGTCGACGCATCGTTGGCCGATTTCACCGCAACCGCCCGCACGAGGTGGCGCACCGCGATGCTCTGCCCTGCCGACAAACCCAGCCGCGAGCCCCGCTCGGCCGCCGCGTTGGTCGACACCTCAACCATGTCGTCCAGATCGACCGCGCCGAACTCGACCGCCCGAAACGTCAGATAGAGCGTCATCATCTTGGTGAGTGAGGCGGGGTGGCGCGGCGCGTCAGCATTCTCGGCAAACAGAACCGCCCCGTTCCGCGCATCCATCACCAGCGCGGCGCGCGGTGCGGCGCTGGCCGGCGCCATTGCGGCACATGGCAGAGAGACTGCCACAACGATCAAGGCCCTAAGCAGGCCAACGGCATTCTGCACGCGTCACCCCATCCGGCGGCGGGCCCAGTGCCCACGCGGCCGTCCTAGGGTGCAGAGGTTGAAACGGCGTTAGCCAAGGCTGTCTTTCACCGCCTCCATGGAGACGTGCGTCGAGGTGCTCGCCACATGGGGCAGAGCCGAGACCACCTCACCCAACACCCGCCGATAACTGGCAATGTCGGTCGTGCGCACTTTCATGAGATAGTCGAAGGCCCCGGCGATCATGTGGCATTGTTCGATCTCGGGTACGTCCAACACCGCCGCATTGAAGGCCGCCAGCGCGCGCTCCGTGGTGTCCGACAGGCGCACCTCCACGAAACACACATGCTCGCGGCCAAGCGTCACCGGGTCCACGACGGCTCGGAACCCCAAGATGATCCCGGCCGCCCGAAGGCGGTTCATCCGCACCTGACACGGCGTCTTCGAGAGGCCCACGCGTCGAGCCAGTTCCGTCACCGTGACACGTCCGTCGCGCGCCAGTTCGTCAAGAATCGCCCAGTCAAACCGGTCAAGCTGCCCAGTCTTGACCGCATAACCATCCACATCGCCCATATCTCACCCGCTCTTTAGCCGATATTACTTCGACTGCCTCACTATCAGGCCAATCGACCGCGCCCACCATGATATACTTTGGCATCGCACAGGGATGCCCGACATGACCCACGCCCCCCCACTCAGCGGATTTCGCGCGTCCATTTCCGCGCTCCACACGGTACCCGACGCCACCGCCCTCGCGCCGCTCATCGCCGCCCACGCACCCGATGGGCCGGCCCGCGCCCGCGCCGTGGACGAGGCCGTTGCACTTGTCCGCGCAATTCGCGCCGACAGCCGCCCTGGGCTGATGGAGGTCTTCCTAGCAGAGTACGGCCTGTCGACGGACGAGGGGGTGGCACTCATGTGCCTGGCAGAAGCGCTTCTGCGGGTCCCCGACGCGCCAACCATGGACGAACTGATCGAGGACAAGATCGCGCCGAGCCGCTGGGGGGCACATCTCGGCCATTCGTCGTCCACCCTTGTCAACGCGTCGACCTGGGCGCTGATGCTGACGGGACACGTGCTGAAGCACGACGCTGAACCGGGAATTGCAGCCACCCTGCGCGGCGCGGTCCGCCGCCTCGGTGAGCCGGTGATCCGCCGGGCCGCAGCGGCCGCGATGCGAGAGATGGGCAACCAGTTCGTTCTGGGCGAGACGATCCGTGCCGCCGTCATGCGAGGTCGCGCCATCGTCGACAAAGGCTACAGCTACTCCTACGACATGCTCGGCGAGGCCGCCCGGACCGCGGCCGACACCGAGGCTTATCTCGGCGCCTACCACAACGCGATCGCGACGCTGGCCGCCGAGTGCATGTCCGCAGACATCGCCCTGAATCCCGGCATCTCGATCAAGCTGTCCGCCCTGCATCCCCGCTACGAGGAGCCCCAACGCGCCCGTGTGATGTCCGAGTTGGTGCCGCGGGTTCTCGGCCTCGCCCAGGCCGCCCGCGCCGCCGCCATGGGGCTCAACATCGATGCCGAAGAGGCCGACCGGCTCGAGCTGTCCCTCGACGTGATCGAGGCGGTGCTTGCCTCCGACAGCCTCGCAGGCTGGGACGGGTTCGGTGTGGTCGTCCAAGCCTACGGAAAGCGGGCAGCGCCTGTCATCGACTGGCTGCAGGCGCTCGCCACACGGCTCGACCGCCGCATCATGGTCCGCCTCGTCAAGGGCGCCTACTGGGACACCGAGATAAAGCGTGCGCAGGTCGAGGGGCTGCCGGGTTTCCCGGTCTACTCCCACAAGGCCGCGACAGACGTCTCCTACATCGCCTGTGCCGCCAAGCTCCTCGCCGCCGACCGGATCTACCCACAGTTCGCCACCCACAACGCACACAGCGCCGCGGCGATCCTCCAGATGGGCGCCGACCCCAGCGCGTTCGAGTTTCAGCGCCTCCACGGGATGGGCGAGGCGTTGCACGACCTGCTGAAATCCCGCCACGGCACGCGCTGCCGCATCTATGCCCCCGTGGGTGCACACCGCGATCTCTTGGCGTATCTCGTCCGCCGCCTGCTGGAAAACGGCGCCAACAGCTCATTCGTCAACCGGATCGTCGACCCGCGCGTGCCGGCAGAAGAGGTCGTCCCTTGCCCCTTCGCGGAATGGGAAACGGTCACCCACCAACCGGCTCCGGGCGTCACGTCACCCAACGATCTCTGGGGCGCCGATCGGCCGAACGCCCGCGGATGGGATCTCCACGATCCCGCGACCCTTGCGGCGCTTTATGAAGCGCGGGCGCCTTTCGCCGAGGCCAACTGGACCGCCGCGCCCCTGCTCGCTTCAGGTCTGATTGAGACCGGACCCGACGTTCATGTGACCGTCATCAACCCTGCCCGACCGCGCGAAACAGTCGGCACGGCCCGCTTCGCAACACCCGCCGAGGCCACCGCTGCCATTGGCGCAGCGCAGCCCTGGTCGGCCCCCGCTGCCGAACGCGCGGCGATCCTCCGCCACGCGGCTGATCTCTACGAGGCGCATCACGGCGAGATTTTCTCCCTTCTGGCGCGCGAGGCCGGCAAGACCCTGCCGGATGCCGTATCGGAACTCCGCGAGGCGGTGGACTTCCTGCGCTACTATGCGGGCTTTGCCACGGACGCCCCGCCAAGGGAAATGATCTGCTGCATCTCGCCGTGGAACTTTCCCCTCGCCATCTTCACCGGCCAGATCGCCGCTGCGCTTGCTGCCGGCAATGCCGTGCTCGCCAAACCGGCCGAAGCCACCTCGCTCATTGCCGTCCGGGCAGCCGCACTTCTGCACAAGGCCGGGGTGCCGCCGACGGCGCTGCAGCTCTTGCCCGGGCTCGGCCGAACCCTCGGCCCCGTCCTGACCGCCGACCCACGCGTGGCCGGCGTCTGCTTCACGGGCTCGACAGCAACGGCGCAGGCAATTCACCGCTCGATGGCCGGGCGCCTGCCCGCCACTGCGCCGCTCGTCGCCGAAACGGGCGGGCTCAACGCCATGATCGTCGACAGCTCGGCCCTGCCCGAGCAAGCCGTCCGCGATATCGTTGCCTCAGGCTTCCAGTCCGCCGGACAGCGCTGCTCCGCTCTTCGCATGCTGTACCTGCAAGAGGACGTCGCGGACCGCGTTCTGACCATGCTCAAGGGCGCGATGGATGAACTTTCACCGGCCGACCCATGGGACCAGAGCAGCGATCTCGGCCCCATCATCTCGGCCGAGGCACGCAACGTGATCGTCGACCACATCGCGCGAGCCGAGGGCGAAGGCCGCCTTATCCACCAGATCACCGCCCCGGGCGAGGGCCACTTCGTCGGCCCTGCCCTGATCCGTGTTCGCGGGATCGAGACACTCGATCGCGAGATCTTTGGTCCCGTGATCCACGTCGCCACCTTCCAAGCCGACGCAATCGACCGGGTCGTGGATGCGATCAACGCCAAGGGCTTCGGACTGACCTTTGGTCTGCATACCCGGATCGACGACCGGGTGGAGCGGATTGCGGCACGCCTCCGCGTCGGCAATCTCTATGTCAATCGGAACCAGATCGGCGCCATCGTCGGCTCCCAGCCTTTTGGCGGCGAGGGTCTTTCCGGCACCGGCCCGAAGGCCGGAGGGCCGGCCTACGTCGCCCGTTTCCTGACGCCGGCAACACCAGCACTATCGGATGCCTCCGCCCTCCCGGCGAAGCCCATCTCGGCGGCCGCCGCGCAATCCGCGCTCGATGCGGCCCCCACCGACACGCTGGCCACGCTATCGACCACGCTCCTTCCCGGCCCGACGGGCGAATCGAACAGGCTCACGTCCCATCCCCGGGGTACGGTCCTTTGCCTCGGCCCCGGAGTTGAGGCGGCACGGGCGCAAGCAAGGGCCGCACAGTCCAGCGGCTGCGCGAGGGTCGTGATCACGCCTGGCTGGACCGGTCCGGGCGGCCATGACGGGACACTCCCGGCCGAAACGCTGCGTCAGCTTGACGGCGTCGCGCTGGTGGCGTTCGACGGCTCGGAGAGCGAGGGCAAAGCCTATCGGACGGCTCTGGCCGCGCGAGATGGGGCCATCGTGCCGCTGGTGACCGGCGCCGAGGTGCCTGACGCCGCACTCCTTGAGCGCCACCTATGCATCGACACGACCGCGTCGGGCGGCAACGCGTCGCTTCTCGCCGCGGCCTCGGGCGCGGACACCGGGAACCGCCACGCAGCAGAGTAGGGCGCCGATCCTCATCCCATAATCCCGGGTTCGCCTGGGGCCTCACCCGCTGTGGAGAAAATGCAGGACGTCCCCGTCCTTCACCTCATAGGTCTTTCCTTCGACCCGCATGCGACCCGATTCCTTGGCCCCCTGCTCGCCGCCGTGGGCCACGAAATCGTCGTACGAGATCGTCTCCGCCCGGATGAACCCGCGCTCAAAGTCACCGTGGATCACGCCTGCGGCCTGCGGCGCCAATGTGCCTTGAGGAATGGTCCAGGCCCGCGCCTCCTTAGGCCCCACGGTAAAGTACGTCTCGAGATGTAGAAGGTCATAGCCCGCCCGGATCAGCCGATCGAGCCCCGCTTCCACAAGCCCCAGCTCTTCTAGGAAGGCCTCCGCTTCCTCCGGCTCGAGCTGGCTAATCTCTTCCTCGATCTTGGCCGAGATCACGACCGACGCCGCCCCCTCCGCCACGGCCATCTCCGCCACTGCCCCCGACTGGGCATTGCCATCGGCGGCCTCATCCTCGGCGACGTTGCAAACATAGAGGACAGGTTTCGAGGTCAGAAGCTGCAGCATCCGCCACGCCTTTCTATCCTCTGCCGCCACCTCGACATTGCGGGCCGGCTTGCCGTCCTCGAGCGCGCGCAGGGCACTCTTCAACAGCCGCTCCTGGTCCAGCGCTTCCTTGTCACCACCCCTGATCTTGCGGACGAGGCCCGCCATCCGCTTCTCGATCGACTCGATATCCGCCAGCATTAGCTCGGTCTCGATCGTTTGCGCATCGGCGACCGGGTCCACCCGGCCGTCGACATGGGTCACGTCGTCATCCTCAAAGCACCGCAGAACGTGGGCGATGGCGTCCACTTCGCGGATGTTCGCCAGGAATTGGTTGCCCAGCCCCTCGCCCTTCGACGCGCCTTTCACAAGCCCGGCAATGTCGACAAAGGTCATGCGCGCCGGGATCACCTGCTTCGATTTCGCCATCTCCGCCAGGGTCGACAGCCGCGCATCGGGCACCGCGACTTCGCCGACATTCGGCTCGATCGTGCAGAACGGAAAGTTGGCCGCCTGCGCCGCCGCCGTCCGCGTCAGAGCATTAAAGAGCGTGGACTTGCCCACGTTCGGCAGCCCGACGATCCCTGTCTTGAAGCCCATGGCTCTCTCCCGCTTGGAACGCCGGGCGCCTAGCGCGGCCCCGCCCGCGATGCAAGCGGCCGGGCAATTCGAACCCCACGCCGCCGTCGGCGTCACGAACCGCACATAGGGTTCCGCGGCGTCGAGTTGCTCGGTTTCAACCCGGCCCTTCGCCATCCGGCACATCGTTGAATTGGCCCTGCCGGTCGGAGCCCACACTGGGGCATTTCACGCCTTCGGGGGTCGGAGTCGGCGGAGAGGTGGCCACGATCCTCGCCAGTGACCCGCCCGATACTGCGGCCATGATGGGCGGACGCGGCCAAACGTCGTGGCCGAACCCCATACCGGCGCCGAGCTCCAGCCCCGACATCCCCATCTGAGCCTCTCCACCCAACCGTCCGTGAGGGACCGTGACGGGCGCGTGTGCGCTCGAAAAACTCGGCAAGCCCGAAGCCCTCAATGCTCGGCGCGCCCGGGCCCCGGCCCGCCGCGGCGCAGCGACTCGGAACGCGCCCGCCGCCTCTCACACCCAACGAATTCAAAGTGAAACCCCGTCAGCGGGATGTGCATACCGCTGCGGCGCTCCGTCGCGTTACCCGGGTCCGGCGAGATTGACCCAACGTCCAACGGAGCCACTCCATGACCGACCTTCGCTTCACTGTCACCAACACGTCGCCCGATGGCGGTACCTTCCTCACCCCGTTCTGGTTTGGGCTGCATGACGGCAGCTTCGATCTCTTCGAGAGTGGCGAGGCCGCGTCCGCGGGTCTCGAGGCGCTGGCTGAGGACGGCACCTTCGACACCATCGGCCAGGAGCTGACCGACGCCGACGCCGACGGCCAGGGTTTTGTCGTGACAGGCGCAGGCGGCCCGATCGCCACCGGCGAAACCGGGTTCGTCGTCGTCGATGTCGACGGCGGCTCGAACCCCTATGCCAGCTTCGGTGCCATGCTTCTGCCGTCGAACGACGCTTTTGTGGGAAACAATCAGGCGCTTGAACTCTTCGATGAGAATGGCGAGTTCGTCGGCGCGCAGACCGTGTCGTTCAGTGGCGACCGTGTCTACGATGCCGGCACCGAGGTGAACACCGAGATGGACGCCGCCTTCATCAACCAGACGGCGCCCGATACCGGTATTGACGAAAACGGCGTCGTGACGCTCCATCCGGGCTTCATCGACTCGCTCGGCAACCCGGGCGGCACGCCCATCATCCTCGGCGGCACCAACGCGTTCGGCGCCTTCATTGACCCGGTGGCCGCCGACTTCACGCAGCCCGGCGCACAGATTGCCACGGTCCATATCAACACGGTGGCCGAAGTGGATCTGGGCACCAATGGACGCTTTTACATCGGCGGCTCCGACGACGATCTGGTCGAGGGCAACGATGCGCGCAACTTCATCCTCGGTCGCCGTGGCTGGGACGTGATCGATGGCGAAGGCGGCCGCGATGTGATCAAGGGCGGCAGGGGCAACGACGTGATCGACGGCGGCGCCGGACGCGATCTGATCTATGCCGGCCGCGACAGCGACCAGGTCACCGGTGGCACCGGTCGCGATCTCGTCAACTTGGGCCGCGATACTGTTGCCGACACGTTCATCTATGCGACCGGGGATGGCAACGACACGGTACGGAACTTCGGCGAAGCCGATCTGCTCCTGCTCTCGGTCGACGGGATCGCCACCGCCGAAGATGCGCTCGACGTGGCCGAACAGGAGGGACGCAATGTGCGCTTCGACTTCGACGAAGGGTCAATCCTTCTGCGCAATGCCAGCCTCTCGGACATCGACGAGAGCAACATCCTGATCGCCTGACAGGTCGGGCGGAGCGGGGCCAGTTGCGCCCCGCTCCAAACACCAACCGCGCCGGTGCGTTCAAAATCCGGTGCCATGGGTGTATGCTCTCCCCCAGGAGGCGCTCCCATGAATCCCACACCCTATCTCTTCTTCAATGGCGACTGCCGAGAGGCGCTTGAGCTCTATGCCGACGTCTTTGACGCCAAGATCGAGGCGATGATGACGTTTGCCGAAATGCCACCGTCCGAGGAGTATCCCATTCCCGATGACCGCAAGGATTGGATCATGCATGGCGCGATTCAATGGTCCGACGGTGGGATGCTGATGGCCTCCGACAATGCCATGGCCAACAGCGATGCGATGGCCGGCAACTCGATCTCGATGGCGTTGCCGACGGTCGAGGCCGGGCGTGAGGCGTTCGATCGTTTGTCCCAAGGCGGTGAAGCCTCAATGTCCTACGGCCCCACCTTCTGGACCCCGGGCTTCGGCACAGTGGCGGACCGGTTCGGGACCCGCTGGATGATCACGACCAGCGCCCCGTTCCCCGACGCCTAGCGCACAATCGCGACCCGCTCACCTGTGTAGCGCCACGCGATCGCTCCTTCACTCGTCTCGCCGGTATCGCCGTTCGCGCCGATCTTCGCGCGCCTGAAAGATCAAGAGCCACGCCAGCAAGATGAACATCGGATGGGTCAGGCCACCGGTGAAGACTATCGCCGGCAGCCAGATCACGAACACGATGACTGACAGCAGGACCCGTCCGGTCAGGAAGATGGCCAGCGGCGGCAGCAGGATCGCGAGCACATGGTTCATGCCGATCATATAGGGGCCCAGCGCACCTGGCGCGAGCCGCCCCTTGCCCTTGGACACGCAATCGGGGATGGGAGGTGCTCAGTTCGAAGGAGCGGCACGACCATGACTGAGACCCGGATCGACCAGACCTTTGCCAGGCTCAAGGCCGATGGGCGCAAGGCCTTCGTTGCCTATGTCATGGCTGGCGATCCAGACTATGACACCTCGCTTGCCCTGGTGCGCGGCCTCCCCGCCGCTGGCGTCGACGTGATCGAACTGGGCCTGCCCTTCACCGATCCGATGGCCGATGGCCCGACAATCCAACTCGCCGGCCAGCGCGCGCTTGAAACCGGCATGACGCTGGAACGCACCCTCGAACTCGCGCGAAGCTTCCGCGACGTCGATACCAACACGCCGATTGTCCTGATGGGTTACTACAACCCGATCTCTTCGATGGGGGTGCACGACTTCCTGAAGGCCGCAAAGGCCGCCGGGATCGATGGTCTCATCGTCGTCGATCTGCCGCCCGAGGAAGACGCGGAACTTTGCCTGCCCGCCCAGGAGGCGGGGCTGAATTTCATCCGCCTGGCCACGCCCACGACCGACGACGCCCGTTTGCCGACCGTCCTGCAGAACACGTCGGGCTTCGTCTACTACGTCTCGATTACAGGCATTACCGGTGCTGCCGCCGCCCAGGCCAACGACGTCGCGCCTGAGGTCGCACGGATTAAGGGGCGCACCGATCTACCCGTCATCGTGGGCTTTGGCATCCGCACGCCCGAGAGCGCCGAGGCTATCGCCAGCGTGTCCGACGGCGCCGTTGTCGGCTCGGCCATTGTCGCGAAGATCGGTGCACGCGAACCTGTCGACGAGGTTCTCGCCTATGTGGCCAGCCTCGCGGACGGGGCCCATCGCGCCTGACCACCCGACCTTGAACGGGCGCCAACGTTCCCCGGTGCCGGCGGCGTCAGTACGGCCGCCCCTTTTCCTGCCACAGCCGGTGAACCTCATCCCAGTCCGGTAGCGCGTCTGCCGCAAACCCGAATGTCTTGCCCGCCGCAATCTGGCGGAAGCGACGAATCGCCTTCAGATGCGCGCCGGTTTGAAGAAATGCTCGCATATCCGCCTCGCTCCGCCACAGGCTGCGGGTGTGGTGAACCCCGTCGATGGTCCGCGCGTCTGCCGCCAGGCACCCATCCGCGGTCTGCGCCTGCCGCATTGAGGCCACCGCATGCCACCAGAAGAGGGGTGCCGCCCATGGCCCCTTTGTCCTCAACCCTGTGATCGACACATACATCGCCGCCCTCCTGCGCCTACGAGCACGTAGGGCTGCGGTCGGGTCAGTCCCGGCGGGCGTCGAGGATCTTGCGCAATGCCGTCAGGTGCGGGAGCGCCGCCGTGACCCGATCTGCCGGAAACTGCGCCGACAGGTCGGCGACGTCCGGACCAAGGGCCGCGATCGCGTCGCTTCGGAACCGCCGCCCCGCCTCCGTCAGCCACACGCATTTCGACCGCCCGTCCTTGGGGTTGGGACGCGTTTCGACCAGCCCCGCCTTCTCGAGGCCCGACAGCGTGTGCGTCATCGTGGTCTTCGGCACCTGGAAGGCGCGGGCCAGTACCAACGGCGTCTGCCCGTCCGACACACGGACCAAATGGTTCAGCACCGAGAAGTGCGAGATCAGCATCCCGTCCGGCAGGTGCGCCTCAAAGAGCGTCACCGCAAGCTGGTTGAGGATGCCGATCTCGTTGAATAGCTCGAAAAAGAGCGCCGTCCGGTCGTCAGGCATTCCTCAGTTTCGTCTCCAGAGGCCAGCGCGGGGTTTGCGCCACCTCCGGCCCATAGCCCAGCCGGCCCAGCATTTGAACCGTCTCACCCTCACCCGCCAACAGCTGATGCGCCCGGGCGTAGGGCGCCGCCATCTCCGGATATTCCTGCAGTGCCTGGCTCACCGGATGCAGCGCAAGCCCCAGGCTGGTTGTTGCCAGGTTGAGCCGGAGCCAGCGCCGCCCGGCTTCGATCTGATCGAGCCGTGTGTTTCCCACGCTCGTCAGGGCCACGTGCGCGGGAGCCGTCGCCATCACCTCTTGATAGATCGCGGCGGTTTGGCGCGCGGCCATGCTGTCGGGCGCGAGCATTCCTTCGTTCGGCATCAGGCCCAGCGGTCGGAGGGTGTCGAACATCAGCCCCGACAGGTCGATCCCGTCGGGGTTGGCCTCGATCTCGGCCTTCCCGACGCGCAAGAGATCGATCGACTCCTTCCACGTCCGAGGGGTCTCCATCTCGATAACCCACGCCTCCCAGGTCAGTGTCCGCAGCGCCTCCACCATCTCGGGCTCGGTATAGACATCGGCATAGTCGGCGACGGCCGCTGCGAGGTCGGCCGGCACCGGTCGCCCGTCGAACGGCTCCTTGCAGGACCGGCGCGCCGATGCATGGGCGAACAACGGGTCGGGCGTGGCGTTGCCGGGCACAAACCGGGCGTTGGCCACCGGCCCCTCGTCCCCGTCAGGGTAAAGATCGAGATCGACACCGTAACCGCCCTCGGCCGCCGCCAGCACCATCAGCTCGATGAAACAGCCCATCCCTACGGTGAGTTGCCGCGCGAACGGGTCGGTATGGGGTAGATCCAGCTCCGGGTCACGCCGCAGCACGACCTTGTCCGACCCGGTCAGCTCGGCCACCCAAGGCTGACGATTGTGTGGATTCGGAGCCAGCAGGGCCCAGGACAGGGCATCACGGCGGATCTCGCCGTACTGGCCGGCAAGGCCCCAGGGCGCCCGCGCCGCATATGGCGTGCGCGTGGACAGAAACGCCGCGCCCCCGGCTGAGGCAGCAAGGATCGCACCCCCGCCCACGAGGGCAAGCACTTTGCGGCGGGACATCGCATTGGACGGCATCGTGAGTTCTCCATGTGGTTCGATATCGCACTATATAGTTCGATATCGGACTTTATGCAATGGTCATGCCGTTCGATTTGCCGCAATGACCTGCCGCCCTGAAATCGGTAAGGCAATCGAACCAATTTGGCCGCTGCGAGGGGGAGGCATCCATGCCCGCGATCACCTGCATCGAGGATCTCAAGCGTATCTACCGGCGCCGTGTGCCAAAGATGTTTTACGATTACGCGGAATCGGGCAGCTACACCGAGCAGACCTTCGCAGACAACGAGAGCGACTTTGCAGACATCCGGCTGCGCCAGCGCGTGGCAATCGACATGTCGGGCCGGTCGACGACCTCGCAAATGGTCGGCCATGACGTCGCTTTGCCGCTCGCCCTCGCCCCGGTCGGCCTCACCGGCATGCAGCACGCCGATGGCGAGATCAAAGCGGCCCGCGCAGCCGAGCGCTTCGGCGTGCCCTTCACGCTGTCGACGATGTCAATCTGCTCGATCGAGCAGGTCGCCGCCAAAACGACCAAGCCGTTCTGGTTTCAGGTCTACACCCTGAAAGACGACGACTTCATGCGAAACCTGATGGGCCGGGCCAAGGCCGCAGGGTGCTCCGCCCTCGTGATCACGCTCGACCTCCAGGTCCTCGGCCAACGCCACAAGGACATCAAGAACGGCCTGTCAGCCCCCCCGAAGCTCACCCTCGCCTCCATGGCTGATCTGGCGACCAAGTGGTCCTGGGGCCTCGAGATGCTCGGCACCAAGAACCGCTTCTTCGGCAACATCGTTGGTCACGCCAAAGGCGTCTCCGACCCCTCCTCGCTCGCGGCCTGGACCGCCGAAGCCTTCGACCCTGCGCTCGACTGGACGCGTGTGCGTCAGCTGATGGACATGTGGGACGGCGGCCCGGTCATCCTCAAAGGCATCATGGATGTCGAGGACGCACGCAAGGCTGTCGAGGTGGGTGCCGATGCGATCGTGGTGTCCAACCATGGCGGGCGGCAGCTCGACGGCGCACTCTCCTCCATCCGGGCGCTGAAACCCATTGTCGACGCCGTCGGCGACCAAATCGAGGTGCACATGGATGGTGGCATTCGCACCGGTCAGGACATGCTCAAGGCCATCGCTATGGGCGCGCGCGGCGCCTATATCGGGCGCGCGTTCACCTATGGTCTGGGTGCGATGGGTCAGAAGGGCGTGACAACCGCGCTTGAAACGATCCACAAGGAGTTCGACACTTCCATGGCCCTGTGCGGGCGCCGCTCGATCGACGAGATCGATCGCGACATTCTATTGATTCCCGACGGCTTCGATGGCCGCTGGATGGTGAACTGACTTGCACCGTCCTTGAACAAGCGGCCGCGGGCGTCTCCTTTGAGGAGACCAGCCCGCGGCCCATACCAAGCCGTCCGTCACGATAGTTGATGCCTGCAAACTCAGTGCTTGGGACAAGCCAACCCGTGGGCATGCCCGGAGGCATGGATCCCTGAACCGCACCTGCCACCACCGCTAGGCGGGTTCGGTGTATTCGCGGTAGCGCTCCACCATAAGCCGGTACTCAGTTGGGATGTCTCGGATCGACAGCATCGCCGTCACAGCCCCCGCCTCAACCACCGGCAAGTGTCGGAACCGACCTTCGATCATCTGCGTCAGTGCGTCGGAAAGGCTGGCACCGCGCCCTATGACCTTGGGATCGGGCGTCATGACGTCCGAAACCGCGGTGTCTGCCGTAGGCCTGCCCCGGCAAATCGCGCGTTGAATCACATCGCGCTCGCTGATCACGCCCACCAACTGATCGCCATCGACCACCGCAAGCGCGCCCACATCTGCCGTCGCAAGTACCTTGCAGGCCGCCTCGACCGTATCACCGGGCTGCACCGTCGCCAGCTCTCGCCCAGCGACCACTTCGCCAACCGTGCGAATGATCATCTTGCTCGTCTCCTCTCATTCATGACGGCGATGTAACACATTCATGACAGTGCCCGTGAGTGAATAGCCCGCTCGCTTGTCGTGAATGATCCGACCACATTGCGGCCGGGAACCGCGGTGCCCCTGGCCTTCCGATCTGGCAAAGCCGCGGTGATCGCCGCTTGCCCCCCCGGCGCCCTTTCCCCGCGCATCGCACCGTGGCAGGAGGCGGTCCATGGATGACTACCTCGTGATTGGCGGCGGTATCGCGGGCGCTTCGGCCGCAGCTGCGCTTGCTCCTTTTGGCACGGTCCGACTGTGGGAGGCCGAGAGCGCACTCGGGCACCATGCCTCGGGCCGGTCCGCTGCCATGTTCATCGCCCCCTACGGCAACGCCACGATCCGCGCGCTGAATGCCGCCTCGGCCGACGCGCTGGACGAGGCCGGAGTCCTGTCTCCACGACACCTTCTAATGCTCGCGCCAGTTGGCGCCGAGGCCGCCCTTGCGGCCGAGACCGCCGCCTATGGCGCCCGGCCCCTCTCACCGGACGAGGCGGTGGCGCTTCTGCCCATCCTGCGCCCCGACGCCATCGCCGGCGCGGCCGTCTATGAACAGGGCGCCGAGATCGACACCGATCGCCTCCTGCAATCGAGCGCCGCCACAGCCCGCGCCGCCGGCGCCATCTTCGAAACCGGCCGGCCCGTGTCCGCGATCACCCGGATCAGCGGGGGCTGGCAGGTCCGCGCTGGCGAGGCGGCGGCATCCGCACGTCGCCTCGTCAACGCGGCAGGGCCCTGGGCCGACGAGATTGCGCGCATGGCCGGCATCGCGCCCGTTGGGCTCACGCCCTACCGCCGCTCCATGGCCCGCCTGCCGGCGCCCGGCGGGCACAACACCCGACCCTGGCCCTTCACTCTCGATGTCACAGAAGCCTGGTACGCCAAGCCCGACGCCGGCGCCTGGCTCGTGTCCCCCTGCGAGGAAAACGCCGCGACGCCCCACGACGCCTGGGCCGACGACATGGTTATCGCCGAGGGTCTCGCCCGCTATGAATCCATGGTCTGCGAACCCGTCACCCGCGTCCAGACCACGTGGGCCGGGCTGCGAACCTTCGCGCCCGATCGCGCCCTGGTCCTCGGCCCCGAGCCGGACGAGCCCGCGTTCCTGTGGTGCGCTGGCCAGGGCGGATACGGCTTTCAAACCTGCCCTGCAGCGGCGCGCCTTTTGGCCGATCTTGCCGTCGGGCGCCCGTCCGAGTTGCCGCCCGACACCGTCGCAACTCTCACGCCCGATCGTCTGCGCTAGCGCTCGGCCGTCAGAGAGCGCCCAGCCCCAGAGGCAAAACCCAGCGCACGCCACCGGCGACGTCCACCTCCGCGGCACAATCAGGCACGCTTGCGGCGCTTAGTGTTGTTTGCTCTGCCGCCAACGTCTCGGCCAGACAGGCGCGGGCCGAGGACGGCTCGCCGAGGACCGCGGCATCAAGCCCCCAGGCCCCGAGATTGACAAAGACGATCTTGCGAGAGCCCTTGGGCGACAATGCCACCGCCCGGATCAGCCCCGCCTCGCCGGAACAGGCCTCGCCGCAGACCTTCGCCATGTCAGACATGTAGGCCAGCTTGTCCCATGTCTCGACCGAGACCACGGTAAACGCCGCCGTGCGCACCGGAAGCGTCTGGCTCGTCCCCATCGCCGTGTGAAGGGCGGGTGCGGCATCGCCCAGCACCGCCACGCCACCCGGTGGTGTCCCGCGCAGGGTAAGCCAGGCGGCGCCCAGCGTCACAACGGCTGCTCCACCGGCCATGAGCCCCCAAAACCGCCATCGCGCCATGACCCCGTCCCCCACGCTGCCACCGGCGGGTATCGAGCGCAGGAGCGCCGACGTCAAGCTGCCCTCGGCGCTACTCGGCCTGGATCGACATCAAGTACTCAATGAGAGCGAGAATGCGGAAAGTCACAACCTCCTGCCGCTCCGCCTCGGTCGCATCGGGCCCAAGCAGGTCGGCGGCGTCCGCCGAATACCGCAGGCCCCAGGCCGGCATGTCGGTGCTGCCATGGGCGCCCACCTCAAACGAATGGGCGATCACCTCATAGGCATAGGAGATCGGGAAGGTCCCGCCATTGCCCGCTGCAAGCCCGGTCAGGTTGGCCGGCGGCGTGCGCAACTCCGACGCCATTGCGCCGTCGCCCTGCCCCAACTCACCGTGGCAACTGGCGCAGCTGTTGCGGTACTCCACAAGGCCAATCACTTGCCCATCCTGCGCCATTCCTGCCCCCGCCCCGAGGACCAGTACCCCTACAATCGCCAATCTCATTCTATGCCTCCTGCTCTCGGCCTCGTTGTCCGCTGCGGCGCCAACGCTTGCCCGTCCGAGAACGCGCCGCCATGACGTGGGTCAAGCCCCGAACGGCCCGACATCTGCGCCATTGCCAGAGGCTGTGGCGGCAGCGATAGTTCTGAGGTCTGAGGTTGCTCCAGGGGCCTTGATATGCTCAGACACTCTCTCTTTTCGTGCTGATGTTGGAGGCGACCACCGTGATGCTTCCTCTGGCCGAGCAAGCCCGGGCCTTCCTGGCGCCAGACCTCGAAGATCATCACTTCCCGACTTGAACCATCCTAGAGCCGGGCTCCGCAGACCTCGTCACTATCATCAATGCCAAAGGCGCCTACCCAAGCGCCACGCACCATGTTGGATAGCCCGGGCGCGCCACGAACGTCGCGACCCTGACGATCTCACCAACCGACCGCAGCCGCTATCTCGTGCTCCAGTCCGAGCGCCAGATGATCTGGAACCTGAAGGGCGACACCGGCAACGTGTCGCGCGTTGTGGTGCTTGGCGCACCGCGCCCGGGACCCTGGGCCGCCGGCGTGATGGGCGTTCCAGAGGGCCGCGTGACGTTTACATCCCCCAATCTCAGAGCGCTCGACGCCGTGCGAGAAAGCTCTTGCACGCGGATCTTCTCTGCCTGATCGCCACGCAATGGTTCGATGGCCCACACGACGACGGGTGACCTTCCACCCTATGCCGACCCAACCGCGCCTGCAATCCGACGGCTATCTCTCGGGGCTCTTCTGGGGGCAAAGCCCCCCCAAGCCGGCTCGTGCGCGTTGCGTGGCCCGGAACCTCGGGCCAGATTGTCGAGACCGACTCTGGTCGTTGCCCCCCGTGGCGCGACGCCCTACGATCAGCCCACAGATCAAGCTGGCCTCAACGCTCCGGTGGACTCGGGCGCCATGCTCGCCCCGGGAGACCCCCGCTACACCGCTAACGTCGCCCGGTATGCCGAGGCCTTTAGCGCTCGCTACCGCACCCGCTTCGACCCCGAGTAGCTCTTCACCCCGCAGGTTGACTACGTGGTGAAGCGTCCTGTCACCCTGCCCACGTCGATCGGCGGCGCCGCTTTTCGCTCGACGCGGGCGTTCCACCACCCGAGCTGAACGGCAACATTCACTGCCGGATTTGTTCCTTTTCGCTCGACCGCGCCGGCTAACCCGCCGTCCAAGTTGGCCGGGAAAGCCCTTATTGCCGCGAGAGAGATCTGGGCCCGCCGAAACCAGACAGGCATGTCTTCGCCGCCGCGGGTAGGGCCGACACTCTGGCCCTCACAGGCAACTGCCGGCAAGCCACCGACAGCGACGCCAGCCGGATCGTCGTACTCAACGTCGTTGAGGACGGTCGTCGCAGGACGATCAACGACGCGGCGCACCAATTCGGCTCTGGTGGAGGGCGAGGCGCCAGCGGCCCTCTTCGCCCAGACGACCGGGGGCATTACGGACTGGGACATACAGGGCGCTGCCGTCACGCAGATCTTCATGGGAAGTAAGGCCAGGATCGACCGAGGCACGATGCGCCTGAACGGCGCGCGCTATCACCTCACGTGGCTCGGCGTCTACGAAGACAACTGCCCCCGCCTCGCGCCTTTTCACCTCGACCTCGGCGGGCCAGCCTAACAGCATCTTGACCGGACGATCGACGTGCTCTTCGGCAGACCCATCGATCGCTTGATCGTCGCGTGCCCCGCAGCCAACGGCTCACGTGTCTTTCCGCGCGAGTGAGGCAGGACTCAGCGGCCTGCTAGCGCCTCTGGAGTACTATCAAGACGGATGCGCCGCCGGCCCCTGCATATGCCATAGGATCAGCCGGCACTCGCAGGCGCCGGCGGGAACCTCGGCGACCACTCGCGCCGCCTATCCAAGAGCCATTGCGGCGACCAGCGCCATTCACTGCCTAACGCACACTTCAGCCGCCTGCCCTTTATGCCAAGTTATGAAGGCACAGTCAGGCTCCAATTGGATCAGGCTCCAATGGGGCGGATGTCGACGCCATGACGTAGGTCACGGCATCCGGCCGTCCGTCAATCCCGCGCATCTCTGATCGCGCCCACGATCCTCTGCACACAGTCCGGCACCGTGGCATGTGCCGTATCGAGCACAATCCGGTCGCCCTCCCAGGGGTCGAACTGTCGTGCCAGCACCGCCTCCCAGCCCGGAACGACGAGCCCCGCGATATCGCTGCGCCGGCTCTCCACCCGGGCCCGGTGCAGAGCCGCGTCCGAGCACATCACCTCGACGTTGAGTAGACGGGTCCCTGTCACCCGGGCGGCCTCGGCCCAAAGCGCCCGCGTCAGGCCGACCGGGTTGACGGTATCGGCGATCACATCGCGCCCTAGGGCGAGGTTGTCCTTGGCTACCGAAGCAAGAGCCAAATAGCCGGCATCCTCGGCGGGATGGATTTGCAGAACGCTTCGCTTGAGCGCGGCTTCGATGGAGTCGACTCGCAAGTGAACCGCCCCGATTTCTCCGGCGAGCGCCCGCGCCAACGTCGTCTTGCCCACTCCTGGCAGGCCCGAGAGGGCAATCAACCACGGCATTCGGCGAACCGCTCGATCACCAACGCTGGCAAACTGGGCAGCGAGGCCTCCTATTCGGCCGCTCGCGCGGGAGCAGGGGCACCCACATCAACTCGAATGCGGGCGTTCTTTGCATCATAGGGGCTATCTTCCGTGACTTCGACGTCGAAGAGCTGGTCGAACATGCGGACTTTGAGCTTCGTGCCGGGCGTCGCGTGCTCGGGCGCCACGTAGCCCATGCCGATCGACTTCCCAAACGCCACCGAATAGCCGCCGGACGTAAGACGCCCAACCTTGGTGTCGCCCGCATAGAGCGCCTCGCGGCCCCAAGGATCGGCATCGGCCGGCCCGTCGATCAAGCACGTCACGCACTTCACGCGCACGCCTGTCTCAACCATCGCGTCCTTTCCGTGGAAGTCTTTCGAAAGGTCCACAAACCGGTCGAGCCCGGCCTCCAGCGGCGTCGCGTCCCGCCCAAGCTCTGTCCCGAAGGCGCGGTAGCTCTTCTCCTGCCGGAGCCAATTCTGCGCCCGCGCGCCGACGAGCTTCATCCCGTGCTTCTCGCCCGCCTCCATCAACCGGTCGAAGAGGTGCGTCTGCATCTCCATCGGGTGGTGCAACTCCCAGCCGAGCTCGCCGGTATAGGCCACGCGGATCGCCATCGTCGGCACCATGCCAAGCTCGATCTGCCGCATCGAGAGCCAGGGGAAGCGCTTGTTTGACAACCGCGTCGCGGGATCGGCATCGACTACCAACTCCTGCAGGATGTCGCGCGCATTCGGCCCGGCGATAGCGAAGACGCCCCACTTGGTGGTGACCTCTTCCTCGTTTATCCGGCCGAACTCTGCCTCCTTCTCCATGATAGCTTTGTAGAGGAAATCCTGGTCATAGGCGGCCCAGGCGCCGGCGGAGACGAGGTAGTAATCGTTCTCGGCCAGCCGCACGATGGTGAACTCCGTCCGGGTCGTGCCAGCCGCGGTCAGCGCATAGGTCAGGTTGATGCGGCCAACCTTGGGCAGTTTATTGCAGGTGAACCAATCGAGGAACGCGGTCGCCCCCGGCCCGCTGATCCGGTGCTTGGCAAAGGCCGTCGCGTCGATCAGGCCGGCGGTGGAGCGGATCGCCTCGGCCTCGGCCTTGGCATAGTCCCACCAGCCGCCACGGCGGAAGGAGCGGGCGTCGTGGTCGAAGCTCTCGGGCGCGTCGAGCGGACCAAAGTAATTCGGCCGTTCCCATCCGTTCACCTGGCCGAATTGCGCGCCTCGCGCCTTCTGCCGGTCATAGGCGGGCGCGGTGCGGAGCGGCCGGCAGACCTCTCGTTCCTCGTCCGGGTGATGCAACACATAGACGTGGGAATAGCATTCCTCGTTTTTCCGGGCCGCATACTCCGTCGTCATCCACGGGCCGTAGCGCTTGGGGTCGAGCGAGGCCATGTCGATCTCGGCCTCACCCTCGACCATCATCTGCGCCATGTAATGGCCCGTGCCGCCCGCGGCCGTGATGCCGAAGGAGAAGCCCTCGGCCAGCCACATATTCGTCAGGCCCGGCGCCGGGCCGACCAGCGGGTTGCCGTCGGGCGTGTAGCAGATCGGGCCGTTGTAATCGTCCTTCAGACCCGCGGTCTCGGACGACGGGATCCGGTGGATCATCGACATATACTCTTCCTCGATCCGCTCCAGATCGAGGGGGAAGAGGTCGGCGCGGAAGCTGTCGGGCACATCATGGAGGAACCGGGCGGGCGCGCCCATCTCGTAGGGGCCCAGGATCCAGCCGCCCCGTTCCTCGCGCACGTACCATTTGGCGTCGGCATCGCGAAGGACCGGGTGCTCGGGGTTCGACTTGCGCCACTCCACCAGCGCCGGGTCCGGCTCCGTCACGATATACTGATGCTCGACCGGGATCGCGGGGATCTTGATCCCGAGGAGCCGCGCCGTGCGCTGCGCATGGTTGCCCGTCGCCGTCACGACATGCTCAGCCGTGATCACCATCTGCTCGTCGGTCGGGATCAGGTTGCCGCCCTTGTCGGCCATCTTCGTGACGGTCACGCGCCACTCCGACCCCGTCCACTCATAGGCGTCGACTTGCCACTTCCGCTCAATCGTCACACCATGCAGACGCGCGCCCTTCGCCATCGCCTGGGTCACGTCGGCGGGATTGATATAGCCGTCCGTCGGGTGATAGATCGCGCCTTTCAGGTCCTCCGTCCGCACCAGCGGCCAACGTTCCTTGATTTGCGCCGCACTCAGCCACTCATACGGGATGCCCACCGTCTCGGCGGTCGAGGCATAGAGCATGTACTCGTCCATCCGGTCCTGCGTCTGGGCCATACGCAGGTTGCCGACGACGTAGAAGCCAGGGTTGAGACCCGTTTCCTCCTCCAACGTCTTGTAGAACTTCACGGAGTAATCGTGGATGTGGGAGGTCGCATAGCTCATATTGAAGAGCGGCAGCAGACCCGCCGCATGCCAGGTCGAGCCGGAGGTCAGCTCGTCCCGCTCCAAGAGCATCGTGTCCCAGCCGGCCTTGCCCAGATGATAGGCGATCCCGGTGCCCACTGCGCCGCCGCCAACGACCAGCGCCTTCACCTGCGTCTTCATTAGCGTCTCTCCTCGCGAAGTGTCGCAAGAGTGTTACTGCTCAGGGCGCCGGACGCCACGCGCGACGACGACGCAACCACACGCAAAACCGACGCGACTGGGCCGACTGTGCGCATCTGCCGGCCCTCCGCTGGGCGCAGGTTCGCAGGATTACTGCCGATGTGCGCCAACCAACACCGCGCGCGGGCGCGTATCGGGTGAGACGATGAAGTTGCCGTCGGTGGGGCGGGCGCCAAAGTGAATCATGTCGCCTACGACGGCCAGGATTTCATACTCGACCGTCGGCGTACCGGGTTGGACGCCGAGCACCAGACAGTCCTCTAGCAGAATTTCCCGCGCCTCGCCCACTGTCCATTCGGGGCTGAGGCACGCCCCCGCGGGCGCGCTGTTCACGAAGCCGGCGAATTCTTCCGCAAGCGGCTGGATCCGAACGTAGTCGTCCACCGTCAAGTCGGCCTCTACAGCGCCCGCGACCACGTCGCCCCGCCCAATACATAGATGTCGCCGCCGAAGTGCAGTTCGTTCAGCGGAACATCGCAGCCCAGTCCAACATAGGTCGTGAAAACCGCCTCGATCTTGTTGTCGTCAAGGGTGACGGCGCGTGTAGGCCACCACTCACCCTTCGATCCGTCTTGGTTGGGCTGGGGACGGAGTTCGCAGGCGATCGAGGCAAAGGCGCCGTCGAGCCCGGCCTCTGTGGTCGATTGCGCCGCCACGAGCGGTTCGGCCGCCGCGGCAAAGAGGGACGTGGCGATGAGTAGCGTCAGGGACTTCTTCGGATCTTCTCCAATAGTGGCGCCCTGTGCGGCACCATAGTGGCCCCAGAAAAGTTCTGGTGTTTCGAAGACCATCACCACCGACTTCCGTAAATCAGAATCCACTCCTACCTCCGACACCTCGCCAATTTCGCCCGTATCGAGGAAGCCGGTTCGACTCGGGCCGCTTCGGAACTGATCGGCGTCGCAACCTAGGGGCTGAGCGAGTCCGTCCGCATCCTTGAGGCACGCGTCGGATCGCCTCTGCTGGTCCGCCACAAGGGGGGCGTGATGCCCACGTCCGAAGGCGAGCGCATCTATTCAGCCGCAAGCGGAATCGTCGACCAGGCGCACGACGCGCTTGGACGGGACGACGAAACGGCCCTGTCAGGTCCGTGCCGCCTCAGCGTGCTCGGCGAGGCCGCGACCACTAGCATGGGCCCCGTGATCGATCGCCTGTCACACGCACATCCCATGCTTCGCATCAGCATCTTCGCGGAAGACGAGGTTGTCGAGCACGGGGCGCATTCGCTTTGGCCGCACCGTCCTTGTCACGCATCCTGCCATTCTCGCCATTGCCACGCAGGGCCAGGGCGTCACGGCCTGACTCGAATTCTGAACCGGCCCCGGCCTCGCCGAGGGCCGACTGAGGCGCGTGTTGGCGGCGCAGTTTGCGGTCACTGTCACGGCCAAGCTCCTAACGCCGCACCAACGTGCGAGACGCCTTCACGCGCCAGTCGTTGAGGCGTTCCGACGGCTCTTCGAGGCGGCTCCTAACGGACCCACGGCGTGCGGAGCCGCGCATGGAGTTCACCACGTATCGGCGCGGCACCAAAAGATGCGACCGGAGATCGCGGCTACAACCGACGCAGAAGCCCCATAAGGTCTCGCGACCGTCGACGCGTTGGAGCCCAGTTTTGTCGAAAGTGCTTTTATTGGGAGCGTACGGGCTCATCGGTGCCGCTTGCGCGAGGGCCCTCAAGGGGCACGGCATCGAGGTCGTTGGTGTCGGTCGCTCGGCAGCCTCAATTCGTCGGTCCCGCCTCGACATAGCGTGGATAGAGGCAGATATCGCCCGGCTCTCGGTTGATGCATGGCGCAAGCATCTCGACGAAATCGACATCGTGGTGAACGCCGCAGGCGCACTGCAGGACGGCAGCCGCGACAGCCTCGAGGCCATCCATGTGACCGCGGTCGACAGGCTCTGCCGGGCGCTCGACGGCAAATGCACGCGCGTTGTCCAGATCTCCGCCGCGGGGGTATCAACCGACGCCCCCACAGCCTTTTTTCGCAGCAAAGCGCGCGGCGACGCCATCCTCCAGGCCTCTAGTCTCGATTGGATCATTCTGCGTCCGACGCTGGTGATCGGACCCGCCGCCTATGGCGGCACGGCGCTTCTCCGCGGCGTCGCTGGCTTGCCTGGCATCGAGGCGAAAGTGTTCCACGACCGGCCCGTGCAGACCATCGGCCTGACGGACCTCGCCGAAGCAGTGGTGTCTTGCGCGCAACGGGTCATGCCGATGCGTCGCGTCTACGACCTGACAGAACCTGACACGAGAACCTTTGGCGAGGTCGTCGCCCTCGTTCGGGCTTGGCTCGGGCAGCCGCCACACCGTTTGAGCGTGCCGATCCCGAGGCTCGTCCTTCGCCTCGCCTGCCTTCACGCAGACGGGTTGGGCTGGCTCGGGTGGCGCACACCGCTTCGCACCACCGCCCTGACCACAATCGAGAACGGAGTGACGGGCGACCCTTCGACCTGGCGCGCAGCAGGGGGGCGTGACATGGCGCCATTACCAGACGTCCTGGCGTCGATGCCCGCCACTTTGCAGGACCGAGTCTTCGCCCGGCTCTACCTGCTCTGCCCGCTCGCCATCGCCCTGCTTTCCGTCTTTTGGCTGTCCTCGGGGCTTATCGCCCTGGCTCGCGTCGACGCGGCGCTGGGGGTCCTCACGATGCGTGGCTTTGGGACCGATGCAGCGCGCGCCATCGTCATCGGGGGCGCTGTAGCCGATATCGCACTGGGCGCGCTCATTCTCTATCGCCCCTGGGCGCGACTGGCCTGTCTGGGCATGGCCGCGCTCGCCCTGGCCTATCTCGCGGGCGCAACGCTCTTTGCCCCCGATCTCTGGGCCGACCCGTTAGGACCGCTGATAAAGGTCCTGCCGTCGATCGGGTTATCCCTTATCGCCTTCTCGATGCTGGAGGATCGATGATTCACGACCTCCTTTTGACCGCGCATGTGATCGGCGCCTGCGTCCTCCTCGGCACCGGCGCTGGGATCGCGTTCTTCATGGTCGTTGCCAACCGAACCGGCGATCCTGCGCTCGTCGCACATACGGCCGGGATCGTCGTTCTCGCAGACACGGTATTCACCGCCACAGCGGTTGTGGCGCAGCCGGTGACCGGCATTCTTCTCGCCAGATCTGCGGGCTGGCCGCTTCTTGAAGGCTGGGTGCTGGCCGCGCTCGTCCTGTATATTGTCACCGGCCTCTTCTGGCTCCCTGTGGTCTGGATTCAGTTGAGGTTGAAGCGCCTGGCAGAACACGCCCGCAACGCCGGCCTTCCCCTGCCCAATCAGTATCACAGGCTTTACGGCATCTGGTTCATGTGCGGCATCCCTGCCTTCGCCGCCGTCTTGGCGATCGTTTGGCTCATGGTCCGAAAGCCGGCGCTGCCATTCTGACCCCGCGCGGGCTGCTGCGCTCCCCTCTGAGAGACGCAACCGTGAATGCCTCTCCAGGCCCAGGAAAACCTCTTGGCCTCTCAAGAATTCCGCCGTTCACTTGTCGCGAAGTGTGAAAGGGCCTCTCCATGCGCGTGATCGATGCCGCCCGCATCATGCAAGCCGGCTACGCCCCGCAGGGCCGCCTCTCCGTTGCCCGTTCGCTCAACCGAGCGGGCGTGCAGGCCCACTTGCTGACCGATGGGACCCTCGTCGTGCCCGGCACCAACGAGCATATGGACTGGGTGTCGTTCAACCTTCGGGTCCGGCCGCGCATGTCGAGCGTCCTCGCCTCGGTCCTGCGGAGTGGCGCATCTGGCGCACGCTGGCATAGCGGGTTTCTCACCCATGCCGAGATCCTGTTTGATTGGGCGCGCCCCCACGGTCCGCGCCGAATCATCGGTCACTCGCTTGGCGCGGCCTCGGCGCAGATCGTCGGCGCCTCCCTGAAGATCCCAACAATCGGCTTTGCCGCTCCCCGCACCAAGCATGGCAGCACCCGGTTCGCCGGCGAAGGCTGGGTCCTGAATGTCAATCGCACCGACGACCTCGTCGCGTGGCAACCTCCGCGCGGGTTCGGATTTCGCCATATTGGCAGCCTCTTCGCGCTGCGCCCGCCCCAAACGAACCCGGGCGGCGATCACAAGATGAAGTTCTACATCCAGCTCCTTCAGCATCCCGTCGCAGGCGCCCGCGTCCCCAAGGTCTGGCCGCCCCGGCGCTAGCGGTCGGGATGGGGCTGCAACTCCAGTAAGACGCATTCGCAGACCGAGAGGGGCAGTGCTCGGGCGGTGCGCGATCCCATTCAGCAAATACGCAGCGTGACGCACGCCTCCAGCAATGGTGCCGGCTCGGGCCCTTGGCTCCGCAGCCACACCCCCCATATCAGCGGCGACACACTGGAGGGGTGAACTATGGCTTTGGTCCGCACCGGAATGCTCATCGCCGCAATGACGGCGCTCTTCGGCGTCGTGGGGCTCGCCCTGGGTGGCGAGGCAGGTATGATCATCGCCCTCGTGATCGCAGCGGGCATGAACGTCTTTGCGTGGTGGGGCTCCGACAAGGCCGTCTTGCGGATGCATGGCGCGCAGGTGGTGACCAAAGGGTCAGCGCCCGACCTCGTCGGCATGGTCGAGGAGCTTGCCCGCAATGCCGATATGCCAATGCCCGCCGTCTATGTCATCGACAGCGAACAGCCCAACGCCTTTGCCACCGGCCGCAACCCCGAGAACGCCGCCGTTGCCGCCACAACGGGCCTGATGCGCGCCCTCAGCCGCGAAGAGGTGGCAGGCGTCATGGCCCACGAACTGGCGCACATCAAGAACCGCGACACGCTGACGATGACCATTACGGCCACCCTCGCCGGCGCGATCACGATGCTCGCGAACTTCGCGCTGTTCTTCCGTCCCTCCGACGGGCGCGGCATGGGGCTCATCGGCACGCTCGCGGTGATGTTTCTCGCTCCGCTCGCCGCCGCCCTCGTTCAGATGGCGATCTCTCGCACCCGCGAATACGAGGCCGACCGTGTGGGCGCCGAGATCTGCCGCAACCCGCTATGGCTGGCCTCGGCCCTGGCCAAGATCGCGGGCCTCGCAGGCCGGATCGACATGGACAGCGCCGAACGCAACCCCGCCTCGGCCCATATGTTCATCATCAATCCCCTGCACGCCCACGCCCATGACAAGCTGTTCTCGACCCACCCCGCCACCGAGAACAGGATTGCCGCGCTGCGCGCCATGGCGGGCCCAGGCGGTTCCGGAATGACGTCGGCTCCGGGCGCACCCATGGGCCGTCGTTCCCCCGCTCAGCTCTCGCGGAGTCGGATCCCGAACACCCGCAGCCCCGGACGGTAGGCCTCACGGCACGGTCGCGGTGCCGCAAACGGATCACCCCGTCCCACTTCGCCCGGGGGGTGGACACCACGATCCCGGGAGACGCTCACGCCATCCGCCGAACCAGCGCCACGGCCGCCGCCAGGATCGCCGCCGGCAGCACGACGAGGCGCAACAGAAACACGCCGGCGAGCGTCAGGATTGCACCGAACAGAGCCTCGCTCTCCGCCCACAATGCTCCTCCCAGCCGATAATATCCGCTGACGAAGTCGCGCGTGCCCTCCCACCTGTTGCGCAAACTCTGGACAAAGCTCTCTTCCTCGGCCTCGCTATAGGGCTCCACCACACGATCCGCCTCCTCCGTCACCGCTGAGAGCGTTGCCATGGCCCCGTCCCATCGCGCCTCGGTCAGTCGTGCGCCCGCTTCGAGGCCCAACACCACCGCCGCCGGCAAAAGGATCGCCAGCGCAAGGCCCAGTACCGTTAGCCCCCGCTCGCCTGCGCGCGCCGCGCGCCCCCGCCCCCGCCCCCGCCCCATGAGGCATCCTCCACATCGCACCAGGGCCGCCAGGGCAAGACACACCCAGCCTAGGGCCGCAAAAGGCTCGACTGACAGCGCCAGGAGGGTCGCGCCAAGCGCCACCCAGAACACCAACTCGGCCATGCGTTCCACGGTATCATCGACCGGGTCCAGCCACGCCAAGGGCTGCACCGCGCCGCTCACCCCGACACCACCGCCAAGCTGCGCCTCCTGGATCAGCGAGATCCCCGCATTGATCGTCTTGAGCGACGCGTAAACGCCGGTGCTCGCAAGCGCGACCTCGCCCAACCGATCGCCCACAAGCGTGCCGGCGGCTCGAGGCACCGGCGATAGGGCGAGACCGAACGCCAACGCGCCGGCAATTGCCCAGAGCACCGCCCGCCAAAGGCCCCCCGCCTCGGCCGCGGGTGGGCGGGTGGGGCGGCCGAGGCGGGGGGCCGTCACGCCGCTCTTCCCGGCGCCGACACCCTCGCCAAAGGCGCACCCTCACCACGATTGCCAATTGACCTGCCCCGCATCCCGGGCCTCACAGCATTGAGGGAACGACGAGGTCCGGGGGTCGGTGACCGTCGGCAAAGGTCTTAATATTGATGATCACCTTCTCGCCCATCTCCACACGGCCCTCCCAGGTCGCCGAGCCCATATGCGGAAGCAGAACAACGTTCTCGAGCTCCCTGAGCCTCGGGTTCACATCCACGCCATGCTCGTACACATCCAGCCCCGCACCCGCGATCTCGCCCGACCGTAGCATCCGTGTCAGAGCATTTTCGTCCACAACTTCACCGCGCGAGGTGTTCACCAACACCGCCTCCTTCTTCATCAGCTTCAGACGGCGCGCATTCATCAGGTGAAACGTCGAGGGCGTATGCGGACAGTTGACCGACACGACATCCATCCGCGCCACCATCTGATCGAGACTTTCCCAGTATCTCGCACCCATCTCGGTCTCCACTTCGGGCCGCACCCGACGTCGGTTGTGGTAGTGCACCTCCATCCCGAAGGCGCGCGCCCGTCGCGCTACGGCACTCCCGATCCGACCCATCCCAAGGATGCCGAGCCTCCGGCCCGAGATGCGCCCGCCCAGGAACGCGGTGGGCGCCCAGCCCTCCCAGCGGCCCTGCTGCATGACGGCCAGGCCCTGTGGAATGCGCCGGGTGACCGCGAGCATCAGCGCCATCACCATGTCGGCGGTGTCGTCCGTCGTGGTGCCCGACGTGTTGGATACAAGGATCCCCCGCTGCCGCGCCGTCATAACATCGACATTGTCTACGCCCGAGCCGTAATTTGCGATCAGCTTCAGACGATCTCCCGCCTGCCCCAGCATTCCCGCGTCGATCCGATCGGTGATCGTAGGCACCAGAACATCGGCGCGCCGCATGGCTGCCAGCAGGTCGTCCCGCTCCAGCGGCGTGTCCTCCTCACGCATCTCGACATCGAACAGCTCTGCCATGCGCCGCTCGACGGGCTCCGGCAACCGTCGCGTGACGACAACACTCAGACGCTCCGTTGCCATCGGCGCCCCCTCCCTTGCTTCCCTCGGGCCAAGCTCGCTGGCACATTGCCGACACGCACGGCGCGGCACAAGCGTCGGCAAGTCGGGGCCGCGCGTCCTGGCTGAAAAACGGCGGAACGAGCGGAGCGGTCTGACATCATGGGGTTGTTGAAGCGGGTGATGCGTGCCGCCGCGGTCGCGGGCCTTGCGGTTTGTCTGACAGGCTCGGTCCTTGCCGATGAGGCCCGCGGTCCTGTCACCAACCTGCCGCTGCCGCGCTACGTTTCGCTGAAGGCCTCGGAAGGCAACATGCGCCGTGGCCCCTCCCTCTCGCATCGGATCGACTGGGTGCTGATGGCCCGCGACATGCCGCTCGAGATCACTGCCGAGTTCGGCCATTGGCGCCGCGTGCGCGACCGTGACGGCGCCGGCGGCTGGATCCACTACTCTCTTCTTTCGGGCGTACGCACAGCACTGGTTGAAGAGGATATGGTCGGCCTGCGCCAGACGCCTGAGGCCGACGGCCGCGTGCTGGCCCGCGCCGAGGCCGGTGCCGTGGTGCGCATTGCCCGCTGCATCCCCGACTGGTGCCGTATTCAGGCCCAGGGCCAGCGCGGCTGGGTCCCTTCGGTCACCCTGTGGGGCGTGAAACCCGGCGAATTGATCGACTGACCCCGCACTACCGGCCCCGCATGGCGCCTCCCGCATCCGACATTGAGCGCGTCATCCGCCCGCATCAGGGCTCGCTCACACTCACTTCGTGCTTGGGCATGCCGATCTACATTACCTTACCGAGACGAAGGCTGAATCATATTGTTCTCATGTGCTATTGATAAGGTACTCATACGAAAGTCATACTGAACTCATACGGAGTTCATATGCGCCAGAGCTCCCGCCGCATTACTACAATCCGCACCCTCATGCGTAGAACATCTCCGCTCCGGCGCCATTGTCGGCCCGCTGATCCAACTCGGCGAATTGGGAACGCAACGGCCGTGGAGCTCCAGGTGAAACAGCAACCACCCCGCCAGTTCATGGTGAACTTCTCGAGCTGATTGCTGCTGACGTACCTCTTGGGATTCCAAGTATTTGGAACCCCGGCAATAGCCGGGCTGTTCCACGCCGGGCCCTATGGATCGGCGGCTGGTACCGAGTGAACGCACATAAAGCTTTAGAGCCGTTGCCCTGCTGCGCCCGCGCTACGCGCAAACAAGGTCAGCCCACATCGCTGAGCCCCCTGCTTGCCGAGAGCGCGCAGAAGCCCGCCAAGAGGCAGGACAGGATTATTGCGGGTACGGCGAAGGACAATGTCGTCTCCGCGAGGACTGCTACCATTGCAATCCCGCCGAGCCGTGCGAACGTGATGTCCAGGCTCGTTGACGCAGCTTTCATCCGCTTCGGTGCAAACGCGAGTACCAGTTGCGTCGACGGCGCGTTGCTACACGCGAGGCCCGCGCCCACGAGTATTGCGGAAACAATGAGCAGAGAGAGCCCTCCCCCAAAATAGAAGAGGCAGAACCCTGCGGAAATCAGTACCGGTGCGGCAAGCATAACTGCGAGAAGGTTGGGCCCATCTACCACTCTGCGCAAAAGAGTGCTCAAGCCTGAGAAGGTCAGCCAGAAGATCGAGAGGGCAAATCCAATTCCTTCAATCTCGAATTCGTTGATTGAGAACCAAAATGGCAATCGAAAAAGAAAGTAGGTAATGGATCCGTAGGTGCAAAAGACATAGACGAGGGTTACCCAGAGGTAGCGGGATCGAAAGAGTTCCGAATAGTCGGCGATCCGGCCGGCACCGTGGATAACATCACCAGCCACATGTGACCCTCTGAGTACAACCAGCGCAAACAGAACGAGAACTGCCATAGCAACGAACGCGGAGTGCCAGTCATTTTCGCCGAAGACGCTGCCATAAAGGAGTGGTGCGAAAGCGGCGACATATCCCGCGATGCCGCCCCAGAAGATGAGCATCTTGCCGGGCTGCCGCGGCGAAGCGCGGGTCAGAAGAAGCGGCACAAGCGGAGAAAAGATACCTCCGCCGAGGCCCTGCAACGTTCGCCCGAAGATCAGCATTTCAAAGTTCCCTGCTGCCGCCGCCACAAGCGACCCAGCGGCAAACAAGGCAACCCCAGAGGCAAAGACCCTATGAACGTTGAAGTTGTCACCCAACCAGCCACCGAGCAAAACGCCCATTGCGACCGCTATTCCGTAAGCATTAAAGACCCAGGCCAGCGCCCCGATCGAGAGCCCAAACTGCATCTGTATCGTCGGCAAGAGCAGCGGCACGAGCGTCAGTTCGGTTACGAAAGCTATGTACGCCGCGACCGTCCCGCTGACCGCCAGTCGCGGTGGAACAGTCTCTGCGCCCGCCCCACTGAGTTCCGGCGAGTTGGACATCAACGATCGACCTGTCCAATCAAGGCTTCGCAATCGCGCCCAAGGGGCGGTCCTCTTCACCCAGGTCGGTTGATGGCTGCTTTGGCGCACTTGCCTCGTCGCGCTGCAGGCTCTGCGGCGCGTATGACAGCGCATTAGCAAGGTCGTTGGCGTCCATCCAGATCAAGTAATCCTCATCGGTGATCTGCTGGTCGGGGCCCAACCACCGGCCGGGTTCGCAATGGACATAGCCGTAGCGGAGGTGAGCCCCCTTCATGGCCAACTTCTTGGGCACGAAAGCAAAGACGAAGGCCGGATTCCAGGCCGCAAACATGATCTCTAGGAGGAGGCGCGACAGGAGCGCGGTTGCGCCCTGGCTTCGCGGACCGCCTAGTCCGCGTCCGTACAACCAGAAGTCGCCGTGATAGCAAACCCTGCCCGTGATCGTTTGGAGGGCTTTCGGACCGGAGTAAAAGGTCCGATCGGGATCGGGCGTCGTATCGGGCGTGATGTACTTTCGCCGGTGGATGTCGAGATGCGTCGCGAGCGAAATGTCTGAAAGGTCGAGCAGACGAACGGCCTGTGTGTGGACGAGGTCCCCGTTCGGTTGGAACCCGCAAACCCAAAACCCATTGTTGTGGTCGATGTAGGAAGATGAAATGTCAAACATCGGATAACTCGGGGCGCGATCGTGCTGCTGCGTCCGGTAGGCGTGATACTTGGTAAAGTCGTCGCCGATCTCGACACGAACTCCCGCATCTCCGAGATCGCGCAGTACGCCGGACAAGTGTTCCAGCAATTGAAATTGTCTCCGCGGACTCATCAGCGTCCCCCTTGTTCCTCCGCTTCGATCTGGTCGCATGACGCACACAAAATGGTTAACGAAGTGTAGCTTGCGTCCAAAGGTCAGCGTGTTTTCACAGTGTCGTAGTCTCGTTCCGGAAAGACCGGCATCCTGGCGTTCCGGCCCTAAGCGCATGCGCAACGCGGAACCTCTAAGTGTCTGGCCTGGGCCGGCCGCTTTGAAACCAATGCCGCGGATATGTCGGTGCGGCGGCCGTTCGAGCCCGGCCATGGCAAGGAGAAAATCTCACGTGCATCGCGCAGATGGCGTTCCTCTCCCACATCTTGGCATCCCTCATGTCTTGGTCATTTATCGAAAAAGGATCCAAAAAATCTAGCAAAATCCCGGCCTTCTCTGCCTGTAATGCGCTGATTTCAAATTAAAATTTCCGGATTTCCTGGTGGCTGAGGAGCAGGCGCGCCCTGGGTGCGCCCATCCGCTCCAACGGTTCCTCAGGAAAGATGCGGTAGCCTGACCGGAACGCGTCAGGATGACCTGTTCTTGTCATGCCTGGACTGAAGCACCTACGGGCGAAAGGAGACGTGATGAGCTTCGCCAAGCACTTCAATAGGTTCTTTGCCGTGTCGGCTCCACCGCCAGGGGCCGTAAACGTGCTCGTCGGAAACGCCGTTGAGGGGCCAGGTGGAAGATGGGTCCCGTGTGCGTCCGCGATATCGGATGGCATTTACCTTTCGTGCGTGTTTGAGGTGGGCCCAGGCCGTCGGCAGGTTTGCGCGAACAATCGCAGGGCGCGATCGGCCGACGAGGCACTCGTGCGCGCTATCGAGTTGGCCACCACCGCGGCCGCGTAACGGCCTTTGCTTTCCTGATGGCAGTCGTGGCCTAAGGCGACGCACCTGCCCGTTCTGTAGCACAGGGCCAAACATCGCTGCATTTGCTGCGCCGGTGCGGAAGGTCCCTTGGACGGAGACGCGGCTATGGCGCTACGGCGCGCGTCCCGTAGCGCCAGAATTGGCCGCCCGTCTCCAACAACTTCCTGCACAAGTCGTCCTCGCTCATCGGTCGCCCGAAGAAGAAGCCCTGCAGGTAATCGCAGCCCATATCACTCACGAGAAGGGCGTGCTCTTCCGATTCCACGCCCTCGGCCACAACCCGCATTCCCAAGCTCTTCCCGATCCCGACTATGGACGCAACCAAGGGCCGCGTGCTCGCATCTTCGACTATCGGCTGGATGAAGTTGCGATCGATCTTCAGGATCGAAGGTCGGATCTTCAGGAGCCCCTGAACCGACGCATGTCCCGTTCCAAAATCATCAAGCGCGATCGTAACGCCCAATTCATCCAACTCATCAATGGTCCAACGCCCTACATCCCCCAGACGGTCCAGGTACACGGACTCAAGGATCTCTACCGTGAGCCGAGTAGGCGCAATGCCGGAGCTCTTGATGTCATGGATGAAGGTCGGGTCGGTCAAACGGCCCGAAGAGACATTCACTGCAACACGGGGAAGGTCCACCCCTGCACCATCGAAACGGGACAGGGCTCCATGAAGGCTCGCGAAAATGATCTCATCGATTCTCTTTAAGATGCCGATGTTGGCTGCTGTGTCCAAGAAGTCTACCGGTGAGAGTACGCCCTTGCTTGGATGCGACCACCGCACCAGTACCTCAGCAGATGCAATCCTGCCCGTTGCCACATCGATCAACGGCTGAAAATACGGAATAAATTCACGCTTCTCGCATGCCTCCAAGAGTTCGGAGGCCAGTTTCTTGGTCGCAATGGATTTGGCGTGCATCTCTTCAGTGAAGAACGACCAACGGCCCTTACCTTGCGCCTTTGCATGATAAAGCGCCGCATCGGCATCCGCGACGACCTGTTCGGGATACTCCATCGTTGCGTTGGCGATAGCCACGCCGATGCTTGCGCTGCAAGCGGTCGACTTGCCGTCGAACTCAAACGGCGCTTGCATCCTTAGTACGATCTCGTCGGCCAGGCTGCTTATCTTCAGGGCGCTCCTGCCCAGCGGCTTCAAAATGACGAACTCGTCGCCGCCAAGACGCGCAACCAGGTCCGATGCTTCAGTCAGATCGCGCAATACGTCCGCGACGAATACCAAAAGCCGATCCCCGGCATCATGGCCGAGAGTGTCGTTCACGAGTTTAAAGCGGTCGAGATCAACATACAGGACAGCGAATTCTGTGCCGTGCAGTTTCAGATCCTCAATCCAGGATTTTCGCTCTATCTCGAAGTGGCGTCGGTTCGACAAACCCGTCAATGCGTCTTCGTTGGCATCCTTCGTCACCTCCTTGGCGAGTTCGTGCAGCCGGGTATTCTCCTTCTCTAGCCGGTGAATTCTCTTGAGCAGCCCGGAATGGTTCTCATCATCCTGCGTCGCGGGATCCACCAGGACGGGCTTGGGCGTCGGACCACGCTCCTCGTCGTCCAGTTCAATGATCGAGCAGAGCCACCAATGGTTTCCCGTTTCGGGGTCGGACAAGTGGGTCCAACTCATCCGCTGAAGATAGGTGTCACCATTCTTTCGGTTGTTCACGCCCTTTGTAGAGAAGTTCTCCCAACCCATTAGTTTTTCGATGATGTAGAGGTGAACGCCCTGCTCCAAATCGGGGCCGATCAGAATGGTGCCACGCTGCCCCAAGGCCTCGGCGGCCTCGTAGCCTGTGATTCTGGTGAAGGATTTGTTGCACCACTGAATCTCCATGACCGCTCCGTCGTCGTTCGACGCCAAAGCCAGTGCGAGGCCTTCCGTGGCCTTGTCTTTGATCTGATTGAAGATCTGAGCGGGTATCACGCGTCTAGAGCTCACAGTGTTTCACTCTGTGTAACCCTCAAAACGGTGAAGAATGGTGAACCGCCCCGATGAACTGAGTGCATTTTTTGGGAAGCCGGAGCGCTCCCTGTCGTTGCAACACGGCTATCGACGGTCGGGCCGCATGGTCCCGAGGCTCATCGACCCAGAGCGAACGGGCGAGGGTCATCCGATGGTCGAGCGTCACCGGCCCACCGCATGATGTCGTGCTCTCAACTCCGCGAGCGCCGTCGCCAACGTGCGCTGAGTGCTACGCGACCTCAGCAAGCAACCGTAGCCCTTCGGATACTGACTTGATCCAAGTGCAAGGCTCTAGCGCAGCCGCGGACTTCAGCCGTGAGTTCCTGGTTGCAGCGACTGATCGGCGCGGTTTCTTCGACGCCGCGCACCCCGGCTCTGCGCAGGGCAACACCTAGCAGGCTGCTGAAGAACGCCGGCCTCGACGCGGTTAGCAGAACATGATTCATCCTCAGCAGGACGGCGGCGGGGTTGGGCGATGCGCGGGACGGACGAGGCGACGGGGTCGCTGTTCAGCTATGTCGATCTGGAGGAGCGTATCCCGGCGCGGCATCCGCTACGGACGATCCGGCAGGTGGTGAACGGCGCGCTGGCCAGCCTCGATGCCGATTTCGACAGGCTCTACGCCACCGACGGTCGCCGGTCGATCGCGCCGGAGCGGCTGATCCGGGCCAGTCTGCTCCAGATCCTGTTCTCGATCCGATCCGAGCGGCAACTGATGGAGCAGATGCAGTACAACCTGCTGTTGCGCTGGTTCGTGGGGCTCGGGATTGATGATCCGGTCTGGGTTCCGACCGTGTTCAGCAAGAACCGGGACCGACTGCTGACGACGGAGATGTCGCGCAAGGTGATGGCGGCGATCCTGGCCCATCGCGAGGTCGCGCCGCTCCTGTCGGACGAGCACTTCTCGGTCGACGGCACCCTGATCAAGGCGTGGGCTTCCATGAAGAGCTTCCAGCCGAAGCCGCGGGATGCGCCGCCTGACCACAAGGGTTCCGATGACCCACCGTCGCGCGCCACCGTCGACCTCCCTCTTGCCGATACCACCCCAGAGACCGACCCCATGCCCTGCCCCAACCGCCAGAGCCGCAACGCCGAAGTCGACTTCCGGGGCGAGAAACGCTCGAACGCGACCCATGCCTCGACCACCGATCCGGACGCCCGGCTCTACAGGAAGTCGCCCGGTACGGGCGCGGTGCTGTGCTTCATGGGCCATGCCCTGATGGAGAACCGGTCGGGGCTCATTGTGCAGGGCGACCTGACCCGCGCCGACGGCCATGCCGAACGCAAGGCCGCGCTCGACATGATCCATGCGCATTCGCCCGGTTCCATGCGGCAGCTGACGCTCGGGGCGGACAAGGGGTACGACAGCGCCGACTTCGTCCGCGACCTTCGGCGAGCCTGCGTCACGCCCCATGTCGCCCGGAAGGCGCGCCACTCCGCCATCGACGGCCGCACCACGCGGCATACGGGCTACGTCTTGTCGCAGAAGCACCGAAAGCGGATCGAGGAACCGTTCGGCTGGGCCAAGACCATCGGCGGCATGGCCCAGACCGTCTATCGGGGCATCGAACGGGTGCGTTCCCGCTTCATCCTGACGATGGCTGCCAACAACCTCGCCCGGCTGCACCGATTGCTGGCCGCGTGAAAACGACAACCGTCACAGGGCGCGCGCCAGATACCTGGGGAGGGGCCAGCCTTCCTGCCGAACAGGCCGCGGTCGCGGGACAACGTTCCGACCACGCGCCAATTTCAGCAGCCTGCTAGTGGCAGGCAGACATCCTCCATAGGTGTATGACCCAAGCGAATCCGGTTCGACCGCCAAGCGAACAGATGCACTAAGTCGCTCGAGCCAAGTTAGATCTCGTCGATTGCGGCCGCGAGAATGCGCTCACCCACTGCATGACGGAAGTCATTGTAGTTACCGGCCAAGACGGCCAGCGAAAGACCGATCTCTGGAACGACAAACAGGCGTTGGTCTCCGTTTCCAACAGCGCGAATAACAGAGTGCCCCGTGGGCAGCTGCCCCGGAAACCAAAAGTAGCCGTAGCCATACATGCCGGGCGGTCCCCAGGGCGTGTCAGCAACGTGCCGTGTTGTTGAAATCTCAATCCACCCGGCGGGAACGATCGCACGGCCCTGCCACATGCCTCGATCAAGCACCAGTTGACCGATTCTTGACAAATCTCGAGCGGTCATGCGCAGCCCGGATGCCGCGCTCGGCGCATGGTCTTCCGGCCATGCGTGCGGACGCATCCATAGATACTGCTCGATTCCCATTGGCGCAAAGAGAGCCTCATCGGCGAATGTCAGAAACGGACGATCCGTGAGGTGCTCGATTACGGCGGCCACGATTTGAGTTAAGCCGCCGTTGTAGTACCAAGCCTCACCTGGTCGGGTTCGCGAGTTGCGCGCCATAACGAGGCCAACTGGATCCACAGTGGAAGAGAGCCGAATCTCATCGTTGTCCGGGCTCGTGTATGGGACCTCCATTTCATTCCAGTCGAGGCCCGCAGTCATCGTCAAAACGTGATGTAGAGTAATGTCACTCATGTCGGGATTGATTTTCTGCGTTTGAGGCAGAAAACTCTGGATTGGCTGGGCAATCGCTTCTTCAAAATTGTCCCGCAACGCAATTCCAAGCAAGAGCGATGTTATGCTTTTAGTGACCGACCGAATGTCGTGGAGCGTGTCTGGCATGTGGTCGACAACGCCTAGGGATTGCCCCCAGACCTCATCTTCACCGGCGCGGTACCGCTCGAATATCTGTTGCCCGTTCTGCAGAGCAACGACCGCATGAACATTCGGAAACACACCATTGGAGATCTGCTCCCCCAGCGCATCGAGCGCGACCTCTGATCGGACACGTCTCGCCATAAGCGCGCACAAAAGACCACCGCAAACCGCTCGTCGTGAAAGCATCCCGTCTCTCCCGCTACCCACGCTTTCTTGCTGGTTTCTTGGTTCTCAGCCCGGAGCCTGCCGCGCTTCTAGCCGAACCGACAAGGCAACACCAAGACGTCGGTTCATCGCAGCACTGCAAGTGAGTGTAATGAACAATGGAACTGCGGGCAGCTTGCAACGCAGCGGCGCACAGCCCGGCTACAGACGGAACACGTAGAGTGAGCACGCCCAAGGAAATTGAGGCTTGGTTTCACGTCATGGGCTCCTTTTCTCCGCTTCAACCCAATCATCGCGCACCTGCTTTATAACCCAAGGAGATCCCCCCGTTGGGCAAATCCCCATCGAGAGAAATCGCGCTCGTAACAGGCGGCGCAATCGGCATCGGCTTGGCAACGGCGCCGCAATTTTGTGGTGGGTGCGCCCAAGCGACTGTGACCGGATCGTCCCTAGACAGGGTTTCTCCTGCCCGGTCTGCGCTCGGGTAGGATGCGATGGCAGTGCTGTCAGGCGCGCTGGTTGATGAACAGGCCGAGCACTTTTTTGTCAGATCCGCGAAGTCCATGGCAGGTTGTGCGTGTTGATCCTGAACGCCGGCATCGACCGGTTTTCGCCGGTTTCTGCTAGTGATGTCGAGAGCTCCGACCGCCGGGTCGCCATCGGCCTTCGCGGAGTTTGGCTGAGAACCAAGCGTTCTACTCCATCGCTGTCGGACCAATCGTCGGTCGTTGTGACCGCCTCAATAACCAATGCAGTCGGGTGGCCCTATGCTGGCGCAAACGGTGCCACGGAGGCGGCCGCAGCACAGCTAGCGCGTACGGTGGCGTTCGCCGCGCCCGGATTAGTGGGATCGGTCCAGGGCCAACTGAAACCCCAATCACCTCAACAGTTGGACAACCGTCAGAGTTGCAAGGCACATTGGTTGAAGAGACTACGACGAAGGTCCTATGGGACGGCGCGACAATCCATCCAAACTCGCGTTTGTGGCATTGTTGCTTGCGAGCAGCGAGGCCCCACACATCAAGGGGCACTAGATTGTCATGGATCGTGGTGCCAGCCTAAAGCCAATTTCAAGCGCCCTCTGGCGCAGCGCGTTCTCCAGGATGAACGGCGATCACTCAAGTGGCGCGAGGTTCCGGGTCCAAAGGCCATCTCACAAGCTTGGACCCTCGTCCTTGCCCGCAGCATGGCCTCGTCTGTATCCACTGAGCTGGCCCGACTTTATCAAGGCCAAGTTGCCGCGCGTCGGAATTTCCCCATAGGGCTCAATGCCGTGACCACAGCACGGTGTCGAGCTGATGTCGGGCTCCGACAAATCCGCTCAGACCTAGTCTGTGCGATGGCTCAACTGACCTCGGCTACGGGCAAAAAATCTAGGTTGACTGGGTCGAGCCCGTCGAAGACACGTTTCAGCGCCAACCCGCCCGCTGACGTTGGGCGAGTACCCGAACTCGGGCTATTGGCAGGCACTCGGCGGATCCAACGGGGATTGATACGAGCCATCGAACATGGAGGGGCATCATGTCGTTGCCGGAACGTGAACTCGGGCGGACCGGATTGCGGATTTCGTCGATTGGCTTCGGGGCATGGGCAATTGGCGGCTCGTGGGGCGACGTGTCCGAAACCGATGCGAAGGAAACGCTCGCCGCGGCCCTCGATGATGGGGTGACATTCGTCGACACCGCAGATGTTTACGGAGATGGACGTTCCGAACGGATCGTTCGGGATGTGCTCGCGACCCGGTCGGGACCACGCCCGGTTGTGGCAACGAAGGCGGGAAGGCGTCTCAATCCGCATATCGCGGACGGCTATACCTACGATGCAATCGAAGCATTCGTGGACCGGAGCCTTTCGAACCTTGGCGTCGAGCGCATCGATCTTCTACAGTTGCACTGCCCGCCGACCGAGGTCTACTACGACCCGGAACTGTTCCACTCGCTCGATCGGCTTGTCGAAAAGGGCAAGGTCAGTTTCTTCGGCGTTTCCGTCGAGAAGGTCGAGGAAGCTCTGAAGGCGATCGAATATCCGAACGTCGCCTCGGTTCAGATCATCTACAACATCTTTCGCCAACGCCCGAGCGACCTGTTCTTTCGCGAAGCCAAGGCGAAGGGCGTGGCGGTGATCGCCCGCGTGCCGCTGGCAAGTGGTCTTCTGAGCGGGAAGATGTCGAAGAACACAACGTTTGCGGCCGACGACCATCGGTCGTTCAACCGGAACGGCGAGGCGTTCGATGTGGGGGAGACTTTCGCCGGCGTGCCCTATGACGTGGCGTTGGATGCGGTCGACCGCTTGCGCCCGCTCGTGCCGGAGGGAGCATCCATGGCACAGTTCGCGTTGCGCTGGATTTTGATGAACGATGCAGTGAGCGTGACAATCCCCGGCGCAAGGACGCCGGCTCAGGCCACTTCAAATGCAGCTACAGGTGCGCTTGCCCCGCTTCCCCCCGACACGATGTCGGCCATCGACGAGGTCTACGAGACCTTGGTGAAGGAACACGTCCACCATCGGTGGTGAACCCGTCCGAACCGGTTGTGCCGCGGTACGACCGCCAGCCGCAGCGCCCGGCAAGTCCACACGGATCTGGCAGGTCCACCTTGATCCGAAAGAAGCCGCCGCGCTTCCCGGTGATGGCCAATCCGAGGACCGGCGCGTGCGTCTTATCACCCTTTCAAACCACCACAACCTGCCAAATCGAGCCACCGCCCCCACGACGTCCGCAAGAAGGCGCTGCCGCAATCTCGCATCGTCGGAGAACGCAGAGTGTTAGCGAAGCAAGTCGTCGGCGCGCGCAATCGACAAAGGTCATGCCCTAGCTGCGTTCGGCGCAGCCTGGTTGCGATTTGGTTCAGCTTCCACGACGCATCCAGCGCCCGCACGACAACCAGACCGCCTAAATTGGAAGACGTGAAACGACCACCAAAACAATTCGTAGTTAGACCAGGCGCTGCTCTCCCAAGGAGGCGTCAGCGATCAACGAGTTGGTTGACGCTGTCGACGACGACGGCCCTCGCCAAATCGTATCGGCCATGTCCGCACACGACGAAGCCCTCTCTTTCAGACACCCTATCGCAATTGACTGGTTGAGGCGTCTCGCGGACGGCGTCGCTTCGCTTGCTCATCTCGATGCGCAAGGACCAAGCACGGAAAAGGAGCATCATGCGCCGTCACTGAGTGATGGTGTGCTGAGACCTCTGCGCCTCAGCTCGCAGCGGTAATTGCACCGCTCTCATCTCAATGATTTTTGGGACGTTTCTTGTGGCCACGCCTTTGGATGGGTGGGACGCATAGGTTCTCGAAGAAAAGGGATTGGTGCGGTCGAGAAGACTCGAACTTCCACGGGAGTTACCCCACAGCGACCTCAACGCTGCGCGTCTACCAATTCCGCCACGACCGCACGCAGCTTGATGGGCGGCTCTGTAGCTGCAGTCGCGTTGCTGAGCAAGGGCCCTCCTGGGAAAAATTCAGGGGTGCCAATTGGGCCACCGGTCAAGGGCGCCGGTGCGGGCGGTGTGGCTGGAGGTCGCCGGTGCGGGCGGGCAGACAATCGTCCGCCGCGCACCTATATCGCGGGGCGGAAGGGAGCAGGCCATGCCGGAATGGATCGTCAGCGACGGAGTGACCGACTACGCAGAAGCAGTCGGAGCGATGGAGGCGCGCGTGGCCGCCATCGCGGAGGGGCGTGCGGGCGAGGCGATCTGGCTCCTTGAGCACCCGCCGCTCTACACAGCTGGGACCTCGGCCCGCGACGAAGACCTTATCTGGCCCGGGCGCTTTCCTGTTCATCGGACGCATCGTGGCGGACAATACACATATCACGGGCCAGGACAGCGCGTCGTTTACGTGATGCTGGATGTGGGCGCCCGCGGCCGCGACGTCCGGCGGTTTGTGGACGCGCTCGAAGCGTGGGTGATAGCCGCCCTCGACCGCTTCAATATCCGCGCTGAGGCGCGGGCCAACCGCGTCGGAGTTTGGGTCCCGCGGCCGGAAAAGCCGCGTCTGCCCGACGGAACTGAGCACGAAGACAAGATCGCCGCCATTGGGATCAAGATGCGCCGGTGGGTGAGTTTCCACGGTCTCGCGATCAACGTGGAGCCCGATCTCAGCCACTACGGTGGGATCGTCCCCTGTGGGATCACCGGTCACGGTGTGACATCATTGGTCGACCTGGGGCTGCCGGTCACAATGGCGGACCTCGACGTCGCACTGCGCCAGACGTGCCCATTCCTTGCGCCGGTCCCGGCCTGAGCACGCCTCACCGGACTTCAGTTTTTCGATGAGCTCACGCTGCGGGAACGCGAGAGCATGATCACGCGATTTCCCTTGGGTAATCCGGCGCCCGCAGAGCAGTCTGCGGAGAACTCAACTATCCCCGCCCCCTGACATTCGCCGCAGCAGACAGCCTGGAGATTCACCATGGAAATGCTCGAAACGGCCTTGGCCTTCACCGTCGCGATGATCCTCTTTTCCACAATCGTTGCCGGCCTCGTTGAGGCGACGCTCCGTACGCTTGCGCGCAGGGCGCACTATGTTCGCAAAGGCGTGCTTCAATTCCTCTTTGAGGTGCGTCAGGAACGACCCGGCCTGCTGGCTAGAGCGGGGCTCGACCTGAACGCCGACGAGGCGACCCAGAAGACTTGGATGTCCGCGGCAGCCAACGACCTCACCGAGAACCGCCTGATCGATGCCGAGACCGTCGCGGCCGCCGACACGCGAGGGTTCAACCTGCCCGCGCGTTTCCTTTCGCATCTGACAATTTATGACCCCAAGGATCATGCACGGGTCGAAACGATGACATCTTCGGGCCTGGCAATGCGGCTAGCCGATCACGAGATCGGGTTGGCGATCACGTATGGCAAGCCACTCCCGGAAGCGGAGCGAGAGACGGCGACTGTCGAGGACCGACCCAAGCGGGAGAGGGAATGGGGCGATATGATCCGCCGGTACGCCCGCTATCGTGCCCTGACCAACGAAAGCTATCGCCGCAACGCCCGTGCCTTCTCGCTCATCACCGCTGTCGCGTTTGCGTTTGTCTTCAACATCGAAGGCGGCCGGCTGATCAGACATCTGTCCGAGAACGCAGCCGCACGCGAAGGGCTGGTTGCCACCTCCGACACTGTTGTCGACAACCTTCAGACCGCGCTGACAGACCTGAGCAATACGCTCGACCTTGACGTGGAGGCATTGCCGGAGGAGGCCCCCGACGGCCTGACGGACCGGGAATGGGCCGCCTTCATCGCGCTCAGCCAGTCGGCGCGACAAACTGCGGACCAGATCGAGGAATACGCTGTCGAGGGCTCCCTTCCGATCGGCTTCAGCTACTGGCCCCACTGTACGATTGTGCGCGCCTTCGGCGCTGTCACTTGCGTGGACACGGCGGAAGGATCGGAAGAAACGGGACAGACCCGCCGCGCGCCGTTCTTGATCTGGGTCGTCAACACGTTGATAGCCGGCCTGCTCATCGGGCTGGGCGGTCCGTTCTGGTATCGTGTATTTGCGGGTCTTTCCAACCTCGCGACACTGTTGCGTGGCGCAGGCGGTGGCGTTGTGCCGACGGAAGAGTTGTCGGAGCACCATCAACCCACCGCTCGCGACGACGGGTCAATTGAGGCTGAGGTGAAGCGCGTCGTCGCGGAGGTCATGGCGGCCACCACACCCGCGTCAGGCAATAGCGGGTAGAGGCTCCCCCGCTTGGGGGCTTTGGACGTCCCGCCAATGTCGGGCCGCTCCCGCTTCGGCAGTGGCGGCCAATCAAACGCCAATTCCAAGCCTGCGATGCCGGCCCCTGCGTCCAACTGACCGTTGCTGCACCCGCAGCGACGCCCTAGTGTCACGCCGAGCAAGAACGGGCGCTTGCGCACGGGCCAGAATCCGTGTTCACCGGCCCGGCGCAAACCGGACGCAGAATTCGACCCTACGAGGAGGCATTATGGCCGACGCCGCCGTCACCGGGCACGACCACGAGGATACCCGCGGGTTTTTCACCCGCTGGTTCATGTCCACGAACCACAAAGACATCGGGATCCTCTACCTGATCACCTCCGCCGTCGTTGGCTTCATCGCCGTGGCCTTCACCGTGTATATGCGGATGGAGCTGATGAACCCGGGCGTGCAGTTCATGTGCATGGAGGGGGCGCGGATGTTCCCCACCTCCACCGAGGACTGCACTCCGAACGGCCATCTGTGGAACGTGCTGATCACCGCGCATGGCATCCTGATGATGTTCTTTGTGGTGATCCCGGCGCTGTTTGGTGGCTTCGGCAACTACTTTATGCCGCTGCAGATCGGCGCGCCGGACATGGCATTTCCGCGTCTGAACAACCTCTCCTACTGGCTCTATGTTGCGGGGACGTCTCTCGCGATCGCTTCTGTCCTGTCGCCTGGTGGCAACGGTCAGCTCGGGTCTGGCGTCGGTTGGGTGCTCTATGCGCCCCTGTCGACCACCGAGCAGGGCTATTCGATGGATTTGGCGATCTTCGCTGTCCATGTGTCAGGCGCCTCGTCGATCCTCGGCGCGATCAACATGATCACCACGTTCCTCAACATGCGCGCCCCGGGCATGACGCTACACAAGGTGCCGCTCTTTGCGTGGTCGATCTTCGTGACGGCGTGGCTGATCCTGCTGTCCCTGCCGGTGCTTGCCGGTGCCATCACCATGCTGCTGACGGACCGCAACTTCGGCACGACATTCTTTGATGCCGCAGGCGGTGGAGACCCTGTGCTCTATCAGCACATCCTTTGGTTCTTTGGCCACCCGGAAGTCTACATCATCATCCTTCCGGGCTTTGGCCTGATCTCCCACGTAATCGCGACGTTCTCTCGGAAACCGATCTTCGGCTACCTTCCGATGGTCTATGCCATGGTGGCAATCGGGGCGCTCGGGTTCGTCGTGTGGGCGCACCATATGTACACCGTCGGTATGTCGGTGAGCCAGCAGGCCTACTTCATGTTGGCGACCATGGTGATCGCGGTGCCGACGGGCATCAAGATCTTCTCCTGGATCGCCACGATGTGGGGCGGCTCGGTGGAGTTCAAGACACCGATGCTATGGGCCTTCGGGTTCCTGTTCCTCTTCACGGTGGGCGGCGTCACCGGCATCGTCCTCAGCCAGGCGGGCATCGACCGAGCCTATCACGACACCTACTACGTTGTTGCGCACTTCCACTATGTGATGTCGCTGGGCGCGGTCTTTTGCATCTTTGCCGGCATCTACTACTGGATTGGCAAGATGTCTGGCCGGCAATACCCGGAGCGGCTGGGCCAGATCCACTTCTGGATGATGTTCATCGGGTCGAACCTGACATTCTTCCCGCAGCACTTCCTGGGCCGTCAGGGCATGCCGCGCCGCTACATCGACTATCCCGAGGCCTTCGCGCTCTGGAACTGGATCTCGTCGATCGGCGCCTTCCTCGCCTTCGCCTCGTTCCTGCTGTTCTTCTACATCATCTACGTCACGCTGACGCGCGGCGCGAAGGTCACCGAAAACAACTACTGGAACGAGCACGCCGACACGCTCGAATGGACGCTGCCCTCACCGCCGCCCGAGCACACGTTCGAGACGCTGCCGACGCAGGACATGTGGGACAAGGACCATCATCACCCGTCCCACGGATAGGTGAGGGACGATCCCACGCTCCCTCGGGGCATCTGAAGCAAGGGGCCGCATCGGCCGCGAAGGGCCCCGGCTTCGTCCGGGGCCCATCTACTTCGGGAGGGGCGCGCGGGCAGATCGGACGCTAAGACGGACAGCGGCTTGGCGACGCGCGGAGACTGACCGCGGAGGCAGAGCATATGCCGTACCAATGGAGCGAGACCTCACCCCCCGCGCGGCTGCGCCTCTGGCCGCACCGATCGATGACCAATTCGGGATTTGCGTGGTTCATGGGCGCGACCATTGCGCTCGTCTGCCTGCCCCTCGTCGCCGTTGCGGGTTCGCCCGTGATGTGGGCGCTTTTGCCGTTCGTCATCGGCGCGGTCGGGCTCACAATGTTCGCGATCCGCTGGAAGGACCACGAGATGACCATGAGCGAGGAACTCACGATTGGTGAGACGACGGTCGCGCTTGTGCGTCGCGAGGTGCACGGGCCAGAACGGCGGTGGGAGGCGAACCCGCACTGGGTGCAAGTGGCATTGCACAAGGCAGGTGGGCCGGTGGAGAACTACGTCACGCTGAAGGGGGGCGACCGCGAAGTTGAAATCGGAGCTTTCCTGAGCCCCGACGAACGTGCGGCCCTTTACGACGACCTGTCCCGGCGACTGCCGGCCCGACCCTGAGCGATGCCACGCCGGCTTTCGACCTTCGATTGGTCCGATCTTTGGTGCAGGGAGCGTTGCGGGCAGGGTGCACGGTCCAGGTTTCCTTGCATTGACGGCAGCGCGTTGGCCTGACCATGGCGCAGGTTCCAGCCACGCCAAAGGGACATCGAGCGCTCTTACGCTCCGCCGCCACTCTGTCGACAGGCCTGGCCGAACGATTGTCCCTTCAAGCGTCCGAGGCCGAGGCGCTTGCCGCACGAAAACGACCGCTCGATCTGGCGGATGCGGCCTCGCCAGAAGTCGTGTTCCTCGTTCCACTTGTCGGGCGGCACCATGTGGGCGACTGGAGCGCCGTGTCAAACCGGCTCGCCCGTACGCTTCAGAGCTTTCTGCGGCAGACAGACCCGCATTGGCGAGCCCTGATCTGCGGGCAGGATAGGCCGGCCGGGCTGCCGGACGACTCTCGCCTCATTTGGCTGCCGTTCACCCAGTCCGTCCAGGGCAACGACAAATGGGACAAGTTGGCCGACCTCGCCGGAGCCCTCCCGTGCCTCGGGGTGCCGCAGGGCTGGGCGATGCCCTTTGATGCAGATGACCTGCTTGCCTCCCATGCCGTGGCCGAGATGCGCACGCGACGCAGACCGGGGTATGTGGTTGCACAGGGTCTGATGCATGATGCTGCCACTGGCGGTTGGGCGCGCACTAGGCCGCAAAGCCTGCGCCATCCGGGGCAAAAGGCGTTCTGGAAGCTTTGCGGGTCCTGCGCAGCCTTCGGGTTCGACCTGTCCGGGGGGCCCGAGGACGCCGCATGGATCGGCGCGGCGACCGCTCATGAGCACCGGATGTTCCCTTATCTTGCTCGGCTGGCCCGACGCCCCTTGACGCCCCTATCGGCCGACGCCGCGCTCTACATCGTCAATCACGGCGAAAACTTCGGGGTTCGGCGCGGGCGTGTGGGCTTCAAGACGCGCTTTGTTGCGCGGTATCGATTGACCGATCCCGATGAGGTTGCTGAAGCCCGCTCTGCCTTCCCCCTGGGCTAGGGCCACAAGCCGGAAGGGCCGCGCCACACAGGGGCAGCACCTTATTGGCGCGGTCAGATGTGGTCGATGTCGTCCGCCAGCGCGATCGGGTTCGAAACCCCCAATAGGATCAGCGTCTGACCGGAGGACCAGACCAGTGACAGATCGGGCTCACCTGCCTCCAATACAAACGTATAGTCCGGGTTGCCGAGAAAAAGCCGGTCGATGCCCAGCTCAAAGCCAACGATGATGTCTGTCTGCATTCCGCCGTCAAGGCGGAAGATCAGGTCGTCCGCACCTGGGCCGCCATCGAGCACATCGTTTCCCGCGCCGCCATCGATCGTATCGGCATCGGCGCCGCCCAAGATCGTATCGGCGCCGCCAGCCCCATCGATGCTGTCGCGCCCGTCTCCGCCCGTGAGATCGTTGTCGCCGGACGAGCCTGCAATTGTGTCGTTTCCGTCGTCGCCGCGAACACGGTCGGCCGCGCTGCCAGCGCCGGCAAAGATCAAGTCGTTGCCCCGGCCCCCGAAGATCACGTCGCGGCCCCAGGACCCATCGATCGTGTCCGATCCCCGGTCGCCATAGATCCTGTCGGCCCCACCGCCGCCAGCGACATCGTCCCGGTCGGATCCGCCTCGCAGGGAGTCGGCTCCCGGGCCGCCACGCAGTGTGTCATCCCCCTGTCCGCCAAACAGCGTGTCACCCCCGTCGCCGCCCTCCAGACTGTCGCCGCCATCGTCGCCGCTGACGTCGTCATCGCCCGACCCGCCGTCGATCTCGTCGGCGCCATCCCCGCCCAGGAGAGTGTCATCTCCGGGCCCGCCGTGAAGCGTGTCATCGCCCGTCCCGCCAAAGGCGCGATCTCTGCCCCACGAACCGTCGACTACATCATGGCCGACATCGCCAAAGAGAAGGTCGTTGCCGCTGCCCCCGTAGAGCGAGTCGTGCCCCTGCCCGCCGCGCATCGTGTCGGCGCCGCCCTGACCGCGCAGATCATCATTGTCGGACGCGCCGCCCAGATCGTTGCCATCAGCCACAACCGGATTGTCCTGATCGCTGCCCAGAAGACTGTCATGGCCCGCACCGCCCGACAGCGTGTCGGACCCTGCGCCGCCAGACAACGTGTTGTCGGCGTCGTTGCCGATAAGCGCGTCGCTTCCGCTGCCTCCAACTGCGATCTCGATCACGGTGCCTACGGCAATCGTCATGTTGCCCAAGGCCCCACCGATCGACGAGGCATACGGTTCGCTTTCATCGGCCCGCGGGGCGCGAAGGTCGATCACCTGATCGGCGCTCCAGCCCGAGGCGTCAAACGTGTCTATTCCTGAGACATCGATAAGCGTCCACGCCATCTGGCTCCCATAGGTTTCGAGTCTCCCGAGGAAGTCGAACTCGTTGTCGTCCAGAGTGTCGTTCCAGCCGTAGGTCGTGTCGCCCTCGAAAGCCGAGATCGTATAGTAGCGGCTGAGCGCAAGGAAATCCGCTTGGCGCGGGGTCCCGAGGCGGAGGTTAGAGGTTCCGTCATCGGGCAGAGTCTCGCCGTTACTCACTGGAATATATGACATAATCGAGACTTGCTCGGAATCGTTAAGAAAATTATTAAAGCTGTCGCCCGGAGCCCTGTTTGCGGGCTCGGTTGCGGTCACCGTGACGTTGAAGTTGTAGTTTCCCTGATGGCCAAGACCCATGACGTGCAGAATCTCATGGATCATGGTCTCCCAAGAGCTGGAGTTCACAGCGCTCGAGCCGCCACCCCAATTCTCGCTGAGGTTGATGCGCGCATAGGCCAGCCAATCGTGACCATTGTAGAAGTCGGTCCCGGGTCCGTCGGGCAGACCGCTGGATTCGTAGGCATAATTCCCAGCAGAGGCGTTGGACACCGTGTCGCGGAAGAAGACGTCGACGTTCGCCTCGGGATCGGGGACATCGTTGATGTCGGCTTCAACGAAGTCGATGCCGAGCACTTCGCCCAAGTAACTGAAGATGCTGCGGACCATCTCCTGGCGCGACACGGACATGCCGTCGATGTCGTCGCTCAGCCCAGCAATCCCGGAAAAGCCGCTTGCGACATAGGTCAGCGCGCCGCTATTGCCCGTCGGGCCGGAGGTCATGTCGTACGAGCGCGCCTGCCGATCACCGCGGTCGGCCCAATAGTCGACCTGTAGGTAGTCGGCGAGATCGGACATGGTGCCGGTGGGAAGCGGGTCGCCCGGCGCGCCATCCGACGCGGGCGGTGACGCCTGGTCTTCGGGGAGCGCACCACATCCGCAGGCGCATCCGCACGTTGCCTCACCGCTAGGGCCGGTGTCCGACGCGATCCAGACATGGCCGTAATCGGATGATTGGAGCAGGTCTGTGGTCGTGGAGGGCTTGGCCGCCTGGCCAAAACTCGGAGCGGCATCTTCTGTTCTGGCTGGCGCGAAGGAGGAAACGATCTTGGCGTTGATGTCGGTGGCCATGTCGATCCTGCGATGAATGGCGCCTGATCCAAGGGACAGTGCGCCACAAGTTTTCAAACGCGGGAAGATTGCGCGGCCGCACACTTTGCGCTGCGACGATCAATGTCGCAGCCGCACCGTACCTCCGGCGAGCGCGCTGGATCCTGGGATCGCGCGCTCGATCTCCCCCCGACGTAATGGAAAAGATATGTGACACACGGTCAATGGCCGATGCGGCACAAAGGCTAACGCGTGTAGCGGAACGTCACCGGCTCATTCGAGCCGCACGAGCAGCCGGGAAGCGGCCGGCTAGCTCTCGGGCCCGCCTATCACGCCGCTCACCAAGTTGTCCTCGTAGAGGCGCCTGAGATCGAGCCCGCCTGCAGTCCCAGCAGGGCGAGCCGAGGCGACGAGCGCGGCAATGCGGCGAGCTTCCTCAGCGCGAGCGGCCTCGGCCCTCGAAATGTCGGTCGCCTCGAAACGCACGGTCTGGCCGGGTGCCATGCGCGCGAGCCGGGGAAGGTCCGCCGAGATCACGGTTGCGATTTTGGGATAGCCGCCGACGGTTTGTCCATCGGCCAGGAGCACAATGGGGGCGCCGTTGCCGGGCACCTGAACCGCCCCCGGCACGATCCCATCGGATACGATCTGCGAGAGATCTCGCGCGCGGTGGTCAAGGGTTGGGCCGGAGAGGCGCATTCCCATCCGATCGACTTCGGTTGTGACTGTGAAGGCTTCGGATAGGAACGTCGCAAGGGCCTCGGCGGTAAAATGGTCGTCCTGCGGACCGGGCAGTACATGAATGGGACCAGTGCCAACCTTGGGCGCCGAAGGAAGGGCGAGCGGCGGGCCGAAGGGCGCATCACCGATGGGAACGCGATCGCCCAAGACGAGGGCGCGTCCCTCCAAGCCGCCCAGACGTGCCCGGGTATACGTTGCGCGACTGCCAAGGACCGGAGGCACGTCGATACCGCCGGAGAAGGCGAGAACGGCAAGCGTACCGGCCCGCACGGGGCCGGTCGTGACACGGTCGCCCGGATCGAGAGCCGTTGCGGTGAAGGGCGGTACGGTTCGGGACCCGCGCTGCCCTTCGATCCTCAGCTCGACGGGCCCGCCTGCGGCGACGAGGCAAGGCCCGTCGACCTCGAAGCGCGGGCCGGCGAGGCGGATTTCCAATCCGGCGGCGCCCTCAGGCGCGCCGATCAGGGCGTTGGCAAGCGCCAGCCAATCCGGCGCAACAGTGCCTGCAACCGGCACGCCGGCCCGGCGCGCCGCCAAGCGGCCGACATCCTGCACCGTGGTGGCCGGCCCGGGATCGCGGATGAGCAACGCAGGCATCAGTCGTCGACCCGGAAACTCGTGGGTGCCAGCTCACCTGCGGCGAAGCCGGCGGCAAGAGCGGCGACCTCAGCCTCGGGCGTCGGGACGAACGCGACCCGGTCGGCAGGTGACAAGAGAGCCGGTGCCGCGCGCGACGCATCGAAGAGCGGCACCGGGCAGTGGCCGATCAGATGCCAGCCGCCGGGGCTTTCCCAAGGATAGATGGCAGTCAGCCGGTCGGCCACGGCGACCGAGCCCCAGGGCACGCGGGTCCGCGGCTCGGCCCGACGCGGGCGACGCAGGGACGGCGCGATATCGCCCATAAAGGCGAAGCCTGGCAGAAAGCCCAGCATATGCACGGAGACTTCAGTGGCGGCATGGAGGTCGATCACTTGCGTCTCAGTCAGGCCGGCATGCGCAGCCAGATCACATAAATCGGGCCCTGCATCGCCGCCGTAGGAGACCGGGAACCGCCATTGCGCACCTCCGTCCGGCGAGCCCCCCTCTCCTTCCCCGGCCAGGGCGGCGATCTGCGGCTCCAGCGCGGCGCGCGGCGTGATGGCCGGCTCGAAGTGCACCGTCAGAGAGCGGAAGGTCGGCACGACATCGACAATGGATGGCAAGGCGCCGACGGCGCGTTCTCGGGCAATGGCGGCGTCGAGCCGTGCAGTCGCGGAACGGGCGGCGTCGTCGAAGCCCGCTGCAAACTCGACGGTGAAAGCCGTGTCGCCCAATGTGAGGATGCGGTGGGTCATGTGACAGCCGGAAGCTCCGCGATCTCGTAGCTGTGGGTGATCGATCGGCCGAGCACGGGGTCGGCCAGTTCCATCTCGAAGCGGCTGGCGGGTCGGATGCCGCCGAGCGCGGGCAGCGTGCCGCAGAGCATCGCGCCACCGGGCGCAAGAGAGCATTGCTTAAGCAGCGCGTCTGGCGGGAGGAGGCCAGCGAGCGTCCCTTCCTGATAAAGAACACGCTCGCCGGCGATAGTGGCCCATGCGTGCAGGGTCAGAGCGTCCCAATGACCGGCCACGTCAGAGAGCGGCCAGAGCTCTTGCGCGGCTGGCTTGGGGCAGAGCTGTTTCGAGAGCGCAACGGAATGGGCCTCGGCGTCCCGGTCGGTGTGGTCGGAAGCGAGCCCCACGGCGAGCCCCTCGGGCAAAGCCACGAGCAAGGCCTCGGCCTCGCCCGACGTGCCGGAGCCCACCACCTGAATCGATGAAGCTTGGGTCAGGCGGTCGGCGCCCACCCGATAGAAGAGCGGCGTTTCGGACGGGGGCGCGACGCCGAGGGCCGCAAGCTCGGCGATATGATGGGCAACCGCGTCGGGGTCGCGGCCCGACCAGCCTGCGATGATCAATTGGTGGATCGCGACGCCAACGGGGCCGTGGCCGACAAGGGTGAAACGCATAGCGTCGCTCATTGCAGGGCGGACGGCAGTAAGAGCGCAATTCCCGGAACAGCGATCAATGCTCCGGCCATCGCAAGCATGACCAAAACATAGGGCAAGGCACCGACCATGACCTCGCCCATTGTGCCGGATTTTCGCGCCCCCTGCACGACATAGAGGTTCAGGCCAACGGGCGGCGTGATGAGGGCCATTTCGATGAGGACGATCATGAGGATGCCGAACCAAATCGGATCATACCCCATCTCGACCACAAGCGGCACGATGATGGGGATCGTGACGACCATGAGGCTGAGCGTCTCGATGAAGAAACCCAGGACGATATAGATCAGCACGATCACAAGAATGGTTGAGAGGGGCGTTAGGCCGAGCCCCTCGAGAAAGGCCCTCAGTTCGTTGCCAAGGCCGGCCGAGGCGAGCGTGAAGTTCAGGAACGTCGCGCCGATCACGACGAGCATGATCATCGAAGTGATGCGCACGGTGCCAAGAAGGCTGTCACCCAGCATTCTCCATGAGAGCCCACCCATGGCCCCCGCGATAGCGAACGCGCCGGCCACGCCGACAGCCGCGGCCTCCGTCGGCGTGGCCCAACCCTTGTAGATCGTGCCGATGATCACGGCGAAGAGGAGGAGGATGGGCACAAGATCGATGAGCGCACGAAACATGGCGGCCAGCGGGAATGTGCGACGCTCGCCTCCGAGGCCCGGGCGCAATGTGCAGATGATCGCGGTGATCACCACAAAGAGCAGAGCCAGCGTAATGCCCGGGACCAGGCCCGCAAGGAAGAGCTGTGGAATCGAAGTCTGCGTAAGGAACCCGTAGACGATGAGGTTGATCGACGGCGGGATCATGATGCCCAGCGTGCCGCCAGCCGCGATAGCGCCCGAAAAGAGCCGGGGATCATAGCCGAGCCGCTCAGCCTGGGGCATCGCGACGGTCGCGACCGTGGCGGCCGTTGCGACAGACGAGCCGGAAGTGGCGGAAAACATCGTGGCGGTTGCGATGTTGGCGTGAACGAGTCCGCCGGGCAGCCAGCTGACCCAGCGGTCGAGCGCGGCATACGTGCGCGCTGCAACGCCCGAGCGGACCAAGATCTCGCCCAAGAGCACGAAGAACGGAATGGCAATCAGCGTCGCTGAGTTCGAGGACGACCACACAAGCTGGCCCAGACCGCGGAGGAGCGGGAACGGAGAAAAGAGCTGATCGATACCGATACCAAGCAGGAAGAGCACGATGCCGACGGGGATCGACAGGGTCAGGAGCGCGAGCAGCCCGAGCGACACCGAGCCGATCATTGCAGATCCTCCTCGGCAAAGGCGCCAACGGCCCGTTCGCTGGCGTCAAGGCGCCCTTGCAGAACGAGGGCCGCCGCCGCGAACAGCGTGAGCCATGCGGTGATCGCGAACCATGCCCAGCCGGCGAACCACGGGACCTGCACGAGCGGCAGTGGGGTTTCGAGCGGGGTGTTGGCGGTTGAGCCGTTGGCGATTGATGCAGCGACAACGGGCCAGCATTTCCAAGCAATCAACGTCACGACCCCTGTGAGCGTCAGCATGGCGAAAAGGTCCATCGCCGCACGGCCAACCTCGGGCAAGCGCGACCGGATCAGGTCGATCCGCACATGGCCCAGCTCGAGGAGCGTGAACGCCATGCCCCAGGAGGTGGCAATGGCCATGGCGTAGCCCGAGATCTCCTCTGTGCCCCCGAACGATGCGCCGACCTGACGAAGAAGGATGTCGAGGAGCACGAAGGCGGCGCAGGCCAGAAGGCCCACGCCCGTCAGGATTGCAACGACCCGGTTGAGCCGCCGCAACATATCGAGAATGCGCTCTGGCATCGGGGCCGCGATCAGTTGACAGGGACCTGCACGCCCACGGCATCGCCGACGGTGGCGTTCCAGCGGGTGGCCCAGTCGACGCCCGCGCGATCAGCCCACTCCGGCAAAACCTCGTCGATCAGGATGGTCTTGGCCGCCTCGAAATCGGCCTCTGAGGCTTCAACGAGCACCATGTCGCGTGCATCGCCTGCTGGGCAGTCGCCATTGCCGGTCAGGCAGGCAATGTCGTTCACAAGGGCGTCCTGGGCGGTGGCCCAAGCCGGATCCTCGAACTCGGCCTTCACCTGCGCCTCGATCAGGGACTGCGTGTCGGCGTCGAGGCTGTTCCACTTGTCCATGTTCATCGCGGTGACGACGGAGTCCCACCCGCCGAGGGGGATCGGCAGGAGATGGGTCGACACTTCCCACCAGCCGGCGGAGTAGCCCGAACCGGCACCGGTGACAGCGCAATCGACAACGCCCTTCTGCAGCGCGCCTGGGACCTCGGAGAACGATACGTTGATGCCTTCGGCGCCCAGCGCTTCAAGGAGCTTGGCCGTCATCCGGCCGGAGGCGCGGACCTTAAGACCTTGTAGGTCGGACAGGCTGGCCACGTCGGCATTGCAGAACACGACCTGCGGCGGATAGGGCGCAATAGCGAGGACCTTGGAGTTGAAGCGCTCGGCATAGATGTCGTCGACCAGCGGGCGGGCGGCCTCGACCATGGTGCGCGCGCTATCTGCGTCGACGGCCACGAGCGGCACGTCGAGTCCTTCGAGCTCGGGCGCGTCGGACACGGCATAGTCGCCCACGGTCATCGCGACGTCATAAACGCCCTGGCCGAGAAGGCGGAACACGTCGCCCACGCCAAGGCCCATCTGATCGTGCGTTGTGAGCGCCACTTCCAGGCTTCCGCCAGATGCGGCAGGCAGCGTTTCCGACCAGAACGGCGCTTCATACTGCTTGTGGAGCGGCAGGCCGGACCACGACCCAACGACGTTGAGGGTTTCGGCGGCGGCCGGACCCGCGACGAGCGCGGTGGTCGTGGCCAGAAGGGCAAGGGTGCGTTTCATGTCTCTCTCCTGTTGGGTTGTCGGGTCGTGCCCACCGCGGCTCAGGCCGGGGCGAGGATCGGGCTTTCGGCGTCTTCCGGCACATCGGTGACGAGCATGTGTCCGGGCTTATGAGTGATGCAGAGCGGGAGCGCCGCAGCCTCGATTGCGACTTGCGGCGTGACCCCGCACGCCCAGAAGACGGGAACCTCGCCCGGGCCAATCGGCGCGGCATCACCCCAGTCGGGACTGGTCACGTCGGAAATGCCGATCTCTGAAGGGTCGCCCGCATGGACGGGCGCGCCATGGGCGCCGGGGAAGCGGGCCGAAATCGTGCGTGCCTCCTCGACCTGGTGTTCAGGGATCGGGCGCATCGAGACGACCATCTTGCCGCGAAAGGAGCCGGCCGGCACGGTGTCGAGCGCAGAGCGGAACATCGGCACCGTTTTGTTCTGGCTAACGTTCCAGACCGGTATCTCGGCCTTCAGCAGCGCGTGCTCAAACGTGAAGGAACAGCCGAGCGCAAAGGTCACGAGGTCGTCGCGCCAAAGATCGGCGAGGTCTTCCACGCTGCCAGCGAGACGACCCTCGCGGTAGACATTGTAGGCAGGCACATCCCAGCGAACGTCGATGTCTCGCCCCAGCGTGTGCAGGATCGGGCTGCCGGTGTCGGAGACGCCCGAGAGGGGGCATGGCTTGGGGTTGCGCTGGCAATAGCGCATGAAGTCGAGCGCATAGGCCTCGGGCAAGATGGCGAGGTTGACCTGCAGAAACCCCGCCGCCAGGCCGGCCGTATGCGCGCGATACCGGCCGGCACGGATCGCGGCCCGCACGCCGGTGGGACCCTCCCGCATCAGTCCGTCATGGGTGGACGCCATCCATCTCTCCTTGGCTGATCACGAGGGTGAGATGGCGGCGCGATCAAATCAAATCGAATGAATCTGTCACATGCGATCGATACTGCTGATCGCTTCCACGCGACGTGCCGCGTCGAGGGCCAGCCCAACGGCCGTTTCGGTGACATGGGCTCGGGGGGCCCCAGGAAACGACGCGGTGAAGTACAGCGGGTCAGGCCGCCAGCCCGGATCGAACGCCACAATACGGCCCGCCTCGACGAGCGGGCGGCCCATCGCCTCGGGCAGCGCCGCCACGCCGAGGCCCGTTTCGACCAGCCGGAACGCGGCAGAAAGCGACGAGGACGGGAAGATCTGCACTGTGGGGCCGATACGCGCCAGGAGCTCGGACCGCAACTCCCGGTACGGCCGCGTGTTGCGGGCGTAAGAGATCACGGGACGGCTGAGATATCCGCCCTCAGGCTCGGGGCCCGGAGCGGCATACCACATCAGGGGGAACGGCGGCAGGGCCACGTTGTCGACCGAAGGCTCTGAGACGGGACCGAGCAGAAAGGCGAGATCGGTCTCACCCGCCACCAACGCGTCGCGCAGATTTGAGGAGATATCGACGTTCAGCTCAACCTGTACGCGCGGGAAAACGTGGTGCAGACGCGCCACGAAGTCCGGCAGCCAGGTTTGCGTGACGGTCTCGGAGGCGCCGATCCGCAGCCATCCTTCCACATGGTCCGGGGCAATGATGGCGCGGGAGATCTGCTCGGATACCTCCTCGAACTTCTCGGCGTGCGGCAGGAACAGTTCGCCTTCGCGCGTCAGGGTGAGGCCCCCACCAGACCGGTCGAAGAGGGTCCGCCCAAGGCTCTCTTCAAGCTTGTGAAGGCGAGCTGTGACCGCGGGCTGGCTGAGGTTGAGCCCCTGTGCCGCGCGCCGGACGCCGCCAGCGCGGGTGACGGCAAGAAAGGCGCGGATCTGTTCGAGGGTGAGACGCAACATCGGCCATGAGCCTAGCGGCGCACGGGCAGCGCCGCCACTGCCCTAGCTCTCGCCGAAGTAGCGCTTCACGATGGCGATCAGGCGACGGTAGGCGCGGGCGTGGCGGTGGCGCACGTGGATGCCAGCATAGACCGTCTGGGGGATCGGGGGCGCGTCGCGGACCAGAGCAAAGTCACCGTTCGACACCATGTCGGCCGCAAGATCCTCGAGCACGAAGGCCGCCCCGCCCAAAGCGCGCAGAAGCCCGACATTGGCTGCGTTCTGGCCAGAGGCAAGCGGGGCTTCGGTCAGTTCTGGAAAGAGGGCCTGGTGCTGTTGCTCGAAGACGGCGGAATAGCTTCCACGGATGTAGGTGGCCGGATCGATTTGCGCACGCTGGTCCGTTTCCGACGACACAAGGCGATAGCGGAGTTCGCAGACGCTTTCGATATAGAGGTCGGGCCCCATGCGCGGGGAATACATGACGGCCAGGTCGAGCTGGCCAGTCACGAGATCCGCGCTCATCTGGGTGGAGTAATCGAGTTCGAGGTAGAACGACGTCTCAGGAAACAGGCTGCGGAACTGGCTCACCCAGTCGCCGATATGCGCGTCGGCAAGGTCGGTCTGGAGGCCGATCCGGAGGGTCAGCGCCGTTGGAGCAGAATGCCGTGCCGCGCGCAGCGCCTCGGTCCAGGCGTGGCGCAGTGCGCGGGCATGGGGGGCGAAGGCCAGGCCCGCGGTTGTAAGGTCCGTGCCTGCCCGCGAGCGGGAGAAAAGCTTGGTGCCCACCACCTTTTCGAGCGCGGCCAAGCGGGCGGAGACGGTGGATTGTGTCACCCCAAGCCGCTCTGCCGTGCGATTGAAGCTGCGCGTTTCGGCCAGGTCGAGGAAGGTTTCGATCTGATCGTTTTGCATGTCAGCGGGGCCGCGCGATGCGTGACGCGGGCCGTGCCGACAAGCTGCCGCTCGGGCGGTCGGTGGCATCGCGGCCTGCCGCCGAGCCCTTCGGGTCCTCGTACCTGCGGCTTGCGCTGTTTGGTCCCATCGCAGCTTTCTAATCGACCATTCCGATTGATAACGGCAGAATGCATGAATTGAACGACGCCCAAAAGGGCGGAATAGTCAGTCAAACAAAAGGGGTAAGGACGATGGCGGACATGCCTTCGACGGCACGGGTGGTGATCATCGGCGGCGGGTGCGTCGGGGCGTCGGCCCTTTACCACCTGGCAAAAGCGGGGTGGACGGACTGCGTGCTCCTGGAGCGCAACGAATTGACGGCCGGCTCGACCTGGCACGCGGCGGGCAATGTGCCGACCTTTTCGTCGTCCTGGTCGGTCATGAACATGCAGCGCTACTCGACCGAGCTCTATCGGGGCCTGGGCGAGGCGGTCGATTACCCGATGAATTACCACGTGACGGGCTCGATCCGGCTGGGCCACTCCAAGGAACGCCTGGAAGAGTTCAAGCGGGTGGCCGGCATGGGCCGCTACCAGGGGATGGAGATCGACGTCCTAACGCCTGACGACATCAAGGGCCGCTACCCGTTCATGGAAACCCATGACCTCTCCGGCGTCCTCTACGACCCCTATGATGGCGACATCGACCCCGCCCAGCTGACCCAGGCGCTGGCCAAGGGCGCACGGGACATGGGCGCCAAGATCGTCCGCTTCTGCCCCGCCACCGGCGCCCGCCGCGAGGGGGACGAATGGGTGATCGAGACCGAAAAGGGCGAAATCCGCTGCGACTACGTGGTCAATGCCGCCGGCTACTACGCCCGCGAGGTCGGCAAATGGTTCGGCCGCGACGTGCCGATGATGGTCATGTCCCACCAATACATGCTCTTCGACACCGTGCCGGAGATCGAGGCCTGGTACAACGAACAGGGCCGCAAGCTCCCGCTTCTGCGCGACGTCGACAGCTCCTACTACCTCCGGCAGGAGAAGATGGGCTTCAACCTCGGCCCCTATGAGCGCAACTGCAAAGCGCACTGGCTCGGCGGCGACGATCCCTTCCCCACCGATTTCAGCTTCCAGCTCTTCCCGGACGATCTCGACCGCCTCGAATGGTACATCACCGACGCCATGGAACGGGTGCCCCTCCTGGCCGAGGCACCGTTGACCAAGACGATCAACGGCCCGATCCCCTATGCGCCTGATGGACTGCCGCTGATCGGCCCGATGCCCGGCGTGCCGAACGCCTTCGAGGCCTGCGTCTTCACCTTCGGCATCTGCCAATCCGGCGGCGCCGGCAAGGTGCTGGCCGAGTGGATCACCGAGGGCGAGACCGAGTGGGACATGTGGTCTTGCGACCCCCGTCGCTTCACCGGCTTCGCCGACGAAGACTACTGCGTCGCCAAGGGGATGGAGGTCTACGGCCACGAATACGCCATGCACTTCCCCCACCACGCCTGGCCCGCCGGGCGCGACAAGCGCCTCTCCGCCAACCACGACCGGCTCAAGGAGATGGGCGGCCAGTTCGGCGCCTATAACGGCTGGGAACGGGTCAACTGGTTCGCCCGCCCCGGCGACGACACGTCTGAGGCGGCCACGCACACGTGGGACCGGAAAGGCGCCTGGTTCGAGGCTGTCCGCGAGGAATGCCACGCCGTGCGCGACGCGGCCGGCCTCCTCGACCTGCCCGGTTTCTCCCGCTACCGCCTGACTGGCGACGGCGCGGCGGCCTGGCTCCGCCAGCAGATCACCGGGCGCCTGCCTAAGGTCGGCCGCCTCGGCCTCGCCTATTTCGCCGACAGCAGCGGCCGCATTGTCACCGAGATGTCCGTCGCCCGGCTGTCGGAGGATGAGCTCTACCTGATCACTGCCGCCTCCGCCGAATGGCACGATCGGGAATGGCTTGAAAAGCACCTCGCCCCCGGCCTCACCCTGACCGACGAGACCGAGGACTGGTCCTGCAACATCCTGACCGGCCCCGCCTCCCGTGCGATCCTCGCCGGCGTGACAGAGGCCGATCTGACCCGCCCCTGGCTCAGCTGGCAGCACGCCCAAATCGCGGGAGCCGACGTGATGCTCTTCCGCGTGAGCTTCGCCGGAGAGCTGGGCTGGGAGGTCCATTCCCGCATCGCCGATAGCGCCAAAGTCTATGAGGCCGTCCACAGCGCGGGCCAAATCCACGGCCTGAAACCCTTCGGCATGTTCGCCCTGAACAGCTTGCGGATCGAAAAGGGCTACCGCGCCTGGAAGGGCGACCTGTCGACCGACTACACCGTCCTACAAGGCGGGCTCGACCGGTTCGTCGACTGGTCCAAACCTGCCTTCCGCGGCAAGGCGGCGCTGGAGCGGGAAAAGCAGCAAGGCGTCGCCAAGCGCTTCGTCCCCATCGTCGTGGAAGCCGGGGAGCAAGATCCGCCCTACATGTCGACGCTCTGGCAGAATGGCGAGGTGGTCGGCGAGACGACCTCTGGCTACTGGGGCCATCGGGTCGAGGCCTGTGTCGCGCTTGGGATGGTGCGGGCCGATCTGGCCGAACCTGGCACCGCACTGGAGGTGGAGATCTTCGGCGAGCGGTACCCAGCAGTCGTACAGGCCGACAAGCCCCTCTGGGACCCAGAAAACGCGCGGATCCGGGCATGACCGCGCTGCCCAGCCATGCCCGCGCCGTGATCGTGGGCGGCGGGGTGATCGGTTGCTCGGTGGCCTATCACCTGACCAAGCTCGGCTGGAGCGACGTGGTGCTGCTGGAGCGCAAGCAATTGACCTGCGGCACCACATGGCATGCCGCGGGCCTCATCGCTCAACTGCGAGCCTCGGCCAACATGACGCGGCTCGCGAAATACTCCGCCGATCTCTACCGCGGGCTCGAAGCCGAGACCGGGCTGGCCACAGGCATGAAGCAAGTAGGCTCGATCTCGGTGGCGCTAACGGCGGCGCGGAAGGAAGAGCTGTTCCGCACAGCATCGATGGCGCGCGGCTTTGACGTACCGGTCGAGGAGCTGTCGCCCGCCGAGGTGAAAGCCCGGTATCCGCATCTGAACGTTGAAGGTGTCGAGGCGGGCGTCTGGCTCCCGACCGACGGTCAAGGCGACCCGGCGAACATCGCGCTCGCGCTGGCCAAAGGCGCGAGGAGCCGCGGCGCGCTGATCGCAGAAGGTGCCCGCGTGACAGGCATCACAACGGAGGGGCGTCGCGCCGCGTCCGTCCACTGGGAGCGTGAGGGCGAACAGGGCGAGATTGCCGCGGATCATGTGATCAACTGTGCCGGCATGTGGGGGCGCGAAGTGGGCGCCATGGCCGGCGTGAACGTGCCGCTCCATGCCTGCGAGCACTTCTACATCGTGACCGAAGCGATCCCGGGCCTCAGCGAATTGCCGGTGCTGCGCGTGCCCGACGAGTGTGCCTACTACAAGGAAGACGCGGGCAAGATGCTCCTCGGTGCATTTGAGCCGGATGCCAAACCATGGGGCATGGACGGCATCTCCGAAGAGTTCTGCTTCGATCAACTGCCCGAGGATTTCGATCATTTCGAGCCGATCCTCGAGCGTGCAATCCACCGCATGCCCATGCTCGAGTCCGCAGGGATCCATACGTTCTTCAACGGCCCCGAGAGCTTTACTCCGGACGATGCCTATCACCTGGGCCAGAGCCTGGAGCTCGACAATTTCTGGGTGGCGGCAGGGTTCAACTCCATCGGCATCCAATCGGCGGGTGGGGCGGGCATGGCGCTCGCTCAGTGGATGGAGGACGGCGAGAAGCCCTTCGACCTGATCGATGTAGACATCGCCCGCATGCAACCGTTTCAGAGCAATCGGCGGTATCTGTTCGAGCGCTCAAAGGAGACACTCGGCCTCCTCTATGCCGACCATTTCCCCCATCGCCAGAAGGCTACCGCGCGAGGCGTACGCCGCTCCCCGTTCCACACACAGTTCGAAGCGCTCGGTGGGGTCTTTGGTGAGGCGGGTGGCTGGGAGCGGCCGAATTGGATTGCGTGGCCGGGCCAAGCGCGGGCTTATTCCTATGATTGGGGGCGGCAGAACTGGTTCGAGAATGCCGCGTTCGAGCATGCCGCGATCCGAACGGGCGTGGGGCTTTACGACATGTCGTCGTTCGGCAAGATCCGGGTCGAGGGGCGCGACGCCTGCGCCTTTCTGAACCGGGTCGCCGGGGCCGAGATAGACGTGGCGCCCGGGCGGATCGTCTACACCCAGTTCCTGAATAGCCAGGGCGGGATCGAGGCCGACGTGACCATCACCCGGCTAACCGAAACCGCCTATCTCGTGGTCACTCCAGCGGTCACTCGGCCGAGTGACGAGGCTTGGATGCGCCGGCAAATCGGCGACTTTCATGTCGTGCTGACCGATGTGACCGCCGGCGAGGGCGTGCTTGCGGTCATGGGGCCGAAGGCGCGCGACTTGCTGCAGGCCGTGTCGCCGGCCGACTTCAGCAATGAGGGCAACCCCTTTGGCACGGCGCAGGACATCGAGATCGGCATGGGGGTCGCCCGCGTCCATCGCGTGTCATATGTCGGCGAGCTTGGCTGGGAGGTCTATGTTTCAGCCGACATGGCTGCCCACGTGTTCGAAACGTTATGGGAGGCCGGGGCGGATCATGGCCTGGCCCTCTGCGGCCTCCACGCGATGGACAGTTGTCGGATCGAAAAGGCCTTCCGCCATTTCGGCCACGACATCACCAGCGAAGACCACGTGCTGGAAGCGGGGCTCGGCTTTGCAGTAAAGCTCTCGAAGCTGGATTTCACCGGGCGGGATGCGGTCTTGCGCAAGAAGCAGCAGGGCCTGGCCCGTCGAATGGTGCAGTTCCGTTTGAGCGACCCCGAGCCCATGGTCTATCACAACGAGCCGATCCTGCGGGACGGCGAGATCGTGGGGCATCTGACATCTGGCGCTTACGGCCACCATTTGGGCGCCGCGATCGGGATGGGCTATGTGCCCTGCCCCGGCGAGAGCCGCGAGGCGGTGCTGGCGTCGAGCTATGAGATCGAAGTGGCGGGCACGCGGGTCAGCGCGGAAGCGTCGCTGAAACCGATGTACGACCCGAAAGCGGAGCGCGTTCGATTGTGACGACACGGCCCGCGGACCGGGCCGCACGACAGACGCGGGTGCCGGCCGCGGCCCGCGTGAGGGAGGGACACCATGCCCGATGATCTGACCCGGCCCGAAGGGCCGCGCCGGTCCGGCAGAACAGGGGGACGCGCCGCGCGGCATGCGAAGCGCGCCGCGCCCCTTGCCGAACATATGCGACCGATCCGCCCTGGCCTGAGCGGCGGCCAATACAAGCCCCTTAGCGAGGCAGGTGTCGAGCGTATTCATCAGGCCGCGCTTGACGCGCTCGAAGAGGTCGGGCTGGCCAATGCGCCGCCGTCGGGTGTCGAGATCCTAACGGGCGCAGGCGCGCAATTGGGCGATGACGGCCGCATCCGCTTTCCCCGAGCGCTGGTCGAGGACATGCTGGCGATCGCAGCGCGGGACATCCAATTGCCCGCCCGCGACCCGACCTTCGACCTCGACTTGTCGGGCACGCGCGTGCACTTCGGTACGGCCGGAGCCGCCGTTCATATGGTCGATCCGTACACGCTCGACTATCGTGATTCGACCGCGCAAGACCTTTATGACGCGGCCCGGATCGTGCAAGCGCTCGATAACGTGCATTTCTTTCAGCGGGTTATGGTCGCGAGAGACATATCCGACCCGACCGAGCTTGACCTGAACACGATCTTTGCCTGCGTGTCGGGTACCCGAAAACATATCGGCACCAACTTCTCGGAGCCGCAGACGGTGGCGCCGTGCCTGGAGCTGATCCACCGCCTTGCGGGGGGCGAGGACGCGTGGCGGGCGCGGCCCTTCATCAGCAACTCAAACTGCTTTGTCGTCCCGCCGATGAAGTTCGCCTCGGAAAGCTGCGAGGTGATGGAGGCCTGCATTCGCGCAGGCATGCCGGTGTTGCTCCTTTCGGCGGGCCAGGCGGGTGCGACGGCCCCGGCCCCGATCGCGCTGGCCATCGTGCAGGCGGTGGCCGAGTGCCTCGCCGGTGTCGTTTATGTGAACGCGCTGCAGCCCGGCCACCCGGCGATCTTTGGCACATGGCCGTTCGTGAGCGACCTGCGCACCGGAGCGATGTCGGGCGGGTCGGCAGAGCAAGCGCTTCTGTCGGCCGGATGCGGGCAGATGCACCAGTATTACGGCCTGCCCGGCGGTGCGGCCGGCGGGATTTCGGACAGCAAGCTGCCCGACATGCAGGCCGGATGGGAACAGGGGATCACAAATGTGCTTGCGGGGCTCTCGGGGTTGAACATGGTCTACGAGTCCGTCGGCATGCATGCCTCGCTCCTCGGGTTCTGCCACGAGTCGCTTGTGTTGGGAGACGACATCCTGGGACAGGTTCAGCGCTGTGTCCGGGGAATTGAGGTGACCGAGGACACGACCTCGATCGACGCGATCCGGTCGGTGTGCGTCGGTGGCCCCGGCCACTACCTTGGCACGGATCAAACGCTGTCTCTGATGCAGACGGAGTACGTCTATCCGAGCCTTGGCAATCGCATGAGCCCAAAGGAATGGGTGGAGGCCGAGCGGCCGATCCTGCTCGACGTTGCGCGGGCACGCGCCGAACGGATTCTCGCAGAAGCTCCCAGCCAGATCGACCCGGCGCTGGACGCAGCAATCCGGGCCGACTACGCGATCCGCTTCCGCTAGCTCCAAGAGGGCTGAGACAGATCAAGAACATGCATCAGATGCGTCGCAAGATCCGCTTGCCGAACTGGCTTCAGGAGATGGCCGTTGAACCCCGCAGCCAGACACGCCCGGATCTGATCAGGAAACCCGTCGGCGGTAACGGCCAGCGCCGGCATATCATGCCCGCCTTCTCGCAGCTCGGAAATGACGTCGAGGCCCGTCAAGCCCGGCATCTGCAAATCGAGGAGAAGAAGATCGAAGCGGTCGCGACTGCAGGCCGAGAGCGCGGCCGGGCCATCGCTCACGGCCACGACCTCCGCTCCGAACCTTTGGAGCATCAGTGAAAGGATCACTCGACTGGTGTCGATGTCGTCCGCCACAAGCACCCGCACGCCAGCGAACGTCTCCGCACCCGGGAGCGCGGCGCGGCGCGCGTCGGCCGACGAGTCGTCGACTGCACCATTGGAGTCGGAGGCGTCGGAAACTGGAAGGGGTAGCGACAGGCGCACCCGTGTTCCTTTGCCCGGTTGGCTTTCCATTTCCACCGCTCCATTCATCGCGCGCACGATCCGATCAACGATCGCCAGACCCAGGCCAGACCCTTTCTGTCCGCGAACCGCACCGGTGCCGCCTTGGCGAAAGGGCTCAAAGACGCGCGCAAGCGTAGCCGCGTCCATACCGGGCCCGGAATCGTCCACCTCCAGTTCCAGGAGCCTTTCCGTGCCGCCGACGCGCACGACGACCCGGCCCCTTCGCGTGAACTTGACCGCATTGCCGACGACGTTGCCCAGGATCTGAACCAGGCGCGCCGCGTCCCCCTGCCGCGTCGCGGCGCCAAGGGTGCCCGTAGACACGACTTCGACCGTAACGCCGCGTCGCTCTGCGCCGGCACCGTGTAGGGCGGCCACTTGTCGGGCCAAGGTGAGCGGGCGCACTTCCTCTTCGCGCAACTCCAGCCCCCCGGCGTCGACAATGGCAAGATCCAAGGCATCGTCGAGCAGCCGCAGCACCGTTTCAGCCGAGGCATCGACCAAGCCCGCAACGTCACGCGCGCGTCCCCCGCCCGGCAACTCCGCCAAGAGAGAGCAGAGAAGATCCACTCCCCCCACAACTCCGTTCAGCGGGGTCCGGATCTCGTGGCTCATCTCGGCCAGGAAGCGCAGACGTGCCTCGGCCGCGTCCAACGCGTCGAGCCGCAGGGCGGCCATCCGAATCAAGTCACTTACGCTCGTCCCGAGTCGTTCCATCGTCTCGACATCGTCGGCCGACCAGTCGCGAGGCTCGTAGTCAATGACACACAGGGCCCCCAGCGCAGACCCGTCGGGTCCGTGGATCGGCACGCCAAGATAGGCGATAACGCCGAGCTCATGGATCGCGAGACTATCCCGCACAAGCGGAACATCGCGCGTATCGGATATGGCCAGGGGAGCATCCATCGCGCGAACATGCTGACAAATCGAGTGGGACAGTGGGGTCTGGCGCCGGCTGGCCCAGGGTTCGGGCAACCCGCACATGCTCTTGAAGTATTGCCGGTTCCGATGAGGCTCGACCAAAACAACCAGGGCGGCCGGCACGTTGAGGAGCTGGGACGCGAGTTTGGTGAGATTGTCGTAGGGGCGTTCCGAGGGCGCATCGACCAGTCCAAGCTCCCCCAGGGACCTAGTGTTGGCCATCTATCCCTCGAACCTGAACGCGACGTCACACCCTACAGTGCTGCACCGAAAGGGCGCTGGAGGCAAGTCGAACGGCGGTAGGCCGCGCTGGAAGACGCAGGGTCAATCGGCGAAGACAGGGGCAGCCGACGGTGCGAAGCGACTGTGGCGAGGCGGCCCAAGTCAAGGATGCAGGACCACGGGCCGCCGTCGGTCGGCGACAATCGTAGGACGTGCGCGCTCACATCGCCTGGGTTTTCAGGCGACCTTCCGGCCGAGCCGGCGCGGCGGCCTGACGCGGACCATGCTTCTTCCCCTGTTTGGCGTCGACAGCCGGGCGTTTCCAGGCGAACAGGGTTCTAGTACGGGTCCGATCGCAAGCGGCGCAGTAGCTTTAGTGCCACCTGCGCCTGGTGAGGGCGAGATAGCGTGCGTCCATGAGTTTCTCAGGTCCGCCAAGACCCGGACGGACTTGGCTCTATTGCTGAGCCAACGACTGCTAGGGGACGTCTATGCTGATCGATCCCCAGCCTTCCGACCAAAAGTAGCTTCGTGTCCGACTGAGAACAGCGGCCTCAGAGGGGGCAAAACGCATTGTGGTTCGCGAGGCTGCTTCTATCTATCAGTCGGTAGAATAGGAGTCCGGTGTGACCAGGACGCGAGCAGATGAAATCCTCGATGTTGCGGAACGTGAGATGCGCCTCGGCGGGTTCGATGCGGTGAGCTTTCGTGACATTGCAACGGCGATTGGGATCAAGAGCGCCTCGGTTCACTACCACTTCCCGACCAAGGCCGAATTGGGGCGGGCGGTCGTGCACCGCTACGCAGAGCGCTTCGTTGCCGCACTCGGGGATCCCCGCGACCCGACCGTGCCCCCCCGCGCGCGCCTCATGCGGCTGACCGACGCCTATGACGCGGCCCTCAGGCAAGACGGCGCGACATGCCTTTGCGCCGTTCTGGGCGCTGTCGCCCCTCGCCTGCCGGCCGACATTGCAGCCGAGATCGGCGAGTTCTACGACATGGTGTCGGATTGGGTGCACGCGGCGCTAAAGGACATAGACACGTCCCCTTCACCCGAGCTTGTGATCTCGCTCCTTCAGGGGGCGCTGACCCTCTCCATTGCCACCCGAAGCGGGGCGCCCCTACAAACGGCGCGGGCTCACATTGCGACCCTTGTGTGAACGGCAGCGGTTGCATCAGGCCAATACGTCTTGTCCCACGGCGATTTCCCCGCCTGACGTCACCTCGGCGTAGAGCCCCATGTCGGAATGCCCCAAATGCTCAGACAAGAGGCGAGGAATGTCGAGGTCGCGTGTCGCGGTTTCGGGATTGACCTCGGTCGCGGGGCATCGCCTCGTCCGAAGAACGCCGTGGAACCGTGTGGGGCCAATCGAGATCGGCCGGTCTTCAAGATCAAGCTCGGACCAGGCGGGCCACCCGTCGACATAGATGTTGGCGCGAAAGCGGAGCGGGTCGATCTCGGCCCCGATCCGTTCTCCCAGATCTCGGACCGAGGCAAGGTTGATCAGCGACACGGCCTGCATCATCTCAGCCGACCGAACCGACACATCAGTGAAACGCGCGTCATCGGGCGCGGCCGCAAGGAGCGGGACCTCGTCGGGCTCGAGCCCAAGAAACCCCGCGAGCGCCTCGCGTGCGGCCTCCGCGCCATCTGCCGTGTCGATCGAGCCGTCAAACAAAACGCCACCCTCGGAGGCAATCCGCAATCGGCAAGTCGAGGGGTCAAATGAGGTGTCGAGTGCGGCCAGGGCCGCATCGCGCGCAAGCATATAGAACCGCGTCTTGGGCAGCGGCCGAAAGGCGGACGGATCGTATCCGCTACCCGGTCGCGCAAACGCAAACACCCGGTCGAATGGAAAGCCCCGGCCGGGCGCGAGGAGAACGGACTCCATGGGCTGCGGAGACAACCCCTTGACGGGGTAGTGGAAGAGGCGGCGAACAGTGCCTTGCATGCTATCTCCAGTCAGGGAGCCGGCGCGCCGTGCCCCTTGGCCCCCGGCCTTGCGCAAATGTGTCATAGCGGGACGAGGCGGCGTTGGCACGCCGGATTTGCAACGACGCCCAAGCGAGTTGCGCGGATCGGGGGACATCGCCTCAAGACGACGTTTGCGTGCTCGGTCTTTTCTTTTGCCGTTCGGGCCGGTCTTGTTGCGGATCGAAAGGAGGCCGGGATGTCCGAGCGCGAGTTTGATCTTTTCTTCGCTGGGCCGCCGGGTCTTGAACATGTGCTGGCGGCTGAGGCGCGGGAGTTGGGGTTTGCCGGTGCACAGGCGCAGCCGGGGGGCGTTGGTGCCCGGGGCGGTTGGCCTGAGATTTGGCGCGCGAACCTTTGGCTACGAGGTGCAAACCGGGTTCTGATGCGAGTTGCGGAGTTCAGGGCGCCACACCTCGCCGTTCTAGACAAACGCGCCCGCCGGGTGGACTGGGCTGCAGTACTCCGGCCCGACCGGCCCGTGCAGGTGGAAGCGGTGTGTCGAGCCTCCAAGATCTATCACCAAAAGGCTGCGGCCACCCGCGTGGCGGATGCCATCGCCGCCTCTCTTGGCACACCGGTGTCAGATCGCGAAGGCCTGCGCGTGATGGTTCGGATCGAGGATGACCTCTGCACGATCAGTCTCGACACCTCGGGAGAGCCGCTGCATCGCAGAGGGCTGAAACAGGCTGTTGGAAAGGCGCCGCTTCGCGAAGGGCTCGCCGCATTGTTTCTGCGCCATTTGGCGTTCAACGGGTCGGAACCTGTAGCCGATCCGATGTGTGGGTCGGGTACGTTTCCGATAGAGGCCGCCGAGATCGCCGTAGGGCACGCTCCAGGCCGGATGCGCAGCTTCGCGTTCGAGGAGCTTGCGGGCTTCGACCCCAGCGTTTGGCAGGCGATGCGCGCCTCCAATCCTGCGGCCGCCGAGCGCACCGAGTTCCATGCGTATGGAGCAGACCGCGACCAAGGCGCCATTCTCAACGCGACGGCCAATGCCGCGCGCGCCGGTCTGGCCGATCTGACGTCGTTTCGACGCGCGCCCATCAGCGATTTCACCCCACCAGATGGACCGCGGGGCCTTGTGATGGTGAACCCGCCCTACGGGGCAAGGATCGGCAACAAGAAGTTGCTCTATGCGCTCTACGGCACACTCGGCCGCGTTTTGGCCGAACGCTTTGCCGGTTGGCGCATCGGCCTTGTGACCTCCGAGCCCGGAATGGCCCGCGCAACCGGCCTGCCGTTCCAAGGCGACAGGCTCACGACACAGCACGGAGGGCTGACGGTAGGCCTCTATGCGACCAAAGCGCTGCCCTAGGCCAGAGTGCCATTGTCCGAAATGGCGGGTTGACCGTGTCATCGACGGTCTCGCCTACTGCCAGCGAAAGGAACGTGCACCTTATGCGGGCAGACGAGCTATGGCAGGGCCGGGCGCAGGCCACATCGGATATGATCCTGCGCCTGATGAACGCATCGCCCGAGCTGAATTTCACGCTCGATTCCGAGGCGCGGCTTTCGCACTGCAACCCGGCCTTCCTGTCTATCTTCGGACGGGGCCCCACCTGCAGGGTCTTCGACCACCACCCACACTTTCGTACCTTCGTGGACGAGGCGACATGGCAGCGCTTCGGCACCTTGATTTCGGACATGGCCGGTGGTCGCGCTGGCAGTGCAATGTATGTGCTCGACATTGTCTTTCGCGAGCTTGCTGGTGCGTCGCGCACCATCCAGTTCCACCCCGATCCCGATGGCCGGGGAGTGTTTGCCACGCAGTCTGGAGCAGGACTTCTGTTCTCTCAGATCGAAGGGGCGCTGGGCGCTCTGGATCATGGCCTGGCGATATTCGACACCGAGGACCGCCTGCTTGTTGCGAACGACCGCTTTCGCGACCTGATCAGGTTAGGGCGAGACGCCGTTCGCCCCGGAATGCTCTACGAGGACATCTTACGCGCCGCCATCGCCGATGGCTCGCCCGTCCCCATGGAAGGCGGCGCCGAGACCTGGATTGCCGAACGGCTCAGTGAGCACCGAGCCGGCACCGGGTGGACAACGCGGCTCATCAACGGGCGGTGGCAGCAGGTCTACAATCGGCGCACGGCCGGAGGATGGCACGTTTCGGTGCGGATGGACGTCACCGCGGCCAAAGCCCGCGAAGGCCGGCTGGAGGAGGTCGGGCGTGTCGCGGAAGAGCGGCTTTCTGTTTTGGACACGGTGCTTGAGCATATTGGCGTCGGAGTGCACCTCGTGGACCGCAATCGGCGGCTCCGCTATGTCAACTCCTACCTTGGGCCGATCTTGGGCCTTCCGGGGCATCCGCCGGAAGTGGGCCAAACGGTGGGCGATCTCTTTGATGCCCACGACGCGGCGCACCGGGCGCGGCTAGAGGAGATCGACAACCGCCTCGGTCGTCTTGCGGAGAGCGTTGCGGGTGGGCAGCCAGAGACCGCTCACGCGCCGAACGGAGCAACGGCACGGCGATCAAGCACAGAGCGGAGGAGAGTGCACTTCGGAGCGCGCGCCGCCGAAGTGATCGACACGACCTTGCCCACGGGTCACCTCCTTTCAACCTATCGCGACGTGACCGCCCAAGACAGGCTGGAGGCCGAACTTGCCGCGGCACGGGATGTGGCCGAAGCCTCGTCGCAGGCCAAGAGCACGTTTCTCGCCACCATCAGCCATGAAATCCGCACGCCAATGAACGCTGTGCTGGGCATGGCCGTGGCCCTGGCGGAGACCGACCTGTGCGACGAGCAACGCAAGATGGTGTCGGTGATCCTAAACAGCAGCGACGTCCTACATGCGCTGTTGTCCGACGTTCTTGATATTGCCCGTGCCGATGCCGGAGCGCTGGCTCTGGAGGAAAGACCCTTCCGCATGGACGAACTGATCCTGCCGCTGACGGAGGTCTATCGCCAGCGTTCGGCGGAGAAGGGCCTCGGGTTCGAGTGCACCCTCGACTTAAGCGGCGGTCGCGTGGCGCAGGACGCGGCGCGTCTTGGCGATCCGCTCCGGTTGCGGCAGATCCTCGATAACCTTCTGTCGAACGCGCTAAAGTTCACGCCGTCGGGACGGATCGGTATCAGAGTTGAAGCGAGAGGTGACGATCTGCACTTCACCGTATCCGACACGGGTCCGGGCATCCCGCCGGCTGACCGCGACCGCCTGTTCGAGCCGTTCGCTCAGGCCGACGCATCGGTCGCGCGGCTCCATGGCGGATCGGGTCTGGGCCTTTCGATTTGCCGCCAATTGGTGGAAGCCATGGGCGGGCGCATAGAAATCGGCGATGCCGAAGGCGGCGGGGCGCGCGTCGAGGTCCTTGTGCCGGCGCCCGCCGCACCGATTGCTGCGAGGAACGGCCACGCCGGCCATGAGCCCGCGCCCTGGACCTTAGCCGCGGGTGGGGCGGCGCGGCATACAGCCGCCAGTTGCGGACGCGTCGATGATCAGGCCGACGGCGTCGGTGTGCCGCGCGGCTTACGGGTGCTGGTGGCCGAAGACGTCGAGACCAACAGGCTCGTTCTAGTCTACATGCTCCAGGCAATCGGCGCCGAGGTCGATGAAGTGGACACCGGCGCCGAGGCCGTGCGCGCCGCGTCAGAGAGCCACTACGATGTCCTGCTGATGGACATGATGATGCCGGATCTCTCCGGCGTGGAGGCCACGCGCCGTATTCGCAGTCGAGAGGCCGGTCTTGGTTGCCCACGCGTTCCGATTATCGCAATCACGGCCACTGCGGCGCCAGACCAATTGGCCGTCCAACGTGAAGCCGGTGTCGACGACCACGTCCTCAAGCCAATCCGACCGGAGGTCTTACGGGCGGCGCTGACCCGGCTCGCACCGAGACACTAGCCCCCCAGAGGGATCACTCTGCGGCAACAGCAAGATGCGGCGTGGCGGGCATGGCTTCGGTAGCCGCGTCCTGGGGCTCGGCCTGCGAAACGGGGCGCGTGCGACGGGCCACGAGAGCAAAGACCGGCGGCACGAAGTAGAACGACACAACCGTCGAAAGCGCGACGCCCCCGGCAATGGCCGTCGCGAAGGGGGGCCAGAACCCTCCGCCCTCAAGGATGAGCGGGAGGAAGCCTCCGAAGGTCGTAACCGTCGTCGACAGAATATGGCGCGCGGAGCCCGCCGTGACCTCGGCCATCGCAGCGCGGTCGCCGGCGGCCGCGCGGGGATCCTGTTGCAACCCCGTCAGGATGATGATGGCCGCATTGATCGACACGCCGATCGATCCGATGACCCCGATCACCGCGTTGATCCCGAAGGGAAACTGCATCAGCGCGAGCGACAGCATCGAGAGGCCTGCCGACAGCACCGCAACCACCAGCGTCACCGCCGTCAGCCGGAAGCTGTTGAAGGTCAGCGCGATGGTGGCGATCGTTAGCGTTACGATCAGGCCGACCGACGCCAGGAGGTTGCCGATCGTGTCGTCGCGCGCGTCGCTGTCACCGCCAAGTTCGAGCCGGACGCCCGGCGGCGCCTCAAAGCCAGATGCAGCAAGGGCGGCCTGGACATCTTGCAATGCCTCTTCGGGCAGCAGGCCGGGCACGAGGAAGGCCTGGACCGTGTTCGTCCGCTCGCCGTTCCGTCGAACGATCGTCCCTTCGGAGGGTTCGAGCACGGGCGTGGCGATTTCGGACAAAGGCACAGCGGGCATGCGGCCGGAGGCGACCTGCGCGGCGGCATCGGCAGGCATGATCGGCAGGTCGGAGATGGCGGTCACGTCCGCCCGTGTGCCTTCACCGAAGCGAACACGGATGGGAAGCGTTTCCGTGCCCTCGACGAGGGAGCCGCCGGTGACACCGGACAGGCCAGCCTCCATTTGCCGCGCAACGTCGGTCAGCGAAAGGCCGAGCAGGCGTGCCTCATCCTCGTCGATTTCGTAGCGCAGGCGGGCGGCACCGCCGTTCGTCGTGGTGCGGACATGGGTGACGCTCGGAAGGTCGGCAATGATGGCGCGGGCCGCGTCGCCGGTTTCGCGCAGGATCGCCACGTCCTGGCCAACGAAGCGCAACTCGACCGGTGCCGCCACGGGCGGGCCCTGGACAAGGCCGCGCACGATGATCTGCGCGTTCGGATAGGCGGCATCGAGCTCGGCCTGGAGTTCGGCCACGAGCCGCTCCGCCGCCTCGGCATCGACGGTGGTGACCATCGCCTGGGCAAAGCCCGGCTCGGACGAGCGGCCACCAGTGATGTTGTAGTAGAAGGCGGGGCCCGACTCGCCGATCGACCACCATGCATTGTCAATGTCGGGGTCCTCGGTGAGGCGGGCGTCGATGGCGCGCGCCATCGCAAACGTCTCCTCGATGCCAGTGCCCGCGGGCAGATCCATCTCAATATAGAATTGGTCGCGCTCGACCCCCGGGAAAAACTGTGCCGTCAGTGTGGGGAAGGACGCAAATCCAAGGACCGGCAGGATCAGGGCGATGGCGATCGACCGGACCGGATTGTTGACCGACCAATGAAGGGTCGCCGTAAAGGCGCGCGAGACCAGGCCCTGGCGCGGCGGGGACGTTTTGGCAGGCAGAAACCATCCCGCCAGCGCGGGCGTAACGGTGAGCGCCACAACGAGAGACCACGTCAGCATCAGCACAACGGCGATGGCAATCGAGCCCACAAAGTCACCGGCAGGACCGGGCAACAGGATCATGGGCGTGAACGACAGGGCCGTTGTAACCGTCGAGGCCAGGAGGGGTGCGGCGAGCCGGCGCACAGCGTCCCCGGTGGCGTTTTGACGGGACATGCCGGCGGCCAGGCGCTTGCGGACCTCGTCGGACATCACGATGGCGGCGTCCACGAGCAGGCCGAGCGCCACGATCAGGCCGGTGACCGACATCTGATGGATCGGCAGACCGATGAAGTTCATCGACGCAAGCGTGGCCAGCGACACAACAGGCAGCACCAGGGCCACAATCATCGCAGCGCGAACGCCGAGCGTAAGGAAGAGCACGCCCACAACGAGACTGACACCGATGGCCATATTGGTGCCCACCTCGGCCAGGCGGTCGGCCGTATAGGTCGACTGGTCGAAGAGCAGAGCCTCGCCAATGCCAAGCGGCACGGTGTCGGCATTCTCTGCAAGGTCGTCGCGCAGCCGCCCCATATAGCGGTCGATCTGCACGCCCTCCTGAGCGAGCACGCCCACAAGGACGGCGGCCCGTCCATCGACAAGCGCCATCTCCTCTTGTGGGGTGAGAGGGCCACGGCTGATCTCGGCGATATCGCCGAGCCGAACAACGGCGCCGCCCGCACCCTCGCGCAAAGGAACATCGCGGAGACGGTCAAGCGCCTCAACTTCGCCTGAGATGCCGATGGCGAGGTCCCGGCTGTCGCCCTGCAGGCGCCCGGCCTGCACCTTGCCGTCGGCGCCCCGGATCGCGCTGGAGATCGCGTCGGCGGTGAGGCCCAAGGCGGCCGCCTCGGCAGGATCGATCCGGACCAGCACCTCCTCTTCGGGCGCACCGAACAGCTCAACCGCCCGGGTGGAGGGCAAGCCGCGCAGCCGGTCGGCCAGTGCCTCGGCATGGCGAGACAGAAGGGGCGTCGTAACGCCGTCGGCTTCGGATGTGATGGCGATCACGGCGGAATAGGCCGAGATGCCTTCGGCATTGAAATCGGTATCCCCAACGCCGGCGGGGAAGGTGGCACGCGCGTCCTCAACCGCGTCGCGTGCTTCGGTCCAGACCTGCTCGATCTCGGTTTCCGAAAGGGTTTGGTCGAGTTCCACGGACAGGACAGAAATCCCCTGCCCCGAGACGCTCTCGATCGTGTCGACCTCTGCGATCTCCTGCAGCTCAGCCTCAAGCTCGGCTGTGACCAGTGCCTCAACGCGCGCCGGGTCGGCGCCCGGGAACGGTGTGGTGATGGTCGCAAAGAGGTTGGTGATCGTCGGGTCCTCTTGCCGGCCAAGCGACAGGAGCGACGAGGCACCGGCAGAAATCAGAACGAGGAGGATCAGCGCGACGAGCCGCGGCTGCCGGAAGGTGAGCGTTTCCATCTCAGTTCTCCGCAGACGTGGCCGCGTCTGTCCGCGCGACGTGCTGGCCCGGGACGACGCGGTGCGGACCACCGGTGACGAGCGAGAGCCCGTTCGACAGACCTCCGGCGAGGAACACGCGATCGGCCTCGGCATGCAAAACCTCGACCGGTGCGGCCCTGACAATGCTTTCGCCATCGACCACCAGCACCGACCAGACGCCCGGCGCGCCCTCGCGCAGCGCCTCGATCGGCGCCCAGGCGCCCCGCGCCTCGACCGTGCGCGGCACCACCAGGGTCGCGGTTGCGCCGAAGGGGGCGTCCGTCCCCTCCACATCCAACAGAGCGGTGCGGGTGCGGGTCGCTGGATCAACGTCGGGACGGAGTGCGCTCAGCGTTGCGGTAAAGCGGCGGCCGGCGATCTCGGCCTCAAACCGATCCCCGGCCTCGGCGGCAAGCCACAGCGGCAGGCCCACGCGGAGCTGCGCGGGTCCGTCCTCCATAAGTTCCACGACCGTCTGCCCGGCGCCAAGGGTGGACCCGCTGTCCGCCGAGCGGGCCGCGACCTGCCCGGAATAGGGAGCGCGGATGACGGCCTTGTCCAACCGAACGCGCGTGGTTTCGATCAGGGCGTCCGTCTCGTCGATCCTGGCCGCAAGGGCATCGCGGGAGAAGCGCGCCTGATCAAGGGCCTCTTCGGGCGAGAAGCCGCGAGATTCCAGCGCCTCGCGCCGATCCACCGAGCGCTCGGCAAAGCCCAGATCCGCGGCAAGGGCCGCGCGCGCCGCCTCGAGTCGCACCAGTTCGGTTTCCAGGATCCGCGTGTCCAAACGGGCTATGACGTCACCTTCGGCAACGTGCTGGCCTTCATCCACAAGGATCTCAACCACACGCCCACCTTCTTCGAACGACAGGGCGCTGACCTGGCGCGCTTCGATCTGGCCAAGGAAGCGGCGGATCGTGCGGTAGCCGTCTTCCATCACCACCGGGCGCACCTCGACGGGAACAGGCGCAGCCGCAGGAGGCGGTGCCGCAGCCTCCGCCCGGGTGGACAGGATGGTCGCTCCGCGCTGCACCGCGAAGCCCGCGCCGGCAAGCACGCCCAGCGTGAGGGTCAGGGTGACCGTGCCGCGCAGCACGCGCATCAAGGGAGAGCGGGCGGGGGATTTCGCGACGTCAGGCATGGCAGGGCCTCGCGTTTAATGTTAGAGCATCTTACATATGTTAGAGTTTCTAACTTTGACAAGGGCGAAAATGCAGGTAGGACCCTTCAGAATGGCACAGACACGTGAGATCCGCCGCAAGACCGGCTATCATCACGGCGACCTGCAGGCGCAGCTCGTCGAGGCGACACGTGCGCTTGTCGAAGAAAAGGGGCCGGACGGGTTCTCTGTCTCCGAGGCGGCACGAAAAGCCGGGGTATCAACTGCAGCGCCCTACAGGCATTTCAAGGACCGCGAAGAAATGCTTGAGGCGGTATGTGCCGAGGGCATGCGGCGCCATTTCGCACAAATGAATGCGTCGCTCGAAGGCATCCCGAGAGGCGATCTGCGCCGGGTGGAGGCCTTGGGCCGCGTCTATGTCGGCTTTGCCCAGCGAGAGCCGGGTGTCTTTCGGCTGATCTTTGGCTCGAAACACAAGGGCGAGGCCCTGGACAAGAAGGCTGGAGACGACGTCCGCCCGTTCGAGCTGGTCCAGGAAGAGGTGGCCGCAATCCTAGGGCGAACGGAGATCGATGCCGACGTGATGCATCGCGCACTTCTTCTTTGGACCTTTGTCCACGGTCTGTCGTTTCTGCTGATCGATGACGTGGCCTCGCACAAAGGCCTCACGATCGATCTCAATCCGATCCTGGCCGATATCGGCCGGCGGGTCTTTCCCGAGGTCTCGGCCGGCTCCTGAAATCGTCATCGCATCCCGGGCCGGCCCGGCCTCCGGGCCCCTCGTCAACAGCACCGCTTTCGTCTAACCGGCTGGAGGGGCTGCGCTAACGCAGCGCCTCAGAGAATAGAAGGACGGTGGGATGAGCGACGTACGGGCGGCTGACCTGATCGCGCAACGGCTGGCAGAGGCGGGCATCCGCCACGCGTTCGGCATGCCGGGAGGCGAAGTGCTCACGCTGGTCGATGCGCTGGGTCGGGCAGGCATCGCGTTTCATCTCGCCAAGCACGAGAACGCCGCAGGGTTCATGGCCGAGGGCGTGTGGCAGCGCACCGGAGCGCCCGGTGTGCTGGTGGCCACCGTCGGGCCGGGCGCGGTGAATGGCGTGAACACTGTGGCCAACGCCCATCAGGACCGGGTGCCGCTGATCGTACTCACTGGATGCGTCGACGACTTCGATGCCGAGACCTACACCCACCAAATCCTCGATCACCGCGCCGTCTTTGCGCCAATCACCAAGCGCACATTCCGCGTGGCGCGCGACACGGCCGACATCGTGGCCGACAAGGCCATCTCCATTGCCACGGAACCGCGGCCCGGCCCGGTGTTGCTCGACGTTCCGATCTCGGTCGCCGCGGCACGCGTAGCGCCTGAGCGTCTGCGACGCCGCGCCCCGGCCGCGCCGGTGGCACCTGCGCCAGGGCCCGAGCTCGATCAGGCGCGGGCCTGGCTCGCGGCGGCGGAGCGGCCCCTTCTGATGGCCGGCCTTGACGTGGTGAACGAAGGCGCGGGCACCGAACTGCGTCGCTTCGTCGAGGCGCACGAGATCCCGTTCGTGACGACCTACAAGGCCAAAGGGATCATCCCCGAAAGTCATCCGCTCTGCCTTGGTGGAGCGGGGCTCTCGCCAAAAGCCGACCGGATTTTTGCAGAGCTGGTGGCCGAGGCCGACCTGATCCTGGCCGCAGGCTATGATCCGATCGAAATGCGGACGGGGTGGCGCGAGATCTGGGACCCGGCCCAGCAGACGATCATCGACATCGCGGCGGTGCCGAACGACCACTACATGCACCAGGCGAGCCTGAACATCGTGGCGGAGATCGCGCAGTCCCTGGCCACGCTCTCAGACGGCTTGGGCGCGCCGACGGTCCGGTGGCCTGACGCCGCGCCGGCCAAGGCCCGTGCGGCGCTCGCCGAGGCGTTTCCAACCGATGAGGCATGGGGGCCCGCCGCGGTGATCGATACCTGCCGTCAGGTCCTACCCGAGGCAACGCTGGCAACAGTGGACAGCGGCGCGCACAGGATCCTTCTGAGCCAAATGTGGACCGTGCCAGAGCCGCGGGGCCTGACCCAATCGACTGCCCTTTGCACAATGGGCTGTGCCCTTCCCCTCGCCCTGGGCGCCAAACTTGCCGCGCCCGAACGACCAGTCGTCGCGTTCATGGGGGATGCCGGGCTCCTGATGGTGCTCGGAGAGCTTGCGACAGCCAAGGACCTGGCCTTGCCGGTGATCGTTGTCGTCTTGGTCGATTCAAGCCTAGCGTTGATTGAGAAGAAGCAGCGCGAGAGCCAGCTGGCCAATAACGGTGTCGACTTTGGCTTTCACGATTTCGCGGCAATCGCTCGGGCAACAGGTGGCGCAGGTCACACCGTGCACGACCGGGAGGCTCTCGCAACTGCGCTCGAATCAGCACTAACGGCCGACACCTTTACCGTGATCGCCGCCGAAATCCCACGCGGCGCCTACGATGGGCGGTTCTGACAACCGGAACTGAAGTCCTCAGCTTGCACACTTAACGCCTCAACGGCGCGGCCTCAGGCATCGGCCGCCTGTCGCAGAGGCGCACTGCCCCAATGCGCGCCCCTCGGCGGCGGCCCGCCGATCGGGCCGGCGGATTGAGGCACACGACAGGTCACATTCGCGGCACGCACGGACAGAGCGTCTATCCACAACACCAAAGCGCGCTCTAATGCATGCGCGACAGACACTTGCCCCGGGACACTCACCGATGCGCACCGACCTTTTCGGCTCCGATACAAGCCTCACCAGACCCGAGGCGGTCGAGGCATGGAACGCCACGCAGATGGCCTTTCTGGCCCACGGCGCGGCGACGCCGGAGCATCTGGGCCGCACCCTGACACTGGCTCCGGACTTTGCTCTGGCCCATGCCACCAAGGGGCTGTTTCTGATGCTTCTGGGGCGCAGAGCGCTGGTGCCAGATGCAGCGGCGGCCCACGAACGCGCACAGTCGTTGGTTGCTCAAGGCAGTGCGTTCCTCCGCGAGCGCCGCTATGTCGCCGCGCTCGGCCACTACCTCGACGGGCACCTGGCGCGGGCGGCTGCGGAGTTCGAGACCGTCTGTCGCGAAACTCCCCAGGATGCGACGGCCGCGAAACTCGCCCACGCTATCCACTTCGTTCTGGGGGATAGCGCGCGTCTCCTGGGTGCGATTGAGAGGGTGCTCCCGGCGGTCGGACCCGACCATGCCGCCCACGGCTTTATGCTCGGCTGCCAAGCGTTTGGCCTTGAGGAAACCGGCGCATTCGATGCCGCCCTCGCCACGGCAGAGCGAGGGATGACCTTCCGGCGCGACGATGCCTGGGGCCTGCATGCTGCGACACATGTCTACGACATAACGGCCGAGAGCCGGCGCGGCCTGGACTGCCTCGACCGAAACGAGGACGCCTGGGCGCACTGTAACAACTTCCGCTTCCACGTCTGGTGGCACAAGGCGCTCCTGCATCTCGACCAAGGCGAGGTGGATGCGGTGTTTGCGCTCTATGACACAAAGGTCAGGGCCGAGAAGACCGACGACTACCGCGACATCTCGAACGCCACGTCACTGCTCACACGGCTCGAGCTTGAGGGGCACAACGTGGGCGATCGGTGGGAAGAACTCGCAGTCCTGGCCGACACGCATGTCGACGACGGATGCCTGCTCTTCGCCGATCTGCACTACATGCTGGCGCTTCTGGGCGACGGACGGCGCGAGAGCAGCGCGACATTGGCGGCACAGGTGGGCCAGAGGGCCGCGACCCCGCAGGCGACCGATGTGGCGCGGGTCTACGCTCACCCCGGACAGGCTGCGATGGCCGGGCTCTGCGCCTTTTCCGAGGGCGACTATGGCACCGCGTTCGGGCACCTGGCGCAGGCGAGCACGGGGATGCGGCGCGCCGGTGGCAGCCATGCGCAGCGCGACGTGTTCGAGCGTGTGGCCATCGACGCGGGTCTGCGGGCCGGAGCGCTCGACGGCGCCGCGGCCCTCTTGGAGAGCCGGCGCCAGCTGCGCGGAGGGCATGACGACCGGTTTGCCCAGGTGCGGAGCCGGATGATCGCCGAGGCGCGGGCCCAGGCCGCGCCCGCGGCTTAGGCTGGTCGCTGTGGCGCTGATGGTGGGCCAGCCAAAGACACCCAACGGCGGAAAGGGAAGAGAGAGGCGATGAACCGGCGTGCATTTCTTGCTGCACTCGGTGCAGCGTCGCTGGGCCTGCCAGCACGGGCAGAGGGAGATGCCATCCTCGCCGCGACAGGACCGGAGATCCCCGCAACCCGTGCTGCACTGGTCGAGCGAGCGGCGACACTCGCCACCATGCCCTATCGTCCCGCGCCCCAGGTCCCCAAGCGCTGGCGCGATCTCGACTTCGACGAATACCGAAAGATCTGGTTCGACGGGCGCAATGCGCTCTGGACGGGAACTGATGCGCCGCTGCGCGTGGATGCCTTCGCACCCGGCCTCTATTTCCCACGGCCCGTCCGGATCTATGAGATCGAGAGTGACATCGCGCGTGAGGTTGGCTTTCGCCTCGACGCCTTCGACCGCGCCGACACCTTCCCTGATGTGCCGGTCGACGAGACGCTGGGCTATTCCGGTCTGCGCATGCGGGCCGAATTGGAGGCGCCGGGGATCTTCACCGAGTTCCTCGTGGCCCAGGGAGCGAGCTATTTCCGGGCCATCGCCACAGGTCAGATCTATGGCATCTCGGCCCGCGGCATCGCCGTAAACACGGCCGAGGCGCGCGGCGAAGAGTTTCCCGATTTCACCGAGTTCTGGCTGGAACGGCCGGCGGCGGGGTCCGAAACGTTCCGCCTGCACGCCACCCTCGACGGGCCATCGGTGGCCGGGCTCTACAGTTTCGATGTCACGCCGGGCCGCCCATTGCGGATGCGCGTCGAGGCCGACATCTTCCCCCGCCGCGACCTCAGGCATGTGGGCCTCGCGCCCCTGACCTCGATGTTTCAGTTCGACGCGACGAACCGCGACCGGCATTCCGATTTCCGCCCCGCCGTGCACGACAGTGACGGTCTGCTGATGGACAACGGCTACGGCGAGACCATCTGGCGGCCGCTGGCAAACCCGGAGCGGCTGGAAGTATCGGCCTTCATGGATGAGAACCCGCGCGGCTTTGGCTTAATGCAACGGTCGCGCGACTTCTCAGACTTCGCCGATCTGGAGGCGCTCTATCACCGGCGCCCCGGCCTCTGGATAGCGCCCGAGGGAGATTGGGGCAAAGGGTCGGTGACTCTCATCGAGATTCCGACCGAACGGGAGATCTACGACAACATCGTCGCCTATTGGCGACCCTCGGGCGGTCTGCCCGCCGGCAGGCCGCACCGCTTTGCCTACACTATGACCTGGGGGGCGTCGCCTGAACCGGCAAGCCCGCGCGCCCGGATCATCGACACCAAGATCGGCGGGCGATGGGAAGGCGGCTATATCGTTGCCATCGACTTTGCACCGGGTCCGACCTTGCCCGAAGACCTGACGCAACTGGAGCGCCTGATCCGGTCGAGCACCGGCACCGTTTCGGAAGGGATCATTCAGCACAATCCCGAGACCGGCGGCCCGCGGCTCAACTTTTCGTTCGACCCCGAGGGCGCGCGCCTCGTTGAGTTCCGGGCAGACCTTCGGCAGGGCGAGCGCGTGCAGTCAGAGGTCTGGCTCTATCGCTGGACGGCTCCGTGACCGGCGAAGGACCGAGGCAAAGAACGGTCCCCGAACGAGACGGGGGCCTTGGGTCAGTGAAGGGCGCGGAGACGGCATCCGGTTCGACGATGCCGCCGCCGGCGCCGCTGGCCTTTCCCGTGCAGGACCTGTCGCAGGCATTCCGCGACCCCGCCGCGCCGGGGCCCACCCGCCGCGCCGCGACGGGGCTTTGGCGGACTTCCGTATTTGGCGGTGCGCTCGGGCTGACGCTGGCGCTGCTGGCAGTGGGGTTTCACTGGTTCTCAGGGGGCGGCTGGACGGCAGCCGAAGGGATGCTGCTGGCCATGACGGCGATGACTTTGGGGTGGATCGCCCTGCCCTTCGCCTCGGCCGCTGCGGTGATTGCCGCCGGTCCGCCTACCGCTCTGCCGACGCGAGGATCGGGGCCGGGTCTGCGCGTCGCAATCCTCGTGCCAATCCACGAAGAGGACGTTGCAGCGGTCTTTGCCATAGTCACGCGGCTCGCACAGCGCTTGGCGCTAACCTCCGGCGCACACCGCTTTCAGATCTTTGTGCTGTCCGACAGCCAGGAGCCCGAGACCGTGGCCGCCGAGAGCGCGGCGTATGCGCCCCTGGCCGCGCTTGGCGTGCACTACCGGCGGCGGGCACGGAACGCCGACCGTAAGGCAGGCAACATCGCGGAATGGGTGCGCGGCTGGGGGGCAGCCCACGATGCGATGGTGCCGCTTGACGCCGACAGCCACATGACCCCGGCCGCGCTGATCGCGCTGGCCGATGCGCTAGCGGCAGAGCCGGGCGTCGGGCTGATCCAGACGCAGCCGCGCCTGATCCGTGCCCAAAGCGTCTTTGGGCGGTTGCAGCAATTCTCTGCGGCAATCTACGGCCTGGTGCTGTTTCGGGGCATGGCTCTGTGGTCGGGGAATGCGGCGAACTATTGGGGCCACAACGCCATCATCCGGGTGCGGGCCTTTGCGGCGAGCGCGGGGCTGCCGCGTGTGGGCCGCCGGCGGCGCCTGATCATGAGCCACGATTTCGTCGAGGCGGCGCTCATGCGGCGCGCCGGCTGGGGCGTGCGCCTGATGCCTGAGATCGACGGAAGCTTCGAGGAATGCCCCCAGACCCTGATCGGGTTTGCGCTGCGGGATCGCCGCTGGTGCCGCGGAAACCTGCAGCACTTGCGCCTGCTGGCCGTTCCCGGGCTGCACCCTCTGTCGCGCCTGCATCTTCTGCATGGGGCCATCGGGTATCTGATGTCGCCCCTGTGGCTCGCTTTGTTGGTCGCGTGGATCGTCCATTCCGCAGGGGCACCGATGCCCGAGATCGGCTTCTTCGGAGACGACCCCCGCTACCGGATCGTGGCCGAGCGACCAGAGGTCTGGTCGCTTGGCCTTATGGTGGCGATCTACGCGACACTCCTGGGGCCCAAACTGATGGCGTCGGTGGCGATGCTGGTGCGGCTCGGCCGCTCCGAGAGACCGAGCAGCCGGCTTAGGTTCGCAGGCAACGTCGCACTCGAGATCGCAGCGGCCATGGCCTATGCACCCATCATGATGGTGCAGCAAAGCAAGGCGGTCGTCGCGGCACTGGTGGGCGCGTCGTCGACATGGGCGCCGCAGCAGCGCGGGCGCTCTGGGCAAGCATTGCTGGGCGCCCTGCGCTTTCACTGGCTGGAAACCGGGCTCGGCCTGGCCGGGATCGCGGCGTTGGCCACCGGCACCCTGTCGCCCTGGCTTGCACCCGTTGTGGCGAGCCTTGCGATGGCCGCGCCGCTGTCTTGGCTCAGCGCCCGACCCGCCCCCGGCGTGTGGCAGGTTCCGGACGGCGACGCAGGCTACCCGCCGGCCTCGTCCATCAGCCCTTCGACCCAGTCGAGCGCCATCTCGGCCCAGTAGCCGGGCACGTTGTGCCCACCATCGAAGATCGCAAACTCCAGATCCGAGCCCGGCGTGCAGCGATCCCACCGGCGGATCCACAGATCCGCGCGCGTCTCGAAATCGTCGGCCCGCATCTCTACGCAGCCGTTTGCGGATCGCAGGATCTCCATGCTGGCAAACACATCACCCTGATAGACGCGCCCGCCACCGAGCGGCCGGCCCTCGAGCGGCACGGTACCGTCGCGCCAGCCATGGATATGGAACAGTCGGACCGGCCCTTCGCATTCGACCGGATGAGGGCGCCAGAAGCTCCCCGCAATCGGCGCATAGGCGAAGAAGGTCTCGGGGCTCTGGCAGGCGAAATAGGTCGTCATCGACCCGCCGATCGAAAAACCGCCAAGCATGCTGCGCGCGCTGTCGACCCCGTGCCGCGCCTCGGCGTCGGCCAAGACGGCCGTGATGAACGCGACCTCGTCGCGGGGGTTGTCGCTTTCGGGCCGGAAGCCCCAGGTGCCGCCACCCCGGTCGCCACCGCGGGGCAGACCGTTGGGCGCAACATAGGCCCAGCCCCGGTCGACGACACCGCGGCCGATGGCGGGGTTGTCGAGCGCGTTCGCGCCGGCCGAACCCCAACCGTGGATGAAGACCACCACCGGCGGGTTCTCGACGCCCTCGGGCAGACGAATATGGTAGCTGCCCCCGTCAATCTGACAGGGCCGGTCGGCATCGCCGCAGGCTTGTTGGGCCGGCGCCGAAGGGGCGGTCGCGATGCCCATGGCCAAGGCAAGGCACGCGAGCGATGCGCAGTTCGATCTCATCTGTTTCATCCCGTCCACTCCGTAACTGGCAACCCGCGCCCCAGCCAGCCCGGCCCGGCGCCCGAGCCAAGCATGCCCTCGGGCACGTCATGAACTCGGGTGAACCCGGCCTCGGACAATCTGCGGCTAAGGTGCCGCGACCGGACCCCCCGCGCACAAATCACGGCGATGTCGGCGCCGAGATCGCCTCCGGCCAAACCGCTCAGTTCCGCCGTAAAATCATCGCGCCGCATGTCGAGCGGCACAGCCCCGGCCCCAACGCCCGTCAATCCCCATTCATCGGGTCGACGGATATCGACGAGGATCAGGTCGCCCCGCGTCGCCTGGTCGTAGGCCTCTGCCGGGGTTAGAACCCGGCCGCTGCCCTCTCCCCCATGGTACCAGGCGACAAAACCGGCGCCTCCCGCAAGACCGAACAGGCCCAGCGTTCCGGCGCTGACACTTAGGATGCGGCGACGTGAAAAAGATGCCGTCATGGTCCTGTCACTCTGAAATGGTCGGTTAAATTTCGATGTAGCATATCGGCTGAAACGCACCGACACTATCGCGTGAGCCGAGGTCTTCGCGCTGGCTCCACCGGCGCGATTGGCCCACGAACGACACAAAGCAAGACGGGGCCGAAGCGACGCCATGGCAGCCAGCCTTTTGATATTTGCCAAGATCTATGGCTGGATCGGCCTGGCCGCTGCCGTTCCCTTTCTCGCTTTTGGTCTGGACCGGATCGACGACAGCGCCGTTGGGTCATGGGTCTTCCGGACGCTTCTGATCCCGGGCATTGTGCTGCTCTGGCCGCTCGTTCTCTGGCGCTGGTTCCAGTTGGAGACAGGGCGCGGCGACGCGCAGGCCCGCCACCGGCCGCCGATCGCGCCACAGCTGGCGCTGGCGCTGCTTCTGGCTTTGCTCATTCCCGTCGCGATCCTCTCTGCGCTCGTCCTACGGCAGGACGGGCCGATCGAGCGTCCGTCCGTTCTGTTGGAGGCCCCTGCATGAGCGTCAAGTACGTCCCCGTTCAATGGAACGCCTTCAAGTGGTGGTACGACGCCGTCCTGGTTCTGTTCATTGCCATCTACATCCTCGCGTTTTTGCGTCTCGGCCTGCCCGAAGCGGACGTCACGCGCGGCACTGATGGGGCAACGGTGCGCATGCGGGCGTTCGGGTCCTGCGCGTTCTTCTTGCTAACGCTGGCGCTTTGCATCGGCCCTCTCGCGCGGCTCGACCGGCGATTCCTGCCCTTGCTCTACAATCGCAGACATCTCGGGGTGCTGACGGCAGCGGTGGCCTTCACCCACGTCGTTTACGTCTTCAACTGGTACTACAACTTCATCCCGACCGACCGCTACGAGGCGCTGCTGACCTGGGTTCCGTCCGGCGGCCTCTTGGGCTTTCCCATCGAGCCCCTGGGCCTTTTCGCGCTGATCTGTCTTGGGATCCTGGCGGCCACAAGCCACGACTTCTGGCTGTCCTTCCTTGGCGCACCGATCTGGAAGAGCCTGCACTTGCTGATTTATCCGGCCTACTTCGCGGTGGTGGGCCATGTGGCGCTGGGATATCTTCAGTCAGCGACAAACCCCGCCTTCGCCATCGTCTTTGCCGCTTGTGCCTGTGCGGTGGCTGGGCTGCACGTTGCTGCATTTCGAAAGGGCCGGGCCGAGGCTCGGGCCGGTGCGGGAGATTGGGTGGAGGTGCCCGATGCCGACGCGCTCGAGGACGGCCGTGCGCGGATCGTTCGCCTGTCGGCGTCCGAACGGGCGGCCGTGTTCCGCCATGAGGGACAGCTTTATGCCGTGTCGAACGCCTGTGCCCATCAGAACGGGCCACTGGGCGAGGGGCGCGTCATCGACGGCTGCATCACCTGCCCCTGGCACGGCTTCCAATACCGCTTGACCGACGGCCAGAGCCCCGCGCCTTTCACCGAGAAGGTGCCGACCTACCGGCTGCGCCGCAAAGGCCGCCGGGTCGAGATTGACCGTCGCGCCAGCCCCCCCGGCACGGCGCAGACCCCTCTGCCCGTATCGGATCAGCCCCACGCCGCTGAGGTGCCCGCATGAACGAGAAGACCGAGCCCTTCTTCATCGGCTGGGCAGCGCCGCCCGCCGCATTGCGCCCGTTTCTGATCAGCTTCGCCATAAGCGCTCTGGCCTTTGCCGCCATCCTGGGCTGGCTCGTCGCCGCGACCCAGCCCGACCCGGGCGATGGCGCGTTTCGCGGCCCGACCGAGGTTGTGGGGACCTTGGTGCTTGACCCCTACCCCGTTGTCCACGTGGAACAAAGCGAGGGGTTCGACCCGGGCGACGCGCTGATCCTCTCCGGCCCTGGCAAGATCGGCGTGCGGGAGCGCAGCGCGGCGTTCGATGGCCAACGCGTGACCGTGCGGGGCGCGCGCTTGCTGCGAGGGGACCTCACAGGGCTGCAGTTGCGCGGCAACGCAAGCGGACTTGAAGCCGCCGAGGGCCCGGTCGTGCCGGTCCCAGTCGAAGATCTCGGCCGGTGGCGCCTGACCGGAGAGATCTGCGACGGCAAGTGCCTGATGGGTGCGATGCGTCCGGGCACTGGGCTCGCTCACCGTGCTTGCGCCAACCTGTGCATCGCTGGCGGCGTGCCGCCCGTCTTTGTGTCGACGGCGCCTGCGGCCGGGGCCGAATTCTTCCTGATGGCGGGCCCCGATGGCGGCCCCGTGCCAGAGGATGTCTTCCGACACACCGCGTTGTTGGTCGAAGTCGAGGGGCATCTCGAGCGGCACGGCACGCTGGCCGTGTTCCGGCTCGACCCCGAGACGCTGAGGCTCGCGCAATGATCGAGAAACTCACGTTCGGCCGCGTCACCGCCATCGTTCTTTCTTTGACCGGTGCCGGTGCGGCCTGGTGGGGATGGTCCGAACTCGGCCAATTGCGGCGCACGGTTTTCTTCGAGTTTCGGTTCGTCCTGTGGCTCACCGGCACGTTCCTTGGCTTATCGATCCTCCAGTGGATCGCCGCGCGGCTCGACCGCGACAAGCACTAAGGTCAAACCCCATTGGTCAGGGTCTTGCCGCCTAATCCCGGCGTGAAGAGCATTCGGTGATATATGCGATCCACCTGGTTGAGCGGGGCCCAGACGTCGCGTCTCGCACGCGTCGTCACCATCGCGCGGCAATCCGAGCGTCGACCACACGCAGCGGGCCTGCATTGAAGTGATGTTGGATCGCCGCCCTCTACGACCGCTGCCCCAAAGCCATCCGGTCGGCTGTCACACTTGCTTCAACCGGCATCTTCAGGCTTCGGGAGCCAGCGGGGCCTGAGCCTAGGCATCAGTCTAGTTCGGGGGGCCTGACCTGCTGGTCACATCTGGAACGCCCTTCGCGACGCGGATCAGCGCCTAGACTAGATCCTCCTTGCGCGCCCCGAGATCTACGGCCGCCTTGTGCGGCGTACATGCCCCATCGATCAGGGACGCGATGAACGTTGCCGCGAAGGGCCTGTGATTGAGACATGTCGGGATACTCTTCGGCAACCGCGTCTCTGAGTGCGCCAAGGAGGGTGGCCGTGCTTGGGTAGTGGTCCTTTAGCGCCGCGAGCGAGATGCCGAGCCGCTTCGGCACATACCGCATCGAAATATCGTTGATGCCCTTTTCAATCGAGAGATCTTTCAGTGCTTCCAGCGCGCGACAGGCAGTTTCGTGGTGGGCTGTCCCATCCGCGCGAAATACTGCCTTCGCCACCCGATGACCCGACGTTTAGAGGCACTTGCCGCTTGTCAGGTCAGCAAGCAAACCCGCCCCACTTGTAACTTGACAGGGTAGGCTTGCGACGATCAGGAGGCATCACAACCGCGACCCGCAGAGACACACGGGCCTCTGCAACGACGGCTTCGGGAGGTTTCGCTCAAACCGCGCCAGCGCCGGGATCTGACGCGGCGGGCGTTGTGATCCTCAGAGGGTAGCTTGCCGGGATCGCCGCCGCACACGCACTGAAGGGCCGGGGCATGTCCGTGCGGGTGCCGGAAGCGCCAAACAAGTTCGCCCGGGAGGGACGCATGTATGTGGCCGGCACCGCAACGGCAACCGAATTGCACAGCTTCATCGAAGGGGCTCCCCAGTCAGCAGAGCGTGTCACCGAAGAAATCCGGCAGCCCAACGAGATGGGCTCTGAGTTGGCCGTGCCAAGCAGGCGCACCAAGTCCCCTTTGTTCAGCGCTGGGCTGAGGGAATTCATGGCGCATATAGCGACGTCAACATTCGCTGCAGCTGTCACAGGTGCGGGCTTGAGGGGGCGTTCGTTGCAAGGAAGAGTGCAACGTCTTGACTACTCAAGATGCAGCGCGTGGTGTTCGCGCTGTACCGGGGTGGGTCGGATAGGGCTCGGCGCAAACCTGGCCGGGATTGGCGTGTCGCGGCGAGACGTGCCGGCCCGGGGTGTCACGGCGCGTCGGCATCATCAGGGGGATTGTGCGTGAACCTAGTTCTGCAACTACGAGCGTGGTGTTTTGGGGCCTTGGTTGCCCTGCTCGCGGCCTGCGGGCCGCTGCCACCATTGATCGGGATCGATAATCCTGCCGTGCCTGCGCGTTCGGTCGCCGGCGTCTCCCTGCACAAGGTTTTCATCGCGACCACCCGCGAAGACAGCGAAGTGGTCGGTGCACTCTTCTCGGAACTGCGTGCCGACGAGTTGGGCCTCGCCTCGGTGACCGTTTCAATCCCGCCCAATCATGAAATCGGCCGACTGGAGCGCCCGAGATCACTTCCGCCCGATCCCCGCACCGAGTTCGCCGTTGTCGATCCAACGATTTACACACAGGATCGGGCCTTTCTCGACGCATTGAACCGCGAATTGGCGCAGCGTTCGCCGGATCAGCGCGACGTTCTCTTTTTTGTCCACGGGTACAACACCACGGCCAGCACCGCGATCCTGCGGGCAGCGCAATTTGTCGAGGATACTGGGTTCCAGGGCGTCCCGGTTCTATTCACCTGGGCGTCCGCCGGGCGGATTTCCGAATATGTCTACGATATGAACAGCGCCCTCATCGCGCGACCGAAACTGCTCCAAGCCGGTGACCTCGTCAGCCAATCGATTGCAAAAGGCTACTTTGTGTTCGCCCACTCCATGGGCGGTTTCCTGACGATGGAGGGCTTGGTCGACGCCGTGCAAGAGGGTGAACTCGATTTCAACGATGGCAGCTTGGAAGGAATCGTACTTGCATCACCAGATATCGATTTGGATCTCTTTCGCAGTCAAATCCAGCAATTGGAGCCGCTCAAGGACGACATTTACGTCCTATTGTCGGAAGAAGATTACGCGCTGAATGTGTCTCGGTGGATCGCAGGCGGCGTGCCGAGGGTTGGAGCTGCAAATGCCGATGAAATTGCAAGATTGGGGGTGAACGCCATCGACCTAACAGCCATCAAGGATAGCCGAACCGACAGTCACAACAAGTTCGTAGGCTCCCCCGCGATTGTCCAACTCATCGGCAACGGGCTGAACGACGCACCGGACTACGGTGGAAGAGAGGCGCTGTTGCAGGAACTTGTCGGGAATCTCCCGATCCGGGTCGTGCCAGCGGGCGGCTGAGCGGGCGTTCGCAGCGTACCCTATGCTCTAGCACCGCTGCTACTCCCTGCGATCGCAAGAGATCGGACGAAGTGCTGAAGAAGCTTTAAAGATCATCGAACGCAGGAGATTGGGCACGACCTCATTCTGGCGCCAATTCGACGACTCGAAGCATCGTATTCAGATCCATCTCATTGCGTCAGATTCTCGTGAGCCATCTGCGGAGGAGGTTTTGCGTTTAACTCAGCACCCTGAAAAGATCGACGAGATCGATGGGCCAGTGCGCCCGCACCGACTATTTCTGCCGATCGCAGTAAATTCCGGCGCCGTACATACAATGAAGCGAGACCCATGCAGCGATCCGTGACGAACCACCGATTACCAAGCTAACAAGCCCAGGGCTGTCCAACAGGCTGAACCTCGCGCCTCGGGTGGTCCAGCTTCCGGGGTTGAGCCAATAGAATCCAGTGCGCTGACAAGGCGTGGCCCACCCTAATGGAGCTGAACGGCTGGAGTGCCGCATGCGAAAGTCTTCACAGCGAAAGGATGCGTCGGGCTTCTTCGATCGTTGCGACGGGTCGACCATATTTCTCACACATCTCCACAGCGCGCCGAACCAAAGCCGCATTCGACGGCGCGAGCGTATCCCTGTTAATCCGCACATTGTCCTCCAGGCCCGTCCGACAATGCCCGCCATTGGAAATGCACCACTCATTCACTTCCAACTGATGCCGGCCAATCCCGGCCGCGCAGAACTCCGCATCCGGAGCCAACCGCGCCAGCGTTTCGCGCATGAAGTCGAAGGATGGTCTGTCGGCCGGCATGGCATTCTTGACGCCCATCACGAACTGAACGTAGAGCGGCCCGTTCAGGCGACCGTCCGACGCCATTTGGGCGGCCTGGAAGATGTGTGACAGGTCGAACGCTTCGATTTCCGGTTTGACGCCGTAGGTCTGCATTTCGCCCGCTAACCAATCGACCAAATCGGGCGGATTCTCGTAGACCCGCGTCGGAAAGTTGTTCGAGCCCACGGTCAGCGACGCCATATCGGGCTGGAGCGGAAGCATGCCGCCCCGGGTCTTACCGGCGCCGGACCGGCCACCGGTCGAAAACTGAATGATCAGGCCCGGACAATGCTTCTGCAATCCCTCCTTGAGCGCCGCAAAACGGTCCGGATCTGACGTGGGTGAGCCATCGTCCATCCGCACGTGGCAATGAGCGATCGCCGCCCCTTCCTCGAAGGCCGCCTGAGTGCTCTCAACCTGCTCGCTCACCGTAATGGGAACGGCCGGATTGTCGGATTTCTGCGGAACCGACCCGGTGATGGCCACACAGATGATGCACGGCTTTTCCGTCATTTCGGCGCCAGGACGAAGTCGAACTCAACATCCCAGTAGGGGCCGTCGAACCCGGCCTTTGCACTGCGGGCCGCATCATCGACCCGATTGAATTCGGCAATCAGGCTCTCCTTGACCCCAAAGACCGAGTCAGAGTTGATGTAGGGGTCTTCTGGGTCGAAGATATGAGTGGTCAGGGTGTCGAAGCCGTCCTTCTCCACAATGTAGTGGAGATGGGCAGGCCGGAACGGATGCCGGCCGAGTTGCTCCAGCAACATGCCCACAGGGCCGTCGTCCGGAATGGAATAGTGCTTCGGGCGCACGGCGCGGAACCAGTAGGTGCCATCGGCCCCTGTCCGGAACACGCCGCGCAGGTTGAAATCTGGCTGGATTCCCTTCTGTTGCACGTCATAAAAGCCTTCGTCATTGGCTTGCCACACGTCGATCTTGACCCCTTCGAGCGGGTTGCCATCCACGTCGGTCACCTTGCCGCGCACCAGCATGTCCTCGCCCTTCTGATCGAGGCAGATGTTGGTGCCCATCGCATATTCCGGCGCATCGCCCACGTGGAACGGCCCCAGCACCGTGTTTTCCGAGGCGCCCGTGGGGCGGCGCGAGTTCACCGCATCCACCAGCATCGAAACGCCCATGACATCGGACAACAGGATGAACTCCTGGCGCCAGTCGTCGCACTTATGGCCCACATCCGTGAGGAACTTGATCGCGGTGAACCACTCCTCATAGGTGGGCTCGGCCTCCTTGATCGCGGCGTGGATGTGGCGGGTGAAGACCTCCATCACTTCGGCCAGCCGTGCGTCCTTGGCATTTGCATTCCGGCCCGAAACAACCTCGGCGGAATTCTCTTCGGTGAAATAACCCTTCTCGTGATCATCGAGCATTGCGGATCTCCCTATTCTGCGGCACGGGCGACCGAGCGCGAGTTCATGTCGAGGACCTTTTCGAACACGCGGCGCAGGTCTCCTTCGGGGTTTTCGGACATGGTTTCAGCGCGCCAGCAGACATGGTGATCGGGGCGCACCAGGACACAGCCACTGTCTGAAATCTCGCGCGCCCTTGCCCAGTCGCCGCCGTGATCGACGTAGGGCTGACGCGGGCCGATGACGTGGACGTCGATAGCCAGCCCGGTTTCGGCGGCAACCTTTGCTGCGGCGTCTTTCCAGGCTTCTCCGCCGATGGCGGTGAGGATGGTGAACTTGCCATGCCCGCAGAGATCGAGCGTAGAGACCGCATCGCCCGTATCGTGGCCATAGACCCAAACATGGGGCAGACGCGCACCCGGCCATGTCGTTGGCTGGTAATGCAGTTCGGCATCCAACTCGAAGGCGGGCTCGATTTGGCCGTCGGGTTCGACAGCCTCGGACCGGTAGCGCTGGTTCATCTCGACCCCATGGGCGTCGAATTCGTACTTCTTGAAGGCGATGGCGTCGCGGATGGCCTCGCGCTGCTTTTCCGCGTCCGGGGTCGCGTCGCAGCGAGCCACAAGGTTCTTCTGCATGATGTCCGGATCGACCCCTTCGGCCATGCCAAGCGCTTCGAAAATGGGACCGAACTCGCCGATGGACTGGTTGGCGCGGGTGACGATTTGCTTGGCAACGGGTGCACGTTCCACCGAATAGGTGTCCAAGAGCCCGGTTCCAGCTTGCCCCTTCAGCACAGCCGCCAGCTTCCAGGCAAGGTTGAAGCTGTCCTGGATCGAGGTGTTGGAGCCCAGACCGTTCGACGGTGGATGCCGGTGGGCGGCGTCGCCCATGATGAACACCCGGCCCTTTTGCATGTTGGTCGCGTAGCGGTTGTTTACCGTCCAGGTATTGGCCGAGATCAGGTCAATCTCCAGGTCCGGATCACCCACCAGTTGGCGGGCAACTTCGGTCGCCATGGCATGGTCAACGTCCGGCGGTGGCTGGTTGATGTCGTAGCCCCAGACGATCAGCCACTCGTTCCAGGGGCGCACCATGCGGACCAGGCCCATACCGATCCCGCCAACATCGGCGCCGGGCTGCATCACCCAGTAAAGCACACTAGGGCGGTGGGCGACGTACTTCGAAAGGTCGGCCCTAAACAGAATGTTCATCGACCCACCGACGCCCATCTCGCCCTCGAACGGCAGCCCGGCTTGCTCGGCGACGAGGCTGTTGCCCCCATCGGCGCCGACCAGGTACTTGGAGCGCACGGTGAACTCGCGCCCGGACAGGCGGTCACGCAGGGTCGAGGTTACCCCGTCTGCGTCCTGCTCGTGGCTGAGATATTCAGTGGACATCCGAGCCTGCGTCCCACGAGAACAGGCGGTCTTGAACAGCAGCGGCTCCATAAAGGTCTGCGGCAGGTCGTTCATCATGCAGGGCGAAGACAGCAGATGCTCGGCCTTCGAAAGAGGGTGGTTGCCCCAGCTCTGCATGCGCCCGATCTCTTCGCCGGCGAGGCTTTCGCAGAATACGTTGTTGCCCATCAGATCTTGGTCGGCGGCGTGCATATACGCCTCGTCCTCAACCTCTCGGCCCAGGTCCCGCAGCACCTCCATTGTGCGTTGGTTGGTGATGTGGGCGCGAGGCGTGTTGGCCAGCCATCGGTAGCGATTGACCACCATGTTCTCGATCCCGTAGGACGACAGGAGCGCCGCCGTGGCCGAACCGGCGGGACCGGTGCCGATGATCAGGACATCTGTTTCAATCTGTGCCATAGCGGCGCCTCCCAAATGATTGCGTTCAGGACCGGGGGTCCCACAGACGGGTGTCGAAATCGGATTCGTAGGCCTTTCCATCGGGATAGCTGACGAGCTCCAGCTGCATGCCCCAGGGCGCAAGGAAGTAGACCCAGGTTTCGCCGGCGCTCGGGCCATCGGTCATGGTGGTGGGATCACCCAGAACGACGAGGCCCTTGTCGCGCAGATAGGCCACGGCACCGTCCATGTCGGTCGTGTAGAACGCGATATGGTGGCCACCAACATCGGAGTTGCGGGGCGGCATGTCGGCCTGTTCCGGGGCGGTGTACTCGAAGATCTCGAAATTGGCGCCGTTGCCGCAGCGCACGAGCCGCATCGTCGGGATCTCGGCCTTCGGGTCGACATTGAGGTGGTCCTGCATCCAGGTGCTCTCACCACCGGAGAACGGCCCGAGCGGGTAGAATGCCGCGCAGCCCATGGTCTCGGTGAAGAACTCCGTGGCGGCGGCGACGTCAGGCACGGTAAAGCCCACATGGTCGATCCCGGTCATGCCTGGCAGGCCTTGGGCGGCGAGCGGGCTCGCGGCGAGGGTGGCCAGTGCGACGCTGGCAATCAGGGTGCGCATCTCTCAATCCTCCTTGTTGAGAAGCATGCCACCGGTCAGGCGGCGGCGAATGGGGAAGAGCTGGAGCCCGGTGCGCTCGGAGATGAGCCCCCAGAGGCCACGCGGGGCGAAAAGCATCACCGAGATCCCGATCAGGCCAAGGACCATCAGGTACCAGCTGCCATAGTCGGCCAGCAGGCTTTGCAGCAGGAAGAAAACGAGGACGCCAATGATCGGCCCCTCGATGGTTCCAATCCCGCCGATGACGACAATGAAGATTACGTACGCCGTCCAGTCCGTGACGCTGAAGGCGGCGTCAGGTGAGATGCGGGCCTTCTGCATATAGATCACACCACCGGCGACACCGGTGCCGAAAGCAGCGGTCAGGAAGACGAACCACTTCATCCGGCCGGCATCCACACCGACAGACTTTGCTGCTTCGACATTGTCGCGGACGGCGGCGAGCGCGAGCCCGCGCTTGGTGCGAAGGAGCCAATAGATCCCGGCGATGGTCGCCACGGCAAGGGTCAAGGCCAGCCAGTAGGCGACGATATCGCGCGCAGCGGAGGAGCGGACGTCGAATGCGGTTGCGATTGTCTCGACGAACATCATCTCGCGCATCGCTTCTCGCGGAAGCGACGTGCCGGTGCCGCCGCCCACGGCCTTCCACTGCGCGATGCTCAGCCGGGCAATCTCAGCGATGACCCAGGTCCCGATGGCGAAGTAGGCGCCCTGAAGGCGAAAGGCGAAGAATGCGGTGGGAATAGCGAGCAGGAAGGCCGCAATGCCTGACAGAAGGACCGCCGTAACCGGGTCCAGCCCGCCGAGGATGACCCCGCCGAAGAGGGCATAGGCCCCCATGCCCACGAAGGCTTGCTGACCGACGGACACTAGGCCGCCATAGCCCGCCAGCAGGTTCCAGAACTGAGCCAAAGTCAGCATCGTCAAGATGAAGAAAAGGTCCTGAATAAGCCCGCGGGAGGCAACCATGGGCGCGAGGTACAAAAGGACGATGAGTATCCCGCATGTGACCAGAGCGATGCTCGAGGCGGGGGTGCGGGTGGAGACAGCATAGCTCGACATCAGGTGTTCCCCCGGGGGAAGAGACCGCGCGGCCGGACAAGGAGAACGATCAGAAACGCGACGTGGCCTGCCAAGATCTGCCATTCTGGATTGACTGCAGCGCCAAGGGTCTGAGCGACCCCGATGATGACGCCGCCGGCAAGCGTGCCCCAAAGGCTGCCGAGCCCGCCGATGATCACCGCCTCAAAGGCATAGATCAGACGCGCCGGACCGATGGACGGATCGAAGTTCGCGCGCGTGCCAAGATAAAGCGCGGCAATCGTCACGACGATCATGGCCAGCCCAGTCGCCGTGGCAAATACCCGTCCCGGGCGGATACCCATCAGGCCGGCGGTCGTCGCATCGTCGGACGTCGCCCGGAAGGCGCGGCCAATGGCCGTGCGATAGAAGATCTGGTTCAGCACGATGATCGTCAGGACCGCGGTGCCGAAGGTCATCAGGGGGAGAACGCCCATGCTGATCGGGCCGACGGACACCGATGCAGTTTCCAGCGTGCCGAAGCTGATGCGCTGGCTGTCGGCGGAGAAGCCCTCCAAGAGCGCGTTCTGCAATACGATGGACAGACCAAACGTCACCAACAGGGGCGGCAGGATGTCCTCTCCCAGCGTCCGGTTCAGAACGACCTTCTGCAGGATCCATCCGACCACAAACATGATCGGCGCGGCCAAGGCGGCAGCGATGATCGGATTGGCGCCGGTCGCCGTGACGACAATCAGGATGAGGTAGGCGCCGAGAACGATCAGGTCGCCATGGGCGAGGTTCACCAGCCGCATGATCCCAAACACGAGGGACAGTCCGGCGGCAAAGAGCGCATAGAGGCCGCCCAGCAGAATGCCTTGCACAAGCGTATCGACCCAGATCATGCCGCTGCTCCGAAATAGGCGTCGTGGATCTCGTACCGGCTGATCTCGCCCGGGCGGCCGGTCAAGGTCACGCGGCCCTCCATCATGCAATAGACGCGGTCGGCGACCTTCAGGGCCTGACCGATGTCCTGTTCGACCACGATGACGCTGGCGCCGGACTCCTTGATCTTGGGCAGGGCGGCGTAGATGTCCTTGATGACGACCGGGGCCAGCCCGAGGCTGATCTCATCGCAGAGCAGCACGTCAGGGTTTGACATCAACGCCCGGCCAATCGCGACCATCTGCTGCTGACCCCCGGACAGGGCGGTGCCCGGGTTGTTGCGCCGCTCCTTCAGGATCGGGAATAGCTCGTAGATCGTGTCGAGCGACCAGTAGCCCGAGCCATAGTGGTCGCCCATCAGGGTCGTGGGATCGGGCTTGCCCGTCACGCGCGAAATCAATGCGTCGATCTTGTCACCCAGGTCGCGGCCACCCTTGTGCTGGCCGCCAATGATCAGGTTTTCCTCGACCGACAGCGACGGGAACAGCTTGCGCCCCTCGGGCACCATGGCGATCCCGCGCTTCATGATCGTGTCCGACGGCAGGGCGCCCACCGCGTCGCCATTGTGTTGAATCATCTCGGGCGCATTGCTCAGAACGCCAGAGAGCGAGCGCATAAGCGTCGTCTTGCCGGCCCCGTTCGCGCCGATGATGGCGATCGTCTCACCCCGGTCCAATCGGATATCGACGCCGAAGAGAGCCTGGAAATCGCCGTAGGAGGCGGTGAGCTCCCTGGTTTCCAGAAGCCCGCTCATACCTCGATCCCCAGGTAGATTTCCTTGACCTCGCGGCTCTCCATGATCTCCGTCGGATCGCCGATGCCGATCACCTTGCCGAAGTCGAGCACCAGCAGACGCTCCACGACCGAGGTCAGGGCGTGCAGCACGTGCTCGATCCAGATGATCGTCACACCCTCGGCATGAATGTCCTTGATCGTCTGGATCAGCGATTTGCACTCAGCATCCGTAAGGCCGCCCGCGATCTCATCGAGGAGAAGGAGGCGTGGGCCGGTGGCCATGGCGCGGGCGAGTTCCAGGCGCTTGCGCTCGAGAAGGGTCAGCTGGCCCGCCGGTGTGTTGGACCGAGCGATCATGCCGGTCCGTTCGAGCACGTCGGCGCACATCGCGGTCACCTCGCGCTCCGAGGTGTCCCGCCCGAACGCGCCAGCCACGACAAGGTTCTCGAACACCGTCAGCTTCTCGAAGGGTTGCGGAATCTGAAAGGACCGCCCCACACCGTCGAGGCAGCGCTGCATCGCGGGCACCCTCGTCACGTCCTGCCCATCGAAGTGGATCTTGCCCGCATCCGACATCAGGTTTCCGGTGATCAGGTTGAACAACGTGGATTTGCCCGCGCCGTTCGGCCCGATGATGCCCAGTGCCTGGCCCCGGGGCACGTCGAAGGTCACACCGTCGGTCACCTTCAGCGAGCCAAAGCTCTTAGACACGTCGTTGAGAGAAAGAATGGTCATGGGGGCTCCGTCGGGCGCAGATCGCGGCCGTTCGGGGAAGATCAGGGGCGGGCAAGGGCCCGCCCGCGCGGTTCGGGTTAGGCGGTGATAGCTTCCATCACCCCGCCGGTCGGCACATCCGGCGCGGTCTTGTTGTCGACAATCACGAGGTCATAGCCGCCGCCCTCTTTCAGCCGCCACTGGCCACCGACCAGTGGGGTCTTGGCGACGTTGCGCTGGGCGAAAGGCGGCAGGCCGTCGCCGCTCCAGGACAGGGGTCCAACGACGGTGTTGAGGCTTGTCGCCGAGATGGCATCGGCCACCTCGTCGGGATCGCGTGTGTCCGTCACCCGGCCCATCACGTCCGCCGCCACCTCGAAGAGCGCGTGCACAAAGCCGATCGGCTGGGTCCACTGCTTGCCGGTTGCCGTGGTGAACCCGGTCGCGACCTCTCCGGCGCTTTGCCCGGTGAGGGACGAGGAGAAGGGATGGGCCGGAGACCACCAGACTTCGGACGACAGGTTGTGTCCGGTATCACCAAGGGCTTCGACGGCCTGCGGGAACAGGATTGCCTTGCCGATCGAGGCCGCTTTCGGCGTGAAGCCCTGCTGTTTGGCCTGCGTCCAGAACGTCGTGAAATCGGGCGGGATCACCACGCCGGTCACGATCTCGACGCTCGCCTGCTTGAAGGCGTTGATCTGAGCCGAGAAGTCGTCGGTCAGGTTCTGGTAGCGGCCGGTGTCGGTCAGTGCGAAGCCTTGGTCGGCAAGAACAGGGGGAAAGCCCACGACCGGGTCGCCCCACGCATTGCCGTCCCCATCGTTGGGAAAGAGCGCGCCGACGGATTGGTTGGTGTCCAGTTGCGCCCACATGTTGGTGAAGACGGCGATCACGTCCTCAAGACCCCAGAAGAAGTGGAACGCGTAGTAGAACGGTTCCCAACTCCCAGGATCGCCCGGATTGCCCTGCTGTCCGATGAACCAGGGCTGCCAGGGCGCGACCGTGGAGATCACGGGGATCTCCTCGTTCTCACACGTCGTGGCCACGGGGTTGGTCGTCTCCGGCGTCGAAGCAACCAGCATCATGTCAATCTCGTCGTCGATGATCAGCTCACGCGCCACGTCGGCCGCCCGGTTTGGGTTCGACTGGCTGTCCTTGACGATCACCTCGAAGTTGGCGCCGGCGTCGGTTCCGGCGAACGCATCCAGAATGTACTGGTCGGCTTCGGCAAAGGCGGCCAGGGGGCCAGATTGCGGGCTGACATAGCCCAGACGGATCTTGGCGCCCTGGGCGATCGCAGGCGCGGCGAGCGGCGCTGCGGCGAGGGACAGGCCCGTGGCGGCCGTGGACTTCAACAGGGTGCGGCGGGTCAGCATGTCTTTCCTCCCAAAAAGATCTGTGGATGTCAGGCGGATGGCGGCGCGCCGTTGAAGGCGTTCTGCAGCAACGCGCGGATCGCGTCCTGATCGATCGGTCGCGGGTTCCAGTAAGGGTTCTCGGTTGCGATGCCGGCGATCCGCTCAAGCTCAGCTTCGGCAACCCCAAGGTCTCTCAAGGCTGTCGGTGCACCGATCGATCCCGCGAAATCGTACAAAGCTGCTCCCGCAGTTTCGCCGCCAAGCGCCTCGGCAACCGGCGCCAGTTGGTCGGCCACCGCGGCCTCATTGAAGGCAACGGCGTGCGGCAGGATGATCGCATGAGTTTCGGCATGGGGCAGATCCAGCGATCCGCCAAGAACATGGCAAAGCTTGTGATGCAGCGACATGCCGACCTGACCCAGGACGGTTCCGCACAACCAAGCACCATAGAGTGTCTCGCCCCGCGCATCCAGGTCTTGGGGAGCCTCGAAAACCTTCGGCAGAGATCCAGCAAACGCCTTGATGCCCTCAACGGCGAGGGCCGTCGACAGCGGGTTGCGATCGCGCGCATAGAGCGCCTCGGCCGCATGCGCGATTGCGTTTAGCGCGCTCGTGACAGTCATCGGCACAGGGAGGGTGGCCACGAGCTCGGGGTCGTAGACGATCACTTCAGGCTGGACCTTGGCGTCGGTCAGCGTGGTCTTTCGTCCGCCTTCGGTCTGGCCGAGGATCGGGGTCGCCTCGCTGCCCGCGTAGGTCGTGGGCACCACGATTTGCGGCAGGTCGGTGCGATAGGCGACCGCCTTGCCGAGGCCTGTGGTCGACCCGCCACCCACGGCAACCACGCAATCGGCGCCCAGCTCCGCGGCATATTCCGTCGCCTCCTCGCTAACCGAAACGGGGGTGTGCATTGTGGCCCGGCTGAACACACCGCAGGCGAGGGGGCCGATCCCTTCCGCAAACTCCAGCGCCGTGTCCGACTGCTGCGGTGTGGAGAGGATGAGTGCCTTTTGGGCGCCCAGCCCGCGAATTTCCCCGCCCACTTCGTGTCGTGCGCCGGCGCCGAACCGCACACGGACGGAGGCGGACTTGGCCACAAAGTTCGGCTGAAAATACGACATCGTGCCTCCCGATCGAGCTTGGTCTCAACGCTAGCCGGCGCAGAGATGAAACTTGATCGAATTTGCATCTCACTACATAACCCAATGGTATGAAGCTGGATCCGCGACATCTGCAGATTGTGGCTGCCATCGTCGACGAGGGGGGCCTTACCGAGGGCGCAAGCGCACTTGGCAAATCGCAGCCCAGCATCTCGCGGACCCTGACTCAGTTGGAAAGCCGTGTCGGGGCGGCGCTCTTTCGCCCGGGAAAACGCCCCTTGCAACCCACCGAACTGGGGCTTGCCCTTGCCGAACAGGGCCGCAAGATTAGGGATGCCGACAATGCGGCCGCCAACATTGTAGCGCGGTACCGTAGTGGTCAGGCAGGCTCGGTGCGGGTCGCAGGCACGCCTGTCTTCATGGACGGCGTCATCACCCCATTGATTGCCGAGTTCCAGCGCGTGTCGCCGGACGTTCATGTGCATCAGTCCTATGGCTACGCTGACGACTTGCTTCAGCGGCTGCGCAGCGAAGCGCTGGACTTCGCGATCTGCCCCATGCGACGAGACACGCTGGCAGAGGACGTTTCCTTTCAGTCGATCTTGCCCGGCCTCAACGTCATCGCATGTCGGATCGGCCACCCGCTGGCGCGAAAGCAGGCGCTTCGGCTCTCCGACATCGCGCCGTATCCCTGGATCGCGCCGCCCCCCGACAGCCCGCTCTTCAAGGATCTGAAGCGCGCGGTCTCGAGCATCGGCGTAGAAGACTTCCGGATCAGCTTCTCCGGCGGATCGCTGTCTTCTGTCATTAGCGTCCTCTCGGAATCCGATGCGTTGACCGTTTTGCCCTACGCCGTAGTCTTTCTCCAAAGAAGCAAGCGGGTCCTTACCGAATTGCCGCTCAAGATCGCGCACCCCGACCGGAACCTGGGCATTCTTTCCTTGTCGGGGAAGGCCACAAATCCCGCGCCGGCGCGACTACAGAGCTTCGTTGCGAGCCGGTTCCAAAGTTTGGCCAGCCGCATCCTGCAGCACCAAAGAGACGCAACCTGGCGAGGGAGCTGAATTCCCCTTTCTCGACCAGAACACCCGCGCCCGGGTTGGTCCTCGTCGCACAAGACAGGAGCACTTTCTTGCTGCGACTGCCTGCTACGAGCCGTCAGCCCATCTGACCCGCCCCCCCAAGGGCCGTGCGGGACTGATGCGTTAGTTTGCGCCGAACCGAACCGGAACGTCTGCGTCGCTCTTTCGCAATAGAAGGCTGAGGGGGCTGGGACGAGTTGCACTTCGGCTGCGTAGCCACATTCTCTGTTGAAAACGGTCCGTGCTTGATCACTTGCATGTGATCTCTTTCACAGGCGATTGCCATCGGCTGAAGTAGGCGGGCGTTATCCGTGACTTGGCGAGAGAAGGCGCTCGCCGCTGCGCCGCAACGGTGCGTCGTAAGACGAAAGGCGATCACGTTCCCGCTTTGGCCCGCGGCCCCACTAAAGGAGCCTCCATGTGCCGCCGACGCAGAAACAACTCTCGTCCACGCGCCTCAAGAGACCTCCCAAGTTTCGGTTCCTAAACACGCGCTTGGCGATCTCAGGTCTGAACCTACGCATTCATCACTAGATCGCCGCCACGTCTGCGATTGCAGCATGAGCCCAGAGCAAACGTCGAGGCCGGGCGTCGGGAATAGGCAGTAGCATCTCTCGGCCAACTGCATGGAAAGGTCGGCAAGAGCATAAAGCGATGCAAGTGCTCGCGAGTCCAGCTGCGACGGGACGGGCTTGCCAAATGCCCGAGCGGACGTTCGCCGCCGCCTTTACTAGAAGAGACGAGGGCGCGACGCTGAGGCCACGGTCGCGGTCCCGCATGGAACCGGAGTAAACTAGGGACAAGTGTGTGGATGTTGCGCGGGACTACGCGCGTCTTCCACGTCTCCACACCCTACTCCAAAGAGGATCGCGTTTCTCCGTGCGAAGCGTGGGCGAGCCATGGCCCCAGTTTTCTGCTTGTACGCAAGGGGTATGATCCTTATCGAGATCGACGGAGACGTGGCCGAGTGGTCGAAGGCGCTCCCCTGCTAAGGGAGTAGGCGGGAAACCGTCTCGAGGGTTCGAATCCCTTCGTCTCCGCCACTATTTCGAAATATTCATTTGTTTTATAATGGTTTTTAGGATGCCAACACGGCGTCATCCCCAAATCACCACCCACCAGCCCACTGACTGATCGCACTCGCCCCGACCCTCACAGAAGCCCATTGGCCTTGAAGGAGTACTCTGTACCATTGCCGATGACGACATGGTCATGGATCGAGACACCAATGGCGAAGCAAGCAGCGTGGACGTCACCAGTCTTCTCGATGTCCTACGGACTAGGTTCCAGACCCATTGATTTGGTTGCAGTCGGTGCACCGTGCTGATTCAAGCTCCTGAACTTCAGGAGGCGTTATGAGCAACTTGTTTTGGCTGACCGACGAGCAGATGGCTCGGTTGAGGCCGTATTTTCCAAAGAGCCATGGCAAGCCACGTGTCGATGATAGGCGTGTGCTGAGCGGGATTATCTTCATCAATCGCAACGGCTTGAGATGGTCGGATGCCCCAAGGGAGTACGGCCCACCCAAGACCCTCTACAACCGCTGGAAGCGCTGGAAGCGTTGGAGCGATAGGGCGTGTTTGCCCGGATCATGGAAGGGCTGGCTGCCGAGGATACCGATCACAAGGCGATCATGATCGACGCAACCTATCTGAAGGCACATCGCACGGCCTCGAGCCTGCGGTTGAAAAAGGGGGGCGTGGACGCCTGATTGGACGCACCAAAGGCGGCATGAACACCGAGTTGCACGCCGTCACCGATGCCTTTGGTCGCCCCATCCGGTTCTTCATGACCGCCGGTCAAGTCAGTGACTACACGGGCGCCAGGGCACTCCTGAGCAGCTTGCCAACCGCAGACTGGTTGATCGCTGACCGAGGTTACGATGCAGACTGGTTTCGGGATGCCTTGCAAGACAAAGGGATACGCCCCTGCATCCCCGGCAGGAAGTCGCGCGACAAGCCGGTGCGATACGACAAGCGCAGGTACAAGCGACGCCATCGGATAGAGATCATGTTCGGGCGGCTCAAAGATTGGCGCCGTGTGGCGACCCGTTACGACAGATGCCCGAAGGTCTTCCTGTCAGCCATCGCGCTCGGCGCCGCCGTCATCTTCTGGCTCTGAAATTCAATGAGTCTGGAACCTAATCGCTGCAAGGGATCAGAGGGGCTGGCCCCCTGGCGTCGCTTGCGGCGTTTACGTCTTGAGGGACGCTGTGCCTGCTTGAGTTGGTGCGCGGACATTTCCGCAACCCTTGCGGCGGCAGCCTTCCCACCCCGGAACGACACCAGTCCAAGGTCTGATCGTGCGCCGCTAGCTGGCTCAACCTGTTTAAGAAGCTCCCCGGCCCGCCGGGCGGCCGTGGAGCGGGCATGATTGGAGCACTTCTCAAGCGTATCCTTCCTTTGATGCCGCTCGTTCTTCGACCTGAACTTAAGGGGAAATACACCGGCAGCTCATATCCCACCTGAAGATGACCGAGGTGCATGTGAGCTTCGAAGCGTTCAAAAGCAGGTTCATGGAGCTGACGAGCGACCCAGTTGCCATCGGCTACATTGCGCATGACGCCGACAACGCTCGTGTTGTTTACGTCAACTCAGCTTTCTCTGAGGAGCTTGGGTACGCCGCACATGATGTGGTCGGTAAGTCTGTCGACGCGTACCATGACTCAGAAACTTGGCATGACTTCATCTCGGCCGTGAGGCCCCACTTCGCTGCTGGAGATCCAAGCTTCACAGCCGACGCGGTCCTTATCCGTGCTGACGGGTCTCGTCTTTGGGCGAGCGCTTCCTTTGTCGTTGTTGAGGAGCAAGAGTCCCAGGGCCGATATGTTTGTGCTACGTTCCGGGACATCTCGGCCTTCAAGGAGGCCGAAGCGGTCGCGGAAAAGGCGCGTGCGCTTCTTGCTGCAGCGATCAACGCCTTCCCCGATCCGTTTGCAATATATGATAAAGATCACGCTCTATTGGTCTGGAACCCGGCATATGCACGGTCGATGACGGATGCACCGGATGACCTAAAGCCAGGCATCGGCCTGAAGGCACTATTGCTGGAGGCTGCCCGATCAGGGCGAGTACCTGAGGCGATTGGGCGCGAAGAAGAGTGGGTCGAAGAGTACTACACCCCCGATGTCCTCGCGCCTGGCGTCGAAGACTTTGAGTTTAGAGGTGATAGACACTTCAGAATGGTGCGCTCCCGAACGGAGAAAGGGGAGAACGTTGTTCTGCGGCTGGATGTGAGCGAAGTCGTTAGGCACCGGCGCGCTGCCGAGGAATACGCCCGCCAGCTCGAAGCAGCAAATCGTGCAATCATGGAGAAGGCACTACGCGATGACCTCACGGGGCTTGGAAACCGACGGCTTCTTACTCAGAAGCTTGAGGAGTTCGTTGAGCGCAAGTCGGGGAGCGACGGCGAAATCGCTGTCCTGCAAATCGACCTTGATCGCTTCAAGCAGATCAACGACACGATGGGCCACGCCGCGGGGGACCACGTCCTAGTTGAGACCGCAAAACGCATTCTGGATCTTGTCGAGATCGACGATGTCGTTTCGCGCATAGGAGGCGACGAATTCATCGCGCTGCTGTACGTGTCTGCCGGGTCTAGAAGACCCGAGCGCCTTGCAAAGTCCCTTATTGCTAGCCTATCGAGGCCAGCCCACTTCGAGGGCAAGGAATGCCGCTTCGGCGCCTCGGTTGGGTTGGCGCGCACGCCTCTCTCAGACCCGGATGAGCTCTTGGTCAACTCAGACCTCGCCCTCTACAAGGCCAAACGCCAAGGTCGGGGTCGCTTAGGCATCTTTGATCGGGCCGACTTTGAAGAGGCCCGTCAGAACAAGACCCTTGCGGACGAGATAATGCGGGGACTGGAGAACGCCGAATTCCTCCCATTCTACCAACCACAGGTCGATGCCCAGACTGGTGAGATTGTCGGTCTCGAAGCGCTTGCTAGATGGGCGCACCCCGACAGAGGGATTGTCAGCCCCTCTGGCTTTTTGAGGATAGCTACGGACCTCAACGTCGCGGCCGACATTGATCGGATGATTTTTGAGCGTGCCATCTGTGAATGTTCTCAGTTCTTCCGCTCCCATCTCGCGCCTCCTTCGCTTTCGTTCAACGTAAGTGCGAAACGGGTTGTCGAAAGTGACTTCGACGCAATCCGCCGGAGTGTTGAAGCCTATCCAGGTCAGGTATGCTTCGAATTGCTTGAGACGATTTTCCTTGAGGAAGAGAGCGATGCGTTCCTCTTTCACCTTGATCGTCTTCGGGAGTTTGGGATCGGTCTGGAGATTGACGATTTTGGCAGCGGGCGGGCCTCAGTCGTCGCGCTGCAACGCATTGGCCCAGACCGCCTGAAGATTGACCGCCGCCTCGTTGCTCCCGTTTCAACAAGTTCGAAGTCCCATCGACTACTCCGATCCATTGTTGACATTGGACTTGCACTCGACATTGAAATTGTCGCCGAAGGAGTAGAAACGCGCGAACAGGCGGAGATACTTGCACAGCTCGGATGTAATCGACTGCAAGGTTTCTTGTTCGCAGCACCGATGGCGCTTTCGGGCGTTTTCGAGCTTTTCTCTTCAAGCGAAGGTCTCGTTGAAGCGCGGCCAACACGCTGACCGCTAAGCCCACGGCTGCAAATTGCGCAGCAAACACTGCCTAGTCTTCTCGGTCGCAGGCCTACACTACTGCCCCCTCGAATTCATCATCGGAAACGCTGGCGAGGCGCTGAGCGGTCTTTGCTTGGCGGACAGACGGTCCGGCTTCAGCCGCCGCAGACTTGCGCGATGAACTAGGGACGGCGGCGTCCCCAGTTTCCTGTGTGACGGGGCGGCCGCCAACGGATGGCTCAATTTGCTTCAGAAGATCTCCAGCACGCCGTGTGGCCCTGGCTCGGATGCGCTGGGCGTACTTCTCCAACTGATCGTCCTTGGCCTGCTTGGCGTAGGAGGCGAGCGCTACGACTGTTTGCAGCGTGTCTCAGCATTCACCACGACCCTGATTGACCTGAGGCCCGTTTCCTCTTCCAACTTGAGGAGGAGTTCGTCCCAACCAAGGAGACGGACTGTATGAAGAGATCACGGTTCAGCGAAGAGCAGATCATCGCGATCCTGAAGCGGCAGGAGAGCGGCGTGGCGACGGCAGATGTATGCCGGGAACACGGGATCAGCTCGGCAACGTTCTACCAATGGAAAGCGAAGTATGGCGGCCTCGACGTCTCGGATGCCCGGAGGCTGAAGGCGCTCGAGGACGAGAACGCGAAGCTGAAGAGGCTCCTGGCCGAGCAGATGCTGGACAATGCGATGTTGAAGGATGCCGCCTCGCGAAAGTGGTAACGCCTGGCGCAAGGCGGGATGCTGTGGCGCATCTGCGCAGAGAGCACGAGGTGAGCCAGCGACGGGCGCGTTTTGTTCTCGGCTTTGATCGGTCGAGCGTCCGGTATCGCAGTGTGCGTCCGGACGATGCGGAGTTACGCAAGGCGATGAAGGCTGTGGCAACCGAGCGCCGCCAGTTTGGATATCGCCGTGTGCATGTGATGCTCGAACGCCAAGGATGGCAGATGAACCAGAAGAAGCTGAGGCGGCTGTACCGTGAAGAGAAGCTGCAAGTGCGCAAGCGTGGAGGCCGGAAGCGTGCTCTGGGAACGCGCAGGCCAATGCTGGTGCCGAAACGCCCCAATGAACGCTGGAGCCTCGATTTCGTGTCGGACGCCTTCACTGACGGGCGCAGGTTCCGCGTGCTGGCCATCGTGGATGACTTCAGCCGCGAATGCCTGGCCCTGGTCGCGGACACCTCGCTCTCAGGGCTGCGCGTCACACGGGAGCTCACAGCGATCGCGGCCCGACGCGCGTGGCCATAACCTCAAAACAGCGCCTCTTCCCGACGTGCTACGGGACGGAACTGACCAATATGGCGGTGCTCAAGTGGTACCAGGAAACGCAGATCGACTGGCACTACATCGCGCCCCGCAAACCGATGCAGAACGCATTCATCGAGTCATTCAACGGCAGCTTCCGGGACGAGCTCTTGCGGTCTTAGGTAGCAAATGCACCAAAGACTTGATTGGCAGCCGGCATGAGAACATAGTGTGAACATCTGCTCACTATGAGGTCGCCATGGCGCAGCATTTTCTCTTGTCGGCAGCTGCAAGAACGCTGTCGCTGAAGTCGATCTTCTCGGAAGGCGAAGAGGCTGCGTACCAACGGTTTTGCCGGTTGCGTTGGCCGGAGACAAACGGGGCTCCGGTCTGCCCGGCCTGTGGGTGCGTCGACGTTTATGACCTTTCGAGCCGGCGCCGGTTCAAGTGCGCGGCGTGCCATAAGCAGTTCAGCGTGACCTCAGGAACGATATTCGCCTCGCGCAAACTCTCATTCGTCGACCTGCTCGGGGCGATCTGCTTGTTCGTGAATGCATCCAAGGGCCTGTCGGCCGTGCAGATGTCTCGTGACTTAGATGTCCAGCATAAGACAGCCTTTGTTCTTATGCACAAACTGCGGGAAGCCATGGCGGCGGAGACGCGCAACGCGCGCCTGTCCGGCGAGGTCGAGGTGGATGGGGCCGCGTTCGGCGGGCATGTGCGCCCGGCCAATCGGCGCGAAGATCGCATCGACCGGCGGCTCCTACGCAACCTCTCCGGCAAGCGTCGGGTCGTTGTCGTGCTGCGCCAGCGTGGTGGGCGGACCTTGGCGCGGAGCTTCCTGCGTGAGGCGCAAGGCGTTGAGTTTGCAAGGGAACGGATCGCATCGGGCGCCTCGGTCTCGGCCGATGAAGGCCCGCATTGGGATCTTCTGGACCCCGACTTCGAGATGCGCCGGATCAACCACTCTGACGCCTACAGCCTTGATGGCGCTCATACCAATCTGGCCGAGAGCTTCTTCTCGCGCCTCAGACGAATGATCGGCGGACAGCATCTGCATGTCGACGGGCGATACCTCAATGCATACGCGGGGCATGCGGCCTGGCTTGAGGATCATCGGGAGGAGAGCAATGGTCGCCTAGCCGACCGGCTGATCAGTGGCGCACTCGCATCCCCCGTCAGTCGCTCGTGGAAGGGCTATTGGCAACGACGCGCAGTGTGACAGCGTCGCCAGCGCCCCAAACGCACATCCCTTTGCGCTTCTCGACCATCCGAACGAGCTTGCGCCGTTTGGCGTGGCGCAGCGCTTGCACAACCTTGAAGACCACCGAGTTCCGCAGCGCGGTGTCCGATACCTCGAGATCGCGCGCGACCATGACGCGGTCCGCCAGCTCGCGCGTCGTCATCTCCCCATCGATCGCCAGATGGCGCGCACAAATGTCGGCGATCTCGCCCTTCTTGAAGAACCCGTGGCTCACCAGATACCGCGCCCGCTGACGCTCAGGTGCTGCAAACAGCTCCATCGTTCCGTTCAGATGCGCCAAATCGTGCTGAGCATGTGCAATCTGCGCCTCATACGCCTTGATCTGCCCAAGGATCTCCGCGCGCTTGGCCGTCAGGGTCTGAATGACAAGGGGATCGCTCATGGCCTTATTGCAGCCGACTGCCAGACCATCGTCCACCCAGCAATCTGGTGCATTTGCTACCTAAGACCGAGCTCTTGAACGAAACCCTGTTCTCATCGCTGACCAAGGTCCGCGAGAAGATCACTGCATGGAAGGAGGACTACAACCGACACAGAGAGGTGGATCGGAAGATCTGAACAGGTGAGTTAGGTGGTTTTTCTGCTCCGGATCCGGCAGCTTTGCTGGGACGAAGGAGCTATGATGGCAAGACGACCAAGACGGAACCACAGCCCTGCGTTCAAGGCGAAAGTCGC